>NZ_RAZF01000102.1 GCF_003612555.1 Acutalibacter sp. 1XD8-33
CTGGGCCATCGAGAAGGGGATCACCGCCGGGACCAGCAGCACCACCTTCTCTCCCGACCAGGGCTGCACCCGGGCCCAGATTGTGACCTTCCTGTGGCGGGCTGCCGGTAAGCCCGATGTGCCTGTAAGCGGCGCGTTCAGCGATATGCCCGGCACCCCGGACTTCCAAAAGGCCATTAGCTGGGCGGTTTCCAATGGCGTCACCACCGGCACCGGCGGCGGGAAGTTCTCCCCCGGCAAGGGCTGCACCCGGGCCCAGATTGTGACCTTCCTCTGGCGGGCTGCCGGTAAACCTGATGTACCGGTTACCTCCGCCTTCAGCGATATGCCCTCCAACCCGGACTTCCAGAAGGCCATTAGCTGGGCGGTCGCCAACGGCGTCACCACCGGCACCGGCGGCGGGAAGTTCTCTCCTGACAAGACCTGCACCCGCGCCCAGGCAGTGACGTTTATCCACCGCGTCCAGGGATAATCCGCTGAGGGTATTTCGATCATTTAGGTAAGTTCCATAAAAAGAAAACAGCCTTGCAGAAAATGCTTGGCTGTTTT
>NZ_RAZF01000103.1 GCF_003612555.1 Acutalibacter sp. 1XD8-33
GCGCGTCCAGAAGTGCCGCTTTTCATCCAAAGGCGGTGCGCGGGCATTTTGGGAATCCGGCTTTGGCAAGCCGGTAAAGAAAAGTATCAAAGACATGAAAAAATGTCACTTTAGCGTCATTCGGTTTACCCCGGAGGGAAACCACAAGGGGGACAATAGCGTACCGAAAAAATCGCAAGTTGGGGAAACCATCTACCCACGACTGAGCGGCAAGACGCAACATTGTGAATGAGGAACAAGGCTAAACTGCTTTAAGGGCAGTCCGAGGCGGGATACTCGACCCGGCGGCGCAGGATGGTTGTATTCGCCGTATGTCATAGCGGAATGTGACAGGTAGACACAGACCGCACGATACTTATGACAGCCAGCCGCAATAAGCGGAAAAGGACGAAAACCCATTACCGACATCACAATACGCTTTTCCCAAGGTGTCTAACTGGAGATTGCCTAAACCGGAGTGCCGGGATTATCCGGCTATGCGTAATGCCGCAAGGTGAAAAATTTCAAGGGGTAAAAACCCAAGAAAGATGA
>NZ_RAZF01000104.1 GCF_003612555.1 Acutalibacter sp. 1XD8-33
TACGTCAAAAGGCCTCACTCCCTTTTGAGGGCTTATCCATTCCCCAGCAGCTCCCGCAGCATCTGAACTTGTTTGCGCCGGGCATCGTTCCATGCGGCATACCAAGCGGCACGCCTAGCGGAATCCCTGGCGGCACACTCAGCGGCATACTCAGCGGTACGCCTAGCGGCACACCACGCGGCATACTCAACGGCATCCATAGCGGCACACCTAGCGGCACACCACGCGGCCCTCTCAGCGGCATACTCAGCGGAATCCATGGCGGCACACTCAGCGGCATACTCAGCGGTACGCCTAGCGGCACACCACGCGGCATACTCAACGGCATCCATAGCGGCACACCTAGCGGCACACCACGCGGCCCTCTCAGCGGCATACTCAGCGGAATCCATGGCGGCACACCAAGCGGCGTCCATAGCGGCACACCAAGCGGCATACTCAGCGGCATCCCTCGTGGCATCCCTCGCGGCGTCTCGGGCTTCTTCCAACTGCCTATCGGTAATTTCTCCCCGCATCCATTTCCGCTTGGC
>NZ_RAZF01000105.1 GCF_003612555.1 Acutalibacter sp. 1XD8-33
CTGTATGTCTCAGCCATCTTCGACTGCTTTGATCTCACCGTCCTGGGCCTGGTCATGGATGACAACATGAGGGCGGAGTTGTGCGTGCGGACGCTGGACAGCGCGGCGCTGTCCTACCCTGCCCTGCGGGGAGCCATCGTCCACTCTGACCGGGGGTCCCAGTACACCAGCGGGGCCTACCGGGCCGCGGTGGAAAAGCACGGCATCCGCCAGAGCATGAACAGCGACGGCGGCCGCTGTCATGACAACGCCCGCTGTGAGAGCATGTGGGCCAGGATGAAAACCGAGTTGTTCTACGACCGCATCGACCCGGAGTCCATGACCGTTGAGCAATTGAAAACCCTGATCTGGAGGTACTTCATCAGCTACTGGAACCGCCGCCGGATATGCTCCGCCAACGACGGCCTCCCACCCGTGGTGAAACGTCAGAGATACTTTGCGGCCCTGGATGCTGCCGCATAAGTTCCGCAAATCTTTGAGTTGAATGTGTCAACTGATATTGACAAGATC
>NZ_RAZF01000106.1 GCF_003612555.1 Acutalibacter sp. 1XD8-33
CGTCCCGATCAAGTCCGCCGTTCATGATGATATGATGGTGAATGCGAACGGGCTTTTCGCTGTTTTTCTTTGTGGTGTAGGCCGTGACAAGCATATACTTTAGGGGCGGCAACCCCTCTTTCTTCCGCTGATACTGAATCCGGCGCAAGTAGTTTGTCACTTCCCGTTCGGCTTCCTCTATGGTCGCTGGAAGATATTTCGCGCTATATGTAGCCGTCACGTGCAACGCGTCCGGGTCGTCCCCGAAATTCAAGTTTGCGGTCTGAATGAAATAGCGGCGGGCGTTCTTGTCATTCAAGTTCTTTTGCTTTGGCTCCGATTCCTTGATTTTCTTTGACCGTGTGCCGCGTTTTACTGCCCTGCATTGCGCGTCGGTGTATGAAAAAATATCAACCTCCCGATATTGCTTGCCGCAATAGATTTTCTTTTCACGAATGAAACTTCGCACCGTGCTTCACCCTCTTTCTGTCGATGAATGAAGCGGGCGTGTTCTGTTTCCGGCT
>NZ_RAZF01000011.1 GCF_003612555.1 Acutalibacter sp. 1XD8-33
GGAGCGTTCTGACCTGACCGAGTCGGCAGACGAGACCAGCTGAGACTCAACGCCCTCAAGGTCTTGCCCTTAAACACCTGAGAAGCGTATTTTTGCCAGGGTGGTGAATAATAGGTTAACACTCGCTGCGCTCGGTTAACTATCCGAGTTTTGCAAAGCAAAACTCTTAAGAGGGGACGGAGAGTTCATCTCGCACAGCGAGATGAATCTCTTTTGCAACTGAGAAAAGCGTCCCCTAGTTTCGGAACCATCCAGCGGCTTCCCATCCTGTCTTTCGCCTTTTGCTATCCCCGCGTGTGAACAGCCAGCCCAACGCGCTCCGCCTGGGGCGCGTCTCAAAAAGAATACAATAAAGACATAGGAGGAAAATTATGGACACAAGAGAAGTTTTCACCCGCCTGAACCGGGTATTCCAGGAGGTTTTCGACGACGACAGCATCCGGGTGGGCCCCCAGACTACCGCCGACGACATCGAGGACTGGGACAGCCTGGAGCACATCACCCTGATCTCCGCCGTGGAGCGGGAGTTCCGCATGAAATTCAAGATGGGCGAGATCTCCTCCATGAAAAACGTGGGCGAGATGGCCCAGATCGTCATGGAGCGGGCCAAACGGTAAATCCCCCAAAAAATGAAAAAAATCCCCGGCAGCCGCTGGGGATTTTTCTATGTATGAAAACTTTACTGCTCCACCCTCCGGGCAACTGAATCGTTAATGCGGTTCAAAAGAGGTACACCGCCTCTTTTGAACCAAGCGGCGCAGCCGCCCAGCTTGAAAACCAGTATTTACCGATTTTCAAGCGCGTTTACGATGACGCATTCCGCCTCCAGCAGCCGGGCATAGGCCTCCTGCCTCTCCCCCTCCGCCTTCGCGGGCAGGATGTTCTCGAAAATGCACAGGCTCCCCAGGTCCTTGGTCCGCCGGTACTCCTCCTCGCTGCGGATGGTCCAGCTCACCTCCTGCATCCCGAACACCCGCTTCACCGCGCCCATGGCCGGAATGTCCCGGGCGTGCAGGTCGTAGGCCTCGAAATTGGGCCGGGTGTACCAGTTTGTCAGCAGATTTCTGCCGCAGAAGGCCTCCCAGGCAGTAAGGTTGTCGTCCCCCTCTTTAAAATGGGCCATCAGCTGGCCACGCACAATCTCCGGGCGGTTCTTCCGGAACCAGCGCACGATCCTGGGGTCGAAGGATTCCACGCAGTAGAGGCCCTTGTAGCCCTCCAGTTCCTTCATGGCCAGCTGGCAGAGCTCCGCCGGGTCGTTGTAGCCCTTCAGCTCGATAATCAGCGGCGTGGTCCCTCGAAGCCCCGCCAGCACGTCCCGGAACAGAGGCACAGGCTCCTCGGTGCCGAACAGTCGGTAGGCCCTCAGCTCCTCATAGGTCAGATCCGCGATGGCCTTGTCCGCCCCACAGCTGCGCTTGATGCTGGCGTCATGGTGCACCACCACCCGCTTGTCCTTGGTGAGCTGCAGGTCAAACTCCATCCCGAAGCCCCCCAGCTCCGCCAGCCGGAATCCCTTCATGGAGTTCTCCGGCACGCCGTTCTCCAGGTTGTGCAGGCCTCTGTGGGCGTAGTCAAACCGCCGGAACTCCTGGAAGCTGGGCCTATGGGCGAGCTGGGGCGCGATCAGCCACAGCCAGACCAGCCCGGCCAGGGCCGCGATTCCCAAGAGAACCAGGGCCACTGTGCCCGGCAGGCCCAGTCCGCTGGTGGATACATCCAGAAAACGAAAAAAATTCATGATTTTTCCTCCAAACTATCTTTCTTTTTTATCTTGTTTGTATTATAATATGAAAAATATGGCTTGCAAAAGGACAGGGGTTGAGAGTGTTGATGGCCTCTGGCAGGGAGGGGCGTTGCCCCCTCCACCCCCACCACCTTTGAAAAGGTGGACGAAACTTTTACCCTGGTCAGCATTGGGCGGTCCAGCGGGCCTTACGCTGGCGCGGGTGTGGGGTGAGCGTCTGCCAGTGGCAGACAAGCTGCGAACCGACCGAGCCGGCAGGCGAGACCGGAGCCCCACGGTCTTGCCGTAAGGCGCAGCAGAGTTCGCGAAGCGAAACTCTCTGCGACTGGAGGCCACACAGTATTACTTTTAAAACCTATCATATACCAACCGCGAGACTTTTGCAAGCCCGTGGACAAAAGAAAGGAAATGATTATGAAATTCACCAAAGGCTACTGGCTGAACAAGCCCGGCGTACAAAATTTTGACTGCGTCCAGATCCGGGAGGCCCGGGTGGAGGACGACCGCCTCTACCTCTACTCCGTGCCCTACCCCCAGGACGAGCGAGGCATGGGCGGCCCGGTGCTGGAAATCTTCATCAGCGCCCCCCGCCCGGACGTGATCCGCACCGAGGCCTGGCACTTCATGGGCGGCGCCCAGAAGGTCCCCCAGTTCGAGCTGGAAACCGTGGACGCGCCCTTGCAGGTGGAGGAATTTGACGGCGGGCTCACCGTCACCAGCGGCCGCACCCAGCTGCGTATCACCAAAAGCCCCGCCAGCTTCTCCTATTTCTACGACGGCAAGCCCCTCACCAAGGTGGGAGACCGCTTCGGCCACTCCATGATCAGCTATGTGCAGACCCCGGAGGGCCCCTTCATGCGGGCCCAGCTGGACCTGGACATCGGCGAGAACATCTACGGCCTGGGAGAGCGCTTCACCCCCTTCGTGAAAAACGGCCAGATCGTGGACATGTGGCAGGAGGACGGCGGCACCTGCTCCGAGATCTCCTACAAGAACATCCCCTTCTACCTCACCAACCGGGGCTACGGCGTGTTCGTGAACTCCAGCGCCCAGGTCAGCTACGAGCTGTGCTCCGAGGTGGTCACCCGGGCCCAGTTCTCCGTGCCCGGAGAAAAGCTGGACTTCATGGTCATCGGCGGCGGGGACGCCAAAACCGTCCTACAAAACTACACCGCACTCACCGGCCGTCCCGCTCTGCCCCCGGCCTGGACCTTCGGCCTGTGGCTCTCCACCTCCTTCACCACCAACTACGACGAGGAGACCGTCTCCCAGTTCGTGAACGGCATGGCGAACCGGGACCTGCCCCTACACGTGTTCCACTTCGACTGCTACTGGATGGCGGAGAACGAGTGGTGCAACTTCAAATTCGACCCCAAGATGTTCCAGGACGCCCCCGGCCTTCTCAAGCGCCTGAAGGAGCGGGGCCTGAAGATCTGCGTGTGGATCAACTCCTATATCGGCCAGAAATCCCCCCTCTTCAAAGAGGCCATGGAGAACGGCTACCTCCTGAAGCGCCCGGACGGCAGCGTGTGGCAATGGGACCTGTGGCAGGCCGGGATGGGGCTGGTGGACTTCACCAATCCCCAGGCCTGGAAGTGGTATCAGGGCAAGCTTCGGGCCCTGCTGGACATGGGCGTGGACTGCTTCAAGACCGACTTCGGCGAGCGCATCCCCACGGACTGCGTCTACTACGACGGCAGCGACCCGGTGCTCATGCACAACTACTACACCTACCTCTACAACAAGTGCGTCTTTGAGCTTCTGGAGGAGCACAAGGGCAAGAACGAGGCCTGCCTCTTTGCACGCAGCGCCACGGCGGGGGGCCAGAAATTCCCGGTCCACTGGGGCGGCGACTGCTCCTCCAACTACCTGTCCATGAGCGAGAGCCTCCGGGCCGGGCTCTCCCTGTGCCTCTCCGGCTTCGGCTTCTGGAGCCATGACATCAGCGGCTTCGAGGGCACCGCTCCCGCCGACGTGTACAAGCGCTGGGCAGCCTTCGGCCTCTTGTCCACTCACTCCCGCCTGCACGGGTCCAACTCCTACCGGGTGCCCTGGCTCTTCGACGAGGAGTCCGTGGACGTGGTGCGCCAGTTCACCAAGTTGAAGTGCTCCCTGATGCCATACCTGTACACCGGCACGGTGGAAACCCACGAAACCGGCGTGCCCCTCATGCGGGCCATGCTGTTGGAGTTCCCGGAGGACATCCCCTGCGCCGGGCTGGACCGCCAGTATATGCTGGGGGGCAGTCTGCTGGTGGCCCCGGTGTTCACCAAGTCCGGGGACGTGGACTACTACCTGCCCCAGGGCCGCTGGACCAACCTCCTCTCCAACCAGGTTGTGGAGGGCGGCCGCTGGCTCCACGAGGTCCACGGCTTCATGAGCCTGCCCCTGATGGTCCGGGAGAACACCATCCTGCCCGTGGGGGCCAACGACCACGATGTGGAGTACGACTACAGCGACGGCCTGACCCTCCACCTGTTTGAGCTCACCGGGGAGGCCAGCTGCGATGTGGTGGACATGCGCGGGGAGAAGTTCCTCTCTGTCACGGCCAAGCGGGAGGGGGACAAGATCACCGTCTCCTTCGAGGGCAAGGCCGCTGGGCTAAAGCTGCTGCTGCGGAACGTGGACGCCATCCACAGCGCCAACGGCTTTGTGGGCGAGGCGGAGGCCACGCCTTTGGGCACACTGCTCCAGGTGAACCCCCAGCTGCAATCCGTGAGCTTCCACATCTGAAGGCTCCACTGCCGGTTCGGCCAATCTTTTTGATTATAAAAGGGAACATGACAGATTGTTGTCATGTTCCCTTTGTTATAGGTTTTAAACCAGACCCTAATCCTCCTCTTGCTCTGCCCGGCGGATTGCCGCCGCGTAGGCCAGCGCCCTTTCCAGCCGCGCCAGGGCCTTTTGCAGATGGCGATAAACCGTAGCCTTGTTCACCCCCAGCGCCTGTCCGGCCTCCTCCATGGTCAGTCCATCAAAAAAGTATAGCCGAACACACTCCCGCTGCCGGTCTGTTAAATCCCGCTCAATGGCCAGCTGGAGCACCGCTTTGGCGGAACGGCGGTCTATCCCCCGGCCCTGGTCGGGGCCGAGGGAGTCCTCTCTGCCAAAAAAATTTCGGATTTCATCCAGACTTACCAGCTTGGTCCGCATAGAAACACCTCGGATCCCCTTACGTTTTGCGCCATGCCGTGGGAAGGAACAGCATAATCATGGGGAAAATCTCCAGCCTGCCGGCCAGCATGTCAAAGGAGAGCACCAGCTTGCTGAAGGGAGAGAATCCCGCGTAGCTGCCCATGGGGCCCACCACGTCCAGGCCGGGACCAATATTGTTCAGGCAGGCTACTACCGCGGTCAAATTGGTTTCCAGGGAGAACTCGTCCAGGGCAACCAGTACCATGGACCCCACCGTGATCGCCAGATAGACGGCCAGATAGCTGTAAGTGTTTTGGATGACTTCCTCTCCCACCGTCTGTCCCTCCATGTGTACTTGGGAAACGGAGCGAGGGCGGAGCATCCGCTTTACATTCCTCCTGCCTGCCTTGCACAGCAGCAGCACCCGGGCAACCTTCATGCCGCCGCCGGTGGAGCCGGCACAGGCGCCCACGAACATCAGCACCACCAGCAAGGTTTTGGACAGGGCGGGCCATTGGTTAAAGTCCGCCGTGGCAAAGCCGGTGGTCGTCATAATGGAGGACACCTGGAAGGCCGCCTGATGCAGGGCCTCCCCCACATGGCGGTAAATGGGCAGAATGTCCCAGGTAATCACCAGAATGCTGCCCAGCATAAGGCTAAGGTAGAGGATCAACTCCTGGTTCTTCAGCACTTTCATAAACTGCCGGATCAGCAGCAGATAGAAGATGGAGAAATTCACCCCGAACAGAGCCATGAACACCGTGCAGACCCCTTGCAGATAATGGCTGTAGCTCATCAGGCTATCGCCTTTGATGGCGAAGCCCCCGGTGCCCGCCGTGCCAAAGGCGGTGGTGACGCTGTCGAAAAGGGGCATTCCTCCCGCCAGCAGCAGAATGATCTGTACCAGGGTCAGCCCGATATAGATGGCGTACAGCAGCTTGGCACTGTCCTGGAGCTTAGGCACCAGCTTGTCCACCTGGGGGCCGGGGCTCTCCGCCCGCATCACATGCAGCAGGGAGTTCTTCCCCTTGCCCATAGGCATCACCGCCAGCAGAAACACCAGCACGCCCATCCCGCCCAGCCAGTGGGTGAAGCTGCGCCAGTACAACAGTCCCATGGGAAGAGCCTCAATGTCCGTCAGAATGCTGGCCCCGGTGGTGGTAAAGCCGGAAACAGTTTCAAACAGGCAGTCGATATAGTTTGGCACAGCGCCGCTGAGGAAAAAGGGCAGGGCGCCAATCAGGGAAACCGCCACCCAGCACAGCGCCACGCTCAAAAACCCCTCCCGGGCGCCGATCTGCCTGTCTTTAGGGGGAAGCAGAAAGGTGCCCAGGCTGAGCACCGCCGAAATGACGACGACCGCCGCCGTGCCGGCTACCGCCCGCGTCTCCCCATAAAACAGGGAGATGCCTACAGAGGGCAGCAGACATACAGCCTCCACCCGGAGGATATAGCTGATAAGGCGCAAAATCATTCTGTGATTCACTTCTACTGCCTCGCTTTCAGCCGGTTACAATATCGCTGAGATTCTGGATTGCCATGTCGGCCGTGGCCACCACGATCACCGAGTCGCCGGCCTCTATGGCGTCGCTGCCCCCAGGAATGATCGCCCGGCCCCGGCGGTTGATGCAGGCAATCAACGTGCCCGGCTTCAGCTTCAGTTTATAAAGAGGCTGGCCCAAAAAGGGAAGGCCCTTCCCCACCTGAAATTCCAGCGCCTCCACTCGGTCCTCTACAATCCGGTGCAGGGTGGTCACAGAGCCGCCCTTCCGGTTGCCCATGGCCCGCACATACCGCATGATGTCGCTGCAGCACAGGTCCTTGGGGCTTACAGCGCAGTCGATGCCCTTGCCGGTCAGGGCCTCGTTAAATTCCGTGCGGTTGATCTTGGTGATCACCTTGTAGATGCCCAGGAAGTTAGCGTACATGGAGATGATGAGGTTTTCCTCGTCAAAGTCCGTCAGCGTTACCACCGCGTCGGTCTGGGCCAGACCCTCCGTGTCCAGAATATTCCGGTCCGAACCGTCGGCGTTAATGACGGTGGCCTTGGGCAGGGTGTCGGAGAGCTCGTTGCAGCGGGCCGGGTCCTTTTCGATGAGCTTTACGTTTACGCCGGATTTGAGCAGCTCCGTGGCCAGATAATAGGCGATCCTGCTGCCGCCGATAATCATCACGTCCCGGATTTTCCGCTGGCTCACCCCCAGGTTGCGGATGAGCTTTGCCAGGTTTCCCGAAGGGGCCGTCACATGGAGCCTGTCCCCCTTCTGCAGCCGGAAGCGGCCGTCCGGAATAAAGACCTCGCTGCCCCGCTGCACCGCGCAGACCAGCACCTGGACCTTCACCTTTTTGCCGAAGTCCATCAGCAGGCAGCCGTCCAGCGGGCTGTCCTCCCCCAGCTCGATCTCCACAATCTCCACCCGGCCCTTGGCAAAGGAGTCCCGCCGGAGAAAGGAGGGGAACTGTAAGAGCCGGAAGATCTCGCTGGCTGTGGAGAGCTCCGGGTTGATCATCATGGACAGGCCCAGCTCGTCCTTCCACTCGTAGAGCTGGCTGAAATAGTCGGGATTCCGCACCCGGGCGATAGTGTGGGCGCAGCCCAGCTTGTGGGCGGTAATGCAGCAGAGCAGATTGGTTTCGTCTGCGGAAGTCGCCGCGATGAGCAGGTCGCTCCCCTGCACGTTGGCCTGGTTCTGCGTCTTGATGGTGGCGCCGTTGCCATGAACCACAATAATATCCAGGGATTTCTGGGCCTCCTCCAGCACCAGCTTGTTGCTGTCGATGACCACCACGTCGTGGCCCTCCTTGGCCAGCTGAACGGTCAGGGCCGAGCCTACTTTGCCATCACCCACAATTACGATTTTCATTGCCATTCCTTCTCTTTACCCAAAAGATTTCTGATTTTCCCAGCCGCCGTGGTTTCGCAAAAGGATAGTTTTGAGAGTAATACTGTGTGGCCCCCGCCCCAAGGGGTGCGGCTTCGGCGCTTGGGGGACTCTGGGTCTCGGCTGGTCTCGACTGCCGACTCGGTCGGCGACGGGAAATTGCCACTGGCGATTGTCGCCCCCCAAAAAACCCACCACTTTTGAAAAAGTGAACAAAACTTTTTCCCTGGTTAACTGGGTGAGATAAAGCTAAACAAAGTAAAAGTTTTTGATCCACACTTTTCTCAAAAAGTGTGGTCCAGTCCAGGGTGAGAGTTCGTAAGACGAAGTCTCACGAACTCTTGTCGCCGAAGGCCATCACATGCTCCAATAAAGTATAAGAAACTGGAGATTTCTGTTCAACTTTATGCCGCGGCCTGGGCATAAAAAGCCCTTTTCTTTAATAATTATATCTTATTCCGCCGTCAGCATCCGGTACATAGACTCCAGGCAAATCTGGGCATGGAGCTTGAACCGGCGCAGATCAATCTGCTCGTTCACATCGTGGGCGTTGCTGGGCTCGTCATCGTGAAAGCCGGGCCCAAAGGCAACTCCCTTTCCAAACATCTGCCGGGCATAGGTGCCGCCGCCCATGGAGAAAATGTCGCATTCCTCCCCGGCTATATCCTGATAGGCCCCAGAGAGCAGAGTCACCAGAGGGCTCTCCTTGGGCAGATACAAGGGCTTTGCATCAGAAAGAAGGGTGTATGCCAGCCCGGCCTCCTTCGCGGCCTTTTGGATGGTTTCAGATACCCACGCGCCATCCTTGGTGGCCGGATAGCGGATGTCCACCGTTAGACTGCACCCCTGGGAATTGGCGCTGAGCAGACCCAGATTGAAGGTCAAGGCCCCGCTGGGTTCGTCAGAAATGTTCACCCCCAGTTTTTCCCCGGTGGTGCACAGCCCGATCTTCTCATGGATAAATCCAAAGAATTTGCCCAGACGCTCTTTCCCGAACACCTCCGCCAAGAGCTCCACCGTATGCGTGGCGGCGTTCTGGCCATTTTCCGGCCCGGCGGCATGGGCAGCCTTGCCCTTTGCCAGCAGCCTTGCCCCATCCTCTGTGCGGGTGATTTCAAAGCTCGCCGCCCGGCCTCCCGCGGCCTGGGTCAGCCGCTCAAATTCATCGGCGGTGCAGACAATCTGGCACTCCGCCTTGGCCGGCACCGCGTTGACAACCGTACCGGCGGAAAAGCTCTTGATCAGCGGGGAATCATTTTCCGCCTTGATATTCAGGTCGATAATTCCCTTTTCACAGTGGCAGATTCCATAGCCGGAATCCGGGGTAAATCCCATATCCGGATGCTGCTCCTTGGAGAAGTAGTAGGGCATATCCGCCATGCCGATCTCCTCCGCCGAGCCGAACACCACCCGCAGCTTCCGGTTGCCCTTGACCCCGGCGTCCTTTAAAGCCCGCAGGCAATGAAGCGCTACCACAGCCGCACCCTTATCGTCAGAAACACCCCGGCCAATCGCTTTGCCGTTCTTGACCACCATGGTGAAGGGATCCGTGTCCCAGCCCTCCCCGGCAGGCACCACGTCCAGGTGGGCCATAACCACGGCATTGCCCTCGCCCAGGCCATATTCCGCATGGGCCGCGTAATAGTCCACGTTTTTTGCCTCCAGGCCATAGCCTTTCGCCATCTCGACCACCGTATCTATGGCCCGGGCGCACTGGTCCCCGAAGGGATGTTCTCCCTCAGAAGGCACCGCCACAGAGGGAATCGCCACCAGCTTACCCAGGTCGCTTACAATGTCATCCCAATACTCCAGAATCTTTTCTCCAAACATATCTTCATGTCCTTTCTGATGTTAAAACCGTTCTTACATAAGATAGTCCTTTTTTGCCGCAAAGTCAATACCCATTTCAAAAAGGAAGGATCCCCATGATCAATCTCATCTGGTTCGGCATGATCGTCCTCAGCATACTCTGTGCCGCCATAAACGGCCGTCTGGGGGAACTCTCCTCCGCAGTGATGGAGGGCGCTTCCAGCGCGGTAGAGCTCTCCCTGTCCCTGCTGGGCAGCATGTGCGCCTGGCTGGGATTCCTGAAAATCGCCGAGCGCGGCGGGCTCACCCGAGTGCTGGCCACAGGGTTCTCCCCCATCATCGACCGGCTTTTCCCCGACTACCGGGAAGATCTGGAGCTGAAGGGCAAAATCTGTATGAATCTTTCCGCCAACCTGCTGGGCCTGGGCAACGCCGCCACGCCCTTGGGCCTTTCCGCCATTCAGGCCATGGCGGAAAAATCTCCCGGCGCTCTGCCCACCCGGGGAATGATCCTCTTTGTCGTAATCAACACCGCCTCTTTACAGATTCTGCCCATCAACATGGCTGCCATGCGGGCGGCTCAGGGCAGCACAACGCCCTTTGGGATTCTGCCGGAAATCTGGGTCACCTCCCTGTGCTCTCTGGCAGCCGCGGTCCTGTGCTGCAAGCTGGCGGAACGGCGGGAATCCCTGGGGCAGGAGGAGCGGCTATGGAACAGATAGGGGCGGCTGCTCTTCCGGTAATCATCGGCGTGATCCTGCTTTTCGGCTTTTTTCGCGGCGTGGATGTGTTCGACGCCTTCCTCTCCGGGGCCAAAGAGGGCATTCACACCTCTCTGGGCATTCTGCCCACTCTTATCGGCCTAATCGTGGCGGTAAACATGGTCCGGGCTTCTGGCCTGCTGGACGCTGTCTGCGCCGTGACGGCTCCCCTGGCCCAGCAGGTGGGAATTTCTCCAGAGATTATCCCTCTCGCCCTGCTGCGCCCCATTTCCGGCAGCGGAGCCTCGGCCTATACCCTATCTCTGCTGGAACAATTTGGCCCGGATAGCGAAACCGGAAAGATCGCCTCTGTGCTGGCCTCCTCCACGGAAACCACCTTTTATGCCATCACCGTCTACTTTGGCGCCTGTCAATGCAAAAAGCTCCGCTACACCCTGCCCGCCGCCCTGCTGGGGGATATGGCGGCGGTGGTGTTGTCTGTGGCCACCGTGAAATGGTTCGGAATATAGAGTTCGTTTCAGGCGCTGGCAGAGCAAACCGGCGCTTTCCGCCGCGCCCGCTCTTTTGACAATCTCCGCCATTTGTGTTATGATAATCTCAACCATACAATGGAGGTTCTCATGGGCGTACAGATTATCCGGGAAAAAACCTGCTGCTTTACCGGCCACCGGCATCTGGCAGAGCGGGACAGCCTTTGGATCCGCCGGCGGATCCGCGAGGAAGCCGCAAAGCTGTGGAGGGAACAGGGCGTGGATACCTTTTTAGCGGGGGGCGCACTGGGGTTTGATACTATGGCGGCTCAAGAGGTTCTGCACCTAAAAGAGGATCTGGAGCCCCGCCTCAAATTGATTTTAGTGCTGCCCTTTCCCGGCCAGGAGAGCCGGTGGACGCAAAAGCAGCAGCTCCTCTATCGCGCGTTGCTGAGCCAGGCCGACGAGTCCTTTTATACCGGTGACTTTTTCAGCCGGGAAAGCCTCTTGCTGCGAGATCGCTATCTGGTGGAGCACAGCGCCCACTGCCTCTGTTATCTGGACCAGCGCCGGCGAAACGGCGGCACCTCCTACACCGTGCGGTATGCTTTGGCCAATGGCCTGAACATCGTCAACCTGGCCCCCGCGCCTCCGGATGCCCAGGATCCTTTCCTATAGGCAAAGCCTTCAAAGGCATCGGAATTTTTGTGTCCTGCGTCCTCTGGTACAGTTACATAGCCGCCTTTGACAATCTGCGCTTGCGGGATCCCGGTTTCAACGCACTTCGCTTTGAACTGTTCCGCCATGTCCTTGGGAATTCGAACGATGATGGAACCGTAAACTTTTTTTATAGCGGTTCTTCACAGCGGATGAGGTTGTTGTTTTCCTTTTTGGCTCCATATCTCCACCTCAAAATATTTCCTTTGGCAATATGGCAATATATTTTTTTAGGCTATCTTCATTTTCACAAATATCTTTTGAGATTTTGTATTCGACGGACAAACTGCCAATTTTGTGTGAAACGATCCAGCATTCTCGCTGCTCTCTAATCGTGTATTCTGTAACTTCCTTTTGAGATAGTCATAATTTAAGTCCTTTCTGTCTGCATTATTGATTTATTTTGCAGGCGCCTTATAGTATAATAGGACTTACGGGAGGGGTGGTTTCCCGCCCGTGCCGGGGGAGCCGAAAAAGCCAGATTTTATGCGGGATTCTGTAAAACCAGGGTGTGTTTTGATTCCTCTCGTAATGATGAGGTGGTCGGTTCGATTCCGACATCCATCTCCAGAAAATATTGGCTTGCGCCAAAGAGGAGCGCCGAGGAACATGGGGGTTTTAGGCGTTTCTCTTTTTTGATCTGCGTTCTGCATTGCCGCGGCGATTGTATGGGCCTTTCCGGCAGAGCGCGGCAGAAGAAAAAAGGAATAAATGCAAAAACTCCCGGGCGCTGTCCGGGAATTTTTTGTGGGAGCTTCCCTGGTGGAAAGTACACAAATAGTCAAGAAATTGTTATCGATATTTATTTATCGATATTTTGATTTTTTTCTTTTCTTTTTCTGAAGAATGTGCTATATTATAAATAGTAGAAGAATCGATCCAGGAAACAGGGAAGAGAGGTGATAAAAATGCCGGACCGGTGTGTTTCAAAGCAGGCCTTGCAGCGTTTGCCGGCCTATCTGAACTTTCTGCGGAATTCCGGGGAGCAGGCGGGCAAATATGTTTCCGCCACGGCCATTGCAGAGGCTTTGGGCATCAACGATGTGGTGGTGCGCAAGGATCTGGCTTCGGTGAGCAGCCGGGGCAGGCCAAAGGTGGGCTATGTCCGCCTGGAGCTGATTCGGGAGTTGGAGTGCTTTTTAGGTTACGACAACACCCAAGACGCCATTTTGGTGGGGGCGGGCAAGCTGGGGCAGGCGCTGCTTTCCTACAGCGGTTTTCCCCAATATGGGCTGAACATTTTGGCCGGATTCGATTCCGACCCCGCCCTTGTGGAGACAGAGGTGGCCGGAAAACGGATCTTGCCCATGGAAAAGCTCCCGGGGCTGTGCCGCAGAGTGGGCGTACACATCGGGATCATTACGGTGCCGGGGGAACATGCCCAAAAGGTGTGCGACCAGCTGATAGACAGCGGCATTTTGGCGGTTTGGAACTTTGCCAATGCCCATTTGAACGTACCGGAAGGCATCCTGGTGCAGAACGAAAACATGGCGGTTTCACTGGCATTGCTTTCTAACCACCTGAAAGAACGATTCAGCACAAAATAAACAGCAAAGGATGGGCAATTTCATGGAGACAAATTTTGAAATCGTGGAAAACGTGGAAACCTTTGAAAAAATGCTGGCCCGGGTGCGCGAGGCGCAGAAAAAGTACGCCACCTATACCCAGCAGCAGGTGGACGAGATTTTCCGCGCCGCGGCCATGGCCGCCAACCTGCAGCGGATTCCGCTGGCAAAAATGGCTGTGGAAGAGACGGGCATGGGCGTAGTGGAGGATAAGGTGATCAAAAACCACTATGCCGCCGAGTATATCTACAACACCTATAAGAACACCAAGACCTGCGGTGTGATTGAGGAGGACAAGGCCTTCGGCATCCGGAAAATCGCCGAGCCCATTGGCGTGATCGCCGCCGTCATCCCCACCACCAACCCCACCTCTACCGCTATCTTTAAGACCTTGCTGGCTCTGAAATCCCGCAACGGCATTATTATCAGCCCCCACCCCCGGGCCAAGAAGTGCACCATTGCCGCCGCCAAGGTGGTTCTGGAAGCAGCTGTCAAGGCAGGCGCTCCCGAGGGCCTCTTCGGCTGGATCGACGCTCCCTCTTTGGAGCTGACCAATCTGGTTATGGCTGAGGCCGACATCATTCTAGCCACCGGCGGCCCCGGCATGGTGAAGTCCGCCTACTCCTCCGGCACTCCGGCTCTGGGCGTGGGCGCGGGCAATGTGCCCGCCATCATCGACGACACTGCCGACCCCATTCTGGCTGTGAACTCCATTATTCACTCCAAGACCTTTGACAACGGCATGATCTGCGCCTCCGAACAGTCCGTGATCACCCTGGAGCCCCTCTATGAGCAGGTAAAAGCCGAGTTCGTTAAGCGCGGCTGCCATATCCTCTCCAAGTCCGAGCTGAACAAGGTGCGCAAGGCTATCATCATCAACGGCGCCCTGAACGCCAAGATCGTGGGCCAGTCCGCCTTCAAGATCGCCCAGCTGGCCGGCGTCACCGTGCCCGAGACCACCAAGATTCTCATCGGCGAGGTGGAGAGCGTGGACATCTCCGAGGAGTTTGCCCACGAGAAGCTGTCTCCCGTGCTGGCCATGTACAAGGCCGTCAGCTTCGAGGACGCCATCCAGAAGGCCGAGCGCCTCATCGAGGACGGCGGCTACGGCCACACCGCCTCCCTGTACATTGACGTGACCCAGAAGGAGAAGCTGGCCGCTCATCAGGCAGCCATGAAAACCTGCCGTATCGTGGTGAACACCCCGTCCTCCTTCGGCGGCATCGGCGACCTGTACAACTTCAAGCTGGCCCCGTCCCTGACCCTGGGCTGCGGCTCCTGGGGCGGTAACTCCGTTTCCGAGAACGTGGGCGTCAAGCACCTGATCAATATCAAGACCGTGGCCGAGAGGAGAGAGAATATGCTGTGGTTCCGCACGCCTGAGAAGGTGTTCTTCAAGAAGGGCTGCATGCCCGTGGCTCTGGAAGAGCTGAAAACCGAGTATGAGAGGAAGAAAGCCTTCATCGTTACCGACAGCTTCCTGTATCAGAACGGCTACACCAAGCCCCTCACCGACAAGCTGGACGAACTGGGCATCCAGTACGCGGTTTTTGCCGACGTTGCCCCGGACCCCACCCTGGCCTGCGCTCTGGAGGGTGTAAAGCAGATCCGCTCCTTCCAGCCCGACGCCATTATCGCCCTGGGCGGCGGCTCCCCCATGGACGCTGCCAAGATCATGTGGGTGCTCTATGAGCATCCGGACGCGGACTTCCAGGCCATGAGCATGGACTTTATGGACATCCGCAAGCGCATCTACCGCTTCCCCAAGATGGGCCAGAAGGCCATGATGGTGGCCATCCCCACCTCCTCCGGCACCGGCTCCGAGGTTACCCCCTTCGCCATCATCACCGACGAGAAAACCGGCACCAAGTGGCCCCTGGCAGACTATGAGCTGCTGCCCACCATGGCCATTGTGGACGTGGACAACATGATGAACCAGCCCAAGGGCCTGACCAGCGCCTCCGGCATTGACGCCATGACCCACGCCATCGAGGCCTATGTATCCATTATGGCTTCTCAGTTCACCGACGGCCTGGCTCTGCAGGCTATCAAAGCGGTATTCCAGTATCTGCCCTCCGCCTATGAGAATGGCGCCAATGACCCCATTGCCCGTGAAAAAATGGCAGAGGCCAGCTGCATCGCCGGTATGGCTTTTGCCAACGCTTTCCTGGGTCTGAACCACTCTATGGCCCACAAGCTGGGCGCCTACCATCACCTGCCCCACGGCATTGCCAACGCGGTGATCCTCACCGATGTGATCCGCTATAACGCCGCCGAGGTTCCCACCAAGATGGGCACCTTCTCTCAGTATCAGTATCCCCACGCCAAGGCCCGCTACGCGGAGATTGCCAAGGCCTGCGGCCTGCCCGGCAGCAATGACGACGAGCTGCTGGAGAGCCTGATTAAGGCTCTGGAAGAGCTGAAGGATAAGATCGGCATCAAGAAAACCATCAAGGATTATGGCGTAACCGAAGAGGCTTTCCAGGCCACGCTGGACGAGATGGTGGAGAACGCCTTTAACGACCAGTGCACAGGCGCCAACCCCCGTTACCCGCTGATGAGCGAGATCAAAGAAATCTACCTCAAGTGCTACAACGGCAAATAAGAAGGAGGAGTATCAGTTATGAATCTGGAAAATGCAAGAGTAATCGCGGCGCGCACCTCCAAGACCCTTTACAGGGAAAATGACAAGGTGATTAAGGTTTTTGACGAGGACTACTCCAAGGCGGACATCCTCAACGAGGCGCTGAACATTGCCCGGGTGGAAGAGACGGGCGTACCCATGCCCCGGGTGCAGGGCGTTGAGATGGTAGAGGGCAAGTGGGCCATTGTCACCGATTATATTGAGGGCAAGACCATGGACCGGCTGATGAAGGAGAATCCGGAGAAGAAGCAGGAGTATCTGGAGCGTCTAGTGGACATTCAGCTGGAGATCCACAAGCACACCGCCCCCATGCTCACTCTGCTTCAGGACAAAATGCGCCGGAAGATCAGCCAGACCGGCCTGGATGCCACCACTCGCTATGAGCTGGACGCCCGTCTGGACAGCCTGCCCAAGCACCGCAAGCTGTGCCATGGAGACTTTAACCCCTCTAACGTGATTATCAAGCCCGACGGCGGCTACGCTGTGCTGGACTGGGCCCATGCCACCCAGGGCAATGCCAGCGCCGACGCGGCCCGGACCTATCTGCTGTTCTGGCTTCAGGGCGACATGGACGGCGCGGAGCAGTATCTGGACATCTTCTGCAAGAAGTCCGACACCGCCAAGCAGTATGTGCAGAAGTGGCTGCCCATTGTGGCCGCCAGCCAGTCTGTGAAAGGCAAGCCCGAGGAGAAGGAATTCCTCATGGGCTGGGTAAACGTGGTCGAGTACGAATAAGCGCGGCCCGCAAGCTCTGCCCTGACGAAATAGAAACATAAACCTGAGAAGAAGGGGGCTCGAAAGGGCCTCCTTTTTCTACAATAGTCCCGGCGTAATCGATGGCATGAGGCGGAGAGCACGGCCAGGGGCGGGCGGATCTGCCAAATTCCGGCTCCCTGACAGGGCGTGGGGCCAGTGATTGAGAAGCGGGCTTTTGGCAGGGACGGAAACCAAAGATATAGTAAACACACTTAAAAATCGGTAGCTACCGATTTTTAAGCTGGGCAGCTACGCGCCTGGTTCAAAAGAGGCAGAATACTTCTTTTGAACTGTGTTAACTATAAAAACCGAAATGAGAAAAATACAACGAAAGGAGCGACACGGGGCGCGAAAGACGGGGTTCATCCCTCTCTTTCGCGCGTTCCGTACCGGATGGCGACTATCATGAAAGCAAGCTATTTCCTGGGAAACCAGGCTTTTGAGGTCCGGGAGAGGGAGATTCCCCGCCCTGGCTCTGGGGAGGTTGTGATCAAGAACATGGCCTGCGGGGTGTGCGGCACGGATGTGCACATCTATTACGGAGAACCGGGCTCTGCGGATGTGACACCGCCGGTGGTGCTGGGGCACGAATATTCTGGCGAGATCGTGGAAGTGGGGGAGGGCGTCGACGGCTTAAAGCCCGGCGACCATGTGACGGTAGATCCCAATATTTACTGCGGCCGGTGTGAATACTGCCGCGACGGCAAAAAGCAGCTCTGCGAGAGTATGCAGGCCGTGGGGGTAACCCGGGACGGTGGCTTTGCCCAGTATAGCTTGGTGCCCCAGGGGCAGGCCTTCAAGCTGGCGGAAGGGGTCCCCTTCCAGGCGGGAGCCATGGCGGAGCCTCTGGCCTGTTGCCTTCACGGCATCGACCTGGCGGGAATCAAGCCTGGGCAGACGGTGTGCGTTGTGGGCGGCGGGGCCATCGGCCTGATGATGCTCCAACTGGCGCGGCTGTCCGGCGCGGGGCGGGTGTTCCTCAGCGAGCCCAACCCCAAACGCCGGGAGGCGGCGCTGGCTCTGGGGGCGGATCTGGCGATTGATCCCGCGGATGCCCAAAGCCGCGTCCAGGGAGAGAATTCCGCCGATGTGGTCATTGAGTGCGTGGGCAATCATCTGGCGGTGGAAAGCGCCTTTGCCTTTGCCAACAAAGGAGCCACGCTGGTGCTGTTCAGCGTGCCCAAGGTGGACGCCGTATTCCCTCTGCCCCTGTTTGACCTCTATAAGAAAGAACTGACAGTAAAGGGGTCTTTCGTGAATCCGGATACCCATGCCCGGGCCGTGGCGCTGATTAACGCCGGACGGGTGGACTTTGGCCCCATCATCACCCACCGCTTTGGAATCGGCCAGCTGCCGGAGGCCATCGCCGCCCAACAGGGGAGCGAGTCCATCAAAGTGGTGGTCCTGCCCCAGGAGTAGGCCGTGCGGTTCCGACGGGAGGGTGATGGGATGCGGGTGGACCTTCATGGAATGTATCAGGCAGACGCCAAGGAGCTGCTGCTGAACTGGCTGGACCATGTTCCGGCGGGAGTGACCGAGCTGCGGGTGATTCACGGTTCCAACCAGGGCACGGTGCTCCGGGATATGATCTGGGAGGACCTGGCACACAAAAAGATTAAAACCCGGCTGCACACCCTGAACCCAGGAGAGACAAGGCTGCTCCTGAAAAAGTGAAAAGAACCCGTCGCGGCCAGCGGCGGGTTCTTTTTATATAGCGCGTGAACTGAAAAGGGTATCTTTACAATTGCGGATATAGTTAATTTATTTTAAAAGAATCTTTTGAACTAGGCGGCAGAGCCGCCGAACTTAAGAACCGGCTTTCAATTCCTCTTCCGTGTCATACAGATACCCGCTACTAAGAATGAACTTTTCAAACTCGTTCAGGGCGTTAAAATCCTTTGTTTCCGTCCTGATCTTTTCTTGCAACAGTTCACCGTAACCGGAGACCCGTTCCGGGGTGGTAGCTTCCGCCGCGGCGGTTTCGGCAACAGGGACCGCCGCCCGCTCGTTTTCATCATAAATTCGGCTTTCCGGGTGTTTGTCGCTCCAAAACTCAATGCGCTCCGTCGTTTCCTTCATAGAACACGCCGCTTTCCTCTGTGGCGTAGGTCTTGCGAATAGCATTGCCCTCCCACGTGGAATCTTCTTTGCACTGTACGCCTAACAGAATTTCGGCTTTCGCGGCTTTGTACCCTTCAAATGTAACGTGCTTCATTTTGGTGTCCTCCTGTGACTTTCCGGCCCGGATATACAAAAAATTAGGTTCACGGGTCGTTTAAACTTGTGTAACCTAATTGTAATGCTTGCACACTTTTTTAATAAGTGATACGGAGTGGCCGCCGGAGGGTGAGCGTTCTGCCGGATACTTGGCAAAGCCAAGTATTGCAGACAACGCCGCGAACCGACCGAGCCAGCAGGCGAGACTCCAAAATATCGTCCCAAAAGCGCGCTTGGCCCACTCTCAGATCACCGGGTTCTCATCCAAAGGGCCTCTCTTGGGTAAGGGAGGCGAAGTCCCCGGTGTCGAAGCGCTTCCACAGGAGCTCCGCCAGATCCAGAGCCTCCTCGTAGAGCTGGAAGAAATCCCGGTCTCGCCGCGTCCCCTCCCAGGTCCAGCTTTCGTGGCTGAGGTTGGCGAAGTCCTCCTCCGGGTCCTCGGTGATGGGCACCAGATGGGAAGCCACATAGCTGGGCCGGCCCTTCTCAATCACCCGGAACAGGCCGCGCTTGAGGCCCGTGCGGTCGGTGCAGCAGGCAAAGACAAAGTGGGCGTCCTTGGTGGCCTGATAGAGCTCCTCCTGGGAGACCTGGGCCCCGTAGACCGTGGAGAGCACGTCCTGGTAGAGGCAGGCGATCTTCCGCTGGGCCCCCTCGTTCTTGGGAAACATGTCTCCCAGCTTCACCTCGGAGGGCAGCTTCCCGGTTTTCCAGCGCAGGACGATGGCGTCTAGGGAGGCCTCGATCTCCCCGTGCATGGTGGAGGGGTTCTCCCCGGGGCGGCGCTCCGCCAGCTCCCTTGCCCGGGCGTTCACAAAGGGGTGGGCGGTGGAGTCCAGGGCGTAATGGCACAGAAATCCCAGCACATAGGAGCGGTAGGAGGGGTCACTGTGGCGAGAGAGAAAGTCCCGCATGGCGTTCAAGGTGGCGGAGGGCGGATCCCGGTGCAGGGCAGAGCCGTACTCCTTCAGGGAGGCGCCGGTTTTCTTCAGGGCGGACTGGAAGTACCGGTGGCAGAAGAGGAAATCCGGGCCCTGGGCGCCCCAGAAACAGGCGCACTCGTCCACGCTTTCCCGGAGCCGGGCCAGAACGTCCCTGGCGAACAGATTGTGGGTGATACAGGCGGGCATAGGGGTGCTCCTTTCGTAACTGATAGAGATTTTGAGAGTTTTTATTTTTTTATGGGCGCGTGAGTGCGCACATTGGCTAATTGCGGAGCACCACGCCCGGCGGGCGTTTAGGCTTGGTAGCTGCGCCCAGCGCTGGCTTTCTCCGCATCCACCCCGCTCGGGTTCGTCCTTCGGACGAACCGCCGGAGGAAGCGGGCTTTGCCCGTTTCCTCGCGGCCATTTTGCGGCTCGCCGCAAAATGCGAGCGGGGCACACCGCGCCAAGCAAGTGCGAGGAATAAGCTAGGTTTCGCGGTAGTGTCAAAAAGATAAACACTCGCATCGCTCGGTTTATCTTTCCGTTTTGCTTCGCAAAACTCGCCGGGCTGGGTGCTGGATACACGGCGCAGGCTGGTTCTGATTTCCAGGAAACTTTTTTCTCTTACAAAAAGTTTCCTCTTGGCGCTACGCGCCAATTCATCTTCAAAAAATGCGCTTCTCAGGTGTTAAGGTCAAGGGCAAGACCGTAGAGGCTCTGCCTCCAAACCACCGCGAGCTTTTGAAGAAAGCTAAGACTTCGCAGAGCGAAGTCTGCAAAACTTTTACGTTGGTTAGCTGAGTGCGCTTGCACCCAGCTTGGTAGAGTTTTGCGTAGCAAAACTCATGACACATGACGAAACTCAGCTGGCTCATTTCTCCATTCTTGGCGTCATGTGCGACGAACACAGTGAGGAGTGGGTAAAATGTTTCGTAGACTTCGTTCTACGAAGTCTTACCTTTCTCAAAGGTGGCAGGGGTTTGGGGGTGAGCGTCTGCCGGATACTTGGCAAAGCCAAGTATTGCAGACAACGCTGCGAACCGACCGAGGCGGTAGCCGAGACAACCCCAAGGTCTTGCCCAGGAAAACGCCTGGGCAAGGTCCTCCGGAAGGGGGGAGTGAAACTCCCGGCGGAGGCCCAGGGCCCTGCACTCCAGCTCCAGGGAACAGCAGTGCAAGGCCTGCCGGGAAACCAGCTGGAGGCCGCCCCCGTACAGATCGTCCCCGGCCAGGGGATGGCCCAGCCATGCCATGTGGGCCCGGATCTGGTGGGTGCGGCCGGTCTCCAGCCAGAGGGCCAGGAGGGTGTGGTCCTCCGCCTGGGCCAGGGCCCGCCAGTGGGTGACGGCGGGCTGGCTTTGGGGGCCGGGGCCGCAGACCCGCAGGATCTTGCTGCCCTCCGCCAGCCCGATGGGCGCGTCCACCGTGCCGGAGCCGGAGAGAACCCCTTCGCAGACGGCCAGATAGGTTTTCCTGGTCCGTGCCCCCGCCGCGATCCGGTGCTTGGCAATGGCCAGCAGTCCGCTGGTGTCCTTGTCCAGGCGGAAGAGGGGCTTGACGGCGCAGCTCTGGCCGGTGCGCCGGTAGTGCCAGGAGACGGCCTGAAGCAGGCTGTCCCAGTCGTGGCCGGGGGAGGGGTGCACGGGCATCCCTGAAGCCTTGTCAACGATGAGGAAATCCTCGTCCTCATAGACGACGGCCAGAGGCAGGTTTTCACAAGGGTAGTCCGCCCCCTCCGGGGGCAGGGAAAGGGCAAGGACGTCCCCGGCCCGCAGGTGCTGGCGCACATGGCAGTCCTGGCCGTTCACCCGAATGCCCCCCGGAAATTTCTGCCCCGCCAGGGCATGGGCGGAGAGCTCCAGATATCCCCGGGCAAAGGCCTTCACCGTGGCCCCCTCCCATTCCGCCGGAACCACGTAGCGGAGAATCCTCACTAGTTTTCCCGCCCGGCCAGGGAGAGGGCTAGCTCCCGGAGGAAGCCGCTGTCCCCAGGGAAGGCCTCCAGGGCCTCCACGGCCTGGGCGGTGTAGGAATCCACCAGGGCCTGGGCCCGCTCCACCCCCAGAAGGGTCACGTAGTTCCGCTTGTCCCGGGCGGCATCCATGCCGGTGTTCTTCCCCAGCTTTTCCGCGCTCCCGGTGAGGTCCAGGATGTCGTCCCGGATTTGGAAAGCCATGCCCACCCCCTGGGCGTACCGTCCGGCGGCAGAAAGAACGGCCTCGTCCCCTCCGGCGGCGATGCAGCCCATGCGGCAGGCGGCATCGATGAGGGCCACGGTCTTTCCCTGGTCCATGATCTTCAGCAGGTCCAGGTCCGCCTCCTTGCCTTCGGAGAACAGGTCCACGCACTGGCCCCCCACCATGCCCCGGTATCCGGCCAGCCGGGCCAGAGTTTTCCCGGCTTCGGCCCCCCGGAGGGCGTCGGGAAAGCTCAGAACGGTCTCAAAGGCCAAGGTGAGCAGGCCGTCCCCGGCCAGCAGGGCCATGGCCTCGCCGTAGACTCTGTGGCAGGTGGGCCGTCCCCGGCGGAGCTCGTCGTCGTCCATACAGGGCAGGTCGTCGTGGATGAGGGAATAGGTGTGGACCATCTCCACAGCGCAGGCGAAGGGCAGGGCCTCTCGCCAGTCTCCGCCGCACAGCTGGCAGAAGGCTAGAACCAGCGCCGGACGGATCCGCTTGCCCCCGTCCAGCAGGCTATAGCGCATGGCCTCCGTGACGGAAGCGGCGGGATCCTGGGGGGCGGGGGCGGGCAGGATCTGCTCCAGGGCCCGCTCCACGGCCTCAAGATAGGCTTTCATCATGGGGGTCCTCCTCCGGCCGCAGAGAGGCGGTGAGCTCCCGAACCTTCTGCTCGGCCTTGTTCAGGGTGTTGTAGCACAGGGCGGAGAGCTTCGCGCCCTCCTCAAACAGGGCCATGGCCTCCTCCAGGGGGGCGTCGCCGCTCTCCAGCCGGGCGACAATCTCCTCCAGCCGGGTCAGGGTGCTTTCAAAGTTCAGCTTTTTCGCGGGCATTTTGATGTTCCTTTCTATTGTGGCACGGTTTTGCCGTTTGGATTTTTATATGGGGGCTTTCATTGTGCAATAGTCCGGTGGACGGGCGCCAAGGCCGGGTGGATGTTTCAGCCTAATCTCCGCTGGCCTTTTCCGTGTTCGCTCCGCCCCGCTCGCATTTTGCGGCGAGCCGCAAAATGGCCGTAGGGAAACGGGCAGAGCCCGTTTCCCCCGGCGGTTCGGCCGAAGGACGAACCCGAGCGGGGCGCCTGAGGCCGAGAATAGTGAGATGAGATGAGCTTCGTCAGTGCGTCAAAAAGATAAGCACTCGCGCGGCGAGATGAACTCTCCGCGTCCCCTCTTATAGAGTTTTACTTTGCAAAACTCGGATAGTTAACCGAGCGCAGCGAGTGTTAACCTATTATTCACCACCCTGGCAAAAATATGCTTCTCAGGTGTTTAAGGTCAAGGGCAAGACCGTGGAGGCTCTGAGTCTCAGCTGCCGCTTCGGTCGGCGACGGGAAATCGCCACTGGCGATTTCCCGTCGCCCTCCAAACCACCGCGAGCTTTTGAAGAAGGCTAAGACTTCGCAGAGCGAAGTCTGCAAAACTTTTTACGTTGGTTAGCTAAGCTAAAAACGTTAATTGTCTGCGACGAACGTAGTGAGGAAGCAGGGTAAAAGTTTCGCCGGCCTTTTCAAAGGCCGCAGGGTGTGGGACGGAGTCCCACGACCTTGGGCTCACACCAGCTTGGCCTGTCGCCGGCCGGTTTCCACTTGCAAAGTGACCTCCTCCCCGGCGGGGAGCCCGGTCAGGTCCCGCACGGCTTTGCCCCCGTGGTACACCACAGAGTAGCCCCGGGAGAGCACCTTCAGCGGGCTCATGGCGTCCAGCTTGCCGGAGAGCAGGGCCAGGGTCTGACGGCGGGTATTCATCTGCTCCCGGCCCTGGGCCTCCAGCCGGGCGGAGAGCTCCTCCAGCCGGGCCCGGCGGGCCAGGGTGTAGTCTCCCGGACGGTTCAGGGGGGAGTCCCGCAAAAGCAGGTCCACCCGCTGGCGCAGGTCCTGGACCGTCCCCAGGCCCTTGTCCTGGAAATACCGGTGATAGGCCAGCAGCCGGTCCAGCTCCGTGTCCCGGTCCGGGGTGCACAGCTCGGCGGCGGCGCTGGGGGTGGGGGCCCGCAAGTCGGCGGCGAAGTCGCAGATGGTGAAATCCGTCTCGTGGCCCACAGCCGACACCACCGGGATCTCCGATGCCGCCACCGCCCGGGCCAGGGCCTCGTCGTTAAAGGCCCACAGGTCCTCCATGGAGCCGCCCCCCCGGCCCACGATCATCACGTCGCAGGCCCTTGCCCGGTTCAAGGCCTGCACGGCGGCGGTGATCTGGGCGGAGGCGCTCTCCCCCTGGACCAGCACCGGGCAGAACACGATCTCCGCCAGAGGCCAGCGCCGGGCCGTGATCTGGAGGATGTCCCGGACAGCCGCGCCGGTGGGGGAGGTCACCACCCCAATTCGCTGGGGATAGGGGGGCAGGGGGCGCTTCCGGTCCGGGTCAAAGAGACCTTCGGCGGTAAGCCGGGCCTTCAGCTGCTCGAAGGCCATGGCAAGGGCGCCGATGCCGTCGGGCTGCATATCCTCCACATAGAGCTGGTACTGGCCCGAGGCCTCGTAGACGGAGACGCGACCCCGGATGATCACCTTCATGCCGTCCGCCGGGCGGAAGCGCAGGCGGGAGACGGCGGAGGAAAACATCACCGCCCGAATCACCGAGCGGTCATCCTTCAGGGAAAAATACATGTGGCCGGAGCGGTGCTGCCCGGTAAAATTGGACAGCTCCCCGGTGATCATAATGTCCCCCAGGCGGCCGTCTCCCTCGATCAGGGACTTGAGGAACCGGTTCACCTGGGTTACGGTAAGCAAAGCCTGGCTCAAGAAAATCACCTCGTTTTTGCTGCAAGAATGGCCGCGCCCGCAGCGTTATCGCTGGAAAATTCCGGCGCGGCGAAATAGGCCCCGAAGGCCCCGGAGAGCCGTTCCCGGATCAGGAAATTGCCGCAGACCCCGCCGGAAAACACCACGGGCAGGGGGCCCCGCTCCCGGAGCAGCAGACGGCACATGGCCTCCAGCGCGGCGGCGATGGACTCCAGGCAGTGCCGGGCGGTCTCCTCCGGCGGGCTGCCCGCCCGGATCATGGCCATACACTGGTTTTCAATGCCGGAGAGGGAGCAGTCAGCCCCCCGTAGCACGGGCTTCACCCGCACGGGCTCCGGCCATCGGAGGGCCAGCTCCTCCAGGGCCGGTCCGCAGGGGAAGGGGAGCCCCAGGGCCACGCCCACCCGGTCCACGGCCTGCCCGGCTTTCAGGTCCAGGGAGGCGGCGGCGATCTCCACGGCCGGGCCCTCCTCGCCGCCGGGAGAGACCAGCAGGGCCTCGGTGGTGCCGCCGGAGACATGGAACGCCAGGAATCTCTCCTCCAGAAGGTCCAGCTGCCCGGCGGAATAGAGCGCGGCTGCGATGTGTCCCTGCTGATGGGAAAACGGGGCCACAGGCACGCTAAGAGCCGCGCCCAGCACCTCCGCGAAGCCCTTCCCGGCCAGGAAGCAGGGCATGTAGGAGTCCTCCCCCTGCCGGGGGCTCACAGAGACGCCGATGGCCCGAAGCCCCTCCACAGGCAGAAGGCCGCTGAGCAGCCGGGGGAGCTGGCGGGTATGGTGAAAGACCGCGTCGCTCTGGCGCAGGCCTCGGGCCCCTTTTGGTACGGGCAGGGGGTGCTTCCGGTTCTCCAGGACCTGTTCCCCGTCGTAGACGGCGGCGGAAGTAGTATAGTTGCTGGTATCAATCCCCAGGGTTTTCATAGGAGGCCCCTAAGCGCAATGGCTCTTGTTCACAGAACTTAGAACCCCGTTGATATAGGGTGCGTCCCCCTTGCCGCCGTAGGTCTTTGCCAGTTCCACGGCCTCGTTGATGGACACGCTGGCGGGGATAGCGGGATCAAACAGCATCTCGTATACCGCCAGGCGCAGTAGCGTCAGAGCGACCTTGGAGATGCGGTGAATGCTCCAGCCCCGCAGGTTTTCCCGGACAACGCCGTCGATTTTCTCCCGGTTTTCCTCCACCCCGAAAACCAGCTCCTCCGTGAAGGAGTTGGGAACCAGATCCCGGGCCTCGTGGGCCGCCTTGAGGATATCCTCCATCCGTTCGCCTCCCGCAGCCTGTTCAAACAGCAGGCAGAAGGCCTGCTCCCGGGCTTCCCGTCTTGTCATAAAAACTCCTCCCATATTCCCAAAATAATACTTTTGAGAGATCGTGTGCGTAGCCAAGTATACTTTATCTAGAGTGTGTTTTGGCCTCTGGCAGCCAGGGTTTCACCCTGGACTGGACCAAACTTTTTGAAAAAAGTTTGGATCAAAAACTTTTACCCTGGTTAGCTTGTGAAAAACATCAAAATGTTCACAACGAATGAAATGAGGAATGACAGTAAAAGTTTCGTAGACTTCGTGAAACGAAGTCTCGCCTTTCTTAAAAGGCGGCGAGGTGGAGGCGAGACCCGGAGCCCCCCTGCCGGAGGCTGTGTGCCCAGAGGCCAGCACATAACTATTATAATGTTATCAAAGTATACTTCCACGGCGCGGGCCAACAAATACTCCCTCAAACCACGTTAACTATAGCACAAAGCCCAGGGCAATTCAACTGTCAATTTGCGAGGCTGGCCCAGGCAATCTCTGGCGCTTGACAAACTGCTCTACAGATGGTATAGTATAGTTCAATAACACACTAAAGCTGTGGCGGACCGCTGGGAAATTACCGTTTCTTCCAACGTAAGCCGCTTGAAAAAGCTGGAATTTCCGGTTGAACGCCGCACCCTTCAAAGCGATTTGAACGGGTGCGCGACTGTTATTTATGCAAATACGCCGGGAGTTTTACAGAATGGGGACTTCTACTATGCTATCTATCGACAAAATTTTTCATGCCTCCGTGGTGCTGAAAAACATCATCCGTAGCACCGCCATCGTCCACACCGAGGGCATCACGGAGAACTGCTCCCTCTACCTGAAGCCGGAAAACCTGCAAAAAACCGGCTCCTTCAAGCTGCGGGGCTCCGGCTACAAGATTTCCATGCTCTCCGAGGAGGAGAAGGCCAGGGGGGTGATCGCCTGCTCCGCCGGGAACCATGCCCAGGGCGTGGCCCTGGCCGCCACCAAAAGCGGGGTGGAATCGGTGATCTGCCTGCCGGACAGCGCCCCCATCTCCAAAATCGAGGCCACCAAGAAGTACGGCGCCAAGGTCTGTCTGGTGGAGGGGGTCTACGACGACGCCTACAACCGGGCCCTGGAGCTCCGGGAGGAGCGGGGCTACACCTTCGTCCACCCCTTTGACGACGAGGACGTGATCGCCGGGCAGGGCACCATCGGCCTGGAGATCGTCCAGGAGATCAACGACATCGACGCGGTGATCGTACCCGTGGGCGGGGGCGGGCTGATCTCCGGCGTGGCCTGCGCCATCAAGTCCATGAACCCCTCCATCAAGGTCTACGGGGTCCAGGCGGCGGGGGCCCCCAGCATGTTCAACTCCGTGCGAGCCGGGTCCATCGGATGCCTGGACAATGTGTCCACCATCGCGGACGGCATCGCGGTAAAGCAGCCGGGGGAGCACACCTTCCAGCTGGTACAGAAATATGTGGACGACATCGCCCTGGTCACGGAGGACGAGATCTCCTCCGCCATCCTGGCGCTGATGGAAAAGCAGAAGATGATCGCCGAGGGGGCGGGGGCCGTGTCCGTGGCGGCGGCCATGTTCAATAAGTTCCCCACCGAAGGCAAACGGGTGGTGAGCCTGGTCTCCGGGGGCAACATCGACGTGACCATCCTGTCCCGGGTGATCGAGCGGGGCCTGATGAAGTCCGGTCGGTCCAGCACTCTGGTGATCGAGCTCATCGACAAGCCCGGCCAGCTGCAGAACGTCTCCCGGATCATCGCGGAGTGCGGCGGCAACGTGACCAGCGTCCAGTATGAGCGGGCCGGGGAGATCGAGAGCATCAACGGCTGCTACCTGAAGATCGGCATGGAGACCCGGAACTACGCCCATGTGCAGATGATCGCCCAGGCCCTGCGGGACAACGGCTTCAAGCTGGTTCAGGCGGGGTGAGGGCCTCCGGCGCGCAAGGTCGTGGGGCGTTGCCCCACACCCCACAAACTTTTTGAAAAAAGTTTGATCAAAAACTTTTACCCACTCCTCACTACGTTCGTCGTGAACGATTTATGTTGTTCGACCAGCTAACCTAACAACCGTAAAAGTTTCGCCGGCCTTTTCAAAGGCCGCAGGGTGTGCCTTAGCAGCGTCCCACGGTCTTGCCCTTGACCTTAACACCTGAGAAGCGCAATTTTTGCGGGGTGAATTGGCGGACGGAGTCTGCCAAGAGGGGGGCTTTTTGCAAGAATAAAAAGCCCCCCTAGTCCCGGAGCAAGCCAGCTGAGCGCACGGGCGTACCAGCCGAGAGCGCGCCCTGCCAGCTGAAATCTGGACGCGCCGCCGCGCCCCGAAGGCCCCCATACAAAAGCAAAAACACTCAAACACTATATAAGCAATGGAGGAAATCAACATGAATAGAATCGTTCGGTCTCTGGCATGGGTCGCCGCGGGAGCCGCCGCGGGCGTGGCCTGGGCCAAGCTCACAAAAAGGAAGCAGGACGCCGGGACCGCCCCCCAGGCCTTGCGCCATTCCGGCACCCGCACCATCGAGACGGACCGGCTGATCCTGCGCCGCTTCAAGGTGGAGGACGCCGGGGCCATGTACCACAACTGGGCCAGCGACCCGGAGGTCACCCGGTTCCTCACCTGGCAGCCCCATGTGAGCGTGGAGGCCACCGCCGAGCTGCTGGAGGACTGGGAGGGCCGCTATGAAAACGGCGCCTGCTATAACTGGGCCATCGTGCTCAAGGAGCTGGGCGAGCCCATCGGGTCCATCAGCGTGGTGGACCAGAACGACACCCTGAGAAAGGCCCATGTGGGCTACTGCATCGGCAAGAAATGGTGGCGCCAGGGCATTATGACCGAGGCCCTCGCCGCCGTGATCAAATTCCTGTTCCGGGAGGGCTACCAGCGCATCGACAGCCGCCACGACCCCAACAATCCCCACTCCGGCGAGGTCATGAAGAAGTGCGGCATGAAGTATGAGGGCACCCTGCGGAACTACGACTGGAACAACCAGGGCTACTGCGACGCCTGTTTCTACTCGATTCTGGCGGAGGAGTACCAGGAGGGAGGCCATTGCCTATGATGCTGTCCGGCGCGGATATTATTGTGAAAACCCTGATCGAGCAGGGCTGCGATGTGGTGTTCGGCTACCCCGGCGGGCAGATCATCAACGTGTACGACTCCCTGTATAAATACCGGGACGAGCTGCGCCATGTGCTCACCGCCCACGAGCAGGGGGCGGCCCACGCCGCCGACGGCTACGCCCGCATGACCGGCAGGCCCGGGGTGGTCATCGCCACCTCCGGCCCCGGGGCTACCAATCTGGTGACGGGCATCGCCACCGCCTACCTGGACTCCGTCCCCCTGGTAGCCATCACGGGGAATGTCCCCAGCGGCCAGCTGGGCACGGACAGCTTCCAGGAGATCGACATCACGGGCATCACCCTGCCCATCACCAAGCATAACTATGTGGTGGGGCGGGTGGAGGAACTGGCGGACACCATCCGGGAGGCCTTCCGCCTGGCCATGTCCGACCGGCCGGGCCCGGTCCTGGTGGACGTGCCCAAGGACATCCAGATCGCCCAGTGCGAATACGAGCCCCTGCCCCCTGTGAAGGCCGACGAAAAAAAGGCCGCCAAGGACGTGCGGATTCAGGAGGCGGCGGAGTGCATCAACCAGGCCCACAGGCCCTATGTCTACTTCGGCGGCGGGCTCATCAACTCCCAGGCGGAAGAGGAGGTCCTGGCCCTGGCGGACCGGATCGACGCGCCCATCGGCTGCTCCTTTATGGGCATTTCCGGCGTACCCACCAGCCATCCCCGGTTTTTGGGGATGCAGGGGATGCACGGGCACTACGCCTCCTCCATGGCTATGCACCACGCGGACTGCATCATCGCCCTGGGCGTGCGCTTCAACGACCGGGTCACTGGCAACCGGGAGAAGTTTGCCACCAAGGCCCAGATTGTCCATATCGACATCGACGGGGCGGAGCTCTCCAAGAACATCTCTCCGGCCCACGCCCTGCGGGGAGACCTGAAGCTCACCCTGCAGAAGCTGCTGCCCCTCTTGGAGCAGAAGCGGCACGACCCCTGGCGGCAGGCCATTTCCCAGCTGAAAAACGATGAGAACTGGTCTTTGGACCACCGGGAGGGCCTGACCCCCCGCAATGTGCTGCTGGCCCTGAACCGCTTTACCAAGGGGGAGCTGCCCGTGGCCACGGACGTGGGCCAGCACCAGATGTGGGCGGCCCAGACCCTAGAGTTCCGGAAGATCCGGCGGTTCGTCTCCAGCGGGGGCCTGGGCACCATGGGCTTCGGCATGGGGGCGGCCATGGGGGCGCAGATCGCCACCGGCCAGCGCACGGTGCTGGTCACCGGGGACGGCGGCTTCGGCATGTGCCTCAACGAGCTGGCCACCGCCGTCCACGAGAACATCCCCCTGGTGATCCTGATCATGAACAACGGCGTGCTGGGCATGGTGCGCCAGTGGCAGACGCTGTTCTTCGACAAGCACTATTCCAACACGGTCCTGGACCGGAAAACGGACTTTGTAGCGCTCAGTAAGGCCTTCGGGGCCGATGGCAGGAGGGTGACGGACCTGAACGGGCTGGACGAAGCCCTTAAGACGGCCTTTCAAAGCGATGGGCCGTACCTGATCGAGTGCATGATCGACAAGGACGAGTTCGTGCTGCCCATGCTGCCCCCCGGCGGAAGCATGGATGATATCATAACAAAGGTGGGTGACTGATATGGAGAGCTTTACTTTGGCTGTGCTGGTGCAGAACCAGTTCGGCGTGCTGAACCGGGTGACCAGCATGTTCCGGCGCAGGAGGTTCAATATCACCAGCCTTAGTGTCAGCGTCACGGAATCTGACACCCGGTCGCGGATCACCATCACCGCTGACGGCGGGGGCCGGGACAAGGACCAGCTCATCGACCAGCTCTACAAGCTGCCGGTGGTGGTATCCATCGCGGAGATCAAGGAGGAGGACTGCGTCACCTGCGAGCTGCTGCTCTTGAAGGTACAGAACAAGCCCGAGCTCCGCAGCGACATTCACGCCGCCGCTGAGGCTTTCGGAGCGAAGATTGTGGACTACACCCGGGATTCCGTGGTGCTGCAGATGGTGGGCACCGCCCGGAATATCGACGCGTTCATCGAGGTCATGCAGGACTACACTGTGCTGGAGATCTGCCGCACCGGCGTCATCTCCCTGGAGCGCGGGGCCATGACCATCGAGAAGAAGGCGGAGATCTACTGATGGCCTCCCTCATCACCCTGGAGCCGCTGACCAAAGCAAACCTGGACGAGGCCCGGGGCATACGCCGGGAGGATGTGAGCGAGGAGCTAGTGGATAGTGTGGACACCCTCTGGGAGCTGACGCAGTACGGCGCGGAGCACGGCTGCATCGGGCGCACGTTTCTCATCAGGTACGAGGGCCGGTGCGCAGGAGTGTTGCTCCTGGGCGAGGCCATTCCCTGGGACACCGACCCACCCGAGATGCGGGAAAAACCCTTCTACCGGCTCATGGGCTTTGTGATGGACCGGGAGCTGCGGGGCATGGGGCTTGGCGGCCTGGCCCTGGAGCTGGCGGTGGAGCATGTGTACAGCGAGTTCGGGGAAAGGCCCATCGCGCTGGGGGTCCATAAGAACAACCCTAAAGCGGAGCGGTTTTACCTCCGGCATGGGTTCCGGAAAACGGCCTATATGGAGGGGAACGACTGTTACTTTCTCAGGTTTCTTCCGTAAAAATACCGAAAGGTATACTTTTTGGGAGTAGTACGGGCATGGCCTTCGGCGACTCAAGGGCTACTCGCCCTTGAGAATCCTCGCCAACGCAAAGGCGGCGTTGGATCCGCCACCACGCATTCCGCTAACTTTAGCGCACTCAGCTAACCAGCGTAAAAGTTTCGTCCACCTTTTCAAAGGTTGCGTGGTGTGGAGCGGAGCTCCACGACCTTGCCGTAGTCGGCGAAGAGTTCGCTTGCGAACTCTTCGCCGACTACGGCCATACAGTATTACTTTATAATAAAGTATACTTTCTTTCAGAAAGTATAAATATAGAAAAAATTGAAAAGAGGTTTTTATCATGGCAAGAATTTTCTATCAGCAGGACTGCGATCTCCAGCGCCTCAGCGGCAAGACGGTGGCCATCATCGGCTACGGCTCCCAGGGCCATGCCCACGCTCTGAACCTGAAAGACAGCGGCGTCAACGTGATCGTGGGCCTGTATGAGGGCTCAAAGAGCTGGCAGAAGGCCGAGAGCCAGGGCCTCAAGGTCATGACCTCCGCCGAAGCCGCCAAGGCCGCGGACATCATCATGATCCTCATCAACGACGAGAAGCAGGCCAAGCTCTACAAGGAGTCCATCGAGCCCAACCTCACCGAGGGCAAGACCCTGGCCTTCGCCCACGGCTTCAACATCCACTTCGGCTGCATCAAGCCCCCCAAGAACGTGAATGTGATCATGATCGCTCCCAAGGGCCCCGGCCACACCGTGCGCAGCGAGTATCAGGCGGGCAAGGGCGTGCCCTGCCTCATCGCCGTGGAGCAGGACGCCACCGGCGACGCCTGGGACATCGGCCTGGCCTACGCCCTGGGCATCGGCGGCGCCCGGGCCGGCGTGCTGGAGACCACCTTCCGCACCGAGACCGAGACCGACCTGTTCGGCGAGCAGGCCGTGCTCTGCGGCGGCGTGTGCGCCCTGATGCAGGCAGGCTTCGAGACCCTCTGCGAGGCCGGCTATGACCCCCGGAACGCCTATTTCGAGTGTATCCATGAGATGAAGCTCATCGTGGACCTGATCTACCAGAGCGGCTTCGCCGGAATGCGGTACTCCATCAGCAACACCGCTGAGTACGGCGACTACATCACCGGGCCCAAGCTCATCACCGAGGAGACCAAGAAAACCATGAAGAAGATCCTCTCCGACATCCAGGACGGCACCTTTGCCAAGGAATTCCTGCTGGATATGTCCGACGCGGGCGGTCAGGTGCATTTCAACGCCATGCGGAAGCTGGCTTCCGAGCACCCCGCCGAGATCGTGGGACAGGACATCCGCAAGCTCTACAGCTGGAGCGACGAGGACAAGCTGATCAACAACTGAGGAGAGCATTCCGCTATGGAGAAGAGGATTGACATCATCCCATACCTGACCTTCAACGGGAACTGCGAGGAGGCCCTGCGTACCTATATGGAGGCCTTTGGCGGGAAAATCCATCATCTGTCCCGCTGGGACCGGCAGAACTGCGGGAGGCCCGAGCAAATTGGAACGGTCATGCACGTGGAGTTCCGGCTGGGCAATACCCCCATGGGAGCCGGCGACAACTTCGACTTTTCCGGGGACCCCGCCGTGAAGCTGATGGTACACCTGGACACCATGGAGAAGGCGCGGCACGCCATTGACACGCTGGCGGCCGGGGGCGGAACCGTCCTCTCTCCCCTGCACCCCCACCCTGCCCCAGACGACGGCGGCTGCGGCTCCGCCACCCGGGACCGGTTTGGATATGTCTGGTTTGTCACCTGTCCAAACCCCGACAAGCAGTGAGCGCGCCTATGGAACAGAACCTTGGCCTGTGGGCGTCTGGTGAGCTTGGTCTAATATCTATCTCGCCGAGGCTCGGCTACTGGCCCGCCAGTCCGGACCCCCTCTGCGCGGACATCGGCGTGTATGAGGGCAGGGACAGCCTGTGGATTTTCGACGTGGGCTGCGGGGAGCAGGCCGCGGAGCGGATCAACCGCTTGCCCGGAAAAAAGCGGGTGGCGATCTCTCATTTCCACCAGGACCACATGGGCAATCTGCCCCGGATTTCCCGGGAGGAGCTCTACCTGGGCCGGTACACCCTCCGCCACGCGGGGGCGGGCCAGGTGGTGGAAGCGCCCATGGAGCCCGAGCCCGGCCTGCGCCTGTTCCCCATCCCCTCCAGCCACGCGAAAGGCTGCCTGGGGATGGAGGTCGGGGGCCGGTACGCCTTTCTGGGGGACGCCGCCTATAGCACCCGCGTAGACGGCAGAATCCGCTACAACGCCACCCTGCTCCAGGACACCATCCGGACCCTGGAGGCCCTCTCCGCTCCCTGGTTCCTTCTGAGCCACGGGGAGCCCTTCGCCCGCCCAAAGGAGGAGGTGCTGGAGGAGCTGCGGGAGATCTACACCCGGCGGGCCCAGGGCGAGGCGTATATTGATCTGGAATGAGGAAATTTTCATGAGACAACGAATCATATGCTCTGTGCTGGCGCTCTGCCTGTGCGCGCTCCTGTGCTCCTGCGTGGGGCAGTCCGCCCAGACCGACGTGCCCCTGGCGGACGACGCCACCCTCTATAGCCAGGGCCTGGAAATGGCCGGGCTGCTGGAGGAGATGGTGAACAGCGAACAATATCTGGACCTGATGAGCACAGCGGAGAGCGTCCGGGCGGTGCTGGAGCCCCTGGAGGGCCAGGACTTCAGCCGGCCGGAGAGCGTATACAGGGTCACCTTCAGCCAGGAGGTTCTGGCCTCCCTGGCCAGCGAGGGGGCGGTGGACCTGGAGGAGTTTTCCCGGCCCCTGCGGAAGTTCGTGCTCCACCGGATGCAGAATTCCGTCCTGTCCATGCTCAACAGCCGGGCCGGGGCCGAGACCCTTGCTGCGGCCAGCATCTGCACGGTCTCCCAGACCTACGAGGTGGAGAATATCCCCGAAAACGCCATTTTCTTCTACTTCTACCCCGACGCCTGCCCGGTGATGGTCTCCTTCCACAACGGCACGGCCTCTCTGCAGGCCAACGCCGCGTTTCTGCTCAGCGGCGCGCTGGAGGAGGGCTCCGCCGGGGCCTTGGAGGAGCTGTTCCAGGAGTTCGGCGAGGGCGTGACGGTGGAAGAGCTGGAAATCCCGGAGGGATAGCCGGGCCCACAAAAACCCATAGAATCTGTTTGGAAGGGAGAGGTCTCTATGAAAAAGGAAAAGCTCAAGAAAATCGCGAGGAAATTCCTTCTGGGGGCCTGCGCCCTTCTGGCGGTCTCCATCGTCTCCCTGCGCATCTATCAGGCCGCCTCCCACCGCCTGTTCTTTTTCCTTCCCGGCACTGTGGTCACCATTTCCTTCGAGAACCGGGACATGCAGACCCACATCAACGTTTCGGACGATGAGAAGCTGCAAAAGATTGTGGACCTGCTCAACGGCTTCCGCTACGAGGCCAGGGTGCAGTATCCCCCGGCCGGCAGCGGCGGGACCTGGGCCACCATTGGCGGGCCGATCCTGTTCCAGCCCACATCCTTTGGGGTCTCCCCCGGCGCGATCAAATTTTCAAAGGGGAACGGCGGCTCCGTGTCCTACGACAGCGCCGACCCGGAATATTTTCAGCCGCTCTTCGACCTTCTGAAACCTTAGAACGCGGCAAAGGAAGCCCGGCAGAGAACCGGGCTTTCGCTCTGCATTTTTTTAAAGGAGAATTCTTATGGTAAGCGACAAAATCAAGCTGACGCCCCAGAACGCCCCGCACCGGGCGCTCTACCACGCGCTGGGCCTCACAGAAGAGGAGATCGCCCGGCCCCTGGTGGGCATTGTCAGCTCCTATAACGAGATCGTGCCCGGCCACATGAACATCGATAAGATCGTGGACGCGGTGAAGCTGGGCGTGGCAATGGCCGGGGGCACCCCCATCGTGTTCCCCGCCATCGCCGTGTGCGACGGCATCGCCATGGGCCATGTGGGCATGAAGTACTCCCTGGTCACCCGGGACCTGATCGCCGACTCCACCGAGGCCATGGCCTTGGCCCACGGCTTTGACGCCCTGGTCATGGTGCCCAACTGCGACAAGAACGTCCCCGGCCTCCTGATGGCGGCGGCAAGGCTGAACCTGCCCACGGTGTTCGTCAGCGGCGGGCCCATGCTGGCCGGTCGGGTGGACGGCTGCAAGACCAGCTTCTCCTCCATCTCCGAGGCGGTGGGCCAGTTCAACGCCGGGAAGATCACCGAGGAAAAGCTCCGGGAATACGAGCAGAAGGGCTGCCCCAGCTGCGGCTCCTGCTCCGGCATGTACACCGCCAACTCCATGAACTGCCTCACCGAGGCCCTGGGCATGGGCCTGCCCGGCAACGGCACCATCCCCGCCGTGTACTCCGCCCGGATCGAGCTCGCCAAGCACGCGGGCATGGCTGTGATGGACATGCTGAAGCGGGACCTCCGCCCCAGGGATATCATGACGGAGGGGGCCTTCCAGAACGCCCTCACCGTGGACATGGCTCTGGGCTGCTCCACAAACTCCATGCTCCACCTGCCCGCCATCGCCCACGAGTGCGGCATTGACATCGACCTGGACATCGCCAACGCCATCAGCGAAAAGACCCCCAACCTGTGCCATCTGGCCCCCGCCGGGCGCACCTATGTGGAGGACCTGGACGAGGCCGGCGGCGTCTACGCCATCATGCACGAGCTGAACAAGAAGGGCCTGCTGCACACGGACTGCCCCACCGTCACCGGAAAAACCGTGGGGGAGAACATCGCCCCCGCCCAAAATAAAAACCCAGACGTGATCCGCCCCATCGAGAACCCCTTCTCCGAGACCGGCGGCATCGCCGTGCTCAAGGGCAATCTGGCCCCAGAGGGCTCGGTGGTGAAGCGCTCCGCCGTGGCCCCGGAGATGCTCCGGCACCAGGGCCCGGCCCGGGTGTTCGAGTGCGAAGAGGACGCCCAGACCGCCATCAACGCCGGAGAAATCCACCCCGGCGACGTGGTGGTCATCCGCTACGAAGGCCCCAAGGGAGGCCCCGGTATGCGGGAGATGCTGAACCCCACCTCCGCCATTATGGGCATGGGCCTGGGCAACTCCGTGGCCCTCATCACCGACGGCCGGTTCTCCGGAGCCACCCGGGGAGCCTGCGTGGGGCATGTCTCCCCCGAGGCCGCCAGCGGCGGGCCCATCGGCATTGTGGAGGAGGGGGACCAGATCCTCATCGACATCCCGGCAAATAAAATCGAGCTGAAAATCACTCCGGAAGAATTCGCCGCCCGCATGGCCGGCTTCACTCCCAAGCAGAAGGATCTCTCCGGCTATCTGCAGCGGTACGCGGCGTTGGTTTCCAGCGGGGCGAAGGGCGCGGTGCTGAACTAATGGCGAAAAAATTATCCAAACTAGCCCTGCGGCTGCGGTCCATGACTGTTTTCCGCAATCTGCTGGAGGATCCGGTAGTTTCCGCTCTGATCCGTTGCCTGGAAAGGACCTCCGGCGGCCCAGAACGGTTTGTGCCGGCCTATGGGGAGTTCGTCTCCCGGCTGTACCAGGCGGGATATATAAGCCTCACCGACTACCTGCGGGACCTGGTCTTTGACAGCGACAATGTATACATCCGAATGATGGGCGTGGGCAGGCTGCCGGACAAGCTCCTGCTAGACAGCACCATTCTGGACCTGGACACCCTCAGCGACGCCGCCGGCCTGGACGCCGCCCGTCTGCTGGAAGAGGCCAACTGCAATCTGGCCCTGGCCCGGTTCGAGGGGAAAAAGGTCAACCTCACCAACGAATACGGCGAACGGGCCAAGGAGGTGGGCCGCTACGGCTACGGCATCTACTCCCGGAACCGGATGCTCTGTCTGGACGGCAAGGGCCGGGTGGTCCCGGTGCGCTCCCCGGACCCCATCCGCCTCTCCCAGCTCATCGACTACCAGCGGGAAAAGGACCTGATCCTGGAAAATACCCGTGCGCTGCTCTCCGGCAAGCCCGCGGCCAACATCCTCCTCACCGGGGACGCGGGCACGGGGAAGTCCTCCACCGTGAAGGCTGTGGTGAACGAGCTGTGGGAGGAGGGCCTGCGGATTCTGGAGGTGCGCAAGGAGCAGCTCCACGAGATTCCGGGAATCCTGGAGGAGCTCACCGAGAACCCCCTGAAATTCATCATCTTCATCGACGACCTGTCCTTTGAGCGGGACGACGACGATTTCAGCGCCCTGAAGGGGATGCTGGAGGGCTCGGTCTCCGCCAAATCCGGGAACGTGGCGGTGTACGCCACCAGCAACCGGCGGCATCTTGTGAAAGAGCGCTTCTCCGACCGGGAGGGGGACGAGGTCCACCGGCGGGACAGCATGCAGGAGGCGGCCTCCCTGGCGGAGCGCTTCGGCCTGCGGATCACCTTCCAGCGGCCGGACAAGAGCACCTACCTGAACATCGTGCGCAGTCTGGCCGAAGAGGCGGAGCTGGACCTGCCGGACGAGGAGCTGTGCGCGGGGGCGGAGCGGTTCGCCCTGTCCCGGAGCAGCCGCTCGGCCCGGGCGGCCCGGCAGTATGTGGACGGGCTCATCGCGAAAAAATAGGAAAAAATTGGCGGCGGGGCGCGGGCTCCGCCGCTGTTTTTTGCCTTGACTTTCCAGGGCGGCGCGGCTATAATAAATTTACATATAAAAGAAAAACGGAGGCTGAAAATATGGTTAAAAAATTCGTCAGTCTGCTGCTCTGCGTGATTCTCGCCCTGGGCGCTCTGCCCCTTTCGGCGGGGGCGGCAAAGAATCCGGGCGATTCCCATACGATTACGTTTCACTATGAGGACCCCGACGACATCAACTCTCGGCTGGTCCTGAACACCTGGGCCGTGAAGGGCTCGGATGAAGAAATATCCGTCAAATTCCATTACAATTTTAATAGGAACTGCTCTGAAAATGACAGCTGCGATAGCAGCCAAAGCGCGACGTTTCCTTATAAGAAGAACGGCGCATATGAGAACCCGGCTCTGCCTACTATTTCCGAAACGCTTTATTCCGATAAAGTGTTCCTTGGATGGTACACAAATTCCTCTTTCAATGACCGAGGCATAAAGATCTCCAATGACGAGCTGGTTAATCCGGATATCACCCATCTGTACGCCCAGTATTTTGACAAATCCAGCCTGACAAACAGTTATCTGATTGTTTATAATTATCGGAACGCCACAGGTACTTACTTAGAAGCCATATCCAGTCAGGGCACAGGGACCAGTGTTCTTCTGCCTGCTCCTACCCGTTCCGGCTATCGGTTCTGCGGCTGGTATGACGACACACTCAAAGGCGCGACAAAATTTGAAGAAACCGATGCCAACGGGCTTTCGGCGGGAGAGGTTAAGCAGCTCTATGCCCGGTGGATTCCCGAAAGCAGCAAATTAACGGCTTACTTACCTCAAAATTCCTCCACTCTCAATATCTCCGTTTCTTACAACCAAACTACATCTCTTCAGGATTTCTGGGATGAAGTGGACCGGCAAAACATTCAAGGACCCAATAGCGAAATCATTACTGGCTGGAGTTTCGTGGATAAAGATCAGTCTGCCTATACTGATGCGGATATTGTTCTAAAGAGGCCCGCGGCCAGCACTGCATCCCGTGCCAGAGCCAATTCCGGCACTATTTTGCAGTTCCTCTGCGACAATGCCGCCTACGCTCCCTTGGAAGTGCACGATGGGAAAGAGGTTCCTGTTCTTTCGCTCTACCCCGTCTACGGCACTGTCTCCGCCGATACGGTGAAGCTCACCCTGACAGGCAACGGCGGCAAATTCACTTATCAAGGCGTGGATAAAGGAGATAACTTTGACATCAATGTTGCCTCTGGCACTACCTTTGGGAACGCTCTTAAGGATGTCACCGCCACCAACACGGACTCTGGCCTCATCCTTAAGGGCTGGAGCACCTCATCTACTGGATACGTGCCGGTTGACCTGACCGCTCCCATCAACAGCAGCCAAACCATCTATGCCGTGTGGGGAACGGCGATCACCGTCTCCGTTAACCCCAACGGCGGCACATATGATGGATCCGCCCTGCCCAAATCCATAAATATTCCCAGCGGCACCACCTTCGCGGACTTCAAGGCCAACTACCTGAAGCAGGAGCTTTTGAAACCCGACAACAGCGCTCTTCGGGAATTTTCCAGCTGGTATCTTCGGGATGAGATGTATCCCAACGACGCCACCAAATTCCATATCCTCAAGGATAACGACGAGTTCAACCAGGACATTACCATTCACGCGGCCTGGAAAGCGGTCACCACTCCCCCCGCCGACGAGATCATCGTCTCCTTTGACCTGAACTATACCGGCGCGCCCGCAGGCCCGGCGGATATCAAAATCGGGGATACCCTGAAATACGGCCAGCTGCCCCAAGTAACCCGCGCCGGCTACAATTTCCTAGGCTGGTTCGCGGAGAAGAGCGGCGGAACCGAGGCCAAAACCAACGGAAGTCTGGTCAAGCAGGAATCCCACACCCTCTACGCCCACTGGGGCCAGATGGGCTCCATCAACCTAAACCCGGACGGTGGCACTCTGGCGGACGGCGAACCCAAGTCCGTGACCCCTGTAGACGGCAAATATCCCGAGCTGCCTGACCCCACTCGCGCGGGCTACACCTTCCAGGGCTGGTTCACCGCCCAAAAGGACAGCGGCGTGAGGGTAAAAGAGGGCGACGCCGTTTCCCCCGCGGACATCGGGATGATCTACGCCCATTGGAAAGCCAACACCTACACCGTTGCCTATGACCTGAACTACACTGGCGCTCCTGCCGCACCCACCGACAAAACCGTCACCTACGACCAGAAATACGGCCCTCTTGCCCAGCCCGACCGCTCCGGCTATACTTTCCTGGGCTGGTTCACCCAGCCCTCCGGCGGCCTGGAGGTCAAGGCCGAGGACACGGTGCAAATCACCCAGAAACAGACGCTCTTCGCCCACTGGCAAGGGGGCGACCCTGTGACCCTGGAGCTCCAGGGCGGAAAGCTCCCCGATGGCGTGAGCGGCAGAATCGGCGTTACCCCAGGGGGGAAATACCCCACCCTGCCTGTGCCCACCCGCACCGGTTATACCTTTGAGGGCTGGTTCACCAAGGCCGAGGACGGCTCTCAGGTGGAAAGCGGTGATTCCGTGGGCGAAAAGGCCCCCGAGAAGCTCTACGCCCACTGGACCGCCCGAAAGGTCACCGTAAACTTCGATTACAACGGCGCTCCTGGCAGCCGAGACCCCAGAACCTACAACTATGGCGCGAAGTATACCAACCTTCCCGCCTCCGCCCGCTGGGACGGCCACACCTTCCTGGGCTGGTTCACCGCCGCCACCGGCGGAACCCAGATTACCAAAGACAGCACCGTCTCCGTGCCGGAAGGAACGGATGAAACTGAAGGGCTTTCCATCACTTTGTATGCCCACTGGGGATTCCAGATCAGCTATGAGGCCAACGGCGGTTCCGGCGAAATGGAGAGCAGCACCGCTCCCATGGACTCCCCCTTCACCCTGCCCTCCTGTACCTTTACGCCTCCCTATGGCATGGTGTTTGACCGCTGGGCTGTGGGCTCTCTCAAGGGCGAGCACCTGACTGCCGGTGCCACCCACACCTTTAACCGGAACACCACCCTCTATGCTACCTGGAAGGAATCCCCTGTCACCATCACCGCCACCTGTACCTCCGGCGGGTCCCTGATTACCACCACGGGTCAGTCCAACACCGTCACAGTGGATAAGGGCCAGGACGTGACCTTCAACGCCACCGCCAACTATGGCTATGAGCTGGTGGACCTGATTGTAGACGGCGAAAGCCTCTATGCCCTGGAGAGCTATACCTTCCGCTCTGTGATGGAGAACCACACCATTCACGCGGTATTCCAGCGGATCGCCCCAGATGATTATATTACCTGCCCCCGGGACTACACCTGTCCCCTGAGCCGGTTCAGCGACCTGAATCCCAGAGAATGGTATCATGACGCGGTCCATTACTGCCTGGATGAGGTAATCATGAACGGCGTCTCCTCCAACCGCTATGGGCCCAATATGCCCACCAGCCGGGCGATGCTCACCATGGCCCTCTGGCGGGCGGAAGGCCGTCCCGACGCGGTAGGAGGCGGTGCCCTGACCCGCCCCTATAAGGATGTTCCCTCCACGGAATGGTTCTACCGGTGCATTGTCTGGGCAACCCGCACAGGCGTGGTGAACGGCTACAGCGCCACGGCTTTTGGCCCCAACGACAATATCACCCGGGAACAGGTGGTCACCATCCTGTGGCGGCACGCGGGCTCCCCTGCCCCCCGGTCCTATAACCTCCCCTTCTATGACGACTGGGCCACCAGCAGCTATGCCTGGAACGCTATGTGCTGGGCCTATGAGAACGGCATCATCAAGGGCCGGCCGAACCGCATTCTGGATCCCAGGGGAAATGCCAAGCGGGTGGAGATCGCGGAGATCATGAAGAATTACCTGCTCAACTATAGTAAACGCACTTAAAAATCGGTATATACTGATTTTTAAGTTGGACTGCTACGCCGCCTAGTTCAAAAGAGGTCAAATACCTCTTTTGAACCGCGTTAACTATGCGCCCACAGGGACTGAATTCTTGCATAACATAACGAAGGACCCCTTTTCGAAGGGGTCCTTTTTCTGTGCTTTGGATTTTTTGAATATGGGCGCGTGAGTGCGCGCGCTGGCCGATTGCAGAGCACCAAGTCCCGGCAAGCGCTGAGGCCCGGCGGCGGCGCACGCCAACAGAACGGGCGCGAAACGGGTAAAAGTTTTGCAGACTTCGCTCTGCGAAGTCTTAGCTTTCTTCAAAAGCTCGCGGTGGTTTGGAGGGCGACAATCGCCAGTGGCGATTTCCCGTCACCGACCGAAGCGGCAGCTGAGACTCAGAGCCTCCAAGGTCTTGACCTTAAACACCTGAGAAGCGCATTTTTTGAAGGTGAATTGGCGCATAGCGCCAAGAGGAAACTTTTTGCAAGAGAAAAAAGTTTCCTGGAAACCGGAAGCACCCAGTGCTATATAGCTTTCGTTCGCTTCGCATTTGCGAAGCGAAACAGGGGACCCCCGACGAGGGTCCCCTACGCAAAACGTCCCACCGGGACGTTTATGCTACCCTCCTGCGTTGTTTTCTCAGGTGTTAAGGGCAAGGGCAAGACCATGGGACTCTGTCCCACACCCTGCGAGGCTTTTGAAAAAGCTCGACCAAAACTTTTACGGTTGTTAGGTTAGCTTGTCAAAAGCAGTAAAAGTTTGTGGGGTTTGGGGGTGAGCGTTCTGCCGGATACTTGGCAAAGCCAAGTATTGCAGACAACGCTGCGAACCGACCGAGCCGGGGATGCTCCCCGGTGGGGAGCGTTCTGACCCGACCGAGTCGGCAGACGAGACCAGGCGAAACCGGAGTCCCCAAGGTCTTAGGGGAAGTGCGCGGTGAGCACCAGCTTACCGTCCTTATACTCGGCGGTGAGGGTGCCGTCCATACGCTCGGCCAGAGCCCTGGCGATGGACAGCCCCAGGCCCGTGGACTTCCGCGCCGCCTCCACCGTATAGAAGCGGTCGAAGAGCCTCTCCACCTCTACAGTGGTCAGGGCCCGACAGCGGTTGGCGAAGATCACCTTCCCATCCCCGGTGAGGGTCACCTCTAGGTCGCCGGAGCTATACTTCACCGCGTTGCTCAGCAGGTTGGAGAAGATCCGGGAGAGCGCCGCCCGGTCCAGCCTGCGCACCACCTTCTCCTCGGGTATCTCCACCTGGGGCATAATCCCCGCGCCGGTGAGGTTGGTGTAGGCCGCCGCCAAGCTGGATTCCAGCGCCCCGTTCAGGCACAGCTCCTCCCGGTTTAGGCCCCCAGGGTCCGAGAGCACCACGCAGTAGCGGAACAGCTCCTCGCTGAGTTGCCGGAGCAACTCCGCCCGGCCCTGGATGATCCCTAGATACTCCCTGGCCTGCCCGGAGACGTCCTCCTGTTCCAGCAGCTCCAGATATCCGCAAATGGCGGTGAGGGGCGTGCGCAGGTCGTGGGAGATGTTGGTCACCGCTGCCTTCAGCTCCAGGTCTCCCTGCTGGTAGCGCAGGCGCTGGGCCCGCAGCCGCCCCAGCTCCCCGTTGATCCGGGAGGCCAGCCGGCGCATGTCTCGGTCCCGGGTGGAGATGTCGATGAGGGTGTTGGTGTCCGCCCGGAGCTTTTCCCGAAGGCCCTCCTCCAGCTCCCGCGCGGCCCTGCGCATGAGATAGATTTTCCCGGCCAGCAGCAGGACCGCCGCCCCCATCGCCCCAATCAGGCTCCACCACAGGATTTCCATAAGGCGCGTGCCTCCTTATCCGTTCGTTTCGATTGCGTTTTATTTTTTATGGGCGCGTAAGTGCGCGCGCCGCTTGATTGCGGAGCACCAAGTCCCGGCGGGCGCTAAGGCTCGGCAACTGCGCACAGAGCTGGCTCTCTCCGCATCCGCCCCGCTCGCATTTTGCGGCAGGCCGCAAAATGGCCGTAGGGGAAACGGGCTTTGCCCGTTTCCCCCGGCGGTTCTCCCGAAGGACGAACCCGAGCGGGGCGCCTGACGCCGAGAATGGCGAGATGAGAAAGCTAGGCTTCGTCAGGCGTCATGAGTTTTGCTTCACAAAACTCTACCAAGCTAGGAGCAAACGCACCCAGCTAACCAGGGTAAAAGTTTTTGAGGCTTCTTAGGGAACTTTTTTCAAAAACTTCCCTAAGCCGCCGGAGGCCGTCAACACTCAAAAAATTATTTCAGGTCCATCCGGCGGAACGCCAGCAATCCCCCACCGCCCGCCAGGACAAACAGTCCCAGCGAGTACGCCGCCAGCAGTCCAGGAGAACCCCGCTCCAAGGGCAAGCTCTGGCAGAGCAGAAACGCCTGCCCGCCGGGGAAGGCCTCCATCCCAAAATAATACAGGCTGCGCAAGGGTTCATCCACATAACGGGGATCGGGAATCATTTCCAGATCATCCTCCTCCACTCGCCTGCCGTCCTGCCAGTATACCAGATCGAAATCTCCCTCCTCGTTGGGCTCCAGCGTCTGGGTCACCTTGTCCCAATCCGGCTGGGCGGGGAGAATGCACAGATGCCGAAACAGATGCTGGGGCAGCCAGAGCAGCCCCACAGCCAGCAGAATCGCCACGATGGACACCGCCCGGGACCGTACTAGCATCCCCAGAAGAGTGAACAGGGCCGTGATTCCCAGAATGTAGGGCAGGCAGGGCAGTAGCGCCTTCGCCGTATCCTCCCACACCCAGATATGGGACTTCACCAGACACACCGCCCCCACAGACAGAGCCACATGGACCGCCGCGTAGAACAGAGCCGCCGCCAGCAGGGCGAAATAGTTGGCCAGATAGACCTGAGCCCGGGTGCGCCCCACCACGATTTTGTTCCGGAGGGTTCCGTTGTGGTAGTCCTCGTTCAGGAAGAGCGGGCAGAGCGCCGCCAGAATCAGGAACAAGGGCACAGTGAAATCCGCGATCCGGCTGCTCAGGTAGTCGGCGGGATGGCCACCGTTGGGCCCCAGGGCCCAGGAAAACATCTCGGACAGCTCCCATAGGGTGTAGCCCAGTATCCCCAGCCCGCCCAGCCAGAACCAGACGCAGCGCCAGAGCCGGGCGAAGTTGGCGGAAAGCAGGTTTCTCATGGTTTCCCCTCCTCTATTTCAGGTCCTTCCGCTGGAACACCGCCAGCCCTAGGCCCGTAGCCGCCGCTGTGAATCCCAATGCAAACCCGGCCAGCACTCCGGGCGGTGGCGGCAGGGCGGACACCGGCCCGGACACCGTATCGCTATACAGCTGGTATGCCTGGCCCGCCGGGCTGAAATTCTGGGCAAAGGCCAGGGCCGCGTGGAGGGGCTCCCCCATGTATTCCGGGTTGGGCTCCGTGGGGCAGTCCTCCAGGGTATAGTCCACGCCGTCCTTCCGGTAGCCCTTCACCGTCCGGCCGCTCTCGTCCATGATGGGCACGATCTCGTCGTAGGACGGCACCTCCGCCGGGGTCAGCAGCATCTGGTCGGCGGTTCGCGCGGCGAAGATCAGGGCCAGAGCCAGGCCCAGCGCCGCCAGGGGCACGGCGCGATGGGTCATCAGCCGGGCCAGCAGCACGGACATGGCCCCGATGGCCAGGATCACCGCCAGACTTGCCGCCAGCTTGGGCGCGACCTCCCCCCAGCCGGGCAGCAACGGGAACCGCTCCCCCGCCCCCACCTGGGGCAGGCCGAAGCCCAGCAGAACCCCCAGATAGACGCCGGTGTAGATCAGCCCCACCGAGGCCACCAGAATCAGATCGGAGAGGTAGACGGCGCCGCGCCTCTGGCCCACGGTGAGCTTGTTGCGGATGACGCCGTAGTAGTAGTCCGCGTTGAGAAAGACAGCCGCGAACACGGGCAGGGCGATGAGCAGCACCAGCACAAAGTTGAGCGCATAGCTGAGAATGGAGACCGGTTCCCCGTAGTTTGCCAGGGTGCGGGCGCCCTCCACGGATCTCCAGGCGATCCAGGCCATGGCGACGGACCCCACCCAGAACCACGCGGACCGCCAGAGCCGGGCGAAATGGGCGGAAAGCAGATTCGTCATATTTCTCACTCCTTATCTTATTTCAGGTCCTTGCGCCGGAAGAAGATCAATCCCCCGGCCGTGACGGCCGCGGCGAGCCCGGCGGCGTAGAGCGCCAGCTGCCAATAAGGCGTCGCGGTCTTGAACCCGTCCGGCTCCAGGTGGCCGTCCTCCAGAAGCTCCGCCAGCTGGCCGCCCGGCTGGATGTCGTTCACCTTGCGCAGAACGGTGCGCATAGGCTCCGCCACATAGCGGGGATTGGGGACCCGGGGGATGTCCTCCGGGTCGATGGGGTTGCCGTTCTTGTCCATATACTGGACGGTCATGTTCCCGTCCTCGGTGGTGATATACGTAACGCCGCCGTAGTCCTCGATCATCTCGGGCGCCTCCAGCTTGGCGTTGATAATCTGCGCCCCAAGGATCAGCCCGAAGGCCATGAACACACAGATCAGCAGCACCGACCGGTTGGTGATCAGCGTGGCAAGCAGAGTGAACAGGGCCGAGAGGGCGAGGAACAGGAGGAGCATCATCAGCAGCTTGCTAAGTGCCGCCTGGGGATGCCTCAGGCTCCCCAGAACCGGAAAGCCCACCAGCAGATAGACCGCCTCATAGACCAAGGTGTAGAACACCCCCGCGGCGTAGACGGTGATCAGGTTGGAGAGGTACACCTGGGTCCGGGTGCGGCCCACGGTGAGCTTGTTCCGGATGGTGCCGTCGTTGTAGTCCGTATTGATGAAGAGGCTCCCCAGGGCCGGGAGGATCAGGAACAGCAGGATGGCGTACTGGAACACGCCGGAATCCAGCAGCCCGTCGAACTCGGCCATGTCTTTCATCCGGTTGATATCCAGCACCATGTACACGCCGCCGGCGGCCATGATAAACGTGCCCAGCCAGAAGCGCTTGGAGCGGATCATGGAGAAGAAATTGGCGGAGAGGAGGTTAATCACGGCCATCGCCCCCTTTCCCGGTGCCCACCAGACTGAGGAAATAACTCTCCAGGCTCTCGTCGTGGTTCTGGATGTTGTAGACCTCGCAGCCCCGCTCGCTGAGGGCCCTCACCAGCTTGGAGACGTTCACCGCGTCGTAGATGTCCACCTGCCTGCCGTCCAGAATCTTGTATTCCAGCTGCATCTCGTCCAGCACCAGGGCCACGGCCTTGGGCTCGGACACGTCCGCCCGCACGCACTTGCGGCAGGTGGCCTCCAGCTCCTGGGCGCTGATCTCCCGGACCATGCGCCCCCCGTCGATAAAACCGTAGTGGGTGGCCAGCTTGTGCATTTCCTCCAGGATGTGGCTGGAGATGAGCACGGTGATGTTCCGCTCCTGGTTCAGCTTGAGGATCAGCTCCCGCACCTCCACAATGCCCTGGGGGTCCAGGCCGTTCACCGGCTCGTCCAGCACCAGGAAATCCGGGCTTCCGCACAGGGCCACGGCGATGCCCAGCCGCTGGCGCATCCCCAGGGAGAAGTTCCGGGCCTTTTTCCGCCCGGCGCTCTCCAGGCCCACCAGCTCCAGAAGCTCCGGCACGCAGGAGAAGTCCGGCAGGCCCAAAATCCTGCACTGCTGGCGCAGGTTATTCTCGGCGGACATGTCCAGGTAGATGGAGGGAGTCTCCACCACCGCGCCCATGCGCCGCCGGGCTTTGATGATCTCCAGGCTGCCGTTATTGGCCCCGTAGATGCTATAGGTGCCGTAGGTGGGGGTCTGCAGGCCGCAGACCAGCCGCAGCAGGGTGGTCTTGCCCGCGCCATTTCGGCCCACAATGCCATAGATGGCGCCCTTGGGCACCGCGATGTTGAAGTTTTCCAGCGCCTTGAAATGCCCGTAGCTCTTTCCCAGAGCGCTGGTCTGCAGTACGTATTCCATGAGAGTACCTCCTTTGGGTGATGAAAGGACTTGGGAGGGACGGGTTCCCCTCTTGAAAGACATCATACACCTAAAAGGTAAAGAAAACGGTAAAGAAAAGCGTAAAGAAATGGTAAAGATTTTCGGCCCCCGCCGGGAGACCTTGGGGCGTTTTTATATGGGCGCGTGAGTGCGTGCGCTGGCTGATTGCGGAGCACCAGGCCAAGCAGGCGAATTGGCTATGTTCCTCCGCCCGGCGACGGCTGATTCCAAAACCCAGGGCCTTTGTCCCGCCTGCTCCGCAGTCGGGATAGGGGACCCCCGACGAGGGTCCCCTACGCAAAACGTCCCACCGGGACGTTTATGCTACCCTCCTGCGTTATTTTCTCAGGAGTTTAAGGGCAAGAGATAAAACCGTGGGACGCTGTCCCACACCCTGCAACCTTTAAAAAGGTTGACGAAACTTTTACGGTTGTTCGGTTAGCTCGTCAAAACATCTAAAACGTTCACGACGAATGTAATGAGGAGTGACATTACGCGGTCAAGGGGCGTTAGGCCCCTGGTGGGGTGTGGGGCAACGCCCCACGGCCTTGCCAGCCTCCCCTAATTCTCCGCCAGCTTGAAGCCGATGCCCCAGACCGCCTCCACGCACTCCCGGCCCGTGGCCGTCCGCAGCTTCCGGCGCAGGTTGCTCACGTGCATTTTCAGGGAGCTCTCGGTACAGTCCGGGGTGTCCAGGGAGATCCTGTCCAGGAGCTGAGTCTTGGTGACCACCTGGGCGGGATTGCGCATAAGCTGGCGCAGAATGGCGTATTCCGTGGGGGTCAGGCGCACCTCTGCGTCCCCGCAAAAGACGCTGTGGGTGTCCGTGTGCAGGGTGAGGCCGTTATAGGAGAGGCGGTTCTTCTCCCGGCGGGGGCCGTCCCGCAGCTGGACCGCCACCCGGGCCAGGAGCTCCTTGGTGTCAAAGGGCTTGGTGATATAGTCCGCCGCGCCTCCCAGCAGCAGGTCCACCTTGCTGTCGATCCCGGCCTTGGCGCTCACCACAATCACCGGGATCCCGTCGATCCGGGGCAGCAGCTCCTCCCCGGAAAGCCCCGGCAGCATCAGGTCCAGAAGCACCAGATCCGGCTCCTCCTCCCCCAAAATCCCGGCCGCCTCTGTGCCGGAATAGGCCCGCTTCACCCGGTAGCCCGCCTTGGAGAGGATCTCCTCCAGAAGGTTGCCAATGTGCAGGTCGTCATCGACCACTAAAATCGTTTCCAAAGCCATGCCTCCTTATCCCCCTATTTTAGCCTTCGCGGCGCTGATCTTCCGGACAATTTTCACCGTGAAGCCCCAGAGCAGCCTGCCCAATACAAACAGGACGGCTCCTATCAGAATGGAATAGGGCAGGAACAGGGGGGCGGACATCACATAGCTTCCAAACTGCGCCCCCACCCAGGGCAGCTCCCAGCCCAAAAGGTGAGCCGCGAATTTGATCAGTCCCACCACAGGGGACAGCGCTCCGGCCAGCATGAAGCTGACTCCCGTAACGCTGGTCACCGGCAGCACAAACAGCCAGGCCGCCCCGGCCAGACTGTAAAACGCCATCACCGCGCACAGCCTTCGAAAGCTGAAGCGGGTAGTTTTTCCAATGGCCTCGCCCAGATAACCTCGGGCCAGCTCCTCCGGAGTGCCCAGTCGGGCGGCAATCTCTTCCGGACTCTTTCCTTCAGCCTGAAGCTCCAAAATCCCGCTTTTGATTTCCACCACAATGTCCATCCGCTCCCCCGCAGGAAGGGGCCGCAGATATTTCTCCACCTTTTCCAAATACCGGTTCATCTGCTCATTCATACCGTTCACCCTCCGATTTTTCTTGCATTCCGGCGATAGCCGCCGTCAAATTTTCCCATTCCGTGCTCATAGCCGCCAGATTTTCCCAGCCCTTTTCCGTAATGCGGTAATACTTTCTGGGGGGAAGGCCCTGGGTAGTATCCTGCCAGAAAGAGACAAGATATTCCTCCTTTTGCAGGCGGCGGAGCAAGGGATAGACTGTGCTCTCCTTTGCGGATAGAATGGGCCATTTCTCCAGGCTGCTGATGATTTCATAGCCATAGCGGGGTGCGGTGGAGATCATCCGCAAAATGCAGAACTCCAAAGTTCCTCGCTTGATTTGGGATTTCCAGTCGTCCAGGTTCATTCCATCACCTCCCTTATATACATCGTACCGCATAGTACTGCTTTTGTCAACAGTATATCAAAAAAGTAAGAATTCCGTAAAAAACCGCCTGGAAGCCCTCCAAGCGGCGAGTCGCTATAGGTTTTGAGCGTAATACTGTGTGGCCTTCGTACGCACAGGGTCATAAAAAGTATAGTATTCTTCCTTCAGAAAGGAGTAAGACTATGGCTCTGAATTTTCAATGCGTCGACATCAGCTCCAAGGACCCGAAGGCCCTGGCGGATTTTTACCGCTCCATCGGGGCCTCGGTATTCGTGGAAAACGACTGCTATGACGGGTGGAACATCGGCGGCCCGGAGAAAGGCGGCTATGTCTGCTGCTGGGACGAGAATGTCTGGGGGAAATCCACGGCGGACTTTGCCACCATTGTGCTGAACACCGGCGACGCGCAGAAAACCTATAAAGAGCTTAAAGCCAAGGGCTTTGCCATCGACCCGCCCAGGACCGCCGACTGGGGCGGCCAGGAGCTGAGCTTCCAGGACCCGGACGGCAACATCATACTGATTTTAAAAGGGTGAAGCGGATATGCGGATGAAACTGGGACATATCAAGCTGGGAGCCAGCGACCTGAAGCGCTCTGTGAAGTGGTACACCCAGGTGCTGGGCTTTGAGGTGGAGGACGTGGACGCCCTGTGGGAACGGCTGAAGGATAAGGTCACAGTGATAGAACCCATATGGGACACGCCCTGGGGCACCAGGAAGTTTACCATCGCCGACCCCGACGGCAATGAGCTGGGGTTCTCCCGTTGATTTTTCGTGCTTGACATTTCAGTACCGCCGGGGGTATAAAAATAGAAAGGACACTGCCTGTACTTTCAGCGACTACCAGCGATTAGTCTTGTTGACTAAGAGTTTTTTCAAATAGTTAGCCGTTTGGGTGCCAGCCGAACGGCTAACACGCTTTTATGGGTGCTATGTAGCCCAAATGAACCACCCCCTTTTGGGGGGTATTTTTATCCCACTGCCACTTTTGCGCTCTGTCCAAAGCGCATGTTTGGGGACGACGTTTTGCCCTCCGGCGGCTCAGGGGCTCCGCCCCTAAGAACCCCGCCACTTTTGAAAAAGTGGACAAAACTTTTGCCCTGGTTAGCTTGGAACGCTACAGTTAACAACATTGACCGGTCCAGCTGGTCTTAAGCTGGCGGGGGTGTGGGGCGCGGAGCCCCACGGTCTTGCCGTAGGGGTGAGCGTGTGCCTGTGGCACACAAGCTGCGAACCGACCGAGCCGGTAGGCGAGACCCGTGACCTGTACGCCCGGAGGCCTCCCATTCCTTCAAAAAACACGCGTTCTGGACACTCCCGTCCACAAAAACACCTTGCAAATCCCACCCGTTCCCGCTATAATAGTTCCAAAGCGAAAAGAGAGGACGGTTCAATATGGCGCAACAGAAAAAGATGGTGGAGGACATCACCTCCATGGACGTGGATTTCGCCCAGTGGTACACAGACGTGGTGAAAAAGGCCGAGCTGGCGGACTATTCCAGCGTGAAGGGCTGCATTGTCTACGAGCCCTACGGCTATGCTATCTGGGAGAACATCCAGCGGGAAATGGATACCCGTTTTAAAAAGCTGGGGGTGCAGAACGTGGCGATGCCCATGCTCATCCCTGAGAGCCTGCTTCAAAAGGAGAAAGACCACATCGAGGGCTTTGCCCCTGAATGCGCGGTAGTCACCCAGGGAGGCGGCGAATCGCTGGCCGAAAAGCTCTATATCCGCCCCACCAGCGAGGTGCTCTTCTGCGAGCACTACCAGAAGGTAATCCACTCCTACCGGGACCTGCCCAAGCTCTACAACCAGTGGTGCTCCGTGGTGCGCTGGGAAAAGACCACCCGGCCCTTCCTGCGGGGCATGGAGTTCCTCTGGCAGGAGGGCCACACCATGCACGAGACTGCCGAAGAGGCCCAGGAATTCACCCTGAAGATGTTGCGGGTCTACGAGGAGGTCTACCGGGAGGCCCTGGCCATCCCCCCGGTGGTGGGCAGAAAGACCGAGAAGGAAAAGTTCGCCGGGGCCGAGGCCACCTACACCCTGGAGCCTATGATGCACAACGGCGTGGCCCTCCAGGGGGGCACCACCCACTATTTCGGGGACGGCTTCTCCAAGGCCTTCGGCATCACCTTCACCGGTCGGGACAACCAGCTCCACGCCCCCTTCCAGACCTCCTGGGGCATGAGCACCCGCTTGGTTGGCGCGGTAATCATGGTCCACGGGGACGACAACGGCCTGGTGCTGCCCCCCCGGATCGCCCCCATCCAGGTGGTGATCGTGCCCATCGCCCAGCACAAGCCCGGCGTCTTGGAGAAGGCGGCGGAGCTGCGGGACCGCCTCGGCGAGAAATTCCGGGTGAAGCTGGACGACAGCGACAACTCCCCCGGCTGGAAGTTTGCCCAGTATGAGATGCAGGGCGTGCCTCTGCGCATCGAGATCGGGCCCAGGGACATCGAGCAGGGCCAGTGCATGTTCGTGCGCCGGGACACCGGGGAGAAGTTCCCCAGGGACCTGGACACCCTGGAGGAGAAGGTGGCCGCCTCCCTGGACATCATCCACGACAGCATGCTCCACAGGGCCCAGGAGAACTTTGACTCCAAGACCTTCACCGCCCACAACCACGAGGAGTTCCTAGACATCGCCGCGAACAAGCCCGGCTTCATCAAGGCTATGTGGTGCGGGGACAGCGCCTGTGAGGACAAGCTGAAGGAAGAAACCGGCGGCGTAAAATCCCGCTGCATCCCCTTTGAGGAGGAGCACATCTCCGATGTATGCGCCTGTTGCGGCAAGCCAGCCAAGCATATGCTCTATTGGGGCCGGCAGTATTAGAACTTATCCCGAAATTATCCGCGCGCAGCTTGCCAGTGGATTTTCCCCCATAACCAGCCAATTTCGCTTGCCAATCGCGGGATTGACGGCGCTCAATCCACACGGCTCTGACGAAAAATCTCCTTGGCAATCTGCACGCGCCTAATTTGGGGATAAGCTCTTGATCTTGATTTATGTAAACTAACGGAGCGCACTCCAGCGGGCCAAGCTAATTTCCCAATATTTCAAAGAGCAAAGAAATTATTTCTATAAAAATCACAAAGAAGGCTTTACTTTTTCTTCCAATTGCTGTACAATAGACTTGTAATCTGTATGGCTCCGGATGAGAGCGGCGGAGAGGGCTTCTGAAAGCCTTTCCCCCTCCGGGAGGCATAGAATATTAGGAGGATGATTCCCATGGCTAAGTTAAAAATTGGCTTTATCGGCTGCGGCGGCATCGCCAACCAGAAGCATCTGCCCGGCATGGCCCAGCAGACTGAGTATGTAGATCTGTGCGCTTTCTGCGACCTGATCCCCGAGCGTGCCGAGAAAGCCGCGAAAGAGTACGGCACCCCCGACGCAAAGGTATATACCGACTATCACGAGCTGCTGGCCGATCCCACCATCGACGCGGTTCACGTGCTGACTCCCAACATCGCCCACTGTGAGATCACTGTGGCCGCTCTGGAAGCCGGCAAGCATGTTCTCTGCGAGAAGCCCATGGCCGCCACCCCCGAGGACGCCCAGAAGATGCTGGAGGCCCGGGACCGCACCGGCAAGATGCTGACCATCGGCTATCAGTACCGTCATTTCCATGAGAACACCGTGGCCCGCAAGGTGGTTGCCGACGGCTGGCTGGGCGACATTTATTACGCCGAGGCCACCTATCTGCGTCGCCGTGGCGTGCCCACCTGGGGCGTGTTCACCGACAAGTCCAAGCAGGGCGGCGGACCCCTGATCGACATCGGCACCCATGCCCTGGACAACGCGCTGTTCATGATGAACAACTACGATGTAGACTATGTGGTAGGCACCTCCTTCGAGAAGCTGGGCCGGCTGCTGGACCCCGAGCATCAGGGCCAGAACAACTGGCGCGGCGAGCCCGACAACTGGAACAACGAGACCTATGACGTAGAGGATTCCGCCGTGGGCCACATCAAGATGAAGAATGGCGCCGTGATCAACCTGCGCGCTTCCTGGGCTCTCAACATGGCGGAAAAAGCCGGCTGCGACAACTCCGCTCATGTTCTGCTCTGCGGCACCAAGGGCGGTCTGGACACTCTGGAAGGCCGTGTGCGCCTGAACCATGTTATTGCCAATCAGCAGACCATCTCCTGGGTTGGCGATAAGGTGATGGGCTTTATCCCCGGCTTTAGCCAGGGTCCCGCCCCCCTTTCCAAGGAGCATGACATCTGGGTGAAGGCTCTGCGCGGCGAGGGTGAGCTGTTCGTCACCGCCGACCAGGCTTTCGTAGTCACCAAGATTCTGGACGCCATCTATCAGTCCTCCAAGACCGGCCAGGCTATCAAGTTTTAAGCCGACTTCGAGGTAGAGAGAATGGAAAATATCAATCTGCAAATGTACTCTTTTGGCCACGACTGCCCCCTTTCCGCTGTAGAAAAGATCAAGGCTGCGGGCGAGATGGGTTACGCAGGCGTAGAATTTGCCCAGGAGTATGACGGCGTACCTGTGGAGGACATCAAGAAGGCTCTGGCGGACGCCGGGGTCAAGGCTGTTTCTGCTCATGTCCCCTTTGAGAAAATGGGGGAGCACCTGCCCTATCTAGCGGAGCTTGGCGTAAAATATGTCGCCTGCCCCATGACCTCTTTTTGCGACGCGGAAGAGGCCAAGGAAGTGGCGGAAGAGCTAAACAAGTGGGGCCGGGAAGCCAAGAAATACGGCATTACGATTGGCTATCATAACCACACCCAGGAGTTCAACAAGGATCAGGACAAGTACCTATTCGACTGGGTAATGGAGAATACCGACCCGGAAACCGTCGCTTTTGAGATCGACTGCGGCTGGGCTTCTGCGGCTGGGATCAACCCGGTGGAGTATATCAACCAGCACGCCGGCCGCATTGCCGCCATCCACATCAAAGAAAATGGCGCGGTGATCGGCCCGGACAAGGCTTCCTCCCGGAAAAATCCTCCGGAGTGGCCCAAGTTTGAGCTGGATGAGAACGGCAAGCCCATCTTCCCCCCTGAATTCCTAAAGATGATGGAAGAGCGGGACAAGCTGAACGTGCCTACCGGAAGCGGTATTGTAGACTGGAAGGCTGTTAAGGCGGCTGCGGATGCCCAGCGCGATGGCGTGATTTATGTTGTCGAGCGCGAAGCTAATTACGGCGGCAAAGCCCGTATGGACTGCCTGAAAGAGGATATCGCCTGGCTAAAAGCCAACCTGTAAATTTTTCGTGAACAAATGGCTCTCTGCCTTGGCAGGGGGCCTTTTTGTTATTGATTTCGGGTCTGTAATCCTATGATATTTCTTGTTAAGAATTATAATTTCCGCCTGACTGTGTATACTTTAGGGGTAGAGGGCGTGAAAATGTCGTCTTGCCCGCATTTTTTTGGGGACGCACCCAGCTAACCAGGGAAAAAGTTTTGCAGACTTCGCTCTGCGAAGTCTTAGCTTTCTTCAAAAGCTCGTGGGAGTTTGAGGGGTGAGCGTTCTGCCGGATACTTGGCAAAGCCAAGTATTGCAGACAATGCTGCAAACCGACCAAAGCGGGGAAGCTCCCCAGTGGGGAGCGTTCTGACCCGACCGAGTCGGCAGACGAGACCAGCTAAGACTCAGAGCCTCCAAGGTCTTATCTCTTGACCTCAACACCTGAGAAGCGCATTTTGGGTGTGTGAATAATAAGTTAACACTCGCTCTGCTCGGTTAACTATCCGAGTTTTGCAAAGCAAAACTCTTGCAAGAGGCCCCTTTTTGCAAGAGAAAAAGGGGCCTGGAAACCGGAACCCGCCAGCTTTGTACTGTGTGTTGTTTTTATATGGGCGCGTGAGTGCGCGCACTGGCTGATTGCGGAGCACAGGGCCAGGCGGGCCTTTCGGCTGATTCCATGCGCACAGAGCTGGCTGAGAGCACATCTAGGGAAACCCCCGGCGAGGGGTTCCCTCTGAAAGTCTCCACCGGAGACTTTCATTCACCCTTCCTGCGCAGTTTCCCAGCCGTTTTGCGTGCCCAGCCCTGTGCTCCTCACCCTGCTTTCACGCCATCTTTGCCCTCTCCATAAAATAATCAAAAAGCAAAAGGAGGCCCTCCATGCGCCGCGTCTTATCCCTGCTTCTCTGTTTCTCTCTGCTGGCCACTTTTCCCGCCTGCGGCGATGGATATCAGTCCGGCATGGAATTCACCTATGCCCTGCCCCAAAACGTAGACTCTCTGGACCCTCAAACCGCCGCCCGGCAATCCTCGTATCTGGTAATCGGCTCTATCTTTGAAGGTCTGTGCAAAATAGATTCTGACGGGGATATCATCCCCGGCGTTGCCCGAAAGTGGGAGGCCTCTGATAATAATACCCGTTTCACCTTTCATCTTTATCCCAATGCAAAATGGAGCAACGGCACCCCCGTTACGGCTAACGATTTTCTGTTCGCCATCCGGAGAGCGCTGCGCCCGGAAACCGCCACCCCCTCTGTAGACGATCTTTTCATCATCCAGGGCGCCAGGGCGGTCTATAATGGAGAAGCCAGCGAGGACTTTCTGGGGGTCTGGGCAGAGAATGAGCATACCCTCATTGTGCAGCTGGAGCGGAGCTATGCGGATTTCCCCGCTCTCACCGCCGGCGCCCACTATATGCCCTGCAATCAGGAATACTTCGAAAGCTGTGCCGGACACTACGGCCTATCCTCTGAATACTTGATTACCAACGGTCCCTTCACCTTTTCCAGCATCTATGCCTGGAATACTACCTATGGCAGCCGAAAAGTTGAGCTTACCCCCTCTGAGAATTACCATCGGGCAAAGGACGTGGCCCCTGCAAAGCTGACATATCTGATCGACTACGAGGAAGCCGTTGTCCAGGATCCCGTTTCCGCCCTGGTTTCTGGCGCCATTGATAACGCCAGCTTGATGGAAACCGCTGCCGAAGAAGCCGCCAATCGGGGCTGCGGTATTCAGGTGCTGGACGACTCTGTAACCGGTCTGCTGCTCAATCCGGAGTCTGGAATTTTAAAACATCTGGAAGCCCGGGAAATCTTTATCAAAACCATTGACCGGCAGGCTCTCTTAGACCGGCGCATGGACAAAAACAGCAGCGAAGCTATGGGGATTATGGCAAGCTGTGTGCGCTGGGGGGGAGAACCCTATTATGCCGATGGCGCGGTCATGTTCTCCACCCAGGACGACAGTATTCTGGAAGAACGGCTCCCCGCCCTCTTAGAAACCCTGGAGCTGGAGCGCCTCCCCAGCATCACCGTAATCTGTCCCAACGACGAGGAATCTATCAATATCGCCAACGGCCTGTTGCTTTCCTGGAACTCAAAATTCAGCACCGCCTATAATATTCAGCCCTTGGAGGACGCGGAGTTCCAAGAAAAAATTGCCTCTGGGGAATATGAAGCGGCACTGTATACCCTGCGGGCCGGAGGCACCACTCCTTATCAGGTGCTGAAGGCCTTTGAAAGCACTTCCAGTCCCACCCTGCTGAAAAGCCCGGATTATGACAGCCAGCTCCACGCTCTGAGCTTCGAGCTTTCCTCTTACCGAAGCCTGGAATCCTACCTACAGGCCCAGCACCTGTTCTACCCACTGTTCAGCGACAAATCCTACTATGTCAGCAGCCCCAACAGCCAGGGAATCTCCGCTTCGCCTGACTTAACCATCGACTTTTCCAGGGCAAAGAAAAAGTCGTAGCGCCCAGGCCGCCGTGGCCTCCCCGCTTGGTTAAAAGAAGTGTTTTCTTGACAGTATTATAGGAAATAGAAGCGGTACATGAATGAACCTTTTCATGCACCACTTCTGCTTTTTTGCAGCCCCTTTGTCCTTGCTGAACTGCCGGCGGATTATAGTAAACGCAGTTCAAAAGAGGTATCCCTCTTTTGAACCAGGCGGCGCAACAACTGCTGTGCCGCCCAGCTTGAAAATCGGTATATACCGATTTTCAAGTGCGTTTACTATAGGCCCCCTGTCCTTACGAGCTGTTTGGCGGCCGGCAATGTCCAGCGGTCGGACCAGCTCTTTTCCTACGCCGAAAGGGCTCTTTTATGCTTTATCAACGTATATTCATACCCATCACGGGGCCGGGTGTGCCTCTCAATAGCGTACTGTCGGAACCCGGCCTTGGCCGCCAGCGCCCGGGAAGCGGCGTTCTCCTCCCAAGCCGAGTAGACAAACTCCCTGGCCCCCAGCTTCCAGGCATGGCCCAAAAGGCAGTTCAGCACCTGGGTTCCATATCCCCTGCCCCAGAAATCCGGCCCCAGACAGATCCCGGTCTCCTCCCAGGTATCCCCTTCTAGCCGGGCAATTCCCCCGAAGCCCATAGCCTCACCGGTGGACTTTTGGAATATGGTATAGGCTGTCTCCCGTTCCGCCTGGAACGCAATGGTCCGGCGCATCCGCTCTTGGGCCTCCTCAGCGCTGGGGCTGGGCTCCAGCATCATATAGCGGAAGCTCTCCGGGCGGCTCCACACGTTGCAGTACATGGGCTCCCAGTCCTCAAATTTCGCTTTTCTCAAAATCAAATCCTTTGTCTCCAGCATCGTTGACCTCCTGTCAAAAATGGATGGTTTGGGATGATATTGTGGCTGCCGGCGGCTGGGGGCTCTGAGTCTCACCTGCCGGTTCGGTCGGCGACGGGAAATCGCCACTGGCGATTGTCGCCCCCCGTCCCCCGCCACTTTTGAAAAAGTGGACAAAACTTTTACCCTGGACAGCATTGACCGGTCCAGCTGTAAACTTGGCAACGCCAAGTTTTGCAGACAACGCCACGAACCGACCGAGTCGGCAGACGAGACCAGGCGAGACTCGCGCAGCCCTCAAGGTCTTGCCCTTGACCTTAAACTCCTCAGAAGCGCAATTTTGAAGGTGAATTGACGCGCAGCGTCAAGAGGAAACGGAGAGTTCATCTCGCCCTGCGAGATGAATCTCTTTTGCAACTGAGAAAAAGTTTCCTAGTCTCGGAGTAAACCAGCGGAGAACGTTCGCACCCAGCCCGGCGAGTTTTGCTTTGCAAAACTCATGACGCCTGACGAAGCTCAGCTATATCATCGCTCCATTCTTCGCGTCAGGCACCCCGCTCGGGTTCGTCCGAAGAACGAACCGCCGGGAGAAACGGGCAGAGCCCGTTTCTCCCGCAGCCATTTTGCGGCTCGCCGCAAAATGCGAACGGGGCGGACGCGGGAAAGACTAGCTGAGCGCACGAGCGTACCAGCCGGGAGCGCTCCTTGCCAGCTGGAATCTGGATGCGCCACCGCTCCATGCGAGCCCCTTAATAAACACTTAAAAAAGATATAAAGCACACTTTATGGGGAAATGCGGAGTGTTTCCCCTCAGGAGCCTGTGGATTTATACATGTGGACGCCGATCCGCCAGACGATCCAGCAGGGCACGGCGAAGAGGCAGGCCACCAGAGGCAGAAAGATGAACACCGGGTTGTCCGACCGGCCCAGAACATAGAGCAGCGGGTAGTACTGCACCAGGGCGTAGGGCACACCGAAGGTGCAGAAGAGCAGCATCTCCCGGCCATAGATGGACAGGGGGTACTTGCCGTGCTCGATGGCCCCATAGGTGAACACGTTCATGAATTCCAGCCCCTGGAGGGTGAAAAAGGCAATAGAGCCGTCCAGGAGGAACAGGGCCGAGAACAGGACCACGCCCCCCGCTATCATCAGGACCACGGTGAGCACCCGGAGGGGGGTCCAGTCCACCCGGCAGCTCATGATGCCGTAGACCAGCATGACCACCCCCTGGAGCAGCATCCCCAGGCGCACGAAGTCGATGCGCTGGGCCAGCACCTGGAAGATCTCTCCCCGGGGGCGGCAGAGGATGCGGTCGAACTGGCCGTTGGAGATGAGGCTGTCCATCACCTTGAAGCCCGAGGCGAAGAGCTGGGCCAGGGAAAAGCCCATGAGCATGACGCCGTAGCAGAGCAGCACCTGCTCGTAGCTGAAATCCGCCACTCGGTGGAACCGCTGGAACATGAAGGAGATGCCTAGGAACACGGAGAAGGACGTGAGAAACTGGGCGATGAGCGTGGTGAAAAACGAGCCCTTGAACTGCATGGCGGACTTGAGATGGATGGCAAAATATTTGCCGTATAGCTTCAGCATGGCGGACCTTCTTTCTATGTAATGTTTTTATGGGGGCCTGCTGGGCGCAATGGCTCGTCCAGATTCCAGCACACCGCGCCTAGTATGTGCGAGGCGGAAGCTGGATTTCGCGGTGTGTCATGAGTTTTGCTATGCAAAACTCTGCCAAGTCTGGTACGCCCGTGCGCTCAGATGGCGGGTTCCGATTTCCAGGAGACGCTTTTTTTCAGTTGTAAAAGAGTTTCATCTTGTTCCACAAGATGAACTCTCCGCGTCCCCTCTTAAGAGTTTTGCTTTGCAAAACTCGGATAGTTAACCGAGCGCAGCGAGTGTTAACCTATTATTCACCACCCTGGCAAAAATATGCTTCTCAGGTGTTTAAGGTCAAGGGCAAGACCGTGGAGGCTCTGAGTCTCAGCTGCCGCTTCGGTCGGCGACGGGAAATCGCCACTGGCGATTGTCGCCCTCCAAACCACCGCGAGCTTTTGAAGAAAGCTAAGACTTCGCAGAGCGAAGTCTGCAAAACTTTTACGTTGGTTAGCTGAGTGCGCTTGCACCCAGCTTGGTAGAGTTTTGCGTAGCAAAACTCATGACACATGACGAAACTCAGCTGGCTCATTTCTCCATTCTTGGCGTCATGTGCGACGAACACAGTGAGGAGTGGGTAAAAGTTTCGTCAACCTTTTCAAAGGTTGCAGGGTGTGGGACAGCGTCCCACGACCTTGACCTTACTTCGCGGGCCGTGCCCCCATCTCGAGCACCAGCTCCCCGCCGGAGACGATCTCCTGATGGGTGAGGAAGGGCCGGTCCAGGGGTTTGCCGTTGAGCTCGGCCTTCTGGATATAGCGCAGGCCGTCGCCAGCGCCCTTGGCGGTCACCTTGAAGGACGCGCCGCTCTCCATCTTCATCTCCATGCTGTCAAAGAGGGGCGTGCCCAGGGCATATTCCGCCTTGCCGGGGCAGACCGGGTAGAAGCCCATGGCCGAGAACACCAGCCAGCTGGACATGGCCCCGCCGTCCTCGTCGCCGCAGATGCCCGTGGGGGAGTTGGGGAACCAGATGTCCATCAGGTCCCGCAGCTTCTTCTGGGCCTTCCAGGGCTGGCCGAAGTAATCATAGAGATAGGGGATGTGGAAGGAGGGCTCGTTGCCCATGGCGAACTGGCCCATCAGGCCCGTGGAGTCCGGGAACTGCCCCAGATAGATGAACTTGCTGGGCTCGTTGTGGAAGCCCTCCCGGAATACCTGGTCCAGGCGCTCCCCAGCCTTCTCCTTGCCGCCCATCAGCTCCGCCAGACCCTCCGGATCGTGCATCACAGACCAGGTGTAGGTCCAGGTGTTGTTCTCCGTGGTGTAGTCCCGGCCGCCCATGCCGCCCGCGAACTTGGGGTTGAAGTCCTCCACCCACTGGCCGTCAATGGACTTGGGAGCCATCCAGCCCAGCTCCGGGTTGTAGAGGCTCTTGTAGCCCTGGGCGCGCTTTCTGAACATCTCGGCGTCCTCGGGCTTGCCAAGCCGCTCGGCAATTTCTGCGGCGCACCAGTCGTCGTAGCAGTGCTCCAGGGTCACGGCCACGGACTGCCGCCGCTCAAACTCGTGGGCCGCGGGGCAGGTCTCCGCCTCGCCCTTTTTCAGGGCGGGGAAGAAGCCCTTCTCCCAGTAGCACTCCTCCTCGGCGCCGGCGGGGGCGTTGCAGGCCCAGGGCATCATGGACTGCTCGGTGGCGTTCTTGCGGATGCCCTCGTAGGCGGTCTCGTAGTCGGCCTCGATGCCCTTTGCCATGGCGTCCGCGAAGAGGGAGGCCGCGTGGAAGCCGATCATCACCGGCAGGTCCCCCTCGAAGCCGGGGAAGCAGGGCATCAGCCCGCTCTGCTTGTACATCTCCACATAGCTCTGGAGGATGTCCTTGTGGCGGCGCTCGTCCACCAGCAGCTGCAGGGGGTGCATACACCGGAAGGTGTCCCAGAGGCCGTCGTTGTTGTAGAAGGTGCCCTCATGGACCTTGCCGTCGAAGCCGCTGAAATACTGGCCGTGCTCGGTGACGTCGGTCATCCGCTGGAAGGCCCGGTAGAGGGCGGTGTAGAACACGGTTTTCCGGTCCTCGGTATTGCCCTCCACGATGAATTTGCCCAGCTGGGCGTCCCAGATTTCCTGGGCCCGGGCCTTGACCTCGTCAAAGCTCTGGCCGCCGGCCTCCAGCTCCAGGCTCTTTTTGGCGCTCTCCAGGGAGATCATGGAGACGGCGCCCCGCACCTCTGTGAGCTCGGGGGCGCGGAAGATCAGGGCGTCCTCCTCCTGGCCGGTGAGCTCCACGCCCTGGCCCAGCTGGATATAGGCATACTGGCGCAGGGGCGTGCGGCGGCCCCGGTTGGGCCAGGAGAGGGTAATCTCTACCGTGTTGCCCTCCGCCTTGGCCTCGCCGCCGGGGAAGCTGAGGCGCAGGCAGTCCTGGCCGGAGAAGCGGTAGAGGTACACGTGCTGGGTGACGGTGGTCTCGGCGGTGATATCGTGCTCCTCCAGCTCCAGGCGCTTGTAGTAGCAGCGGGCGGTTTCCCGGCTGTGGTCCAGGATATTGTGGAAATCGCCGCCCTTGCCGGGCATGACGTAGGCCGCGCCCAGGGGGAAGCCCAGGACCTGATCGCAGCAGTAGGAGTCGCCGTTATCGTGGGATACGGGGGTGCTGCGGGCCATGCCGTAGGGGAGCATGACCTCGGGGTTGGTGGAGGTGAGCATGTGGGAGATGGTGCCGATGTAGGGATTGACGTAATCGGAAAGGTGTTTCATGGATTTTTTCTCCTTGAAGATAGTAAATTTTAGTTTTTTCGCAAAGCTGACCAGGGTAAAAGTTTCGCCGGCCTTTTCAAAGGCCGCAGGGGTTTGGGGACGGCGTCCCCAAGGTCTTGCCTTTGAACACCTGAGAAAACAACGCAGGAGGGTAGCATAAACGTCCCGGTGGGACGTTTTGCGTAGGGGACCCTCGTCGGGGGGCGCTGGTCTCCGCTGGAGACCGTCAAGCGCCGACCGAGCCGGCAGGCGAGACCCCCTGTTTCGCTTTGCGAACTCTCCCACACCACGCAACCTTTGAAAAGGTTGACGAAACTTTTACGGTTGTTCGGTTAGCTCGGCAAACGACATAAAGTGTTCACGACGAACGAAGTGGGAGTGACGTTCGCGGTCCAGGGGCGTTAGGCCCCTGGTGGGGTTTGGGGCAAAGCCCCAAGGTCTTGACCTTGAAAGAATATAATAAGGGCCGGTCCGAAGGGGATACCCAACCAAAAAGCGTAAGTTGTATCCGTCCGGACCGGCCCTTGTGTTCATCTAGCGCACATCAATCGGGCAATTATTTGTTGGAGGCCCACCGATCGTAAGCCTGCTGATAGGTGGCGATTACCTCTTCCACGCCCAGAGACTTCATCTCGTCGGTGAAAGCATCCCACTGGTCGAAGCTCTTCTCGCCAACAACGAACTTGGCGCTGTTCTCCTGGCGGCAGTTCTTCAGGTCGGTGGTGTACATATCTACCACAGCCTGCTCTTCCTCAGTCAGGAACATGTCGGGCAGAGTCTGCTTGTTGTAGGGGTTCAGGCTCTTGTCAGACCAGGCGATACGAGCCTGCTGCTGCACGTCGTCCCAGGCGCCCTCGGTGGTGTCGCGAACCCACTTGGGCAGGGGCAGACCGCAGTCAGGAGTAATCTCGCCGCCGCGGACTTCTTCTACGTTCCGTCCGTCGGTGGGGAAGATGTACTTATGCAGGGTGGGATCGTTCTCAGAGTACTCCCAGATGTGGCCTTCGGGGCCGTAGTGGATCAGCCAGGAACCCTCTTCGCTGTAGAGGTAGTCAACCCAACGCATCATGGCGATCATGGTCTCCTCGTCGCACTTGTCGGTGAGGGAGAAGGTGCCCTGGGTGATGCCAGTGCCGCGGGTGCAGGTCTGCTTGGGATTCACAGAGCTGGACAGGGCGGGCATAATGGGATAGGTGGCTTCCTTTTCCATCTCCATGTTGCCGAAGATGAAGCGGGGCAGAGCGTGGTAGCCAGCGCCGTTGCGGCCCTCGGTACCTTCAGCGGTAGCGTCGGCGGCAGAGTGAGAGTACATCTCCTGGCTCAGGATCTTCTCGCTGTACATCTTGTTGAAGAACTCGAAGGCAACCTTGGCGTTCTCATCCATCATGCCGTAGTGGATCTTGCCGTCGTCGTCTACATAGATTTCGGGGCTCAGTACGCCGAAGTAGGCCATCATCTGGTTGTAGATGCCGTCGCCCTTGTTGGCGTCGTCAAAGACGTTCAGGGGAATCTCGTCCTTCTCGCCGTTGCCGTTGGGATCCTCGTCCCGGAAGCGGACCATCAGGTCATAGAAGCCGTCCACGTCGGTGGGCAGATCCTCGGGCTTTACGCCCAGCTTATCCAGCCAGTCGATGTTTACCCACATGGCAGTGGACATCAGGGGGCTGTAAGAAACGGTGGGCAGAGAGTAGATGTGTCCGTCAGGGGCGGTGATGGAGGGACGAACGTCGGGCTTCTCCTCGAACATGGCGAGGATGTTGGGGCAATACTTGTCAATGTAGTCCTCCAGAGGAAGCAGAATGCCCTGGGCGCCGAACTTAACCTGCTCTTCGCGGGACAGCTGGCTGCCGAACAGAACCTGGGCATAGTTGCCGCTGTTCAGGGCCAGATTCTTTTTCTCCTGGAACACCTCGCCGGAGGGGGTGTCATAGGTGAAGTTGATGTTGGTCTTTTTGGACATGATATCAAAGAACTCCATCTTGTCCCAGTCGCCGTGGATACCGGCGCGGGCGCCCATCATGCTGAGGGTAATGGGCTCTTTGACAATGGGATAGCCTTCCAGGTTCACGTTGCCGGCCTCGGTCTCGCCGCCTTCAGAGGACTCTTCGCTGCTCTCCGTCTCAGAAGAAGAATCTTCCTTAGAGGATTCGCTGCTGCTCTCCTGGGTGCTTGACTCGCTGCTGCTGCTCTCGTTGCCGCCGCAGGCCGCGAACACGGAAACCAGCATGAGCATCGCCAGTAATAGGGCTACTAGCTTTTTGGTTTTCATTTCCTTCCACTCCTTTGTGAAAATTTTTGAACAGGTATTCATAACTGAAATTACCGGATGCGCAAGCATTTTCAGAGCTGATCAAGGCAAATTTGCGCAGAAATAATTGTTTCATTTTAAGGAAATTTAACGCGGAGCAGATCCGAAAAGGCCGCTCAGCCGGTGATTGCAGGTTGTGAATACTTGTTCTTAATATATCGATAAAAGGGTTTATCCCTTAATCGAACCAATCATGACGCCCTTCACGAAGAATCTCTGCAAGAAGGGGTAGACAATAATGATGGGCAGGGTAGAGACGATCATCACAGAATACTTGATGACCCCGGCCAGCTGCTGCATTTCGGCTGCGGTCTTGGCCTCTGTGTTGTTCACCACGGCGTTGTCCGTGTTCATCTGGGTGATGATGATCAGCTCCCGCAGCACCACCTGCAGCGGAATCTTGGCCCGGTCGCTGAGGAAAATCATCTCGTTGAAGTAGCTGTTCCAGTGGCCCACGCCATAGAACAAGGCCATAACGGCGATGATGGGGGAGGACAGGGGCAGCACGATCCGGAAGAACACCCCGAAGGGGCTGCATCCGTCAATTTCCGCCGCCTCCTCCAGGCCGTCCGGAATGCTGGTATCCATAAAGGTACGGGTGATAATCACGTTATAGGCGGAAACCGCAGTGGGCAGCAGAACGGCCCAGATGGTGTCCATCAGCCCCATGTTGTTCACCAGCATGTACAGGGGGATCAAGCCGCCGCTGAAGAACATGGTGAACAGGATCACAAAATTGATCAGGGACTTAAAGGGCAGGGTCTTTTTGGTCAGGGCATAGGCACAGGGCAGGGTAAAGGCCAGGTTGAGCAGGGTGCCGACCACGGTGTAGAATATGGTGTTTCGATAGCCCAGCCAGATGTCGGGATCCCGGAACACCTTCTGATATCCGGCGGAGGTGAACCCCACGGGCCACAGCCACATCTGGCCGGAGTTCACCTTGGTGGGCTCGCTGATGGAGGCGCTCACCACGTAGATCAGGGGATAGAGAGTGATGGCCACAAAGATAAAGATCAGAATATAGTTAAAGGTATTGAAGATGATGTCATCTTTTGTCAGGCGCTGGCGGTGCTTTTTCTGCACTTCCGTGTTTGTCATGTATACTCACCATTCCTTTCTCGTAGTCTTGGTTACCACAGGGAGTTGTCGCTGACTTTCCGGGAGAAGGTATTCACCAGAATCAGCATCAGCATATTGACGGCCGAGTTGAACAGACCGATGGCAGTGGAATAGCTATACTGGGCGCTGACTAGGCCCACCTTGTACACATAGGTGGAGATAACCTCCGAGGTTGCCAGGTTCAAGGAGTTCTGCAGCAGGTAGGTCTTTTCATAGCCTACAGAGAGCAGGTTGCCGCAGTTCATGATGAGCATGATCACGATGGTGGGCATCAAAGTGGGCAGGTTTATGTACCAGATCTTTTGCCAGCGGGTGGCGCCGTCCAGGGTGGCGGCCTCCAAAAGCTGGGGATCCACGCCGGAGAGAGCCGCGAAATAGATCACGCTGCCCCAGCCGGTGCCCTGCCAGATGCCGCTCCACACATAGATGGATGGGAACATCTCGGCTTTTGTCAAGAAGGGGATCGGCTCAAAGCCCAGGGCCCCGATGGCCTTGTTGATGATGCCGGTGGAGGGGCTCATAAAGGAGATCAACATGCCGCACATAACCACCACGGAGATAAAATAGGGGGCGTAGGTGACGGTCTGAGCGAATTTTTTGAACTTCTGATTTTTCAGCTCGTTCAGGGAAAGGGCCAGGATGATGGGGAAGGGGAACCCGGCGATCAGGCTGTAGAGGCTGATGGTGAGGGTGTTTCCCAAGAGCTTCGTGAAATTAGGAGAACGGAAGAACCGCAGGAAATGGTCGAATCCCACCCAGGGGCTTCCGGTGATGCCCTGCCGGGCGTTGAAATTCCGGAAGGCGATCTGCGCGCCGTACATGGGGCCATAACAGAAGATAATGAAGTAGGCCAAGGCGGGCAGCAGAAGGATGTAGTATTGCCAGTGCTTTTTCAGGCTTCGCACAAAGCGCTGGGAAAAGGATCTCTTTGGGACGGTTTCTTTGGCATTTGTCATATGCGGGTTCCTCCTGTTTTCTATAAAATCTGTTCAAAACCGGGCGGGCCCGGATCAGAGCCGGAATTTGTATATCTCATTTACAAAAAGCAGTATAGCATATTCCTTCGCAATTGTAAATAGTTTTTACGAAATATTTGTGTGAAAAAGCAAAAAAAAAAAAAGTGGCAGCAATTATTGTAAAACTTGCCAGAAGAGGGTGAAAGTTTCTTTTATAGAGGCGCGGGCGGCAGAGCTGCCAAAAATTGCCGCCCCCATAGAGAAAGGGCCCAGGCCTCGGAAAAGCGCCGAAGCCTGAGCCTCTTTCAATTTTGCCCAAATGGTGTAGTTAACGTAGTTCAAAAGAGGCAGAATACCTCAGAGATATTTACCAATTTTCAAGCGCGTTTACTATAAGAGCCCGGGCGGCAAGTCAGCCCTTGCCCTGGCAGCCAAAGACCCGCATTTTCCGGATCGTGGCCGCCTTCACGCTCTCCACAATGCCCCCCATCAGGCCGGTCATGCCCTCTCCGGGGGCCCAGCCGTCATGGGCGGCCTGGGCGGCGGCGCAGTTGATGTCTGTGAAGATGTTCACCTTGGCAACGCCGCTTTGGATGCAGCTTTGGAAGTCCTCGTCCGACAGGCCGGAGCCTCCGTGGAGCACCAGGGGGGCCTCCACCAGCCCGGCAATCTCCCGGAGCCGGGGGATGTCCAGCTTGGGCGCGGCGGTATAGGCCCCGTGGGCGGTGCCGATGGCCACGGCCAAAGCGTCCACCCCGGTGCGGGTGGAGTAGTCCAGGGCCTCCTTGGGGTCCGTGTACACAGAGCCGTCCCCCGCGTCCGGGCCCGCGCTGCCCACATGGCCCAGCTCCGCCTCCACGGTGACGCCCCGGCTGTGGGCCTCCTCCGTGAGCTTTCTGACCGCCTCGCAGTTCTCCTCATAGGGGAGGGCCGAGCAGTCGTACATCACAGAGGTGAAGCCCAGGTCCATGGCCTCCCGGATTTTCGGCAGGGTCAGGCCGTGGTCAAAGTGGAGGACCACCGGCGCGGGGCAGTCCCGGGCCAGGGGGATGAGCATGGGGGCCAGCTCCCCCAGGGAGGCGAAGGGCAGCAGCACCTCGGCGGTGCCGATGATCACCGGGGCGTTCAGCTCCGCGGCGGCGGCCAGCACGCCCTTGGCCATCTCCAGGTTCACGGTGTTGAACAGCCCCACCGCGTAGCCCTCTTTTTTTGCTTTGGGAAGCACTTCGTTCAGGTTGACAAGCATAAAAACTTCTCCTTTATCAGAGCTCAAATAAGTCGCAGCAAAGCCAAACAATTTGCGCGGTCCAGGCGCGTTAGGCACCTGGTGGGGTGTGGGGCGAAGCCCCATGACCTTGCCATAGGGCGCGGGAGAGTTCGCAAAGCGAAACTCTCTGCGCCCGAAGGCCTTCTATTACACAAAAACAATTTCGCAGAATGCTCATTCCTCCAAAGTGGGAACGCGCTTGATATGGGGGTCGGTGAAGATGTCGTACTCGTCCAGGCTCTTGGTGCTGAACTCGGAGACAATGGCGCCCTCGGGTCCGGCCTGGAACCAGTGGCGGGTGTTGGGCTCCATGGTGAACTGGTCCCCGGGGTGGAGGATGACCTGGTGCTTCGCGGTGTAATAGGCCTCGTCGCCCTTGGGGGGCTGGCAGACCGGGTTCTCCGTGGGCTCCCCGTCCACGTACACATAGCAGACGCCATAGCGGCAGCGGAAAGTCTCCTCCTTGCCAGGATAGTTCAGCTCCGGGATGGGGGCGTGGCGGTGCTCCGGGCAGGTTTGGCCGGGGAAGAGGGACATTTCCTTGGCGCAGCAGCGCTCGGTGTTCACATAGGTGACGATTTGCAGCCCGGTTTCCTCCAAGCGGCCAAGGCCCAGGTCGGCCACCTCCAGATGGTCTTTTTCCTCCTGAGTCAGGACGATGTGGGCCTTTTCGTAGAGCTCTAGGGCCCTGCGGCGGGCGTCCTCATAGACAGATTTTTTCATGGATTCGGCTCCTCTCACTTTAGAATACTTTCTGATCAATAGACGTAGAGCTTCTCTCGCAAATGTACAAGAGCACAGTTCCCAGGGCTCCCAGCTCCCCGGCTTCCTGGCGCAGCCGGCCCCAGGCCTCGGATTCTCCCTGCCGGATGCGTCCGGCTAAGCGCGCCAAACGCTCCCTTCGGCTCTCTTCCAGATGGGGGGACAGCTTTTGCAGCTCCGCCTCCAGGAAGAACACCGGCAGAGAGGGAACCTCTGGTTCTCTGGCGTCCCCGTCCAGAGGAAGGCCGGAAAGGTATTCCCGCAGCTCCCAGAGCCTGCGGCGGAATCCCTCGATCCCGGCGAACAGGGCCCCATGCTCCGGCATCCGCAGCGCGTCCACCTGGGCGGAAAAATCCAGAACATCCAACGCCGCCAGGCAGTCCTCCGCCAGGGTGAGGGAGAGCCCCTCCGCCGCGCCATCCAGGCGGGCGCAGATTCCCTCCAGCCCGGTGGAAAGATAGCCGTAGGGCGGGTCCCTGGGGATGACCTTTGCCGCCGAGCGCCCGGCCTCAACCGCGCCGGCCGCCAGCCGCCCGGTTTCCTCCTCTATACCGGCGAAGATCTCCTCCGCCAGCTCCTCCATCAGCCCCGCGATTTTTCCCGCGCCCAGCCGGGAGGATTCCGCCAGACGCCGGAAGCGCTCTTCCAGCTCCTGATAGGCCTGCCGGTGGGCGGGTTTTGCCCTGGCCAGCGTGACGCCTACTTGAAAGGCGGTCGTCTCTGCCTGGAAGGCGGTCTCGTCCAGCACCCGCAGCAGCGCGGCCCTAGCCCCGGCCCCTTGGCCCATGGCCTCGATCCGTTCCAGCGCCCGGTCCAACTCCTCCGCAGACCGTTCGCTTCGTTTGGCGGCTGCCTCCCACAGGCCGGAGTAGAAGCGCTCCGCCTCTGGACAGGGGCAGCGGTGCTCCCGGGCCTGCCGGGCCGTGTTTCGGGCGGCGGCGGCCAGCCCTCTCAGTTCTTCCAGAATGCCCTCCATCGTCCTGCTGGTTCCCTTGGCCTCCATACTTTTTTTCATTGTTGGCCTCTCCTTCCGCTTGTTTTTTCCAAAGCGGCGGCGGTACTCCCTGGGGCTCATGCCTATATAGGCCCGGAAGCTCCGGCTGAACCCTTCGTGGGAGTCATAGCCCAGGCTGAGGGCGATGTCCAGTACGGATGCGGTGGTTTCCGCCAGGTCCCTTGCGGCCAGGTCCATACGCCTTCTGGCCACATATCCCATCACGGTCTCGCCCACCGCCTGCCGGAACAGCCGCTGGTAGTGGTACCGGGAGAGGTACGCGCTGCCGGCCAGCTCTTCCACGGTGAGCTTTTCCCGGATCCGCCCTTCGATCAGGCGGAGGGTGGAAAGAATCCTCTGCGCTTGGTTCATCGCTCTGCCTCCCCGCTTCGGTTTATGACAATAGTATAGAGGAGTTTTCGGGGGATTTCTTGACGGGGAGTGCTCACTTCGCGTGAATACTTTTGAGGCGCGCCCTAGGCGGAGCGCATTCGGCGGGCTCTTCACACGCGGGGATAGCGAAAGGCGAAAGCCGGGATGTGAAACCGCTGGCCTGCTCCGCATCCGCCCCGCTCGCATTTTGCGGCAAGCCGCAAAATGGCCGCAGGGAAACGGGCAAGGCCCCGTTTCCCCCGGCGGTTCGTCCTTCGGACGAACCCGAGCGGGGTACACCGCGCCAAGCGAGTGCGAGGTGCAAGCTGGGCTTCGCGGTGTGTCACGAGTTTTGCTTCGCAAAACTCTGCAAAGCTGGGTGCTAGATACGCAGCGCCAAGAATGGCAAAATGAACAGGCTGGGTTTCGTCAGTGCGTCAAAAAGATAAACACTCGCGCGGCTTGGTTTATCTTTTCCGGGCTGGGTGCGGGGCGCACAACGCTGCCTACTTCCGGTTTCCAAGGGCGTCTCGCCTGCTGGTTCGGAATTCGTTGGCTGGCTTCGCGTCCCCTCTTAAGAGTTTTGCTTTGCAAAACTCGGATAGTTAACCGAGCGCAGCGAGTGTTAACCTTTTATTCACCACCCTGGCAAAAATGCGTTTCTCAGGTGTTAAGGTCAAGATCGTGAGGCTCAAGAGTTCGCAAAGCGAAGTCTTACCTTTCTTAAAGATGGCGGAGTTTTTAGGGGGCGACGGGAAATCGCCTCTGGCGATTGTCACCCCCTTCCATCCCCACCACCTTTAAAAAGGTGGACGAAACTTTTACGCTGGTTAGCTGAGTGCGCTAAAGTTAGCGGAATGCGTGGTGGCGGATCCAACGCCGCCTTTGCGTTGGCGAGGATTCTCAAGGGCGAGTAGCCCTTGAGTCGCCGAAGGCCATGCCCGTACTACTCCAAAAAAGTATGGCTTTCCATAAACTCCAGTACTTCCTTCATAGACGGTACGCCGGTGGAGGCCCCGATTTTCGTGACGCACAGAGCTCCCACGGCGTTGGCGAACTGCCCGCAGGCCCGAAAGTCCCAGCCGTTCGCCAGGCCGCACAGGAACCCCGCGCAGAAGGAATCCCCCGCGCCGGTGGTGTCCGCCACGGCAATACCGGGGTAGGCGGGCAGAGTATAGCGTTCCTCCGGGGTGGGGCAGAGATAGGCCCCTTGGCTGCCCAGCTTGACGATCACGCTCTTCACGCCCATGCCAAAGAAAACGTCGGCGATCTCCTTGGGATCTTCCTTTCCGCTGAGCTTCTGGGCCTCCTCCAGGCTGGGCATGAACAGATCCAGGCCGGGGAGGGCCGCCTGAATTTTCGGCATCCACACGCCGTCCGGGTCCCAGGCGGTGTCCATCACGGTGTAGGCGCCCTGAGCCCGGGCGCGGGCCAGATATTCCCCGGCGGGCTGGCCGTCGAAGGAATCCAGCAGCAGCGCCTCCGCCACAAACACAATATCGCAGTCTTTAGGGGGCGAGGCTGGCAGGCTTTCGATAGAATAGGCGGAGGTGGAGCCCGGGTAATAGAGGAAGCAGCGTTCTCCCTGGCTGTTCACGCACACGATAGAGCAGGTGGTGGGCTCGCCGCCCCGCACAATCCACTGGGTGTCCACCCCCGCGCCGCCCGCCTGCTCGATGACGAAATCGCCCAGGGTATCCTGCCCCACCTGGCAGGCCAGGGCCACGGGCACGCCCAGCTTTCCCAGGTCAATGGCGGCGTTGGCCGCGCAGCCGCCCACATGGGTGCTGGCGCTTTGAACGGCCCGGAGAACGCCTGGCGGCGGAAGGCTGTCTACAGGAGAAAGAATGATATCGGTGGTCACGCCGCCGATGCAGAGAATTTTCTTCATGTCGTCACCTCTTTTTGAATCTCAGAAGTTTCTGGCCCCATATCTATTTTCTTTCAGAAAGCATACTTTTTGAGAGTTTTTATGGGGGGAACGGCGCGCGGGATGGCCTGGCGGCAGGCACACGGCCGGATGGGAACTTTTGGCTGGGATACCGCGCCCAGAGCTGGCCTTCTTCGGTTTCCAAGGGCGTCCCGCCTGCTCCGCAGTCGGGATAGGGGATCCCATACGTGGGTCCCCTACGCAAAACGTCCCACCGGGACGTTTATGCTACCCTCCCGCGTTGTTTTCTCATGATTTCAAGGGCAAGGTCGTGGGGCTCCGCGCCCCACACCCCCGCCAGCGTAAGGCCCGCTGGACCGGCCAATGTTACCCCACCATAAAACTTTCACGACGAACGAAGTGAGGAGTGGGTAAAAGTTTCGTAGACTTCGTTCTACGAAGTCTTACCTTTCTCAAAGGTTGCAGGGGTTTGGGGGTGAGCGTTCTGCCGGATACTTGGCAAAGCCAAGTATTGCAGACACGCCGCGAACCGACCGAGCCGGCAGGCGAGACCAGAGTCCCCAAGGTCTTGACCTTAAGCCAGCTGAACACGTACGTTCACCACCTGGAAGGCCTCCATGGGGACCTCCAGCGTCCGGCCGCAGGCGGAGACCTCGCCGCTGGCGGGGCGCTCCAGGGTATCCGCGAAGGCGGCGGCGGCGATCTCCTTGCCCAGGGTCAGCTTGGCCCGGCAGGCCTTGCCGCCGGTCTCGTAGAGCCGCAGGTAGACCACGCCCGGCTGAGGATCCTCCCCGCCCTTCACGGCGGAGAGCAGGACGGTGCCCTCTTCCAAGGCTAGGAAGCTCTGGGACACGGGCAGGGTCCCCTTCTGAGGCTTGGTGGACATGGCGTAGGGCGGGTCGTCAAAGTCCCGCACAGCCTGGGCGTAGCGGGCAAGGTCCTGGCCGCCGGGCTGGCAGATCACCCCGAAGCTCAGCTGGTGCTGGCCGATCTCCGGGATGGGGTCCGGCTCGTAGGCCCCCCGGATCAGCACCAGGGACATGGCCCCGTCCCCGCAGCGGTAGGCGTACTTCTCCTTCGCCGCCAGAATCAGGGCGCTGCGGCTCGTCTCCCCAGCCATCACAAAGCTGGAGCCCGGCAGGTCCATGGCCCGGCCCTCCCGCTTCACAAAGCCAAAGGGAATGTCAAAGGTGTAGGTGTTGTAGCTGCACCCCTCGGGCAGCGCGAAGCACAGGCAGGGCACCCCCTGGGGCTCGCCGCCGAACTCCCTCCAGTCCACGTCCAGCTTGAACTGCAGGGCGCTGCTGTCCTGGTCCAGGCAGATCTCCGCCCGCAGGGTAGAGGCGGTCCCGAAGGTCCCGGACACCTCGATGCGCCCCCGCACCGGGCCGCTGGGCAGGGAGCGCACCTCGATCCGCTCCAGAGGGGTCCCCTCCCGGCGGTGGCCCACCAGCCAGGAGCTCATGCCCGGGTTCCCGTGGACGGCCTCCTTGCGCAGGCTCTCCTGGTAGAAGAGGAACCGCCCCCGTTTGCCCTCGGGGATCAGCTCCGTGCCGCCCTCCTTGTCCATGAGGGACACCAGGGCCCCGTCGTCCGGGGAGAACACCGCCCGCAGCTTGCTGTTTTCCAGGACAAAGCTGTCCGGCACCTGCACCCGCAGGTCGTTGAGCACATTCCAACGGGCCTCCACGGGCTTTTCTCCCACCAGATAGGTGGACCACCCGCAGGCGGGCACAGAGACTTTCGCCAGAATCCGGGCGTAGTGGTGGCCCCAGGATTCCCCCTGGTCGATGATCTGGGTGTCCAGCCAGTTGCCCTCCGGGTCCCGTACGGCAAGGCGGCTCTCGTCCCCCTCATAGTCCCACACCACGAATTCCACGGGCAGGGCCCGGTCCTGGGGCTGGTTCTGGAACACATGATAGAGGCGGGTCTTGCCCTGGGCACGGCCGCACATGTCAAAGCCCGCGCCGCCCCCTTCGCCTCTGGAGAACTGGCGCCCGCTCTCCGGCAGGAGGGAGGCGCTGTCGATCTGCCCCGCGATGGCCCGCAGAGCCAGCTTGCGCCCGGTCTGGGCCGCGCCGCCCGCCTCCTGGTACAGGGCGGAGGCGTACTCCGTGGTCTCCACCACGCCGGAGCCGGGGATGATGTCGTGGAACTGGTTGAAGAGCACCTTCTCCCAGGCGTCGGTGTAGAGCCCGGCGGGGTAGGGGGCCTTGGCGTATGCGTCCGCTATCACAGAGGCCAGCTCGGAGGAGGCCATGGCCCGCTCGCTGCGGCGGTTTCCGGCCTTGATCCGGGAGTGGGTGGTGTAACAGCCGTCCATCAGGAAGTTGATCTCCTGGTCCTTGATGGGGAAGCTCTCCCGGCGGGCCTCCAGGCTCTCAAAGTACTCCCGCAGGGTGGCGAAGCGGAACCGGGGATACACCGGCCAGCCGTCCATCTCCAGGAAGGTGTCCAGGTCCCGGCGGGTGGGTCCGCCGCCGTGGTCGCCCACGCCATAGACCTTCAAAAGGGTGGAGGAGCCGGTGCGCTTTTCCAGCTCCACGGCCTGCTCCGCCAGATGGTAGCCGATGTCCGCGTTATACCAGTCCGGCTCGGTGAACACCAGCAGCTCCCCGCCGGAGGGGGCGCGCCAGCGGCTGATGATGTCCTCCGGGGTGCAGCCCCGGCAGTGGTAGTAGTATTTCACCCCGGCGTGGGAGGCGATCTCCGGCACGTTGGCGTTGTGGCCGAAGGTGTCCGGCTCAAAGTCGATGCACAGGTCCTCAGGGGAGAGGTCCAGAAGGCTGCAGAGGTAGCGCTTTGCCAGCAGATACTGGCGGGTGAGGCTCTCGCCGCTGGGCAGGTTTTTGTCCGATTCCACCCAGGTGGAGGCGGTGACCTCCCAGCGTCCCTCCTTCACCCTGGCCCGGACCTCCTCCAGCATATCCGGGGCGAAGCGCTCCAAGATCCGGTACACCGAGGCCTGGGACTGGGAGAACCGGAACCCCGGGTACTCCTCCATGATGTCCAGCATGGTGCGGAAGGTGTCCACGGCGGCGCCCACCGTCTCATGGAAGCCCCACATCCAGTTCATGTCGATGTGGGCGTGGGCCACGCAGAGGAACTCGTAGGCCTTGGCGGCCTGGGCGCAGGGGAGAAGGGCCTCTTCAGCCTTCTGGGCGGCGGAGTTGGTAATCACGCCCTCTTGCGCCACGCTCTGGCGGAGGATTTCTTCGGCGGCGGCGATTTCTTTTTCAAAGCGGCTGTCCCCGGCGTTGGAGAGCACCAGGGCGAACCGCAGCTCGGCTAGAATCCGCCTCTGCCAGGGGCCGGGGTCGGTCCCGGCGGCCTGGTGCAGATCCTCAAAGCGGGTAAAGTCATGGACTAAATCCATCATAATGAAAATCCTTTCTTTAGAAGCTGTACCGATAGGATTTGTGTTTCGGTTTTCGAGGAAATTCAGTAGAGAGCAAGGCGTGAAAACGCCGGCAATCAGACCATTTATGGTCTTGCGATTCGGCAAGTTTTCACAACGTCGCTTCTCGGCTGAATTTGCCGGAAAAGGGAATGCAGACGTCTACTGGTACGGCTTCTTAAATTGCTTCCTGTTCTTCCTGCTGTTCCTCTTGTTCGTCCGGTTCGTCCGGCTCCTCCAGGACCTGGAGGTCCGGTTCCAGCTCCTGCTCCGGAGAGTCCGGGTCCGGCTCTGGGGCCTGGCCGCGCCGTTTTCTCTTGGACGGGCAGGGGGGCGTTATCTCGAAAAACTTTTCATAGCAGAGATTGCCGACAAAAACCTGCTGCAGGGGCAGCGCGGCCGCGCCATAGAGAGAGGCCTGAGTACCAAAGGCGCTGCGCATTACCTGGACCTTGGAAAGCCCCTTGGCCAGGATTCCCTGGTTCACCCGTTTTTCGATGGATTCCAGCTGGGAATCCGTGAAAAGCGCGCCGGAGTGGCCGATAACGATGGCCTCCGGGTCCGTAAGGTTGCACAGGTTGATCAGGGCCGTAGAGAGCTTTTCCAGCAGCGTGTCCAGCAGGGCGGCCCCCGCCGGGTCCTGCTCGCAAAAACCGCAGAGCTCTCCAAAGTCCTCAAACTCCCGGCCCAGCTCCCGGCGGAACTGCTGCATAATCCGGGGCACGCTCACGTAGGTTTCCAGGCAGCCCCGGTTTCCACAGGTACACAGGGGGCCAGCGCTGTCGATGGTCATGTGCCCCAGCTCGCCGGCAAAGCCGTGGTTGCCCAGAAACAGGGAGTTGTTCAGCAGCAGCCCCGCGCCCACGCCGTTGGTAAGGCCCACATAGACGAAGTTCCGCAGGTCCACGCATTTGCCATAGAGCTTTTCCACAGAGGCGGAAACGTCCATGTCGTTGGCCAGGAACACGGGAATCCCCAGACGCTCCCGCAGGGTCTCCGCCATGGCCACATGGCGGATGTTGTAGAAGTTGGGCGGGGTCATCAGCTCGCCCCGGGCATAGTCCAGAGGGCCCATGGCGGCGATGCCCACCCCAAAGACCTCCCGGTTTTCACAGTGCTGGACCAGGTATCGGATGGCGGACTCCGTCTTGTCCAAAAGGGTGTTGGCGGTTTCCCCGGGACCCAAAGAGAACTCCACTTGGCTCAAAATTTCCATATCCATGGTGGCGCAGATGCCCGTGCAGCTGTCCCGGCGCAGAAAGAGCCCCACCTCCGCCGGGGACCGGCGGGTAAGCCCCAGACGCACAGGCGGCCGGCCGGCCCCCTGGTGCTCCGCAGCCAGGGGCTCGATGAGTCCCGCCTTGACCAGCTCGTTGGTGATATTGGAAACAGTCATTTTGGCAAGACCGGTCCTCCGGGCCAGCTCTGCCCGGGAAAAGCCGTTCCCGCTGCAAAGCAGCCGCAAAATAAGCAGCCGGTTGGTTTTTTTGGTATGTTCCAGGTTAATTCCCGCTGTCCGCATAAATCCTCTCCCCAACCGCCGGGTCCGGCCCGGCGAAAATATTGATTCAGACAAGCCCTGGTCTGAGAAAGCATGCTTTCTGGAAAGACAAGTGTGCAGAGCCGCTTTCTTTCAAAAAGTATACCATATTCTTCGCGATTTGTAAATAGCGTGTACTAATTTTCTGAAAAAACCTTCAATTTTTTCGGAGGAGGAAAGAAGATTTTGAAAGTTTTTTCGGGAAATCCCCGTCCCAGGCGGCAAAAAGGCCTCCCATCTGAGGAAGCCTCTTTTGTTCTGGCCGCGCTGTGTAATTGTATTTTATGGGGGGAACGGCGCGCGGGGCAGCTTGGCGATAAGCACGCAGCCGGACGGGAACTTTTTGCTGGGATCCCGCGCCCGGAGCTGGCTGATTCCGGGCCTCTTGCAAGAGTTTTGCTTCGCAAAACTCGGATAGTTAACCGAGCGCAGCGAGTGTTAACTATGATTCACACACCCCAAATGCGCTTCTTAGGCTATTAAGGGCAAGGTCAAGACCGTGGGACGCCGTCCCATACCTTGCGAGCTTTTGAAGGAAGCTAAGACTTCGCTCTGCAAAGCCTTACCTTTCTCAAAGGTTGCGGGGGTTTGGGACCGTCAAGCGTCGACCGAGCCGGCAGGCGAGACCGGCGCCCCCAAGGTCTTGTCACTCTGGAAGCGGATCCCGGCCTCCCGGCGCACGTCCTCCATAAACTCGGCCACGTCCACGGCCAGCTGAGCGCACCGGGTGTACTCCTCCCGGCTGGCCTCCGGCTCTGTGATATAGCGGTAAAAGTCTTTGGCCTCGTTGCCCATGAGCTTGTATTTCTCGTCCTGGCCGTAGATCTCCTCCTGGGAGCCGTCTTTCCGCCAGAGGGAGATGCCCCCCAGCTTTGAGATGGATTCCACCGCCACGGTGCCCTCCGGGCCCTGGAAATCTGAGTTGGCCCCGGCCTGGCTCAGCTTGGAGTAGGTGAGCACCGCCAGCTTGCCGGGGTATTCCAGGGTAATTACGCCGCTGCCGTCCGCGCCGGATTCCATCCGCCGGCAGCTGATCCGGAACCCGCTGGGCTTGCCCCAGAGGTAGAGGGCGGGGTACACGCAGTAGACCCCCAGGTCCATGAAAGCCCCGGTTTCCAGGCGGGGGTTGAAGATATTGGGCAGCTCGCCGGAGAGATACCGGTCCAGCTTGGAGGAGCGCTGGCAGAAGTCCAGCTTTGCCATGGAGACGGGCCCGATTTCTCCCAGGGCGGATTCCAGCTTTTTCAGCTGGGGCTGGTGCAGAAACATGATGGCCTCCAGAAAGACCAGGCCCTTTTTTTCCGCCAGGGCGTAGAGTTCCCGGACCTTGGCGGCCTGGGCACAGAGGGGCTTTTCGCAGATCACATGCTTGCCGTGTTCCAGAAGGGTCTTGCAGTGGGCATGGTGCAGGGCGTTGGGGCTGGCCACGTACACCGCGTCCACCTGGGGGCAGGAGGCAAGTTCCTCCACAGTGGCGAAAGCCAGCTTTGCCCCGTGCTTTTGGGCGTAGGCCCGGGCTCGCTCCAGATCCCGGGAATAGACGGCCGCGAGCTCCCACAGGCCGCTGTCCTTGGCCCCGGCGATGAATTCGTCCGTGATCCATCCGGTGCCGATGGTTCCAAAATTAAGCATTGTACAGGTCCTTTCCTGATGATATAATTGCAAGGAAACGAAGGAGGGCGGGATTAAAATGAACATGAAAGAACGGAATGAGATATATGAACAGCTTCAAACCAGGTGCGGCGCTTTGAGGCACGGCCTGCGTGACGGAATGCCGGAGACAAAATGGGGATGGTACAACGGCCACTACTATAAAAATGACCAGGGCGAGTATGAACGGGCGGAATACCCTATCCCGGTTATCACTGTCCAGGGCGTTTGCGACATAGAAATCAATCTGGATTCGGTCAGCCTCACCACGAAACGCGGCCGGCTGGAGACATTGGACTACTCCCTGGACAAATTTGCCGGCATACCCTTTGAGGTGTTCAGCATAGAGCAATATTTGGATCCGGACTACTACGCCCCTGGCATGGACATGGAGGCCTTTCGGGAAAATATAAGAAAATCCCAGGAGAAGGAACTGGGATTTTCCTTTCAGTTTGAATGTGACGTGGACTCCGGCAGAATGCGCGAGTTTGTGCAGCTGCTTCGGCGAGAGGGGTTTTATAGTTAACGCAGTTCAAAAGAGGTAGAATGCCTCTTTTGAACCCGGCAGGGAGGTCACGACCTCCTCAGCCGCCTAGCGTGAAAATCGGTATTTACCGATTTTCACGTGCGTTTACTATACAATCAGGCCTCTTCCCAGTAGCGCTTCAGGTTGGCAAGGCCGATGCGGATGGCGGACACGGCGGGCTCCATGCCCTCGAACTCGATGGCGATGGTGTCGTCGTATCCTGCGGCCTTCAGGATGTGCAGGCACTGCTTCACCGGCACGTTGCCGTGGCCGATCACCGTGCCCCGCAGGTAGTTGCCGGAGCGGGTCTGGAAGGCCCCCTCGCCGGGGTCGTTGTCGTAGTAGCTCTTGACGATGAAGTCCTTGGCGTGGACGTACTTCACGTAGGGGGCCACCCGGGCCACCGCCTTGGCGGGGTCCTCGTCGGCGCAGGTGAAGTTGCCAATGTCACAGAGCAGGGCGAAATTGGGATGGTTCACCGTGTTGTAGAGGAGCTCCACCCGCTGGGAGTCTTGGGAGAAGAAGCCGTGGTTTTCCGTCATGGTGAGGATGCCCTTAGAGGCGGCGTAGTCGGCGATCTCCCGCACGGATTCCGCCAGCTGGGGGACCAGGGCAGCGTAGCTCTTGGGAGAGCCCTTCTGGCCCATGGTGATGTCGTGGCGCATCCGGGGGACCCCTAAAATTTCGGCGATGTCCACCATGCCCTTCACCCGGGCGATCTCCTTTTGCACGTCTCCGGAGCCGTCCAGGCCGTTCAAAAGGTCCGCGCCTACCGCGAAGGAGGAGATGGACAGGCCGTGCTTATCGGCCTCGGCCTTGAGCTCCCGGGCCTTCTGGGGCATCTCCTCGGGAGGGCAGCCGAAGCAGAAGTCCACGGCCTCGATGGCATCGAAGCCCAGCTCCTTGGCCTTGGCCACACACTGGAGCAGGGTGAGCTCGCCGCTCTGGACAGCGCTGAAGAAGCTGTAGAGACTGACTGAGAATTTCATAACGATCTTCCTTTCTGGTTTGTTTTTTATAAGAATGATAACGGAGTCGCACCCAGCTGACCAGGGTAAAAGTTTTGCAGACTTCGCTCTGCGAAGTCTTAGCTTTCTTCAAAAGCTCGCGGAGGTTTGGAGGGCGACAATCGCCAGTGGCGATTTCCCGTCGCCGACCGAAGCGGCAGCTGAGACTCAGAGCCTCCAAGGTCTTGCCCTTGACCTTAAACATCTGAGAAGCGCAATTTTTGCAGGTGTGAATCATAGTTAACGCTCGCTGCGCTCGGTTAACTATCCGAGTTTTGCTTTGCAAAACATCGGCAAGAGGAAACGGAGAGTTCATCTCGCCGTGCGAGATGAATCTCTTTTGCAACTGAGAAAAAAGTTTCCTAGTCCCGGAGAAAGCCAGCTCTGTGTGTATGCGCACTCAGCCCAGCAGAGTTTTGCGAAGCAAAACGGAAAGATAAACCGAGCTGCGCGAGTGTTTATCTTTTTGTCACGACGGCGAAACTCCGCTATCTCCTTTCGCTATGGTCCGCGCCGTGCGTCTGGCACCCAGCCCGGTGAGTTTTGCTCTGCAAAACTCATGACGCCTGACGAAGCTAAGCTATTTCCTCACTCTATTCTCGGCGTTAGGCGCCCCGCTCGCATTTTGCGGCTTGCCGCAAAATGGCCGTGGGGAAACGGGCGAAACCCGTTCCCCCGGCGGTTCGTCTGAAGGACGAACCCGAGCGGGGGGATGCGGCGAAAGCCAGCTGAGCGCCTGGAACCAGCCCAAAGACCTGCCCGGCCCTGTGCTCCGCAACTAGCTAACGCGCGCACTCACGCGCCCAACGCGCCCGTATAACAAATAGAGTACTTTTTGAGACGCGCCCTAGGCGGAGCGCGTTGGGTGGGCTATTCACACGCGGGGACAGCAGAAGGCGAAAGCTGGGGTGGGAAGTCGCTGGCTTTCCCTGGTACTAGGGCGCTTTTTTTCAGTTGTAAAAGAGATTCATCTCGCACAGCGAGATGAACTCTCCGCGCCCTCTTGCAAGAGTTTTGCTTTGCAAAACTCGGATAGTTAATCGAGCGAAGCGAGCATTAACTATGATTCACCACTTCAAAAAATACGCTTCTCAGGAGGTAAGGTCAAGGGCAAGACCTTGGGGTTTCACCCCAAACCCCACAAACTTTTACCCTGGCGGGCTTTTCCGCTCTCAGCTAACTGCGTGTGCCAGCTTCGCGCCCAGTCCGGCGAGTTTTGCTTCGCAAAACTCGTGACATACCGCGAAGCCTAGCCTGCGCCTCGCACCCGCTTGGCGCGGTATGCCAGCTTCGCGCCCAGTCCGGCGAGTTTTGCTTCGCAAAACTCGTGACATACCGCGAAGCCTAGCCTGCGCCTCGCACCCGCTTGGCGCGGTATGCCAGCTTCGCGCCCAGTCCGGCGAGTTTTGCTTCGCAAAACTCGTGACATACCGCGAAGCCTAGCCTGCGCCTCGCACCCGCTTGGCGCGGTATGCCAGCTTCGCGGGCCAAGAGCCCGCCGAACCCGCTCCGCCTGGGGCGCGCCCCACATATCACAAAAAATAGAGATCTACTTTATCTTCACCGGCACGAAGCACTCCATCAGGGCAAAGCCCTGGGCTTCAATCACCTTCGGCGGCGTGATGATGTGCCCCATGGAGTAGTGCCCCCGCCGCTCGTCCAGGTCAAAGATCTCGCTGCTCTTGGCAAACTCCACGGCCGCTTCATAGAGCCGCTGGTTCTCCTCCTCGTCGTGGTCCCGGTAGGTGTAGGTCAGGTAGAGGCCGCCGTCGAAGGAGACCTTCTCAAAGCCCCCGTCCGGCATTCCCTCCTCCCAGGCGTACCACCACTCCAGGCCCCCGGCCTCCCCGTTGAAGAAGAGAAAGTCTCTGGGCCGAAAGCTGTCCCTGGGGCTGGGCTTAATGGTGCTGAAGTGGGCGTTGAATCTGCCCAGCACGCCCTCCGGGGAGAAGTCCATCTCTGGGTCCGGGCCGGAGGTCACGGCGGTAAAGGGCGGCAGAGAGATGATGGGAAAGTTCATAGTAAAACTCCTTCACATGTTTTTATTATTGAGAACAGCCTGGGTTCAGTCCCCGAAGCTGACGCCGATCTGTCGGGCGGCCTTGATCTCCCCGCAGTCCACAGGCACAGACTTCAGCTTGCCCGCCACGTCCCCCAGGGGCACAGGCACGGTCTCCCCGTTCACCATGCCCACCATCACGCCGAAGGTCTTTTCCTTGATGAACCGGGCAGCGGTGGCTCCCAGGCGGGTGCAGAGGACCCGGTCGTAGGCGCAGGGGCTGCCTCCCCGCTGGAAGTGCCCGGGCACGCACACCCGGATCTCGTTGTCGATCTTGTCCCCCAGCTCCTCGGCGATGCGGTACACGATGGAGGGGTGGTTCTCCTCGGCCCGCTTCTTCTTGAACTCCTTCTTGGAGAGCTTGGCCTCCTCCTTGGAGAGGGCGCCCTCCGCCACGGCCAGGATGGAGAATTTCTTGCCGTTATCGATGCGGCTCTGGAGGGTTTTGGCGACCTTGTCGATGTCGTAGGGGATCTCCGGCAGCAAGATCACGTCCGCGCCGCCGGCGATGCCCGCCGAGAGGGTGAGCCAGCCCACCTTGTGACCCATGACCTCCACGATGAAGATCCGGCCGTGGGAGGTGGCGGTGGTGTGGATGCAGTCGATCACGTTGGTGGCGACCTCCACCGCGCTGTGGTAGCCAAAAGTCACGTCCGTGCCCCAGATGTCGTTGTCGATGGTCTTGGGCAGGTGGATGACGTTCAGGCCCTCCTCTCGAAGGAGGTTGGCGGTTTTCTGGGTGCCGTTGCCGCCCAGGATCACCAGGCAGTCCAGCTTCATCTTCTTATAGTGGGACTTCATGGCGGCGACCTTGTCCACGCTGTTCTCGTCGATGACGCGGATGGTCTTGAAGGGCTGGCGGGAGGTGCCCAGAAGGGTGCCGCCCAGGGTGAGGATGCCGGAGAAATCCGAGGGCTCCATGAGCTTATATTCCCCGAAAATCAGGCCCTTATAGCCGTCCTTGATGCCGTAGATCTCCACGTTTTTGCCAAACTCTTCATAGAGCCCCTTGGCAACGCCCCGAATGGCCGAGTTCAGGCCCTGGCAGTCGCCGCCGCTGGTGAGAATTCCTACTCGCTTCATAATGATTACCTCCTTTTGTAGACCTTGAGGGCGTTGCCCTCAAACTCCCACCACCTTTGAAAAGGTGGACGAAACTTTTACCCACTCCTCACTTCGTTCGTCGTGAACGATTTACGGAACAACTGTGACCGGTCCAGCGGGTCTTAAGCTGGCGGGGGTGTGGGGCGCGGAGCCCCACGACCTTGCCCTTAAACACCTGAGAAGCGTATTTTTGAAGGTGAATTGCCGCGCAGCGGCAAGAGGAAACTTTTTACAAGAAAAAAAGTTTCCTAGTCCCGGAAAAAGCCAGCTGTTTCGCCCCCGGCTTTCGCCTTTTGCTGTCCCCGCGTGTGGATAGCCAGCTGAACGCACTCCGCCTGGGGCGCGTCTCAAAGACATGCTTCATTTTTTATGGGCGCGCCCCAGGTAGGGCGCGTTTGGCAGGCTTTCGGTCCGCGGGGCCAGCCCCCCGCATCCGCCCCGCTCGCATTTTGCGGCGAGCCGCAAAATGGCCGTGGGGGAAACGGGCAAGGCCCGTTTCCCCCGGCGGTTCGTCCGAAGGACGAACCCGAGCGGGGTACACGGCGCGAAGAATGGCGAAAGGATAAAGCCGGGTTTCGCCGTAGTGTCAAAAAGATAAACACTCGCGCGGCTCGGTTTATCTTTCCGTTTTCCTGCGGAAAACTCTGCAAAGCTGGGTGCAACACGCACCGCGACTACAGCCCAAACCCCTCCTGGATCATCCTGGCCGCGTCCTGCGGCGAAAGCCCCGAGTTGTCGATCCGCATGTAGTTCGGGAAGGAGATCTCCCCCGGCAGGCTCTCCAGCCGGTATTTGGCGTCGTCCGCGAGAAGCCGCCGGTTGGAGGCCTCCAGGTCCCGCTTGGAGGCCTTGCTTTGCAGACGGTTTTCGCTCTGGTTCCGCCGTAGCCGCACCTCCTGGGGGGCCACCAGCTCCACATAGTAGAACTCCGTGCCGTAGGGCGCGAAAATCCCCTTGATGCGCTCCACATAGTCCCAGTCCGATTGCTGGTCGAAGGCCCACATATAGGTGAAGATCATGCCGTACTGGTCCGTCTTGGCGAACTCCCCAAAGATCACCTCCCGGCAGCGCTGGATGGCGGCGCTGTTGAAATCCCCGAAGATCTCCAGGATGGGCTCGATGGTCATGTGGTTGTGGAAGAGCCGCAGGCCCGTGCGCTTCATCAGCTCCTGGCCCACCGTCATCTTTCCCACGGCTGCGTTTCCAAACAATAGAACAAGTTTCATTGGGCCTCCTCCGCCGAGTGGATGGGGATCAGCGGGCTGTCGTTTTCCACCTTTTGCAGGGATTTGAGCCGGGCCTGGGCCTGCTTGTAGAACTCCTGCTGGCTGCTGAAGGCGGCCTTCCCCCGGCGGCTGACATGCTGGTAGCTGGTGTCCGGCTGCATGACCCGGGCGTTGGTGTTGTCGCTGAGCAGGGTGTCCAGAATGCCGAAGGCCCGGGCTTTCAGATCCTCGTCCTCAATGGGGAACACCAGCTCGATGCGCCGGTCCAGGTTTCGGGGCATCCAGTCGGCGGAGCCCATGTAGATCTTGGGGTCCCCGGCGTTCTCGAAGCGGAACACCCGGCTGTGCTCCAGAAGCTGGCCCACAATGCTGACCACCTGGATGTTCTCGCTGACCTCCGGGAGCCCCGGAATCAGGCAGCAGATGCCCCGCACCACCAGCCGCACCGGCACCCCGGCCTCACTGGCCTCATAGAGCAGGCCGATGATCTCCGGGTCCACCAGGGAGTTCACCTTGGCGGTGATGCCGCAGGGCAGGCCCGCCCGGGCGTTCTCCGTCTCGATTCGGATGCGCCGGGCGAAGAAGCTCCGCAGGCCGTGGGGGGCCACCGCGAAATGCTTATACTCCGGGGGCCGGGAATAACCGGTGATCACGTTAAAGAGGGAAGAGGCGTCTGCGCCGTACTGGCTGTTGCAGGTGAAAAGGCCCACGTCCGTGTAGATTTTGGCGGTGGAGTCGTTGTAGTTGCCCGTGCCCAGGTGCAGGTAGCGGCGGATGCCGTCCTCCTCCCGGCGGACAACCAGGGCGATCTTGCAGTGGGTCTTGAGGCCGTGGAGGCCGTAGATCACATGGCACCCGGCCTTTTCCAGCTTCTGGGCCCAGTTGATGTTGTTCTCCTCGTCGAAGCGGGCCTTCAGCTCCACCAGCACCGTGACCTGCTTGCCGTTCTCCGCGGCGCGGATCAAGGCGGCGATGATGGGGGAATTGCCGCTGACCCGGTAGAGGGTCTGCTTGATGGCCAGCACGTCCTGGTCCTCGGCGGCCTGCTCGATGAACTTCACCACGCAGTCGAAGCTCTCGTAGGGATGGTGGACCATCCGGTCCTTGTCCCGGATGGCGGAGAAGATGTCGTCATAGCCCCAGAAATCCGCAGGGGCCACCGGGACAATGGGTTTAAAGCACATGCCCTCGCAGCCCTTGACGCCCGCGAACTTGGAGAAGAAGGTCAGGTCCAGGGGGCCGGGGAGCTGGTAGATCTCGTTTTTCTTGATCTTCAGCTGGTCGATGAGGAAGCCCCGCAGGTCCTTGTCGCATTTTTGCAGCAGCTCCAGGCGCACGGGGCGGCCCCGCTTCCGGCGCTTGATGGACTTCTTCACCTCGCTCATAAAGTCCTCGGCCTCTTCGTCGATCTCCAGGTCCGAGTCCCGGGTAACCCGGAAGGGGCAGGAGGCCTTGATGGCGTGAAGCTCGAAGAGCTCCGGCAGGTGGGCGGCGATGACCTCCTCCAGCAGGGTGAAGGCCCGGCCCTCTTCGCAGGGCAGCTCCAGAAACCGGGGGAGGATGGAGGGAACCTGGACCACGGCGAAGTTCTTCTCCTTTTCCTTGCCCTCCTTGCTCTCCAGGCGTACGGCCAGGTTCAGAGTCTTGTTGGCAAGCAAGGGGAAGGGGCGGCTGCCGTCTACGGCCAAGGGGGTGAGCACCGGGAACAGCACATGGTGGAAATAGCGGTCGGCGTAGTCCTTCTGGGCGGCGTCCATGTCCCCAAAGGCCAGAAAGCGGATGCCCTCCCGCTCTAAAGCGGGGAGAATGGACCGGTGCAGGCAGGAATACTGCCGCTCCATAAAGTGGTGGGTCTTTTCCTCCAGCTCCTTGAGCAGGTCCTCGGGGGAGAGATCCAGAGACTCTTTGGGCTTATAGCCGGAATTCACCTGGGCCTTGACGCCGGCCACGCGCACCATGAAGAACTCGTCCAGGTTAGAGCCGGTGATGGCCAGAAAGCGCAGGCGCTCCATCAGCGGGTTCTCCTTTTTGGTGGCCTCCTCCAGCACTCGGGCGTTAAAGTCCATCCAGCTCAGCTCTCGGTTATAGTAGGGCATTTTCTTTTCAGCCACAGCACACACCTCTCGTTTTTTGAGTATTATGGGGCCTCCATGCGCACAGCGACGCGCATTCCGGCAAGGGGGGCTTTGCCCCCTCCACCCCCACCACCTTTGAAAAGGTGGACGAAACTTTTATCCTGGTTAGCTGATTGCGATAAAGCCAACTGTATTGCGTTACGCGGTCAAGGGGCGGGGAAAATCGCCAGTGGCGATTGTTCTGACCCGACCGAGCCGGCAGGCGAGACAGGCCCCTTGCAGGGTGTGCCTTAGCAGCGTCCCACGACCTTGCCGTAGTCGGCGTCTCTGTGCCGACGAAGGCCACACCGTATGACTTCAAAAACTCCCCGTACTCATCAAATCATGTCAAACTTGATGGAGAGCTCCGGGGACAGCCCGAACACCTCCTGGAATACCCCGGCGGACTCCTCGAAATCCCACTGCTCCAAGAGGGTGTTCACAGCGGATTCCGCCCGGATGAGCACCCGGTCCTCGTCCAGGCTCACCTTCAAATTCCGCAGCTTTCCCCGGTGGGACTTGTCCAGAGCGTTTGCCAGCCGGAAAATGGCGGAGAGCTTGGAAACCGCCATGCGGTCCGGCCCAGGCAGAGAGGAGAGCCCGGAGGCCTCGGCGGAGCTGATGCTTCCGGCTACCAGGGCCACCTGAAGCACCTCCCGGGAGGAGAGGCCGAACAGGTCCATGCCCCGGATCAAGTCAAAGGTGCAGTGGTTGTGCTGGCGCAGGCTCACATAGCCGCCGCAGCTGTGGAGAACCGCCGCCAGCTCCAGGATCAGCCGCTTGGAGGGGTCCAGCCCGTGGATTTTTTTCAGCTTGTCGAAAAGGCGGCAGGCGTAGTCCCCCACCCGACGGCTGTGGAGTAGGTCGCAGTGGAAGGCAGAGGCCGTGGTGCTGGCGCAGGCCAGGGCGTTGCGGCGCAGATAGGCGGCCCATTCCCCGTCCGCCTTGGGGGTGAGGGTCTGGCGCATGACCGCCTCGGTAAGGTCCACGGCCGGGGAGAGAATCTCCTTGGCCTCCGGGCAGAAGCGCATCATGCCCCGGTAGATGAACAGGGCCGTGTACAAGAGGGAGGCCCGCCCCTCGGGGATGCCGTAGCGCAGGGCGATGCTCTCAGAGGTGAGGCCCCGGACAGAGTCGTATAGCGCCTCCAAAGCCTGGGCGTCGATGCGGTGGAGGGATTCACCGGGCTTGCAGCCGCAGAGCTTGGCAATCAGCCTGATCTGGGAGCCGGTAAGCGCCAGGTGCTGGATCTGAAGCCCCGAGAGGTGCATCCGGTTCAGCACGGTGTCCATGTATTCCTCCAGGATATAGTGGAACCCGTCCGCCCGACGGCGTAGGCCGCCCAACACGTCGTTGAGCTTCAAGGCGCCCATGGGGACGCTCTGGAAATAGAGAATCTCCTTTCCGTTATGCACCCCGAGGCCGATGCTGCCCGAGCCGATGTGGGCCATCAGGGTGTTGCCGGGACCCAGTGCGTTTTCTCCCTGAAGGCGCTGCCCCACCTCGGAAAAGATATAGGCCTTTTCCTGGCTGGTGTCCAGCACGGTCACGTCCATGCCGTTGCGCACCTTGAGCTGGTCGATGACCAGGGCCTGGTTGCGGGCCTCCAAGAGGGCGGAGCCGGAAACCACCCGGGGCTTTTCTATATTATAGGAAAGAAGGGCTTCGGAAAACTTCCGGAGCGCGTCGGAAAGCCCCCGCAGGCTCTCAAAACTGATGGACCCGGTTTCGAACACATCGTGGTCCAGGGCGATGGGGTATTCCAAATAGTCCAGGGTGCGGGGCTTGCCCTTCACCAGCTGGGAAACCCGCATCTTTACGTTGTTGGTGCCGATTTCAATGACCGCCGCGGCACCGGCGGCGCCTTTCTTGTTCAAGGCTATCCCTCCTTTTCTTAAGGTCGTGGGACGTTGTCCCACACCCTACAAACTTTTTCCCTGCTTCCTCACTACGTTCATCGTAAAGGTTTTGATGTTTTGACGAGCTAACCTAACAACCGTAAAAGTTTCGTAGACTTCGTTCTACGAAGTCTTACCTTTCTCAAAGGTTGCGGAGGTTTGGAGGGCGACAATCGCCAGTGGCGATTTCCTGTCGCCGACCGAGTCGGCAGATGAGACGCAGCGCCTCCAAGGTCTTGCCCTTAAACACCTGTGAAGCGCATTTTTGAAGTGGTGAATAATAGGTTAACGCTCGCTGTGCTCGGTTAACTATCCGAGTTTTGCGAGGCAAAACTCGTGACACACGGCGAAGCCCAGCTTGCACCTCGCACTCGCTAGGTGCGGTGTGCCCCGCTCGGGTTCGTCCGGAGGACGAACCGCCGGGGAAACAGGCTTTGCCTGTTTCCCCCTGGCCATTTTGCGGCTTGCCGCAAAATGCGAGCGGGGTGGATGCGGAGAAAGCCAGCTCTATGCACAGCTTCCCGGCCCAAACACCCGCTGTGTGTGGTGCTCCACAACCAGCCTACGCGCGCACCCACGCCCCCATACCAGAATAAAACGTGCGCCGTGTGCCCCACGGCTTCACTCCTCTGATTATACCAAATCTTTCCGGAATATTCAAACCCTTTTTTGGAGTTTTGCCCGAAAAAATCTCTGGCTTTTGCGGCAAATAAAATTTTTTAAAAACCCTTGATTTTTTCCCCCGAATCCGCTATAATAATTGAGCCGGGACACGGAGAGGTATTCTAATTGGTAAGGAGCCACATTGGAAATGTGGTGTGCCGCAAGGCATTGTGCGTTCGAGTCGCATCCTCTCCGCCACCAAAGAGAGCGTCGGAGCTTTTCCGGCGCTTCTTTTCATTTTTCGCGGAGGGGGATGGAGATGGGCAGGAAAATTCAGGCGGAGCTTACCAATATGTGCATGGTTTGCCGGGGGGACCAGGTGCTGGTGCAGCGCCGCAGCCCGGAGCACGGCTGGTCGGGGATCACCTTTCCCGGTGGGCATGTGGAGCCCGGGGAGAGCGTCACCCAGTCCGTGGTGCGGGAGGTTTTTGAGGAGACCGGCCTGCGCCTGCGCCACCCCCGCCTGTGCGGCGTGAAAAACTGGATAGAGGACGACGGGTCCCGCTACATCGTCTTTCTATATAAATGTGATGAATTCTCCGGGGAGCTTCGGTCCTCGGAGGAAGGGGAGGTTTTCTGGGCAGACCGCGATGGCCTGCCCGGTATGAATCTCTCCAGCGGCATGGAGGAGACCTTTCGGGTCTTTTTTGAGGAGGAGCTCAGCGAGCTCTGCTACTGCCGGGAGGACCCGGAGAACGACTGGCGGATCGTGCTGGAGTAGTGCATATTTGGGGGGGTGACGGTTTGGCCTCCGGCGGCTGGGGGCTCCGCCCCCTGTCTCCCGCAACCTTTGAGAAAGGTGAGACTTCGTGAAACGAAGTCTACGAAACATTTTACCCTGGTTAGCCATGTGCGCCCACGGAACACTTTGCGCGGTCAAGGGGCGGGGAAAATCGCCAGTGGCGATTGTTCTGACCCGACCGAACCGGCAGGTGAGACAGGCCCCTTGCAGGGTGTGCCTTAGCAGAGTCCCACGACCTTGCCGCCGGAGGCCCCATATTACATCAAAAAACTTTTACGGCGCTCTGCGCCAGAACTATTTAAGGAGAGAATTCTTATGAGACGTCACGACATCGCGTCATTTTATAAAGACCTTCCCGCCTATGCCGGGCAGACCGTCACCGTCTGCGGCTGGGCCCGCTCCATTCGGGATTCCAAAACCCTGGGGTTCATTGACCTGAACGACGGCACCTCCTTCAAGGGGGTCCAGGTGGTCTTTGAGGAGGGGAAAATCAATAACTTCAAGGAGATCGCCGCCCAGAACGTGGGCGCGGCCCTCATCGTCACCGGGGAGCTCGTCGCCACGCCGGAGGCCAAGCAGCCCTTTGAGATCCATGCCGCGAACATCCAGGTGGAGGGCCCCTCAGCCCCGGAGTACCCCCTGCAGAAAAAGCGCCACACCGTGGAGTACCTGCGCACCATCGCCCACCTGCGCCCCCGGACCAACCTGTTCAGCGCGGCCTTCCGGGTGCGTTCGGCGGCGGCTTTCGGGGTGCACAAATTCTTCCAAGAGAACGGCTTCGTCTATGCCCACACGCCCATTATCACCGGCAGCGACTGCGAGGGCGCGGGGGAGATGTTCCAGGTGACCACCCTCAATCTGGACAGCCTGCCCAGAACGGAAGAGGGCGCCATTGACTATAAGGAGGACTTCTTCCAGAAGCCCACCTCCCTCACCGTGTCCGGCCAGCTGGAGGCGGAGTGTATGGCCCTGGCCTTTGGCCGGGTGTACACCTTCGGGCCCACCTTCCGGGCGGAGCGGTCCTATACCCAGCGCCACGCGGCGGAATTCTGGATGATCGAGCCGGAGATCGCCTTCGCGGACCTCCACGACGACATGGACATCATCGAGGCGGCGGTGAAATCCGTGATCCGCTACGTGCTGGAGACCTGCCCCCAGGATCTGGCCTTCTGCAACCAGTTTGTGGACAAGGGCCTCCTGGAGCGCCTGGAGCACGTAGTCTCTTCGGATTTTGTGCGGGTGAGCTACACCGATGCGGTGAAGATTCTGGAGGAGCACAACGACCAGTTTGAATACAAGGTGAGCTGGGGGGCGGACCTGCAAACCGAGCACGAGAAGTTCCTGCCGGAGAAGCACTTTGGCAGGCCGGTGTTCGTCACGGACTACCCCAAGGAGATCAAGGCCTTTTACATGCGCCTGAACGACGACGGCAAGACCGTGGCCGCCACGGATCTGCTGGTGCCTGGCATCGGAGAGCTGGTGGGGGCCAGCCAGAGGGAGGAGCGCCTGGACGTGCTACTCTCCCGCATTCGGGAGCTGGGCCTGAACGAGGAGGACTACTGGTGGTATCTGGACCTGCGGCGCTTCGGCGGGTGCACCCATTCGGGATTCGGCATCGGCTTTGAGCGGCTGGTAATGTACCTGACGGGCATCCAGAATATCCGGGACGTGCTGCCCTTCCCCCGGACCACCGGCGTGGCGGAATTCTAGGAGGCCCCCATGAACCTGCTTTTGACATCCTGCGGCCTGGAAACCGAGGCCATTGAGGCCCGGTTTCTGGAAATGCTTCCCAAGGATCCGGCGGAAATCCGAGCCATGTTCATCCCCACCGCCGCCATTGACCCGGACGCCGTGGAGGTGCTGCCCAAATGCCTCCACGACCTGCTGAAATGCGGGATCCGCCGGGAGAACATCCAGGTTTATGACCTGCACGAGCCCATAGAGGGAGCCCTTGCCAGCTGCTGGGACGTGGTGTACCTGTGCGGCGGCAACACGGAATATCTGCTGAAACGGATCAACCAGGGGGGCTTCCGGGAGCAGCTTCTGGCGTTTCTCTCAGAGGGCGGGGCAGTGCTGGGAGTGAGCGCGGGCAGCATGATCTTCTCCGCCTCTCTGCCGGAAAACCTGGGCGTGCTCCAGTGCCCTCTGGATGTCCACTGCCAGGAGGACCTTCGGGAAAAGCCGGGGCGGTATCCTCTGGGCAGACGGGAGAAAATCCGGCTGGGAAACCGCCAGGGGATCGCGTTCTGCGGGGACGCCCTGGTGGTGTTCGAATAGAAAAAACGGCAGGAAAAAGCCTCCGGGATTCCGGGGGCTTTTTCTATGTTAACTATACTTTTATAGAGTATAGTTTGGCCTCTGGCAGCTGGGGGTTTCACCCCCAGACCCCTGACCAGCTTAAGACCAGCTGGACCGGTCAAAGCCGTCCAGGGTAAAAATTTCGTCCACCTTTTTAAAGGCGGTGGAGGTTTGGAGGCGACGCCTCCAAGGTCTTAACACCTGAGAAGCGCATTTTTGGTGGTGAATTGACGGGCGAAGCCCGGCAAGAGGCCCCTTTTTGCAAGAGAAAAAGGGGCTTGGGCCCGGAGCCAGCCAGCTTAAGACCAGCTGGACCGGTCAAAGCTGTCCAGGATAAAAGTTTTGTCCACTTTTTCAAAAGTGGTGGGGTTCTCAGGGGGCGACAATCGCCAGTGGCGATTTCCCGTCGCCGACCGAGCCGGCAGGCGAGACCCAACGCCCCTAAGCTGCCAAAGGCCAAAATATACTCTCAAAAAGTACACTTAACTATGCCGGGTCTTTTCCCGCAAGAGCGCATAGGAACAGAGGCCCTCTCTGGCCCAGCGGCAGCCGCCGCAAACCCGCTGGAATTCCTCCGGGCCAATGGCGTTCAGCGCGCCCGCGATTTCGTCCCAGCCGAGCTCCCTTCCTGGCTGGAAACCCAGAGCATCCAGGGCCTCCCGGTCACGCCGGGCGACGTCCTCCGTGCCCAGGACGCAGCCCCCGTCCCCCTGGCGGTTGGGGCAGGCCCCGCACACGGCGTCATGCCCCTGAACCAGCCGGAAACGCCCGCCCAGCCTGCCCTCCTCGATCAGGGCGGACATGTTCTGGGTGAAGGCCTCGTCATAGCCATGGCCGGAGAACAGGGCCATGCAAAACATATGGTGCCCCCGCAATGGCTTCATACGGTGCCTCCTGTCCAGGATTTTTTGAGAGCGGCCGCAACCGCCGCTGAGGCCAGATAGGCCAGCGCCACGGAAATCACGTCTTTGACCAGGAAGGGGAACGAGGCCGCGAAGAACGCCGCGGAAAAGGGCGCGTTCGCCACCCCGGAAAACTGGAAGCAGCCGGCCAAATGGCAGATGGCCAGCCCGGCAAGGCCCAGGGCCAGGCTCACCGCTTTCTTTCCGGACCGGGCTCCCAAGCCGCACAAAAGGGCCATGGGAAGAAAGCTCCAGAGGAATCCGCCGGTGATTCCCACAAAGCTGCCAAGCCCGCCGGAGAACCCGGCAAACACGGGCAGACCTATCGCGCCCAGAATCAGATAAACGCCCACTGCCGCAGAGCCGAAAGCCGGACCCAACAGATACCCGCCCAGGGCCACCGCGAAAGTTTGCAGCGTAATGGGCACACCGCTGGGCAGGGGGATGGAGATTTGGGAGAGAACGGCCAGTACAGCCGCCATCACCCCGGTCATTACCGTCTTTTGCACCGTGTTTTTCAATTCCAGTATCATAGTCATGTCCTTCTAATAATAAAGATTTTGTTGTGGTTGGCCTGTTCGAAAGGGAATTTAATTTGAATCAGACGATTGGCTTTGAAGCTGGCTTAACAGGGGCTCCTTGACAATTGAGACTTCGCCCGTGGAAAAGGCTTGCTTTTGGCCGTCGGGCAGCCGCACGATCAAGCGGGCCTCGCTGTCGATTCCCAGCACCACGCCGCTCCAGGTCCGCTTGCCCTGCTGGAATGTGATTTCCCGCCCGGTAAGCAGGGAACGGGCACGGTATTCCTCCATATAGGTCCGCTCCGGCAGGGCGTGGTAATAGCGAAAAAACCGGTTCAAGACTTCGGCGGCCAACTGCACCCGCGCGCCAGGAGGAGGGGCGCTGGAAAAAAGCGCTCCGGCCACCTGGCAGATTTCAGAGGGGAAGCCGCCGGCGGGCTCCTGGATGTTGATGCCAATGCCCAGCACAGCATAATCCAGCCTGCCGTTCTCAAAGTCCAGGGAGGCCTCTGTCAGGATACCGCAGATTTTCCTGCCCGCCAGGTATACGTCGTTTACCCATTTGATCTGGGATTTCTGCCCGGTGACCTGGTCGACCGCCGCTGCCACCGCCGCCGCCGCCGCCGTGGTAATGGCGAGAGAGTCCTCCGGGGGGAATTCCGGGCGCAGCAGAACGCTCATATAGAGCCCGGACTGCCTAGGGGAGTAGAAGGAACGGCCCAGCCGGCCCTTGCCCTGGCTCTGCCGCTGGGCGATGACCACCATGCCTTCCCGGCCGCCCTGTTCGGCCAACTGCTTCAGCACCGTGTTGGTGGAGGTGACTTCCTCCCGCACGTTTACCGCCACATAGGAAAGACTTTTGTCCAGATACCGGCGGATATTTTCAGGGCTTAGCACATTGCTTTCGGATACCAAACGGTAGCCGCGATTGGTGGTGGCCTCAATGCCGTATTCTTCCTGGCGAAGTTTGTTGACAGCCTTCCAGACGGAGTTCCGGCTGATCCCCAACTGCCCGGCTATTTCTTCTCCAGAAACGCAGTTTTTGTTGTCCCGCAGGAATTGCAGTACTTGGTCCGCTACGTCCATATAGACTCCTCCTTCGAATGTTCTGGCGGGTATGATTCCCTTTTCGAATCATATCCTATCATGAACGGGGGAGATTGTCAACAAATAGAATGATAAGAGGGTGACGATTTGAATAAGACCCTGGCGGCTGAAAAAAAAGAAAAAAATTTGGAAAAAGGCTTGCAAAATTCAAAAAGATGTGGTATTATAATCAAGCGCTAAGGAAGTGTCGTAGATCTTGGGGGTATAGCTCAGCTGGGAGAGCGCTTGAATGGCATTCAAGAGGTCAGCGGTTCGATCCCGCTTATCTCCACCAGAAAGTAGAGAGGGATTTTGTCCCTCTCTACTTTTGTACACAAGGGAAAAGGCTTGTTTCAAAAGGAACGAGCCTTTTTTCGTGTGTGTGTTTCGTAGACTGGCATATCCCGGCCACGAAAGCACACTTCCCCAAGGGGCGTTCAGACTTTTTGAACGCCCCTTTTTTCATGCCCATTTTTAGATACCATCAAACATAGAAAGGAGTTTTCCCCATGAAAGGCCCTGGCTTTGATTATTTCTATGGTGGCGAATCAGAACAATTCAGTTTCTACCGCATCCCCCGGCAGCTAATCGTTGGCCTGGAGTTCAAGCACGTTTCCACCGACACCAAGCTGCTCTATGGCCTTATGCTCGACCGCATGGGGCTGTCTGCCCGGAACGGCTGAATAGTAAACGTGCTTGAAATCCGAAAATCGTGATTTCAAACAGCGGTAATACCGCCAGGGTAAAAGAATTATAAATTCTTTTACCCTGCGTTAACTATATGACGATGAAAACCGGGTGTTCATCTACTACCCGCTGGACGAGATAAAGGAAGCCCTTAATTGTGGCAACGATAAGGCAGTCAAGCTGCTGGCAGAACTGGACAGCGGCAAGGGCATTGGCCTGATACAGAGGGTCAAGCAGGGCCAGGGCAAGCCAGCCAGAATTTATGTCAAGCGTTTCACCACCAGAGAGATAGAACCACAGGTTGAAAATCAGCCCTCTCCCCCGCCCCGAAATCCAGACTTCGGAAAAACCGAAGTCAAGAGTTCGGAAAATCAGAAGTCAAGACTTCGGGAAAACCGAAGTGCAGACTTCGGAAAATCGGAGTGTAATTATACTTACAAGAATCAGACTGAGAGGAGCTATACCGATCCATCTATCCGTCCTGAGATTGAAAAGATGGATTGGCAGGCTTGCCGGGAGGAGGTGATGGAAAATATCAGTTACAGCCAGCTTGTGGAGGAATACGGCAAAGAGGACGTGGAGGGCGTCACTGACCTAATCACCGATATCCTGACTTCCACCCAGCCCACTGTCCGCATTGGCAAGGAGGATTTTCCTCTGAGCGTTGTCCAGGCCCGTTTCTGCAAGCTGGATGAAACACATATCCGGTACGTTTTTGACTGCCTGCACCGGAATACCACCAAAGTCCGCAATATCCGGGCCTATCTTCTGACGAGCCTTTACAACGCGCCCGCCACCATCGGGCAGTTTTATCAGGCCGAGGTTCAGCATGACTTGTACGGCTCTGCTTAATGCGTCCCAAGTTGGGACACAAAAACCAGAAAACAATCTGTCCCAAGTTGGGACGCATTTCACACACGGCTTTACGCCGTTATTTTTTTACCCGGAACCGGGAGAAACGATGATCTATATGACCGCAAAACGCCCTATTGCCTACATCACCGCCGCCTGGAGCGGCAACCGCGCCGCCGACCAGGAACGTGCCACCCAATATTGCAGGCAGGTGTACGAGGCAGGCTATTCCCCCATCTGCCCCAACCTGTTCCTGCCCACGTTCCTCCATGAATCCATCCCCCAGGAGCATAAGGACGGCCTGGACATGGCCCGCGAGTACCTGCGCCGCTCCCGGTTACTGGTGTTGTGCGGGAACCAGGTGGACGAAACGGTAAAGAACGATATCGCCGTAGCCCAACGCCTGCATATTGCCGCCACCACCCTGGAGGGAATCTTGACCGTGAAAGGACAGGGGCAGCAGAATGATGAATAAGCGTTTCTCCCTTCAACCCCGCGCTCCCCCTGTGCTGGCATTATACCCCAAACCCATTAAACAAAAAATAAAAGGAGGCTTCTATTTGAAGAAAATCACCAGTAAATTTATAGCCCTGCTCCTGTCCCTGCTGACCGTCATGGGGACAATGACCACCCCGGCTTTTGCCGCAGAGGACTTGACCCCCGGCAATCCCGGCACCCTGACCGAGCGTTATATCGACGAGAGCACCAGCCGTGAGTTGGCCCCGCCCGCCACCAGCAAATCAAGCTGGGTAAAGGACGCGCCCGCCATCGAGGGGTACGAGTTCGACAGCTTCTCCCAAACAACTGACCACATCTACTCCCAGGAGGAGATCACTTACATCGTGGGCTACCCCGACAAGACCGTCCGGGGCGACCGCAGCCTTACGCGCTCTGAGGCGGCCGCCATCTTCTACCGTCTGTACAACGGCGCGTACCCCGCCCCCAAGCAGCACATGACGGAAAAGACATTTTCCGATGTGTCCAAAGACGTGTGGTATTATGACGAGCTTTCCACCTGCTACAGCGCGGATATCCTCAGCGGGTGCAAGGACGGGAAGTTCCGGCCCCATGAGCCCATCACCCGGGCGGAGTTCGCGGCAATGGCATCGGCTTTTGCCGAGTTGCCCCCGGCGGAAAACGCTCCTTTCAGCGACGTGAGCCGCTCCTATTGGGCCCATGACGATATCAACTCTGCCGCTGAAGCCGGCTGGATCGTGGGCTACCCGGACGGCAGTTTCCGGCCTGAAAGTGAGATAAGCCGGGCCGAGACTGTCACCCTGATAAACCGCCTGCGCAACAGGAACATCACGGCGGCAGAGCTCCGGGCACTTGGGGTGCAGAACCCCTACACCGACCTTTCGGAAAGCTACTGGGCCTATGGCGAGCTCATCGAGGCTACCGTCAAGCACAACGCCGCTGATTGGCACAAGCTGAATTACAATGAGGAAAATCTCAATACAGTTACAGAGCGTTTCGTGGACGGCGAGGGCAACGAAATTGCAGAGCCCATCACCACCAAAGGGCAGGCCGCCCGCGCTCCCAGGGACTTCAAGAACCGCCATTACCTGGGTTACACCACGGAGATCACTTATGTCTACCGCCAGGGGCAGGCTGTTATGACCGGCTCCAAGGAAGTGGACAAGCGTGAGGCGAAAGTTGGCGATACGCTCCATTACACCGTTACCATCGGCAATGATAAGAGCGCTACCGGCACTTTGAGAAATGCCGTCGTGAGCGATACCCTTTCCCAGCATTTAGGGTTTGTTTATGGCAGCGTGCTGGTGGACGGTGAAAATACTAAGTACAACTTCGATGTGAAAACCGGCCTGCTGTCCGTGAATGTCGGGGACATTGCCCCTGGCGAGAGTAGGAAACTCAGCTTTGCCGCTATCGTCAAAGATACCGCTTACGGCGAGACCCTTTCCAATACCGCTATCCTGAGCGCTGATAACAGCGAGGATGTCCCTGTCACGGACACCAGCACCAAGATTGAGGACGGCAAGCCCGGGCTTACCGCTGAAAAGTCTGTGGATAAGGCACAGGCCAAGGTAGGCGATACCCTGACCTATACCGTCACCGCCAAGAACGCGGAGGATGCCACCGCTCCGCTGGAAGATACTACCCTGACAGACACCCTCCCCGCTTTCGTGGACTTTGTGCAGGGCAGCGTCATGGTGGACGGGGCCAGCGGGCACTATAGCTTTGACAATGGCGTGTTGACCGTTGAGTTAGGGGACGTTGAGCCGGACACTGAAAAAACAGTCACTTTCCAGGTGACAGTCAACAGTACGGCTTATAATCAGAGTTTCCAGAATACCGCCGTACTTGATGCAGAGAACAGTGACCCGGTTGTACCCTCTGACGAGGGCGTGACCGTTGAGGACGGCACCGCAAAAATGTCCGCTGTGAAGTCTGTGGACAAAAACAAGGCGAAAGTTGGCGATACCCTGACTTACACCATTACCGCCAGCAATGCCGACACCGCCACCGTCCCCCTGCGGAATGTTATCATGACCGACACGCTCCCCAAGTATATCACCTTCAACCAGGGCAGCGTGGCCGTGGACGGCAGCCCGGTACGCACCACCTTCAACAGCAAGACCCGCCAGCTTTCCGCCGAATTGGGGGATATCGCCCCCAGCCAGAGCAAGACATTGACTTTCTCCGCTCTCGTAAACAATGCCGCCTACGGCAAAAAGTTCAGCAATACCGCCGTTTTGGACGCGGACAATTCCGAGGAAATTCCCGCCGCTGATACCGGCGTGACCGTGGCGGCAGGCGTGCCCGAGGGCAGTTCCGGGGCCAAGACCGTCAGCAAGTCCAAGGCTAATGTTGGTGATACGCTTACTTATTCCATCGCCCTGCGCAACGCCAGAACCGCTACCGCCGATTGGAAAAATGTCAAAGTAACGGACTCTATTCCCGAACACCTTGCCTTTGTCCCCGGCAGTGTGGAGGCAGATGGGCGTTCCAGCAACGACTATTCCTACAATGCAGATACCCGCACCTTGACCCTGATTGCCGACAAAATTGAAGTTGGAAAGACCCTGACCTATACGTTCCGCGTCACCGTGGAGGACGGGGCCCAAGGCCAGTACATTGTGAACACCGCCAAAGTCACTAGCCCCGACCAGGAGGATATGCAGCTGCCTGATACCGGCGTGGAGATCAGCGGGGGCCAGACCGAGCCCATTATGACGAAAACCGCCAGCGTGAAAAAGGCCAAGCCCGGCGACACTTTCACCTACACCGTGGAGGTCAAGAACGGAGCCAAGGCCACCGCTGACTGGAAAAATGTGGTACTTTCCGATGTGCTCCCGGTTGGCGTGGAGCTGGTGGGCGGAACGGTCGCCGTTGACGATACCACCACAAAGTACACCCTCGCCGGGCAGGTGCTGGAAGTGCAGCTTGGCGATCTCAAGCCCAACGAGAGCGTCCGGGTGACGTTCCAGGTGAAGGTTTTGGAGCGTGCTGTGGAGGACATCATCTGCAATGTTGCCACTGCCCAGGGGGATAACGGCAAGCGTACCGCTAGCGGTACCGGCGTAGAGATCGGCCTGGGCAAAGGCGAGTTGAGCGGTACAAAGACCGTCAGCCAGACCACCGCTAAAGTTGGTGATATCCTGACCTACACTATTACCGCCCATAACTCTGACAAGGTTATGTCCAATCTGAAAGATGTAATTGTAACCGATACCCTGTCTGAGTATCTGACCCTGAACCCCAGCACCGTCCAGGTGGACGGCCTTCTCGCCCGTCATTTTTTTGACGGTACGGCCCGGCAGCTCCAGGTGGAGCTGGGGGATATCGCTCCGGGCCAGACGAAAACCGTCGCCTTTGCGGCGGTCAACTCAAACGCCTATGGGAAAAAGTTCGGGAACACAGCCGTTATCACCGCAAAGAACGGTGGGCCCGTTACCCTCACCATGCCCAGCGATGTGGCCGTGACAGACGGCAAGGCCGAGGGCAGCGTCAGTGCTAAGACCGTGGACAAGTCCAAGGCCAAAGTGGGCGATACCCTTACCTATTCGATTGCCGTCCGCAACGCCTCCACCGCCTCCGGGCCTTGGAAGAACGTGGAAGTCATTGACGTTATTCCCGAGCACCTTACTTTTGTTTCCGGGAGCGTGGAGGTAAACGGCAGGTCTACCAATGATTTTTCCTATAACGCCAGCAGCCGCACACTCAAGCTGATTGCCGACAGTGTAGAGCCGGGGCAGACCAAGACTTTCTCGTTCCGTGTTACCGTGGACGAGGGGGCCCAGGGGCTATATATCACCAACACCGCCATCGTGAAAAGCCCTGACCGGGAGGATATTCAGCTCCCCGATACTGGCGTGGACATCGACGGCGGCAAGACTGAACCCTCTTTGACTAAAACTGCAAGCAAAACCGAAGTAAAACCCGGCGATATTTTCACCTATACTATCAAGGTGAAAAACGGCGCCACCGCTACCGCCGACTGGAAAAATGTCACGGTTTCTGACGTGATACCTGCTGGCCTGGAATTTGTGTCCGGTTCTGTGCGGGTGGACGGCAAGACGGTCTCCTATGGTATTTCGGGCCGTGCCATTGAGGTTCCCGCCGGGGATTTGAAACCCAACCAGGAGGCCATTATTGAATTTGACGTGCGTGTCCTGGACAGCGCGGCGGGGACGACCATCACCAACACGGCAACCGGCAAGGGTGACAACGGCGATATAACCGGCACTGACCTTGGGGTGACGGTTCCCAAACCTACGCCAGAGCCTACCCCCACTCCCGGCCAGACGGACAAGCCTGCCCAGCAGCCCAGCGGCACCAAAACCGTGGACAAGACCATCGTGCAGCCCCATGAAACCATTACTTACACCATCACCGCAAACAATACCAGTGACAAGGTGTGGAGCGGCGTCCAGGCCGTCGATACTCTGGACAACTCCCTTATGACCCTGCTCAACGACTCCATCACCATCGACGGCGTGAAAGCGTCCAAGGCCGTGTGGGATTTTGACGGACGCGACCTTGTGATAGACCTGGGTGATATTCAGCCTGGGCAGTCTGTAGAGGCCGTGTTCAGCGTGGAGTTCAAGACGGACGCGTCCAGCAAGAGCTTTACCAACCATGCCGCCATTAAGAGCACCAGCCACAGGGATGTGAATGTCACCGCCCCGGAGGTATCCATCATGGATGATGTGACGATTCCCTTTACGGATATCCACTATGCCATGTTCGTTGGCTATGGTGACAGCGATGGGAACCCCACCCACAAATGGGGGCCTGACGACCCCATTACCCTCCGGCAGATATGCCAGCTCGCGTACCGCATCATGACGGACGGTTACCGCAAGTCTTTGGGGGCGGGGACAAAAACTGTGCCCGATGCTGTCAAAACCGTGGAGGCCCGTTTCCTGATGTCTTTAGGAATGGTGTCCCCGATGGAATATCCTTCCGAATCCGTGGGGAGCGGCCCTGCCACACAGGAGCAGGCGTACCGTATACTGGGAGAAGCGTTCAAGAGGGATTTTACCGCTTATATCGCAGACCCGAAAGCCCATGTGAGCCGTATCAAGATAGCCAGTGATTTCTGTGCCTTCACCGAGCGTGACACCAACCCCGACCGCAGCGGCCTGATAGGGCGCACCTTTACGGACGTAGGTTCCTTTGCCCCGCTGGTGGCCGAGGTCAGCAACAGCCATGAATACACCAAGGACAGCAAGGGCAGGGAAACCTGGATCAAGCTGCTGGACGATGAATGGTAAAAAAAGAAAGCCCCCAAAGGGGCTTTCTCAATTACGACCGGGGCCAGCCGTAAGTGTTGTACACGTCATAATCAAAGAAGTAAAGGGGGTGTTTACTGAACAAATGGGCGGCATACACGTTATTCCCCACAATGTAACATGATACTGCCGCCACATCCATTTCGTTATGCAGCATATTCCGGCGGTGGCCGATGGAGTTGTACCAGGAGTCCACGACCCTTTCTGCCATCTTCTCCGTATTATTGCGGTAATAGGCAGGATATCCAATGCTCTTATAGACATTCTCCACGTTCAAGCCTTCGCCTACTGTCAGGCAAACGCTGCCATCGGGCCGGATATGCTCAAAACGGACTTCGCTTTCTTTGGCACGGACGTCCGCCCAATCTCTTACAAGGGGGTGAAATTGCAGCTCATTTAGTCCGCTCTTTTTCCGAAGCTCGTTGATTTGCCGAGTGACTTCGTTTGCCAAATCATAATCGAAATAGCCGCCGTTAGAATCCACACCTGACCTGCCGGTCGGAACCTCATAGACCGGGTGGTAATTATGCCAGGGAGGAATCGAGGGTACTGGAGTGGGCGATGGCGCAGGAGCAGAGGCCGCATAACTCTTTAGCTTACTGAAATTGAGGAAGATCTGTGCTACCTGTGCCCGGGTGGCTTGGCCCTGGAGCTCCAGCCTTTTCTGCCCGGTGCCATTCAAGATACCATAGCGGACAGCCCATTGCATACCCATTTTCGCGCCGGGAGAAACCCTGTCACAGTCTGTAAAGGTGAGGTAGTCCGACTGTCGTTCTACCAGAGGATAGCCGAATTTCTGGAAATAGCGGTAGAAAAAATCCGCCATATCTTCCCGTAAGATGGGGATATCGGGATAGAAGAAGCTGCCGGTTGCGATACCGTTATCCCTGGCCCACACCGCATAGGGATAGAAATAATCTCCCTGGTAAACGTCGTTGAAGTTGTCATAATCGAACCGTCCGTAATTTGTCCCCACCCCATGCAGGCGGCCCAAAACCGTAATGAACATTCCCCTCGTCATGGGTGTGTTGGGGCTAAACGTGGTGGCCGACGTGCCGCAGAACAGTTCGTTTGATACGGCATACTGCACGGCACCGAAGTACCATGCGCCGGGCTTTACGTCCGTAAAATCAGAAATGCTCTTTGCCTGGGCAGGGGGCGTCTAAAGGGAGGCGATAAGAAGAACCAGGGCGAGTACAAAGGAAAAACGCTTTTTCATGGCAGTGCTCCTTTCAAGATTTTTGTTTATTTCTTACAATATAATTGTGCCGCGCCTGGAATCAAAATGCAAATTTCCTAAAAATCTCCACGAAAACATGGTATAGAGTTTGGAAATGTGTCCCAGCTTGGGACACATTTCTGGCTTTATCCGTAAAAGAATCTGTCCCAAGTTGGGACACAAAAAGAAGGAGGAATTTAATGCCCGATACCAAGAAGAAAGACATATCCCCAGTCGAAAAAAGGCCAGGGCAGATAAAGTTGGACGATGGGGCGCTGAAAGCTGCTGACGCCAAGGCTGCTCCTGCTGCTGGCGATAAAAAACCTGATACTCCGGCTAAGCCTACTGACGCCAAGCCCGCCCCTGCCGCTGGCGACAAGAAGCCTGATACCCCGGCTAAGCCTACTGACGCCAAGCCCGCCCCTGCCGCTGGCGACAAGAAGCCTGATACCCCGGCTAAGCCCGTCGACACCAAGACCGCTCATGCTGATAGTGATAAAAATTTTGATACTCCAGCTAAGCCTACCGACACCAAGGCCGCCCCTGCTGCTGGTGATAAGAAACCTGACACCCCGGCTAAGTCTGCTGATACCAAAGTCACCCCAGCTACCGGCGATAAGAGGCCTGATACCCCGGTTAAGTCTGCTGACGCCAAGCCCACCCCTGCCGCCGGCGAAAAAAAGCCTGATACTCCGGTAAAGGCCAGTGATACCAAAGCTGCCCCCGCATCTGGCCCCGCGAAAGATACCGCTGTGGAACCGCCCAAAGGTATCAAAGTGACACAGATTTTCGCGGACAAACTGGACAAGCCCGATGAAACCGCACTGAAAAGCCTGCCTGTGCCCCAGGAGGGCGAGGGCTTTTCCATGCGCCTGCACCCCGGTTACTTCTTTGAGTTTTTAGACCACCCCTTTTCCATTAACCGGGAAGTCCAGGATTATAAGGATTTGTATGAGTCCATCAAAGAAAACGGCATCAACGAACCGGTCAAGGCCCGGCCCCGTGAGGGCGGCGGCCTGGAGCTGCTTTCCGGCCATCGGCGGCACGATATTGCCAAACAGTTGAACTACCCCGTGCCAGTCGTCATTGTCCGGGAGGATGACGATACCGCCCGCATCGAGGTGGTGGACGGCAACCTGCACCGCCAAGATATCCCCACCTCTGAGCTGGCCCGTGCCGCCAAAATGAAACTGGACGCCCTGACCCGCAAGGCCGGGCGGCGTTCCAAGATGGAGCAGCTTTCCGGGCCGCAAAAGCGCTCCGACCAGCAGGTGGCCGAGGACTTGGGCATGGGCCGCAACCAGGTTCAGCGTTTGGTGCGCATAGAATCCCTGGTGCCAGACCTGAAACAGCAGGTGGACAAAAAAGAAATGCCCTTCAATACGGCGGTGGAGCTGTCTTACCTCAAGCCCGAGGAGCAGGAAAAGGTGGTGGATTTTATCAAGAAAGAGGGCGTTGTCCCCACCATGGCCCAGGCCACGGAGATGAAAAAGACCAGCCAGGAGGCTGCGAAAGCTGCTCCTGCGCCGGCGAAAGCGCCATCTACAGCCTGGGAGTGAGCTTAAATATAGCTCCACCATCTATTTCAACGATACTGCCGGTTTTTTATGGCCTTTTGCGGAGGAATCTTTGGAAACACTTACGGCCTGGATGGAGAAAAGCGTTTCCGCTGAAAAATCCCTATATGCTGAATTACAGTCAATGGTGGGAAAATGGCAGGAGCAGGCCGCTACCACGCTCCTTTTGAAAAAGGCAGTGGAATATCTGAAAATGCCCCAGGTTGAGCATACCGGCAATGTATGACAGAAATCCGCTGACGGATATGCGGACGAGATCAGCAACATGGTATATAGAATGTATATCCATGTGTACGAGGACACGAAATACGACCGTGCGCTGAAAAAATCTGTGCCAGTGGCGTGGTATGTGAGCTGGCGGGTTTCCTTGAATGTATTGCCGGGTCAGAGTGGAAAAACCATCGCCCAGCAGGATAAAAAACGCTTTACCGACAAGGCTGCCGCCGGGAAATATTTGGAGGGAAGAAAAGCCTTTTACGAGCAGCTTTTTTACAAAATCTCCCCGCCCATTCCCCAGGAGTACGCCAAATATTTTATGGTGAACGGCTTGCTCCTGCCAGGGTACACGGTGGAGGGACAAGAGCCGCCCGCCGTGGAAAGGAGCACCGGGGAAGTGCTGAAAGAGTTGGGCGGCGCTTTTGCGCCAAAGCAGGAACGCACTGGGTTTTCACTGGACGGGGAGCTGTCGCCCCGTCCCCGGAAAGATAAGGCAGAGCAAAAGAAAATCACAAAACAGAGGATGGAAAGGTAGGTAAGATGATTGAAAACATTAGTTGTAGAACCGGGCTTTGCCCCCTATGAAAAGGAGCTGAACAGCCTGCGAGAAATGCAGGCCACGGTGGGCGGCACGATTCAGGCCATCTATCCCTTTGAGGAACAGGTGGACGTGGTGTGCAATGACGACGCGATCTCCCTGCACATGCCCTTTAACCGCAGTATGGAGGGCGGATATGGCGGGGTGTTCGGCACTTTTTTCATGGTGGGCCTGGGTGAAGAAGATTTTATATCCTTGACCCCGGAACAGGTGGAACGGTATAAGGAGAAGTTTCACCAAGCGGAAATACTGCTGGGCGTCGATGGCAATGAGCTTATCACCATGCGTGTTGAACCCAAGAAAAAATCCGCAGACCCGCCCTATCGTGGCTCTAAACCCCCAGAGAGATAGCCATGCCGGACACCACCCACGACCGCGTAAAAGAACTGACCCGCCAGCTTGAAACCGGCATACAAGACCTTTTCGCCAGCGGGCGCTATGGGGAGTACCTTTCCATGCTGTCAAAATTCCACAAGTATAGTTATGGAAATGTCATGCTTATCATGATGCAATGCCCCCACGCGTCCATGGTGGCGGGGTTCCAGACCTGGAAAAAGGAATTTGACCGAAATGTGAAAAAAGGGGAGCGGGGCATCCGCGTCCAGGCCCCCTGCCCCGTTCGGCGTAAGCTGGATTCTGGTGAAGAAAAGGAAGATACAGTTATCCCCTATTTCAAGGCCGTGACCGTGTTCGACATCAGCCAGACAGAGGGGAAAGAACTGCCCGCACAGATTATCACGGAACTGGGCGGGAGCGTGGAAGATTATGACAATCTTTTCAATCGTCTGGTGGAATACTCCGGCCTGCCTGTCACCTTTGAGCCCTTACCGGAAGGTTATAAAGGCAGCTTTTACCGGGGAGAACAGCGCATTGCCCTGGCCCTCGGCATGAGCCAAGAACCAGACCATCAAGACCCTGGTGCATGAAATTGCCCACTCAAAACTGCACAATGACGGCGAAAAACGCAACCGCAGCCAGAAAGAGGTGGAGGCCGAAAGCGTGGCCTATGTGGTGTGTAATCACCTGGGAATTGATACGTCGGATTATTCTTTCGGCTATGTGGCTGGGTGGAGCAAGGACAAGGCCCTACCGGAGCTGAAAGCGTCTTTGGACGTGATACGCTCCACCGCCGCCGGGATAATCGACGCCATATCCCCACAAAGAGAAATCACGTTGCCCGAAAAGAAAGCACAAAAAATCTATACAAGATAAGGAGAACTCAAAATGACCATGATAAACGCCGCTCTGACCCCTATGCAAGAAGTGGAAATTTTCGGATACCCAGCCCTGTTCACGCCGAACCGTGTGAGCCGGGACACGGTACATATGCTGTTCTGCTATGAGATGCAGGTTGCCGCAAAAGGTCGCCCCTTCGCCCTGGTGGAGCGTGCAAAGGAGAAAAACTTCTTTGGCACGGTGCTGACGCCTGTCCCTGTTGAGATAGAGAAGGGCAGAAAACCGGTCAGGCCGGGTGATTTCGTTTCCGACCCGCTTGCAGCCAGCTACACCCCGGCTATCTTTGAGCAGAAATATATGGCCCCGGCTTTTGGCTCGGCGGAGAGGTTTGGGAAGGAGGGATAGATATAGAAAAGGTAGACAGTGATATTGTCCACTCTGAAATAACGGAACTTCCCCCGCAGGAGAGCTACAAATACTACTCCACCCAGCGCCCTATTGGGCCCGGCACGTGCCCGTCAGAGCCCTTCAATAAACCTGTGCATATAGAGTTCTATGAGGATAGGGAACCGGTGCAGGGCGAAACCTTCCGAGCCTGGGGAGAAATCATTTATTCCCAGCCCTTGACCGAAGAAGAAATACGGCAGTACGAGCTCAAGCCATCCCGGCACAACAAAGATATGCGGGAATGGATGGAGCGGCAGACACAGGCCGTGGGAAAGTGGGAAAAGGCAAAGCGCGTACCAGAATCCAAACGGTTCACATGGTATTATAGTGATTTTGGGTGTTATGCGCTTAAAGAATTTGTGATGCCGGAGCAGCTTTCTGAACGTGCCCGTATCGTGGAACGGCAAGAGGCCGCCCGCTCTCAAAAGGCACAGAAAAAGAAACGCGGCCTGGATAGGTAGCTGGATAGAACGCAGACACTGTCCCCGCCAACACCATAGGTGTTGGCGTCCCAGCAAGTACGGGATTTTGACAGCAAAATCCCACTTGTTAGGGGGAGCGTCCCCTAATACCCCATTTTCTGACAGCGCCCAGAGAGGCGCAATGTGTCCCAACTTGGGACACATTAGCAATCTTAAAAAATGAATGGAGTTGATGTGTTATCGAAAAGGAAACTACTATAAAAGAAATAACAGGCAGCCTGCGACAAGACATGAAGGAGCTTGTTTCTGCCTTTCTCCGCAAAGGGCTGTGCACAGTACGCGCCATAGCGGAAAGGTGGAAGGAACTCGGCGCAGGAACAGATATGGCACCGCCCTCGGCCGCAAAAGGCAAAAAGGCTGCCCGGCTTTTGGAAACGTCGGGGCCTGTCGTGACCATCCTGGAGGGGCAATTGGGTAATTACCAGCAGGGGCAGAAATTATCACTGCTGGAGGCCAATGAGCTTGTCTGCCAGCAGGCCCAGCAATACCAGCTTTCCGGGAAAGAGCCTCCTGCCCTGCGGGTACGGCTTGACTATATGGCTGAGGGCCGTATGGACAGTTACATCCTCCCGATAAAGCTGGATGAAAAGGGCGACCTACTGGATCATATGCAGGCATGGGTAGACCGCTACCGCACAGATCCCAAGCTGGTGACACAGCTATTCGACCATGCCCCGGCCCAGCATCAGGAAAGGCTGCGGGAACTGCTGACCCCGCTTTTGCGGGACAGCCTGAACAACCTATCCACAAAAGTGGTACAGCATTTCCGCCGCCACTGCGAGATAAGCGCCCTGGAACAGCATTTGCAAGGGCAGGCACAGGCCATGCCCAAGCGGGCCCAGCAGGCTTTCTACAAGACCACCAGGGAGTCCATCGCGGCCTTGCGTCAGGCGGCAAACACAGAGCCCCTTTTGTTTTCTGGCAAGTCCCCACAGGAAAACAGCTCCATGGAACAACAGCAGGCGGCATCGGGAAGGGAACTCCGGGCACAACCGTCCCGGCAGTCAGTTCGGGTGCAGCTTCGTCAAAACCAGGCAAAACAGGCGGCAAGGGCTGTGCCCCACAAAGCGCACACGGTGCCCCAGCGGTAATATGTCCCAAGTTGGGACACACTATAGCACATTTCACCCCGAAAAGTAAGGAGGACTATGCGAGAAAACGTAAAACGCCTGACCGCTCAGGAGTATTCCCACCTATAGCGGCTGGCCCAGGTATCGGGCATGGAGATGGAGCCGCTTATTCGGCAGCTCATTTTGGGCGTGGATCTGCGCCCACGGCCCCCGGGCGAATATGCTGCCCTTTTGCGGGAGTTATCTGTAATCGGAAATAATGTGAATCAAATTGCATACTGGGCCAACTCCTGCCGTTGCATTTCAGAGGGGGATATCCAGGAGGCCGTCGCCCTGGTGAAACAGGCGTGGCGGCTGGTAAGGGAGGCGCTGTAGGTTGGCATACGATAAAATCATTGCCGTGCGGAGCAGGCTCGACCACTGCGTAGATTATGTGCTGAACCGGGAGAAAACCGACCTTGCCGCCGTGCTGGGCTACATAGGCAATAAGGACAAGAACATTTCAGAGGGCACCGTGCTGGAAACCGCGCTGAACTGCTCCCTGGAAACCGCCCATCAGGACATGATGGCAATAAAACAGCGCTGGGGCAAACCGGGCGGCGTCTTAGGCTACCACATTATCCACAGCTTCGCCCCCGGCGAGGTAACGCCCCGGCAGGCCCATACGCTGGGTGTGGAATTTGCCCGGCGGGTGCTGGGTGAAAAATATGAAGTCGTGGTGTCCACCCACTTAGACCATGCGCACCTGCATTGCCACATCCTTTTTAACTCCGTGTCCTTTGTGGACGGCCGCAAATACCAGAATACCTTTAAGGACTACTTTGGAGATATCCGGGGTACGTCCAACAGGGTAAGTCGGGAAAACGGCCTTTCCACTATCGAACCCACGGGCCGGGGCAGACAGTACGCCGAATGGAAAGCAGAAAATTCCGGCAAGCCCACCATCCGGGGGCAGGTTCGGCAGGATATTGACTTTGCTCTGGCCCATTCCTTTACCTATAAGTCTTTTTGGGCTGAACTGGCCCGGATGGGCTATGAGGTCAAGCGCGGCCCCAACGTGAAACATACGGCCATCAAGCCCCCCGGCGGCAAACGGTTTATCCGCCTGGAGGGGCTGGGAACGGAGTACACAGAAGAATCCCTGCAAAAGAGACTTACCCATGGGCGCACTGAGGGGAACAGTATGCAATCTAGCCCCTTGCCGAAATTCCACAGAAAATGTCGGATAAAACGGCTGGGCAGGCCCCACCCCCGCCTGCATGGGTTCCGGGCGCTGTATTTCCGCTATATCTATCTTCTCCGTGGTATGCGCCCCAGCAGAAAATCCCGGCTCTATAGCGTGAAAAAGGAGGTGACGAAGCTAAACCGCTATGTCCGGCAATTCCAGCTTTTGCGGGAGAACCGCATTGACACAGAGGAACAGCTTGTGGAGCATATGGATTCGCTGGACAGTCAAATCACTGGGCTTGTTTCCCGCTGCAAGGAACTATACCGGCAAAAGCGCCGGGGCGGGGACGTGGAACTGGATATCCATAATATCAATCAGTTGCGCCCCCTGCGGCGAGATCTGCGCCTATGCAGGCAAATTCAAGAAGATCTACCGGTAATCCGGGAGCAGCTTCCCCTTTGTGTGGACAAGCCCCCGGAGAAAAAACAGGAAAAAATCAAACAGAGAAAGCGAGGTCATGAACTATGGATGTAGGCGGTGTAGCCGCCGATGTAGTGGTAAAAGAGGGCGTGGAGCTGACCGGCGAAGCCCTGAAGCTGGCTGGCGAAGGGCTGAAAAATGTGGCAGCCCTGCTGCTGGCTATCAAGCATGAGCACTACAAGCTGGTAGGTAAGACCAACGCCAAGACCCTGGCGAAAGACCCGTCCCCAGCGGTGGTGGCCCCCTTGAAAATTGAGGATAAGGGGAAGTTTCAAAAGCTGGCCCGTTCCTTTGGCCTGCTCTATTTTATCCCCCGTAAGAAAGGGGATATCAGTCCCGTACTGAATGTGGTGTCCAATGAAGCCAACGCCGCCAAGCTTAACGCCGTTTTCCAGGCCATGGGCTACCCCCTCCCCGCCAGGGAAAAGCCAGGAGGAGCCCTCAAAAAAAGCCATCCCCTGCGCTCCACAAGAGCGATCCTTGCCCGGGCGCGGGAATGGCTCGAAACAGACGATGGAGAGATCGACGGATAAGCCGTCCGTGAAAAACCGGCTGGAAGCCCTGCGCGCCGCCAGCGAGGGTATGAAGTCTGGCCCAGTGAAAGCAAAAGAACATATTCGTTAGGAGGTTATATTTTTCGCAAATTTAGCAGACATTGTTGCACGAAAGACACAAAATGACCAGGAATGGAAGGCACAGAGGGAGTCCGAGCGGGAGAATCTGGTGGCTATGCAGGACGCCGGTATCATGGAGATCGCCAGCAACCCCGACGCCTATGCTCGCTACCTTCAGACCCAGGGGGACAACCCCATGTACAGTGTGGGCAACGTGGCCCTGGCTATGGCCCAGGACGCGGAAGTGACCCAGTTTGGCACCAAAGAGCGCTGGCAGACCATGGGCCGTTCTGTCCTGGAGAGCGAAAAGGGGCGCGGGGTGCAGATATTCGCCCGCTCCAGCTTTGGCAAGGGGTACACCATTGCCGGGGCTTACGATATCCGCCAGACCCAGGGCCGGGAGCCAAAACAGGTGCGGCTTGCCGAGGGCAGCAAGGAGATGGAAAGCGCCCTGGGCACGCTGCTGAACTATTCAGCAGTCCCCGCCGAGGTAGAGCAGGGCTTGGACGTCCCGGCCTACTATGACAGCCAGGAAATGAAGCTGTTCATAGGCCCGGAGTTTTCCGATACGGAATCCTTTGCGGCCATTGCTACAGAGGTTGCCCATTCCCGGTTCCACAACAAAGGCCGCAACCAATATTACAGACGGGAGGAGTGCCACTTGGACGCAGAAAGCGTGTCCTGCATCCTCTGCCGCAGGTTTGGGGTAGAGCGGGATATGCCTGAGCTGTCCGACTTGCGGGAACTGTATAACGGCTGGGGCACTGAGGACATCCGACAGGCTTTAGACTGCGTGCAGGACATGAGCAAGCAGATCGGCGGCTCTATCCAGCGGGGTATTACACCCCAGCAGCACACCAGAGGCAGCCGTCAGCCCAATCGGCGGCCCGCCCGGTAATCAATAGCTTCTTCTGAATTTTCCCCCATGGGGAGGGTATCCCACCGGCCAGCCCCCGTCAAGGCCGGATTTTTGTGTGCCACAAAAATCCGCGAGCCGGCCTTCGCCGGGCCTTGACCGGGTCTGCCCGCCGGGATCTCGGTAGTCATGGGGAAAATCCAGGACCGTGTGCGGGAGCACCCGGCTTTCATTTTCAGTTTAATCTGTCCCAACTTGGGACGCATTGGAGGTGGCAGGAATCAAAAAATCCTTTCGTGACGCCGCGCCTGTCTGGGCGGCGTTCTCCCTTGTGGTGGTATGGCTGGGCGCGCTCGCCGCCGGGGCCTATACAGCCGGGATGAACTTTATTGACTTTATGGGCGCTTTCTCAAAAGCCATGGAGTCCCCTTTTTCCTTGAGGTGGGAGGCCCAAACCATACCTTTCATCTTGGGCGCGTTGGCAGTTTACGCCTGCGCCATTTTTATGTACTACTCCACCCAGCAGAACAAGCGCCCCGGCGAGGAACACGGCAGCGCCCGCTGGGGCAGCGTCCGGGAGCTCAACCGAAAATACAAGGACAAAGACCCGGAGAAAAATGTTATCCTGACCCAGCGCCTGCAAATGGGCCTGGACAGCCGCAAACACCGCCGTAACCTATTACAGATAATCGTGGGCGGTTCCGGCAGCGGCAAGACCCGGTTTGTGGTGAAGCCCAACCTTTACCTTGCCAATACCAGCTACATTGTCACAGACCCGAAATCTGAGGTGCTGCGTTCCGTGGGTGCCCTGCTGCTCCAAAAAGGCTACACTCTGCGTGTCCTCGACCTCATAGACCCGGAGCACTCGGATTGTTATAATCCCTTTCATTATATACGCAAGGATTCTGACGTGTTCCGCCTTATCGATAATTTCATCAAGAATACCACCCCGAAAAAAGCGGCTAATTCAGACCCGTTCTGGGAGAAATCCGAAACTGCCCTGGACAGCGCGCTCATGCTCTACCTGCTCCATGAGGCCCCGCCCGAGGAGCAGAACATGGAGATGATTTTGACCATGATAGAGTACGGCAGCGCCAAGGAGGACGATGATGATTTTCAATCCCCGCTTGACTTACTTTTCGAGGCCCTGGAGGAAGAACAGCCGGAGCATATCGCGGTGCGGCAGTACAAGATTTTTAAGCAAGCCGCCGGCAAGACCGCCAAGTCTATTTTGGTAAGCGCGGCGGTTCGTCTCTCCGCCTTTACTCTCCCGGAGATACAGCGCATCACCAGCCGGGACGATATGGAACTGGACAAGCTGGGCAGCCGAAAACAGGCGGTTTTCTGCGTTATCCCGGACAGCAACGACGCCTCCCTCAACTTCCTGGTGGGTATGCTCTATACCCAGGCTTTCCAGGAGTTGTACTATCAGGCCGACCGAAACTATGGTGGTTCTTTGCCCATTCCTGTTCGATTGATGTTCGATGAATTTGCGAACGTCGCCCTCCCGGACAGCTATGCCCGCTTGCAGGCTACCATGAGAAGCCGCAACATTATGGCTACCATTATCCTGCAAAATATCTCCCAGCTAAAGGGGCTTTTTAAGGACGATTGGGAGGGGATAATCGGCAACGCCGACGCTTTTTGCTACCTCGGCGGCAACGAGAAAAGCACCCACAAATATATCTCCGAACTGCTGGGCAAGGAGACCATCAGCACGTCCACCCACAGCCAGAGCAAGGGCAAAAACGGCTCCTTCAGCAAGAATTTTCAGCAGTCCAGCCGGGATGTGCCATAATACCTTGTGACGAGTTCAGTTGCCCAATAAAATTCACGAACAGGGACACGATCAACTGAACTTTTCGTGGAAAGAATAGGACAATGGGACTTGAACACAAGGAGGTTCATTATGGCAGAATTAACCTATACGAGAGTAGGCGACTACTATATCCCCGATCTGATACTTGACGAAGAACCGGGGCAGGATGTATTCTATGGCAAGTACGGCGATCTTCGGCGCGACTACCTCCGGGAGCATAAGCCAAAGCTGTGGATGGTGCTGGTGAACAGCGGCAAGCTGGCTGACCACCTGAAAAGCGTCGAGCGGATGGCGGAGCATCGCATGGACACGCTCCTGCCGCAGTTGATGAAAGCCGCTGGCGTGACCGAGGAATTGAAAGCCCGCGACCAAATGGCGTGGGTAGGGCTGGTCAACAACTGTCGGGCGCGGGCCGATGAGATCATCCTGACCGATCTGGTCTATGTCTGAGGGGGCGGTCTGATGCTGACGTTTGAGAAAGTCTTTTCAGTGTTTGAATCGTTCCTCGCTGAAAATGGAATATATGAGGCCGTTCAAACCTCCCATGGCCACACAATACTGGAATGGGATTCATGTTCCCAAGAGTGGATCAGCGTGAAGCTGTGTGCCACGCCGGGAGAACTGGCGGAAACACTACTGGACGATTTGACCGGCTATTTGGAATATAAGGCCACGTTAGGCCGCAGAGATCTCACCTATGAGGATATGGCCCAGGTCAGCGCCCAGCGCCAAGAGTATATTGCAAAACTCGGCTAACGCAACAGCAGCACGGGCTATCCCTCAGCGGGTGCCTGTGCTGCTATTTTCCAGATTCAATTTCTCTTGATTTTTTCAGTCCTTCCGCAGTTGCTTCTATAACTGATAACTCCCTTTCATCCAGCGAATCAAGAAGCATATCTATCCGCTGCCGGCGTTCGCTTTTTTTACTGTACCGATTGGGGAAGAAGAACCGATCTACTGAAATATCCAGCAGAGTGACAACCTGATAAAAGACGTTCAAGCTGGGATGCTGGCCCCGCGTTTCCATATACATCACGGTATGCGAAGTGCGGTCTATACGTTGGGCAAGGTATTCCTGCGTCCACCCCATACTTTCCCGTTTTCGTTTGATTTCCCGGCCAAGAGGACGAAAGTTGAATCGGATTTGTTTGTCGTACATTGTCATATCACCCTATGTCATTTTACATTGTATGGGCGGATATGAAAACAAAATGAAATTCTATGTCAGATACTATTTCATTCTATATCACTGCTGCCGAAGAATTGAAAGATAGACAACTATTTCACACACATTCCACATTCCCATGTTATACTGCCCCCCAAAGGAGGTGCGCCAATGGCAACACTACTAATTGTTGAGGACGACCGCAAGACCAACGATGCGATTTGTGAATATCTCAAGCCCACGGGCCACTCGCTCATTCCAGCCTATGATGGCAGCGAGGCCATTCAGCTTTTCCGGCAGAAGCATATTGACCTTGTTGTGCTGGATATTATGCTGCCCCATATCAGCGGCCTGTCTGTCCTGCACGAAATACGGCGGACAAGCACAACGCCTGTTCTGATGCTTACGGCCATTGAGGACGAGTATACCCAGGTTATGAGTTTTGACGAACAGGCGGATGATTACATGACAAAGCCCTTCTCCATGGTGCTGCTGGGGAAACGGATTACCGCCCTCCTGCGGCGGAGCGGGCAGGCCCCGTTACCCCAAACGATAACCTTTGGCGATGTGACCGTCGATTTCTCCGGCTACACCGCCAGCGACAGCGCCGGGAAAATCGACATCATGCCCAAGGAAATTGATCTGCTCCGGCTGTTGGTGGAGCATAAAGGGCTGGTGCTGACCCGTTCACAGATTTTGGACGAACTGTGGGGCACTGACTATCCGATCATCGACCGAACTGTGGACACCTACATCAAAAATCTGCGAAAGAAACTGCGGCTTGACTGTATCGTGACAGTCAAGGGCATCGGTTATAAATACGAGGTACAGCCATGAAGCGATTAAAACTGTTTCCGAAGATATTTCTGTATACCATGAGCATCATGCTCTTTGTCGTTGTTGTCACGCATGGGCTGATCTATCTGCTTGCCCCACAGATGCAGCTTGCATTGAGTACCCAAGATGATGTTCTTGTCAGCATCCGGCAGGAGCAGTTTGTGACCGAGGCAGTAGAAAAAGCCCTGCCTATCTCGTTAATCTGTTCCCTGCTGATTTCCGTTGTCTGTTCCCTCCTGTTTTCCAAAGCGATTGCCGACCCTATCAAGAAGATTTCTGCGTCAACCGAGCAGATGATGAAATTAGACCACGGGGCGAACTGCCCTATTCATACCAAGGACGAGATCGGTACATTGGCACAGAATGTCAACGATCTATATTCTAATCTGCTATCCACGATTGAGCATCTGGAACGGGAAAAGGATGCTGTGCGTGATATGGAGCAGGCCAAGGTTGACTTCCTGCGGGCGGCGTCCCATGAACTGAAAACACCCGTGACCGCACTGAACGCCACCCTGGAAAATATGATTTTGGGCGTGGGGAAATATCAGGATTATGCTACTTATCTCCCAGAGTGCAAAGAAATGGTGGAGCAGCTTTCCGGGATGATACATGAAATTCTGGAAACCTCCAAGCTGAATTTGACCGCCGAACCGCCAAAACAGGTTGATGTGTCTGAACTGCTGGCGGAACTGTGCGAACCCTACCAACTGATTGCGGCGGCACATCAAATTACATTCTCTCTTGACTTGCCGGAGCAGTTTTCCGCTGTGCTGCCTGTTGGCCCGTTCAGTAAAGCGGTGTCTAATATCCTCGCAAATGCTGTCGCTTATACAGAGGCCGGGAAAAATGTTTCCGTCTATATGGAGGGGCGCAGCCTTGTGGTCGAAAACGAGTGCAAGCCTATCCTTGACGATGAAATCCGCCGTCTATTTGAACCGTTCTATCGTCCAGACTTCTCACGGAGCCGTGAAAGTGGGGGCAACGGCCTGGGCCTTTATATCGTGGACACGCTCTTGACCTCTATGAACATCCCCTATTCCTTTGCGCCCATGAAGTCCCCGCCTGGGATGTGTTTTACCATTCAACTATAAATGTGGAAAACTCCCCAGCCGGGGAGTTTTTCATTTCTGCTCAAATTCCATATACGTTTCATACCCATTCCACATTGGGATGCTATTCTGCGAGTGCGTTCGGAAGAACAGCATAACGATATGGAGGTATCGACCATGAGTATTTTCAAGAGGGCGTTTTTGTACGTCACGCGAAAACGGGGGAAAACCATTCTCCTGTTCGCCATCCTGCTGATTATGGCAACCTTTGTCCTGACGGGCCTTTCCATCTGGAAAGCGTCGGAGGCCGCGCAGCTTGACTTGCGGCAGAGCTTGGGCGGAAAATTTGACGTTTTCGTGGATTGGAGCAACAGTCCCTATGTAGTGAAAGAATCCGTCAAAGATGAAGTAGATGAGGAAACCGGCAAGACATCAAGCAGCTTTCTCATGTATTCCACCGTACAATTTACCCCGGATAACATTGCCGCCATTAAAGGCGTTTCCGGCGTAAAATATTGCAGCGCACGACAGGACAATCTTTTGCCGTTTGACGGACTTTCCCTGTTCCCCGGAACAATCTCGACCGATGCGAAGTATCAGGGCTACACAAAGGTGCTGGGCGTTTGCAACACGGAGGACGACGAACTTTTCACCACTGGCACACTGACGCTGACAGAGGGGCGGCATATCTCCACTGATGATACCCATGTGGCGATCATCAGCCAGGACTTGGCGGAGCGGAACGAGCTGAAAATCGGTGACTACCTCACCGCCCACAGTTACAGCGTGGAAGATCAGGGCTTTACCGGGCAGGAAATCAAGGTGCAGATCATCGGACTGTTTTCCCCGAACGCTGTGGAGCAGTTTGGGGAAACCGTCACTACCTACGATAAAATCCAGAACCGGGTATTTGTGGATTTGCAGACCTCAAAGGAATTGGACGGCGGAGAGATCAACTACGGCTTTTCCGCTCTCCATGTCACCATAGCCGACCCGCAGGATATGGCGCGGGTGGTGGCCGATGTCAAGGCCCTGCCGGAGATCGACTGGAAAGCCTTCACTGTGGAAGTGGACAATGAAACTTACGAAAACGCCGCCGCTCCGCTGGCTACACTGAATGAATTGGTCGTAACTCTGTTGGTGGTGATTATTGTTGTCAGCGCCATCATTCTGGCCTTGATTCTGACCCTTTGGACAAAGACCCGCATCCATGAGATCGGCGTGTTCCTGTCCGTAGGTATCAGGAAATCGGCCATCATCGGGCAGTATTTGATTGAGGTGCTGCTGATTGCCGTCCTCGCCTTTGGCCTGTCCTATTTCACCAGCAACGCCATAGCGGGGCAGATTGGCAACCACCTGTTGGGGCAGAGTATGCAGACCGAGCCGGAGGACGATAACGATGTTGTTTCCGTTGCCGCCTCCGTTGAGATAGGCGCGGATAATCTCGTGCAAAAGCCCTTACCCACTGAAAACGGCATCCAGGTATCGGTTGGGCTGGATAACCTTGCCCAGCTCTACTTGATCGGATTTGCCATCATCATTGTGGCGGTCAGCGCATCGTCTATCACGGTCATGCGGCTGAAACCCCGTGAAATCTTGTCGAAAATGAGCTGAAGGAGGGACTATCATGCCTATACTGGAATTGAAAAATGTTTCTTACGCCTACGAAAAGGGCAAGGCGGTTTTGCAGAACGTCAGCGGGTCACTGGAAACCGGGAAAATGTACGCCATCCTCGGCCCGTCCGGGTCGGGCAAGACCACGCTGCTGTCCCTGCTGGGCGGGCTGGATGTGCCGACACAGGGCGGTGTCCTGTTTGACGGCGAAGATATTGCGGCAAAGGGGCTGGAACACCACCGCAGGAACCATATCTCGCTGATTTTTCAAAGCTATAATCTGATTGACTACATGACGCCCGTTGAAAATGTACGGCTTACCGCCAAGCTGGACGCCGCCCCCATTCTGGAACGGCTGGGGCTGGAGCAGGACGAGATCACCCGGAATGTGCTGAAACTGTCCGGCGGACAGCAGCAGCGGGTGGCGATTGCGCGGGCGCTGGCCTCCGATGCTCCGGTCATTCTGGCAGACGAGCCGACCGGGAACCTGGATGCCGACACCGCCGAGGAAATCACGGCGATTTTGAAAGAGAGCGCCCATGCGTTCGGAAAGTGTGTGGTAGTTGTGACGCACTCTGGCGAGGTGGCAAAACAGGCGGATGTGGTGCTGGAAATCAAACGAGGACATTTGAAAGAGAGGGAAATGTGATGAAGAAAATTACTGCTATTTTGGCGTGTATGGTGGTCTACTTCTTGCTGTTCACCGGCTGTACCAATCAGAAAGACGGCAGAGATCAGGACACAAACGTGGGGAACTCCGTGGAATTTGATGATACGGATATTGATATTGACACCGGAACAAAGCCGGGTGTCAGCGCCAGTGATAAAATGTAAAAAAACGCCGAGGAAAAAATGTAGTTTTGTGGCGGAGGTGAAGGGAAAAAGATAGACTCCCAATCAGGGCGAGAAA
>NZ_RAZF01000012.1 GCF_003612555.1 Acutalibacter sp. 1XD8-33
AAAAGCAGATTTTCGGCGGTTACGCCGAAAATCTGTTTCTCTGCTTGTTGGGGTAGCACCCCAAACCCCTTTTCGCAGAATTTCATTCTGCGGCTACGCACCGTTCCGGCGCTTTTTCTCCCACCTCCGGCAGAGATTTTTGGAAAATGGCAAGGTTGGCTTGCCAACATAATCGCAAACTGTCCCGTGACAGGAAACGGCATTTTCAAAATCCGTCAGGCTCGCAGAGCCGTAGCCAGACCAGCGGAGCGGTCTGTTCAAAGGGCTTGGGATACTTCCCAACAAGCAAAACCTACGGTTTCCGGCATCGCCGGGAACCGTGGTTTTGAGCGTTTGTATATACAGACGCCCAGCTTGCCACTTTGGTGGCAGTTCCAAAAGAGGGAAAGATGACCGGCCTTTGCAGAACCCAAGCCTAAACTACAATGGGAGAAAATCAGACTGACAACGTACTATTTGTTTACTTTTTCTATCCGAACACTTAATTTCTATCGTCAAATGTCGATATAATAAATAAAGTAAAATTTTGCAAAAAGGGGTTGAAACTAACTACTATGACAATCACACAGATAGTACAGAGCCAACAGCAACAGCGCGTTGCTACCCTGACTCAGCGGCAGCAAGGCCAGCCCCATGTCAATCCCTACGGCACACCCGGCATGAGTTTGAACGATGCGGGTGATTATCGGAAAATCGTCCCCGTGGATGAGGGCGTGGTGCAGCAGGTCAAGCAGATCGCTTTCGACCACATGAAAAACGGCTACGGGGTCAGCGATGGCGAGGACATTAGCAAGGTCATCCGGGGCTATACCATGTCCCTGGCTCCAGAAAAACGGCTGAGTGCGTCATGGACGCTGAATGAGATATTCCATAGCGAGGCCACTCGGCTGGGAGAGTTTGTCCATCAGCAAGACCCAAGCTGGGATTGGGGTAAGCCCTTTGATACCAGCATTCTGGACAGCTATCGGCAGGGCTTGGATATACAGGTATGAATCCGATAAGGCACAAAAGGTAAACTATAAGCCACGGAGGTATAAACCATGTCTTTGATTGTATCACAGACACCAGCGAATCGGCTTCCCGCCGAACTGGTGAATAACGCCGCCTTTGTCAAGCAGGTTAACTTTGACCCCGTACATCAGACCGCCGAGACCGGCCAGCCTGCGGAAAAAATTCATGGTAGCGCACTACCACGATTTGATACTGTTTCGATTAGCGCAGAGGCTCTTGCAAAGGCAAAAGATCTTCAACGTCTTTCTTTTACGGATGGAACAGATATTCTTTCGTTGGATGCTGAAGCTGATGTTTCGCAACCTTTCCAACAAGGACCATCAGTTATTGACATTACTGACCCTGCGTCCGTGGAGCGTAAAAAGCAGGGCGACGCTATGGGTAGGGCCATGAAAAGCTGGAATGCCACAGTTGACCGTTTGAAACAAATCAGTGAAAGCAGTGCGGCTTATGGCTACACAGAAACAATTAAACTGTTCAAAAATGGCTATGCTGATTGGCAGGTTGCTCTGCAAAAGTCGGACCCAGAGGCGTATAGTGCGTGGCTCCATATGTTGAATGGAAACAAATAATTTCTAAAACTAAGAAGTAAGCTAATTCCAGTTTCCGGTTGGATTTCACTTGGGCGAAATTTCCCTTGACAAATGTTTTTTGTAAAACGCCCAGCTTGCCACATAGTGCATCGCCACCTCCGCCAGCCCTCGATGAAAATTTCCCCAAAGGCATTGACAGGAACATCTGTTTGTGCTATCATAATGGTGAACTGAATACTGCACATATTTTTCACGCAGATACATAGACCGAACCACAGCGTTTTTGCTGGGGTCGGTCTTGTTGTATCTGCGTTTTTTATTTTTGAAAGGAGGCCAGACAATGGGAAACGTCAAAGTGGAAGAAGTCAAGCGTGGCCGGGGCAGACCGAAGCTGGACACCCACATTACCGAGGAATACGCCCCCAGCAGACGGCAGGCATTGAACAAGATGTATATGTATGAAGGTGTCCACCTGTTATTGGTAGCGGCTACCGAAATTCAAAACAGCGAAGTTTTATGGCGGGAGGACAGAACGGCGGTCACCTTAAAATCACGGGACGGCATCTTGGAACAGCTCGGCAGAATAGCGGTGCAGGACAAGCTGGGCCGTACCGATTGCATCTATCTCGCCAACCTTGCCATCGCCGCCGTTCAAAATGGGTACACCACACGGGAGGTAGAAATTGCTCTGCGGGAAATCCGCATGGCGGCAAAGTCCAGTATGAAAAATCCAGACAGCGAGGCGCTTTATTGTGCGCTGGGCAACACCGTGGACATTCTGCGGAGCATGGGAGGTATCGCATGAAAACCGAAAAACGGCCAGTAGAAATCACAGTGGCAGGAGAGTTTCCCGGCTACCAATACGGAGACCGCCGAGGCGTGTTTTTGAACCTGGGGCTTGATGTGGAAATGGACGGAGTGACCTATCACCTGTCCAGCAGCTTTGCGGAAAAAGCGGAAATGGGCGAGGTCATCGACAGGTTAGAACTGGAACGGAACAGGCGGCGGACGACGTAAAAAATTTCGATGTCCGTCAGAAAGCTATTGCTTTACAGTGCTAAAGCGGATATAATGGGGGCAGGTAATAGATGCTATGTTCCTGCGTCCAGGGAGGTAAAAAAACAAGATGCAGGAAAAATACAATGTTGGAATTTATTGCAGGCTCAGCCGGGACGATGAGAGGACCGGCGAGTCCGTGTCCATCGAAAATCAAAAAATCATGCTTAGCCGCTATGTGCAGGAACAGGGCTGGAACCTCTACGCCGCCTACTGCGATGACGGGGTCTCTGGAACGACCTTCGACCGGCCTATGTTCAATCAGATGATCGCCGATGCCAGGGCAGGGAAAATCAATCTGATACTCTGTAAGGACCTCAGTCGCCTCGGCAGAGATTACATTGAGGCGGGCCGATATACGGACATCGTGTTCCCTTCGATGGGCTGCCGTTTTATCGCCCTCAATGACGGCGTGGACACCATCCACAAGAACAATGAGATGCTGGTTATTTTGAAGAACGTCATGAACGATCTCTATGCACGCGACACCAGCAGCAAAATCCGCGCCGTCAAGCAGTCCACGTTTCGAACGGGAAAGTATGTCGGGTGCTACGCTCCCATCGGCTACCGAAAATCTCCGGCGGACAAGCACATCCTGGAAATTGACCCTGTGACCGCCCCTGTTGTTCTCCGCATTTTCGATATGCGCTTGCAGGGGGACAGCTTTCGGAAAATCGTCCGGACGCTGAATGAGGAGGGCGTACCCTCGCCCCGCGGTTTCTACTACATGGCAGAGGGCAGGCCGAACCTGCGGGGCGAGACACCCTACTGGAACGATGTGACGGTCAAGACCATCCTGCGGAATGAGGTCTATCTCGGCCACATGGTGCAGAACAAGACCGGCACTGTCTCCTACAAGGTTCACAAGCAGGTGAGCAAGCCGAAAGAGGACTGGATCAAGGTGGAGCATACCCATGAACCGCTTGTCTCCCAGGAGGTCTGGGACGCCGTTCAAAGGCTGGACAACCACCCCTCCAAGGGGCGTTCCGGCAGCGATGGGGAAATCTCCATGTACGCCGGCGTTCTCTACTGTGCGGACTGCGGAGGCTCCATGCGGTATCAGAGAGATTATCGAAGCCGGAAACGCCACGCCGATGGACATTTTGGCGGTTTTCAAGCCTACACCTGCAACCGGTATATGAGTGGCGGCAAGGCGGTTTGCACCTCACACTACATCAACTGCAAGGTGTTGACGAAACTGCTCCTGCTGGACATCCACGCCAAGGCGATGCTGGCCCAAAACAGTCCCGCCGCCCTCAAGGAGAAAATCCTCGCCCAAAAGAACGCCGCCAGCATGGAGCAGACAAAGGCGCTCCGGGCAACGCTGGCGGCGGTGGACAAGCGGCTGGCCGAGTTGGAAAAGCTGGTGGTGTCGGCCTACGAGGACAAGGTGAAGGGCGTTATGCCGGAGACGCTGTGCGTCCAGCTGATGAACCGCTACGAGGACGAACGCAGGAGCAAGCTGGAACAGCGGACGCAGCTCACAGCGCAATTGGAGGCTCAAAGGGAGGACGAATGCGCCGCCGATGAATGGCTAAACCTGATTCGGGACTACTCCCAGCTTGAGGAACTGGATCGCCCTACCCTCCTGCGTTTGGTTAAGCGCATCGAGGTGGGCGAGAAGTATGAAATCGCCGGGGAAACCCACCGGGACATCAAAATCTACTACAACTTTGTCGGGTATATTGAACTGTAAATCTGTACTTCTTTATGCGAGGTTATCTAACGATTATTACGCAAAGGACACCAGCAAGAAAATCCGTGCCGTTGTGAAAATGCGCGGGGAGGCCGGGGAACATATTGCCAGCAACCCGCCTTATGGATATGTGAAAGACCCACAGAATAAAAAGAAATGGATTGTGGACGAAGAAGCGGCAAAGGTGGTACGGCGTATCTTTGACCTGTGCATTGCGGGGAAAGGCCCCATGCAGATTGCAAAAATCCTGACAGCGAGCAAGGTGCTGACGGTTACGGCTTATAACGCAAAACAAAAGGGATGGGCAATGCCGGATAACCTGTACCAGTGGTGTTCCAAATCTGTCACCACAATATTGGAGAGAACGGAATACACTGGCTGTACCGTCAACTTCAAGACCTATACCAAATCCTTGAAATTCAAAAAGCGTATGGTGAATCCGAAAGAAAAACAGCGGATATTTGAGGACACACAGCCGGCAATCATTGAACGCGGGCAGTGGGAACGGGTGCAGGAATTACGGACAAACAAACGCCGACCGACAAAGACAGGGAAAACAAGTATTTTTTCCGGCCTTGTCTATTGTGCCGACTGCGGTGCAAAACTCTATTACTGCACCTGCAATACCTACAAAGATGATTCACAGAATCATTTTGTATGTTCCAATTACAAGAGCAACACAGGTTCCTGCCAGATTCATTATATCCGGGAGGTCACGCTTTATAAGAGGGTTCTGGAATGTATTCAGGGAACGCTGTCCTATGTACAGCTGTTCCGGGATGATTTCACGCAGGAAATGCTGGCGCAGGACGAAGCCAGCCGGAAAGCGGAGCTGACGCAGAAGCGAAAAGCCCTCTCCGGGGCACAGAAGCGTATGGAAGATTTGGACAAGATTATCCAAAGACTTTATGAGGATTCCGTTCTGGGTAAGTTGAGTGACCTTCGTTTTCAAAAACTTTCGGCGCAGTATGAAACGGAACAGGCGGAGATTCAGAGAATTGCTTCCTCATTGGAACAAGAAATTGAAAATGAGACGGAACAGATTGCCGATGTGGGGCGCTTTCTCCAGCTTGCAGACCGGTATTCCGACTTGCAGGAACTTGATGCTTCCACCGTAAATGAGCTGATTGACAGGATCGTAATTCACAGCCCGGAGAGAATCGGCGGGAGAAAGCATGTCACCATTGAAATTTATTTTACTTATGTGGGGAAAATCCGTATTCCGCTTTATAAACCGGATATACCTGCAGGTACAGAAAAACCGGCGTAACCTTTCGCTACGCCGGTTTTACCGGAAAATTCATTTACTTCCTTATGGGTGTCCGCCTAACGGGAAATCTCTCTTTTTCATGCTTTTACGGTGCAAAACTCCATAACAAAGCAAGCCGGGCCGTTTTTATCCCCGCTTTCTCACTGTCCTTTCTATTTTGCCCCGGCTATGTTACATACCGTTCAAAAAGCATTTGCGGCGTTACCCATCCCAATATCCGCTGCGGGGAGTTCGAGAAGTAAGACCTTGGGGCGGGGAACCCCGGGGCTTTTTTGTTTTGCTTATCGGCTTTTATTACAAAAAATTTAATTATTTTTGAGCATTATATATTGACAATAACCCGATATCGTGATAGGGTAGATATATAAAACATGAGGGGTGTGATAGAGTGAAGAAAATCATCAAACTGTTCGCGGCGGCTTTGGCGGTGTGCTGTCTTTGCGCGGGGTGCGGCCCGGTGCAACCCCAGGATGAATTTCTCATGTGGGAGGAAGCGCCCCAGAGAAGGGATCATCCGGGGGTATCCGGGGAGCTCTTGGGAATGACCGTAGCCGAAGGCTCGGAGGGCGAAGAGGTCACCAACGTGGAAATCCGGTATCGCAGTACGAGCGAGGTCTATGTGTCTGATTCGCCCTATAAAGAAGTTGTTATGGACTATTGGTTTGAAAATGCCTGGTATACCATATACGAGGACCCGCGTAATTGGAACGGCCCTTTGATGGAAATCTCAGCACTAAACGGCAACAACGATACATACGAAACGAGCTACCAGCTGGAGGGAAATGTGTTTAAAGGAGACATTTTGTGCCGCAGCGGGCGCTATCGCTGGTATGACTGCTGTTTCGGATACACCGAATTTGACTGGGATCTTCCAGAATAGACGTGTCAAAAGTTTACAGGGAAGAAGGTGGGAATCATGATGAAGAAAAT
>NZ_RAZF01000013.1 GCF_003612555.1 Acutalibacter sp. 1XD8-33
GAAGGCTCGGAGGGCGAAGAGGTCACCAACGTGGAAATCCGGTATCGGAACGAGAGCGAATATTATTATTCTGATTCGGACTGCCGAACCATTTATATCGAGTACTGGTATGAGGATGCTTGGTACACTGTATACGATCCTCCAGGAAACGGCGAGGGTCCCCTCAATGAATTCGGAGGGTTAGGCAGAGACACTCGTACCTACGAAAAAGAGTACCAGCTGGAAGGAAATGTGTTTAAAGGAGACATTTTGTGCCGCAGCGGGCGCTATCGCTGGTATGACGATTGTTTCGGATACACCGAATTTGACTGGGATCTTCCAGAATAGACGTGTCAGGAATTCACAGGGAAGAAGGTGGGAATCTTTAGATAAGTTTCTTTCGTCCGAAGAAATATTCATTTTTGAAAGGAGAAATCTGCATGAAGAAACGTATTTTGAATTGGACAAAGCCTGCTTTCATTTGTCTGCTATGTGCGGTCATGCTTTGTGAAATAGGTTTAACCGCTTTTGCCGAGAGTGAGGGCGAGGTTATGCTTTCAAACTTGGCCGGGCAGTCCGGGGCCTATGAACTGAACCCTATAACCGGAGAATTTGAGGCGACCATGCATCCGGAGTTTTTTGACATGGAGCCAGAGGATGTTCCGCCGTCAGGAATTTTTCCGGAGGAGATTGAACCTAGAAGCGAGTCTGCGGTTGTTGACGACCGTGAACCGGTCTATTATCCCTCGGGCACCTCTGGAACAACTTGCAGAATCGCGGGCAGATATGGAAGCGGAACATATGACCTCAATAAGGGGACAGGGTGGCTGTTAAACAAACAGTTTCTTTTAACATCAGCTCACGTTGTGTATCGATATGGTGTAGGTCCTTGCTCCCATGTGGGCATATATGTGGGCGCTTCAGGAGAAAACCATTATAAGGAATACCGGCTGGGGCATGTGGTTGCATATAGCAAAACCTTTGAAGAAGCCAAGAACATGGTGTCATATGATGATTTTAAAAATTGGCACGAAGAGACAGGGATTTTCGAAGATTGGGCGGTTGTAAAATTGGACAAGCCGGTTTCGCTTGATTATGTTTACCTTGGCCGGGAAGCCGCAAATGGATTTAGTGATGTAAAAGGCCATACATATTATACGCAAGGGTATCCTCAAGATTTAAACAGCGATGTGACGTATTGGCCAAACGCGGTTATGTATAAATCCTCCGGAACCTTTACCGGCCCATTTACAAGACAGAAAGTTCCCGTGGTGAAATCCACCTTTTATGCCAGTCATGGACAGAGCGGCTCCCCGATTTATTGGTTTAACGCCAACAAAAAAGGCTGGTATGCAGATGGAATTCTTGCGGGAGGATATGATGGCGCAACTTGCGTTGTCTTAATTAACAGCTGGCTATTAAGCGAGATCAATTACATCTTGCGGTCAAATTTGTAGCTAGCCTTCGGCCCGGCCCCTTTGCCCTCAAATGCTCTTGATACTTAGAACCTGTATTCACAGCCTGCAAACACTGCCAAAGCGGTCTTTTTCGTGCCACTCGTCGTTAAATCCGCTTGCCATACGGCAAGTATGCCCGCGCGAATTTGCCTAAGATTGGCACGAAAAATCCTCACTTTGTCAGCATTTTCGGCTATGAATACAGGTTCTTACTTTCCGCAACGTCCGCGCAAGAGCGCTTCGCCATTTCTGCCTAAAATGGCGGAAGTCTCCTCCTCTGTCAGGCCACAGCCGCGGATCCAGGAGAGGCTGTCCTTCTGACTGCTCCAAGGACTGTCGCTGCCAAAGAGCACCCGCCGGGCCCCAAAAGCCCGCACGAGCTTTACAAAAGCCCTTTCGTCCAGCAGGTTCAGATCCTCTTCTCTGTAATAATTGTCCGCAGGGGTCATCTTCCCAATGGAAAAGCTGGTGTCGATGGATACGGGCAGGCCTGAAAGCTGCTCCAATACCTGGTCCCAGCAACGCCACCCTCCCATGTGGGCCAGCACCAGCTTGACCGGCCCCACCTGTTCTACCGCCCGGCGGATCATCTCAGGAGAACATTTCACCATTCCAGGGAAGCCCACGTCAAGGCCCGCGTGGGTGACGACAATCAGTCCCAGTTCCCCGGCCCTGTCCAGAATCCGCAGATACCGGGGATCGTCGAAATCCACGCCCTGATAGACCGGGTGGAGCTTGATTCCCTTTAGCCCCAGGGAGTGAATCCGGGTCAGTTCCTCCCGCCAGCCGGGGAAATCCGGATGCATACAGCCAAAGGAGAGTAGCCCGGTTTCTTCCACCTGGGCGGAGACGGTCGCGGCGGAATCATTGATATGCTCCACTTGGCGGGGCGCTGTGGCGACAGGCAGCACTATAGACAGATCCACGCCGGCTTCCGCCATAGAGGCAGTCAGCCCCTGGGCAGTGCCATTGGTAAAGGGCCGGGTGTGGCTGGCAGCGCTGAGCTTCTCTAAAGTACTGCCAGCTATCTTTTCCGGAAAAGTATGGGTATGAAAGTCGATAATCATAGAAGCCTCCCAGAGCCAGGGAACAGCCCTGCAGAGCTGTTCCCTGGTCTAGTTCATAAATTTAATTTGCTGCGCCTCTTCCAGATCATACACGGTGAGCTGGGAGGCGTTTTTATTGGAATCGGTCATGCGCACGGCAGTAAGTTGGTTGTTGGAATAGGTTTTGTAGTAGTAGACTCCCTTGGTGGCGTTGGCGCAGCAGCTGTATGTGGTGAAACAGCACTGGCTATCCTGTAGAAGAGTAGAGCCCCGTACCATGGCCACAGCGTCAAGGATATGGAAAACCTGGGTGAGGGATTCCATATCGCCGCTGCCGCAGACAGAATTCATCTTTAAAAAGCAGGCGCGGATAAACCGGGAGGTAGGGGAATTATCTCCAGGCAGACCGATGGCACCCATTCCGCCTCCAAAGGCCTTGAGCTGTAAATGAGAGGAGAAGCGGTTCTCCGCCGGATGGCAGCTGAGATTCATGTAGGTGTTCAGGTTCATCTGGTGATAGGGAAAGGCGGGGTTGTTGGTGAGAATTCCGGTCGGATTCTCATAGACGTGCAGCCCTTCTTTGACAGACTCTATCACCAGAGACTGCCGTCCGTCGCTGACCATCCAATGAAGCTCTGCCAGAGGCAGGTTTTGCGCAAAGGGTACATTGGTGATATTGACGTTTTCCAACTCCCGGCGCAGCTCCTGGATGCTGGCGAAATTTCCCATGGCCCAGGGGATCAGTTCATAGGGGGTGAGGTTTTCCCTGCCGGGGATAGGATCGCCATAAAAGGCGTTTCCGGGAAAATTCAGACCCGCGATGGACAGTCCCTTTTCGTTGGTGGCCTCGGCATAAAGGGGATAGCCCCCCGAAACGGAGGCCATCCCCATCATGGCATACCAGGTTTCAAAGCTGCCGCCGGATTTCAGGTCAAAGCGGTAATTCCTGGGGGCGACGGCTACCTTTTCGCCGAAGCGGTACTCAATGTCCAGCGTCCGGCCAAAGTAAACGTCCTGGGTTTTCATGGCGATACAAGTACACATGGCATTCACCCTTTCGCAGGTTTTTACTTGAAAGCACACTAGTAATAGTATGAATGCGAAAGGAGAACTTATTCTAGATCTGGGCGATGCTGTCTTGATTTACCAGCTTGATGCCCTTGGCGGAGAGGGCCGCGCCCGCCGCTTTCGTGTCCTGTACTCGGAAGATCATATAGGCGTGGTCCACATCGCCGCCGCCCAAAAAGGCATACATGTATTCTACGTTTACCCCAGCCTCCATCAGCACATCCAGCACCTTGTGCAGGCCGCCGGGCTCATCGGGGATGAGCACCGCCAGCACGGGCGTCAGCTGGTGGATGAAGCCGCCATCCTTCAAAACTGTAGTTGCCTTGTACACGTCGTCCACAATAATGCGCACAATGCCAAAGTCGTTGGTCTCCGCCAGGCTCAGAGCCCGCATGTCGATGCCGTTCTCAGCCAGCAGGCCGGTCATGGCAGTAAGAGTGCCGGGCTTGTTCTCCAAAAATACAGAAATTTGATTCACTGTCATGGTGTTACCCTCCTTTATACTATCGTCAATTCATTGTAATGTAATGCCGGTCCAGCCGTCCACATCACACCGGCCGTCTCCCGTGTTTCCTGTAGCCAGAACCGTTCCGTCCCTGCGCAGGGCCACTGTATGCGTGCCGGTGGGGTTGACAGAGACCGCGACAATATCCCGCCAGTCCGCAAAATCCATCTGACCATAGCCGTTGAGGCCGGTGCCCACCAAAGTCCCGTCCTTGCGCAGGCCCACGGTATAGACGCCTCCACCAGCCACAGCCACAATATCCGTCCAGTCCCCTACATTGAGTTTACCGGCGGCTTTTTCGCCCGTTGCAACCACGGTGCCGTCCGCCTTCACGCCGAATGTCGTGTACTGCCCGGTGGAGATGAACGTAATGCCGGTCCAGTCCTCCACGTCCAGGCACCCTTTGTGGAAGGTGTCCACGCCGGTGGCAACCACCGTGCCATCGTCCCGCAGGCCGATCAGATAGCCGGATCCACCGCAGATCTGCACAATGTTTGTCCAGTCCAGCTTTCTGGTGCTTTCGCTATTGATATACGTGACCGTTCCGTCCGAATGCAGGGCGGCTTTAAAGGAATTCATAATTCCGCCGCCACTGACAATGGAGACCACATCCCGCAAAGTGTCCAGTTCAGGCCCCCAGGAATCGCTATACGTACCTGTGCACACCACAGTGCCGTCCCTTTTCACCGCCACGGTGAAGTTCTTCAAGGAGGATAGGCTCACGATATCCGTCCAGCCCCCTACATTCAGGCCGCCGCCTTCGTTCAGGCCCACAGCCCTCACCGTTCCGTCGGGGTTGATGGCCAGGGTCTGGTTGGGGCCCGCCACGATGGGCAGGGGCTTCTTCATGGAGAGCGGGAACACATCCGAGGGGATGGGCGTGGCCGTAGGTGTGGCGGTAGGCTCCGGAGTTGGCGTGGGATCCGGCTCTTTCCCCTCTTCTAGCACCCTGTCCAGGTTCTTCAGGAACTGGGCCAGCTGAGCCCGTGTGGCCGCCCGTGTGGCCGGGCCTGTGGGGTCCAGCGTGGTAGCGGAGGTGCCCTGCATAAACCGGACCTTGTTGGCTCAGCGAAGAGCCTCCTTGGCATATCCGGGGACTTTGCCCCAGTCGGAGAAGATGCCGGGCATCTGGCTTTCTTCGGTCATTTCAGCGGCTTTTCCGAGATATTTGGTATAATAATTGTACATCATCACGCAAATGTCCTGCCGCCTGACCTGGCCCATGGGGTTGAAGGTGGTGGCGCTGCTGCCGTTCACAATGTCGTTTGCCTTGCACCAGATGACAGGTTTCGCGAACCACTAGGAGCCCACGTCCGTGAAGGGGGTTGCTAGGCCGTCGACGCTGGGGCTCTTTTCCCGGTTATAGAGCACCTGGGCAACCTGCGCCCGGGTAACCGTTCCGCCGGGGTTGAACTTGTCCTCTCCCTCGCCCTTCATCAGGCCCTTTTCCAGGCAGTATTCAATGGCGGGCCGGACCCAGTTGTCGGGCACGTCGGTAAAGTCCGTGACGGTCAGGGCGCTGGCAGGCAGCGCGGCGGCGCACAACGTCAGGCAGACCGCCAGCAGTACGGATACGACTTTTTTCATAAACTAGACCTCCAGTTTTTAATTTCAGGAGTGATTGACGGCCTCCGGCGGCTGGGGGGCTCCGCCCCCCGTCCCCCGCCAAACTTTTTGAAAAAAGTTTGGATCAAAAACTTTTGCCCTGGTTGGCTTTTGCGCACTCAGCTGACCAGTGTAAAAGTTTTGCTCGAGCTTTTTCAAAAGCTCGCAGGGTGTGGGACAGAGTCCCACGGTCTTGCCGGAATGCGCGAGAGTTCGCTTGCGAACTCTTCTGTGCGCATGAAGGCCACTCCGTATTACTCCCCAAAAACAGCTTTTTAAATCTTCCTCTTGTCGATCACCCGCACGGCCTTGCCTTCGCTGCGGACAATGGACTTGGGGGCAACCAAAGTGACCTTGGCGGTGAGGCCCAGCATGGACCGCAGGCCCTCCACCAGCTCCTTCTGCCGGGCGGCCACGTCGCCCAGGTTGTCGGTGAACATCTCCGGGGTCATCTCCACCTGCACGTCGAGGGTGTCGGTGTTGCGGACCCGGTCCACGATGATCTGGTAGTTGGCCGGGTAGCCGTGGTTCAGAAGCACGGTCTCGATCTGGGACGGGAACACGTTCACGCCCCGGATGATGAGCATGTCGTCCGTGCGGCCCTGGGGCTTGGTCATCTTTACGTGGGTGCGGCCGCAGGGGCAGGGCTCCCGGGTGAGGGTGCAGATATCCCGGGTGCGGTAGCGGATGAGGGGGAAGGCCTTCTTTGTGATGGAGGTGAATACCAGCTCCCCCTGGGAGCCCTCGGGCAGCACCTCGCCGGTCTCCGGGTCGATAATCTCGGCGATAAAGTGGTCCTCGTTGATATGCATCCCCGTCTGGGCGGAGCACTCGAAGGACACGCCGGGGCCGGAGAGCTCTGTGAGGCCGTAGATGTCATAGGCCCTGATGCCCAGGGTGTTCTCAATGTCCCGGCGCATCTCCTGGCTCCAGGCCTCGGCCCCGAAGATGCCCGCCTTCAGGGGGATGTCGTCGGGCCCCAGGCCCATCTCCTTCATGGTCTCGCCGATGTAGGCCGCGTAGGAGGGAGTGCAGCAGAGGATGGTGGCGGAGAGGTCCTGGATGAACATGATCTGCCGCTCGGTGTTGCCGGAGCTGGTGGGGATGGTGAGGCAGCCTACCTTGTGGCTACCGCCGTTGAGCCCAGGCCCGCCGGTGAACAGGCCGTAGCCGTAGCTCACCTGGCACACGTCCTCGTTGGTGCCCCCCGCCGCCATGATGGCCCGGGCGCAGCAGTCCTCCCACAGGTCGATGTCCGCCTGGGTATAGAAGGCCACTACACGTTTGCCCGTGGTGCCGGAGGTGGACTGAATACGTACGCAGTCCCGAAGGGGCACGCCCACCAGACCGTAGGGGTAGGCCTCCCGCAGGTCGGCCTTGGAGAGGAAGGGGAGCTTATGGAGGTCATCGCTGGACTGGATGTCCGCAGGGGTCAGGCCCTTCTCTTCCATCTTCTTCCGGTAGTAGGGCACGTTGTCCCACACATGCCGCACCTGCTCCACCAGACGCTGGTCCTGCAGGGCCTTGATGGTTTCCCGGGATGCGCACTCGATCTCCGGCTGATAGTAATGTTCCATAGCGTTTCAGTCCTTTCGGGTTTTGATGTGATATTTAAGACCTTGGAAAACCACCGCCACCTTTGAGAAAGGTAAGACTTCGTAAAACGAAGTCTACGAAACTTTTACCCACTCCTCACTTCGTTCGTCGTGAACATTTTGAGGGTTTCGCTCAGCTAACCAGGGTAAAAATTTTTGAGACTTACCGAAGGTAACGTCTTAAACTTCTTTCCAAAAAGTTTGCGTGGTGTGGAGCGGAGCTCCACGACCTTGCCGCAGCCGCGTCCTTTGCGGCGAAGGCCAAACTCATATTCTGAAATAAAGTATACTCTAATAAAAATGTATGGATTGGGATTTCGTCTGCAGGCTCGGTCTAATTCAATTTCTTGGCCGCCAAGTCCCGTTCAGAAAGGAGACCCGGTCAAAGGCGTCCATATACCTCTTGATGCTATAAGGGTGGCGGCGTTGGTCAATAGTAGCTTGGCAGTCTGTTTGATAGATGGGAAGATTATAGCCATGGGGATATTTTTTCTGGTCGATACCGCCGGAAATCAACACTTTGTGCTGGTAAGGCAGCGCCTCGAAATCCTTTAAAAGCTCCTCCGTCAAGGCGCTTGGAGATTGGTGAAAGATGATCCGCAGGTTTTGGTAGTCTACCCGGCGGGCTCTCCGGCGCCAAGCGCGTTTTGCCTTTTCAAAGCTGGGGTAATGGACGAAAAACAAGGTGACGGTTCCATACTCGGTTGTCAGCTGGCCTGTAGGGTATTCCCTTCCAAGGGATTTCTCCTGGACATCCGCTTCCAGAAACTGGGGAAGATGCTGGCAGAAGCGGATGAAATCCTCCCCGGACATTCCAAAGATTTACTGTGGGGGAGAGCACTGCCAGTCTCAAGTCATGGCATAAGATGCCGCCTGTGCAGTCCCTGGAAATGGTGGTAGGGACCGCGCCCCGCAGGCGGAAGCGCCGCCATAGGGCATAGCCTGCGCGCGGACCGATGGCCAAAAGCGTTTGAAATTTTGCTAACACCGAAATTTTCAATCCTTTTTATAGTAAGAATACTGACAGGGGGCTATCAGGTACGCAGCCACCAGCATACGCCAAAACGGTCGGTAACCAGCGCCCCTACAGGGGCCCAGGGGTAGGAGCCAATGGAATGGCTGAGGCTGTCCCGGCTCAGAACTTCATAGGCGTGGCGCAGTGCCTCCTCTTGGTCGAATAGGAACTCGCAGCACATGGCATTTTCCGTGGTTTTTTCCACCTTGCCGCCAGGGGCCAGCATAACGGCTAGGCCCTGAAAGTCCATCATAATATGGATGTCCCCGCCGGATGCAAAGGATTCTGAGAGCCGTCTTGCTCCAAAAGCCTCTTGGTACATGCGGCAGGCCTCCTCCCGTTCCTGATTGGTTCGGCCTACATTGAAGGCCATAGAGAATTTTAAAGTCATGTCTGCATTTTCCTTCTTTCTTGATTTCCCACGCTTGGGTAGAAGTTCCCGTTCAGACCAGATTATAAATATCGCACCGTCTCCTCCAGTGCCTTCTTTTGACCGTGCAGGGGCGACGGCTCCGCGCCCTCCGCGGGATAGCCCATTGCCAGCAGGTTCACGGGCTCCCAGGCCTCCGGCAGCTGGAACTCCTCCCGCACCGCCTCGGGGATGAAGTGCATCACCCAGGTGGACCCCACCCCCAGGCTGGCCGCCTCCAGCATCATGTGGGTGGAGACGATGGCCGCGTCCACCTCGCCGCTGGTTTTGCCGTCATAGCTCCGGGTCCAGCACTGGGTTCTGTCATAGCACACCAGCAGGGCCAGGGGCGCGTGAAAATGGCTCAGGGTGCATTTTAGGTATTTTTCTAAGGCCTCCGGCGACTGGATGACCAGCACCCGCTGGGGCTGGAGGTTGCAGGCGGTAGGGGCGACCTGACCCGCCCGGAGGATCAGGTCCAGCTTCTCCCGCTCCACCGGGCGGCCGGAGAATTTGCGGACGGAAAACCGACTTTCAGCCAGCTGATAAAAATTCATGAAGTTCGCCTACCTTTCTTCTAGCAGCTTTAGCGTCTGGGATGTGCCCAAAGAGAGCAGGCCAAAGCCGAACAGCTCGATTAAATTATAACCGCCGGAATGAAAGCTGAAAATAGGGCTGAGGGTGCTAACGAACTTCAGAATGGCGAAAAGTACCGCAACTGCCAGGGCAAAGACCCCGAAAGCGGCCAGCACATAGCGCAGCAGCCGGGTGTAAGTCATTTTCACAGTGATGGTTCTCCTTCCTTAGGCCCCCTGCCCCAGGGCAAAAGCTTTCTTGTTTACATCCAAAAATTTGGGGGGCACGCAGGCCTCGATGGCCTCCTGCCAGACGGTTTCAGGAAAGTCAAAATAGTGGCTCAGCCGCCCCAAGAGCACCAGGTTCACGGCCTTCACGTTTCCGGCCTCCTCCGCCAGAGACAGGCAGTCAATGGTATCCACCCTGGCCCCGGCGGCGGTCATTTTCTCCACCAGGTTTTCCGGGTACTGGGCAGCGCCTGTAATGACGGGCATGGGGTCGATCTGCTGGATGTTGGTGACCACCCGGCCCCCAGGCTTTAAGAAGGCCAGCCAACGAGCGGCCTCCAACAGCTCGAAGGAGACGATAGCGTCCGCCTGGCCCTGGTCGATAATCGGCGAGGCAACCTTGTCCCCATAGCGCACATAGGTGACCACGCTGCCGCCCCGCTGGCTCATACCGTGAACTTCTGAAACTTTCACGTCAAACCCCTGCTCCAGCAGCAGATGGCCCAAGAGCTTGCTGGCCAGCAGCGAACCTTGCCCACCTACGCCGGCAATCATAATGTTTTTCGTTTCCATCACTCTACCTCCTTCAGCGCGCCAAATCCGCAGAGCTGCTGGCATACTCCGCAACCCAGGCATTGGGTGGGATCCACCACGGCCTTGCCATCCCGCAGGGAAATGGCCGGACAGCCGATCTTCATACAGGCCTTGCAGCCCCGGCATTTGTCCAGGTCCACCACCAGGGCAGGCTTGTGTTTCACATATTTCAACAGGGCGCAGGGCCGCCGGGAGATAATTACCGAGGGTTCTTCTGCGGCCAGTTCCTCCTTGACGGCGGTTTGGCAGGCGGAGAGGTCATAAGGGTCCACCACCCGTACCCGGTTGATGCCCATGGCCCGGCACAAGGCCTCCAGATCGATCTTTCCCGCCGGGTCCCCCCGCAGGTTGAAACCCGTGGTGGGGTTTTGCTGGTGGCCGGTCATACCTGTGATGGAGTTATCAAGGATGATCACCGTGGAGTAGGATTGGTTATAGGCCACGTTGGCAAGGCCCGTCATGCCCGAGTGCACGAAGGTGGAATCCCCGATCACGGCCACGGTTTTTCCCTCGGCCTCTTTGCCCAGCGCCTTGTTGAAGCCGTGGAGCCCGCTGACGGAGGCGCCCATGCACAGGGTCATGTCCATGGCCGAGAGGGGCGGCATGGCCCCCAGAGTATAACATCCAATGTCCCCCAGCACGGTGCAGCCCAGCTTCTGGAGGGTATAGAACAGTCCCCGGTGGGGGCACCCGGCGCACATCACCGGGGGACGGCCGGGCAGCGTTTCGTCCAGGACTTTTCCATCGGGTACGGGCAGTCCCAGCTTTCCGGCCACCAGATTCTGGCTCAGCTCCCCGGTAAGAGGAAACAGGTCTTTGCCAGAGAGGGCCAGACCCAGCCCCCGGCAGAAGATTTCGAGAAAGGAATCCCCCTCTTCCACTACCACCAGGCGTTCCACTCCGGCGGCAAAATCCCGGATGCGCTTTTCCGGCAGGGGCCAGACCATCCCCAGCTTCAGCACCGGGAACCGGTCCCCGCAGGCCTCTTTTACATACTGATAGCTGGTGCTGGAGGTAATGACGCCCAGGCTGTGGTCGCTGCCTTCCTCCACACGGTTGATCTCCGCCGTTTCGGCCCACTCCGCCAGCTTCCGAAGGCGCTCCTCCACCACGGGATGGCGGCGCACCGCATTGGCCGGGGCCATCACGTATTTTGCGGGGGTTTTTACATAGGGCTTTGCTTCTGGCTCCCGCCGCTCCCCCAGTTCCACGATGGACTGGGAATGGGCCACCCGGGTACACATTTTCAAGAGTACAGGGGTGTCGAACTGTTCTGAGAGTTCATAGGCCAGCTTGGTGAAGCAAAGGGCCTCTTGGGAGTCAGAGGGTTCCAGCATGGGCAGCTTGGCGGCTTTGGCGTAGTGCCGGGAATCCTGCTCGTTTTGGGAGGAGTGCATGGCGGGGTCGTCCGCCACAGCGATCACCAGCCCGGCGTTCACTCCGGTGTAGCTCATGGTAAAGAGGGGATCGGCGGCTACGTTCAGACCAACATGCTTCATGGCGCAGAATGCCCGCCTTCCTCCCAGGGAGGCCCCGAAGGCCGTTTCCATGGCTACTTTTTCGTTAGGAGCCCATTCGCAGTAGATTTCTGGAAATTTAGCGGCTTCCTCCGTAATTTCCGTGCTGGGCGTGCCAGGATAGCTGGACGCCGCCGCGCAGCCTGCCTCGTACAGGCCCCGGGCTACAGCGGCGTTTCCTAAGATCAATTTTCTCATTTGATATGTACCTCCAGATACAAGGTTCAGGTTTCGGGCTCCGTGAGCCTGCGGAATTGCACAGTCCGGCTTTTTATGGAGATCTTTTCCATCTGCCAGCCGAACTGAGACAGCTCCATTTTTATAGGTCGAGAAAGGAATGGTCCACCGGCCCCCCGGCAATCTCCGGGATTTTTTCAAAGTCCAGGGAGAGGTCCAAACCCGGAACATTCTCCATATACTCCCGCAGGGCGCTGTACTTGCTCCTGCCGGAAAATCCACTGGCAAGCTGTGCGCGAATCATTTCAGGATAAGTTTATATTTCATAGTCAATGCAGGCCCGGCTTTCCCGGATTCCCCCCACAAACCGGCCGAAGGCCACATGCTCGGGGCACACCTGATAGGCGTTCAAGTCCTCCAGAGTGTTGAAGTCGAAAATGAGGGCCACGTCATAGTTGGCGTTGGGTACGCCCTCGGTTTTGCGCACCACCTGGCCACTGTGGATTGTGGGGAGCTTCGCTAGCTCTTTTCCCCGGCGCAGAAACTCGGTAATGCTGGCCTCTTTATTTTCTTCCTTTATGGAAAACATGCAGATGTGACGAATCATAGTTTCCTCCTTATGCTTTATTCTGTGCTTCCACCAGCCGCACCCCGCAGTATTGTTCCCGAAGCCTGGGCTTCTCAATCTTCCCGGTGGCGTTTCGGGGCACAGGGGCGAAAATCAGCTTTCTGGGGCGCTTGTACCGGGGAAGGCCCTGGCAGAAGTCCATGACTTCCTCCTCTGTACAAGACATACCCTCCTTCACCTGAACGATGGCCGCGGCGATCTCGCCCAGACGGGAGTCCGGCAGGCCGATGACCGCCACGTCGTGGATCTTCGGATGCCCGGCCAAAAAGGCCTCAATCTGCACAGGGTAGATGTTCTCGCCGCCGGAGATGACCACGTCCTTCTTCCGGTCCACCAGGAAGATGAAGCCGTCCTCGTCCTGGCGGGCCATGTCCCCGGTGTGGAGCCAGCCGTTCTGCAGCACCTCTTCGGTGGCCTTCTCGTCATGGTAATAGCACACCATCACGCCGCCGCCCTTCACGCACAGCTCACCCACGTCACCCTGCTTTACAGGTTCGCCCTTCTCGTCCACGATCTTCACCCGCCAACCCATGCCGGGCACGCCGATGGCCCCCACCTTGTGGGGATTGTCCACCCCCAGGTGGACGCAGCCGGGGCCGGTGGATTCGGACAGGCCGTAATTGGTGTCATATTTGTGATGAGGAAAGTATTCCCACCAGTGCTTTACCAGACTGGGGGGCACGGGCTGAGCGCCGATGTGCATCAGCCGCCACTGGCCAAGGGTGTAGTCCTCCATCTTCAGATCCCCCCGATCCAGAGCGGCCAGAATGTCCTGGGCCCAGGGCACCAGCAGCCAGACGATAGTGCAGCGCTCTGTAGAGACGGCCTGGAAGATGGCCTCTGGGGAATTGCCCTTCAGCAGCACGGCCTTGCCCCCGGTGAACAGGGACCCGAACCAGTGCATTTTCGCGCCGGTGTGGTACAGGGGCGGGATGCAGAGGAACACGTCCTCGTGGGTGGTTTCGTGGTGCACGGCCTCCATGCGGGCGGACTGCATCAGCGCGGAATGCCGCAGCAAAATGGCCTTAGGGAAGCCTGTGGTACCGGAGGAATAGTAGATCGCGGCTTCGTCCTCGTCATCGATGAGAACCTTGGGGGGCGCGCTGGAGCAGTTGGCTGCGGCCCGGTGGTAGTCCTCGGCGAAAGAGGGGCAGACCTCGCCCACAAAAAAGAGCAGCCGCTCCCGGCTGATGGATCCGGCAATTTCCTCTATCCGGCCGATGAACTCCGGGCCAAAGAACAGGATATCCGCGTCCGCCAGGTGTACGCAGTATTCGATCTCCTCGGCGGTATAGCGGAAGTTCAGGGGCACGGCCACGGCCCCGGTTTTCAGGATGCCGAAGTAGATGGGCAGCCATTCCAGGCAGTTCATCATCAAGAGGGCCACTTTTTGGCCCTTGCCAATGCCCCGGCTGAGCAGCAGATTGGCGGCGCGGTTGGCCTTTTCGTCGAACACAGACCAGGTGATCTCCCGGCGGTAGGGCACGGGGCCTCCCGGCTGGATGAGCTCGTATTCTCTCCAGGTGACCCGGCAGGGCTCCCGTACCTCGGGGTTGATCTCCACCAGGGCGGTCTCTCCGCCATACAATTTGGAATTGCGCTCTAATAGGTCGGTGATGGGCATAAGGATTCCTCCTGCGTTTTATACTTTCTAAAAAGAAAAGTATGCTTATTTGACAATTATATTCCTTTTTTGCTATCAAGTCAATATGATGAATCGCCGGGGGAGTACTCGGATATTCGCGTTTTGGGGACGATGTTTACGGCCTCCGGCGGGGAGGGGCTTTGCCCCCTCCACCCCCACCACCTTTTGAAAAAGGTGGACGAAAACTTTACCCTGGTTAGCTTGGAATGCTATAGTTAACAACATCGACCGGTCCAGCTGGTCGAAACTTGGCTTTGCCAAGTCTTGTGCGCCTGGAGGCCCACTATTACTTCCAAAACATTAAAATAGCTCCGGGTGCATCCTGCTGTAATGAAACAGGTACTGCTGGGCCAGCCCGGCGTTCCCGCCGAAGTCCTCCGGCCTTACCCCCGGCAGCAGCACCGCCATGGCCCGCTTCATCCACACGTCTAGGGGAAAGCACTCCGTCTTATGAAAGCCGTAGAGCAGGGCGCACTCCGCCACCTTGGGCCCCACCCCCTGGATTTTCCGCAGCTGCTCCCGGCCAAAATCAGGCTCCTCCTCCAGAATGCGGCAGAAAGGGATCTCCCCGGCGGCTGCCCTCCGGGCCGCGTCCAGCACATAGGGGGCCCGGTAGCCCATGCGCAGGGGGGCCAGATCCTCCAGAGACAGGGCGGCGACCCGCTCCGCCGATGGGAACCCCCGCAGAGGGGAACCGGGGATTTCCGGCCCAAACCGCCGGCAGAATGCCTCCACCAGCCCCTTGATCCGGCGGATATTGTTGTTCTGGGACAGCACGAAGGTGCACAGGGCCTCCCAGGGGTCCTGGCGTAGGATCCGGATTCCCGGCGCGAACGCCGCCGCCTCCGCCAGAACCGGGCTCAGGTCCGCCAGCTCCGCCTGGATGCGGGTATAGTCCTCCTCCAGGTCAAAATATGGAGCCCAGATCCGCGCCCACTCCTCTGGGGAGCAGTCCGCCTCCAGCGCCCCGCCGGACTGGCTCAGGCGCAGGCTCCGGCCCAGGGCCGCGCCCTCCCACCGGCAAGAATCCCTCTGCCGCCAGCGGAAGGCCTGACCGCAGTCCAAAGTCTGGGCCAGGTCGAAGCAGGGGGGAAGGGGCAGGGTCACCGGTTTTTCTCTCCGGAATTCTGCTGGGCCACCGTGGGCCGGGCGGTGAGCCACTCCATGGCCCGCTCGATGGAGTCCCGGGAGTTGCCCCAGTCCCCACCGGCGCTGCGGTAGTCGAACATCCGGCAGAAATGGGTCACGTCGCCGCTCAGCTCCTCCAGATAGCCTTTGGCCAGCTTGGTGGTAGCCGCCTCAAAGGGGATGAAATTCTTTTTGGGCATTTTCTGGGCGGCCTCCAGCGAAAGGCCGTAGTGGGGCAGGCAGATGTAGGGCTGGGCGGCGTAGAGCTGGCGGAACTCCTCTTCGGCCTGCCAGAGGGTGACGGTGCTGTCCAGCAGGTGCTTCATGTTTTTGTCAATGTTCTCGCAGATGAAGCAGTTCTCCTGGCGGCTATGTACGGCGGCGGTGATTTTTTTCGCGGGGGTTTTGCCCTCTGGAAACACCTGGCCCTTCACCTCGGCCAGAAGGCTCTCCAGAATCAGGGCCACGGAGAGGCGGCTGCCCCGGGCCAGGATCTGGTTGAAGTGCTCGGCGCAGAAGCCCAGGCGGTTGGTCTCGATGCGCACGTCGGGCTCCATCATGGCTGCGCCGGTGATGTAGGTGGCCATCCGGTCCTCCAGCATATCCCGCATCCTGCAAAAGGGACAGCCATCCTTGGGCTCGAACACTTCATTGACGGGAATTGAGCAGATGTCTTCTCTCATGGGAAACCTCCTATGGCGAATTTGTTGTTTTTTGTTTTTTAAAAGTATGTGTTGGCCTCCGGCGGTTCAGGAGTTCTTGTCACCTGCCGGTTCGGTCGGCGACGAGAAATCGCCACCGGCGATTGTCGCCCCCTGAACCCCCCACCACCTTTGAAAAGGTGGACGAAACTTTTGCCCTGGACAGCTTTGACCGGTCCAGCTGGTCTTAAGCTGGTCGTCGTGTGGGGGCGAAACCCCACGACCTTGCCGGAATGCGCGCGAGTTCGCTTGCGAACTCTTCTGTGCGCATGGAGGCCACACAGTATTTCTACAAAAAAAGCATCCTTTCCGGCGGGAAGCCTACGCCTATATAATAGCACAATTTTCGCCAAAAAGGAAGGAGAATCTTTTGGCAGAGCGGCCTGTGGGGCGGCTTTGGAGCGGGTTTGGCCTCCCGCCGCGCCTGGATTTGCAAAAATCATCTATTATTATCCATCGCTTTACATAAAATAAGAGCTTGGGGAAACTTTTCCACGGCCCTTTTTCGGGTAGGACAAAGGGTTCTCAACAGTTTCCACAGAGTTTTCAACATTCCACTCCTGCGCATAAACCAGGTTATGGCAACTGTGGGCGGCCATGCAAAGGAAAAGCCGTAAACAGTATTTTCGAAAAGGAACTCGCATCCGATTGTTTCCGGCAAAGCCGTCCGCTTTACTTTTCCTTGGGAATTTGCTATAATTGTCAAATCTAGGAAAAGGGGGATGGAAAATGGCGAATCTGTGCTGCCAGGTTTATGACTGGGACGAAAACGGAAGGAATAAATATGTAGTGGTATTTTCACGGTATAAGGGAAAACTGCTGTTGAGCCGCCACCAAGAGCGGGATACCTGGGAGACCCAGGGCGGGCACATAGAGCCGGGGGAGAGCGCGGAAGCCGCCGCCCGCCGGGAGCTCTGGGAGGAGAGCGGCGCGGAAAAATTTGCCATAGAGCCGGTGTGCCGGTATTATGCCTGGGAGGCAGGAGACAAGGAGGGCGGCTCCTGGGGCGCGGTGTTCTTTGCGGATATCCAAAAGCTGGGGGCCCTGCCGGAAAGCGAGATGGCTCAGGTACAGGAGTTTGACAGCCTGCCGGAAGGTATTACCTACCCCGGCATTACCCCGTTCATCTTTGAGCGGGTGCGGGAGCGCTATGGACAGAAGTCATGAGACGTTGCCGCAGGACGCGAAACAGCCGCACTGGTTGGAGGCGCCTTTTCAGCCAACTCTTCAGCCAACTCTGTTAGAAATTTGCACAGCAAGACGGAAAACAGGCCGGGACGTGTGAACGACAGTTTCGGCCCGGTGAAACCCAACGAGAACCTTTTGCCGTTCTTCGCGCCATGTGCTGCGAACGAAAGGGAGGAGAAAACGATGAAAGCTAGAATTTTAGTCAACCCCAATGCCGGGAAACAGACCATTCTTCGAGAGATGGAGGGGGTCCACCGGGCGTTTTCTGCCACGGGTAGTCAGCCGGTAATGGAGCTCACGGTAAATGCGGTTCATGCCCGGGAAGCTCTGGACCGGTCCATAAAGAGCGGTCCAGACGTGCTGGTGTGCTGTGGAGGGGACGGCACCCTGAGCGCCACAGTGAACGAGCTGCTGCTGCGCGGGACCCGCCTTCCGCTAGGCTATATTCCCGCAGGAACCACCAATGACTTCGCCAACTTTCTGGGGCTGCCCAAGGACCCCAGTGATGCGGCGGAGCTCATTGCCAACGGCCATCCTTCGCCCATTGATGCCGGGCGCTTTGGGGACCGGTACTTTATTTATGTGGCCTCCTTTGGAGCCTTTACCCAGAGTTCCTATACCGCGACCCAAAGCCTGAAAAACTCCCTGGGGCACCTGGCCTATGTGATCGAGGGCATCAAGGAGCTTCCGGCATTGAAATCCTATTCTGTCCGGGTGGAGACGGCGGAGGGCGGCATTTATGAAGGGGAGTACATCTTCGGCGCTGTGAGCAATTCCACTTCGCTGGGCGGGGTGATTAAGCTGGATGCTGGAAAGGTGGATCCCGCGGATGGAAAATTCGAACTGTCCCTTGTGAAGAAGCCCAAGAATCTTCACGAGCTGAACCGGATCCTTTTAGCTCTGGGCGGCGGCAAGGGGGATGAGGAACTGATTACCTTTGTGCATACGGCAGGAGCTTCTTTTTCCTGTGCGGAGCCTATGCCCTGGTCTTTGGATGGAGAGTATGCCAGCGGGGGCACGGACGTGAGAGTAGAGGTGGTAGAGAACGCGCTGGATCTTTTCCGGTGAGGGAGAGCGCCCGTCCGGTTCGCGGGCCGCCGGCCTTCGGGCTTCGCGGGACCGAGGGCGCGCTGCAAAAAAGTTCGCTGCGGTCCGGTGTTCGCCGGTGGGAAAAGTTAAGGAAATTGCGGCTTTTGTTTACAGTGTGTTCAACAACTTGGCCGCAAAATCCGCTACAATAATCATGAAAGGCAGTCCCGCCCAAAATCAATGGGGATGGAGAAACCACCTGTAAAGAAGGATGAAACCATGTTCGGCTATGTGCGCCCTTATAAACCGGAGCTTTTGGTGCGGGAGTACAGCCAATATAAGGCGGTCTACTGCCAGCTGTGCAAAATCCTGGGCCGGGAGTATGGGATCTTTTCCCGGTTCGCCCTGAGCTATGACTGCGCCTTTTATGCTCTTCTGGCCCTGTGCGCTCCCGGCGGACAGGTGGAGGAGTGCCGGGGACGGTGCGTGTGCAATCCCCTGAAGGCCTGCACGTATCTGTCCAGTCCTGGAGAAGAGTACAAAAAAGCGGCGGCTCTGTGCGTGCTGCTCACCTATCACAAGTTGCGGGACAATCTCCAGGACGAGGGTTTTCTGAAATCCCTGGGAAGCAGGCTGCTTGTGCCCCTGGCCTCGGGACAGGCAAAAAGAGCCGCCAAACGTTATCCCTTTTTGGCGGAGACGGTGGAGGCCGCCATGGAGGGCCAGCGTCAGGCGGAGAAGAATTTGGAGGGCGTGGATGCCTGCGCCGAGCCCACCGCCCGTCTGCTGGAGGCGGTTTTCGGAGAGCTGGCAAAGGAAAATGAAAGGCAAAAGCCGGTATGGGCCCGGTTCGGGTATTTCCTGGGCCGCTGGGTCTATCTGATGGACGCGGCGGAGGATCTGGGAGAGGATCTGCAGAGCGGGGCTTTCAACCCCTTCGTCAGGAAGTTGGGACTGGAGGAAAAGAAGGAGCTCTCCGGGGAGGAGCGTGCCTGGGCCGAGGAGGAGTGTAATGCCGTGCTCAACGCTACCGCCGCCCAGGTAGTTTTGGCGCTGAATCTGATGGAGCTGGAGCGGTTCGGGCCTATCATTCGAAATGTGGGGGAGAAGGGGCTGCCCCAGGTGCAGAGAGAGATCCTGTTTCTCCATGTGAAGGAAAAATCCAGACGGGAACTGAAAAGGCTATAGAGCCTGCCTGAAAGCGAAAGAGGCGGCAGGATTTGGGAAAAGGACAATTCGAGGTAAAAGCAAGAAAGGGAAGGTTGCTATGACGGATCCGTATAAGGTTTTGGGGGTGTCCCGTTCCGCCACCGACGAAGAGGTTAAGGACGCTTACCGGGCGTTGGCAAAAAAATATCATCCGGACCAGTACTCGGACAGCCCGCTGAAAGATCTGGCCGATGAAAAGATGAAGGAGATCAACGAGGCCTATGACGCCATTACCGCCCAACGCAGAGGCGGAGGCTATTCCTACGGCGGAGCGCAGAATCCGGTGCATTCCAGTGGAAGTTCAGGCTTCAGCGATGTGCGCAGCTTCATTATGTCCGGCCGCATTGCCGACGCGGAGCAGATTCTGAACGGTGTGCCCGCCGGAAGCCGCAATGCCGAGTGGTATTTCTTAAAAGGCTCGGTGCTGTACCGCCGGGGCTGGCTGGAGGAGGCCAAGGACCACTTTTCCCGGGCCTGCCAGATGGACCCTGGAAACGGGGAGTACAGCGCCGCGTTGAACCAGGCCATGAACCAGCGGGGAGGCATGTACGGCGGGTATAATCCCAACCGGAATATGAGCGGCGGCGAGTGCAACACCTGCGACATGTGCTCCGGACTGCTGATGGCGGACTGCTGCTGCGAGTGCATGGGCGGGGACCTGATCCCCTGCTGTTAATGATAGGGGGCTCGGATGGCGCGATGGCGCGTCCAGATTCCAGCTGGTGGGGAGTTTGAGGGGTGAGCGTCTGCCACTGGCGATTTTCCCCACCCCTGGACCGCGCAATGTGTTGTGGCTATGCGAAAACCGTAAATCGTTCACGACGAGCAAAGCGAGGAGTGGGTAAAAGTTTCGCCCGCCTTTTCAAAGGCGGTGGAGGTTTGGAGGCAGAGCCTCCAAGGTCTTAATCTCAAAAAAGGAAGGCGGAGAACGTGAAGGACGCAAAGAAGCTGGCCCTCTGCGGCGTGATCGCGGCTATGTCCGTGGTGCTGATGCTCTTTGAAGGGCTGTTCTCTCTGGCCTCGGTGGCAGTTCCCGCCCTGGCCGGATGCCTGCTGATTCCCATCGTGGCGGAGGCCGGGCTGGGATACGCCTTCGGAACCTTTGGGGCCACAGGGCTTCTGTGCCTTTTCCTGGCTCCGGACCGGGAGGCCGCGCTGATTTATCTGTTGTTTTTCGGCTATTACCCGGCGCTTTACGCGGTATTGAGCAAAATCAAGGGCGCCGTGCTCCGCTGGGCTGCAAAGCTGGCGCTGTTTAACGCTGCGGCGGTATCCGAGGCGTTGCTGACTATCTGGGTTTTGGGTGCGCCTGCGGAGGAATTTATGGAGATTCCCTTTGTTGGGGCATATGGGCCGGCGGTTTTGCTCCTGCTGGCCAACGGAGTGTTCGTGGTGTATGATATTGCCCTGGCCGGGGTGATCGCCCAGTATTACCGGAGATTCCGGCGGATGATCGCCAAATACCTGCAAAAATAATCAAAAAAGCCAAAGCCTGCTCAGAGAGAGCGGGCTTTTTTGCTTTTCGACTTGATTTTCTTGCAGAAAAGACGTAAAATAAAGCTATTATTGTCTTTTTGGGAGAGGGAGGACATTTCCATGAACAACCAGCTTTCCGCCAGGATCCAGGACAGCAGCCGGGGCTTTTCCAAGAGTCAGCGGGCCATTGCCCGGTATCTTCAGGAGCACCCGGAGGAGGTGGCTTTTATGACCGCTTCCCGGCTGGGGGCCACGGTGGGAGTCAGTGAATCCACAGTGGTGCGTTTCGCCACGGAGATCGGGTACTCGGGATATCCGGCCATGCAGCAGGCCGTGCAGGAAATGATTCGCAACAAGCTCACCAGCTTTCAGCGGCTGGAAATGACTTCCCGGAACTTCCCTCAGGAAAGGCTTTTGGACGCGGTTTTGGGGCAGGACATCGACATCCTCCGCCACACCCGGGAAAGCCGGGATGAAGAGGCCTTTTACCGGGCGGTGGACGCTCTGGTGGGGGTCAGACGGGTGTTTGTTCTGGGAGCCGGGAGCTCTCTGGCCCTGGCCACCTTCCTGGCCCACTATCTCCGACTGGTGTTTGACACGGTGTTGCTGATAGAGGCCACCAGCGAGGCCTCCATTTACCAGCAGATGGTTCGGGCCAGGGCGGAGGACGCCATTATTGCCATCAGCTTTCCTCGGTACTCCAAAAAGGCTGCCAAGGCTCTGCAATACGCATCCAGCCGGGGAATGACGGCTATCGCCATTACGGACAGCCGCCTGTCGCCTGTGGCGGAGAGCGCCTCCCATGTGCTTCTCGCCCACAGCGATATGGTTTCTTTTGTGGATTCCCTGGTGGGACCATTGAGCCTGATCAACGCGCTGATCGTTACCGTGGCGATCCGGAAGAAGCAGGAGGTGGCGGAGACCCTGCGGCAGATCGAGTCCATCTGGGACGAATATGGAGTCTACGAAAAAGTGGAAGAGAGGAACGCTTGACGGGCGCGGCTGTGATTGGCGGTGGCGCGGCAGGGCTGATGGCTGCGGGCATGTGCGCCGCCCAGGGGATTCCAACTGTGGTTTTGGAGAAAAACCGCCGCTTGGGCCGGAAGCTGCGTATCACCGGCAAAGGGCGGTGCAATCTGACCAACCAGTGCCCGCCCCAGGACGTAATCGCTGCGGCCCACGGGGGGAAATTTCTCTATAGCGCGGTGAACGCTTTTTCTCCAGAGGCGGTCATGGCTTTTTTTGAGGGCCTGGGCGTGCCCCTGAAGGTGGAGCGAGGCCGGCGGGTGTTCCCCCAGTCGGACAGCGCCCACGATGTGGCGGACGCCCTGGGGCGCTTCGTGGAGAGATCCGGGGCGCGGGTCCTGCGGGAGACGGCCAGCCAGATCTTGGTGGAGGCGGGGACCGTGCGGGGGGTGGAGACAGAGTCCGGGGTCCATCCGGCGGACCGGGTGCTCGTCGCCTGCGGAGGCGCGTCCTACCCGTCCACTGGTTCCGACGGCTCCGGCTTCCGGCTGGCGGAGGCTGTGGGGCATACCATTGTGCCGGTGGGGCCCTCCCTGGTTCCCCTGGTGGAGGAGGGGGAGTTCTGCGCCCGGATGATGGGCCTCTCCCTGCGGAACTGCGGAGTGCGGGTGACGGAGGCCGGGAAGAAGAAGCCGGTATACGAGGACTTCGGGGAGCTGCTCTTCACCCATTTCGGCCTGTCCGGGCCCACGATCCTCAGCGCCTCGGCCCATATGCGAAAGCCGGGGAAATACACGGTCCACCTGGACCTGAAGCCCGCCCTGAGCGAGTCCCAGCTGGACGCCCGGCTGCTCCGGGACTTGGAGGAGAACCGGAACCGGGTGTTCCAGAACTCCCTGGACCGGCTTCTGCCCCAGAAGCTGATCCCCGTGGCGGTGGAGCGCTCGGGGATTCCCGGGGAGACCCGGTGCCACTCGGTGACCAGGGAGCAGCGGCGAGGGCTTCTGGCCCTGCTGAAGGATTTCACCGTGGAGATCCGTGGCTTTCGGCCCCTGGAGGAGGCCATCGTCACCGCCGGGGGGGTGAGCCTCAAGGAGGTGGACCCCAGAACCATGGAGTCCCGGCTGGTGAAGGGGCTCTATTTTGCCGGGGAGGTGCTGGACGTGGACGCGCCCACCGGCGGCTATAATTTGCAGATCGCCTTTTCCACAGGACGGCTGGCCGGGATGAGCATGGGGACCCCTTAAGACCTTGGGGCGTTGTCTCACCTGCCGGCTCGGTCGGTTCGCGGCGTGTCTGCCACTGGCAGACGCTCACCCCCACACCCCACAAACTTTTTGAAAAAAGTTTGATCAAAAACTTTTACCCACTCCTCGCTTTGCTCGTCGTGAACGTTTTACGATTTTCACATAGCCACAACATATTGCGCGGTCCAGGGGCGTTAGGCCCCTGGCAGGGTGTGGGACGGAGTCCCACGGTCTTTCCCTTGACCTTAACACCTGAGAAGCGCAATTTTGGTGGTGAATTGACGGGCGAAGCCCGGCAAGAGGCCCCTTTTTGCAAGAGAAAAAGGGGCCTAGTCCCGGAACCAGCCAGCGCTTTCAGGGATATCCCGACTGCGAAGCAGGCGGGACGAAACCCTTAGTCCCGGAACCTGCTATCTGAGCGCACGAGCGTACCAGCCGAGAGCGCGCCCTGCCTGCTGAAATCTGGACCCGCTATTGCGCCCGCCGTTCCCCCCATATAAATTATATATTATTTTAGAAAAGGAGAATCGTCATGGACGACAGACCAATGCTCTCCCGGAAAGACGTGCTGGAGATTGTCCGGGGGCTGGATTTTATGGACAGCGGGGATTGCTGGCTCACTTCCGGGGCGGCCCTGGTGCTCTTCGGCGTGCGGGAGACCACCCACGATGTGGACCTGATCTGCACCAGCGCCCTTGCGGACCGCCTGGAGGCCCGGGGCGTCCCCTTCCGCCGGGACGGGCTGGGCGGCGCCCGGATTTTCGCCTATGGCCAGGATGTGGAGCTCCTGGAGGACTGGGACACCGAAGAGGTGGTCACGGTGGAGGGTCTGCGCTCCGCCAGCCTTCTGAGCATCCGGAAGCAGAAGGAGAAGCTGGGCCGGGAGAAGGACCTGCGGGACATCGCCCTCATCGACCGGTTTTTGCGAAAAAGCGCCGGGAAAATCCGCCTGGAGACGGAACGGCTGGTTTTGCGGGATTATCTCCCCCAGGATGAGGAAGAATACTATCAGCTGAAAAGCCACGAGGGGACCATGGGCCGCTATATGGGGGACATCATGGTCCACAGCCGGGAGGAGGCCCGGGCGGATTTCGCCAACGTGCTGGCTGACCAGAAAAAGCCAGACCGGACCTTCTATTTCCTCCGGGCGGAGCTGAAGGAGGGCGGCAGGCAGATCGGCTCCGTGGGCTACACCGTGGAGGGCCGCACGCCTGTGGGCAAGCTGGTCCACGGGGGCTACTTCTACTTCCCGGAGTTCTGGGGCAAGGGCTACGGTACCGAGGCCTTCCGGGAGGTGATCCGCTTCGCCTTTCTGGAGGACGGGGTGTACAGGTTCTCCACCGGCTGCCTCCAGGAGAACCGGGGCTCCGAGAGAATTATGCAAAAATGCGGCATGGTCCGGGAGGCGGAGCGGGTGGACTGGGTCTGGCACGGCGGACAGATGAAAACCCGCCTGGAATACCGCCTGCTGCGAAGAGAATATGATGCATGGAGGGAGATATTCCCCGAGAAAGGAGCGCCCCGCGTATGAAAAAGCTGCTGACCGTTCTGATCATCTCCTCGGCCGCCGTGCTATGCGCCTGGCTGGTGCGGTTCGAGTTTGAGTTTACTCAGCCCACGGAGCACGGAAATTTCGTGTATAAATTCAGATATCGCAAGTAGGATTTGAAAGGAGAGAAAACGCATGTTCGCCATTGCCATCGACGGCCCGGCCGGAGCGGGAAAGTCCAGCGTAGCCAAGGCGGCGGCCAAAGCTCTGGGCTTCACCTATGTGGATACCGGCGCGCTCTACCGTACCATCGCCCTATACATGCTGGAGACCGGGGTGGATCTGGAGGACCCCGCCGCCGTCATCGCGGCCCTGCCCGGGGTGGAGGTCTCCCTGGAATACGGCCCACAGGGCCAGCGTACCCTCTTGGGAGGCCGGGACGTCTCCGGGGAGATCCGCACCCAGGAGGTGTCCATCGCCACGTCCAGATGGGTGTCCCATATCCCGGAGGTCCGGGCATTCCTGGTGGACCTCCAGAGGGGGCTCGCGGAGCGGGCGGATGTGATTATGGACGGCAGGGACATCGGAACGGTGATTCTGCCCAAGGCCCAGCTGAAAGTTTTTCTCACTGCCTCCCCGGAAGAACGGGCCCGGCGGCGTACCGCCCAGCTGGAGGAGGCCGGGGAGCCAGCGGAGTTCCAGCAGGTGCTGGCCGAGGTTGTCCAGCGGGACCGGCAGGATGAGCCCCAGCTGAGGCTCACCGCCCCGGACACGGTGACTCTGGATACCACAGGGCTGGATTTTTCCCAGGTGGTGGAGGCGCTGGTAACTCTGGCCCGGGAGCGGATGGGCAGAGACGAAAAGGAGGGCTGAGGAATTGAAGAGCAAACCAAAGCGCAAGGGTCTGGTCTATGCCATCGGGCAGTTCTTTCTCACGCTGTTCTACTATCCCGTGTTCCGCCTGCACGTGCGGGGCCGGGAAAACGTGCCCAGAACCGGGCCGGTGCTCCTGTGCTGCAACCACATGGCCAAGCGGGACCCGGTGATGCTGGGGGTGTCCGTGAGGCGGCAGGTGTTCTACATGGCAAAGGAGGAGCTCTTTGAGAACTGGTTCATCGGCGGGATTCTCCGGAGCCTGGGGGCCTTCCCCGTGCGCCGGGGCACCGGCGGCGCGGACGCCCTGGCGGACGCCGACCAGCTTCTGGAGGAAAACGCCATGGTGGGGGTGTTCATTGAGGGCACCCGCTCCAAGGACGGCCGGCTGCAGAAGCCCAAAACCGGCGCGGCCCTGCTGGCCTACCGTAGCGGCGCCCAGGTGGTGCCGGTGTGCATCACTGCCGGGGACGGGGGGCTGCCCAAGAAGTTCAAGCGGCATATCGTGAACATCGGCAAGCCCATCCCCGCCGAGAAGCTGGCTATCCCCGACGACTCCGGGATGCAGCTGCGCAAGGCCAGCCGGATGATCATGGCGGAGATCGCCGCCCTGCGGGAGGAGACCCTGAAGGAGCTGGGCCTGCCCTCCCAGCTGCCGGAGGAGGCCGCGCCGTCCGACTCAAAATAGGCTGGGAGGAAATGCAGATGATATGTCCGCCTAACCTGAAACCTGGAGATACTGTCGGGCTGTTCACATCCTCCTATCCGTTGGCGGCGGAAGCGCCGGAGGCGGCAGGGCTGGCGGTTGCCCATCTGGAATCTCTGGGCTATAAGGTCAAACCGGGATTTCTGATGGATCAAAAGGACTGCTACCGCTCTGGCTCTATCCAGGAACGCGCCCGGGAGTTCAATGCCCTGTTGGCAGATGATTCGGTGAACTGCATGATGGCCACTGTGGGCGGAATGGTCTCAAATTCCATTCTGCCGTATATTGATTATGAACAATTCAAAAAGACGCCGAAAATTATCCTTGGTCACTCGGACATCACGGCTATCCTGCTGGGTATCTATCAGATCACAGGAATCGTTACCTATTATGGGCCGAATCTGGTGACTACTTTTGGGCAGTACCCGCCGTTTTTAGAGGCAACTGACCGGTGCATGAAGGATGTGCTGGAAGGATATACGCCGCCGTATTCCTATCGGATGCCGGAGGTTTTCTCTGAAGAAGTGACCGATTGGACCAGCGGACCCACCCATAAGGAGCCCCGGCCCAATACCTGGACAACTGTCTGCGGCGGGAGAGCCACAGGCAGGCTGATCGGTGGGAACCTGAACACCCTCACTGGGATTTATGGCAGCAGATATATGCCGGAAATCCGGCGGGGCGACATCCTGTTCCTGGAGGATACGGAGAAATTTGCCGCGCATGCGGAAAGATATTTTTCTTGGCTGAAGCTGTGCGGGATATTTAATAAAGTAGGCGGGCTTATCCTGGGAAAGCACCGCCGGTTCGACAAGCAGGAAACCGGCAAGACCCCTTATGAGATCCTGCTGGAAGTCATAGGCCGCCCGAATTTCCCAATCCTCGCGGAATTTGACTGCTGCCACACCGTCCCAATGCTCACCCTGCCTATTGGCAAGACGGTTGAGCTGGATGGAGACGGACAGACCGTCAGGCTCTTGGAATAAGAGGGAAGGGGCGGCCAGGAAATCCCATAGAAAGGGGGCTTATGATGAAAATAGAGCTTGCCGGGAGCGCGGGGTTCTGCTTCGGGGCCAAGCGGGCGGTGGACATGGTGTACGCCCTGCTGGAGGAGGGGAAGCGGGTGGCCACCCTGGGAGCGCTGCTCCACAACCCCCAACTGGTGGAACAGCTGGAGGCTCAGGGAGTAAAGGTGGTGGATTCTGTGGGAGAGGTTCCGCCAGGATATACGCTGGTGTTGCGGTCCCATGGAGTGCCCCTTGGGGTAGAGGAGGAAATCGGCCGCCTGGGAATCCCATTTGTAGACGCTACCTGCCCCTTTGTAAAAAAAATCCATCACTTGGCCGGGTGTTCCACAGAGCGCGGAGATACGTTTCTCCTGTTCGGAGATCCAGGGCATCCAGAGGTGCAGGGTGTAATCAGCCACTGTAAAGGGCCATATTTTGTGTGCTGTAATGAAGAAGAGCTACTACATCTGGTGAAGGAGAGGCCAGAATTGAAGTCGGCTCCAGTCACCGCCGCAGCCCAGACTACTTTCCATAAAATTCTCTGGCAAAAATGTTCTGAAACTCTGAAAAAACTATGTACAAACGCCGCAATTTTTGATACAATATGTAATGCAACAGCGAAACGGCAGAAAGAGGCGCTGGATCTGGCCCGCAGATGCGACCGCATGGTGGTTGTGGGGGGCAGAAACAGCTCGAATACGGCCAAGCTGCGGGACATCTGCTCGCAGCACAGTGAAACGTACCTCATTGAAAAGGCGGGGGACCTGGAGGATTTGCCCGTTTTTTCCGCCGGCCTGAGCGTTGGCATAACGGCGGGTGCGTCTACTCCCGCAAGCATAATAAAGGAGGTACTAGTTACCATGGCTGAAGTCAACAGCACGGAACAAAATTTTGAGGAGATGCTTGAGGAATCGCTCAAGAGCATGAATACAGATGAGAAGGTACATGGCGTTGTCGTTGGCATCTCCCCCACAGAAGTCTATGTGGACGTAGGCAGGAAACAGGCCGGGTTCATTCCCGCGTCCGAGCTTTCCAACGATCCGGCGGCTAAGCCCGAGGATGTAGTAAAAATGGGCGACGAGCTGGAGCTGCTCATCATGAAAACCAACGACCAGGAGGGCACTATTATGCTCTCAAAGCGCCGGGTGGACGCCATGAAGGGCTGGGACGTGATCCAGGCCGCTCAGGAGAGCGGGGAAATTCTGGAGGGTAAGGTAATTGAAGTGGTAAAGGGCGGCGTGATCGTCCTGCGGGATGCCATGCGCGTGTTTGTGCCCGCTTCTCAGGCCACCGCCAGCCGGGGGGAGGACTTGACCGCTCTGCAGGGCCAAGAGGTCAAGTTCCGCATTATTGAAGTGAACCGCCAGCGCCGCCGGGCTGTGGGCTCTATCCGCAGCGTGCTACGGGAAGAGCGCAAGGCCGCCCAGGCCAAGTTCTGGGAGCAGGTGGAAGAGGGCCAGAGCTACACCGGCAAGGTGAAATCCCTCACCAATTTCGGCGCTTTCGTGGATTTGGGCGGTGTGGACGGCATGATCCATATCTCCGAGCTCAGCTGGAACCGGGTGAAGCATCCCAGCGAAGTGGTGAACGTGGGCGACACCGTGGACGTATACGTAAAGGGCCTGGACCGGGAGAACAACAAAATCTCCCTGGGATATAAGCGTCCTGAGGACAATCCCTGGGTAAAGCTGGAGCGGGAGTATCCTGTAGGCACTGTATGCGAGGCAAAGATCGTGGGCATGACCGCCTTTGGCGCTTTTGCCAGCGTAATTCCCGGCATTGATGGCCTGATTCATATTTCCCAGATTGCGGATCACCGGATTGACAAGCCCCAGGACGTGCTGAAGGTGGGTGATACGGTAAACGTGAAGATCACCGACGTGGATCTGGAGCGCCATCGGGTTTCTCTATCCATCCGGGCTGTCCTGGAGGACGAGCAGGCCGCTGCCGATGCCGCCGCAGAGGGCGCGCCTGCCGAGGCGGTCGTGTTCAGCACGGAAGATCCCCAGGCAGAAGAACCTGTGGAGGACTAATTACAATTGGGATAATACAGACAGGGTAGTTTCTGCTGCCCTGTTTTGTATGTAATAAAGATCTGGCTCTGTCAATATAAAGTATAGGTCCCGCCGTGAGAATTTAGTCAATACAGTAAAAACGGACGGGAAATTGGAGGAAAAGAAACATGAGGCGAGTAAAGAAACCCGTATTCTTTGTGGTGCTGATTCTCATCGCCGCCCTGGTATATACGTCCCTGTTCGGCGTATATGGGCAGAACGGCGACTTCAAGGTCACCTACATCAAGGGGGCTGGGGATATCCGCTGGGGCATTGACATCCGCGGCGGCGTGGAGGCAACCTTCAGCCCGGCGGGCGGAATCAAGGCCACCCCCAGCGAACTGGAATCCGCCAAACAGATCATCGAAACCCGTATGGTTTCTCAGAACATTACCGACTATGAGCTCTACACCGACGAGGCGAATAACCGGATTATTGTGCGCTTCCCCTGGAAGTCGGATGAGACGGACTTCGACCCGGAGAAGGCCATTAGCGAGCTCTCCGCCACAGCTATGCTTACCTTCCGGGAGGGGGGCAGCTATGAGACCGAGACCTATGACGAGAACGGCAACCCCGTCTACAAAACCCCCACAGGGACCACGGCGGAAACCATTATTCTGGAGGGTGTGGACGTGATCAGTGCCCAGGCCGGAGTCCAGCAGGACCAAGATACCGGCTCCACCCAGTATGTGGTGTCCCTGGAATTCAGCGAAGAGGGCAAGGAGAAGTTCGCCGAGGCTACAGGACGCTTGGTGGGCCAGACCATCTCCATCTGGATGGACGACGTGCGGCTCTCCGCCCCCACCGTGAACTCAGTGATTAGCGACGGCAAGTGCATCATCGAGGGCAATTTCACCAGCGAAAGCGCTACCACCCTGGCCGCTCAGATCCAGGCAGGCGCTCTGCCCTTCGCCCTGGAGACCTCCAACTTTAACTCCCTGGCCCCCACCCTGGGCGGACAGGCTCTGGACGCCATGCTCATGGCGGGCATCATCGCCTTCGTGGTCATCGCGGTGCTGATGATCATCTGCTTCCGCCTGCCCGGCGTAGTGGCGGTCATTTCCCTGGCAGGCCAGATGGGCATCTGCTTCGCGGCAATCACAGGCTTCTTCCCCAATATGAATTCCTTTACTATGACCTTGCCCGGTATTGCGGGTTTGATCCTCTCCGTTGGCATCGGCGTAGACGCCAACGTGATCACCGCCAGCCGGGTGCGGGAGGAGCTGAACAACGGCAAAACCCTGGACGGCGCTTTGCAGCGGGGCTTCCAGAGCAGCTTCTGGGCCATCTTTGACGGCAACATCACCACCGCCATTGTGGCGATTATGCTGATGATGGTGTTTGGGCCCAGCAATATCCTGTCCATGATCTTCGGGCAGTCCACCACCGGCTCCATCTTCTCCTTTGGCTTCACCCTTCTGGTGGGCATCATTGCCAATTTTATCATGGGCGTGTTTGCCACCCGCCTGATGACTTTGTCCCTGGCGGCGTTTAAGCCCTTCCGCAGCCGTTGGATGTTCGGAGCAAAGGAGGGCAGTCAGGCCAAGCGCTTCGACTTTGTGGCCAAGCGTAAGACGTTCTATATGATTTCCGCCGCTATTCTTGTGGTGGGCCTGATTGCCAGCGTCATCATGGGCCCCAAGCTGGACATCCAATTTGCCGGCGGCGCCATGATCCGCTACTCTGTAGACGGCACTGGCTACACGAATGACGAGATCCGCAATACCATTTCCGATAAGATGGGCCTGGACAGCTCCGTCTCCATCAACCAGGATATGGCTACCGGCAAGGAGAACGTGACCATCTCCTTCGCGGGGAACAAGAGCCTGACCCCGGACCAGCAGGCCCAGGTCGCCACGGAGCTCAGCAACGCCTTTGATCAGGCCACCTTTACCCTGCTGGAGTCCAACTCTGTGGACGCCACCATGGGCGCCAAGTTCTTCCAGAAATGCCTGGTGTGCTTCGCCCTGACGGCCATTCTGCTGCTGGTGTATATCGCCCTACGCTTTAAGAAGATCGGCGGCCTTTCCGCTGGTATTACCGCCATTGTGGCGCTGCTCCACGACGTGCTCATCGCATTCTTCGTGTTCGTGATCTTCGGCATGGCTATCAACGACATCTTCATCGCCGTTGTGCTGACCCTGCTGGGCTACTCTCTGAACAGCACCATCGTCATCTACGACCGGGTGCGGGAGAACAAGCGGAAGAACGGCCCCCGCGCGGAGTTCCTGGACACCATGAACCAGAGCCTGAGCCAGACTCTGGGCCGCACGCTGCTCACCTCCCTGACCACCTTCCTGGCCCTGGTGGTGGTGCTGGCCGTGGCCGGCGTGTTCTCCATCAGCACGGTGGTATCCTTCTCCCTGCCCATGATGGTGGGCGTGGTAGCGGGCTGCTTCTCCTCCCAGTTTATTGCCCCCAACCTGTTCGCCATGTGGCAGGTGCGCAAGGCGGAGAAAGAGGGCCGCTGAGCCTCCTGCGTTTATAAAATGAAAAGCCGCGAGTTTCCCAAAATCTGGGAGACCCGCGGTTTTTTGCGGAAAAGGGATAATTTCGCCGCCGCCGCGCAGAATAGAGCATAGCCAAAGAGATGAAATCCGCTGTCTTTCAAAAAGCCTGTTTTAAGACCTTGGGGCGTTAGGTCTCGCCTGCCGGCTCGGTCGGCGACGGGAAATCGCCACAGGCGATTGTCGCCCCAAAACCCCACAAACTTTTTGAAAAAAGTTTGATCAAAAACTTTTACCCTGCTTCCTCACTTCGTTCGTCGCAGACATTTACGTTTTCTGGCTGAGCTAACCAACGTAAAAGTTTCGTCCACCTTTTCAAAGGTGGTGGAGGTTTGGAGGCAACGCCTCCAAGGTCTTGTCCCTAACACCTGAGAAAACAACGCAGGAGGGTAGCATAAACGTCCCGGTGGGACGTTTTGCGTAGGGGACCCACGTATGGGGGCGCTGGTCTCCGGTGGAGACCGTCCAGCGCCGACCGAACCGGCAGGTGAGACCCCTATCCCGGCTGCGGAGCAGACGGGACAAAGCCCCCTGGAAACCGGAACCAGCCATCTGAGCGCACGAGTGTATCAGCCAAAAGGCGCGCCGCGCCCGCTGAAATCTGGACGCGCTGCCGCGCCCGCCCGGCCCCCATACTAATCAACAAAACATGCTTTTTGAGAGACAGCGCGCAAGCCGCTGACCTCTCACAGGACACAAGGAGCGGGATCAGGTTTGAGACCGCTTCGGAGAAGGAGGGAATCTCATGAACATCATCGACCGAATCGCTTTGGCGCTGACCGTGATCGGAGGCGTGAACTGGGGATTGGTGGGCATATTCCGCTTTGACCTGGTGGCCTGGATTTGCGGTGGTCAGACCTCCATGGTGGCGCGGATTATCTACACGCTGGTGGGAATATCCGCCCTGTGGTGCCTGGCGCTGCTGTTCCGGGACTGGGACGGCGAGCGGGACATGCCCCAGAGCGCTCACTCTCACTAAGAGGCTCTAAGAAAACGGCCTGCGGTCCGGGGGATTCCTCCGGGCGGCAGGCTGTTTCTATGTTCTCATCGGCGTCACTCTTCAAATAACTTGGCCACAGGCACCTCCAGCGCCTCCGCAAGGGCAAACAGGGTCTCCATGGAGACGCCGAAGGCCCTGGTAGGGCTCTCAATCTTTGCAAAGATGGGACCAGGAAATCCCGGCTTTGTCCGCAAAAGCCTCTTGGGTCAGGCCCAGCAATTTCCGGTAGTATTGCACCTTGAGCCCCAATTTGATAAATTCCCTCTGGTATTTTGTCTGCACAAGAATCACCTGAATGCATGTGTTATAGTTAATGCAGTTCAAAAGAGGTAATACCCTCTTTTGAACCAAGCAGCGTAGCTGCTTAGCTTAGAAATCGGTTTTTGCCGATTTTTAAGTGCGTTTTACTATATATCCTGATGCAAGAGCTCCTGGAGAACCGCTCCTAGCTCCTGGGGGGCCTGAACGTTCACCTCATGCCCAGCCCGGGGGATCAGGCGTAGCTGGCTCTTTGGCAGGAGACGGGCCAGCTCCCGGGCCGCCCCCAGGTTGGCCCGGTCCTTTTCCCCGCAGATCACCAGCGCCGGGCAGGAGACCTCTCCCAGCCGGTCGCGAAAATTCAGAGAGGCCATAGAGCCGCAGAGGCGAACCACATCGACCTTGGCCAGGCCCATGGGTTCAAAGGCTTTGGCAGGCATCAGCCGGAAAAGGGTGTTCTGAAGGGCCAGCAGCTTTTTTGGCATGTCAAATTGCGGAGCGATCAGCGCCAGAGAGGATAGTCGGTCTCCGTGCTCAATGGCATACTGCAAGGCCAGCACCCCGCCCAGGGACAGGCCGCAGAGGACAAACCGGCCGGGCACACCGTCCAGATACCCACAGAGGGCGCGGTAGAGCCTGGGATAGTCCAGGGGGCCGTCTGTAGGCAGCTGAAAGATCTGGGGGCAGAGGGTCTCCCCGCCGTCCAGCTCCCTCAGCACATCCCGCCAGCTGTCCGCCGTCTGGCCCAGGCCGTGAAGGAGCACCATCCGGGTCATGCTAGCCTCTCCTTCAGCCAGCCCAGCACATCCTGATAGGCCTCCTCCTTGCCGATCTCGTTAAGGACCTCGTGACGCATTCCGGGATAGAGCTTTAGCTGTACATCCTGGATCCCGGCGTCTCGGAGCCAGCCTGCCACCTCCTGGGGCCCCGCGCCGTAATTGCCCACCGGGTCCTGGTCCCCTGCGATGAGGAAAACCGGCAGGCCCTTGGGCGCTTTCTGGGCCCACTGGGGAGAGGAGATCTCTGAAAGCCCGGTGAACAGATCCCGATATCCGGCGGCGGTAAAGGGGAAATTGCTGAGAGGGTCCGCCTCGAAAGCCCGGCAGACCTTTTCGTCCCGGGAGAGCCAGGCGGAGGCGTTCACCGGGTTTTCAATACGGCTGTTGTAGGAGGCTGTGGCCAGGGTGTTGAGCTTTTTTCCGGTGGAGCGAGGCCCCATCATCTTTGCCTGAAAGACGGCAAGGGCTTTTCCGGGGGCTACACCTGGATTTTTTCCCATAGTACCGCAGAGCACACAGCCGGAAAGCTCTTCTCCATAGCGGATCAGGTAGGAGCGGGCCAGAAAGGACCCCATACTGTGGCCCATGAGGAACAGGGGCAGGCCGGGAAACTCCTTCTTGGCCTGGTCCATCAGGGAGTGCAGGTCCCGGACCACGCACTCCCAGCCGTCTTTGTCGGCGAAATGCCCCTTGATCTGGGCAGAGCGACCGTGGCCCGCGTGGTCGTTCATGTAGACGGCGAAGCCGTTCTCCGCCAGAAACCGGGCGAAATGGTCATAGCGGCCGCTGTGTTCCGCCATGCCATGGGCAATCATGAGCACCGCGTTGACGGGGCCGCTGCTGGTCCAGCTGCGGGAAAAAATCTGTCCCCAGCCGCTGTTGGCTGGACGGAACCATTCGTGAACAGAAACTGACATAGAGATACCTCCTTGAAAAAACAGAGTTTAGAACAGGTCTAGGATATGACAGGGCTTCCGGTAGAAAACCTGGTCCAGGTCTGCGGCGGGGGTGTGGACCACAATGTCCGGGGTCATGGCAATGGAAGAGGTGTCCCGGGCCCCGCCCAGCAGCACCGCCAGATTGCCCACGTCCAGGGTGACGTCTGGCTCGGCCGCAGTCCGCTCCACCTGATTTTCCTCCCCCGGCATAAAGGAGAGGGAGAAAGTGGCGTTGTTCTCTGACAGGATGGGGTCGGTGGTTTGAATGTTCAGGCGGCCTTGTCCCCGGCACTTGCAGAGCCTCAGAAGCGTTTCGGCGTTGACCGCCCGGGCCATGCCATTGAGCACTGGTTTGTAATTGATATCAGAGAGTTCGGGAAGCAGAGCGGTCAAGTCTATGTGGCTGGGTACCACAAAGTGGATCTCCCGGAAATTGGCCAGGAAGGCATGATGTACAAAATTCAGCAGTCCGGTCAAAGCCTGGGCGTTGGTGAAGAGCAGGGCGTTTTTCATGGCAAACTCGGGGACGCAGTGGAGAGCCTCCCCCTTGCGGGCGCACACCAGGAAGCCGCCGGGCACACCGGAGCTGTCTGACCAGAGGAAAGTCCAACGCTTTTGCGTGAGAGGATCTTTTTCCGTCAGTTCCTTGTCAAAGACATTCCGCAGGCAAGAAAAGTTTGTATCACCATACATTTGATTGTAGACGTCCAGAAGAGGGCTAAGGTCATCTCCGGGAAGAAGCTGGCGCACGGAGCCTCCAGCCTGAGGCAGGCGCTTTAGATCCTCCAGGTTTACGGTCCACCGAAGGGTTTGGCTGGCAGGAGCATAGCCAAACTGCCGGTAATAGGCTGTGCTGAACGGATACAGATGGGAGAGGGCATAGCCTCCGTCATATAGGTCCCGGAGGGAGGCCTCCATGCAGGCCCGGATGGCCCCACCCCGGCGGTAGGAGGGCAGCGTGGCCACACCGCCGACTCCGCCCATTTTCAGGATATGCCCGTCAAAGCGGACCTGTTTCTTGTTCATGACCAGGGAGGCGGCAGGGGGCTCGCCCTCCTGGAGGAACGCGCCGTAGAGGTCCGCCAGGGGATCGGTCTGGGCTAATTTTTCCCGCTCCTTCTTCCAGTCAAACTCGCTTTCAAAGGCCACGGCCATATTCAGCTCTGCCCGCCAGAACTCATCAGGGCGAAGTTTTCGTGCAAACATAGGGGGTCCTCCTCATGATAGGAATATTCTGTTCATGGTATACCATGAATTTGAAAAACTGTCAAGAGGAGGGAAAGGAGGGACGCGAAATAGAGAAGCCCCAGCCGCTCTTTCGAGGACGGGGCTTTTTGTGAAAGCTACTTATTTTCTTCCGCTTCCGCCAGTTCTTTCTTGTAGAGGTATTTCTCCACTTCTTCCACCATATTCTGAGGCACCTCCCGCTTTACCGGGAAAGCTGTAGCGTTGACCATATCCCTGGAGAAGGCCAGCACATACCGGGCGGTTTTCTCCAGAGCTTCGGGAGAGAGGAAGGAGAGGGTGTCAAAGCGGTTATGAATGTGGGCGGCACCGGGAGCGCCGAACCGGCAGAAGTTCACTGCGGGCACGCCGCTGTCGGCAAAGGGGATGGAGTCGCTGGAATAGATCCCCTGCTTCACTTCGGTGGAGTATCCCTGTACTTTGGTGGAGTACTGGATATAGTTCACCAGGCTCTCTTCGGCAGTAACACTGATGGTCTCCCGGCCCAGCACCGGGCCGCCCACGTCGGTGTTAATCATCAGCAGGTGGTCCTTCAGTTCATCCTTGTGGGCCTTAACGAAAGCCCAGCTGCCCTCCAGACCGATTTCCTCCGAGCCGTACCACATGAATTTCACTGTGCGCTTGGGCGGGTTCTCCTTGAACCAGCGGAGGACCTCCATGTTAATGACGGAACCGGCACCATTGTCATATACGCCTTTGGAGAAATCCACAGAATCATAATGGGCGCCAAAGGAGATGATCTCATCCGGCTTTTCCGTGCCCTCAATGACAGCGACCACGTTGTGGGAGATACGTTCCACGGTCTCGTTTTTCAGCACCAGCCGGGCTTTGCTGGCCCCGCGCTTTACCATGTCAAAGGCGTCCAGCACCCGGGTGTTTACCATGGGCACATTGCCGAAGGCCCGCAAAGTGCGGCGGAGTTTCCGGGTAGAAAGGTCCGTGCCCTCCCGATCGTCCCGCAGGTCGCCCTCCATAGTGACGATGCCCGCTACCTCGGCTTTTATCAGCTTGCGAAACAGCGGCAGGCGCAGAAAACCATTGATCAGCACGATCTTCCCGGCAGCGTTGCTAAGGTCTACGTCGTTGCCGGCTTCCACATAGAGGAACTCAGCCTCCAAGCCGCCCTGATAGGTGTTTTTTGCGCATTTGTAGCCGGTCACCGGGTACTCCTGACGATAGGGCTCCAGGATTTCCAGTGTGGCGGTTTCTATGTCTGCGTCCTCGATCTCAAAGCTCTCCAGCTCTGCCGGCACGCCGATGGCTTCGCACTCGGCCTTGAGGATTTCAGCGGCTTTTAGTTCCTCAGGGGAACCGGCCGTTCGGGTAAACCCGATTTTTTCCAGGAGCTCCATGGCTCTCTTGCCCGATACTTCCATTGTCATTTCCTTCTTTTGTTTTTTATTATTTGAGTGTTTTTGTAGGAATACTATGTGGCCTCCACCGCAAAGGGCGCGGCTACGGCAAGGTCGTGGAGCGCTGCTCCACACTTCGCCAGGGGTTACGCCACCCCTGGACCCGGCAATGTGCTCGGCTTTAGCGCACTCAGCTAACCAGCGTAAAAGTTTTGTCGTCTCACCTGCCGGTTCGGTCAGCGCTTGACGGTCCCCACCGGGGACCAGCACCCCCACACGACGACCAGCTGTAAACTTGGCGTTGCCAAGTTTTGACCAGCTGGACCGGTCGATGTTGTTAACTGTAACATTCCAAGCTAACCAGGATAAAAGTTTCGTAGACTTCGTTTTACGAAGTCTTACCTTTCTCAAAGGTGGCAAGGGTGTGGGGTGAGCGTCTGCCAGTGGCAGACATGCTGCGAACCGACCGAGGCGGCAGCCGAGACCAGAGTCCCACGGCCTTGCCGGAATGCGCGGCAGACTTGGCTTTGCGAAGTCTGCCGCGCATGGAGGCCACACCGTATTACTCCCCAAAACGTCTTACCCCTCCAGGCGCCACTCCGTGCCCTGGGGCGTATCCTTCAGCACCACATGCTTCGCGGCCAGCTCATCCCGGATGGCGTCCGCCGTGGCCCAGTCCCTGGCCTTCTTCGCCTCCGCCCGCTTTTCGATCAGCGCCTGGATCTCCGCCGCCAGCTCCGAGGCAACTTCCTCTCTGGCGGGCTGGGCAAGCCGGTCCGCCGCGCCCAGCAGATCCAAAGACAGCACTTGGTCGAAGTCGAGGATTAAGAAGCGCTTGCCGGCGTCGCTCAGGTCGGATTTCAGCATGTCGTATACGACGGTCAATGCCTGGGAGGTGTTCAAATCATTGGCCAGCGCGGCCTTGAACTTTTCCTGCCAGGGTTTTGCCGCCTCCAGGTCGGGTTCGCCGTCTTTCCCCAGGGCAGCGATCCGGGCCGTCAGTTTTTGATAGGCGCTGACGGCGTTGTCCAGGCTTTCAAAGGAGAACACCAAGGGCTTGCGGTAATGAGACTGCAAGCAGAACAACCGGTAGCAGAGGGGATCGTAGCCCTTCTCTTCCAACAGGGAGACGGTCAGCTTGGCCCCCTTGGATTTGCTGATCTTCCCGCTGGCGTCTGTCAGATGCAGAATGTGGAACCAGTGAGCGCACCAGGGATGGCCCAGATAGGCTTCGCTCTGGGCAATCTCATTGGTGTGGTGGGGAAAGGCGTTGTCAATACCTCCGCAGTGAATGTCCAGATATTCTCCCAAGTGCTTCACACTGATGGCAGAGCACTCAATATGCCAGCCAGGATAGCCAAGGCCCCAGGGACTCTCCCACTTTAGCTCCTGGTCCTCAAACTTGGACTTGGTAAACCACAGCACAAAGTCCGTCTTATTGCGCTTGTTTTCGTCCGACTCCACCCCTTCCCGCACGCCAACCGCCAGGTCCTCGGCGTTCTGGTTGCCAAACACATAGTAGGTTTCCAGCCTGGAGGTGTCAAAGTAGACGTTACCTCCGGCCTGGTAGGCGAAGCCTTTCTCCAGCAAGGCTGAAACCATCTCAATGAAATCGCTGATGCAGCCAGTGGCCGGGACCACGATGTCCGGGCGGCGGATATTCAGTTTCTGGCAGTCGGCAAAAAAGGCCTCGGTATAAAAAGCGGCCAGCTCCAGCACAGATTTATGTTCCCGCTTAGCCCCTTTCAGCATTTTATCCTCACCGGTGTCCGCGTCAGAAGTGAGGTGGCCCACATCGGTAATGTTCATGGCCCGGTCCACCTGATAGCCCTCGTAGCGCAGGGCTTTTTCCAGCACATCCTCCATCAGATAAGACCGCAGATTGCCGATATGGGCATAGCCGTATACCGTAGGGCCGCAAGTGTACATTTTAATGATGCCGGGCTGGTGAGGGATGACTTCCTCCTTCTTCATGGTGAGCGTATTGGTTAACTGCATGGTTTTCGCCTTTCTGTTGTTTGAATTTAAGGATGGAGGTCCGCGCTTCCCTTCATGTCCTCTACCTTTTTTTCCAGCCGTTCCAGCTCTCCCCGCAGGCGGCAGAGCTCAATGGAAACCGGGTCGGCCACATGAATCTGGTCCAGCTTCCGGCTGGGAGGCAGAGCGTCGGAAACCTCGGGAACTTTGTGGCCGTCGATGCGCACCACCCGGGCGGGCACGCCCACAGCGGTAGCCCCCCGGGGGACGGCGTCCAGCACCACGGCCCCTGCGGCCACCCGGGCGTTGTCGCCCACGGTAAAGGGGCCCAGAACTTTGGCCCCGGCGCCCACCAGTACGTTATTGCCCAGCGTGGGATGGCGCTTGCCCTGGTCCTTGCCGGTGCCGCCCAGGGTGACGTTCTGGTAGAGGGTACAGTTGTCGCCGATCTCCGTGGTTTCGCCGATGACCACGCCCATCCCGTGGTCAATAAACAGTCCCCGACCGATTTTTGCTCCTGGGTGGATCTCAATGCCCGTCCGCCGCCGGGCGCTTTGGGAAATGGCTCTCGCGATGAACTTCAGGCCGTGGCGGTGGAACCAGTTGGCCCGGCGGTAGGCACGCACGGCTTTGAAGCCTGAATATAGAAAATATACCTCCAGCCGGGAGCGGGCCGCTGGGTCCCGCTCCATCACGGCGTCGATATCTTCCCGCAGTTTCTGAAACAAAGGCAGATCACCTCACGGTTGATGATGTGGATAGGGCAAGAGAATCTTGAATTTTCAGAAGAATTCCCTCATGGGGGACGTTCGGGCGGGCAGGCGCGGAAGCCCCCAGCTATGGGGACACCCGCGCCGCTCGTGCCTGCCATATCCTATCCCCATCCTATGCGTGGGAGTTTTGAAATGTCAAAAGCTCAGCTGTTCATGCTGGTATTTGCCGTGTTCCTCCCGGCGCCTTTCCAGTAGGGCGGTCATCTTTTCATGGGGATCGATCAGGCGGCTGATGGCCATGTCATGGTTCAACGCAGAGATGTAGTAGGAGATATATTTGGACATGTCCACCTCGTAGAACCAGGGGCGGTTCTTCAGCTCTTCCGTGCGGTAGGTGAGGTTGGTGCCGAATACCCCGTCCAGCATACCCTCCTGGTAAGCCTTGTCGAAAGCCTCCAGTCCCTTGGCAAAAATGGCGAAGGTGGCAAAGGCGAAGAAACGCCTGGCCCCCCGCTTTTTCACGTTGTAGGCAATGTCCAGCATGGATTCGCCGGAGGAGATGATGTCGTCCGCCACGAACACGTCCTTGCCGACCACGTCAGAGCCCAGATACTCGTGGGCCACAATAGGGTTGCGGCCGTCCACCATCCGGGAGTAGTCCCGGCGCTTGTAGAACATGCCCATCTCTACCTCCATCACAGAGGCATAGTACATGTTCCGGTCCAGAGCGCCCTCGTCCGGGCTGATAACCATGAAAGAATCCCGGTCTACCACCAGGTCTGGGAAGCTGCGGAACATCTTTTTCAGGACCTGATAGGAGGGGCGAAGGTTGTCAAAGCCCATCAGAGGCACGGCATTCTGCACCCGGGGGTCGTGGGCGTCGAAGGTGACCACGTTTTCCACCCCCATGCGCTGGAGCTCCTGCAGAGCGAAAGCCCCGTCCAAGGATTCTCGGTAGTTCCGGCGGTGCTGGCGGCCGCCATACAGGGTGGGCATGATCACGCTGATGCGGTGGGGCTTGCCGCTGGCGGCCTGGATGATGCGCTTTAGGTTCTGGAAGTGGTCGTCGGGGGACATGTGGTTTTCCATGCCGAAATAGGGGTAGGTAAGGCTGTAATTGCCTACGTCTACCACAATGAACAGGTCGTAGCCCCGGACGGTTTGGCTGATGATTCCCTTGGCGTCGCCGGAGTTGAACCGGGGACAACTACTGTCCAGCCGGAAGGTATCCACCTCCATGCCGGCCTCCCTGGCCCAGCGGACTAAATGGGCGTCAATTTTCTCTGACAATTCCTCCGCGCCCTCCAAGGTGATGATCCCCAAAGGCGCCACCCGGTTTTCCGGACTGAAAAAAAATTGTGCCGTCTGATCCATAAATTTAGCCCTCCCTTTCTTCCAGCATGCAGCTGGAGCGGCGGGCGCGTCCTCTTGAATTCGCTGCCCGCAATATCTTTGACGGTTGAGACCCGTCGCCAGTGCCATAGCATAGGACAGGCAGAGTTTGCTCTGAATTTAGCGGAGCAAAACGAGAGCGCCGCGCGAAGGGAAAAGCGGAAGGATAGACCGCACTATGCAAACGTCTATCTCACGAAACGAGACCGCGTTCCCGCCTGGCGCGAGCTTGGCGTTATGTCCATTATAGCATATGGGAATCTATTTGCCAACCGGATTTTTTCCGTCACTGTGCTGAAATTGTACCCCATATTCTCTTTGAAATCAAGGCGGAGCGAGAACCAAACCGGGATATTTCCGTAAAAAGCAGAAAATCTCCCGGACAAAAGCGGCCGGAAAAGGACAGGAATTTTCAGAGGAAATATGGTATGCTTTTTGAGAGTTTTATATGGGGGAACGGCGCACAGGGCAGCTTGGCGACAAGCACATAGCTGGATGAGGACTTTGAGCTAAGATACCGCGCCTAGAGCTGGCTGGTTCCTGAATTAGGAAACTTTTTCTCTTGCAAAAAGTTTCCTCTTGGCACTACGTGCCAATTCACCTTCAAAAAATGCGCTTCTCAGGTGTTAAGTTCAAGGGTAAGACCGTGGAGCTCCGCTCCACACTACGCCACCTTTGAAAAGGTGGACGAAATTTTTACCCTGGTTAACCTTTATGCACTCAGCCAACCAGCGTAAAAGTTTCGCCAGCCTTTTCAAAGGCTGCAGGGCTTTCAGGGGTGGAACCCCTGAACCGCCGGAGGCCTGCGCAGCGAAGCGAGCACCACTCTCAAAAAGCATACAAAAAACAGGAGGTGCGCTATGTTGACCAACGAAATGAAAAACCACTATCTGGAGTTCGGGCCTTTTACCTATCCCGGCCTGTACCGGGAGTATTTCCGCGCCTTGCCCGACAGCCCCCGGGAACTGGGGGAGCTGATCTCCCATCAGATTATCCATCGGGTGACGCTGGCGGAGGGGAACAAAAATGCCAACGCCGACCTGCGCTACGGGGACATGAACCGCTGGCCCTGGTATCGCTCCCCCTGCGAGGACGATATCTATCTTACCGCCCCGGCCATAGCCGCCGGGCTCTTCCGGTTAGACGAGCGGGGTTTCGTGCCGGACAGGCTGGTGGAGCACAAGCTGGTGCTCACCTGCCGGTTTGTGTCCGTGCTGGTCAGCTCCATCTACAAGGCCAAGGGGATCCCCTGCCGCAGCCGCGCGGGCTTCGCCCCCTATTTCCAGCCGGGGCGAAGCATGGACCACTGGATCAACCAGCTCTGGCTGGAAGAGGAGGGCCGCTGGCTCACCTTTGACGCGGACGGCTTCTACGATGGCCTGCCCGTGCCTGTCACCCAGTACGATATGCGGGAGGGGGAGTTCGACTGGTCCGCCCGGTCCTGGCTGGACATCCGCAGGGGCAGAACGGACGGCGCCCGCTTCCTCTATGCCGATGGCCTGGGCACCAACGGCCTGCGGGCGGTGGGCCGGTATCTGGTCTACGACTTCCACGCCCTGATGAACCACGAGATCTCCTATGTGTTCCACCCCCGGTTTATGGACGCCTTCCTCCAGGGAGAGGGGGACCTGAGCCCGGAGGAGCTAGCCCTGCTGGACCGTCTGGCGGAGCTGCTCCTGGACCCGGACGGAAACTTCCCCGCCCTGCGGGAGCTGTGGGAGAGTGAACGAAAGTTGCGTTATCTCCGGAGCCCGCTGGTGTAGGGAAGAGCCCGGAGATAGGCAGAGGTTTCCTGAATAAAGGCAAATTTGCTGCAAAATCAACAATCATATTTGCAAATTTAATATACTAATTATTATATATTGACAATATTCCTGGAGCGTGCTAGAATGATATCAGTTGGCAGAGGATTGACCAGGTTCCCTGATTCCTCTGTTAATAAAAATCAGGAAAGGAATGTTTTTTATGAAAAAATTGCTTTCTTTGCTTCTGGCCATGCTGCTGATGGTTTCCTGCACAGGCGTGGCTTTTGCCCAGGCGGAAGAGCAGGAGGCCTTGACCTCCCAAGAAGCTGCTAGTGAGGACTTTGCTACCAAGGCGGAGGCAATGATGTATAAAATGATGGATGAAATGGGCTATACCGAGGTGGAGGCCATTTCCGCTGCCCAGGCCCGCAGCCAGATCGATGTGGCCCCCGAAGTGATGGAGCTGGCCTATTCAGACATTGACGCCGCCGATGCCCGGCAGCGGGAGAAGATCCTGGCCGCTCGTCGGGTCATTATCTTCCAGTATTCCTGGCAGGCGGACGATGGTCTTGGCTTTATGTATGATCCCACCACCAAAGAGTTCTCCTTCACCCCCAGGTTCAGCGACCTCTTCCCCGGCTGGGACCTGCCAGTAGAACCAGGATATCCCAAGAAAGCGCCTGTGGAGCCGGAAACTGTAGAGCCAGAATCTGTGACAGAGGAAGAAGCAGAGACAGGGCACGAGCCGGAGGAGCCAGAACGGCCGGATGATGCTGGGATACAACCGCAGATACTGGGGGGCCTAGTTTTAAAAGTGCCTAGACTGTAAAGGGAACTCGGCGCGGGTGGAGGCCGCTTTATGGCGGCTTCCGCCCTTCTTTTTTGCAAAAATTTTTCTTAACAGATTTTTCAGCCGATTCTCCCGGAACCTTCACATCCTTTTCACATTGGCGGGGGATAATAGAGCCACAACAAGGGAAAACGACAAGAGAGAACAAATCCCTATCAACGCGAAAGGAGCGGCTTTTATGTATCATAACGATGAAATGGAAAACAAAACCAATTCCCCCACGGAAAATGAAAAGACTGCCCAGGCGGGCCAGACCCAGCAGACCTACCAGACCCATTCTGCCCCCGCCGCCCCGGGCTATGGCGCCGGCCATTCCCCCTATACCGCCCAGACCGGGCCCCAGAGCCCCTACACGCCCTACCAGCAGTATCCTCAGCCAGGCCAGCAGAGCAGCTATAGCTGGGGGCCTCAAGCCCAGCAGAGCTATTATACCCAGAGCGTGCAGCTTCAGCCCAAGCCCAAGAAAAAGCGCGGCGGCGGAAAAGCGGCCGCCAAGGTGCTGGCGGCTATCGCGGCCTGCGCGGTGATCTCCCTGAGCTCGGTAGGCGTCTTTGCCGCCATGATCCAGAACGGCGTGGTGAACGTCCAGAGCCCCGAGGGCGCGGAGGATACTGCGGCTTTCACCCTCTATAAGCGGGCGGACTCCTCTAATACTACTCCCACTGCCACCCGAGGCGGCATGTCCACCCAGGAAATCGCCCAGAAGCTCATTCCCTCGGTGGTGTGCGTGCAGAACTATCAGGTGCGCCAGCAGAGCGTGAACATGGGCGGCTTTGAGTACTTTTTCGGCGGAGGCCAGGGCCAGGAGGACAGCGGCGAGCTCTCCCCGGCGGGCGAGGGTTCGGGCATCATCCTCTCTGAGGACGGTTATATCGTCACCAACCAGCATGTGATCAGCGGGGCCACCAACCTGACGGTGGTCACCTCCGACGGCTCCACCTATGAGGCAAAGCTCATCGGCGAGGACACCCAGACAGATCTGGCCGTGCTGAAGATCGATACGGATGATAAGCTGACTCCGGCGGAGTTCGGTAGCTCGGAGGACCTTCAGGTGACAGATATGGTGCTGGCCATTGGCAATCCCGGTGGCCTGCAGTTTAACTCCAGCGTCACCGTGGGCTATGTGTCCGCTCTGAACCGGCCTGTCACCAACAGTGAGACCGGCTTCATGGTGGACTGCATCCAGACCGACGCGGCCATCAATCCCGGCAACTCCGGCGGCGCCCTGGTGAATGCCGACGGCCTGGTGGTGGGCATAAACTCCTCGAAAATCGCCGCCACGGAATACGAGGGCATGGGGTTTGCCATTCCCTCCACAGTGGTGCAGCCTATTGTCTCCGACCTGATTGAGTACGGCTATGTGAAAGACCGGCCTATGCTGGGAATTCGGGGCGATTACGTGACCCGCGCTCTATCCAGCTATACAGGCCTGTCCCAGGGCTATTATGTGGGCGAGGCGGTTACGGAAAACGCCAAGGCCTCCGGCCTGCAAAAATATGATGTGATCACCGCCATTGACGGCGTGCAGGTGACCTCTGAGGGCACCATCGCCTCCTATATCGCCAACAAGAAGCCCGGCGACGTGGTAACCCTCACCATAGATCGCGCCTTAACCGGCCAGAGCGGCCTGGAGATTCAGCTGACCCTCTCGGCTAACACGGGCTCTTCTAACTAAGCGTACAAGTTTTCTTTTTCATAATCTCCTTTTTCTAGCGGAGGACCCGGGGCAATTGCTCCGGGTCCTTTGCTTTTGTGCCGCCGGCGTTTTGTGGCCTAGAAGGGCGGGAAATTTCGTAGTAGGCGTCCGCTAGACCGCGCAGGTGGTTTCCCATATTTATTTGCATTTACATAAGTTTTTTTCAAACGCTTTTCGTCTTTTCTCCGTTTGGTTTGCGCTGAATCTGAAAAAATCCAAATGTTTTCCTGGAAACTTCTAGATTCCCCCATGCTGGAAACGACATTTATTTTTCTTTAAAAGAGGTATAATTTCACCGCTGCCCGCATACGGGTTTCCATAATTTTTGTTCAAGAGGCGGTGTTATCCATGGAACGGATGAAGTTTAAGGAGGCTGTTTTCCAGTTTGGAGAGCAGCTGCGCACGGAAGGGGCTCGAAAGGGCATGATAGCAACAGGGAGCTTTTTGGCGGGGCTGCTTTGTTCCCGGGGGCTGGTCTTTGGAAAGTATGCCCCCTTTGGGGTGGCCGCGGCGGCTGCGGCGCCGAAAGGGGGGCTCTGGGCCGGGGCGTTGGGAGCCTTTTTGGGGTATCTCATCCCCTCGCCGGTTTATGTGCCTGTACGCTACGCGGCGGCGCTGGTAGCGGTGACGGCGATCCGATGGGCCTTGTCCGAGCTGAAAAGCGTGAATACCCATCCGCTGTTTTCTCCGGCAGCGGCCTTTCTTCCTCTGCTGCTCACCGGTATGACCATGGTGTTCCTAAACGGTTCGGTGAGCTACACGGCGGCGCTCTATGTGGCAGAGGCCTTTTTAGGAGCAGGGACAGCGTATTTCCTCCGGCGGGCAGGGAACCTTCTAACAGGACTCACCGGCGATGGCCAGGGCGTTCGGGCTGGGGTGGGAGCGGCGGTGTTTGACAACGGAGACGTGGCGGCTCTCACGGCTAGCTTGGGCATTGTGGTGCTGGCCTTTTCCCAGGTGACGGTGGCGGGGGTTTCCCTGGGGCGGATTCTGGTGGTTCTGCTGGTGGTATACTGCGCCAGGGAGGGAGGTATCTCCGGCGGGGCGGTGGCGGGCGTTGCCGCTGGAGCCATTCAGGGCCTTTCCACGGCGGGGCTTTCCTACTTATCCGGGGCTTATGGCCTGGGCGGACTTATGGCCGGGGTTTTCGCGCCCATGGGCCGGGTAGCTGCTGCCGTAGCTTTTATCATCTCTCATGGGGTGGCCTCCCTACAGGTGGGGGCGGGAAACACCCAGATCTTCACTGGGGCGGTCGAGGTGGCGGTGGCTACGGTGGCATATATGTTTTTGCCCAAAAGCAGGAGGATCGGAGAGCTATTTGGGATGCGCGGGGGGACTCTCAGCGGCGGGGCCCTCCGGGGAAACATTGTCATGCGGCTGAAGTATGCCGCGCAGGCTCTCACCAATGTTTCGGCTTCAGTAGATGAAATCTCGAAGAAGTTGAGCACAATATGCGCGCCCAATCTCCAGGGGGTTTATAACCGCTCTACGGAAACGGTCTGCGCCGGGTGCGGCCTGAGCACCGTATGCTGGCGGAAATACAAGGAGGAAACTTTGGAGAACTTTTCTCAGCTTTCCCGGCCCCTAAAAGAGAAGGAACGGCTGGAAACCTGTGATTTCACGAAGGAATTCTCCAGCCGCTGCTGCCGGGTGGGGGAGATGCGGGACGAGCTGAACAAAAATTACGCCCGCTACTTAATGAAGGAGGCAGCCGAACTGCGCACCGCTCAGGTGCGGGAGGTGGTGGAGGAGCACTTCCGTACCACAGCGGGAATTCTGGAAGAGATGGCGGGAGAGTTTTCTCTCTATCAGCAGTTTGACGAGGAGGCCGCTCAGCGGGTGGCGGGGATTCTTCGGGACAATGGCGTCACACCCCTGGAGGTCTGCTGCCGGGTGGACAAGTTTGACCGAATGACGATTGAGGCGGAAATCGCGCGGGAGCGCCAAAAGCGTCTAAACCGGTCCGCCTTTACCCGAGAGATTTCCGCGGCCTGCGGACGGGCCTTTTCTCCCCCCTGCGTGAGCAGCACCGAGGAGAAGTGCCGAATCCAGATGTGCCAGCGGCCTCTCCTGGACGTGGGCAGGGGGTTTGCCCAATACTGTGCCGGAGGCGGGGCCTTTTGCGGAGACAGCACCAACGTGTTCTACGATGGCTGCGGCCGGCTGATCGCGGTGCTTAGCGACGGCATGGGCACCGGAGGCCGGGCGGCCGTGGACGGAGCCATGACCTCCGCCATGGCGGAGAGCCTCTTAAAGGCGGGGATCGGCTTTGACAGTATGCTGCAAACGGTGAATTCCGCCCTGATCGCCAAGTCGGGAGACGAGTCTCTGGCCACTATGGATGTGGCCTGCGTTGATCTGTTTACAGGGAAAACGGAGTTCAAGAAGGCTGGAGCGGCCTGCACAGTGGTGCGCCGAGGTAGGCGTAGCGAGGTGATCGAGGCCTCCAGTGTGCCGGTGGGTATTATGCCGGGGGTGGAGTTTGCCAGCTGCCAGCGGGACCTGAGCGCCGGGGACATGATCGTGATGGTGTCCGACGGCGTGGTAGCGGCGGGCAGCGAGTGGCTGGTGGATATGGTGATGGCCTGGGATGAGGACGAAACCCCCAACCTTCTGGCCCAGCGCATCGCCGACGAAGCCAAGAAACGCCGCAGTGACGGCCACGAGGACGATGTCACCGCTCTGGTGCTGGTGCTCCGATAGGACTGATTATAGAGAGCCAGGGGCCATACTCAAACCCATTCGTGGGGGCAGACGGACTGGATGACGGGCTCCACAGCGGTCAAAGACAGCGGCAAAAAAGAGGCTGGCTTCTATACATGAATGGGGAAGTTGGCATGATTGGGCGCCCACCAGCTAAAGTGAATCGCGGGTATCTCCGTCGCTTCCCCCTCTCCGGCAAACCGGCGGTAACATTGCCGCTGGGGCTCGGCCTTCAGAACCACGTTACAGAAATCCAAAACGGTGCGCCGTCTGAGGGCATTGAACTGGTGCCCGCCCTCAAAGAAAGCCAGAGCGTTACGGCCAGCTCTTCTTTGGGGCGTATTGGCACATCGGCAAAGAAGTGCCAGGGGGACACGCCCATCCACTGGCAGAAGGTGTAGATGCCGTAGACCGTCCCCCGCCGGCCGCTGCCGGTGAAGTCCAGGAGGGTATCAGCGGGCTCGTCCACCTCAAAGGTGAACCGGTAGAACCCTGGCAGGCCCGACTGCCAACCTTTTGAGAAGTCCACCTTGTCCATATTGTCCAGGGGTAATGGGTACTGTTTCCAATGGCAGTGGATATGCCCATTTATCTGCACAAACTGGGCGATGCCCTTGCGCTGCTCCTCCAGCCGTGGGCCGAAGTTCACCCGGCCCATATTCTCCATCAAGATGTCAATTTCCGCACCGGGGGCGAAATCCACGCTCAGCGCCTTTTCTTCCAGCAGCTCCCGGTCGTAGAGGGTTGCAACAGGCTTCCGCTCCACGAAAATATTGGCCCGGTCGTTGGCCTTCCACAGCCGGAGCTTTTCCAGGCGCTCCTCTGTGTCCAGAGTGGAGTGGTACAGGATGTAGCCGTAACTCTGACCCAACTGCTCCATAGACTGGGGCCAGACGCTCTCGGTTGGGGTGCTCAAATCCTCCAGAATTGAGAACAAGCTGACCTTTTCCTGCACAGGCAGCGTGCCGTAGGCTCTCCGGGTGATTTTTGTGGTAAATTCCACCTGGGGAATCTCTCTGTAATGGCTGATAACCTCCCGGTAGCGCCGGTACTTCTCGGTGAGTTGCCCGTCCTCGGTGAGTACGGCATCGTAGTCGTAGGAGGTCACGTCGGGGGTCAGGGCGTCGTAGTAGTTGGAACCGTTCATAAACCCAAAGTTGGTGCCGCCCTCGAACATGTAGATGTTCACATGGCCCAGCCGCAGCATGGCGTCCAGGTCCTTGTAGCCGCCTCCCTCTGCTGACCGGGCCAGAGGATGCGCTCCATATTGGCAAAGCGGATAAACTCCGGCTGGGACCAGTTGCCTACAGTGCTGAAGCCCTGCTCCAAGAGGTAGTCCTTCGCCAGCTTTGCCCAGGTCTCCTACCAGTTCACCCCGAAAGCGTGAATCAGATTGGCGATGCCAAAGTTTGCAAACTCCGTGGATCCCCGGCGGCTCCGGGCCGGGGTGAAGTCCTCGGTCTCCAACGGCAGATGGGGGATGAACTCCCGCATTACGTCCACCCCGGGGCCAACGCAGTCCACGCCGGTGGAGAGGAACGCATTGTCATCCGGGTCCGCAAGCCACCAGCGACCGTCCACTTTCTCCGCATGGAAGTAGCCGGTTTTCGTCAGGGGCTTCTGCTTCCAGCCGCCCCACTGGTCCAGCTCCGGGTCGGGGTTTATAATGTTATGTATTGGCCTCCGGACACACAGTTCGTGCCCTCCGGCGACTCAGGAGCATTAAGTCTCAGATGCCGCCTTGGTCGGCGACAAGAAATCGCCACCGGCGATTGTCTCCCTCTAAGAACCCTACCACCTTTGCGAAGTCTACGAAGCATTTTCCCCTAGACAGCTTTGACCGGTCCAGCTGGTCGAAACTTGGCAACGCCAAGTTTACCGCTGGCGCGGGTTTGGGGAGAGCATCTGCCAGTGACAGATAAGCCGCGAACTGACCGAACCGGCAGGTGAGACTCGCGGAGGCCGCACCGTATCACTCTATAAAAGTATAAAATGTATCTGCCGTTATGCATGTAAGAATTTCTTTACAAAAAAGCGTACCACGATATCATTATGCGGAAAGGGCGTCAAGGTGGAGAGCATATTTCCCCTGAAGCCAGGGAACACTCCGGATGAGAAACCTTTGGGAGGCGAAGTATGCGAAAAAAAGACGGTCGGAACAAAACCCAGGAACTCAGGCCGGAGATCGACTATCGGGAGCACGAAATGCCGGATCAGGAAGCATTCCCGGACATCTCTAACGTGGCCTCGGCTAACGAGTGCACGGGGCTCATGTACCGCTCACCGGTAGACGGGGCAGAACGGGAAAGCTACAAAGAACTCTCCTCTATGGCGATTCCCAAGGAAGAACCGGAGGAGGAAGTGTAGGCAGCGTTGTCCGGCGCGGCAGTGAACTAGGGAGTCGGTATCTTCCGGATTCCCAAGCACACGGCTACGATAGAGCGCAAAAAACCAGCCAAAGCTATAGCGGCATTGGCTGGTCTGCTTTTTTAAAAGGCGGCTTCTATCCTAATTTCGGCCAAACTTTTCGAATTTCAGCGGCCGGGGGATGTACTTTTTGATGGCGTCCCGCAAGTCCTCGTCCGGATCGAACACCACCAGGGTTTTTCCGGTTTTGCCGCTACGAACAATCATGTACCAGGAATCTCGGTGGTCGGCAAACTGAGTGGCAAATACCCGGGTGTCGAAGGAGCGGGTTTTTAGCCGGGCCTCGTTTTCGGTGTATTTGCCGATATCCTCGCAGGAATCGCACTCAAAAGAGGTCATCCGCTTGCGGGTAGAGCGGTTCATGATCTTGTCCACCGTGACGAAGCCGTTGGTGAGGCTGTACTCGAATTCCAGCATCCGCATGGAGATCAGCTTGTAGCCGCCCCATATGGCGCCGGCGGCGATGAGCAGGGTGATCATGGGCATCCCTATGATCAGGAGCCCTACAAAAAAGCCCAGAAAGGTCACAACCGTAACGCCAATTACCACGCCGGCCACAACCAAAGCGTCTGTGCTCTCAAATTTTTTCTTTACCATGCGTTCTACAAAGACATCGCCCATTTTTACAAATCCTTTCTTTTGGGAAAATACATTACTAATTCGTCTGGAAAGACAAAGATCAAAAGCTGCTTCCTTCTAAAAAATTATACCATATTTTAGAGGGAAATCCAAGAGCGCGACGCTCATTTTTCAAATGTTTTTCCGGCGGGGGTTCCCTTCTTCGTCAAAGAAGCGCTTCAGCGCTCGCTCTACCGGGAAAATGGAGGCGATCAGCAGGACCAACTGTACGGCTGTAAGCCCCAGGCTCAGCCAGCTGAACGCGTCCGTGTACTCCTCCGCCCCCAGCTTGCCGGGGTTCCACCGGGCAAGGGCCAGGGAGCCCAGAAAAAACACCGCCGCAGAGAAACAAAGACTCCCGATTCCCCAAGCCCGCCAGATCCGCCCGATCTTTTGGTGAGCAAAATCCCAGGCGGCTTGACTTTTCGAGGACCGGGCGGTACGGTAGCCGTAGAGGCAATTTATATCCTTGGGCGGGCGCTTCTTCCAGAGAAAGCCGAAGAACACCATGGTCCCCGGGATAAGCAGGGTGAAACACAGAGTGGTAAGCCAAAGCCACATGGGATTTCCTCCTTTTTTACTATGATACCATCCGGCGCAGGAGATGTCAAGCCGTCGGGGGGGGCTAAGGTGCGTGGCTTTTGGAGTAGTGATTTTTGGAGTAGTGGAAGGCCTTCGTTGCAAATGGCGCGACTCCGGCAAGGTCGTGGGGTTTCGCCCCCACACGACGACCAGCTTAAGACCAGCTGGACCGGTCGACATGTCTGGCTTTACCGCACACAACTAACCAGGGTAAAAGTTTCGTCCACCTTTTCAAAGGTGGTGGAGTTCTTAGGGGCAACGCCCCTAAGCCGCCGGAGGCCAAAACATCGTCCCCAAAAGCGCGCTCCGGGGAAAAATTTCTTGAAACCCGGTGGGGAAAGTGCTATAATGGACGCATCTTATATATTGAATGCAACGAAGGAGAATCGGGCAAGATGAAGGAAACAATAGACGGGCTGCGGGAGAGCTTTGAGCAAGAGCTTTCCAAAGCGGTCAGCAGTGAAGCGGTGGAAAAGCTGCGAGTGGCTTATTTGGGAAAAAAGGGTTCTGTCACCGAGCTGCTCAAGGGCCTGAAAAATGCCAGCGCTGACCAGAAAAAAGAACTGGGCCAGCATATCAACCAGCTGAAAAAACAGGTGGAGGAAAAACTCCTCCACCAGATTGAGGCCATTCAGGCGGCAGAGGAGCAGAGGGCTATCGATGGGGCGGAGCAGTACGACGTGACCCTGCCCGCAGGCGGCGACCCGGGCTCTTACCATCCCATCACCATAGTACAGCGGCAATTGGAAGAGATTTTTACCTCCATGGGCTTTACAGTTGAGGATTATCCGGAGATCGTAACGGATTACGAGTGCTTTGAAGCGGTAAATGTTCCTAAAGACCATCCCGCCCGGGATATGCAGGACACCTATTATCTGGAGAACGGCCAGCTGCTGAAAACCCAGACCTCCGCCGCCCAGAACGCTATTCTGCGCAAGTACGGCGCGCCCTGCCGGTCTATCTTCCCGGGACGGTGCTTCCGCAACGAGGCCACCGACGCCAGCCACGAGAACACCTTCTTCCAGATGGAAGGGATCATGGTGGACAAGGATATCTCCATTTCTAATTTGATTTATTTTATGAAAACCATGCTTAGCGAGGTCTTTGAGCGGGACGTGAAGGTGCGGCTGCGGCCGGGCTTTTTCCCCTTCGTGGAGCCGGGCTTTGAACTGGACATCAACTGTCTGATCTGCGGCGGCGAGGGTTGTTCCACCTGCCACCATTCCGGTTGGGTGGAGCTGTGCCCCTGCGGGATGATTCACCCCAACGTGCTGAAAATGGGCGGCGTGGATCCTGAAAAATACACCGGCTTTGCCTTCGGCCTGGGGCTCACCCGGCTGGTGATGATGAAATACGGCGTCAAGGATATCCGGGACCTGAACAGCGGCAATCTGAAGGCCCTCAGCCAGTTCCGGCACGAGTAAAAGGAGGACACGATGCAGATAGACAATAAGACGATCACGGGAAATGTCAACCAATCCCAGCCCCAGGCCCCGGCTGGCAGGCCGGCCTCCGCAAGTATGAACCAGCTGTTTATGGCAATGGTGGAGAGCATGAAGCGTGCCAAGGATATGCGCCAGCTGAAGGAGGAGGACGAGACCCTGAGGATCCTGTATGAAACGCTGGACAGACAGATGGGCAAGGACAACGGGAAATCCACTGCTCAGCAGCTGCAGGAGATTTTAGACAAGCTGGCGCCTAAGACCGCCGGATGATTGCAGATTGTGAATACAGGTTCTTTAGAAGAGTCATTGGTTTTGACGCATGAAGTGAGGAAAGAAGGAAAACTATGTTAATCTCAATGAACTGGATAAGCGACTTTGTGGACCTCTCTGGCCTGGATCTGCCGGCCCTGATCCAGCGCTTCACCCTCTCTACCGCCGAGGTGGAGGAGGTTATGGAGATGGGCCGGGACCTGCGGGACGTGGTGGCGGGGAAGATCCTCTCCGTGGAGAACCATCCCGACTCCAAAAAGCTCCACCTCTTAAAGGTGGACGGCGGCGACAAGATCTACGACGTGGTCTGCGGCGCCCCCAACGTACGGGAGGGCCTCATCGTCCCCTTTGTGAAGGAGGGGGGCATGGTGGCGGGCCAGGAGATCTCCTGCGCGAAAATCGCCGGGTACGAGAGCCACGGCATGTGCTGCTCGGAGCACGAGCTGGGCATCTCCGCCGACCACTCCGGCCTGATGGAGTTGCCGGAGGACTCCCCCATTGGCAAGGATATCACCGAGATTTATGCCATCAAAGACACGGTGTTCGAGGTGGACAACAAGTCCCTGACCAACCGCCCGGATCTGTGGGGGCACTACGGTATCGCCCGGGAGTTCGCCGCCCTCACCGGCCGGGAGCTGCGGCCCCTGGAGACCGTCTCCCTGGAGGCCTTCGACCAGTTGGACCCCATTGCCATCGACGTGCAGGATCAGGAGCTCTGCTTCCGCTATACCGGCCTGAAGGTGCGGAACATCACGAAAAATGTCAGCCCGGTGAACATGCGCATCCGCCTGTTCTACTGCGGCAGCCGGGCCATCAACCTGCTGGCGGACCTGACCAACTACCTGATGCTGGAGATGGGCCAGCCGATGCACGCTTTCGACTGCGCCAAAGTGGACCGCATTGAGGTGAAGCGCTTCCCCGAGGCCTTCTCCTTCACCACCCTGGACGGCGTGGAGAGGAAGGTGGACGAGAATACCCTGATGATCTGCTCCGGCGGCAAGCCCGTGGCCGTGGCGGGCATCATGGGCGGCCTGGACTCGGAGATTGAGGGGGACACCGACAGCCTGCTGCTGGAATCCGCCAATTTCGACGCGGCCAGCGTGCGGAAGTCCTCCACCCGGCTGGGTCTGCGCACGGATGCCTCCATGCGCTATGAGAAAACCCTGGACCCGGAGATGACCGTGCCCGCCATCGGCCGGTTTATGAAACTGCTTCTAGATGTGGACCCCGAGGCCCAAGTGATCTCCCGCCTGACGGACGTGTATGTGAAACATTACCCAGAGGTGGAGCTGACCTTTGACAAGGCCTACGTGGACCGGTATACGGGCATAGAGATTGAGAACAGCCGAATTCTCGATACCCTGCGCTCCCTGGGCTTTGGCGCGGATTGCAGCGCGGACCGGTTTACCGTGAAGGTGCCCAGCTGGCGGGCTACCAAAGACGTAACCATTAAGGCGGACATTATCGAGGAGATTACCCGTGTTTATGGCTATGACAACTTCGCGGTTTCCACCACCCTCAGCCCCCTCTATCCCCAAAAGAAAAGCCCCCAAAATAAAACCGACAATTTTGTAAAGGATATTCTGGTACAGAGCTATCAGCTTCATGAGGTACATTCCTATATTTGGGCGGATGCAAAAAAGGCAAAGAGCCTGGGGCTGGAACCGGAGGAGAACGTGCGGCTCATCAACGCCCAGACTCCTGACCATGAGGTCCTTCGCCGGAGTATGGGCCCTACTCTGCTGGCGGTTTTGCAGGAGAATCGCTCCTTTGCGGCAGAATTCGGCGTGTTTGAAATCGGTCGGGTCTGCGAGGGGCTGCTTCCCGACGGTCTGTGCAGCGAGCGGAAAAAGCTGGGAATCGCCCTGTACAGCCGCGTTAAAACGGAAAAGGAGCTGTATTTCCAACTTATCGAAATGGTGAAAGCCCTGGGCCGCGGCGTGAAACGTCAGGAGTTCCAGCTGGCAAACGCCTCTGCCGCCTACGGATGGCAGCATCCCCGGAACACTGCTGTGATTATGGCCGCGGGCAGGACCCTGGGCTGGCTGTGCGCCCTGAAGCCCTCTGTGGCAAAGAACATCGACAAGAAGGCTGCGGTGGTCTGCGCCCAGCTGGATATGGATGAGTTTGCCCTGCTGCCGGACGGCGGCCTGACCTATCAGGAGCCCTCCCGCTTTCCGGGAATCGATATCGACTTGTCTCTGCTGCTGCCGGAAGGCATGCGCTTTGCGGATATGGAGTCCGCCTGGGTCGGCATGGGAGACAGCCTGAAAGACGTGTCTCTCATCGATTCGTTCATCCAGAACGGTCAGAAGAGCCTGACCCTGCGGTTCGCCTTCTCCTCCAATGAAAAAACGCTTTCCAAGGAGGAGGTCCAGCCGGTGGTGGACGGTGTTGTGGAAAAGCTGGCAAAAGCCGGCGTGGCGCTGAGGGGTTGACTTTCCCAGCAAAGTCTAGTACAATAAACGGTATATCATAAAAAATCTTACCGATGTGGAGGTGGCGGAAATGCCAGAGGACCACAATACGATTACCTTTTCCCTGGACGAGGTGCGCGAGGCTGACATGAAGCGCATCCTATTGACAGTCTATGACGCGCTTAAGGAGAAGGGCTACAATCCCATCAGCCAGATCGTGGGCTACCTGCTGTCAGAAGATCCCACCTACATTACCACCCACAACAATGCCCGTAGCTTGATCCGCCGCATCGACCGGGATGAATTGCTGAAAGCCATGGTGCGGACCTATCTGGGCGAGTGAGAAAACTATACTATAAAAAGCGTGGTGACTGAATGAGCGAGCAGAAGAAAACCGCCGGGAACGGATTTCCCACTTATAAGGGCAAGCCTTTGGTGCGCAGCGGGGACACCATCTATTATGGCAGTATGAAGGATAAATACGTTATCAAGATGGACGTGAAATCCAAGAAAAAGGTGGGGGATCTGGAGGTGGCTGAAAAGGTCACGGTGCAGCTGATGTACACCGACCCAGAGATCCGGACCCGCAAACAGATCGTAAAGACCAGCGAGAAAGACGGTCTTTATCTGGCGCTGGACATTGCCGACGCGTGGCTGACCCGGGCGTTGGCCGAGTAAGAAAAACGAAATCAAGAATGAGAACGGGCGTGCCGGAAAGGGCGGCGCCCGTTTTTGCTTTTCGGAAAGACTGAACCCGCTACGGTCAAATTATATAGTTAATTAAGAAACTGTATTCATAAGCGCTTGAGTAAGATATGGAAATGGGAGATTTTGACCATAGCCTCAGCGGATGAGATGGAAATCTTATATTCTTTACTCTAAGACGTCTGGAATGATTGAGCTAAGAGAGGGTGCGTTCAACCACCTATCATCAAGGAAGTTTTTTTCATTGGTGGGACTTGATTTTCTCTGAAATATCAACACCAAGGTCAAGCTGCTGCTTTAAATCAGAAACGAAAGTATCCCGATACCCAGCATCTGCACAGAACTTTTGAATAGATGGATATTGCTCATACGCTCGTTTAGCGGTGGATATTCCGCCTTTTGTGTCATGAATATTGGCGGCATGAACCACAACAAACAGCAAACAACCCAACACATCAACTACGATGTGCCGTTTTCTGCCTTTCGCTTTTTCCCTCCGTCAATGCCCGTCTTACTCCATGTGCAGTTGCGCATCCTTGTATAGAGCGGGGCGATTTCTTCCCACTGCTCATCTGTCAAGTCGCTCGGGTACGACTCTCACACTTTTTCTTCCATATCTCCATTTTACCGCAGACTTTTCCTCTTGTGAATACAGGTTCTAAGTACCGGAATAGAGAGTTCTGGTGCCGAGGGTACTATGTAGACACAACGGGCAAGAATGCGAAAAAGATATAGGAGTACATCCGACACCAGTTGGACGAGGATAAAGCCGGAGAAGAGCTGACGATGGGGAACTTCTAAAGAGCCCGTTTACGGGCCGCAGATAAGAACCGCACGCAGATGCGTGCCAACGCGACGTGACGCGTGGCTTGAATCATAGGGCTTTGCCCGCATATGAAATACCCCCGACTTCGCCGGGGGATTTCTATTTTTGCCTTTCGGACGATCCTTTCCTTGTTTAACACAGAGTTTTAGGAGCATTCTATGCTGTGTCACCATGGAGCAGGGGCATCCGACCAGAAAGCCGGGTGGATAAACTACTTTGCCCCTTACAGAATAAATTCCATTGTCCTGCGGCCCCAATGCCACTATCTTTCGAACGGGCAACAGCTTACCGAAAGGCTGCTATATTATATAAGGAAAGCCCAATGGAGAGAAACTGCTGTGGGCCTTAAGCGACTGTGTTCACAGCCTGCAATCCCCGGGCTCTGTCAGAGTGGCTCCGCGTTAAATTTCTCTGCCATACCGTTAGAATCCGTGAAAATGGATCGTTCTTGATCCGCTCTGAGAATTCTCGCTCATCCGGCAAACTTCCCTTATGAATGCGGATTCTAGGCCATTTTATCCAGCAGATGGCTCTTCTTTAACGCCAGCCGTACCACCGCACACAGTGGCACTGAAACCACTACCGCGATCACCGCATTGATACTGGATGTCACCAGCTTGGTGGTTAGAGCGGTAAGCACCGTGCCCAGCTCGCTGCCCAACAGAATTCCCTGGATAAAGGCCTTGCCCAGATACAGAATCATATAGGCCACACTGCCCGCAGCGGCCGCCAGGATATTCTGGCCGTGGTTCTCGGCCTTGGCTCCGTGGGCGTAGGCGGCCCAGCCGCACACCGCCGCCAGCAGGAACTTGAAGGCGAAGGTGAAGGGGGCGCTGGCGATGTAGGCCGGGTTGGTCAGGTCGTAGAGGGCGGAGCCGATGCCCGCCGCCAGCCCCCCGCCCACGGGCCCCAGCACGAAGCCGGAGAGCAGGCAGAAGATGTTGCCGAAGTGGATCCGGCTCACGTCGCCAATAGCCACGGGCACGGGCACGCTCATGTAGTTGGACACGAACACCAGCGCCGCAAAAACCCCAATGGCCGCGATTCTGTAGATTTTCTTTTCCATCTGAAATCAGTCCTTTCTGTTCATGAAAATCTTTTTTGAGTGTTGACGGCCTCTGGCAGCTTAGGGGCGTTGAGTCTCAGCTGCCGCTTCGGTCGGCGACGGGAAATCGCCACTGGCGATTGTTGCCCCTAAGAACCCCACCACTTTTGAAAAAGTGGACAAAACTTTTACGGTTGTCAGGTTAGCTTGTCAAAACAATATGAAACGTTCACGACGAGCAAAGCGAGGAGTGGGTAAAAGTTTCGTCAACCTTTTCAAAGGTTGCAGGGTGTGGGACGGAGTCCCACGACCTTGCCGGAGGCTATACCCGTGCCACCCCGGTAGACCGTGCCGCCTGGGCCACCGCCGCCGCGATGGCCGGTGCGACCCGCTTATCGAAGGCGCTGGGGATGATATTGTCCTCCCGCAGCTCACTCTCGGGGATCAGCCCGGCCAGGGCCCTGGCCGCCGCCACCTTCATCTGGTCGTTGATCTCTCTGGCCCGCACGTCCAGGGCCCCTCGGAAAATGCCGGGGAAGGCCAGCACGTTGTTGATCTGGTTCATCCGGTCCGACCGGCCGGAACCCACCACACGGGCTCCCGCCTCCAGCGCCTCCTCGGGGAAGATCTCCGGGGTGGGGTTGGCGCAGGCGAACACTATGGCGTCTTTGGCCATGGAGGCCACCATCTCCTCCGTCACGCAGCCCGGGGCGGAGAAGCCCATGAACACGTCCGCCCCCCGGATCACTTCCCTGAGGGGGCCGGTTTTCCTCTGGGGGTTGGTAGCTTCCGCCAGCTCCGCCTGGGCGGGGGTCATCCAGCTTTCGCCGGGGCAGAGGGCGCCCTGCCTGTCGCAGACCACCACGTTCCGCAGGCCCAGGGCCATGAGCAGCCGGGTGCAGGCGCTGCCCGCCGCCCCCGCGCCGTTTACCACGGCGGAGACCTCCCCGATCTCCTTGCCCACCAGCTTCAGAGCGTTGATCATGGCAGCCACGGTGACCACGGCGGTGCCGTGCTGGTCGTCGTGGAACACGGGAATGTCCAGGCGCTCCTTGAGCTTTTGCTCAATTTCAAAACACCGGGGCGCGGCGATGTCCTCCAGGTTGATCCCCCCGAAGGATCCGGCGATGAGCTCCACCGTGCGCACAATCTCGTCCACATCCTTGGAGCGGACGCAGATGGGGAAGGCGTCCACCCCGGCGAAGGCCTGGAACAGGGCGCATTTGCCCTCCATCACAGGCATTCCCGCCTCAGGGCCGATATCTCCCAGGCCCAGAACCGCCGTGCCATCGGTGACAACCGCCACCAGGTTTCCCCGGCGGGTATAGGCGAAGGACAGCTCCGGATCCTTCTGGATCTCCAGGCAGGGAGCGGCCACGCCGGGGGTGTAGGCCACGGAGAGGTCGTCCCGGTTTTCCAGGGGGCAGGGGGTCTCCACCCGGATTTTCCCCCGCCACTTCTCGTGCATTTCCAGGGCTTTCTGCATATAGTCCATGATGATCCCTCATAATTCTCTCTATAAATATGCGGCAGACAATCCTTTGTAATTCCGATTATATCACTTTGCCCAGCTAAAATCAATCGGGCCAATCTGCCAAACATCTCTCCGCATCGCCTTTTTCTTTTGTTGTGATTCCGCGCACACGGCCCGGAGCATGGCGGCGGAATCGAGCTGGGAGCAAAGCTGGAACGACCCATTGATTTTTTCCGCCTGCGGATTTATAATATAATATGGATTTTGTGGCGCGCGCCGGGCGAAGCGTGTTCGGCGGGCTTTCGGCCCGCGGAGTACCGCTGGGTGCTGGACACATAGAGCTGGCTGGTTCCGGTTTCCAAGGGATTGTCCCGTCTGCTCCGCAGCCGGGATAGGGGATCTCGCCTGTCGGCTCGCGGCGTGTGTGCCACAGGCACACGCTCACCCCCCGACGAAGGGCAGCTGGTTCCGGGACTAGGGGTGCTTTTTATTCTTGCAAAAAGCACCCCTCTTGGCGGACTCCGTCCGCCAATTCACCCCGCAAAAATTGCGCTTCTCAGGAGTAAAGGTCAAAAGATAAGACCTTGGGGCGTTGCCCCAAACCCCACAAGGGGCCTAATGCCCCTTGACCGCGCAATGTGTTGTGGCTTTGCGAAAAACGCAAAACGTTCACGTGAGCAAAGCGAGGAGTGGGTAAAAGTTTCGTCAACCTTTTCAAAGGTTGCAGGGATTTGGGGACAGCGTCCCCAAGGTCTTAAAGAATCGAGGTAACTGACATGGAACACAAGTCCTACCGTGCCTGCATTTTTGATCTGGACGGCACCCTGGCCGACACTCTCCACTCCATTGCCCACTTTGGCAACCGCACCCTTGAGGCCTTCGGCCTGCCCTCCATTGACATCATGGAATACCGGCTGCTGGTGGGCAACGGCGCGGACCTACTCATGCGCCGTATGCTGAAACGGGTGGGGGCGGACCTCCCGGAAGAGGAGATCCGCCGCTTCCGTGCTGAATACGACCGCCGCTATGCTGCGGACCCGCTGGACTTAGTGGGCGCCTATCCTGGCGTTCCCGAAGGCCTGGTGCGCCAACATGACCGGGGAGTCCGGATGGCGGTGCTCTCAAACAAACCAGACGATATGACCCGGGCCATTGTGGCGGGGCTGTACCCAGGCATTTTTGACGCTGTCCATGGCCAGCGGAAAGGCATTCCCACCAAGCCGGACCCCACCGCCCTTCTCGCCCTGGCCGCTGAGCTGGGCGTTCCTCCCCGGGAGACTCTCTATGTGGGCGACAGTGGGGTGGATATGGATGCGGGCCGCAACGCTGGGATGGACACCTGTGGAGTGCTCTGGGGATTCCGTACCCAAGAAGAGCTGATTGCGCATGGAGCAAAATATTTGGCGGGGGATCCCGGACGACTAATGAAAATTATCGAAAAACAATAAAAATATATTGAAAAACGATATATCCTGCGGTATAGATAGAGACACAGAAATTTACCGGAGGTGTATCTGTTATGACAAACCCAGAGAAAAATGAAGCCCGCATGAACGCCCTGACCAAGGCCGCCACATTCCTCTCCAAATTCATTGAAATCGCCTACACCATCGGGGCGGTGTCCATGGCGGTCTGCCTGATCCTCTTCCTGGTGGACCGTGAGCTGGTCTCCGGGTCCGGGGACCCCGGCCAAGAGCTGGCCGTCCACGGTTTTTCCCTTGTGTGCGTCAACCCGGACGGGACCCTGAATTCTGCTGCCTGCGTGATCTTTTTTGTGACCGCCGGGCTGATTCTGGAGCTAATGGCCTGGGTGTTCCGCAATGTGAACCTGATCCTGCGCACCACCCAGGGGCTGACGAAATTCTCCAGGGGAAAAACCCCCTTCCAGAAGGACAATGTGCGGATGCTCCGGGAGATCGGGATTTTCTTCCTCTCTGTCACGGTGGTGGAGTTCGCGGCCAGTTCCCTGGTGTTTCTGCTGGTGGGACCGGAAAATGCGGAGGTCAGCGCGGGAGTGCAGAGCGCGGCCACAGGCATCCTCATGCTCTGCCTGTCCCAGGTGTTCGCTTTGGGGGTGTGGATGCAGGCGGATGTGGATGGATTGGTATAAGGAGGCTGCATGGGACGCATCATATTACGCCTGGACCGGATCATGCTGGAACAGAAAATATCGTTGAACCAGCTGGCGGAGCAGGTGGGAATTACAAACGCGAACCTTTCCAAGATCAAGAACAATCGGGTGAACGCCGTCCGGTTTTCCACCCTGGCGGCGTTGTGCGAGACGCTTCATTGCCAGCCAGGGGATATTCTGGAGTATGAGGAGTAACGATTCCGGCGGAAAAGGCCCGGGACCTTCTCCCGCAAGGCTGAAGAAGAACGGCGTTCATCACTCGGAATTCAATCTGGTTCCGGAACCGGCACGGTCTGTAGGCTATGCCGGTGTTCTGCTTAAATAAAGTATGCTTTCTAAGCGCATAATTTCCCGTTTTCCAGAGAAACTAATCGAAAAAGAAAACGGGAAGTGTGCGCGATGAAAAGAGATAGAAGGCCCTTCTGGCTGGGGTTTGGGCTGGGACTGTTCGTGTTTCTCACCGGGGCGGGATTTCTGGCCGTGGATTATCAAGGCCGGAAGCTCAGCTTTGGAGACAGCGATCCTCTGGCAAAGGTGGACAGGCTGGGCCCCCACACAGAACTGACGGTAAAGGCCTTTGGCAGGGAGAAGAGCTGGGATATTACCAGATTGGACAAGGCCTGGGAGTTCCTCTGTGATTTTGGCTGCATTCCCCATGAAAGAAGCAGGAGGTAGGCAGATGAAACGAGGGTTCTTCCACTGCATGCGGCTTCTGGGAATTCTGGCCGTGGCCATGGTCCTGGCTGCCGCCGGTCCCTGTCGGGAGGTAGAAGCGGGCGCGCCGGTTTCTAGAGGGGGCGCGCCGGATTTCCATCAGGTGGGAGTGGCTTGCTGGAGCCTGGTGGGAGCCGGAGCTATGGGGGTGGCGGCCGCTGCCTTGGCTGGAGGCAGGCCCAAAAGCGGAAAGCTACTGGTGCCGGCCTCTGTGGAGGGCCAGAATCCGGTAAAGCTGGACCATTCTACGCGATATGTTCCCCCGCCTCACCGGTGGAATTACCGCAGCAGCCAGCGGAGATGGTGAGAAGATCCAGCCTCATTCACGATTTGTTTACACGATATTTCCAAAAGGGAAAAAACCGGACAGGCTTTTCCGGTATAATAAAGCGAGAGCTTAGGACTTATTTAAGAATTGAGAAAATGATGGATTTTGTTCAAGGGCAGTTCATTTTCGGGTTAAAAAGGGGCTGCTTTTGATCTTCACTTCGGGAAATCGGGCAAAGGACAGCATTTTCGACCTTTTAAACAAGCCCTCATGTCTATTGAATTTTCCCTTTTTGGAAAGGAAGGATAAATATGAAGTCGCATTTCCGGTTCAGGCTACCCAAACGGATTGCCAGCGGGCTGATGGCCCTTCTCATGGTGGCGGCGGTTCCCGTTTCCGTCATGGCCCGCACAGCGGAAGAAGTGGAGGCCGAGCAGAAGCAGCTGGAGCAGGAACGCCTGGAATTGCAGGCCAAGCTGGAACAGCTGCGGGAAGATGAGGCCCAGAAACAGGAATATCAGGAGACGCTGGAGAAGAAAATTGAGGTGCTGGAAACACAGATTTCCACGGCCAACCGGGACATCGAAGAGCTGAACGGCAACATCAATGAGCTGACGCTAAAACTGGACAAGTCGAAAGATGAAATGTCTGATACCATTGAGCAGTTCCGTCAGCGGGTGGCGGCGATTTATCGGGCTGGTTCGGTAAGCACTCTGGAGGTTTTGCTGAACTCTAACAGCTTCAGCGACTTTTCCATGCGCTCTGAGCTGCTGAACAGCGTAAGCCATCACGACCAGGAGCTCATTGACAAGATTTCCCAATATATGGACGATACCCGGGACGAACGAGAGGAACGGGAGAAGCAGAAGGCCACGGTGGCGGACCTGAAAAAGGGCCTGGAGGCAAAGCAGAAGGAACTGGACGAGCTGTACGCAGAGAACGCCCAGGCCATTGCGGACCTGCAAGGCGCCCAAGGGGCCACGGCGGAAGAGCTTGATCGGAACGAGGCCGAGATGGATGCCAATGTGGCGGAAATGCAAGCCATTATAGAGGAGCAGAAGCGAAGGGAAGAGGAAGAGCGCAAGCGCCGGGAAGAGGAGGAGCGCCGCCGTCAGGAGGAGGCCGCTGCCAATGGCGGTTCCGGCGGAGGGGGAGCTACCACCGCGCCCTGGACGCCCAATACCAGCGGCGGCGTGGAGGGCTTCCGGCCCTGCTGGCCCATGCCCGGTGTCACCTATATTTCCGACGAGTATGGCGGAGCCCGAGGCCACGGCGGCATGGACATTGCCGGTCCTTATTATACCCCGATTGTGGCGGCGGAATCCGGCACGGTCATCGACACCAATACCAGCGGCTGGGGCGGCGGCTGGGGCCACTATGTGCTCATCTACCACAACGATACTTATAGCACCCGCTATGCCCATATGAGCGACCTGAACGTCTCCACCGGCCAGTATGTGAACCAGGGGGATGTGATCGGTTGGGAGGGCAACACCGGCGACTCCACCGGCCCCCACCTGCACTTTGAGGTATATCAGAATGGCGTGCGGGTAAACCCGAGGAATTTCCTGTTCTGATGATGAACGCCCCTGCCAGACCCAGGCTGATTTGTTGTCGGCCATAGGGGTTTGGCAGGGATGTTTTTTGCTTGAAACTTAGAGATGTCTAGGTTTCAAGCATTTTTGTTTATATACCCGGTGAGTTTGATAAGGCATTCTTCAAGTGGAAGATAAAGCCAAAAAGTTTGTAAATTTGATGCTCTGGGAGCTTTCTGATTATAGACAGCCAGTTGGCTTTTACAATTTGGATAGAAAGGGCCGGGAAAAAGCCGGGGGGGCTGTAAAGGAAGGATGGCTAACGGGTTTGACCCTACAGGGCGATTTGGAGGATTTGTTACAGAATGGGAAAACGGCATAGCCCGTAAGGCCACGCCGTTTTGATGCTGAATTTTGGCAGTTTTGAGCGTTGCCCGGAAAAAACCGTCTGGGAGCCTTTGTGGTTTGCCTAATATGGCTGAAAGCACAGGTCCAAGTCCACGGTCGTCTCAATGCCCGGCACCGTGCCGGACTCGCTATACTGCCACATGCGAAAGTGATAACATACTGCGGGCAGGGGGTTATAGTCCGCGTACCAGAAATCGAAATCCTTCAACATCTCCAGATCATAAAAATTGTAGGCTTGATTCTTATTAAAATAGACGCAGGGTATGTAACCGGCTTTTTTTATTCTCTGGCAAAAGGCTTGGGCGCATTTGCTCACCGTGTCTCCAGAGCAGTCCAAAGCCCGCAGGGTGTTGGCCGGAAGGTCCTCGCTGGGCACAGGATCTTCCCAGTCGAACACAATAGGGTACTCCAGTTTCGCCCCGTCCAGCTTTTCCAACACATATTCGGCCTCTTCTTCCGCCTCGTCCTCGGTCACCGCCTGGGAGAAGAAATAGACCCCCCGCTTGATTTCCGCCGCTTCCGCCTGCTGGAAATTCTCCTGGAATTTGCTGTCCTCGGTGAGCAGCCCCTGGGTCATGCCCCGATAGCCAACCCGGATAATGGCAAAGTCGATACCCGCCGCCTTTACCGCATACCAGTCAATATCCCGCTGGAACTCAGAAATATCAATGCCGATGCTGGCTTCTTTGTACCGTTTGAGGCCGTCCTCTCCAGTGGAAAATCCTTTTGGGTCATATTTGTTTTCGGGCACATCGAAATCCGGCACGATCATTTCGCCGTTATAGATATCTTCAATCAGCCGCATCCCCTCCGGGATGACGCGGGTGTTCTCGCCCTGGGGCTGATTGGGCTCTTCGTGGCTTTCCCGGGTAGCGAACACAATAATCAGTACAATCAGCACCACAGCCAGGGCCACTGCTGCGCAGATCAGAGCCAGTCGCCGGATTTGAGCTTTGCTTAAACCGTTCATCCATTCCTCCTAGGGTTTATAGGTTTTAAAGGAAATATTGACAGGCACTTTCTCGGAAATGCCCGGCACTTCCCCCTCTTTTGTGTACTGCCAGATTTTGAAATCATAGAAAAAGCTGGGGGCGGGCCTGTACTCCGCATACCAAAGATCATAGTTGGAGAGCCGGGAGAGGTCCAGCCGATTATAGGCCATGCTTTTGTCTGCGTAATAACAGGGAGTGTATCCCGCGCTTTTGATTTTTCCACAGAAAGCGTCGATAAACCCTGTTACCTGGTCGCCGTTGCACCGTACTGTGCGGGAATTCTCATCCTGACTGCCGTCGTCTTTGAGCTTGTACTCCCAATAAAAGGCCACGGGATACGTCATGGAATAGTCCCGGATATGTTCCAGAACAAAGCTGGCCTCCGCCTCTGCCTCTGCGTCGGACACAGCCTGAGAGTAGAAGTAAACCCCCACAGGCAGCCCGGCGTCTATGGCGCCCTGGATGTTCTGTTCAAATTTGGAGTCCGCGATAATCCTGCCCCGCATATACTCCCGATGGCCTACCCGGATCATGGCGTAGTCCACCGTGTCTTTCACCTGCTGCCAGTCGATATCGCCCTTCTTCTCGTTCACGTTGATGCCCACATAGGTCTTTTCCGGACCCACATACTCGATCACGCCCTTGTCCTCGGTAAAATCGTCGGGCATGTAGGTGTTCTGGGGGATCCCGTCATAAAACGGGATGGTGGTGTTGCCCTCGTACAGGTCGTTGACCTCCGCCGACGAGCCCGAGCGATGGATGAGCTCCACCGCGCTGTTCCGGGGCCCCTGGGCCAGGGTTACGGCGGAAATGGCGATGATAACCACCACCAGAAGGGCGGTTACAGCCACAAAAAGATTTCTTCCCATTTTCATGGCGGCCATCCTTTCCTTTGGAAAATTTCAGGAAAAATAAAGTTTTCCAGTATTATTATATACGATATTCCCGAAAAAGGCAAGCAGGGGAATAAAATCCCCCAAATTTCCACTTTTTTTAGTCCTTGCCCTTCGGGGAAAAGTCTGGTAAAATAGAGTTATATTTTATAGTAAAATCCACTTAAATCGGTAAATATCGTTTTTAGGCTGGACGGCTACGCCGCCTGTTCAAAATATCTTTTTGGACTTGATTAGTTATAATTATACGTATTGCAATTCGAAAGGACTTTTCTCTATGGACCTTCGCCCTCTTAGCCTTGACCAACTCCGCGCTATATACCGTTCCTCCCTCGCAAGAGATTTTCCCCCCGACGAGCTCATGCCCTGGAAGCGTATGGAAGCCTTGACCTGGGAGGGAGCCCAAACGGCCCTGGGCTTCTTTGACGGTCAGGACCTTGCCGCCTACGCCGTTTTCATCCGGAATTCTGCCGCCGCTCTTCTGAATTACTTTGCTGTGGAGCCCTCCCGGAGAAACCAGGGAACCGGCTCCCAGTTCCTCCAGATGCTGAAGGGATATGCTGTGAAAGAGGGACTGGGCTATGTGATTTTCGAGGTGGAAGCGCCGGAAGCCGCCGCCACACCCCAGGAGGCTGGCCTGCGCCGCAGAAGGATCGACTTCTATCTGCGGGCGGGGGCCCAGCCTACAGGGGTAAGCTCCTGGCTTTACGGCGTGGACTACCGGATCATGATTCTGCCTGCCCATGGCCAGGAGGGATCTTCTATACGGGACCAGGAAGTGGCCGCTTCTCTGGAAGCGCTCTATCATATTGTCGTGCCCAAGAATCTAGGCCGGGGCAGGGTGTTCGCGGATGTGTGCCGGGTCCGCTCCGCAGCGAAAGAGCACGGGCAGTTCTCCCGGGAGTTGGGCAGGGCGCTGACGTTTCTCTACCGGGGCCGGCGGAAATTTATGGGGGAGAGCCTGAAGGAGTATGATTTTGTCGGGGCCATGTACATGATCCTACTCCATGTGGACCGCCATCCCGGAGCCAGCCAGGACAGCATTGCCAGCCACATGTATCTGGAAAAATGCAACGTGACCCGGCGCACAAAAAAGCTGGAGGAATTGGGCTATCTCTACCGAGAAACGGACCAGAGCGATCGCCGGCAGAACAAGCTGTATCTTACGGAAAAGGGCAAGGCCTTGGCGCCGGTGATCCGTAGCCGTCTGGGCAGCTGGGGGGACCAGGTGAGCGCGGAGCTGACAGAGGAGGAGAAACGCACGCTGCTGGCTCTGCTTACCAAGATGACCGGACAGGACAAACGGTGAGAATCCCAGAAGGTATGCCTTTTGAGTGAAAGCGGGTTTACGCGCTTGTCTTTCGGAAACATAAAATGCAGAAAACAAGGAAAGGATTGAAATCCATGAAAGATGGTTTTTTCCGGGTGGCGGCGGCTACCCCAGAGATTGTAGTAGCCAGTCCGGAAGAGAACGCCCAGCGAATCGGGGAGCTCATCCGGGAGGCGGCGGAACAGGGGTGCGGGACGGTATGCCTGCCGGAACTGTGCCTGACCGCGTATACCTGCGGAGATCTATTCCATAACCAGGCGCTGCTGAAAGGGGCGGAGCGGGCCCTTGAGAAATTGATGGAAGAGACAAAAGACCTGGACATTCTGTGTGTGGTAGGGATTCCGGTGGCTTCCCAAGGCTCCCTCTATAACTGCGCGGCAGTGTTCCATAAGGGCAGGCTGCTGGGCCTGCCGGCTAAGAGCTTCATCCCCAATTACGGGGAGTTCTACGAGGCCCGCTACTTTTCTCCCGCCCGTCCGCCCAAGGAGATCGTCTTTTGTGGGCAAAAAACCTGGCTGGGCGAGGGCTTGCTCTTCCCCTGCGAAAATGTGGAGGGATTCACCGCCGGGGTGGAGATCTGCGAGGATCTGTGGGACGCGGAGCCTCCCAGCATTGGTCTGGCAAAGGCCGGGGCTACCGTGATATTCAACCCCTCGTGCAGCAATGAAGTGGCAGGGAAAGCCCAATACCGCCGGGATCTGGTGCGCATGTGGTCCGGGCATATCCTGGCCGCTTATGTGTATGCGGATGGGGGATCGGGCGAGTCCACCGGAGATATGGTATTCGCCGGGCACAATATCATCGCGGAAAACGCCGCTGTGCTGGGGGAGAGCCAATTGTTTTCCACCGGCCTGACCGTAGCCGAGGTAGATCTGGAAGAGCTCCTTTTCGAGCGCCGCCGGACCAATACCTGGACGGACGGGGAGATCATGGGACAGATACGAATCCCCTTCCGGTATGACAGGACGACGCTGGAGCGGTTCTCCCCCCGGCGGCGGTTCTCCCGGCAGCCCTTCGTGCCCCAGGACCCGGCCACACGGGAGGAGCGCTGCCAACTGATCCTCACCATGCAGGCCCAGGGCCTCGCCACCCGCCTGAAGCATATTAGCTGCAAAAACGCGGTGGTCGCCTTCTCCGGCGGGCTGGATTCCACCCTGGCGGCGCTGGTCACAGTGCGGGCCTTTGATATCCTGGGCCTGCCCCGCAAGGGCATCCTCACCATCTCCATGCCCTGTTTCGGCACCACGGAGCGGACCCGGCGCAACGCGGAGACCATGGCCCGGGAGCTGGGGGTGGAGTTCCGGGAGCAGTCCATCGCAAAGACAGTGCTCAGTCATTTTGAGGACATCGGCCAGGACCCCGCAAACTACGACGTGACCTTTGAGAACGCCCAGGCCCGAGAGAGAATGCAGGTAGCCATGGATCTGGCCAACCAGCGGGGCGGGATCGTGGTGGGCACCGGGGACCTGTCGGAGCTGGCTTTGGGCTGGGCCACCTACAACGGGGACCATATGTCCATGTACGCGGTGAATGCCGATGTGCCCAAGACCCTGGTGCGCCATCTGGTGAGCTTCGAGGCCCAGCGGCTGGGGGGGGCTCTGGACGAGGCTCTGCGAGACGTGCTGGACACCCCGGTGAGCCCGGAGCTACTGCCACCCAAGGACGGGGAGATCGCCCAGAAAACCGAGGAGCTGGTGGGACCCTATGAGCTCCATGACTTCTTCCTCTACCACATGTTGCGTCACGGTTTCGGGCCGGGGAAGATCTACCGTATGGCTTGCCGCACTTTCTCGGAAGACTATACTCCGGAGGTGATCAAGGGCTGGCTGCGAGTGTTTACCCGGCGGTTTTTCACCCAGCAGTTCAAGCGCTCTTGCCTGCCGGACGGGCCCAAGGTGGGTACCGTGGCGGTGTCTCCTAGAGGGGACCTGCGGATGCCCAGCGACGCCAGCGCGGCGCTGTGGCTCAAAGAGATCGACGAGTTGTAAGGCTGGGTGCTGTGTTTTAAGACCTTGGAGGCTCTGCCTCCAAACCACCGCCACTTTTGAAAAAGTGGACAAAACTTTTGCCCTGCCTCCTCACTTCGTTCGTCGCAGACAATTAGCGTTTTTAGCTCAGCTGACCAACGTAAAAGTTTTGCTCGAGCTTTTTCAAAAGCTCGCAGGGTGTGGGACGGAGTCCCACGACCTTTAGAAAGGAGCAATCAATCGTGAATATTCTAGTGACCATGCCGGTAAGCGAGAGACAGACAGAGGCCTTAAGGCAGGCGGGAGCCGGGGCAGAGCTGCGGTTCCGCCTGGGCGAGGACCTGCCCTCCGGTCGGGGCGGGGCCCTGCCCTTCGACCAGCTGGTTCCGGTCCCCAGGTTGGAGCCGGAGGACGTGGCCTGGGCGAACGCCGTTCTGGGCAACGTGGACCCACAGCTTTTGAAAACCGCCGGGGACCTTCAGTGGGTCCAGACCAGCAGCGCCGGGGTGGAGCCCTATATTCAGCCGGGGGTTCTGCGCCCGGGGACCCTCCTCACCAACGCCACCGGGGCTTATGGCCTGGCCATCTCCGAGCACATGCTGGGGATGCTGCTCTCGGTGATGAAGAAGTTGGAGCTCTACCGGGACGCCCAGCGCCGGGAGGACTGGGCCAGTCAGGGAAACGTGGCCTCGGTGTACGGGGCAAAGGTCCTGGTACTGGGCATGGGGGACATCGGCGGGGACTTCGGCCGGCTGTGCAAGGCCATGGGCGCGTACGTGGTGGGCGTGCGCCGCACGGAGGGCCCCAAGCTCGACTATGCCGACGAGGTCCGCCTTATTGGGGATCTGGACCGGCTTCTCTCAGAGGCGGACGTGGTGGCTGTGACCCTGCCCGGCACCCCGGCCACACGGGGCCTGCTGAACCGCCGGCGCATCGAGAGCATGAAGCCCGGCGCGGTGCTGCTGAACGTAGGCCGGGGGTACATCGTGGACACTGAGGCCCTGTGCGATGCCCTGGAGAGTGGCCGTCTGGGCGGGGCCGGTCTGGACGTCACCGAGCCGGAGCCCCTGCCCAAGGGTCATAGGCTGTGGCAGATTCCCACGGCGGTGGTGACTCCCCACGTATCCGGCGGTTATCATCTCTGGGAGACCCATGAGCGGATCGTGGGGATCTTCGAGGAGAATCTCCGGAAATTCCTGGCCGGAGAGCCTCTGCGCAATCAGGTGGACTTCTCCACCGGATATCGGAAGCGGTGAGGTCCATGGAAAAGGAGCACTATCTGGATAACTCCGCCACCACCCAGGTGCTGAAGGAGGCGGCGGAGGAGGCGGTCCGGCTGATGGTGGAGGACTACGGCAACCCCTCCTCCTTGCACAGCCGGGGATTTCTGGCGAAAAAAGAGCTGGAATCCGCCCGGGAGAGGGTTGCTGCCCGGCTGGGGGCCCGGCCCGAGGAGATCTTTTTCACGGGCGGGGGCACAGAGGCCAACAATCTGGCCCTGCTGGGAGCGGCGGAGGCCCGGAAGCGCCTGGGCCGGAAAATCGTCGTCACGGCGGTGGAGCACGACTCGGTGCTGAACGCCGCCCGGGAGCTGGAGCGCCAGGGCTTTCAGGTGGCGTATGTGGAGCCGGAGCCCGACGGGACCGTGGATCCCCAAAAGCTGGAGGAGGCCATCGATTGGGAGACCGTGCTGGTCAGCGTGATGCTCTGCAATAACGAGACGGGGGCCCTGCTGCCTGTGCGGGAGACGGCTCGGGCCATTAAGCGCAAGGGGGCCCCGGCGCTACTTCACACGGATTGCGTCCAGGCATTCTGTAAGGTGGACTTCTCTCTCCAGAAGTTGGGGGCGGATCTGTGCACCGTCAGTGGCCACAAGGTCCACGGGCCCAAGGGGGTAGGGGTGCTCTATGTGAAAAAGGGCGTGCGGATCCTCCCCCGAGCCTTCGGCGGAGGCCAGGAAAAGGGCCTGCGGTCCGGCACGGAGAGCCTGCCCCTCATCGGGGCCTTTGCCAGAGCCGTGGAGCTGGCCCCCAGGCCGGGAGAGCTCCAGGCCCGGATGGAGGGCCTTCAAAGCCTGCTCCGCCGGGAGCTGCTGTCCATCCCAGGGGTGGAGCTGAACTCCCCAGAGGGCGGCCTGCCCTATATCCTGAACTTCTCCCCGGTGGGCGTACGGGCGGAAACCATGCTCCATTTCCTGGCGGAGCGAGGGGTCTTTGTATCCGCCGGATCCGCCTGCGGAAAGGCCAAGCCCAGCCATGTGCTGGAGGCCATGGGTCTGCCCAGGGTGCGGGTATCCTCGGCCTTGCGGGCCAGCTTCTCTCGGTTCACCACAGAGGAGGACGTAAAGGCTCTGGGGTTGGGAATCCGGGCGGGACTGGAGAGTCTTGCGAAGGAATAGTGAAAAAATACCAGAAGGAGGAGCGGCGGAATGGGAAGATACAAAGCGGTGTTTTTTGACCGGGACGGCACGCTGGTCCGGGGGGATCCGGAGTGGACGCGCTTCCGGGATGAACACCTGGAGCAATGGAGCGGAAGGAAATTTGACAGCTCCTACGACTATTTCATGAAATTCTTTGAAAAGGTGGAGCGGGGGGGATTCCCCTTCGCGCCCTACAAAACCGTGGACCAGGAGATGGACTTCTTCCGCCAGTGGTATCTCTATGTGTTCGAGGACATGGGCATCACGGAGAAAACCGCAGAGCGGGCGGACATGCTGGTGGAAAAGCTCTGGTATCTGAAAAAGCACCCCTACCCGGAGACGGTGGAGGTGCTGGAATATTTTCGGGGAAAGGGCTACAAAATGGGAGTGATCAGCGACTCTACGCCCTCCCTGGAGATGACCCTGGAGGCCTGCGGGCTGCACCGGTATTTTACCAGCTTCACGGCCAGCTCTCTGGTGGGGGCCGAAAAGCCGGACCCGGCGATTTTCCGCGCGGCCCTGGAGGCCCAGGGCGTCACGGCGGAGGAGAGCATCTATGTGGACGACTATCCCCCCGAGGCGGAGGGCGCCCGGAAGCTGGGATTCGCCTCTTTTCTTTTGGACCGGCAGGGAATCCATCCGGAGGACCCCTTCACCATCAGCAACCTGCGGGGGCTGGTGAATTTTGTGGAGCGGCAGGGGGGGATCCTCAGACCCCTGACCAATCGGACCGGTCAAAACTATCCAGGGTAAAAATTTCGTCCACCTTTTTAAAGGTGGCGTGGTGTGGAGCGGAGCTCCACGGTCCTGCCGGAGAACGCGGGGAAGATTGCCAGTGGCAATCGTTCTGACCTGACCGAGTCGGCAGACGAGACCCTGTGCGTTCGGAGGTCACACCGTATCACTCTAGAAAAGTATGCTTTTTGAGAGATCGTGTGCGTAGCCACTTGTCTCTCAGAAAGTATAAGATCATGATAAGGCTGGGTGAACAATATGAGAGAGGTTATTTTGCTGAAGCTGGGAGAGATCGCCCTGAAGGGGTTGAATCGCCGGAGTTTTGAGGAAGTCATGATGAAGAACATCAAGCGGCGGCTGGGAGACGCGGGAGAGTTCTCCGTGACGTCCCGGCAGTCCACCATCTATGTGGAGCCCCTGGACGAGCTGGCCGATATGGATCTGGCGGAGGAGCGCTGCGCCAAGGTCTTTGGCGCGGTAGGCTACACCCGGGCTGGGGCCACAAAAAAGGACCTTCTCCACATCCAGGAAAAGGCGGTGGAGTATCTCAGAGAAGAGTTGGAGGACGCTCTAAGTTTTAAGGTGGAATGCAAGCGTAGCGATAAGAAATTTCCCTATAAATCCCCGGAGATTGCCATGGAGGTCGGAGCCTACGTGCTGGAGCGATTCCCTCATCTGCGGGTGGACGTGCATCATCCCGACGTCACTGTCTGGGTGGAGGTGCGGGAGGAAAATGCCTTTGTCCACGCGGACGCAAAGCCCGGAGCGGGAGGAATCCCCGTGGGTACTGGGGGCAAGGGGATGGTACTTATCAGTGGAGGACTGGACAGCCCTGTGGCCGCCTGGACCATGGCGAAGCGGGGCCTGGAGCTCACCGCCGTCCATTTTGCCAGCCCCCCCTATACCAGCGAGCTGGCCCACGACAAGGTGGTGCGGCTGCTGCGAAAGGTGAGCAAGTACGCCGGGCGGATCAAGCTGGTGACCGTGGAGCTCACCCATCTCCAGGAGGAGATCCGGGACCATTGCCCGGAAGAGCTGAGCACGGTAATTCTCCGCCGGTACATGCTGCGGGCGGCGGAGCGGGTCGCCCGAGAGGAGGGCTGTCAATGCCTGATTACCGGGGAAAGCCTTGGCCAGGTGGCCAGCCAGACCCTCCAGGCCATCGCCTGCACGGACGCCGTGGCGGAAATGCCGGTGTTCCGGCCCTTGATCGGCAGCGATAAGGCGGAGATCGTCCGGACCGCTCGGCACATCGACACCTACGACATCTCCATCGAGCCCTACGAGGACTGCTGCACCATCTTCACCCCAAAGCACCCCCGGACCAAGCCCACCCTGGAGATGGTGGAGCGGGGGGAGGCCGCCATCGACGGGGAGGCCCTGCTGGAGGAGGCCCTGGGGAGCCTGTGGACCACCCAGATCAGCGCCTATTGATTTTTGTAAGGAGGAAACGGGTATGGAAGGATTCATCACGCCGGAGGGGCACAGGAATTTTCTGGCAAAAAAGCTCTTTGACCATATGGGCGCCATCCAGTGGGGCGCTCTGGCCTATATTGAGAAGGACGGCGGCGGACCGGAGGGAAACCACACCCACCCGGAGGACCATATCTTTATTGTAGCCGAGGGACAGGTGGAGGTCCTGCTGGGGGAGCGGTCCCATACCGTGAAGAAGGACGAGATGTTTTATGTGGACGGAATGACACCCCACTCCATCTGGAACCGGGAGGAGGAGACGGCCAAAGTGGTCAAAATCTCGGTGAAGCAGGAGGAGCCGGGCCGGTAAGCCGGAATTCCGGCTGTCTACGCGGCGTAGAATCCGCAAAAATCCACCATATTCTACGCTCCGTGTGTGGAAAAACCTCCGGCCAGGGGGTACAATGCAGACAGCACAGGGGAAAAGAGCCCGGCCCTTTTCCCTGTGCCTGTGAGAATGGCGGAAAGGAGGGAGCCATGGATCAGATCAAGACCGGCCGGTTCATCGCGGAGGAGCGCAAGCGAAAGGGCTTTACCCAGCGGCGGCTGGCGGAGGCCCTGGGGATCAGTGACAAGACGGTGTCCAAGTGGGAGTGCGGCAACGGCTTCCCGGACGTCTCCCTGTTGCTGCCCCTGTGCGGCCAGCTGGACGTCTCCGTCAACGAGCTCCTGGCCGGAGAACGGGTTTCCACAGAAAACTATCGAAAGAAAGCGGAGGAAAATATGGTGGATTTAATCAGAGAGGCCCAAGAGAGCAAAAAGAAGATCATTCTGTCCGCGCTGGTGGCAGTGATGATGTTGCTGGCGGCCATTCCCCTGATTGTCATCTCAGGAATGTTGGAGATGGCGGTCTGGCTGCGGGTGGTGCTTGTTGGCGTTGGCGCGGTGGAGATTGTTCTGGGCATTGCCGTTGCCTGCGTGCTGGACCATGATGCCGGGGCCTTTGAGTGCCCGGTGTGCGGCGAGCGCTTTGTGCCTGGTATGTGGGACTATGTGATGGGCGCCCACACCATTACGAAGCGTCGGCTGCGCTGCCCCCAGTGCGGTGCGAAAAAGTACTGCAAAAAGGTGATGACCAAAACCAAGTAATCCGGAGAAAACGGAAGAAAACAGAGCGGCAGCCGCATGGGGGGACTCTCTGTGCGGCCTTGCCGTGCTTTGCAGGAGGTATTTATGAAAGAGATCACAACCAGACAGTTCAGCATTTTGCGGGACCACATGGCCGTCTACCGGTTCATGGTGGAGATCTACGAGAGGGACTGGCGCAACGGCGTGGCCGCGCCCTTCTGGGAATACGCCGTGGCGTCCGACTGGATGGACAAGTCCTATTTGCACCGGTGCCGCATGTGGCTGGACGGGGAGACAATCGTGGGGTTCTGCTTCTATGAGGCCCCGGCCACGGACGTGTATTTCAGCCTGCGCCCCGGCTACGAGGACCTTGCCCCCGAGATGGTGGAGTATGGGGGGACGCATATGCCCCAGGGGGACGGAGCCCGGCGGCTGGTCATTTTTGCGGGGCAGGCGGCGGTGCTGGAGGCGGCGAAAGCGGCCGGCTACACCCAGTGCGGCGGCTACGAGAGCTACGTCTGCGACTTGGGGAGCCCCCTTTGCTACCCCCTGCCGGAGGGCTTCCGGTTCACGGAGCCGGGCGGGGTGGACGTGGCCAAGGCGGTGGAGTGCTGCTGGAAAGGCTTCGACCACGAGGCCGAGGAGGGCCCCTGGAACGGGGAATTCGAGCACGGCCACGCTCTGATGAACGCCCCCCACGCCACCCCGGAGCACCATATCGCCGTGATGAACGAGGCCGGGGACTACGTGTGCTACGGAGGCATGTGGTGGACGCCGGAAAATCAGCTGGCCTATCTGGAGCCCCTGTGCACCGTACCGGAGTACCGGCATAGGGGGCTGGCTGCGGCGGCGCTTTCGGAGCTCTGCCGGCGGATGAAGCCCCTGGGGGCCACCCACATGACCGGCGGGGGGAACCCCTTCTACAAAAAAATCGGCTACGGGCCGGGGATCCCCTGGACCTACTGGAAGAAGTGACGCCCATGGACATCCGGCTATACTATCAAGAGAGGGGGGCGGGGGAGCCGATGGTCCTCCTCCACGGAAACGGCGAGGACGGCGGGTACTTCCGGCATCAGATAGAATACTTTTCCCGGCGGTACCGGGTGATCGCCGTGGACACCCGGGGGCACGGGAAGTCTCCCCGGGGGATCGCGCCCTTTACCATGGGCCAGTTTGCGGCGGACCTGAAGGGGCTTTTGGACGAACTGGGCATCGAGGCCCCCATCCTCCTGGGCTTTTCCGACGGGGCGAACATCGCCATGAAATTCGCCCTCCGGTATCCGGGGCGGCTGAAAGCCCTCATTCTCAACGGCGGCAACCTGAACCCCGGCGGGATCAAGAGGCATGTGCAGATCCCCATCGAGCTGGGCTACCGGATCGCCCGTCGCTTCGGGGGCAAATCCCCGGAAGCCCGGCGCAATGGGGAGATTCTGGGCCTGATGGTCCACGAGCCCAATATCAGCCCCCAGGCGCTGGGGGCCGTCCGGGTCCCCACAATAGTTATTGCCGGAACCCGGGACATGGTGAAGCGGGCTCACACCGAGGAGATCGCGGGGAGCATCCCTGGCGCGAAGCTGGCGATCCTTCCGGGGGACCATTTCATCGCCGGAAAGCGGCCGGAGGCCTTCAACCGCGCGGTGGAGGAGTTCCTGGAAAAAATCCAGAACATGACGGCGGACGAGTGAAAGGAGAAAAAAGGATGTTGAAAAAAGCAAAGAAACCTCTTCTGTTCGTGCTGGGGCTTCTCCCCTTCGCGGTCATAGGAGGCTTCTTTACAAGCATATATGCCTGGGAGGGGTATACCCCAGAGGCAAAAGCGGAGATTCTGGGGCAGATTGCAAGCCCCCAGACGCTGTATCTCATGGGAACCGTGCAGACGGTGTTATACGCAGCCGTTTTCGGCTTTTTCGGCTATCTTCTTTCAGATAAGATCGGTCTGATGAGGCCGATCCGGTTTGAAAAGAGAGCCGTAATTCTCACGGCGGCACTCACATTGGTTCTGGGCGTGCTGCTGAGCTCGGACAGCTGGATATTCGGGAAACTGATTCCGCAGATTGGGGAGCTCTATGGAAACAAGCCGTCCGTCAGCACCTGGATTGCCTCCATTACGTACGGCGGCGTGATCGAAGAGGTCATGATGCGGCTCTTTGTGATGTCCTTGACCGCCTTTGCCCTGTGGAAGCTGTTCTTCCGGAAAAAGGAGGAAGTTCCCACAGGCGTATTGATTTCTGCCAATGTGCTGTCGGCGCTTCTGTTCGCGGCGGGGCATCTCCCCTCCACCATCACAATGTTTGGGGCAATTACGCCGCTTTTGCTGTTCCGGTGCTTTTTATTGAACAGCGTTGGCGGGCTCTGCTTCGGGCATCTCTATCGGAAGTATGGAATTCAATACGCCATGCTGTCCCATATGGGGGCGCATATTGTCTGGAAGCTGATCTGGGCTCTGTTCATTTAGAGCTTGCTCCCAGGAGCGGGGCCGTGCTGGCTATGGCCGAAAATCCCGTAGACATTTTAGCGAAAGGGAGGGGGTTCTGTGACAAAGGCGCTTTTTCTGGACTTCTACGGCACGGTGGTCCACGAGGACGGCGCGGTAATCCGGGAGATCACGGAGATGATCGCGGACGCCGGCAATGCCGGGAGCGCGGCCGAGATCGGGCGGTTCTGGTGGAGCAGGTTCCAGGAGATGTGCGGGGCCGCCCATGGGGCGCGCTTCGAGACCCAGCGGGCGCTGGAGCTCAGGTCGCTGGAGGATACCATCCGGCGCTTCGGCTCCGCCGCGGACGCCGGGGAGCTGAGCGGACGCATGTTCGCGCATTGGAGGAGACCGGAAATTTTTGAGGATACGAAGCCGTTCTTTGAACGCTGCCCGGTCCCCATATACATCCTGTCAAATATAGATTCTCAGGATATCCAGGCGGCGCTGGACTGTCACGGGCTGACGCCCGCCGGGGTGTTCACCTCTGAGGACGTGCGGGCCTATAAACCCCGGCAGGAGCTATTCCGGCTGGCGCTGGAGAGCACTGGGCTAAAGCCGGAGGAGGCCGTCCACATCGGGGACTCCCTCTCCAGTGACGTGAAAGGGGCGGCGCAGGCGGGGATACCGGCGCTCTGGCTCAATCGAGCCGGGCGGGATGTGCCGGAAGATACGGTGAGCATTCGCACGTTATTGGATGGTATTAAATATCTACAGGAAAGGTGATTGCGATGAACGCAGAAATTATTTCCGTTGGCACCGAGCTGCTTTTGGGCGCGGTGGTCAACTCCGACACGGCCATTGTGGCCAAGGCCCTGTCCGGGCTGGGCATTGACCTGCTGCACACCTGTGTGGTGGGGGATAACCCCCAGCGTCTAAAAGAGGCGGTGGAGACGGCCATTGGCCGCAGCAACCTGTTGATTATGACAGGAGGCTTAGGCCCCACTGCCGACGACCTGACCAAGGAGACCACCGCCGCTGCCGCCGGGAAAAGGCTGTTTTTGCACCAGCCCAGCCTGGAACGGATTCAGAATTACTTTAACGAGAAGCATGTCAGCGAAAACCAGGCAAAGCAGGCCTGGCTTCCGGAGGGCTGCGCCGTACTCCAAAACGACAACGGTACCGCCCCGGGCTGTGCCTTCCAAGCGGAGAATGGCTGCACGATCATCATGCTTCCCGGCCCGCCCAGCGAGCTGGCGCCCATGCTCCACAACTATGCCGTGCCCTATCTGGCAAAGGCCCAGGAGTGCACCATTGTCTCCCATAACGTTCATATCTATGGCAGGGGAGAGGCTCCGGTTGCCCAGATGATGGATGACCTGATGGACGGCCGGAACCCTACCCTGGCCCCCTACGCCAACGAGGGCGAGTGCTACCTGCGGGTGACCGCCAAGGCCGAAACCACGGAGGAGGCGGACCGGCTGTGCCGGCCTCTCATTGATGAGATCAAAAGGCGGCTGGGAAATTTTGTATACAGCGTGGACGTGGAGAGTCTGGAAGAGCTGGTGGTGATGCTGCTCCGGGAACAGGGCAAGACCCTGGCCACGGCCGAGAGCTGCACCGGCGGCCTGCTCAGCAAGCGGATTACGGATGTCTCCGGTTCCTCCGCAGTGTTCCATATGGGTGTGGTCACTTATGCCAACGAGGCGAAGGAGCGGCTTTTGGGTGTGCCCCCTGAGGTCCTGGAGACCCATGGCGCGGTGAGTCCCGAAACTGCCCGAGCCATGGCAGAGGGGATTGTGCAGGCCAGCGGCAGCAGTCTGGGCGTAGGGATCACTGGAATTGCCGGGCCGGAGGGGGGCACCCCGGAAAAGCCGGTAGGCCTCATCTATATTGCCCTCAGCGACGGGGAGGAGACATGGGTCATGAAGCGGGCACCTATCGGCCGCACCAAGAGCCGGGCCTGGCACCGGCACTGCGCAGCTTCCCAGGCATTGGACATGGTCCGACGGTATCTCACAGGCCTGCCGGTGGTGGAGGAGCACGAATATGAGGGAGACAAGACCCGCCGGGGGTGAGGGCATGGGGAAAGTGGTAGGACGCTTCGCCCCCACTCCCAGCGGGCGGATGCATCTGGGAAATCTGTTCAGCTGCCTCTTGGCGTGGCTGTCGGCCAGGGCCCAGGGCGGGCGGATCATCCTGCGCATGGAGGATCTAGACACCCAGCGCACGAGCCGGGCCTATGGGGAACAGATTATGCGGGATCTGGAGCTTTTGGGCCTTGACTGGGACGAGGGCCCCTATTGGCAGTCAGAGCGGGGGGAGTACTACCAGGAACGCCTGAAAGAGCTGCAAAGCCTGGGCGTGGTATACAAATGCTTCTGCAGCAGGGCGGAGCTCCACGGGGCGGCCAACCCGGCCAACGCCCCCCACGTCGCTGACGGCGATTATATCTATTCCGGAAAGTGCCGGGGCCTGGACGAGGCCAGGATCGCGGAGCTGGAGCGCAGGCGTTCCCCGGCCCTGCGGCTGGCTGTCTATGGAATGGAGAGTTTTACGGACCGGCACTATGGATATATGGAACAGGATCTGCCCCGGGAGTGCGGGGATTTCATCCTCCGGCGGTCGGATGGCGTGTTCGCCTACCAGCTGGCCGTGGCGGCGGACGATGGCGCCATGGGGGTGACGGAGGTAGTCCGGGGCCGGGACCTGCTGAGCTCCACGCCCAGGCAGCTGCAGCTTTACCGGTTATGGGGGATTGACCCGCCGGAATTTGCCCATATCCCCCTGCTGCTGGCCTCTGACGGCCGCCGGCTCTCCAAGCGGGACGGGGACGTAAGCCTGGATGCCCTGGGGGAGCGCTTTTCCCCGGAGGAGATTACCGGAAGGCTGGCCTGCTTGGCCGGGCAGCTGGACCGCCCTGAGCCGGTGAGAGCGGGAGAGCTGGTGAAAGGCTTCTCCTGGGAGAAGGTGCCGAAGGAGGACATTCTTCTGCCGGAGGGGTTCCTGGGCTAAGGTCCCCGGGAGGGCGCGGTCCTCAGCTGAAAACCCGCTGTTCGTTCTGAACCCGGAGAAAGGCGGCAAGGACCAGCCCGGTCAAACAGAGCCCTGCCATACAGAGGTACATCGCCTGTATACCAAAGGCCTCCGCTGTCCAGCCGCCTAGATTCTGCAGGAGGATTCCAGCCAGATTGTTCACGGAGGCCACCACGGACAGGCCCGTGGTGGTGAGCTCCTTGGGCGCCAGAGCCCGGACCATCTTCAGAGAGAGCATCATGTATAGGGAGGAGGCCACGGCTTTTACCAGTACCATCACGCCTACCACGGTCCAGGGAGAAGAGGCCAACCCATAGGCCAGGTATTGCCCGACCGCCAGCAGAAAGCAGATGGCGGCGAGGAGCCTGCCCGATAGCCTGTCCATGAATTTATGGGAGAAGAGGATCAGGGGAATCTCCGTCAGGGTGCTGAGAAAGAGAACCGTGCCCACAGAAACGGCGGGAATTCCCAGGCTTCCCAAAAGCACAGGGGAATAGTTGATGTTCACGCCGGAGCAGCCGGCAAAGAGGAAGGCCGCCAGGAGAAACAGCAGGAACGGGGGATTCCCCAGAAGGGATCCCAGCAAGAGCCTGCCTCCGGCCTTCTTTTTTATGGGGAGGCCCCTTTCCTGGGCAGGGGCCCCGGCCATGGCGGGCTGAATCACAACGCCCCAAAGCCCCAAAAGGCAGAGGCCGCAAGCCCCGGCCACCAATAGAAAAAGGGCGCCGGGGGGGAGCCATTCCAAAACCAGGCCCGCCCCCTGGGCCCCGGCGGCATAACCCAAAGTCCCCCACACCCGCAGCACGCCATAGCGATACTTGCCGCTGCCGGCCACCCGCTCGCACACGGGAGTAATGCTGTTGATAAACGCCATGGTGACGCCGTTCAGGAGAAACAGGGTCCAGAGCCCCCGGCAGGCGGAAAAAACCAGACCCAAACCTCCTACGCTCACCAGCAGCGCCGCGGGGACGGCCTTGGGGTTCCGGGCCCTGTCATTGAGATAGCCTGTTACAGGGGCAATGAAAAAGGAGAAGATCCCGGCAGCGGAAAGAATCAGGGACATCTCCCGGTCTGTCATGCCAATGCCGGAAAGATACACGGAGAGCACGGAGCTATAGGAGGCAAAGGCCAGATAATAGCCGGTATAGAGAAAGATATAGCTTATATAGCTGTCCCTGTATCGGGAGAGTATGGAACCGGCTCTCATACCCAGGCCATGGCGCATGCCAGGGCCAGCACAAGGCCCAGGCGGATCAGGTGATGGGACAGGTGGAGGTTTCCCGCCCGCTTTCCGTTGCACAGGGCGGCAGTGCAGACGATGGTCCCGCCCAAGAGCATCAAAAGCCAGTCCAGGCCGCCGCCCACCAGGCAGTCGATTCCGGCGGCCAGCACCCCCAGAGAGCCTCCCAGCATCAGCAGGGCAGGGGCGGAACCGGTCTTTTTGTATAGCTGGCTTCCGGCGGCGATCCCGTGCAGAAGGGCAAAAAGCCACGCCAGAACGCACACCGCCAGAGTGAAAATCACATGAAATTGATGGTCCATAGGATTCTCTCCTTATGTAAAATGATTTGTAGAGTGATACGGAGTTTATAGAGTAATACGGAGTGGCCTCCGGCACACCGCGCCAAGCGAGGCGAAATGATCTGGCAGGGTTTCGCGGTAGTTTCAGAAAGATGAACACTCGCGCGGCTCGGTTTATCTTTCTGTTTTGCTTCGTAAAACTCTGCCAAGCTGGGTGCGGATGCTCTCAACTGGCCAGGGGCCTGTCTCACCTGCCGGTTCGGTCGGGTCAGAGCAAGAGTTCATGCCTGCATGAACTCTTCGCCACTGGCGATTTTCTCCGCCGCTTGACCGCGCAATGTGGTTAACTTTAGCATTCAAAGCTAACCAGGGTAAAAGTTTCGTAGACTTCGTTTTACGAAGTCTTACCTTTCTCAAAGGTTGCGGGGGACGGGAGCAGAGTTTGTAAGACGAAGTCTAACCAACTCTCAGTCGCCGGAGGCCTTCCAATACTCAAAAAAGCGCTTCCAAAAGTCTTGTTTTCACGCATGCCGGCCGCTCTTTCGCCGCCGCATCCTCTGCCGGAGCTTCACGGGATACACTGGGCTCTGGGAATTGGCGATCACATGGTCCACCAGATGGAGCGCCGCCAGCATGAACACAATGGCGAACAGCAGTAACGGCATCAGGGCGATGAGCATGGGCAGGGTTACGCTTACCAGCGAGAAGAACCATCCGAAGAACAGGAACGCCAGCAGGAACGCCGAGAGCAGTCCGGAAAACAGCAGCCCTCGCAGGGTGTTGAAGGGCGCGCTTACCTTAAACAGCATGAAGAATCCGGTCATAGCCGTCATGATTACCGCCATGGTAGAGACTTCCTCCGCCGCCAGGGCCAGGGGTTCCGCCAGGGCGCAGAGGGCCACGATGTTAGCGGTCATGGTCAGGGAGGCCGGGATGCACATTCGGATCACATTGCTGATGAATTTTCCTCGCAGACGATCGTTGTTGGGCTCTAGAGCCAGAATAAACGAGGGCACACCGATTGTCAGGGAACTGATGAGGGTCTGCTGGATGGGCACAAAGGGGTAGGGATAATTGATAAAGATGAACAGCACCCCGATCAGCGCGGAAAAAATTGTCTTTACCAGAAACAGCGAGCTGGACCGCTGGAGATTGTTGATGGACCGCCGCCCCTCCTGGACCACCAAGGGCATGGAGGCGAAGTTGGAATCCAGCAGTACAAGATTGGAGACCGTGCGGGCCGCGTCGCTGCCCGAGGCCATGGCGATGGAGCAGTCGGCCTCCTTTAGGGCCAGCACGTCGTTGACACCATCCCCAGTCATGGCTACGGTGTGGCCGTCCTCCCGCAAGGCCTTCACAAAGGCCAGCTTTTGCTGGGGCGTGACCCGGCCGAATACCGCGTACTCCTTCACTGCCCGGCGGATGTCCTCGTCCGTGCGCAGAGTGGTGGCGTCCACATATTTATCGGCGTTGTCCAGCCCGGCCTTCCGGGCGATATTCGCCACGGTTACCGCGTTGTCTCCGGAGATTACCTTCAGATCAACCCCCTGATCCGCGAAATACCGCAGGGTGCTGGGGGCCTCCTTGCGGATCTTGTCGCTGATGAGCACCAGGCCCATGCTTTGCAGGCCTCCGGGCAGATCCTTGTCTGCGAAGGGCTCTGGGGATTTGCACAGCAGCAGCACCCGCTGGCCGTTCTGGGAATATTGTTCTGCCAGGGCCTTGATGGAGGAGAACCTCTGTCCCAGGATGAATTCTCCCGCGCCCATCACATAGCAGCCTCTGCCAGGGAAAAAAGCCCCGCTCCATTTTCGGGCGGAGGAGAAGGGCACGATTTCCCCGGCCTTCCAGGCGGTGCTCTGGGGCAGGAAATCCTTCAGGGCAAGGAAAGTGGGGTTGTTGTCCGGCAGGGAGTTCACCAGGGCGGTAAGGGCCTCCCGCATATTTTCCTCTGTGAATCCGGCGAAAGGCTTCAGCCCGTCTACCTGCATGCTCCCCTCTGTGATGGTGCCGGTTTTGTCCAGACAGAGGGTATCCACCCGGGCCAGGGTTTCCACACAGTACATGTCCTGGACCAAAGTTTTTCGGGCGGAGAGCTTGATCACGCTCACCGCAAAGGCCAGACTGATCAGCAGCACCAGCCCCTCCGGAATCATGCCTACCATAGCGGCGACAGTGCTCTCCACGCTACTTTGGAAGGTGTTTTCCAAAACAAAGTACTGCTTCCAAAACAGCAGTCCGCCAATGGGCAGAATGGCGAAGCCAATAATCTTTACAATAAAGTCGATGGAATTCATGATCTCGGAATTCCGCTTTTTTACATAGCTGGCGTTTCCGGCGATCTGGTTGGCATAGCTTTCCGCGCCCACATGCTCTACCTGGGCGGTGCATGTGCCGCTTACCAGGAAACTCCCTGAAAGCAAAGGATCTCCCGGCTGTTTCAAAATCGGGTCCGCCTCGCCGGTGAGCAGAGATTCGTTTACCTCACATTCTCCCCCTACCACAGTGGCGTCGGCGCAGATCTGATTGCCGGAGGAGAACACCAGGATATCGTCCAAGACCACATCCTCCACCTGGATGGTGAACTGTTTCCCGTCCCGAAGAACCGTGGCTTTGGGGGAGGAAATCAGAGAGAGCTTGTCGATGGTGCGCTTGGCCCGGATGCCCTGGAAGGAGCCAATGACGATGTTGGAGAAGATCACCCCCATAAACAGGGCACTGCGGGGGGAGCCCACCAGGATGACAGCCAAAGCTAAGGCAAAGTTCAACAGGTTAAAGAAGGTGAGCACATTCTCACGGATAATCTGCCCTTCGGTTTTGCTCTTAATTCCCGAATCCCCGTTGTGCAGGCCTTGGGCCATGCGTTGCTCCACCTGCTGGGGCAGAAGCCCTTCGCTGGGATCGGGATAAAATCTTTGGACAGCCACCTTGGTCTGCTGGGTAGCTGGGGCATGTTGTTTTCTCATTGGCACGGCGACTCCTCTCTCCAGGGATGGGTGTAGGATTCTGCTTCTGTCAGGCAGCACTGTTTCATCTAAGTATACACCTAAAAGACTTTGTTTCCAAGAGCATTGGCAGGAAAAATTGTGAATTATTTTTTGCCGAATTTCACGGGGCGATTTTGGAAAGAACTGCCAATTATCCCTAAAAATCTGGGGGTAAACTCCAAGAAACCCCGGAAAAGCCCGGTGTTTCGGGAAAAAACGGGAGCTTCTCCTCCGCATTTTGATTTGACAACGCATCTCAAAATCGGTATAATACACTAAGAAAACGAAATTTCAAAACAAACAATACCGCAATTTGCGACCGAAAGGAAGAGTATGTAGTATGGCAGCGAAGGAGAAGCTGGAGGCAATGATGATTATGAACCGCAGAACGGGCAAAGTTCTGCAGAGCACCGGACTGGACAACGGCCAGGTAGTAGAGCAGGCAGAGCCCACCGGCGCAGATGTCCAGCTGTGGACGCAGGTAAAGGCTGGCGATGGAATCAAGCTGTTCAACAAAGCCAGCGGCAAAGTGCTGGACGTGATGCACGGCGGCACAGAGGCCGGCACATGGGCGCAGACCTGGGAGGATGTTGGCGGAGACAGCCAGCTGTGGCAGTTTGTGAAGGTGACGCCTACCTATAAAAAGCTGCTGAACATACAGTCTGGCAAGGTGTTGGATATTGTGGACATGCGGGAGGACGACGGCGCGCCCGCCCAGCTTTGGGATGATGTGGAGGGTATAGGCCAGCAGTGGAAGCTGGTTGCTCCGGAAGCCAAGGCCGTCCAGGGCGAGGTCTCTCAGAAAGAGGAGGTCCCAGAGGAGAAGCCCGCCCCGAAAAAGACCAGCCGGAAGCCTGCCGCTACGGAAACTGTCGTAAAAACCGCCCCAAAGGCCAAGGCTCCCGCGAAACGGGGTCGGAAGGCTAAGAGTGGAGAGAATCAATAAAAATTAGAAAAGCGCGGAGGATTTGCCCCGCGCTTTTTGTCTTTCTCGAAAAAAATTCCCGCCGCCGATAGCTCGTCAGCCCTGCTTTTTCTCTTTCGTCAGGTGCTCCTCCACCCGGTACCGGGGTCGGGCCTTTACTTCGCTGTAGATCTTGCCGATATAGCCCCCCACAACCCCCAGGCACAGCATTTGTAGCCCGCCCAGAAGCCAGATGGAGCACACGATAGCCGTCCAGCCGGACACCGCCCAGCCCGCAAAATAGGAGATCAGAGCGTAGAGCAGTCCAAACACGCTGAGGACGGAAACGATGATGCCGAAGTTGGAGATGAGCTTCAGGGGCTTCACGCTGAAGCTGGAGATGCCGTCCAACGCCAGGGCAATCATCTTCTTCAGGGGGTACTTGGACTCCCCTGCGATGCGTTCGTGGCGGTCGTAATAGACATAGTCGCTGCGGTAGCCGATGAGGGGCACCATGCCCCGCAGGAAAAGATTCACTTCCCTGTATTCGGAGAGCCCCTCCAGGGCCCGGCGGCTCATCAACCGGTAGTCCGCGTGGTTGAATACCACGTCCACGCCCAGGAGCTTCATTACTTTATAAAAGCCTTCGGCAGTGGTGCGCTTGAACCAGGTGTCTGTGTCCCGCTTGTTCCGCACGCCGTACACCACGTCGCAGCCCTCCTTATACTTCGCCACGAACTGGTCCAGGGCGTCCACATCGTCTTGCAAATCCGCATCCAGGCTGATGGCGCAGTCACAGCTCTCCATGGCCGTCATCAGCCCGCAGAGCAGGGCGTTCTGGTGGCCCCGGTTGTGGGCCAGCTTTACCCCTTCCACATAGGGATTGTCCTGGTTCAGCCGGGAGATCAGCTCCCAGGTGCCGTCCTTGCTGCCGTCGTCTACCAGAAGCATCCGGCTCTTTTCGTTGGCAAGGCCCGCAGCCTCCATAGCATGGAGCTTGTCCGTCAGCCGCCGGACGGTTTCCGGCAGAGCTTCCTCCTCGTTATAACAGGGGATTACCAAATATACAGTGGGATTTCCAGGGTTCATTTTGATTCCTCCTTGATTTCAGATGTGCCGGGCTCCGGGCCCGGGGCGGGCGGCTCCTCCATCTTCTCCGGCTCTTCCGGCGCTTGGGGAGATTTCTGGGGCCAGGGCCTGGGCTGCAGCCTCTGGGGCGGCGGGGCCTTCCGGCTTTTTTCTTTGGGGGCGGCATCCGCCGCCGGTGCGCCGGGGCTTTCCGGCTCCTCCGGGGCCAGCGGGGCCGGAAGCTGGCCGCCCTTGGGCCGCAGGGGCTGAGGCATCCGGAAGCTGGCCCTGCGCTGTTTGGCGTAAGCGGCGAATTTTCCCGCCCGCATCAGCCGGGGAGGCTTGGGCCCCTGGGGCGCGGGCTTTTCCAGCCGTTTTGCCAGCACCAGATAGCCCACCAACGCCATAAGGGAGCTTAAGCTGATAAGAACGCCGGTTCCCAGGCCAGGGGTGGCATAGGTAAAGTCAATCCGCACGCTGTCCCCCGCCGGCACGGCCACCGCCATAAAGCCCACGTTAACCCGGAAGATCTCGGCGGGCTGGCCGTTGACCTCCGCGCGCCATCCAGGCTCATAGGGCACGCTGAAAAACACCAGCCTGTCCCCAGGGGCGTCTATCTCCGCCGAGAAGCCCTCCCGGGTATAGGCGAAGCTCTTGCAGGCCCCCTGGGCCCGAGCCTCGCAGTCCCTGAAGTACCCGTCCTCGTTAAAGTGCCGGTCGTCCTCTGGCAGATGCTCCAACAGGCCCTCCATTTTGAAGAGATCCCCGTCCTCTACCACCACGGCCCGGAGCATACTCAGCTCTCGGGAGCCTGCGGAGGTGTCGCTGCCTTTGGACAGATCTTCATATTCGCTGCGGGGCAAATAATACTCATAGGTGAAGCCCATGGGAATGTAGGCCTCGTTTTCCCAAATGTCGTAGCCATTGGCATTGCCGTAGTAGGCCCAGCCTGGCATAAGGGGTTCGCTGGAATCCTGGCCGGCAAAGAAGTCCGTGTCCCGGTCGTCGTCAAAGAGCCAGTGGACCGAGAGCAACCCCCGAATGGCATAATGGCTGGTTTTGGGCCGGGACCCCACATCCCGCTGCACCCCGATGGAATCATAGAAATCCATCACAGACCCAGGCACAATGCTGTGAAAGGCCTGGATGGAGGGAATCTGCCAGAACATGGCGGCGTTGTCCATGGATTCATAGAAATCTGACCGGCATTCCTGCAAATCTGTCAGGGGCACATTGACCCCGCCGTTCAGCTGATAGGGGATGATGCTCTTCCAGGTATAGTCCGACTGAGTCTTGCCCAGAGAGATAAAGAAGATGGCATAAACCACCGATACCGAGCAGAGGCACCACATAACGGCCCGCTTGAACACCCGGCGGCTTCTGCGGCAGAACAGAAACAGGTACACCACCAGCCCCAGACTGATCAGAGCAATGGCCGTGTAGGACCAGAATCGGGTGGGATACTCCATCAGGCCGAAGCTCCACACCTCTTCTTCCTCCACCATCTCCTTATAGGGCATGAAGCCGATTACTGCGGCCATGGCTGTGGTGATCGTCACGCACCAGGTCACAGAGCGCCGCCAGTCCACCCGCTCATTTTCTAGGGCGAGAATGGTGGCCAGGGACATCATCAGGGTGAGCATGTAGAACCACCGGGCATAATAGGAGGCGTTCAGCATCTGGAAGGAGGAGTTGAGGAAAGGAACCATGGCCATGGCGAACAGAATCCAGAGCATTTTTTTCAGCCAGTGCTTCCGCCGCAGCTGAAGCCAGCCCACCACGCCGGTCATGCCGAACAGGGGAAGCCACGCACCCAGAGAGGACCATTTGGATTCGGAATCCGGGGTGAAATTGGGCCGGGCAGGCAGGTCCGGCGGGAAGAACAGGCACTGGAGGATGTGCAGGTAGCGCTGGTTTCGGTTATAGAGGACAGCGTTCCAGCCGTTTACCATATTATCCACCCGGTTGTTCTGGAGTACGGCCAGCACGGAAGGCGCCAGCAGCAGATAGGAAAGTCCCACCCCAATGAGGGCCTCCAGGGCGAGAAGCAGAAAATCCTTGAAGGAGATCCGAAAGCTCCCGCAGAAAAGCCGCAGGAAGAAATAGATCAGGGCAAAGGTTACCTGGCCCACAAAGAAGTAGTAGTTCACGAAACAGCAGGCAAACACCGCGAGAGCAAAGATTCCCCGGCGACGGTTGGCGATGTATTCGTCTATGGCGGCCAGGAGCAGAGGGAAGAAGATAATGGCCTCATGGAAATGGTTAAAAAAGATATTATAAATGGAAAACCCGGAAAAAGCATAGAGCACTGCGCCGATCAGGGCGGTGTCCGGAGATTTTGTGTATCGGTGCAGGTATACATAGCCAGTAAAGCTGGCACAGGCGAATTTCAGAATGAGCAGGGGGCCCATTAAAAATTGCAGCCATTCCGAGGGGAAAGGGATGGTAAGCCAGAAAAAGGGACTTCCCAGCAGATAGAAAGAGTAGGAGCCGATGAAGTTGGCCCCCAGATCGGTCAGATGGTTCCAGCCCCAGCGCCCAGAGCGGATGGCGTCATGGGCCAAGCGGTAAAACGGCACCTGCTGTACATTGAAATCCCCGTAAAACAGGAACCGCCCGCCATCCACCAGGATGAAAGGCAGGAATACAAGAAAGGAAAGCCCCAGGCCCAGGGCAAAGGATTTTAGAAAGTAATTGTCCCGGAAGGACAATTTTATCTGTTTTTTCGCTGTCATCCAGACACCTCCGGAGAAGCCCGCCCGAAGGGGGCCCTCGATGTGAAATCCCGAACTGAAAAGAGCTGCGGAGGATACTTGGAACCTCCCCAAAAGCTCTCTGAAAAAGACGCCGGCCTTCCAGGCTTCCCTGTAGCTTGGCAAAGTCAACGCCGGGCACACTCTTTAAAGATAAATGCTGTTCCCAAAGAGATAAAAACCCTCTTTTGTGAACCAAATGCAGAAAAACAAGCTCGAAAATCGGTGAATAGCGATTTTCAAGTATGTCTACAGATAGTATAGCACAAAAGTCGCTGGGAATAAAGGGGTTTTTCCCGGATTTTTCCTTTCCCGATTTCCCGCGCGGTATCCGCTGTATAACGCGGGAGTTCTTTTTGGCAGAATAGCCTCCGAAACATGAAAACGGCGCGGCATGAAAAGCTGCGCCTGGATAGGCGTTTGGGCTCAGCTTATGGGAACATGTTCAAAAAAAACTTGACAAATGCGAACGCACGTTCTAAAATAGTAGAGAACAAAGATTTGGGGGCAGTTATGGAAAACGGAATCCTGCATGTGGACATGAATAATTTCTACGCCTCGGTGGAGACTCTTTACGCGCCGGAGTACCGGGATGTGCCCATGGCCGTGGCCGGGGACCGGGAGAGCCGCCACGGGATTATCCTGGCGAAGAACATGCTTGCCAAGGAAAAGGGCGTGAAAACTGCCGAGCCCATCTGGCAGGCTATGCGGAAGTGCCCGGACCTGCGGCTGCTGCCTCCCCACCACGACCGCTACGCCCGGTTCTCCCGGCTGGCAAAGGAGCTGTACTGCCGGTATACCGACCAGGTGGAATCTTTCAGCCTGGACGAATGCTGGCTGGACGTGTATGGCAGCGAAAGGCTGTTCGGTTCCGGACGGGATATCGCGGAGGACATCCGCCGGCGGGTGAAAAGCGAGCTGGGGTTGACAGTGTCGGTAGGCGTGTCTTTTAACAAGGTTTTTGCCAAGCTGGGCAGCGACTACAAAAAGCCCGACGCGGTCACGGAGTTCGGCAGGAAGGAAATGGAGTCCATCATCTGGAAGATGCCCTGCGAGGAGCTGCTTTTTGTGGGCCCCAAGGCGGCAAAGACCTTGCACCAGTACGGGATGCACACCATCGGGGACATCGCCAGGGTGGAGCTGCTTGTGATGCGCCAGCTCATGGGCCGCAGGGGGGAGACCTTGTGGCTTTACGCCAACGGCCTGGACGACTCCCCGGTACAGGGCCCCGGAGAGCAGGAGGACCCCAAATCCATCGGCAGCAGCACCACCCTGCCCAGGGACATCACCCGGGAGGAGGACGTGAAGGCCACACTGCTGGCGCTGTCCGAGTCGGTGGCCGCCCAGCTGCGCAGGCACGGGCTGAAAACCCGGGAGGTGCAGCTCACGGTGCGCAACGGGGACTTTCAGGAGATCCAGCGGCAGACCCAGCTGGCCGCGCCGGTATGCGATTCTCAGTCCCTGTACCAGGCGGCGCTGGAGCTATACCGCCGGGAGAACAAGAAATGGGAGGTCCGGCTGCTGGGGGTCCGGGCCGGGCACCTGAGCCCGGCCGAGGAGAGCCAGCTGAGCTTTTTTGAGAACACGGACGGCCTCCAGCGCCGGGAGCGTCTGGAAAACGCGGTGGACCGGGTGCGGGAGAAGTACGGGGACGGGAGCATCCGCCGGGCCTTTATGATGGAGAAAACGCGCGGGGAGGGCGATTAGCCCGGAATCCGCAGGAGCTCTTGCCGGAAGATGAAAAACTAACCCTTTCACAGAACAGATAATAAGGAATGACGCGGTCCAGGGGCGTTAGGCCCCTGGTAGGGTTCTTAGGGGCAACGCCCCTAAGTCGCCGGAGGCCTTTTATTACTCAAAAAATATTTTCGCAAGAAGTCTATTGTGGAGTATTCAGGGGCCTCCGGGGGCAAAAAACGCCCCCTACGGCAAGACCTTGAGGGCTCTGCCCTCAAACTCCTGCGGCCTTTGAAAAGGCCGGCGAAACTTTTACGGCCCTCACCGAAAGATGGGAGAGAGATATGGACATTTTTGAAAAACTGGAAATCCTCACGGACGCGGCCAAGTACGACGTGGCCTGCACCTCCAGCGGCGTGGACCGCCCCGCCCAGAAGGGCAAGCTGGGCAATGCCGTCAAGGCCGGAATCTGCCACAGCTTCGCCGCGGACGGCCGGTGCATCTCCCTTCTGAAGGTGCTTATGAGCAACGACTGCGCCTTCGACTGCACCTACTGCGTGAACCGCCGGTCCCAGGACTGCCGCCGGACCACCTTCACCCCCCAGGAGCTGTGCCGGCTCACCATGGAGTTCTACCGCCGCAACTACATCGAGGGGCTCTTCCTCTCCTCCGCCGTGGTGAAAAACCCGGACTACACCTGCGAGCTCATGCTCACCGCCCTGAAGGCCCTGCGGGAGGACTACGGCTTCTGGGGCTACGTCCACGTGAAGGCCATCCCCGGGGCCAGCCCCCGGCTCACCGAAAAGCTGGGCCTCTACGCCGACCGGATGAGCGTGAACATCGAGCTGCCCTCCGGCCAGAGCCTGAAAACCCTGGCCCCCCAGAAGAGCAAGGAGAAGATTCTGGCCCCCATGGGGCAGATCCGGGACGGCATCGCCCAGAACAGCAAGGAGATCGTCCGCTATAAGGCCGCGCCCCGGTTCGTCCCGGCGGGGCAGTCCACCCAGATGATCATCGGCGCCAGCCCGGAGACCGACCGGCAGATTCTGGCTCTCACGGAAGGCCTCTACAAGATCTACCGGCTGAAGCGGGTGTTCTTCTCCGCCTACATGCCCGTGGTGGCGGACCGGGCCCTCCCCGCCCTGAACACGCCCCCGCCCCTGCTGCGGGAGCACAGGCTCTATCAGGCGGACTGGCTCCTGCGGTTCTACGGCTTCTCCGCCGGGGAGATTCTGGACGACGAGAACCCGGACTTCAACCCCCTGCTGGATCCCAAGTGCAACTGGGCCGTGCGCCACATGGAGCATTTCCCGGTGGAGGTGAACACCGCCCCCTACGAGATGCTGCTGCGGGTGCCGGGGATCGGGGTGAAGAGTGCCATGCGGATCCGGGCCGCCCGGCGGCAGGGCCGGTTGGACTTCGACGGTCTGAAAAAGCTGGGCGTGGTGCTCAAGCGGGCCCGGTATTTCATTGTGTGCGGCGGAAAGAGCGCCTCGCCCCTGCCCATGGACAACCCCGCCGTGATCGCCGGAGCTATCAGCGAGCGGGGGCTGGGTCAGCAAAAAATGGAGCCGCCGGAGCAGCTCTCGCTCTTCAGCCCCACAAGGGAGGATGGTGTAAAATGCTTGACAGGACAAATCTAGTCTACCGCTACGACGGAAGCTACCAGGGCTTCCTCTGCTGCGTGGCGGAGTGCTTTGCGGACAAGCGCCTGCCCCAGGGTGTCCAGCCTTTGGACGAGCCCCAGGCCACCCTGTTCAGCATCAAGGTGGTAGAAACCCGGCCGGAGCTGGCCCGGCGGGTGGAGAAGTCTCTTGTCCAGAGAATCTCCCCGGAGGCCCACCGGATGGTACGGGACGGCTTTCTCACCTGCATGGAGGACAAGGAGCTGCGGCTGATCCGCTTCATCCTGCTGGGCTACCAACATGGAGCCAAAGTGACGGGAATGACCGTGAACGACGACGTCCACGCGGTAAACAAAGCCCTGCTTTACCTGAAAAATGAAGCCCACTACCATGTGGAGTTCATCCGCTTCGCGGACTGCGGGGGCTTTCTGGCGGCTATGATCACGCCCAATAATATGGTGCTGCCTCTTATTGTGGGCCATTTTTGCGAACGGTTTAATACGGAGAACTTCGTGATCTTCGATAAAAGCCACGGCATGGGATTTGTCTATCAGACAGGAGAGCGGCCCTGCCGGGAGTTTTTCTATGCGGACAGCCTGGAGCTGCCAGAGCCCAGCGAAGAGGAAGAAAAATTCCGGAACCTATGGCGGCTCTTTTATGATACCATTGCCGTAGAGGGGCGGATCAACCACAAGCTCCGCCGGGGAAACATGCCCATGCGCTATTGGCCCAACATGACGGAGTTCCAGAGAGATCCTGACTAAAAGAACCGTATTCACAGCCTGTAATTACAGGCTGTGTGGCTTTTTCAGACCTGCCACAGCTGATTTTATTATGACGGCTGGAGTGAAACTCTGCGGTCCCGCAATATGCTATAGGCTTTGATAGTGTATTGAGTCCCGCCTGCCGGAGGCCTGCCCAGCAAGAAAGGCCTTCTCCGGAGCATCCGGAGCATATAGTAAACGCACTTTATGGGGTTCAAGCCACGTTTTACTTGCGGTTTTGCGGATTAAGTGGTATAATAGCAATGATTACCTCGATAGTGGGAAAAAGGGGCTGAGATGCGCGGGCATGTATATTTCCCGCCAGGTATACCCAATCTGAAAAATAAAAATCCCAAAAGGGGATGTTTCTTTTGGAAAACCGTGAAAAAGTCTATGGGGAAGGAATCATTGCCGGGCGGAATCCGGTCGCCGAAGCCCTGCGTTCCGGGCGGGCGATTGATTCCCTCTACGTAGCCAAGGGCCAGCGCCAGGACGGAGGTCTGTCTGCCAAAGCTAGGAAGGCCGGGATTCCCATCAAAGAGGTTGACGCCCGCAAGCTGGACCATATGTGTAACGGCGCGAACCACCAGGGCGTTCTGGCGGTAGCCGCCGCCAAAGAGTACGCCACTGTGGAGGATATGCTGGCTTTGGCTGAAGCCCGGGGAGAGCCCCCGCTGCTTCTGGTCTGCGACGGCCTGGAGGACCCCCACAACCTGGGCGCTGTACTCCGGGGCGCGGAATGCGCCGGGGCCCATGGGGTGATTATCCCCAAGCGGCGGAGCGTAGGCCTGACCTATGCGGTGGCAAAGGCCTCCGCGGGAGCGGTGGAATACGTTCCCGTAGCCCGGGCGCAAAATCTGGCTGTTCTGGCAGAGGAATTAAAAAAGCGCGGACTTTGGATCTTCGCGGCGGACATGGACGGCCAGCCCTGGTGCCAGGCGGACTTTACAGGCCCCACAGCCATTGTAATCGGGTCAGAGGGAAAGGGCGTCAGCCGGCTGGTCAAAGAAAAGGCGGACTTTGTGGTTTCGCTGCCGGTTCGGGGCAGGGTGAACTCCCTGAACGCCTCGGTGGCGGCAGGAATTCTGTGCTATGAAGCCGTCCGCCAGCGCGGGTTGCGCTGAGTTTGGCTCCATACGGCGCGCGGCGCGGCTTTTGCCACCTTTGCGGCCACAAGCAAGCCGTGTTCAAGAAAGTTTCGGCCATACCCAGAAAGGAAAGTGGTCATCAACATGAAAGATGATTTTACCTTGGAAGATATCCTGGAGGAACAGCGTCTGGAGCGGGAAAAGGCCCAGGCTGCCGGTCGAGAAAGACCGCTGCCGGAAGGCGTGGAATATGTAGAAGTAGAACCCGATCTGGAGGAGGCTTCTTTTTCCTATCCTCAGGCGGCGGCCACTGGCACACGGGAGGAACAGCCCGCGCCAGTCTATGAGGAGCCGTCCGTTCCTTCCCCGCCCATCCAGGACCAAACTCCTCCCCAGCGAGAGGACGAGCCCGCCCCGGAAGAGCCGGAAGGGAAGAAAAAGAAGAAAAAGCGCTGGGGCCTGTTCGGCCGGAAGAAAAAGGTCCCGGATTTCGATGAGAACGAGGACGACATGTACTATGGCATCCAGCTGAAGCCTATTGACGAATACCGGCTGGATGGAGACACCCCTCCTTTGGGGGAAGAGGGCTACAAGGCTTTGTTCGACGATTCCCAGGCCATTGACGACGAGGTAGAGGAGAATTTCCAGCGGCTGCAGAAGGAGCGCCGCCGTCGGGTGGCAGAGGCGGTACAGAGCGCCGGGATGGACGAGCAGCAGGTGGCGGACGAGTTCGGCGTGGTGGCTCCCATGCCGGTGACGCCCTTTGCCGCCGATCCCTACGCCAGGCAGCACGGATTGGACCCGGAAGGCGCTCAGACCCAGGCCGGGCTCTCCGACCTGCAAAAGGCCATGTTGGAAACCTCTGACCAGACCATGGAGATCAAGCTGAACGTGCTGAACAGCACCATGGAGCTGCAAAGCCTGCGGGACGCCCAGCCGGTCAGCGATGAAACAGTGGACCGGATCCTCGCTTCCGCTCCTGCTGAGCCCCCGGTCTATCAGGAACAACCCCAGGTTCAGCGTGAGGAGCCATACGTGCCGGAGGAGATCTATCAGGAGCTGCTGCCGGAGAAGCCGGCCCAGTCGGAATACGGAGAGTATCCAGAGCCTATTTATGAAGAGGACGATCAAGCCTCCTATGCGGAGCCTCAGGCCTATACCCCCGCCCCGCTGGAAGAATATCCGGAATATGAGGAATACCGGGAGGAGCCCGGCTATCCGGCCGAAGGGCAATCCCTTCCCGCTTATCCCCAGGAAGGGCCCCAGTATGAGCGGCAGGAGCCTGAACTTCCCATGGGCAGCGGGACGATACCCGTATACCAAGAGGCCTCTTCCTCAGAGTCTCCGCCGGTTCAGGCCGCCGGGCCCGGAAGGGAATACCCCCGTGTCCAGGAGTATCAGGAGCAGCCCACAGTTCGCCCGTCCCAAGAGCCTGTTCCCGCCCGCACCATCGAGATGCCCAAATCTGCCATCGAAAAAGAGCTGGAGGCCGCGCAGGCTTCAAAAGGTCCGACGGCAGAGCCGCCAAAACCCGCGCCCCCGCCCAGACCGGTCCATGAGGTGCCTTATGTAGAGGACATCTTCCAGTACCGCTCCCGGAATATCTCCACCCATATCATCAACGCGGATGTGCTGCAAAGCGCCCTGCTTTCTGAGTCGGAGAGCCTACAGCGGCACCGGGACGCCATGCAGGCAAAACAGGCCCCCCGCAAACGGGTAAAAAGGCCCCGGCCCGAGGAAGCGGCCGAGACGGCGGCTCAGGAGCAGAGCCCCAGAAAGGGCGCGGAAGAGTCCATCGAGGATTACACTGGTCCAGAGGATGCCCGCTCTATCTCCAACGAGCTGCGGGGAGAAATGCGGGAGCTGTCCCTGCGGCTGATGATTACCGGGGTGTGCACCGTGCTGCTGGCCCTAGTGAGCCTGATCTGCCGCAGCCGGTTCTCTCTCAAGGAGAGCGGAGGCAGCTGGCCTTTAGCCTATGTAATCCTCACGCTGGTATTCCTCATCGTGGCTGCCGGAGTGTGCTACAAAACGGTTGGAAACGGCTTGAAAGCGCTGTTTTCCGCCAAGGCCAATTCCGACAGCGGCGTCGCGGTGGCTGTGCTGGCGGTACTGGTACAGACCGTGACTTCCCTGTTTTTCCGGGACCAGCTGGTGGAGGCCGGCCTTCATCTCTATGCCGCCGTGGCGTCGGCGCTGCTCTTTGTGAACGCGGCGGGCAAGCTCACTATGATCCGGCGGATTCACAGCAATTTCCGGTTTGTCACTTCCCGAGAGCAGAAATACGGCGTCCAGCTCTATGATGACTATAACACCTCCTTGAAAATGACCAAGGACTGCGTAGCAGAGAAACCCCTCGTCGCTTACCAGTGCAGGGCAGGGTTTTTAAAACGCTTCTTGGAACTCTCCTACACACCGGACCCCTCGGAGGCCTCCTCTCAGCTTATGGCTCCTCTTGGGCTGATTTCCTCTCTGGTGTTATGCATCGCCACGCTGTTAATTACCCGGAACGTGCCCACCGCTATCGGGGCTTTCTCGGCAGCCTGCTGCGCCTGTGTGGCAGCGGGAAATATGCTCTCGGTGAACCTCCCCATTAGCAATATGTGCAAGACAGTGCGCCGGGCCGGCGGCATGGCCGTGGGGTATGAGGCGGTGGACAAGCTGGGCGACGTAAACGCTGTGATTGCCGACGCTGGGGAACTCTTTCCCACAGGCACGGTGGTGCTCGCGGGCATCAAAACCTTTGGCAGCAAGGTAATGGCCGAAGATGGAATTATGGCTGCCTCCGCCCTGATGAAGGAAGTGGGCGGTCCACTCTCTGGGGTATTCGACCAGGTGATCAGCGAGAACGAGGACGCGCTGCCCCAGGTGGAAAAGTACGCCTATGAGGCAGGAGGCGGCGTTGTGGGCCGGGTAGACGGCCAGACCATATATATCGGCGGGCGGGGGCTGCTGATCAACCACCGGCTGGAAGCTCCCAGCCGGGAGGAAGAAACCCAGTATGCCTCCGGCAACAAAAACATCATCTATATCGCGGTGGACGCGGACGTGGTGGCCATGCTGGTCTTGACCTATGCCGCAGACCGCCGCCGGAAGAACGAGCTTCAGCGCCTGGAGGACAGCGGAATCAGCGTGCTGGTCCGCACCACAGACCCCAACGTGACGGTGGGGCTGGTTTCCCGGCTGTTTGGGATCGACTCCGCCAGTGTGGGCATTCTGGACGGCCAGCTGGGCGAGATTGCCCGACAGCTGACTCAGGAGACGGCTCCTAGAGCCGACGCCGTCGCGGCCACAAAGGGCCGGATGGAGTCCATGATGAGCCTGATCGCCGCCTGTGTGGAGCAGAAGCGCATGGCGGGCGTCTTGGTGGCGATCCAGACCGCCGCACTGATTTTAGGCTTTGTGCTGGTGGCTTTCCTGTCCTGCTTTGGGTTTATCCGGCAGCTTTCCGCTTTTCTGCTGTTCGGCTTTGAGATGTTCTGGGTGGCGGTTTTGGTGCTGCTGCCCAAGCTCCGGCGGTAAATAGCAGCGTTTCAATAAGAAAGGCTTTCTCCTGAGATATCGTTAACGCAGTTCAAAAGAGGTACTTTACCTCTTTTGAACCAGGCGGCGTAGCCGCCCAGCTTGAAATCGGGAAATACCGATTTCAAGTGCGTTTACTATTGCAAGCATTAAAAATAGGTTACACAAGGTCAAACGGCCTGTGTAACCTATTTTTTTGCAAAGAAATGAGAGAACGACGGAACCGGGGGTGAGAAATCATGTGGAAATACAGATACTTGACATTCGCGGACCGCAAGCAGATTTCCGCATGGTATCAGTCAAACGACCGTGCGGCAGACGTAGCGGTTCGGCTGGGTATGAGCGTAAAAACGATATACCTTGAATTGAAGCGCGGGGAAGAAACGGACGAAAGCGGGGCCGTTATGAAAGTATGTTTCCGCCAGCGGAATTTACCTGGACTCACAATCCCCCAATTTCTCAGGACCATTCCGGGCTTTGATGCGCCGGAGTTGCTCCAACGGCTCCACATCCACAGACTGCGGTACAATGCCAGCAGGAGCTTCCACCTGGAGAGGGAGCGCCCGGCCACCAGGCTGTAGGTCATCTGCTCAAAGGCCATGCCGGTCACGGCGGGGAAGAACACCGACATACGAAACATGGGCGGAATTAGGTCGATTGCAATGCTTTATTGAATTTCCCCAGTACCTCTGGTATGGCGATGCTCTGGGGGCACAGCTTCTCACAGGCCCCACAGCCCAGGCAGGCCGAGGGAAGTTCCTTTTCTTCCATGGCGTTGAGGGTGAAGCTGAGGGAGCCCAGGCCCTTGTTATAATTTATCTCATTATACATAGAAATCAGCTTTGGAATGTCCAGCCCCTGTGGGCAGGCTTCGCAGCAGTAGCGGCAGACGGTGCAGGGCACCAGGTCGGCCAGATCGGCCACCACTTTTTGCAGCAGGGCCTTTTCATCGTCCGTAAGTGGGTCATCCTGAGAGAAGAGCCGCAGGTTTTCCTCCAACTGCTCCATGGTGGTCATGCCGGAGAGTACCACCTGCACTCCGGGCAGGCTCTGCAGGAATCGGAAGGCCCACGCCGCCATGGAATCCTCCGGACGGGCGGCTTCCAAGAGCTGTTGACAGTCAGGCCGCAGGTTGGCAAGGCTGCCGCCCCGCACCGGCTCCATGACGATCACCGGGATGCCCCTGCCCTCTAAAAGCCGGTACTTGCTCTTGGCGTCCTGCAGCTCCCAGTCCAGGTAGTTGAGCTGGATCTGCACGAACTCGAAGGTGTCCGGGTAGTGATCCAAAAACTTCCCGATGGTGTCGGCCCGTCCGTGGGCGGAGAAGCCCAGATGGCGGATCTTCCCGGCTTCTTTCTGCTCCAACAGGTAGCGCACCACGCCCAATTCCTCGTTGGTGTAGAAGTCATAGGAGGTCTCGCACAGGTTGTGCAGGAGGTAAAAATCGAAGTAGTCCACGCCGCACTTTTCCAGCTGCTCCTCAAAAATGGAGGCAATGGACTTCACTTCCTCCCCGGCAAGGTACCCCTGGAACCCCAGCTTGCCGTCCTTGTAATTCATCATGTGCCCCGGCATTTTCGAGGCCAAGTACCAGGTGCCCCGGGGGAACTGGCTGAGCACCTTCCCCACAAAGCCCTCGGATTCGCCCCCATGGTAGCGGTAGGCGGTGTCGAAGTAGTTGACTCCCTGGTGGTAGGCGTGTTCGATGATGGCACGGGCTTTTTCCTGGTCGATGGGCCCGCGCTCGCCTACAGTGGGCAGGCGCATGTTGCCCATGCCCAGGGTGGAGAGTTTTAGGTCTTGGAATGGTTTGTACAGCATGATGGTTCCTCCTCGTGGTTTTTATCCATTTTAACATTTAGGGTGCGATCTAGGTCAATAGGCATAGGAAAATTCCGAAACATAAACCGCATGTCGTTCCAGTAAGACTGCCTGCTCCGGGACTACAACAAGAATCCGCTCTGGTTTCTCAATATTGTTCAAAAGCACCAGCGGGTCGGCGTTAAATGGCGTAGAGTCCGGCGCGTCCACTGTACCCCAATGGGTGCATAGGAGTTTGGTGCTGGGGGAAGCGTCTGTCAGCTTTATAGCCCCGTCCAAGCCGATATGCCAGTCATTGTCGGAGAATCAAACAGTATCACATTCGGCTGGAGCATTTCCAGATGCTCGGGCAGCAGGCGGGAATCCCCCGGCAGCCGTACCGTCGGTGTGTCCAGCCAGTAGCCGCAATAGTCCTCACGTTTCCACTCTCGATACTGGTGGTCGGGGAAATCATTCTGCCAGTTGTGCCAGGCCGGGGTGGTCGTCAGCTCTACCGGCCCGATGGAGATTTTCTCCCCAATACCATGGCAAGTGCCGGGCAGGCCGTTCTCCCTCATGGCCTCAGCCACATAACCGGGGGCGTGGTAAGATTTGCACACACCCTTAAGGTGTTGGCAAGTGGGGATGCTGGCGTGATTTCGTAAATATCCGCCTCCATGCAGTCCGCCAGCCGCCGGGCGACGCCTTCTATGTTGTTGGTGCAGGAGAAGTAGGCCACCAGCACCTTGCTCTGGTCAGGGTCAGGAGAGGGAGCAGGTGTTTTGTTGGTCAGCTTAGCAGGACGCTGGCAGATGTGGTTGCGTCCACGTCTACCGAATCCGGGTCGTCCACATGGGTGTTTTCCGCCCAGGTGAAGTAGGCAATCAGGATGTGTTCTTTCTTTGACGCTGGAGGAAGGCTTTCAGCCGGTTTACTGGAATAAACAGGTTCAGGCTCACTGCTCTCTGGAGAAGGGCTGGTCGTTGGCAACGAGCTTTTCTGTGACACCGTAAGGGTAGGCGCAGGCAGTTGGATCTCCGGGGCAGAGGAACAGGCGGTGAGAGTCAAAAGAATTGCGACCAATAGTGCGCCAATATACCCTTCAGATTCATTCTGCTTCCTCCCTTCTGTGCGGCCTGCGCAGCAGTCTTTGTCCATAATACCCCAAGGCCGCAAACAGCCCCATGATGGCAAGATAGTCCAGATAGAACAGCAACGCCGGTTCGCTGAAATCAAAGAACACAAACTGGTTTTGTAGGAACATATAGGTCAAAAATCCCCGGCGGATAAAGGCCCACAGGCCATACGCTGCCGTAAGCCCCGCGCAAACACGCAAGAAAATTTTCGCAGCAGGCGCCGGTTTCGCGGCTTTCCGGGCCAGGCTCATCACCACGCCCCAATGCAGCCCGATATGCATGGACATGAGCACATATCCCCAATAGGAGCCTGCCAAGTGCATAGAGCGGGCCATGACCATACCGCCCAGGTGCAAAAAGCCAAAGACGTGACGGGACATGGTAACTCCGCTGACCATCAGGCACAACATATCAACGAACAGCAGTCCATCTATAGCTGTCTGGGCAATGCGGCCTCCTGTCCACTTTCCTCGGAACAGGGAGCCGTACCACCCGGCGTTCAGTCCATGGTGCAGCAGGAACAAAAGGAACATCCCCGCCCCGGCCCACTCATGGACCGCATCGCCCCACAGGTGGTAGCCCATCAGCAAGAGCAGGGCGGCAGTCATCGCCAGGTCTGCTGCCCTCCGGCATACTCTTTTCACTCTCATCTATTCTGCGCCATGACGCCCACCAGCTTGTGGGGAACATAGGGCTCTTCCAGGTAGGCGATTTCCTCCGCAGTCAGTTCCAAGTCAACCGCCCTAGCCGCCCTCTCGATGTGGTGCAACTTTGTCGCCCCCACCACCGGCGACGTGACCCTCGTCAGCAGCCAGGCCAAAGATACTTCCGTCATGCTCACCTCATGCTTATCTGCCAACTCCGCGACCCGGGCGATGATCTCCCCGTCCTGCTCCGCCATAGCGTCATACTTGCCTTTGGCATAAGTGTCTTGCTCCAAGCGCTTGGAGGTCTCGCCGGGCCGCCGGGAGAGCCGTCCCGATGCCAGAGCGCTGTAGGGTGTCATGGCGATATTGTCCTCCTGGCACAGCCTTGCCATCTCCCGCTCCTCCTCCCGGAAGATGAGGTTATAGTGGCCCTGGATGGACACGAACTTGGCAAAGCAGTTCGCTTCTGCCAGAGCGTTGGCTTTTGCCAGCTGGTAGGCGTAACAGTTGGAGATGCCGATGGCCCGGACCTTGCCTGCTTTTACGGCGTTATTCAGTCCCTCCATGATCTCAAATGTTGGGGTGTTATAGTCCCAGGAGTGGACAATGTACAGGTCCACATAGTCCATGCTTAGGTGCCGAAGGCTGGCGTCCAGCATATTCTGCACGTGCCGCTGGCCGGTAATCCCGGCGCCGATCTCGGCCTGACTGCGGGGCGGGAATTTGGTAGCAACCACCACGTCCTCCCGCTTTGCGAGGCTGCGAAGGATGCGGCCCAGGTATTCCTCGCCGGTGCCGCCCTGGTAGGCGATGGCCGTGTCAAAGAAATTCACGCCCAGCTCAAGCCCCCGCTTGACGATCTCTTTGGAGCTCTGCTCGTCCAGCGTCCAGGAGTGCATCCCCTTCTGGGAGTCGCCGAAGCCCATGCAGCCCATGCAGATGCGGGAGACGTTCAGTTCCGAATTGCCTAATTTTGTGTACTTCATGATGGTTCCTCCAATTTATATACCTGGCTTAACAAATAGGGTTTCTTCCGGGAACTGTTCCATATTTTTCTCCCAGCTTTCAGGTGGGACATCCTCAATGGACACAGACACAAACTTGCTTTCTATTCCCAGCTCATTTGCGATAAAAGATTGTGTTTCATCGGCTAACGCTTGTTTGGCTTCCTTGTTTCTGCCAGGGAACATTGAGATAGCAATGTGTGGCATCTTTTTCTCCCTTCATTCGGCGGCCAGAATCGTGATGGTTCCAGACATTTTCGAAATAATATCCGCTCTTTCTGTCGCGGTTCCCAGTTCAAACAAGTCGGGATTTTCACGAAAATCGCCATAGAACATCACCGCATCTCCCCAGGGTGCATAGTAGGCCAGAGTACCTGCCCCTCCCTTTGCCAAAGGGGAATCCGTTGTATCCAGCGCTTGGGTTGGATAGAATATCTTTTCGTTTGTGCTGAAATCCTCAACCGCCAGGGAGAGGGGGAGCTGCCCACGCAGAGAGGATGCCGCCGCGCTGCCGTTCAGCTCATAGGTCACCTGACCTTGTTCGGATTGAACGATGATTTTTGCGGCCATTTTTTCATCTCCTTTGTCATAGTTTGTCATTACTTTTATACCACTTTCCCCAGACTCCAGACCCTGGAGCCAATCCGCTACAGCCTGTTCCGGCTCTCGTGCCTCAGAACTGCCCAGCGACAGCCCCCCCGTTATTGCCGCGTCTGGCTCAGCGCTTTCTATGGCGTTGATGGTGCCGGAAAACCCGCTGCCGCCGCTGGTGACAAAGGGCGCTATGGTCTTTCCGGACAGGTCGTACTCATCCAGGAACGTGTAGAGGATCATGGGCATATCGCCCCACCAGTTGGGGAAACCCAGGAACACCACGTCGTACTGCTCCAAGTTCTCAAGCCTGCCGGAGATGGCCGGGCGGGCACCCTCGGCCTGCTCTTCTTTAGCGATATCCAGCAGAGCGTCGTAATCGTCCGTATAGGGCGTTTCCGGCTGGATTCTGAACACATCCGCCCCGGTCTGCTGAACAATGGCTTCAGCCACCGCCTCCGTGTTGCCAGACCAGGAGAAGTAGACCACCACAGCGTTGGTTCCCGCAGGCTCCGGCTGGGGAGAGGGTGTTTCCCTCGCCGCCGGGGTTTCCGTAGGAGCGAGAGTTTCCGTGGGGGTAGGCGTTTGCGCCGAGGTGTCAGCGCCAGTGATAAAATGTAAAAAAACGCCGAGGAAAAAATGTAGTTTTGTGGCGGAGGTGAAGGGAAAAAGATAGACTCCCAATCAGGGCGAGAAA
>NZ_RAZF01000014.1 GCF_003612555.1 Acutalibacter sp. 1XD8-33
CATGCGCCAGAAACAGCAAATCGTGAACACTCTTTTTGAGCAAGGAAACGCTTAGTTTTGTTACCCCCCCCCCGCCGAAAAACTACAAAATTTCTTCGGCGTTTTCTTACAATTTCAAATTGGCGTTGACACCCTATCCTGATGAATGCCTTTATAGTATCTTCTGCCGCTATTTTGTGCGGAGTGGCAGTACATCGAATAAAAGGACGGTTTTTGAATTATTTGGCGAAGCACAGAACCTTGCTTCATTAGTGTACCTTCCCCGCAGGCTGGAATTGGTTGATGGATGGGTTGGCTCAGGCAGCCTAATCACAAGGGAGGGACTTGCCGATAACAACAGCTGCTATGGCTATTTTTCCGTTGCTTTTACTGAGACGATGCTACAGGAGATGGAGGAAAAAATCGTTACAGGAGGAAGCAACCGCAGCCTGGAAAGGCAGATGATCCAGAAATGCAGTAGGAGCTATTGGCCGGAATATCTGCAGTACTGCCCGGAATGTACGAAGGAAGACATTGAAAGCTTCGGGGAGACATACTGGCACAGGCTGCCTCAACTGCCAGGAGTCGAATACTGCCCTAAGCATGGTAAAGCAATCCAGAATAGCAGCGTCTATTTGAAAGAAACTACGATGCGGTTCCTGCCGGCATCCCATACGTTGCGCAGGATGGATGAGAAAGAAAAAGCCGAGAAATGGATGCACAAAGAGAAATATCTTATGATAGCCAAGGACAGTGAATGGCTTCTGATGAATGGGCGGAGGCTGAAGGGATGCAAGGAAGTCGCCAGAAAGTATAAGGAACTGTTTATGGAAAAGGGGCTAACAACAGCGCAGGGCATACGCTACAGCTTACAGTGAAGGAATTGAATGAGCTGGTTCCGGGAGCTTATGCATGGTTTAGTAAAAATGATTTCCAGTGGCTAAAGGATCGGTTGGTAACGGATCAGGAAAAAGTGTACTGGGCAGAATGGGAACAGGAACAGCTGGAAAATTTAAAAGAGGCGTATGCAACAATCCAAAAGGAAGGAGATCCGAACAGACGTGTCACGATTGGATGGCTGTGTACAGTTGCTGGATTGAGGGAAAGTGAGATTAAGGGGCGTTTGCACCGTTTTGCAGATATCCGTGCCTTTATAGGAGAAGTAGTTGAAACTAAAGAAGAATGGCTGGGGCGTAGATTCTCTAAGATTGCAGAAAGAAAGAGTAGGGCCGGAGAAAAGATAGGTATTAATGATGTACGGCAGGAGATGAGTTTGAAGCCAAACACATATCATAAATATAGTGAATTTATCGAGAAGCTGATTAAAGAACTAAATGGAGGTGTTCATAATGGATTTATTTGATTATAGGGATTGCTTTACTGGAAAGAATGGAGTATAATTTCAAAAAATAATCATTGGTAGTACAAAAGTAATTTGTATTATGTACATAGGACAAGGAGGATAAATATGGCACAGAATAGTGATAGTGTTGAATTTGTAACATCAAAATCTTTAAGGGAGATTGAAAAGGCTCTTCAAAAAGCGTATAGACGGGCTGGAGTGGAAAGTGTAGAACAAAAACCAGGGACATCATCTTACAGTGTTGCCTTATATGGAAAACCAGCACCCCTTTCTCCCTTCGTTTTTGAAGTGGATGTAACAATATGGTCAGAGAATGATGGAACATATACAGTTGAGTTGGAAGCGGTTGGTGATGGTGCCGGAAAATATTTTGGAACAGCATTGACAAGAGAATATGGAACATATAGGGAATTGAAAGCCAGTAAGAAACGGAGAGATATTATACTGAACGAATTAAAGAGGAACCTATGAGTGATGAAATTTGTAAGAAAATTAGCAATATATGCAGTTTTATAGGCGTGGTGTGGATGACTTATGGAGCATGTTATAATGTCCTGGTGTATAATATAACATTTCCCCAGATATTTCTTTGGGATCCGATAAGCTATGCCACGGGGTTTATTCCAATTATTGCTGGAGGTGTATTAAGAGCTTGGTATGTTGTCCGAGAAGGATTTCATGGATCTTCGACAGTAAAGTTTGTTTGTGAACCTCTGACATACCTGCTTTTTTTGTTCATTGACCTATTGATTATAAGGCATTTCGAGATGCATAGAGGGTTTGCCTTGGCTTTTAGCTGGAATTTTTTTGTTGGCTTTGTTCTTCTTCTTATTTTTGCTGTGATACAGGCTACTGTGTTCGCATATTTGGAACACGAGAGCATACATGAGATTTTTTCGGGTAGAACGTTATGGATTGCATGGCTTACGCTTGCTGCAGTTAACGGATGTGTGGAAGCATATGAATACGTCAAAGGATATGGTGAATTACTCCAGGAAACTATTCAAATGTGGGTAGTTGTATCTATTGTTTTGACTTTGCTCTATATGGTATGGATAATTATATATTTAATATTTTCAGTTCCGTTTGCATTGTTTGGAATGTTAGAGTGAAAAAGTTCTTGTTCTCGAAGAAAAAGGAAGGCAGCCAACTGTATTCGAGCAAGACAGCGAGTGAATTAGTCGGTATTGTGAAGGTCGTAATTATAATGACGGTGAATAGTTACCCCCAAAAATTTACGAAAGACTCGTTGGAGATTTCAGCCCGATAAGCAGATGTTTCGTAGAATTTATAAGTTTACTAAAGTTATTGGGATGTTCAGTGAATACGGGCAGGTAATATAATAGAATAGTGAAGCTGCACAAGGCTTGGAAAAGATGCTATTACTGTAAAAAGTAAGAGCATCTTTTTTTGTACAAAGGAGGCGATGCCATTGAATGTTCAAAGTGGATAGTATGAAATTTAATTTACAAAAAGAAGGTAATTAGTATGAAACTTATTTTTGAAAGGACAGTTTATTCGATGGAATAGGTGTGTTTCCCCTGGCGGCTAAACTGAATGGAATCGAGCCAGTCTGGGCCAGCGAGATAATGAAAGCGCCTGTTTCCATCACCAAGCGCCATTTCCCCAACATGGCGCACTTGGGGGATATCACCCTGCTGGACGGCGGGAAAATCCCGCCTGTTGACATTATAACCTTCGGCTCGCCCTGCCAGAATTTTTCACAGATTGGCGACCGTGCAGGGCTGGCCGGGAAGAAATCGAACCTGTTTTTTCAGGCTATCAGAATCATAAACGAAATGAGGGATGCCACTGGAAATCTATTTCCAACTTTCGCTGTTTGGGAAAACGTCATGGGAAGCCTTTCATCCGGAAACCGGCTGGATTTTGGAGCCGTGCTCACAGCTTTCGCGGGGTGCCCGGTTCCAATGCCTGCTTCCGGGAAGTGGGCAAACGCCGGGATGGTTAGAGGGGGACAGCCTGATCTGGCCTGGCGGCTTATGGACGCCCAATATTGGGCAAGGCCCCCTCTGGCCCGAAGAAAGCGCGTGTTTCTCCTGGCAGATTTTAGAGGGCGGCGTGCTGCAAAAATACTGTTTAGGCCCCCGGGCGTGCGCCCAATTTCTGGAACTGGCGGCCCGGGCGGGAATCCCGCCGCCCCCGGAGATAGAAGCCCTTTTCTTGAAGCAGGGGGGCGTGTACCCATCGTCTACCCTTTTCAAATGTATAGAATGAGGGCAGCAGCAGCAAACCAGAACCATGCGCAGTTTATAGGCGGCTTTGGCAGGAGAAACGACCCGTTCCCCACCATCCTTGCCAGCCGAAACGCGCCTTTTGCCTTTTGGTACGAGGATGACCCGGCGGGCGGTTGTGTCCGCTATCTGACGGAGCGGGAAACCGAGCGGGCTATGGGCCTGCCCGATGGCTGGACGGAGTTCGGCGCGGCGGGCGAGAGGATAAGCCCGGCCCAAAGGTATATGGCTTTGGGAAATTCTATCGCCCTGCCCTGTGCTTTTTACATTATGGAAGGTATCAAAAATTCAGTAAATTAGCGTGGAAATGCGTCCCAACTTGGGACGCATTTTTGCTTTATCCAGGAGGTGCATTTTATCCGAATCATACGAGAAAAAGACCCGTCTATGGTTATTAAGGCGAGCGCCCCTGTTAAGAAAAAACAGGGTGAAAGCGTCCTGCCAAAGCAGCGGGCGATGAAACTTGCCAGAGACAAGTTTACAAAGAAAATCCGTGATTCTGCCCAGCCGAACGATAGGGAGCAGCAGGACAGGCCCGCCGGCAATTTTGCCGTTGACAGCACCCAGCAGGCGGCTCAATTTGTAAGTGATAAAGCCGTGAATGGCAGTATGCAGAAAGCGAAAATTGCCATTCAGCAGCGGCAGAATTTCATTAAGGAACGCAAGGCTCAGGCCGCGGAGAAAAAAGCTCAGGTGGTGGAGGCTGTTCATAAGGGGCAGGATATTAGCAGGGCTGAATTGTCCCGTGGTATACAACCTTCCCCCACTGAAAACAGGGCAGGAATTTACCGCAGTGAATCTTCTGTACACATAGGGATAGATTATGCCCCGTTCACCCCTCAACCGAAGTATGCCGCCCATGACCCGGTACAGCGGCCAGCAGCCGAATCCGGTTTTTCGCAGGCTGCCTATAGGGAAACTCCTGTGCAAAAATCAGAACCATTCACCCATCGCCCCATAGCCACAAACAGTAACCTACACAAAAATCAATCAATCCATCGATCCGTCCAGCCGCCCGCCGGGGAGGCTGGACGTTCCTCTATTAAGGAGCACAATTCCGACGCTTTTGCCCCCAAAGAAAAGCCGGTTCGCGGCCCCTCTGCCATTAAATCCCGCCGCGCCGAGGAAACCGTGAAAAATTTGACTGATCCCATCAAAACAGATATGATTAACACAAATAGAGCTGCAACTTTCCCGAAACTGAACAATTCTGTGAAACCCGTAAAAAGCGCAGTGCCGCGCCGTTCAGCAGGCAAGGCCCTGATGGAGCGCGCCGCCCGGAAAATGAAGCTCCACAGCCAGAAACAGCTCGCCCAAAAAGCAGGTAAAACCGCTAAAGCCACAGGAGCCGCCACGAAAAAGGCCGCTGTCGTTACCGTCCGGGCCGCACGCGCTCTTATAAGTGCCCTTGCCGGGCTTGTAGGCGGGACAGGCGTTTTCATCCTCCTGGCCGTGGTACTGCTGGGCGGTGCATTGTCGGCCTTCGGTGCTTCTCCTGGTACTGGTATCTACACACCTGTCAGCGCAGAGGTAGAAGCCTTCGAACCCACCATCCGTATATACGCCACCCAGCACGGAATCCCCGAATACGTGGACTTGATAAAGGCCGTGATGATGCAGGAATCCGGCGGCAATGTGGAGCTGGTGGGCGGCGATGTTATGCAATGTGCCGAGGGAATGGGCCTGCCCGTAGGGACGCCGGTTGACCCGGAGCGCTCTATTGATTTCGGGACAAGCATTATCGCCAACAACCTACAGCTTGCGGGCGCCACAGGCCCTGGAGATATCCCGCATATAAGCCTTGCTTTGCAAGGCTACAACTTCGGCAACGGCTACATATCCTGGGCGCTGGCCCGGGGCGGTTACTCCAAGGAAAATGCCCGGGAGTTTTCTGTCTGGCAGGCAGGAATCCATGGGTGGAGTGGGTACGGCGACATCGACTATGTAGACCACGTCCTGCGATACTATCCTCTGGCAGCAAATCCTCTGGGCGGGGCCAGCGCCATAGCCGAGGGCCGGTTTGCTTTCCCGTTCCCTGGCCACACCTGGGACACCTATTCGGGGCACAACGGCATAGATATTTCCTTTGCAAACTGCTATGGGGAGCCGGTCTATGCCTGCGCCCCCGGCACTGTCCGCTATATCCAAGATGGGTGGACGCCTGCCCATGGGGTAAATAATATGTGGTCTTTTGGTAACTGTGTGGTGGTAGACCATGTGGACGGGTGGCAGTCTGTCTATGCCCATCTATCCAGGCTGGCGGTTGTCCCCGGCACGCCTATCCGCCAGGGGCAGCTTGTGGGGAACATTGGTAGCACGGGCAATTCTACCGGGCCGCACTTGCACTTGGCGTTGTACTATCACGGCAGCCCCGGCGAGAATGGCATGAACTATGCGGAGATGGCGTGGCCGCAGTATAGGGGGTAGGGATGTGGCCTGAGCTGGGCAATACCATTAAGTTTAGCCTAGCAAACATAATCCGTTCTGCATCCACAGCACCGTAATCATAATTGATTTTTACTATAGCACAAATGGATCATAAATATAAACAAGCCGCCTGCCTTTCCCATTTCTTTAGAAACTCTTTAGAAATCCCCTCCCACCCCGTAAAAACGCCGAAACATTTCCTTGTTATAATAGTCACAAAGGAGGAATGACTTATGTACCATATCCTCGTGGTAGAGGATGACCAGGAAATCAATCGTCTGCTATGCCGCTTACTGGAACAAAACAATTATTGCCCTATCCCAGCCCTCAACGGTTTGGAGGCACTTCAAACCGTTGAGCAAGAGACCGTTGACCTGATACTATTGGACTTGATGCTCCCCGGCCTCCATGGTGAGCAGCTTCTGGCAGAAATCCGCAGAGCGAGCACCGTGCCTGTCATCATCGTTTCCGCCAAGACCAACATGGAGGGTAAGGTGGAACTGCTCCGGCAGGGTGCGGATGACTACATCACCAAGCCCTTTCACACAGGAGAGGTACTGGCCCGTATCCAGGTCTGTCTGCGCCGGGCGCTTAGGGATAATGCCCCGCCTGCCGTTCTGCATACCCATGGCCTGACTTTAGACACCTGTGCTAAAGCGGCCAGCGTGGAGGGCCATACCGTCCCCCTCACTGCCAAAGAGTATAAGCTGTTGGAAACCTTGGCGCTAAATCCCCATATGACTTTTTCCAAGCGCCAGCTTTTTGAAGCCGCTTGGCACGAGCCATACTTAAATGGGGACGCACTCAATACGCACATTAGCAACCTGAGAAAAAAGCTGAAAGCCAAAGGGGCTGACTGCATAGAGACGATATTCGGTATTGGCTACAAGCTGCGGGAGGAGGAACACCATGGCAACGGTATTTGAGGCTCAGGCCCTCATCAAATGTTACCGGCGGCGTACAGTGCTGGATAACCTGCATCTTTCCATCCCCCAGGGGAGCGTCTATGGCTTGGTGGGGGGAAATGGTGCGGGGAAAACCACCCTTATCCGCTTGATGGCCGGGCTGGATTTCCCTACCTCCGGTGGCTTCTCCCTTTTCGGGAAAGCGGAAAATCAAGTGGAACAACGCCGGCGTATGGGCTTTCTCATCGAAAGCCCGGCCTTATACCCGGATATGACCGCCCGGCAAAACCTGGAGCTGGTGCGTATCCAAAGGGGCATACCAGAAAAGAACCAGGTGGATGAACTGTTAGAGCGTCTGTCCCTGCAGGACACGGGCCGCCAGCGAGTAAAAAACTTCTCTTTGGGGATGCGCCAGCGGCTGGGCATTGCTGTGGCGCTGTTAAATGAGCCGGAATTCCTGGTACTGGACGAGCCCATCAACAGCCTGGATCCCACAGGCATTTTGGAGATACGCAGGCTGCTGCAGGAGTTGAACCAGCAAAAGGGCACCACTATTCTGATTTCCAGCCACATCCTGCCGGAACTGGAGAGCTTGGCCACCCGGTATGGGTTCCTGCATCATGGGCGGCTGGTTCAGGACATCTCCGCCGGGGAACTGGGAGAACGCTGCCGTCAGTACATCCTTCTTCGCGTACCTGACCCGGAGCGGGCGGCGGCCCTGCTGGAATCGGAACTGCATACGGCGAAATTTACTGTGTATCCTGATCGTTCCTTGCACATTTACGACCTTATGGGGCGCACCGTGGAGATCAGCGCCTGCTTGGCCCATCATCAAATCCCCGTCCAGGAATTGACCACCAAAGGCGATGACCTGGAAACCTATTTCCAACGGTTGATAGGAGGTGGAGCAGAGTGAAAGCAATATGCTACCGGTTTTTCCATAGCCCTGGGGTGGGCGTGTTCTTCCTGCTTTATGGGGTGGTAAGCTGCCTTTCCCTCATCAGCGACTTTTCCTCTCCGGGGGAGCTGTTTGTCCAGAATTTGGGGGATATGGGTCCGCCCGGTTTGGGGCTATCCGTATTTTCAGCGGTATATATGGGGGCGGCATTTAGCCGCCGCACTTTCCAAAGCCAAATTGCCCATGGAGCGTCCCGGATAAAGCTGCTGAGAAATCACTTTCTGCTGTTAACACTGGTATTCTTGTTCCTGGCCTATCTTAACGCCGGGCTGCCTGCCCTGCTTTGGGCTATCTGGCGGGGCGGTATGGGCGGCGCGTATCCAATGGAATATTTGCTGCGCCTGTGCCTGCCCGCTGCCCTGCTTACAACAGCCAGGGGCGTGGGGCTGCTGATATTCCCTTTCCTGTTCCGGGACTCGGTCAAGACCCTGATGATATCTCTTGTGTACACCCTGCTGGTATCCGTGCTGACCCAAAGCGACCGGCATACCTTCCCATACAGCTTCTACGGTCTGGCACCTTTCCCTCTGTGGGCAGATGTTACCGTAGCCATTTTGTCCCTGGGCATACTGGCCCTAACCTTCGGCCTGCTGGCACTATACTTCCGCCAGACGGCTTTGAGGTGACGCTATGCGGATACTTCTTACAGAATTGCGCCGGGTACTTTTTCAGCGTTTTACACTGCTGTGCATTTTGGGAGGGACGGCCCTTGGCGCGCTTTTCCCTTGCACAAACCTACGAAACCCAGACCGCACGATAGAACAGCTTTTTGGCACTCCGGGGATTATATACGGCCTGTTCCTTGTCATGGCAATGATGGTAGTCCCCTTAGGCCGAGATTTTACTCAGAGGACTTTCCAGCAAAAAATCGCCCAGGGCGGCAGGCGTGTCCCTTTGGTGTTGGCTGCCTTTTCTGTTTCTTTGTTGGGTGCTGCAGGCGGAGCGCTGGTTTTCCCTGTCAGCGCCGTCCTGTTCACCCGGATTTACAGCGGGTGGCAGACTGTACATGGCCAAAACTTAGGTTATCTGCTGGCAGACAATCGCTTCCACACCTGTCTGCTGGCCTATGGCGCGGGTTTACTGGCAGCAGGGACAGTGTGTTTTCTCATTACGTCCTTATGCCGGGACTTGGTAAAAGCATTGGGCATCTCCACAGGATATGTGGTTTTGCTGGTAATGCTTTCCCAAAAAGCCTTGGACGGGGAAAGCCTGGCCGTCTTTCGCAACTTTTTCAAGTGGACACCCGTGTACCAACTGCTTGCGGGCATCCGGCAAGTACTTATCACCTCGGCGGATATGCAGTTTTTGCTGGTTATCTCCGGACTGACCTTACTGGTGACAGGAGCAGCATCTTGTGTGGCACTGTTCCATGCTAAGCTGAAATAGGAGGGCGGAATGATACTCTTTTTGTGCATTTCCTTGCTGGCAGTGTGCCTTATCTTTTTGTCCTACTGCTGGGAGATAAACAGCCTGTGCCGTCAGCTTCATGCGTATAATCAGGGCCAGCGCCGTGCCAAGCTGTCCAACCGCGGTCTATTCCCTGGTATGGGAAAGCTGGCAGGGGAAATCAATCAGGGACTTAGAGCGAGTGAAAAACTGCGGGAGGATGCCGCCTGCCAGGAAAAACGATTGCGGGAGTCCATAGGTAGCTTGGGCCATGACCTGCGCACTCCCCTGACTGTCCTCCAAGGCTATAGCGAACTGCTGGAGAGCAATCCGGAACACCAACAGGAATATCTTTTCGCCATGCGGCAAAAGTGCGCCCAGTTAACCGAAACCATCGACCAGTTTACCCAATGGCACAAGGCTGAAAACCCGGAGACTCCTCTCCATATAGAGAGACTTGATTTAGCCGAGCTGCTGGCTGTCTGCTTGATGGAGCAAGCACACCTGTTCTGTAACGCTGGGGTGGAGCCGGAGGTGGAACTGCCGGAGCAGCCAGTATATATATATTCTGATAAAGGAGCCTATCGGAGAATATTGGAAAATCTGTTGACCAACGCCCACCGCCACACCACGGGGCAGGTATATATCAAGCTGGACCCTCCGGGAGAATCCGTACACCTTGTAGTTGCTAATCAAGCAGAGGGGCTGAAGCCGGAGGAAGTGCCCCTGCTTTTCCAGCGCTTTTATCAGTATGATTCTGCCAGGAGTAAAGGCGGCAGTGGACTGGGGTTGGCGATTGTTAAGGCATTGACGGAAAGGCTGGGGGCCGGGCTTGATGCTGGGGTGGAGCGAGGATGGTTTTGGGTACAGATCAGGTTATAGGCGGCGGACGTTTAGGGATTTTCCTCAAAGCGGTATAAGTGAACTCTTGTACAATGAATAACTTTTATGCGATTGGGTACCTTTATACAAAAAGATTTCGTGAAAGTGGCTAATCCACAAAAGCAACCATTCTAATCAAGGCGCCCCAAAGCGTATCAAAGAGTATGCTTTGGGGCTTTTCTTTATAGAAATGAAATTGTTTTCAAATACAGCCTAAGAGATTATTTATTTTCGCCGATATCCCTAAATTCAAGCGCGATAGCCCTCGCTGAAGCGAGGATAGCCCGTTGGCCTTCTTCAGATGAATTTCGATAAAGCACTGCAATTTCTTGAATGTTCGATTCCTCCGTTAGGTTCGCGCAGGAAAACAAAGAGTCAAAGGATATTCCTAAAAACCGCACCAATATAGAAAGAATTTCATAAGACGGATTCATCTTTCCTCTTTCAATTTTAGATATCGTTCTTACGGCAATCCCAGAGATATCTGAAAGAGCTTGTTGGGTCATATTGCGGTTTTCCCGCGATATCTTTATATGGCGGACTAACTTGACCAAAATATCCTCTGGCACTATTGTTCACCTCAACCATATTCTATCGGTCAGGCCGTGTATTATACAGAACCTAATCGTGCTAGATAACTAGAATTATAATTCTATACAACTCAGAGAGTCCAAAACTTGTCAAAAAAACGGCAGCTTTTTGGATTGCTCACCCGTGTTCAAAAGACATAACTGCCATTTGAGGAGGCAATTATGTCTTTTTCTTCTAACTGGCTAAGACTAACAGGGTATCGTTTCACAAAAAAATATGTAAAATTTCTCGGAACACTATTGTTTCAATTATAGTATTATCGTTCCATAATTCATGCACTAATAAGCGTATACACAGTAAAAAGGCAGGGTTTCCTATAGGGGCACCCTGTTTTTTTCATAAACTCAAGAAACTTTCCCCCTGCGCCAGCTACTGGCCCAGAGGCCCTCCATTTCATTTTCTACTTTTCATCAAAAGACAAAAATGAAATGGAGAGAGCAAAATGTATGACAGAAAAAGTGACTATGCCTTAAACAAAACCGACCCTGACGCTATCGTATTCAAGACGGCGACCGGGGCCTACATACGCTTGCACCGGGAGGACTTTTCCTCAGAGGAAGAATTTGACCGATGGAAAGGCTGGTCTGACGAGGACTATAGGGTTGTGGATGTTCAGAACAACGCCTATACGAAACAAACCGTAAGCCTGGAGGGTGTCCCGGAACAGGCAGACAGTTTGTCCCCGGAGCAGCTTTTAATCGAGCAGTACGATCAACTGGACAGAGAGCAGTTTTGCCGCCTGCTTTCGGAGGGTATTAACACCTGTTTGTCCGAAACCCAGCGCCGGAGACTCTTGAAGTTCTATTTTGAAGGCCAGTCAGAGGCGGAAATCGCACAGGCTGAAAAGGTTGCACAGCCGAATATAGCGGAAAGTCTGTGGCGCGCAAAAGAAAAATTAAAAAAATTTTTCAAAAAGGCCATATAGTTAGCCGCTACTTTGACGGTAGGTGAGGGACATTTTTCCTGCCTGCTGTTTGGCAGGGGTAATGCGTCCCAACTTGGGACGCATTACTTTTTGTCCTCGTGAACTTTGAAAACTGAATAAGGCAAAACAGACACATTCCCTGTGCGGGGAGCTATACCGCAAGGTGCGCCAAGATGTTTCGTGAGCAGAAAGGTGGTGAACATAGCCACAGAAACGGAGCGACCACACCAAGCGGCAAACTGCCCTTGCAAGGCAGCAGGCCATAATCCGCACCAGGGGGACAATGATACTTGCGCCGGCTGTCCGTCACGGGACAGGGCGCCCCGCCACAAGCATGGGGGGAGGATGAAAAAACTATGGAGCGGCTGCTACCCGCCGTCTGTATGAGCCTACAATTTTTCTTTAGGAGAACTCACTATGCAGAAAATAGAACCAGAAACTGGCGTGACCTTTGTGGATAAGGCCCATAATACGATATATTTAAGCGTATGCGGCTGCCAAGTCATCGCCACCTGTGCGGAGCACGATAACACAGACCTGTACGAACAGGTAAAAGATATCCTGGTGGACTCCTTTTTCCACTCCCCCACCAACGAGCGGCAGACAGGTATTCCATAAATATGGATAAAAACCTTTCCGCATTTTCGGCAATATAGCTTGCAAACCAGCCCCAAAGATAGTATACTATGAGTAAAGGAAGTGGTACCCATGCCCATCAAGCCATTTAAGGATCTAAGCCTTGTGGATGATTTCATGTTCTCAGAAGTCATGCGAAGGCCGGAAAATATCAAGCCTTTCCTGGAGGCCCTGCTTGAAAAGAAGATAGAGAGTGTCGTGACCATCGACAAGCAGAAGGACTTGAAGGACACCTATGACGCCCACGGCATCCGATTGGACGTATACCTGGAAGATGAACACCAAACCAAGTACGATGTGGAAGTCCAGGCCCGCCTGCACCGCAAGCTGGAAAAGCGCATATGGTACTACACCAGCGGCATCGACCGGCACAGCCTGGAAATGAACACGGACTATGAAGAACTGTCCGACTGCTTTGTGATTTTCATTTGCGTGGAGGATTATTTCGGCGCTGGCCTAGCCGTCTATGAGCGGGAGAGCCACATAAAGGGTGCGCCGGAGATTCCCTATGTGGACGGCTCCCATGCTTTCATTCTCAACACGGATTTTAAGGCAGAGAACGGCAACCCCGCCGTGATGGATTTTCTTAGATATATTCGGGCAAGCTATAAGGGCGAGCGGTACGATATTTCAGAGTCAAGCTATTTGCGGCAGATAGATGAAGCGGTCAGCGAGATCAAAGAGGACAGCGGAAGGGAGATGGAATATATGACCATAGCCATGAAGATGATGGACGAACGCAAGGAAGCCTTTGAGCAAGGCGAGGCCAGGGGCCGGGCTGAAGGTGAACGTGCCAACCAAATCAAGACCATCAAGCGTATGCTTTCCCGTGGTATGAGCCTGGAGGACATCAGCGACATGATCGGTCTTGAACTGGAAGAAGTCAAAAAGTTGGCCGCACAAGAATAACTCCCTGCATTTTGTTTATATGAGCACTCCACAAAGAGTGCTCTTTTCTTTTGTGAAATTTGACAGAATCCTCATAATATGAGATAATACTATTGGAGGAATACTCCATCTGTACCTTGACAATTTCATATTGGGATATGCTGGTCTGTCATTTTTCATGGATTAGAAAAGGATGGACTGTATATGAAAAACACAAGCATTTTCCCAAACCATGTTTCAGAAACCCTCATTTTTGATAAAGACACTGGCTGGCGGGAGAATATGCCCACCTACATTGAACCGGGTACAAGGGTGCTGTGCCTTTACCGTGTGTCCACTGACAAGCAGCTATACCACACGGACAACAACGAGGCGGATATCCCCATGCAGAGAAAGCGCTGCCGAAAATACTGCGAGTCCATGGACTGGACGATAGTATGTGAGTTGCAGGAAGAAGGCGTTTCCGGGCACAAGGTTCGGGCCGAAAACCGGGACAAGATACAGCTTATCAAAGAGTATGCCAAGCAAAAAAAGTTTGATATCCTGCTGGTGTTCATGTTCGACCGGATAGGCCGTATCTCCGATGAAACTCCTTTTGTAGTGGAGTGGTTCGTGCGCAACGGTATCCGCGTTTGGAGCACCCAGGAGGGCGAACAGCGCTTTGACAATCATACGGACAAGCTGACAAACTATATCAGGTTTTGGCAGGCAGACGGTGAGAGCGAAAAGACCTCTATCCGTACTGCTAACAGCATGGGCCTTTTGACCGAGGACGGATGCTTTACCGGCGGGCGCTGCCCCTATGGGTACAATTTCGTGAAAACTGGGCGCATGAATAAGCGCCGCCAAGAGGTCAATGACCTGGCTATCTGCGAGCCAGAAGCCGAAGTTGTTCGTACTATGTTCCAGCTTGCCGCAAAAGGAGGCTATGGGGCGCAGCGAATTGCCAATTATCTCAATGAGCGCGGTATCAAGAACCATTCTGGCAAGAACTGGCACCCGGCTTCTATCCAGGGAATGTTGCGGAATATCCTCTATACTGGTGTCCTGCGAAGCGGGAAAAGTCGTTCGGAGCCGCTGGAACGGTTGAAAATCGTCGAGGACAGGGACTTTCAAACTGTCCAGGATATGCTGGCAGCACGCTCCCGGGCCACTGAAAAAATACGCTCTAAGCCACTGAATACACGGGGTCAATCGCTGCTGTCCGGGAATATATTTTGCGGGCATTGCGGGGCGAGGTTGTGTATCACCACCAGTGGAAAAGGGCGGCCCAAGGCTGATGGCACGGACACCGTGCGTATGCGGTACACCTGCCAGACGAAAAGCCGCACCTATGGCGATTGCGACGGCCAGACCGGGTACACGGTGGAAAAGCTGGACGGTATGATTGATTCTATTATCCATACCATTTTCGCCAAGGTAAGCAGCTTGAGCCGTGACGATATTATAGCGGAGCGGTTCCAGTATGACCGCGCCGCCAGGAAAGCTGCTCTGGACAAGGCAAAGAAAGAATATGAAAAAGCCGAAAGCGAGTTGAAAAGCCTGAAAGGGGAAATCATCAAGTCCATTTCCGGCGAGAGTCCCTTTGCCCCGGAGCTATTGAACAGCGTAATTGGGGAGCAGGAGAGCAAATGCGGCGAGCTAAGACAAGCCTGCATACTCGCCCAGCAGGAATTGGACGACAACGACTCCGCCCTTGCCAGTATGGGGCAGCGTTATGACGATATCCTGGAATGGTCTGCGGTCTATGACCATGTGACGATACCGGCGAAGAAAATCATTGTCGCCCATATCATTGAGCGGGTGGACGTTTGCCGGGGGTATCAGCTCCATTTGAAGCTGAACCTAAGCGTTAAGCAATTCCTCTGCGGGCTGGACTGTATGCCCGATGTGGAAACTGCCCTGCGCACATCTGCATAATTTCTCCATAGAACATATTGGCTTTCAAACAAGGAAACATCCTTTCTGTAGTGGGGGCGTACATGATACGCCTGCACGATGGGGGCATAGAAAACATGATTTGGGAGAGCGCTTGAATGGCATTCAAGAGGTCAGCGGTTCGATCCCGCTTATCTCCACCAGAAAGTAGAGAGGGATTTTGTCCCTCTCTACTTTTGTACACAAGGGAAAAGGCTTGTTTCAAAAGGAACGAGCCTTTTTTCGTGTGTGTGTTTCGCAGACTGGCATATCCCGGCCACGCAAGCACACTCCCTTATGGGGCGTTCAGACTTTTTGAACGCCCCTTTTTGTCTATCGAAACCCACTCGCTTTGCGAGTGGTTCAAAAGAAGGCTTATGGAGATGATGTAGAAAGGAAAACTCCTTTTGGTGTAAAAAAACTTGCGGTCTGGCAGCTGCAAGAAAAAAGACCAAAAGGAGGACATACAGATGGATGTCACAAACAGTTTATCACACACAAGATGGAATTGCAAATATCAAATCGTATTTGCGCCGAAGTACAGAAGGAAGGTATTCTATAAGGAAAAAAGGGGAGAGGTAGGAAAAATACTGAGGACCCTTTGCGAGTGGAAGAAGATAAAGATAGTGGAGGCGGAAGTGTGCCCGGATCACGTACATATGCTGCTGGAAATACCGCCCAAGGTATCGGTGTCCAGCTTCATGGGGTGCTTGAAAGGGAAGAGCAGCTTAATGATCTACGAGAAGTATCCGGAGTTAAAGTATAAGTACCGGAACAGAGAGTTCTGGTGCCGAGGGTACTACGTAGACATGGCAGGCAAGAATGCAAAAAAGATACAGGAGTACATCCAACACCAGCTGGACGAGGATAAGGCAGGAGAACAACTGACGATGGGAAACTTCTAAAGAGCCCGTTTACGGGCGGCAGATAAGGACTATACGCAGGTGTCAGACTGCACCAACGTGACGTGACGCGTGGCTAGCATCATGGGGTTATACCCGCATATGAAATCCCCCGGCTCCGCCGGGGAATTTTTATTCATGCCCATTTTTTAGATACCATCATAACAGAAAGGAGTTTTCCCTATGAAAGACCGCCCTGACTTTGAATATTTTTACGGCGGGGAGTCGGAACAATTCAGCTTCTACCGCATCCCTCGGCAGCTCATTGTGGGCTCGGAGTTCAAGCACGTCTCCACCGACGCCAAGCTGCTTTACGGCCTTATGCTTGACCGCATGGGGCTTTCCGCCCGTAACGGCTGAATAGTAAACGTGCTTGAAATCCGAAAATCGTGATTTCAAACAGCGGTAATACCGCCAGGGTAAAAGAATTATAAATTCTTTTACCCTGCGTTAACTATATGACGATGAAAACCGGGTGTTCATCTACTACCCACTGGACGCAATCAAGGTGGCCCTTAATTGCGGCAACGATAAGGCGGTCAAGCTGCTGGCAGAGCTGGACAGCAGCAAGGGCATTGGCTTGATACAGCGGGTAAAGCAGGGCCAGGGCAAGTCTGCCAGAATTTACGTCAAGCGGTTCACGACCAGGGAAACACCTGATAGTGATAACTGCCCCCCTCGCCCCGAAATCCAGACTTCGGAAAATCGGAGTGTAATTATACTTACAAGAATCAGACCGAAAGGAGCTATACCGATCCATCTATCCAGCCATTGACCGATGGGATGGATCAGCAGGCTTGCCGGGAGGGGGTGATGGAAAATATTAGTTTCGACCAGCTTCTGGAGGAATATGGCAGAGAGGATGTGGAGGGCGTTGCAGACCTGATTACAGACAGCTTGCTGGGTCTCAGAAACGTTCCGACCAGTAGGTGGACAAAAAGGAAATGCCATTTAACACGGCGGTAGAACTGTCTTACCTCAAGCCCGAGGAACGGGAAAAGGTGGTGGATTTCATCAAGAAAGAGGGCGTCGTTCCTACCATGGCCCAGGCCACGGAGGTAAAAAAGGCCAGCCAGGATGCCGCGAAAGCCGCTCCTGCGCCGGAGAAAACAACCTCTGCCCCTAAACTGCCTCTTGCGGGTAACTCTCCCCAGGCTACAGAAAAAACTGCTCCCCCTGCACCCACCAAGCTCGCCAAGGCCCCCGCGGTCAGCGAGGTTAAGCGCAAAGTTTTCAATGCCCTTGATTTACAGAAAAAGGCCGAGGAAAGGCAGAAGGCTAAGCAAGTGGTAAAAGACGCCGCGAAGAGAAGGTGATAGCCTTTGGCGGATAAAGAGAAATTCTATACTGCCTATAGCCACGGAGATGAGCGGCCGGGGAGTGAACTCAAATATAGCTCCACTATCTATCTTCAACGATACTGTGGATTTTTTGCGGCCCTTTGCGGAGGAATCCATGGAAACGCTTACGGCCTGGACGGAGAAAAGCATTTCCACTGAGAAAGCGATTTATGAAGAATTGCAAGAGGTAGCGGGGAAATGGCGGGAACAGGCGGCAGTCACCTTGCTTTTGCAAAAGGCGGTGGAGTGTCTGATAACGCCCCAGGTGCAGCATACCGGCAATGTGTGGGAAAAAGACTCTGATATATGGCCCCGGCTTTTGGCTCAGCGGAGAGGTTCGGAAAAGCGCTGAATGAGGAATGACAAGATACCCATTATTGCCGCGTCTATAAGCCGGTATGAGGGGATGGACGTGTTAATCGGTAAAGACGAAAAGCTCTATATAGGCAAGCAGGAAAATTACCATACTGTCATGTCTGAACACACCGCTTACTATGACAATTCCGACGGCAGCCTGCGCTTTGTTTCCATAAACCAAAAGCTGTTTCATATTTTGTCAGGCAGTGATGGATATGTCTTGAGCCAGGATGAAATGGTACGCCGCGGATATTTCAGCGTACATGATTATAGTGAATTTGCGGCTTTGCAAAATGGCACACTATCAGACCTTGTTTTAACAAAGCTGTTGATGTTTGATGGTATACCTTTCAAGCCGCCGGAAAAATCATCTATGAGAAGGAAGAAAGGCGCCCCGAAAAAGTCCAGAAGCCGAGGCCAGCCCATGGAGCGTTGACACTGTCCGCCGCAGCTTTCCCTGCCAACACCTTTGGTGTTGGCGTCCCAGCAAGTACGGGATTTTGACAGCAAAATCCCACTTGTTAGGGGAGCGGCTCGCCTGCCGGCTCGGTCAGTTGCTGGACGCGTGCTACTGGCACGCAGCAACCCCCTAAGACCCCGGTTTCCATAGCGCCTGGAGTGGCGCGTCAGCCGCAAAAGCCCGCTGTCCTCTGGATCACCCCGCAGGCGATTTTGGTGCCGGAGTTGCCGGAGGGCTGTGTTGTGAAATCGTCGGGGTGGTCGTGTATGATAACGACTTTCCCAATGACATCTTCCACCAAAAAACGGTCAGTCAAAACGGCGGACACCGCGAGACCCTTGTTTCCAAACAGCGGCGGCAGGTCACCCGCATGGTAGGGGTGTTCACATTCCTTTGGGTTATAGTGGGACATGGCGTAGGGGAACGGTTCGTCCCCGCTACCGCCGCAGTCCGTCCCCTGATGGATGTGAAAGCCGAAAATCCTCTCCTGGCAGGGCTGGCCGGAAACAGGCAGGCCGCTGACCTCGGCATAGACGATAATGCCTTCGTTCGTCTGGTAAAAGCGCACCCAGCCGGTTATGTTGGGGAAGTTCTCGCTGCCGGAGATATGGGCTTCTGCCTGGGGCCTGCCACGCAAGGCGGGAATGAGATGTACTCTGGGGGAATGATTCATATGCGACGCTCCTTATCTGCAAAATATTCGGTAAAGTATCTTATGCAGGTATGGGGAGCAGTGTCAGCGAAATGCGTCCCAACTTGGGACAGATTAGCAGTAAAAAAGAAGGGTGTTGATAGGTACACATAATTATAGATAAAAACCTTTCTTCATTTTTGTCAATATAGCTTGCGAACCAGCCCCAAGGTAAAGGAAGTGGTGCCCATGCCCATTTAAGCTTGTGGACGATTTCATGTTCTCGGAAGTCATGCGTAGGCCGGAGAATAGTAAGTCTTTTCTGGAGGTTCTTCTGGAAAAGAAAATATAGCGGGTCGTAACCATCGACAAGCAGAAAGACTTGAAGGACGCCTATGACGCCCACGGTATCAGATTAGACGTGTACCTGGAAGATGAACACTACACCAAGTACGACGTGGAAGTCCAGGCTCGGTTGTACCGCAAGTTGGAAAAGCGTATACGGTACTATACCAGCGGTATCGACCGGCACAGCCTGGAAATGAACACGGACTATGAGGAACTTTGTCCGACTGCATTGTGATTTTCATTTGCGTGTAGGACTACTTTGGCGCAGGGCTCGCCGTCTATGAGCGGGAGAGCCACATAAAAGGCGCGCCGGAGATTGCCCATGAGGACGGCTCCCATGCCTATATTCTCAACGCGGATTTTAAGACAGAGAACGGCAATCCCGCCGTGATGGATTTTCTCAGATATATTCGGGTAGGCTATAAGGGCGAGCGGTACGATATTTCAGAGTCAAGCTATTTGCAGCAGATAGATAAAGCGGTCAGCGAGATCAAAGAGGACAGCGGGAGGGAGATGGAATACATGACGCTGGCAATGAAGATGATGGACGAACGCAAGGAAGCCTTTGAGCAAGGCGAGTCTAAAGGCCGTACAAAGGAGCAGATTAAAATTGTTAATCGTATGCTTTCCTGTGGTCTGAGCCTGGAGGACATCAGCGACATGATTGGTCTCGAGCTAGAAGAAGTCAAAAAGTTAGTTGGGCAAGAATAACTCCTTGCATCTTGTTTGTTTAGTTAATTCAGTTCAAAAGAATCTTTTGAATCGGGCGGTAAAGCCGCCCAGCTTTAGAATAGGCTTAGCCGGTTCTAAAGTGAATTTACTATTGAGCACCTCCACAAAGGGTGCGCTTTTCTTTTGTGAATTTTGACAGAATCCTCATAATATTATCTTGCGTTTAGGGGATTTCTATTCTGACAATATTCCTTCAACCTGCCGGCCTCAGCTTCTGTCGGAGAAATGCCCCGCCGCCCCTCTGCCGTGGGCAGTTCCGTCCAAAATCACACCCCCATACACCTCCGGCGACCTGAGAATGCCCGCGGGCTTCAGCTGGTACTCGTAGCACCACAGATCCCCGGCGCTGCGCCAGGAGTTGGGGCTCTGATAGAAGTACACCCCCTGGGTGTGGTGGAGCTGGCCAAAGCCGTTCTGCCTTGTGCCATAGAGCCGCAGCACCACAAAATGTTCCCCTGGCGCGGCCTTGACCCGCAGGGCGTAGGGCGAGAACGCGATGTTCCCTCTGTCCTCTCCGTCCACCAGCACCTTCACGAGCCCGCCCCGGTAGTGGGGCACACGGAGGGTAAAGTCCCCCTCGCTCCGCACCCGAAAGCCGTACTCCACATTGCCCGTGTAGAAGGGCAGACCCTGCCGGGTGATGTCCCCAAAGGCCAGACTGCGCACTGGGGCGGTCAGAAGTTTTTTGCAGCCGTTGACCCCCACGCCGAAGTCCCCCAGCAGGTAGAAGGCCTCCAGGTTCGTGCGGGGGCCGATGGGCACCGTGATCTCCAGCCGGCTCTCCCTCGCGCCCAGCTCCGGCAGGGGGACGGTTTTTATGCTCTTGTCCACGAACCAGCCGTCAGGCCGCAGGGTAGGCACATGCAGGCCGTTCAAAGCGACCCGGGCGCTCTCAGGGCACTCCAAGGCCAGCTTCGCCCCGGCAATGTGTACCTCGCTGCGTATGCGGAACAACAGCCGCAGTCGGTCCTTCGGCTCCTCCTTGGGCAGCAGGTAGGGCTGGACCACCTCTTTGCGGCGCAGGGGAATGCCCAGCTCCCCACGGATGATATTGTCTATACGCAACAGCTCCTCCGCTGGTCGGAAGTCCCCGTCGTTCAGGGCGTACTCTGCCATGTCAAGCAAAAGCATATTGGGCTCGCTGAGCCGTATCTCCACTGGTTCCAAGGTGACGGCTGGCGCACTCTGGCTCTCTGCCCGCTCCGTAGCGCCTGACGCGCCCCAGCCCGGAACCAGCTGCAGAAGCAGGCTGTCGTGGATGTGCCAGGGGCGGGAGAACACCGTCCAGCCGTTTTCATATTGAGCGGGCAGGGGCGCGGTCTCCCCGGTGAGGGTGTCGAACACCTCCAAAGCGTACTCCCTCCGCAGGGCAAAGCGCAGGGTGGGCGCCGGGTCCACGTCCGGGCTCTCGGGTGTCTTGCCGTTGCAGATAAAAAGCCATTTGCAGTCATCGTCCTCACGCAACTGATAGAGCAGCCGGTCCGCCCGCTTGCCGTCCTCATGGCGGATATCTATCGTCCGCTCCGGCTCCAGTGCCGCCAAAATGCTCTCTCGGTCAAAGCCCAAATGCTCCGCTCGGCTGAACAGCTCCCGGCACCTGTCGGAGGGTTCACCGTCCACATACGCCGGGCAGGGGCCCAGGAAGATCACCCGCCCGCCGCCATTTAGCAGGGCCTCCAAACGCTCAACGGTAGAGCTCCGCAGAGTGCGCACCGGCGGCACCAGCACCACCGAGTAGGCGCACTCACCCACCTTTAAGGGCGCTCCAGGGGCCGGGCACTGCTCCGGGAACCGGGCCTCATTGATATAGTCAAAGTCTATATTCCCGAACAGCAGCCACTCACACAGCCCCGCGAACTGCTCCTCCATCTGCCCCCTGGCCCCGGCGGTCTGGGCGGCGGGGCCGAACAGCAGCCAATAGCTCTCGATGGGGTGGACCACCCCCACCGTCACCGCCGGGCGGCCCCGGGTCAGGGCCGTGTTCAGCCGGGCGAAGTGGTCCTCGATAAGGGGGAACTCCTCCCACCAGGGGGACTGATAGCCGATGGACGCCGGGTAGTCCCGCTTTGCCTCGCCCTGCATGGTGTACCAGGAGAGATGCGGCACCCGCAGGGTCACCCCCTCCGCCCCCTGCTGACGGGCCATAGACTGGGCCTGCTTGGCGGTGGTGTACTCCCTGAAATCGCAGAGTATGTCGATGCCTGGCAGGCCGAACTCCGGGTAGCAGCGCATGGCGTCCCCCACGGCCTGGGTCTGACTCTCCAGGGTTGGCTCGCCCATCAGGTGGCCGGTGAGCAGTAAATTGTTCTCCCGGCACCAGCGGCCGATTTGCTGGCAGTAGCTCTCCAGAAACCGGTCTGTGACCAGGTTCTGATACCGCCACCGCGCCCGGGAGAGCCTGCCCCCGGGCAGCTCCCAGATGAGCTCGGGCAGCACGTCCAACAGTTCTTCATCATAGCGGACCCGGTACAGCTCCGGCAGGCAGTCCGTCCAGGAGAGGAACAGGTCTTTTTGCTGGGTAGCAAAGTCCAACGCCTGCTTGGGGGCGAACTGGGGCTCGTCTGTGAAGATGCCCAGGGTCGTGCCGCCGAAGTCCCCGCCCACCCATGTCTTGTAGGCCTCGTGGGTAGTCTCGATGAACTCCCGGATGGCCTGGGGGTTCAGGGTGTCTACATAGGCCTGGTCGTTGAACCAGGGGTCAGCCGCGGCGTGCTCTATGTAGGCGTACCACTTTGCACCCTGAGCGGGGTCGCACTCGTCGACGCGCCGGTATTCCTTTAGACAACCGTTTCCGTCCAGCACAATATCAAAAACCGCAAGGAGCTCCCCGTTGTCCTGGCGCACGCTGTTTTGCCCCCGGCCCGGCTCGGGCTCCTTCGCCTGATGGGCGCGCCCCGGTACTCGCTGGCGGGATTCTTGAACAGCTCCGGCGAAAGGGCCTTTTCCTTTGACTTTGGGTACAGCATCCTAACACATCCTTTCCTTCAGCAGCGCAAGGCTGGCCCTCGCGTCCTCCTCAAAGCGCTCACAGCCCGCCTCAATGCTAACGCGCCCTGCATATCCCGCTTCATTCAGCACCGCAAACAGCTCTCCGTACTCACCCCGCCGGTCTGCCGGGTCGCCGTCCTTGGGGAACAGCCGCCCCTGGGGGCAGGCGGTGTGTACATGCCAAAGAAGCTCCCCCGCGTCAGCTAGGGCTGTCAGCGGCTCGCCCTCACAGTGCATATGATAGGTGTCGCCCAGCACGCCCACATGGGGCAGGTCCAGCAGGGCCGCCAGCTCCACCGCCTCGCCCACCCGGTTCAGGATATTGCACTCCTCCCGGCGCAGGGGCTCAATGGCGATGCACAGGCCGTGTTCCCCGGCAAGGCGGTCCGCCAAGGTCAGGTAGTCCCGGAGCTGCCGCCAGGCCTGTGCCCAGGAGAAGCCTTCCGGCACCCGCCTACTTCCCCCGGACCCAAAGACGATGACCCGCGCCCCCAGTAGTTCCGCCCGGGAAAAGGCGGCGCATAGATAGCTTTCTGCCCGGGCAAGGTCTGCCGCCCCGCCCACCACAGGCAGGTCTCCCGGGAGCATACCATTCACGGCTTCGCACCGCAGGCCGGACCCCTCCAAAGCCCTCCGGGCATTCTGAAATTCCTCCTCAGGCATGCCGGCCACTGCCGAAAGGCCGGTCTCTATGTAGTCATAGCCCAGCCGGGCCAAAACCCCGGCGTTATCCAGGGACGTGCAGACTCCTAATTTCATTTTATTCACACTTTCCGGCTTATGCCGTTTATTATTTAGGGGGAAGTTCCCCGCTAGAGATATTATAGCATAGCTCCAAGCCGCTTTGCGTCTTGGGAAATCGCTTACACGATTTCTGGAACTGCTTCGCAGTTCTGCTCTACTGAAATAGCCTGTGGCTATTATAGCATTTTCCATAGAATTTGTATATATGGAACCGCTTTAGCGAACGCAAAACCGCTGGTAAAATCCCGTGGGATGTGGTATAATAGCTTCAAATCATCCTACATACAAAGAAGGCATAATCATGCAAAATTTGGAGGTTCAACTGACAGAGATCACACCGGATGGAGTCACCGTCACCTGGGAGCCTGTCCCCGGCGCGCGCACCTACCGGCTCCTTTGGAGCGACCGTAACATCCCCGCTCAAATCTACAAGAAGTCCGACGAGACCAATGGGACCAGCCTCCGGTTTGACAGGTCCACTCACATTCCATACTACTTAAAGGTGCAGGCTCTGGATGATTCCGGGGCTGTCTTTGCGTCCGGCGGGCCTGTCCCCACGCCGGTAAATCGCACGCTCCGCCCCCAGTTGGAGAAGCGGCGAATTTCCCCCGGGCTGCTTGACTTTTCTGGGTAAAACAGGTATAATAAGAAAAGAAAAGCGGTGTAGGGCACTCCTTACACCGTTCCTTTTTTCAAATATCAGGAGGAAGAAGCATGGTTCATATTGGCGTGTTGGGCGCCGGAACATGGGGAACGGCTCTGGCAAGAATGCTGGCGAATACCGGGAACCAGGTAACGGTCTGGTCTGCCATAGAGAGCGAAATTCGGGATCTGGCTGCGGGGAAGGCGCACCCCAACCTGCCCGGCGCGGAAATTCCGGAAAGCATCCGGTTTACCACAGAGATTTCAGAGGCCTGCGCGGAAAAAGAGATGATACTGTTTGCGGTGCCGTCTCCTTATGTAAGGGAGACTACCAGGCGCGCCGCCCCCTATATTGCCCAAAAACAGATTCTTGTGGATGCGGCAAAGGGAATGGAATCTGGCACTCTTTTCACAATGACCCAGGTAATACAGGACGAGCTGTGCCGGGAAAACCCCGCCAAGACCGTGAGGCTGGTTGCTCTTTCAGGCCCTACCCACGCGGAGGAGGTGGCCCGGGACATGCCCACCACCATTGTGTCCGCCAGCGGCGACCCAGCCGCCGCGAAAGCGGTGCAGGACACCTTTATGAATACCTGCATGAGGGTTTACACCAACCCGGATATCCGCGGGGTGGAGCTGTGCGGGGCGGTGAAAAACATCATTGCCCTGGCGGCGGGCATGTCCCGGGGGTTGGGCTACGGCGACAACACCAAGGCGGCCATCATCACCCGAGGGCTGGCGGAGATCACCCGGCTGGGCTGCGCCGTGGGGTGCCAAGAGCAGACCTTCACCGGTTTGGCGGGAATTGGCGACCTGATTGTCACCGCGACCAGCGTCCACAGCCGGAACAACCGTTGCGGCGAGCTGATTGGCCAGGGAATGCCACCCCGGAAGGCAATAGAAAAAATCGGCATGGTGGTGGAGGGGATCAATGCCATCCCGGCCGTGCGGAAGCTGTCGGAGCTCTATGGGATTGAGATGCCCATTGTAGAGGCGGTGGATTCCATTGTCAACGGCGGCGTGGCTCCAGAGGCGGCGGTAGAAGAGCTGATGGGCCGGGGCAAAAAGGGAGAACGAGGCCTGTAGGCACAGACGGGAAAGAGGAGGAACCCAATTGTATCAATTGCTGAAAACGGAGGGAATGGCCCGCCGGGGCAGGTTTGTCACGGTCCACGGCACGGTACAGACTCCGGGCTTTATGAACGTAGCCACCGCCGGAGCCATCAAAGGGGCGGTTTCGGCCTATGACCTGAAAGAGCTGGGCTGCCAGGTCCAGCTGTGCAATACCTACCACCTCCACCTGCGCCCTGGGGACGAGACGGTGAAGGCTCTGGGGGGCATCCGGAAGTTTACCGGGTGGGAGGGCCCGGTCCTCACGGACAGCGGGGGGTTCCAGGTGTTTTCCCTGGCAAAACTGCGGAACATCCGGGAGGAGGGAGTGACGTTCGCCTCCCACATCGACGGCCGGCGGATCTTTATGGGGCCCGAGGAGAGTATGCGGATTCAATCCAATCTGGGCTCCACCATTGCCATGGCCTTTGACGAGTGCGTGGAGAATCCCGCGCCATACGACTATGCCAAAAGCTCCTGCGCCCGCACCGCTCGGTGGCTCCGGCGTTGTAAGGAGGAGATGGCCCGGCTCAACGCCCGGCAGGACACCCTGAACCCCAGCCAGCTGCTGTTTGGCATCAACCAGGGCTGCACCTACCAAGACCTGCGGGTGGAGCACATGAAGGAGATCGCTGCCCTGGACCTGGACGGCTACGGGATCGGCGGTCTGGCGGTGGGGGAGACTGCGGAGGAGATGTACGCCGTGATCGAGGCCATCGAGCCCCATATGCCCAAGGATAAGATCCGCTATTTGATGGGCGTGGGGACTCCGGCCAATATCCTGGAGGCGGTGCGCCGGGGGGTAGACCTGTTCGACTGCGTGATGCCCACCCGGAATGCCCGCCACGGCCACGCCTTTACGGCGGAAGGATGCCGGAACCTGATGAACGCCAAGTACCGGTTGGACCAAGCCCCTCTGGACGAAAGCTGCGGCTGTCCGGTGTGCCGCAGCTTTACCCGGGCCTATGTCCACCATCTCTTGAAAGCGGGGGAGATGCTGGGGATGCGGCTGGCAGTGATGCACAATCTCTATTTTTATAACCATCTGCTGGAACGGATCCGCGCCGCCTTGGACGAAGGCCGGTTCGAAGCGTTTTACCGGGAAAACATAGAGGTTATCAGCCGGAGAATCTAGGGTATGTTCACATAAGCGTTCGCACACGCCTTTTTGGCAGATTCAAGACAAAAATCCGCTCAAAAATCCGTATACTCAGCATATGTGAGCATGCCCTGGGCGGCGTCGCCAGGAGAAAACACGCCTGGGAGGAAATAATCTGATATTTTGCTTGCAACTTGGCGTGTTTCCTGTTATAATCTGAAGTAATTATTGGAAGGGATGTGTTCACACAAGATGTACAATCTGAAATTGATGGACGCGGCGGCCAATGCCGGCGGCGGGATGAGCCTGATTATTATGCTGCTGGTATACGGACTGTTTTTTGCGGCGCTGTATTTCATTTTCTTCCGTCCCCAGAACAAGAAAAAGAAAAAAGAAGCTGAAATGCGCAAGAACGCTCAGGTCGGGGACGAGATTACCACCATTGGCGGCATCTGCGGCCGGATTGTAGCTGTCAAGGAGGAATCGGAGTCCGTGATCATTGAGACCGGCAGCGATAAGTCTAAGCTGCGGGTAAAGCGCTGGGCAATTGGCAGCGTGGATACTGTGCATGAGGATGACGCCTGATCTCCTCGGGAATCCCATGGAATAAAAAATCCCCTTTGCTCATAGGTATAGTTAACGCGGTTTATAAAGAAGCAAATCGCCTCTTTTAGATAGGCGGCATAGCCGCCTACGGGAGTCTGGTATCTGCCGGATTTCCGGCGCGTTTCCGATATTGGGATATCCTATGAGCTGAGGGGTTTTTTCTATGAAATGGATTCGGGCATTGATTTTATCCGGGGCGGTCACCGCCGGAACCAGTCTGCTGCTGCTGTCGGTGCTTGCGTTTGCGGTGTGCAGGATGGGCGCGCTGCCTAGGGGGTCGCTATCCCTCATCACCACCCTGGCGGCCTGTGGGGCGGTATTTCTGGGAGGCTTTGTCCCCGCGCTGTCCCTGCGGGAAAAGGGGATCTTTTTGGGCCTGGGGGCCGGGGCTTTGTTTTTGGTCTGCGCGGTTTTGGTATCGGCTCTGGCATTTCAGCTGGAGGCCGGCCCTGCCAGCATAGGAAAAGGGGCGGCGGTCCTGCTCAGCGGTGCAATCGGCGGCATACTGGGAGCCAACCGCAAGCACAAGGTGAGATTTTAGATGCCCGCAGACCCCTTTCCGCCGGCGTTACAATTCTGTAATCCCAAGTTACAATTATGCAATAGGTCTTGAAATTCCTTCTTGATTCGGCTATGATATTGTTAAATTACCCAGGAATTTAAACAATAGGAATATTACGCGGTCCAGGTACGGAAAACTTGGCCATGCCAAGTTTGGCGCCTGGTAGGGTTCTTAGGGTGACAATCGCCGGCCGAGCCGGCAGGCGAGACCAAAGCCACTAAGCCGCCAGAGGCCCAACCGTACTTTTACGGGCCGTGGTCCTGACAAGGGAGTTCCTATCGTTTGTTGGCGAAGTAATATAACGAATCAGCGGGTGAGGAGAGGATTTCGAATGAAAAAGGCGGTTTGGGAAAAGTGTGGTATTTTGCTCTTGGCGGCGCTCCTGCTGATAAATTTGGGGGCCTGCGGAGGCCAGAATGGAAAAGGCGGGGATTCTTCCAGCAGCCAGGCCTATAGCCAGACCACAGATTATGAGTCTCCCGCTGTGGAATCTGAAGGGGGCGCCCCTGAAAACGGAATGGAGGAAGGCGCGCTGGGGGAGAACCCGGTTCCCAGGGGGGAAAACCGTAAGCTGATCACCACGGTGAATCTGGAGGCGGAGACAAAGGACTATGATGAATTTCTGACTTGGCTGGAGAACAGGGTGGCAGAAGCGGAGGGATACATCGAGTCCTCAGACATGTACGCTTACAACGAGGAGAGCCGCAGTTGCCAGCTGAAGCTGCGGATGCCAGCGGAAAAGCTGAATGGGTTTCTGGCGGCAGTGGGGGAGAACTGCCATGTGCTTCAGCGTTCTACCCAGGAAGAGGACGTGACCCTGGAGTATGTGGACGCGGAGAGCTACCGGGACGCGCTGCTGGCTGAGCAGAAGCGTCTGATGGAGCTATTGGAGCAGGCGTCCAGCCTGGAGGATATTCTCAGTATTGAGGACAGGCTGACCAATGTGCGCTATCAGCTGCAAAACTATGAATCCACGTTGCGGGTGTACGACAGCCAGATCAACTATAGTACGGTGAACTTCTCTTTGAATGAGGTCCGTGAGCTTACCGAGCCGGAGCCGGAAAGCTGGGGCAGCCGGGCCTGGGCTGGCATGAAGAGCAACGCAAAAGATCTGATGCGCTTTTTCCAGGAGCTGGGATTGTTCATCGTTGTCCATCTGCCTACGCTGATTTTCCTGCTGGCTATCGCCGGGACGGTCCTGCTTTTGACCGTGAAGCCCCGCCGCCGGGCCAAAGAGCGCAGGAAACAACAGAAGGCCCTGGTTCAGGCGCGGCAGCGCGAGGCCATGGAGGCGCTGAAACAGGCCAGAGAACGGCAGGGGGAACAGGAGAAGGAATAGACCACTGATATGCTTCCAAAGCATAGGTATCTATAGCCTACGGGTATTTGCATTTTTGGGAAAAGTGGAGTATAATGGTAGACAATCAAAAATGCAAGAAGCTGTGCCGATAGGATTTGTGTTCCGATTTTCGAGCAAGTTCAGTTGGGAGCAAGGCGTGGAGATGCCGGCAATCTGGCGATTGGCAAGTTTTCACAACGCCGCTTCCCGGCTGAATTTGCCGGAAAAGGGAATACAAATCCTATTGGTACGGCTTCTAAACCTCTGATAGGAAAGGAAGCGGAAAGATGGATTTTATAGAGAATAAAACCCTGGATGAGGAGCGGGCTCTGTATGGCAGCCAGGAACTTACTGTGCGGAACTGTTCTTTCAACGGCCCCGCCGACGGGGAGAGCGCCTTCAAGGAGAGCCGGGACCTGACGGTGGAAAACTGCTTTTTTAACTTGCGCTACCCCTTCTGGCATGACAGCGGGGTGACAATTTCCGGTTCTGAGATGACAGAGCTCTGCCGGGCGGCCCTCTGGTATTCCCAGAACGTGGAGATCTGGGACACCAGGCTTCACGGCATCAAGGCCCTGCGGGAATGCGGCGAAATCAGGATGCGGGACTGCCATATTGTTTCTCCGGAGTTTGGCTGGTTCTGCCGCGGCGTAGAAATGGCGGATGTGTACGCGGAGAGCGAGTATTTTATGATGCGTTCCCGGAACCTGCGGTTCAAAGACGTGACCCTCAAGGGAAAATACTCCTTCCAGTATATTGAGGACTCTGTGTTTGAAAGCTGTACTTTTGACACAAAAGACGCTTTCTGGCATGCCAGGAACATAACGGTACGCAATAGTACCGTCAAGGGGGAATATCTGGCCTGGTACTGCGAGAACGCCACCTTTGAGAACTGCAAGATTCTGGGCACCCAGCCTCTTTGCTACTGTAAAGGCTTAAAGCTGGTAAACTGCCAGATGATAGATACGGATCTGAGCTTCGAGAAATCAGAGGTGGAGGCCAGTCTGACCGCGCCTATCCTCAGCATCAAGAACCCGCTGTCCGGCCATATCTGCGTGCCCGGAGTGGAGGAGATCATTCGGGATGACCCTGCCTCTCAGGGAGAGATCATCGTTTGCAAAGAATGCTGCCGCGTATAAGCAGCATTGATAATCAGAATCATCCTATTAGGTAAAAAGCCGTCCTGCATAAAAAGCGGGCGGCTTTTTTGTGTGGAAAGGCCTGGAGGGCGGCAAATCTCACTTGGGGTGGGATTGTCGCCCTGCCGCTTTTTCATCGTGCACACCAGGGATAGCCAGGGCTTTCATTGGGATCCTGGCAAAAGAATCCGGAAAATTTTACGGAATTCAAAAATACCGGTGGACTTTTTCTGGAATTATGCTAAAATAGTAAACAGGAACGCTTTTTGGAAGAAGGGAGATGAGAGAAAATCCGTTTTTTGGACTTACCGGGGAGGAAAAGCAGGAGTCTAATAGGAAAGGCTCCGTGTTGATAGGAAGCGAAAATAGTTTTGGGAAAGGAATGAATACAATGAAAAAAAGCGGCTTTGGGAATTGGGCTTTTGGAAATAAAGCGAGACAGCACGGCAAAAGAGGCCTGGCACTGTTTCTGGTGGGCTGCGCTCTGACAGGGGCCCTGTCTGCCTGCGGCAAAGATGAAGAGGGAGAGGACAACAGCGGTACGGGCAGCGGGCTGTCCTCTCAGGCTCCCATTGCTACTCCCGCGCCGACTCCGGCTACGGCCAAGGGTGTAAAGGTGACGGGCGACGTGGTGAACGTGCGCAAAAGCGCTTCTACAGATAGCGACGCCTATGGAACGGTAGAAGAGGGGGACATCCTGGCCCTCCTGGCGGAGACGCCTCAAGACGGCTGGTATCAGGTGCAGTTTTTGGGCGGGCCGGCCTATATCTATGCGGAGTTTGCGGAGGTGGTCACCATCACGGTGGAGCAGTACGCGGCATTGATGGCCAGCCCCACAGCCACTCCCACTTCCACCCCCGAAGCCAACGCCAGCCCGGATCCCAACGCGTCCCCGGCCCCCAACGCCGGCGGCCAGGAGGGAAATGCCGGCGGCAGCCCCACGCCCTTCATTGACAACGAGGACGGGGAATGAATGTACTCATCATAGGGGGCGGGCTGCTGGGCCGGGCGGTAGCCCAGCGGCTGGACGCCCAGGGCCACGGCGTAGTGGTAGTGGACGAAAGCGGGGATAACCTGGCTTTGCTGGATCCCGCTTTTGGCGGTGTAACGCTGGTGGGCTTTCCCATGGACTTGAACGTGCTCCGCCAGGCGGGGATTGAGAGCTGCGACGCGGTGGCGGTGACCACAGCGGACGACAATCTGAACATCGCTGTGGGGCAGATCGCCAAAAAGTATTTCAAGGTGGAGCGGGTGGCGGCCCGGATTTCCGACCCGGCCCGGGAGGATATCTTCGACCGGGCGGGGCTGCGCACCGTTTGCCCCACCAATATGGCAGGAGAGAAGCTGGCTTCGGAGCTGGTGAGTCCCTGGCAGAACCGGCAGGTGTCCTTTGGCACGGCCAGCGTGGCCCTTGAGGTTCAGCCGGTGGAGAAGCGCTACTTTGGCCGCACCACCCGGGATCTGGATTTGCCGGGCCGAGGTGTTTTTGCCGTGCTCAAGGAGGATGGCCGCTTTGTGCTGAAAGAAACCATCGGGGACGTCCCCCTTTCCGAAGGGGACATGCTGGTGCTGAGCAGGAGGATCGACTGATGCGTATGATTATTGTGGGGGGAGGCCAGGCGGGGCGGAGTCTGGCCCGCCTGCTGTTGGAGCGGCGGCATGAGGTCTGCCTCATTGAAAAAGATGCCGCCCGCTGCCGGGAATTGGCAGACGACCTGGATGCGGCAATTTTTCCCGGGGACGGCACCAATGTGGCGGTGCTGGAGGCTGCGGGTGCCCGTAATGCGGGCTGCGTGATGGCGGTGACTGGGGTAGATCAGGACAATCTGGTCACTGCCCAGTTGGCCCAAGGCCATTTCTCGGCAAAAAAGGTGATTGCCCGGGTAAACGACCCCCGCAACGCCGAAACTTTTCGGGCGCTTGGAATCCAGGACGTGGTAAGCAGCACAGAGATCGTGGTACAGCTCATTGAGCAGGAGGTGGATTCTGCCCATATGCACCTGATTGCCAGCCTGAATCAGGGAAAAGGGGAGATCTTCTCCATGACCCTGCCCTATGACACCGCCTGGGAGGATGTGGCCCTGAAGGACGTGCGCTTTCCCAAGGGGACGCTGGTGATCTCCCTTATCCGGGGCGGAGAGCTGACCATCCCCAACGGCTCCACCGTGCTCCACGCGGGAGACGAACTGGTGGCTGTCAGCGAGGACCGCAGCCGCAAGGCCCTGCATAAGGTTTTGGGAGAAACGAAATAGGCGTTCTCTTGGGGCTGGGGCTTGCGCCGCGGGCGCGGGGAATCCGGCGGGAAAAAGAGTTAGGCGCGCCCAGAAATGCCAGCTTCGGCGCGGATAGGACAAGAATATCAGGCAACGGTTTGCGATACGCGCCGTTGCCGTTTGTTATACTTTTCTAGAGTAATACTGTGTGGCCTCCGCCGCAAGGGGTCTCGTCTGCCGACTCGGTCGGCGACGGGAAATCGCCACTGGCGATTGTCGCCCCCTAAGAACCCCACCACTTTTGAGAAAAGTAAGACATTCGCTACGCGAAGTCTACAAAACTTTTATCCTGGACGGCTTTGGCCGGACCAGCTTAAGGCCAGCTGTCAGAGGCCAACACATAACTATATTAGGAAAGGACAGCTTCTCAAACTTTAATAACGATTCCTACTTTACAAACAGGAAAATTTGTGATATAATATTTGGCAGATGTCCCTTGAGGGGAGAAGCCTCAAAGCACGGTTCTTTTCCCTTTGTTTCGCAAAATGTGGGAAGGAAGTGAAGCTATGCCGCCCAAACGGGAAAATTTCAGCCGCAAACGGGCCGCGATCCTTGCAGCCCTGCGGGAAACCAAGACCCATCCCACCGCAGAGTGGATTTTCCGCCAGCTCAAGCCCCAATATCCAGACTTGAGCCTGGGCACTGTCTACCGGAATCTCAATCGTTTTCGAGAAAACGGATTGGTCCTTAGCGTGGGCGTGGTGGACGGCTATGAACGCTTTGACGGCAACACCGCTCCCCATGCGCATTTGATCTGCAAAAACTGCGGGGCGGTGCTGGATCTCCCTGCCCAGGTGCCGGAGCTGAAAGGATTAAGGCAGGCTTCCCAAGGGATAGGCTGCCGGATCGACTCCGCCAGTGTCACTTTGCGGGGGCTTTGCCCTTGCTGTGTGAAAAAGGAGGAGACAGATGGAGCTTCGTAAAATCACCTTTCGAAACGTGAGCGAGATTGCGGCGCTTTCTGTCCGGGAGGATCAGCAGGAATTCGTTGCGCCCAACTGGCTGAGCCTTGGAGAGGCCTACGTGGTGCTTAGCGACGGGGCTTGGGCCCGGGCCTTCGGCCTTTATGAAGGGGACGAGCCTGTGGGATTCGCCATGTTTGGCTATGGCCCTCTCCCAGAGGAGTCGGAGGACGTCCAGGGCAGCTACAGCCTGTGGCGGTTTATGATCGATCAGAAATATCAGGGCAGAGGCCTTGGGAAGCAGGCGATGCAGGTCTGCCTGGGCTATCTCTCTACCCATCCTTTCCGCCCGGCGGAGAAGGTCTGGCTCAGCTACGAGCCGGAAAACCAGGCGGCTCGGGCGTTATACCACAAATTTGGCTTTCGAGAAAACGGCCGGATGTGCGGGAAAGAGATTGTGGCGGAACGGACGCTGTAAGAGCCGGGCCCGGGAAAAATTTGTTAAGAAGCGCATAGCGCTTTGAAATATCCATATACTATTATTCAAAATAGGAGGAATTCACTATGAAATTTGTTTGCAGCGTTTGCGGTTATGTGTACGAGGGTGACGCCGCCCCTGAGAAGTGCCCGGTGTGCGGCGCGCCCGCAGAGAAGTTCACCCAGCAGTCCGGCGATATGGCCTGGGCCGCCGAGCATGTGGTAGGCGTGGCCAAGGGCGTAAGCCAGGAGATTCTGGACGGCCTGCATGCCAACTTCCAGGGCGAGTGCACCGAGGTGGGCATGTATCTGGCCATGGCCCGGGTTGCTTTCCGGGAGGGCTATCCCGAGATCGGCATGTACTGGGAGAAAGCCGCCTATGAAGAGGCCGAGCATGCCGCCAAATTTGCAGAGCTTCTTGGCGAGGTTGTCACCGACAGCACCAAGAAGAACCTGCAGATGCGCGTGGATGCGGAAAACGGCGCCACCGACGGCAAGACCCAGCTGGCCAAGCTGGCCAAGGAGCAGGGTCTGGACGCTATCCATGACACCGTACACGAGATGGCCCGGGACGAGGCCCGTCATGGCAAGGCTTTCAAGGGCCTGCTGGAGCGGTATTTCAAGTAAGCCATGGATATTAAGGGAAAGATCGAAGAACTGGTAGAGAAGATCAAAAGCGACAAAGCGTTGCAAGAAGGTTTTCTCAAGGAGCCCATCCCCACGGTGGAAAAACTTTTGGGGATTGATCTGCCGGAAGAGCAGCTGGGGCAGATCGCCGAGGGCGTAAAGGCCAAGATCAACCTGGATAAGGCGGGAGATCTCATCGGCGGATTGTTTGGAAAAAAATAACAGGAAAAGCGAGGTTATCACCATGGACAAATATGTATGTCCTTGCGGCTATGTGTACGATCCTGCCGCCGGCGATCCGGATAACGGGATTGCCCCCGGCACCCCCTGGGAGCAGGTCCCGGAGGATTGGGTATGCCCTGTCTGCGGATTGGGCAAGGACTCCTTTGAAAAGGAATAGAAAATGAAAAAATCCCCTGGTTTTGCGTGATATCGCAAAGGGAGAAATTAGCAGATGATATGTATCCGAAAGGCAGTAAGCCTTTCGGATACTGCCTTTAAGCAGTCTTTTGAGGCAGAGGCACGACCTTTTCTATGGCAGGCGCCCCATTCTGCTCCGGCAGCTGGAACGAATAATGGATGACAATTGGGTTGCCGCAGGTGCGGGAATACTTTTCCAGCTTTTCATACACTTCGATCCTGCGGATAAACACCCGCAGCAGTTCAGGCGTCAACTTCGGCATTTCGATATAATCCCGGGCCTTGGTCATGAACTCCCGGATGCACATTTCCCTCATATCCATTTCGTTGATGCGGACGGTGATGGATTTGAGCTCCTGCCGTAGTTCAGCCTGTTCCTGTTCATAGCCACCCGCCATAGCATCATACCTCTCCGGCGTGATCCGTCCGCAGACACGATCCTCGTACAAGCACCGGATGATGTTGTCAAGCTCCCGGACACGGCTCTCGAGCTGGACCTTTTCACGTTCCGCAGTTTCATAAAACTTTTCCGCCTCTCTCTCACCATTCCGCGAGGCCATCTCGTAAAATTCATCGGGCTGCTCTCTCGCAAAGGCGGTCACCGTTTTCAGGTTTTGCAGGACGATCTGGTCGAGCACGCTCTCGCGGATATAGTGCGCGGTGCATTCCTTTGTTCTGGTCTGGAACCCGCCGCACTGGAAATTATTGTTTTCCGGCCTGATTGTCTTCCCCCTGTGCAGATAGAGACGGCTGCCGCATTCGCCGCAGTAGAGATATCCTGCGTACTTATCCATCTCGCCCTGCTTGTCCGGGCGCTTTCGCCCGGCAAAGTGCTTTTGTACCATCTCAAAGGTCCTGCGGTCAACGATGGCCTCATGGGTGTTCTCAAAGATTATGACATTTTCGGGCGGGCTTTTCAGCCTCTTTTTCAGCTTATTGGACTTGGAGTAAGTTTTGAAGTTGACGGTATCACCCGCATATTCCCTGTTTGCCAGCATTTTGCGCACGGTTGTCTGCGACCAGTGGTACGGCCTTGCCATATCAGGTTTCCCGGAACGGCTGCCTGTCTTTCGGAAAGCGTATACGCTTGGCGATACAATCTTTTCCGCAGACAGCCTGTCGCAGATTTTTACGATCCCGATACCGCTGGCATACATTTCAAAAATGCGCTTAATGATGGGCGCTGTTTCGGGGTCGGGGATATACTGCCTGGGGTCGTCGGGACTTTTCATATAGCCATACGGAACCGTTGTACCTACCCGCTCACCCCGCTCGCCTTTGGCACGCTGTACGGCCCGGATCTTGCGGCTGGTGTCCCTGGCATAAAAATCGTTGAAATAATTTTTGATGCCGGAGAAGTCGCTGACGCCCTCCGCGCTGTCCACGCCGTCGTTGATGGCAATGAACCGCACGTCAAACTGGGGAAAGGTGATCTCCATCAGCATTCCTGTCTGCAGATAGTCCCTGCCGAGGCGGGATTGGTCTTTGACGATCACAATGCCTACTTTTCCGGATTCCACGTCGTTCATCATCCGTTTGAAATTTGGACGGTTGAAATCCGCGCCGGAAAATCCGTCATCGATATAAAACTGTGTGTTAAGGAACCGGTGTTCTTCCGCGTATTTTTGCAGGATCATTTTCTGATTGGTGATGCTGTTGGACTCCCCCTGGAGCTGGTCCTCCTGGCTGAGCCTGCAGTAGAGCGCGGTTATTAAATTCGTATTTTCGGTTGATCTCATTTCACTTTTCCTTTCCGAGCGGGATACCGCTCTGTCAAACCGAATAGGATACGGTTACAGCATACCCTATACCGGAGCGAAAGTCCAGCGAATCTGCAAATAAATCCGCTAATTTTTTCCGCCGTTTATAAGGTACTTCAATTTATCTTTAGCGCTTTCCTCCGTGGCGGCAGGGAAGCAGGCCATCACCGGATAGGTTTTTCCATCCAGCGTTACCGCATAGCAGACGCCGATGTGCTGTGGCTGCTTCTTTCCCTTGCGAAGCGCCAGGATCTTTTCACGTCTTTTTCTGAGCAAAGTAAGATCGATATTTTTCATATTATTCCTTTCTGCCTTGCGGCTGGTAGAGTGTTTTTTGATGGGGTGTTCCTGCAGAGAAAGAAATGCGGGCCTAAACCGGCAACCCCTGAATATTTGCCGTTACACAGCCAATTATGGGGTTTGCAACCCTGTTTGTTGAAAAGCGGGGAATCAGCAACCCTATTTTGCATTGCGCTCCTGAAAGCCCGAAATCCCTTGAAACGACCGGCATTGCCGGGCGTTGTGACCCGGAGGTGGGGAGCATAGCAACCCCACCTCCTTTCTCCTGCTTTCTTTTCGACCCTGGCAAAACTACCCGGAATACATGGCTGTTGGGGCCTGACTTACTTTGCCGTGTATCGCGCGGTTTGGGCGTACATACTGCGCAAAGGTGTAATCCCCCGGCCATTTGCGTATGCCGGGCACAAGGGCCGCCAGAGGCCGTACAACGGGCTTGTGGCAGATGGCTGGCTCGCTTAGTTCTTTCTGCTGAACGGATAACCTTGTGTTTAGTTCTATGGGTTTTCTTCCTGATAGGAAATCTTAACACTATCCCAATGGAATATTTCCACTATTCCAGAAGGTTCTCCACATGATACAGGTTGCTTGCCCTCGTTCCGTCCCGGCGGTATCTGCCGACCTTTTTTACAAGCCCAAGCGTAGATAAATTTTCAATGGCTGTGTCGACGGTCTTTTTATCCATGCGGCATTCCGCCGCTATCACTCGCCGTGAGGGGAAACAGGAACCGTCCGCGCCGCTGTGCCGTACCAGGCAGCAGTAGACAGCAAAATCCCTTGGCTTTAGCCCCAGGTCGAAGATACGGTTGGCTACCATAAAGAAATTTTTGTGTTTCATTCGCTTTTCCTTTCCTCGATTTTTGCTGGAAGCTCAAATTTGATACAATCATTTGCATCTCACCTTTCGTAAAATATGTACCCCCTTCGGAGAGAAAACAGAAAGACTCGCATACACGCAGGACAGAAGCATAAACAGGCGAACCTCCTCGGTTCGCTTTGATATGCTCTGTACCTATGTGTTACGAGTCTCGAAATTTTAAGTGGGCCGCTGGCTGTTTGATTGGCAAACAACGCGGCTGGCATTCAGGTACTTGATTTTGTAGTCTTAGTCTAACATGGATTTTTTGATTTGTCAATAGATTTTCTAAAATTGGGCAGAGCTTAGATAAAGCACAACTTAATAAACACCAAAGTATCGATTTCAGAAATCAAGTGTTCCTTTTTCGCGGATTTCATTCAACCTACCCAACTTAGGGAGTGTACATTTAAGTTTCTATGCTGTATAATGTGATATCATAGGTTTAGAGTGTCCATCCAAGCCAAGATTTCACAAAAAATTCACAGAAAAGGGGTTGAAATTTCAAAATGAGCGCAAATAATTGTTTAGCAAGCAAGCAAGCAAGCAAGCAAGCAAGCAAGCAAGCAAGCAAGCAAGCAAGCAAGCAAGCAAGCAAGCAAGCAAGCAAGCAAGCAATAATTGCGCCCATTTTGACCCCATACACGTAAAAACCGCAGGAGCGCCCAGGCGCAGCCTGTGGTTTTTTGCGCATATTTTTAGGACGGAGGTGTTAAGCATTGGAGCAGTACATCATGCCGGGGAGCGCGTACCGCAAGTTGAGAGCGGCAAAATCTCTGGGCCAGATTGCATATATTTATGGTGCCACAGGCTACGGCAAAACCGCCTTTGTACAGAAATATTTCGGCAAGCGCCGCTATGCTTACTTTGACTGCGGAGACCGGCGCTGGGGCAGAGATGACCTTCCCTGCTCCGGCACCGTGGTTCTGGACGGTCTGCATCGGTTGGACAAAACGCGCCGGGAGCTGGTTCGGGAACTAATAAACAGGCCGGACATTTGGCTCATTTTTATAAGCCGCAGCCCGGTACCGGCCTGGCTAATGCCTGAGTATGTGAACGTGGGATTCATGATGATCCACGAGAGCGACCTGCACCTTGGGAAACGCGAAATTGCCGGATATCTGGACGGCATGGGGATAGCATACACGGCAAAGGGACTGGAGTGTTTGACGGAATCCTCTGAAGGAAATGCCTATATCATCCGTCACGCGGCGCTGAAGATGGATGAGGGGATGGAGCCGGGGCCACAGATGCAGAAAGAGATTCATGACGCTTTCGCCAGGTATCTCCGTGATTATGTGATGATTGATTGGGACAGCGACCTGCTGGAATTTCTCATGGAGATAAGCGTTGTGGATGAATTTACCCTACCGCTGGCCGAACTCATCACCGCCAGCAAAACCGCCTCTATCATGGTGCAGAAGGCTGCGGAAACCGGCAACTTCCTCTTTCAAAATGGAGGGGCGTACCGCCTGCGGCATGTGCTGTTAGACGCTCTGCGGGAACGGGCCGCTCTGACCCTGGGAGAGGAACAGCTCAGAAACTGCCAGAAAAACGCTGGGGTCTGGTATGAGATGAACGGTCAGATCTCTCAGGCGTTGGAGATGTACGAGCGCTGCGGGGCCTATGCCCAGATCCGAGAGCTGCTGGTGCGCAATGCCCGGGTGAACCCCGGCGCGGGTCACTACTACGAGCTGCGGCGGTATTATCTGAATATGGACGAAGCTGAGGCGGCGAAAAGCCCGGTGCTCATGGCCGGGCTTAGTATGCTCCACTCCATGCTGATGGACCCGGAAAAGAGCGAATACTGGTACGATAAGCTGTCGGAGTTTGCCAAGACTGCCCAGGGCGGGGCAAAGCGGGAAGCCCGGAGCCGCCTGTACTATCTGGACATCGGCCTGCCCCATAGGGGGAGCCAGGACGTGCTGAAGATCATGTTGAAAGCTCCCGCTATGCTCTTTGACCAGGGCATACACTTGCCGGAGTTTTCTGTCACCAGCAACGTGCCCAGCACCATGAACGGCGGCAAGGACTTCTGCAAGTGGAGCCGGTCGGACAGGGCATTGGCGCGGACAGTCGGCCCATTGGTGGAGCGGGTGCTGGGACGGTACGGCAAGGGGCTGACAAAGATTGCCCTGGGGGAGAGCCTGTTCGAGAAAGGAGAGGACTCCTTCGAGGTGCTGGCCCTGCTCTCCCGGGGGCAAATGGAGACTGAGTGCGGCGGCGCGCTGGAAATAGCCTTTTCAGCGGCAGGCCAGCGGGTGCGGCTGATGGTGCTGCAGGGCGACCTCATGAGCGCAGGGGCGATACTGGACTCCTTCCAGGCTGCGGTAGAGGAACAGCGGGTGACACAACTGCTGCCGAACATTCGGGCTATGCGGTGTAGGCTGGCACTTTATGCCGGGGACATTGAGGGCGTCAGGGAATGGCTGTCTGAGGCACCAAACGAGGACAAGGAGTTTATCACCATGGAGCGCTACCGATACCTTACGAAAGTCAGGTGTTATCTTGCGTTGGGCGAGAACCTTAAAGCCCTTTCTCTGCTGGAAAAACTCAGCGATTACGCGGAACGCTGCCAGCGCACATACATCCGTATGGAAGCCGGAGTGCTGGGGGCCATCGTCCGACGCAGGCTGGGGACGGAGTGGGAGCCCATGCCGACCGACGCCTTGGACGAAGCTGAGAGCTATCAGTTCGTGCGGCTCATCACAGAGCTTGGCCCGGCGATACTGCCGCTTCTCAAGACCCAGAGCCGGGCGGGGCCATGGTTCAAAAAAGTGCTTGAGGAGACACAACAAATGGCCCGGCGGTACCCTGGGTACCTTTCGCCCAGGAACGCCGCCCGGGAGGATTTTTCAAGCACGGCCCTGGAGATTTTGCGTTTGCAGGGCGAGGGGCTTTCGGCCACGCTGATCGCTGAACGGCTGGGGATGAAGGTGGACAACGTGCGATATCACATCAGGGAAAACTACCGCAAGCTTGGGGCCGGGGGCAAGGCCGAGGCCATCGCCGCCGCCCGGGGCTTGGGGCTGATATAAGAACGGAGGTATTCAACATGAAGAAATTATTGGCGACTATTGGAATTCTGGCACTGTTCCTTTTCGGGCTTGCTGTCGGAGCAAGTGCGTCGGAGGCAGCCACACAGGATAAAATTATTGACCTGACCAATGATACTTCTCCAAGCTCCGGCCCCGGCTGGACATGGACAGTTGACGGCACAACAGGAACGCTGACATTAAACGGCCTGAATATGAGTGCCAAGCCTAATGCGTTTGAGGAAGGGAGACCCCTGATACGTTTCCCAGAATCAATAAAGACGATAAATCTTGTCTTAACCGGAAACAACAAAATTATAAAGCAAGAGACTTTCCAGTGTAACATTTTTTATGCCAAGGAGAAAAATGTCACCATCAGCGGCACGGGCTCTTTAGCGTATAGTTCTGAAGACACAACCAGCACCTTGTTTTACTGTGATACCCTTACGATGGAGGGCGGCACAATAACTATAGCGGAAGGTAGCTCGGCAGCCTACTTGTTCCACACCCAAAAGAACCTAACCATCACCGGCGGCAGTATGACTTTTAACTCTACCTATGGCATCCGCTCGGAAATGGGCCCTCTCAACATCAGCGGAGGCGATATAAACCTCACGATGACAAATAAGGGCTATGGAATATGTGCGGGGCCAAACGCGTCAGGTGATGCTGCCGGTATGGGTTCCCCAGCCATCACGATCTCCGGCGGTACGATAAAAACCGACGGAAGTATCTCCGACGCCTGGTTCAAGGGCCTGTCCATCACCGACGGCACGATAAGCGCGGATAATGAAGTAAGGGGCAACTTATTCTACAATGGTTCACCTGAAAGAATGGTTTTGCCTGAAAACTTCTCCACCGGGCAGCTGTCCACTACAAACGCCTTTGCGCTGGAAATCCCCGCAGGCAAAACTCTGGAAGTTCCCGCAGGTGTGCATATCCGCACAAACCATCTGATAAATGGTGGAACGCTGCATAATCACGGGCGAGTGACGGCAAACAACAGATATGCGGGTGAGGGGACAATTACCGGCGGAGGGCTTATAGATTTCACGTCATACTATTGGGAGGCTGTGAACAGTCATGCGGTAAACGCAGTGCTGAATCGGAGCGGTACAGGTAGTATTGATGGAACAGGGTACTGCTACGTTTATGGAAACGCCACATGGAACTCTATCTGGGGCTATGCTCCCAAGAGCATGTACATCCCTAAAGATGCGGTGTTGACTGTTCCCAGCAGTACGAACATACAAGTGACCGGCGCGATTACCATCCACAGTGCAGACAGCCTTAATGGACAGGGCACTGTCACCAGTGCGGCAAACAAATACTATATAGAGTATAGTGCTGACAGTCTTACCCCAGCAGATGAGATGGACCTGACCTATGACGGAACCAATCTGCGTCAGCAAGTTAAGGAGCAGGCAAAAAGAAAAACTCCTAACCAGACTATATTGCAGAAAACATTTTCTTTGGACGGAGATAATCTTGCCGTAGGTTATTTATATGGAGGAAGTGCCTGCCCCGCCGGAGGAGGCGGCAATCACTATATTGAGTATAACTATGATGTGGGGCCGTCCCACCGTCTTAATTACCGTCACTATTTCACCGTGAAGAAACTTACAATAACCGATGATACCGTGCTTGAAAAGACACTAAACTTAGGTACTTCTTATACAGGTTCGCCTGTTAATTTCCCGGAAACTTTTTTGAAAGTAACGCATAACGGGAAAAATATTCTTATCAACGGTAATTTTGACGTAACCTACACCAACAATGTTGAGGTCGGAAACAACGCTCTCATCACCCTAACCGGCAAAAACAACGTGGAAGGAACTCTGACCCTGAATTATACAATCAGCCCCAAAAATCTGTCCACGAAAGAGATTATAATCGCTCCACCAGAAAAGGTTTATGATGGAACCACAGCAGTCCAGGCAAAGGATGTGCTCTCCCTGGCAAATTTGGATATTGTTGAAAGGGACAAAGGGTTTGTGGGGATAACTGCCGATGTAGCCTTTGACACAAAGGATGTTGTCGAGGGAAAAAACGTCACCATTAGCAATATTAAGCTGACCGGGGAAAAAGCTGGGAATTATGTGTTTCCTTCCTACATCACTCTCCCCAGCAGCACCACAGGCAAAATCACCCCGGCCCCGCTGTCTGTGAAGGTTATAGGAACGGATAAGCCCTACGATGGCAGCACCTCCGCCCAGGTCATGGTAGAGTTTGAGGGGCTCCAAAACGGCGAGACCCTGGCAGATGGCGACTATACCGTAACAGCCGCGTTTGACAGCCCCGATGCTGGAACAGATAAATCTGTTTCCGGCAGTGTTACCTTAAACGACACCGATACCGCAGGAAACTACACGCTGGAAAGTGAAGTTTTCCAAACCACTGCCGATATCACCAGAGTCAACCTTACACTGACAGCGCCCACAGCTTTGGCTATTGAGTACGGCCAAACCCTGGCAGACGCTCGACTTTCGGGGGGCAGCGCTGAGAATGGGGGGCAGACGGTAGAGGGGACCTGGTCCTGGGCACAGCCCCATACCCGCCCGACGGAAAGCCAGGATTATCCTGCCAAGTTTGCTCCAAATGACACAGCAAACTATGCCGTAGGAGAGAGCCAGGCGGCGGTCACCGTAAACCCTGCCCAGCCCAAAATCGTCATTACAGCGCCCAGCCACCAGCAGGCCGGGCATACCGTAGCTGTGGCAGCACGGTCGGTAAACCCCCATGACCCGGACTTCACGGATGGACTCCCTGTGCCCAGCCTGACATATAAAGTCGGAGAAAACGACGAGGAAAAGCCGCTTACGGACGGAGTACTGCTCATTCCGGAGGGCACAGTGAAAGGAACGGTCATCACCATAAAGGCATCGACAGCCGAGGTTAGCGGGAAATACAGCTCTAATCAAAGCACATTTACCATCACTGTGGTGGACAAAGCGGCAGTTACCATCTCAGGCATCGTGTTGGAAAACAAGACCTATGACGGCCAACCGGCAGCTTATAGCGGCACACCAACTGCCATAGATGAAAGCGGCGCCTCGGCAGATGGCCTGACATACACTTATCAGTGGAAGGACGCAGAGGGCAGCCTTCTGAATGAAGCTCCCAGGGACGCTGGCAGCTATTCACTAACGGTTACCGCGGAGAGCGATACTCATATGGGTGAAACTACGCTCCCCATCACCATTGCCAAGCGTCAGCTTGCCTGGGACGTTTCAGGACTTGCCGCCTCCAAACCTCAAACCAGCCAGGGGGAGGCGGCGGTTTACGGAGAACTCAACCTTTCTGGTGTGATAAACGGCGAAGTAACGCTGAATGTTACCGGTTCACTGACTACAGATGGACTGGCAGGTACAAAAGAGCCCGGCAATTACGATGCCGCTGTACGTGGCACTTGGAGCTTTGACCCGGCAAGCCCCCGAAACTATGAGCTTCCGGATGAAAATGAGCCTCCCATGGTGAGCGCCAGGGTTACCGCTGTTCAGAATTTGGAGACCCCACCGGAATCGACCCAGGATAAGCAGTTCAAGCTGGAGATGGAAACTGGGATTTCCACCGTCCCAGCTGGATTGAAGGACATGGATAATCTGAACACACCAGCAAAGCTAGAAATAGCCATGAAACTTGAGGTCACAAAAGCAAACAGTGCCGTTGTTGAAGAAAACACCGTTGTATACGACGTGTCGCTGCTTGTCAGCACGGATGGCGGTACTAACTGGACTACAGCTACAGCGGACAATTTCCCGGCGAACGGCCTCACCGTTACGCTCCCTTATCCAGATGGGACGGGGCAAAACACCCATGACTTTGTAGTGACCCATATGTTTACCACCAGCGACTTTGGAAAAACTCCTGGCGAAACAGAGAAACCAGTCGTTACCAAGACAGCTAAGGGGATTCAATTCAAGGTCACCGGCCTATCTCCTATCGCGGTGGGCTGGGTAAAGAAATCAGGCGGCTCAAGCGGGGGTGGCGGCTGGTACCCCTCTGTCAGCTATTATGATGTAAAGGTCGAGAAAGCGGAGCACGGCACAGTCTCTGCCAGCCCGGCAAGCGCAAGCTCGGGTAGTACCGTGACCCTGACCGTAAAGCCCGACGAGGGCTATAAGCTGGACAAAATCACCGTCACCGACAGCCAGGGCAAGGCCGTGGAACTCATCGAAAAGGACGGCAAGTGTACCTTCAAAATGCCTGCCCGGAGCGTGACGGTACAGGCCGGGTTTGTCCTTGAGCAGACAGTAACGCCCAGCCCCTCGCCGAAGCCCTGGGAAAACCCTTTCCCGGATGTGAAGGACAGCGAGTGGTACATCAAGGCCGTTGAATTTGTGTGTATGAACGGCCTGATGAGCGGCTATACCAACGGCAGGTTCGGCCCGAACGACACCCTCACCCGGGCGCAGTTCGCGCAGATAATCTACAACAAGGAGAGCAGGCCCCAGGCGGAGGGCGGTAAGTTCAGCGACGTAACCACCGGCTGGTACGCGGACGCTGTGAACTGGGCGGCGGCAGAGGGCATCGTCGCCGGGATAGGCGGCGGGAAATTCGCCCCCGACCGGCCCATCACCCGGCAGGACCTGGCGGTTATGCTCTGGCGTTATGCCGGAAAGCCCGAGCCGGGGAAAAATGAGCTGGATTTCGAGGATTCCAATCGGGTCAGCGGATACGCCTGGAAAGCTTTATGCTGGGCCAGTGAGAACGGCATTGTCAGCGGCAGAGGGAACGGCGTGCTGGACCCGAAAGGGAACGCGACCCGGGCTGAGGCGGCGCAGATGGCGATGAAGTATTTAGGAGAGAGGATAGACCAAGAGTAAGAAGATAAAGAGGTCCATGAAATCCATGTTGAATTTATCACACTAACTATGTAAAGATAAGGAAGAATGCCTGGAGACAGAAAGTCCCGCTTGGATGAATGCTGTGCACTTCATTAATCCAGGCGGGACTTTCTGTTTTTCTTACCCTATTCGGTCTTTTTTACTTCTCCCCTAAGAATATCACGCTTTTCCGGGGGATTTTACTTTGCGGATTTCGGGCCGATGGACTATATAGTAAACGCACTTGAAAACCGCGTGGATTGCTTTTCACTAGAGCCTGTTCACACAAGTAGAATATTCAGATTTTTGAGGAGGTTTGGCCAGGTTCAAGAAAAAAAGCGCAGGCAATCTCGTGATTGGCAAACTTTTTCGACGCGGAAGCTGGCCAAATCCACCGAAAAGATGGGTATGATTACTTTGTGTGAACAGGCTTTAGATCGTGCAGAAATGGAAGCCCTTGTCCATCTCCTGAGATAGCCGAACCAAAAAGGCGCTGAGCAGGTGGATGCAGTTTTCGATGTCTTTCCAGCTGCCCACCTCCACAGAGCTGTGCATATATCGCAGGGGGATGGATACCAAAGCCATGGGGATGCCCTCGCCAACCCGGTTTACGGTGTCTCCATCCGTGCCGGTTCGTCCAGTGGCCACTTCCCACTGGAGGTCCAGTTGAAGCTCCTCCGCAGTTTCCCGGAGCAGGGCGTTCATCTTTTTGTTCACGACAGACGCGATACATAGAACCGGCCCGCCGCCCAGCTTGACTTCCCCTGTATCGTTGGGGCTTGTGCCGGGAGCGTCACTGGCCCAGGTTACATCTACGGCGATGGCGCAGTCAGGCAGAACACGGGTCGCGGCATAGTACGCGCCCCGTCCGCTGGTTTCTTCTCCCACGGTGGTAGCCGCGTAGATGCCAATGGACGCGCCTTGCTTTGCGGCCTCCTTTGCAGCCTCCAGCACCACGAAAGCCCCGGTGCGGTCGTCCAGAGCCCGGCAGGTAAAACAATCATTCAGCAGCTCCCGAACCTGTACGTCTGCGCAGACAGGGTCGCCGACAGAAACCGCCTTTTGGGCTTCCTCCTTAGAGACCGCGCCAATATCCACCAGGAGATCGGAGGCCTCAGTCTTGTCCTTTTTCAACAGATCGGAGGAAGTGGCGATCACGCCGCTGACCATGGTCCCCTCATGCCACACCTGCACGGGAGAACCTAGATAGAGCCGGGGTCGAACGCCGCCCGCGCCGGTGAGATGAAGCAGGCCGGAGCTGTCAATGTGCGTGACCACAAAGCCAATTTCGTCAATATGGCCGCAGAGAAGGATCTTATGCTCGGCGTCAGGATTCACCACAGAGATGGCGTTGCCGCTGGGGTCAGTGTGCTGGGCATGGGCGAAATCTTTGCCAAAGTCCAGCGCTTTCTGCTGGATGGCGTCCTCATAGCCGCTGATGGAGGGGGTAGATAAAAGGTCTTTCAGAAATTCTCGGTTCATAGTGTTCCTCTTTTCTGGGGGTATGATGATTTTAATAGACATTTTTCAGATAGATGATGGAAGGGGGAGGGGACCGGTGGAGCCTCAGTCTCTTGTGAAAAAGGCCACCGCAATCGCGCCTGGCCCTACATGGGTGCCAATGGTTCCGCCGACCGTACAAACCGGAAGGGCGTCGGTATGATCCTGCCAGAGCTGGCGGCTGTCCGCAATATATTTTTGCAGCAAGGCGTCGCTCAGTCCTGTGTAACCCAGACGGTAAGGGCGGTGGAAGTCCACTCCGGCGGTCTTTTCGATTTCCTGAACTAGCAGACTGTTGCCGTTTTTAGAGCCTCGGGCTTTCCCCAGCACCACCACTTCGCCCTCGCGCACCGCCACCACCGGCTTCACAGACAGCAGGCCGCCCACCAAGGCGGTAGCGGGGGAGATCCGTCCGCCCCGCTTGAGATACTCCAAAGTATCCAGCAGGGCTATAAGCCGGACCGCCTTTTTTTCTTTCTCCAGGCATCCGGCGATTTCCTCCGCGCTTTTCCCTTGGTCCAGGAGCTCGACAGCTCGCTCCACCAAGATCATCTCTCCAATGGTGGCATTTTCGCTGTCCACCACATAGACCTGCCCCGGATAGTCCTGCGCGGCCAGACAGGCGCTCTGCCAAGTGCCGGAGAGCTTTTTCGACAGCGTGACCGTGACCACGGTTTCCCCAGCCGCCACGGCGCGCTGAAAGGCCTCGGAGAATTCTCCGGGGCTGACCTGGCTGGTAATCGGCAGCGTGTCCCCCTCGATTAAATATTCATAAAACTGTTGGTGAGTCAAATTGACTCCGTCCTGATAATGCTGGTCCTCAAAACTGATCGTCATGGGCAGCACGGTGATTTCTTCCCGCTGAGGGGATACGATGTCAGAAGCGGAGTCGGTAATAATGCGAATCGGCATACGAACACTCCTTTCAAATCAGGATAGCGGATGGAAGCATGGGAAGCCCCCCCGCTGTTTCCATATTATACTTTTAAAGAGTATTTATGGGGGAACGGCGCGCGGAGCAGCTTGGCGACAGGCACACAGCTGGGCACACCGCGCCAAGCAAGACGAAATGAGCAGGCTGGGTTTCGCGGTAGTGTCAAAAAGATAAACACTCGCGCAGCTCGGTTTATCTTTCCGTTTTCCTGAGCAAAACTCGCCAAGCTGGGATACTGCGCCCATAGCTGGCTGGCTCCGCGAGTCTTGCCTGCCGGCTCGGTCGGTTCGTAGCTTGTCTGCCACTGGCACACAGCGCCCCCCTGGACCCGGCAATGTGATCGGCTTTTGCGCACTCAGCTAACCAGGGTAAAATGTTTTGCAGACTTCGCTTTGCGAAGTCTTAGCTTTCTTCAAAAGCTCGCGGGGGGTGGGGCGGAGCCCCATGACCTTGTAACACCTGAGAAGCGCATTTTGGGCGTGTGAATAATAGTTAACACTCGCTGTGCTCGGTTAACTATCCGAGTTTTGCGAAGCAAAACTCTTAAGAGGCCCCTTTTTGTAAGAGAAAAAGGGGCCTGGTCCTGGAACATGCTAACTGCGCGCACAGTATCGCGGCCAAAAGCTCCCGTCCGGCCGTGTGCCTGTTCCCCCAGCCACCTCGCGCGCCGTTCCCCCCATAAAAAACTCAAAAAGTATAACAAACTGTACCCGCAGGATCCGGCTAATTTCGGGAATCTGCCGCCAGGAGCTTTTCCAGTTCCCGCAGCAGATCTTTTTTCATGCTGGCCAGATCATCTTCTGTGGGGCGGTTCTCGTCCTGATACATCAATTCCATGGGATACCACCAGACAGGACCCGCGCCATGATTGCCATATTCTCCGATATCCCCTTTTCTTCTTGGATATAGATGCCAGTGCAGATGAGCCGCTCCCTGGCCCAGGCACTCATAATTCATTTTCTCCGCGCCAAAGGCGTTCTTTACAGCCTGTGAAACCAGGATCATTTCTTCCATGAATTTTGCGGCGAAATCCTTTTCCAGATAGAAAAGCTCAGTCTGGTGCTGCTTGCAGAGAAAGAGGGAGTACCCCCTAAAATGCTGGTTGTCGCCGATCACGACATAACCGGTTTCCAGCTCTTTGACAAAGTATGGATTCTGTCCGGCCTGTATCATCTGAATTCTATCGCAAACCAGGCACATTTCAAAAGCCTCCTTTCATGAAAAAAGCCCGCCGGTCGTCCGGCGAGCCTTTTTCATCTTGTGTCAGCCAAAGTCAACGGGAACAAAACCTCCGGCACTTTCCAAAAAACTGCCACAGCCATAGACCGTCAGTTCCCGTCGGCCCCGCGTTCAAAACAGAAAGCAGGGAATGAATTACTCGGCCATCTTCTTCAGCTTGGCGTATTTCTCTTCGGCAAACTTCTCAGCGTCGGCGAACAGCTTTTCGGCGCGCTCCGGGAAGGAACGGGTCAGGCTGTTGTAGCGCACCTCGCCCATAATAAAGTCGCGATAAGAGGCGGAAGGCTCCTTGCTGTCCAGCTGGAAGGGGTTCTCGCCAGCGTCAGCCTTACGGGGGTCGAAGCGGAAGTTGTGCCAGTAGCCGGCGGCAACCGCCTTCTTCTCTTCCACCATGGAGATGCCCATGCCGCCCTTGATGCCATGGTTGATGCAGGGGGCATACGCCAGGATGATGGAGGGGCCGTTGTAGCTCTCGGCCTCGTGGAAAGCCTTAATGCACTGGTTCATGTCCGCGCCCATGGCAACCTGAGCCACGTACACATAGCCATAGCTCATGGCGATGGCGGCCAGGTCCTTCTTCTTGGTGGACTTGCCGGTGGCGGCAAACTGGGCCACAGAGCCGCAGGGAGTGGACTTGCTGGCCTGCCCGCCGGTGTTGGAGTACACCTCGGTGTCGAATACCAGCACGTTGATGTTCTCGCCGGAGGCCAGGGCATGGTCCAGACCGCCGAAGCCGATGTCATAGGCCCAGCCGTCGCCGCCCAGAATCCACACGGACTTCTTGGCCAGATAATCCTTGTCTTTCAGGATCTCGTTGCACAGGTGGCAGGCCTCGCAGTCGCAGTACTTCTGACCCGCAGCCTTCTTGGCCTCGCACTCCTTGATATGGGCGTCAGCGGCCTCCCGGCTGCCGAACACCTTCACGGCGTCGTCGGACTTGGCCCAGTTGATGACCCAGTCCAGAGAGGCGCGGCTATACTCCAGAGCGGCGATGTAGGCCTCTGCGGCAGCGTCGTTGGCCTTAGAGTCGTTCATGGTCTCCAGCCAGGCCTTGCCGGTATCCTTCACTTCCTGCTCCACATAGTCCACGGCAATGAGCTTCTCAGTCAGCTCAGCCAGACGGCCGCGCACCGCGTTCTGGGCCAGGCACATGCCCAGACCAAACTCGGCGTTGTCCTCGAACAGGGAGTTCTCCCAGGCGGGGCCGTGACCCTTCTTGTTCACGGTGTAGGGAGTGGCAGGCGCGGAACCGCCCCAGATGGAGGAGCAGCCGGTGGCGTTGGCGATGAACATCTTGTCGCCGAAGAGCTGGGTGGCCAGCTTGGCGTAGGGAGTCTCGCCGCAACCGCCGCAGGCGCCGGAGAACTCAAGCAGGGGCTGCTTGAACTGGCTGCCCTTGACGGAGGTCTCCTTGAACTTCTCGGCCACAGCCTCCTTGGCGGGCAGGTCGATGCCGTAGTTGAACACGGCCTGCTGAGGACGCTGGGAGTCGATGGGGGCCATCTGCAGGGCCTTTGTCTTGGCGGGGCAGGTGGTGACGCAGCTGCCGCAGCCGGTGCAGTCCAGGGTGGAGATCACCATGGCAAAGTGCATGCCGGGCACGCCGGTCATGGGCTTGCTCTTGGTGCCCTCGGGGGCGGCGGCCAGTTCCTCGTCGGTCATGGCGATGGGACGGATTACCGCGTGGGGGCATACATAGGAGCACTGGTTGCACTGGATGCAGTTCTCGGGAATCCACTCGGGAACGTCCACGGCCACGCCGCGCTTCTCATAGGCGGCCGTGCCCTGGGGAGAGGTACCGTCGGCGTACTTCTCGAAGGTGGAGACAGGCAGATCCTTGCCGTGGAAGGTGTTCACCGGGAATACCACATTGTTCACATAGTCCACCACATCCTGACGGCTGCCGGTGGCAACGGCGGGGGTGGAGTCGTCAGCGGCGTTCGCCCAGTCGGCGGGCACGTTGACCTTGGTATAGCTGTTGGCGCCGCGGTCGATGGCGTCGTGGTTCATCTTAACGATGGCCTCGCCCTTGCGTCCATAGGACTTGGTGGCGGCGTCTTTCATATACTGGATGGCGTCGGCCTCGGGAATGATCTTGGCAATGGAGAAGAACGCGGACTGGAGCACCGTGTTGATGCGGGTGCCCAGGCCAATCTCTTTGCCGATCTTGAATCCGTCGATGGTGTAGAAGTTGATCTCGTTGTCCGCAATAAACTTCTTGACCATTCCGGGCAGGCGGGCGTTCAGCTCCGCGTCGTCCCAGGCGCAGTTCAGCAGGAAGCTGCCGCCCTTCTTCAGGTCCTGAACCATGTCATACTTATCCAGATAGGCGGGGTTGGAGCAGGCCACAAAATCCGCCTTGGAGATATAGTAGGTAGACTTGATGGGAGTATGGCCGAAACGCAGGTGGGAAACCGTCAGGCCGCCGGACTTCTTGGAGTCATAGTCAAAGTAGCCCTGGGCGTACATGTCGGTATGATCGCCGATGATCTTGATGGAGTTCTTGTTGGCGCCCACGGTGCCGTCGGAGCCCAGGCCCCAGAACTTGCAGCTGGTGGTGCCGGCGGGGGCGGTGTCGGGATCCTCCTTCACCTCCAGGGACAGATGGGTCACATCGTCCACAATGCCGATGGTGAAGCGCTTCTTGGGCTCAGCGGCGTCCATGTTCCGGTATACGGCGATGATGTCGCTGGGCTTGGTGTCCTTGCTGCCCAGGCCATAGCGGCCGGTGTACACGGGGCACGCGCCGAAGGGGGTGCCGTTGATGGCGGCCAGCACGTCCAGGTAGAGAGGCTCGCCGATGGAGCCGGGCTCCTTGGTGCGGTCCAACACGGAAATCTTCTTTACGGTGTCCGGCAGCGCGTCCAGGAGATAGCTGGCCACAAAGGGACGGTACAGATGCACTTTCACCAGGCCAACCTTCTCGCCGGCGGCGGTGAGATAGTCGATGACTTCCTCGATGGTCTCGCAGGCGGAGCCCATGGCGATGATCACCTTGTCTGCGTCAGGAGCGCCATAATAATTGAAAGGCTTGTAGTCGGTGCCGATCTTCTCGTTAACCTTGTTCATGTAGTCCACTACAACGGCGGGCACGGCGTCATAGTACTTGTTGCAGGCTTCGCGGGCCTGGAAGAAGATGTCGCCGTTCTGGGCCTGGCCGCGCAGCACGGGATGCTCGGGGTTCAGGGCGTGGCGGCGGAACTCGTTTACAGCGTCCCAGTCCAGCATATCGCCCAGGTCCTTATAATCCCAAGTCTCGATCTTCTGAACCTCGTGAGAGGTGCGGAAGCCGTCGAAGAAGTGCAGGAAAGGCACCTTGCCCTTGATGGCGCTGAGATGGGCCACGGCGCCCAGGTCCATAACCTCCTGGGGAGAGTTGGCGCACAGCATGGCGTAGCCGGTCTGGCGGCAAGCGTAAACGTCGGAGTGGTCGCCAAAGATGTTCAGAGCGTGGGTGGCCACGGTACGGGCGGATACATGAATGACGCTGGGCAACAGCTCGCCGGCAATCTTGTACATGTTGGGGATCATCAGCAGCAGGCCCTGGGAGGCGGTATAGGTGGTGGTGAGAGCGCCCGCGGCAAGAGAGCCGTGCACAGCGCCCGCAGCGCCGGCCTCAGACTGCATTTCGGTGACGCGCACTTCCCGGCCGAACAGATTTTTGCGGCCTGCGGCGGCATACTTATCGGTTTCGTCGGCCATCACGGAAGAGGGGGTGATGGGGTAGATGGCGGCAACGTCGGTGAACGCATAGGAAACATGCGCGGCGGCGGTGTTGCCATCCATGGTTTTCATTTGTCTTGGCATTTTAACGATTTCCTCCTTATGGGATGATCGGAACTGGGCGTTGCCGGCGCGGCAAAGCCGGTCCAACCTGCGCCCTTACAAGTTCTATTCTACCATCATTTCCGGGCCGTGTAAAGGTCCAAATCTCATATTTTGTGATTTTTTTATGGCTCGTCACAAAATAAACTGGGGATTTCCGGCCTTTTTGAGGGCAAAGGGGAAAGAGAGGCCTTGCAGAAGGAGAAGCGCCGCCCGTTTCCCCAAAAAATCTTTTCAAAAAGAAGCCCCTTTTGGGGGAACTTTATTTTATTCTTTGTCTTTAGTCCTATTATGTCCACCCGATACACCGCCTGATCCCCTGCGCGCGGCGGCGCATTTCCAGATTTCTCGCCGGAAACTCACTCTACACTGTCATATAGCTTCGCGCCCAGGATTTCAACCACAATGCCATCGCGATATGGCTTAACCTTTCCTTCTTTTTCCGCCTCTTCTTCAGGAATCAGCGAATGCACCTTCGTTACCCGGTACGTTAGGGATCTGTATTGGACGCTTCCGCTGCCGTCCAGCCGCAATCTGACGGGAAAAACAAAACCGCTAAAGCCAGGACCATTGCCAGCGCGATCAGCAATCCTCTTTTTTTCATAATGGAGTCCTCCCTCGCGATTATACGCTTTGCGTACATTATATCATGGAGAATTCTCGGTTTCAAGAAGCCGTTGGCAATGAAATCCCCAAAGGGAATGTCCAAAACGAGGAGTTATTTTTTGAGTAATGGAAGGCCTCCGTCGCAAAGGGCGCGACTACGGCAAGGTCGTGGGGCTTTGCGAGTCGACAGACGAGACCAGGTGAGAAGAACCCCTGAACCGCCGGAGGCCAAAACATCATTCAAAAAATGCGCTCTCTGGACACTCCTATCCCCAAAGCCTCTGTTGACAGATTCCCTGTTTTAATATACAATTACAATAATCAAGAAATTCAATTTGGAAAGGAGCCCGAACCGCCATGCCAGAAGACCCTGACGGTTTATCTATTTTTACTCTGCTGCTGATGTTCGCCTGTCTTGCTCTTTCCGCCCTGTACGCCGCCGGAGAGTCGGCTGTGAACAGCCTTTCCGCCTCCCAGGTGAAACGGGATGCGGAGGCGGGAGACAAAAAAGCCAAATCGCTGGCAAAGACCATTCAGGCCCAAGTCAGCGTGGTTTCGCCGCTGCAGTCCGGGCTGTTCTTTTGCGGCCTTCTGGGGCTGTCTTTTTGTGTCGCCGCTTTTTACGGCCCCTTATACAGCGCTTTCTATGCCCTGGAGGGGCATCTCCGGAGCGTGCTGGCGGGGCTTCTGCCCGCAGCGGCCTACATCCTGGTGTTCTTTATGTTTGCCGATCTGCTTCCCAAGAAAGCCGCCCGTCATTCGGCGGAGCGGTTTGCCTACCGTCATGCCAAGCTAATCCGGCGGATGTCCAAGTCCGCCATGCCCTTTTTGTGGTTTACCAGCGGGGTGGCCAACTGCTGCCTGCGCCTGTTCCGTATTGACCCCCACAGTCTGGACGATGCCGTAACAGAAGCGGAAATCCTCCAAATGGTAGGGGAGGGGGAAGAAAGGGGCGTCATCGAAGAGACGGAAAAGGACATGATCGCCAATATCCTGGACTTTAACGATACGGCTGCGGGGGAGATCATGACCCACCGCACGGATGTAGCCGCTGTTCCCGACGACGCCTCTATCAGCCAGGTGGTGGCCGTGGCCATTGAGCATGGCTGTTCCCGGGTTCCGGTGTATCATGAGGACATCGACTCGGTAGTGGGCGTCTGCTATGTGAAGGATCTGCTGCCCTATGTAGGAATCCAAGTGCCGGAGGCCGCCTCGGTGGTCCAGCTGATGCGCCCTGCGTATTTCATCCCGGAAACCAAGAAATGCAGCCAGCTCTTTACCGAGATGACCGAGCGGAAAGTGCAGATTGCCATTGTGGTGGACGAGTATGGCGGCACGGCGGGGATTATCACCCTGGAAGACCTGGTGGAATCCATCGTTGGCAATATCCAGGACGAGTACGATCACGAAGAAGAGGAAATCCGCCAGGTAAGCGAAACAGAATTCACGGTGGACGGCACGGCCTCTATCGATGAGATTTCCGATCTCACCGGGGTGGAGCTGCCGGAGGGCAATTATGATACCATCGCCGGGCTGGTTACCGAGATTTTGGGCTATATCCCAAAGCAGGGGGAGCATCCCCAGGTACGGGCGGAGGGGCTTTCCATCACGGTTTTGGAGATTGATGACCAGCGGCTTTCCCGCCTGCTCATCGTGAAGGAACCGCCTGTTGTGGAAGAGGAGGATGAGGATTGAATATGGATCGGGCAAAAGAGAAGAAACAGGGGCGGGACCTGGGCTCGGACAGTATCGGCAGGCTGATGTTTTCTTTGGCTGTGCCCGCCATCACGGCCCAGGTGGTGAACATGCTCTACAATATTGTGGACCGGATTTACATCGGGCATATTCCGGAAACCGGGGCGCTGGCCCTGACCGGGGTGGGAATTACCTTTCCCATCATCATTCTCATTATGGCGTTCAGCTCTTTGATTGCCATGGGGGGCGCGCCCCAGGCGGCTATCGCCATGGGGGAGAAGAACCTTGAAAAAGCGGAAAAAATCCTGGGCAACTGCTTTGCGGCTCTGCTGGGGTTTTCCGTTGTGCTGACAGCCGTGTTCCTGGTGTTTGGAGAGCCCATTCTCCGGGCGTTTGGCGCCAGCGGGAATACGATCGGCTACGCCAACAGCTATATGCGGATTTACGCCTGCGGCACGGTTTTTGTGCAGATCGCGTTGGGCATGAACATGTTCATTACCACCCAGGGCTTTGCCACCACCAGCATGCTCACGGTGGTAATCGGCGCCGCGCTGAATATCGTCCTGGATCCTCTTTTTATCTTTGTGTTCCATATGGGCGTGCAGGGGGCGGCGCTGGCCACGATCCTGTCTCAGGGAGTTTCGGCGGCATGGGTGCTGAAATTTTTATTGGGCAGAAAAACCGCCATCAAAATCCGTAAGGAGCATATGCGGATCGACCCCAAAATCATTCTGCCGGTAATGGCCCTGGGGGTATCTCCCTTTATTATGCAGAGCACAGAGAGCCTTCTCAGCGTGGCGCTGAACACCTCGCTGCTGAAGTATGGCGGAGACGGGGCGGTGGGCGCGTACACGGTGATTGCCAGCGTGATGCAGACGGCTAGCCTGCCCATGCAGGGGCTCTGCCAAGGGGCCCAGCCGATCACCAGCTTCAATTATGGCGCGAGGAATCTGGACAGGGTAAAGAAATCCATCCGGGTGCTGGTACTGTGTACATGCACCTTTGGCGTTCTGTTCTGGCTTGCGGTTATGCTGGTTCCCCAGGTGTTTGCCGGGCTGTTCACCAGCGATCAGGACCTGATGACCATGACGGTCTGGGCCATGCGGATTTTCCTGTTCGGCATTTTTTCCATGGGAGCCCAGATGGGATTTCAGCAGAGCTTCGTGGCCCTGGGACAGGCGAAGGCCTCTTTGATGCTGGCGCTGCTGCGAAAAATCGTGCTGCTGATTCCGCTGATCTATATTCTGCCGGCGTTTTTTGAAAACAAGCTTTTTGGTGTGTTTGTGGCGGAACCCATTGCGGACATTACCGCCGCCCTGGTTACCAGCGTTTCTTTCCTTACCTGGGCGAAAAGGCATCTGGACGCCGGCGGGAAGAGGGAAACCTGAAAGGCCGGAAGCGGGAACAAAGGCCCCGGAATTCACTTTGCCGGATAAGAAGGGAAAGCCAGATACCAACGCGGCGGATGTTCTGGCCTATCTGCGGGAAAACTGACTGAAACCGCTGTCAATATGTTAAGAAGCCGTACCAATTCTATCGGTACAGCTTCTAAGAGGAGGTCCCGCGCATGGCCATGCCCCTGAATCCTGAACGGTTCCACTGGACAGATTATGTGTCGGACGCAAAGCAGAGCTTCTATACGGCCGACCTTCTTTTGGACCCAGGCGGCGCGATTCTGCCCCATTGCCACGACTACTACGAGTTTTTTATTGTATTGCAGGGGGAGTTTTCTGAAATCTGCCGGGAGGGAAGCACGAAGCTCTCCCGCCGCCAGGGCCATATTCTGCGTCCCGCAGACAGCCATCTGCTGAGAAATGATTCCCGGAAGCCTGCCGTCCTGCGCAATATCGCCGTTTGCCGGGACAGCTTTGAGGGCCTGCTGTCCCATGGGGGCTTTCCGGAGCCGCTGGGACCATACCCGTATTTTTCTCTTGAGGAGAACGCGTTTTCCCAATACTGCTTTGAAACCGAACGGGCGCGGCAGCCGCAGATGCTGGCGGATACGCGGCAGTTTCTGCTGGGCCACGTATGCGGCACGGTTCTCATCTCCGCCTGCATTCCGGACAATCCTTTTGACGCGCCCCAATGGCTGCGGACTCTCCATGAGGAAATGAAGAAGGAGGAAAATTTCACCCTGGGAATCCGGCAGATGCGCAATCTCTCTGGGCGCAGCCAGGAATATCTGAATCGGGCGTTCCGAAAATACTATGGCCAAACGCCCAGCGCCTATGTGAACGGTCTGCGTCTTTCCCACGCCGCTTTTCTCCTTCAGACCACAAAGACATCTGTGCTGGATATTTCAGCCGCCTGCGGCTTTGAAAATCTCTCCTGGTTTAACCGCCTGTTTAAGGAATATTACCGTCTCACGCCCACAGAGTACCGGGCGAGAAAAAATTTCTTTTTCAGGTCAATATAATATCAGTCACGGCTGTTTTACGCAAGACGTCCGCTTCCTTCCCGCATATAATAGAAGCCGTACCAAAGCCAACCGGCATTTGGCAAAAGGAGGTCATTATATGTATCAGCCCAAACGACTGCTGGAACGGGAACTTATCTTTACGGAATGCTACCAGAAGCATCAAAACATGCCCAAGGCCCTTCGGGAAAGCCACTGTATGCAGGCGCAGCTCGCCACGTATTTTGTCACGCCCCGGGAGAACGACCTGCTCGCCGGAAGAATTGACCGCCCCGCCGTGGTTTTTACTCCCTGCATGGAGGGGGACGGCATCGACAAAGTGGGCTACTGCATAGACGAGGCGGGGTGCAGGTTGCTCGCGGACAAGATCAAAGAGGATCCCTCTTATGACGAGGCCTATCTGCGCCGGGTGGAAGAGATGATCGCCTTCTGGCAGGAGGAAAACACAAATACCAAAATCCGCCGCCGCTTTCCCGCCCATTGGAACGGCTCCATGGGAGCGGACAACTATCTGGAGGACAACGCCCCCATTCATCCCCTGTACCGGCTGGCGGGAGTCAACCTGGACTTCAAGAAGCTCTTTTCCCTTGGCCTGATGGGCCTGAAAGAAGAGGCGCTTGCCTATGCCGTCGCGGCGCCGGAGAATCAAAAGCCTTTTTATGAGGGCACGGCTCAGATTCTGGACGCAGTCCGAGACGTTATTCTCGCTTATCATAGAGAGGCTCTGCGTCTGGCGGAGGAAACGCCCGAAGAGAAGCGGGCCCAATGGACCAAAATGGCGGACGCGCTTTTGGCCATCTCCGACAATCCCCCCGCCACCATGCGCCAGGCCCTCCAGCTGCAGTGCATCTATATGCTGGCATCCCGGTGTGTGGAAATCGGCAGGATTGACGACTACATGGGCGGTTTCTATGAGAGGGACCTTGCCCAGGGACGGCTGTCCAAAGCGGAGGCCGCCGCCCTTTTGAACAATTTCTTTACGATTATTGAAACCGAGCGGGGCCGGGATACCCGGGCCATTATCGGCGGCCTGGGCCGGGAGCACCCGGAAACCGCGGACGCCTTCGCCATGCTGGTTCTGGATGTGCTGGAAATGCGGAAAGGGCATTTTTATCCCCAGGTCAGCCTGCGCTATTTCAAAGAAATGAACCCGGCGGTTTATGATCGCGCCTTGGAGATTCTGGCAGAGGGGAACACCTATCCGATGCTCTATTGCGACGATGTAAACGTTCCGTCTGTGATGCGGTCAATGGATGTGTCCCGCTCTCTTGCCGAGCAGTATTCCTTCTTCGGCTGCGGGGAATACATGCTGGCCTATCACAGCATCGGAACCCCCAACACGGCGCTGAATGTTGCCAAGGTCCTAGAGCTTGTCCTCCATGACGGAATCAACCCCGCCACAGGCAGGCTTTACGGCCCCAAAGCGGCGGGCATTCCGGTGAAAAGCCTTTCCGATGTCTCCTGCTTTGAGGACCTGATGGCGCTGCTGATGGACTATCTCTCCTTCTTCATTGACATTTCCGGCGGATTTGAGGAGCTTCTATATGAGGTGTGTAATGAAGAGGCGTGCTTTTTGCAGTATTCCGCCCTGCTCTGCGACTGTATGGCAAGAGGAAAAGCCATGCTGGACGGCGGCTTGACCCATTTGGGCGGCACGGTGGAGACATATGGAAACGTTACGCTTGCCGACAGCATGAGCGCGATCCGGTACGCGGTCTATGAAAAGCGGGCCTTGTCCCTGGAGCGGCTGGTAGAGGTTCTCTCCCGAAACTTCGAAGGAGGAGAGGTTGAGCGGAACGTTCTCCTGTCCGCGCCCAAATTTGGAAACGATAACGAAGAAGCGGACGGCATTGCGGCCCGGCTGCATGAGTTTATCTGCAAGACGATTCAGGCGCAGCGGGAGAAGCGCTCGATGGATTCCTTCCTAGCCGTTCTGATCAACAACAACATGAACGTGGCTCTCGGCCGTTTTGTGGGCGCGACTCCGGACGGGCGGGGAGCGGGAGAGTTCCTGTCCAACGGCAACAGCCCCTATAACGGCCGGGACCGGGAAGGATTGACCGCCATGCTCTGCTCCATGTGCAAAATGGATACCGCTATCCATGCGGGCGGAAATCAGAACCTGAAGGTCTCCCGCCAGATGTTCGCGGGAGAAAAGCCCTTGATCAAGCCTGTGCTCTCCGCTTTCTTTTCCATGGGAGGACAGCAGCTCAACTTAAGCGTGGTAGACCAAAAGGATCTGGAGGATGCCATGGAGCACCCCGAACGCCACGAAAATCTGGTAGTGCGGGTGGGCGGCTTTACCGCGCGTTTTATCGACCTGGACAAAAAGACCCAGCGGGATGTGCTCAGCAGAACCGCTTATTAACCAGCCGGAAGTCTGCCGAAGGAGGTTACAAGGATGAACGCGACCCTGGTGGATATCCAGCGTGCCGGCACCCATGACGGGCCGGGCATCCGCACGGTGTTCTTTTTCAAGGGCTGTCCCCTGCGCTGCAAATGGTGTCATAATCCGGAATCCTGGAAGAGGGAGCCCCAGCTTTCCTTCCACCGGGAGTCCTGCACCGGCTGCGGGCTCTGCGAATCTGTCTGTCCCCGCCAGGCCCACCAGGTCCGGCCCTCGGCCCATACGGTACGTTTTGACCTGTGTACGCAGTGCGGCCGGTGCGTTGAGGTCTGTCCTTCTCAAGCATTGAAATGCATCGGCGTATCCTATACGCCCCAGGAGCTGCTGCGCCTTGCCCTTCGAGATCTTCCTTTCTATCAGCAGTCTGGCGGCGGTGTGACGCTCTCCGGCGGAGAGGTGCTTTTGTGGGCGGATTTTGCCGCGTGTTTCCTCTCTCTGTGCAAGAAGGAGGGCATCCACACCTGCGTGGAAACCAGCGGTTACGGGAGCGAGGAGGCCATGAAAAAGTTGGTCCCCTTTACGGACCTGTTCTACTTTGATTGGAAAATCTCCCGGGAGGAGGACGCCTTGGAGCACCTGGGCGGAAGCCTGAAGCCCATTTTGAGGAATCTGCGGCTGCTGGACCAGTTTCAAAAAGGGATTGTCCTGCGCTGCCCGATCATCCACGGGGTCAACGATAATTCCCAGCATTTTGAGCGTATTCTTGGGCTTTTAGAGGAGTTTCCCTCTATCCAAAAAGCCCAGCTGCTTCCGTATCACGATTTTGGCGTTGGCAAGAGCAAGAATATTGGAGAGGACATGTCGGCGTTTCAGGTTCTCGGGCCGGAGGAAACGCAAAAATGGCAGGATTGGTTTTTCCGGCACGGAAAGGCCCAGGCCTCCAAGGTTGAGATGGGATAATCAGGAGAGGCGGTGCTTTACTGGAAAGCGCCGCCTCTCCTTCCGTTTCTGTCATGCAGTCAGGAAGGAGGCTAATCCCGAAAGTCAAACAGATCCTTGGGCTTTATGTCCAATACCTCGCACAGCTTGAAGATCACGTCGAAGGATACGCCTACATTACCCAGTTCTATCGCGCTGATGTGGCTGCGGTCAATATCTGCCAGCTCCGCCAATTGCAGCTGGGTCAATTTCTTTCGTTTTCGGTAATACACCACGTTCAGGCCGAACTTTTCGTATAAGTTCTTGTATTCTGCTTTCAATTGAATCACCCCCTTCTATTTTAGGGGGATGACAAAAAGAATAAACCTTGTGTTGACCACGTAATGGGGTTGACACAAGTCGTTTGATGTGTTATCATTTCTTTGCGGCTCTCTCGTGCAGAACAAGGGGGAATTCTGTCGGTTCTCTTACGATTTTCCGGCGGGACTTGCGTATAAAACATAATTTTTGTAAAATGAAAATAAGGTAAGAAAATCCTTGACAAGATATTGAGATGATATTATAATAATATCAAAACTTGAGGGAACCTGAAGGAGGATGGAAGCTATGCTTTCTATTAGCGGCGTCACAAAAAAGTATGGGAAAAACGTGGCCAACGACAATATCAGCTTTGCCGTGGGCGATGGGCAGATCGGCATATTGTTGGGGCCCAACGGCGCGGGGAAGTCCACCATCATCAAGTGTATTACAGGGCTTCTGCGCTTTACCGGGCGCGTTGAAATCAACGGCGCGGCCAACAACACCATTGAGGCCAAGCGCCAGCTGGGGTATATCCCCGAAATGCCCGCGGTATACGACTTGCTTACTGTGGCGGAGCATATGGAGTTTATCCGCCGGGCCTATAAGATTCAGGACGAGGCCTATTCCCAGCAGCTGCTGGAGCGCCTGGAATTGTGGGACAAAAAGGATAAGCTGGGCAAAGAGCTCTCCAAGGGCATGCAGCAGAAGCTTTCCATCTGCTGTGCCCTATGCCACAGGCCGCGGGTGGCGGTGTTCGACGAGCCTCTGGTTGGCCTGGACCCTCACGCCATCAAGGAGCTGAAGAATATCTTTCGGGAGCTGAAGCGGGACGGCGTCTCCGTGCTGATCAGCACCCATATGATTGACAGCGTGGAGGACTATTGGGACGTGGCAAACATCATGATGAACGGCCGGTTTGCCGCTACAAAATTGAACGACGGCGGCGAAGGCCAGAGCCTGGAGGATCTGTTCTTCCAGATTACCGAAGGCGGCTCTGGAGAAGGAAGCGGGGTGGGCGCATGAAAAGCCCTTTGATTTACCTGACTGCCGTAAAGCTGAAAAACCAGCTGAAAGAGGCCGTTAAGCATCCCGCCAAGCTGATCTATGTGATCGTCATTGCCGCGGCGCTGGTTCTCTCCACCATCGGGGGCCAAGTCAACAGCGAACATCTGGAGCTACGGCCCCTCCAGGAATTGACCTCCATTATGGTGCTGTTTTATACCATGATGTTCCTGATGACGTTTATCAACGGCGTAAACGGCGGTGCGGGAAATTACCCAATGTTTACCCTTTCCGACGTGAGTATGCTGTTTCCGTCGCCCATTCGGCCCAATAAGGTCCTGTTTTACGCGTTGTTCCGGCAGCTGGGATTGTCTCTGCTTTTAGGATTTTTCCTGCTGTTCCAATACAACTGGCTCCATGGGGTCTATGGCGTGGAGTATTCCCATCTTCTGCTGATTGTGCTGGGGTATGGCCTGAGCCTGTTTCTGGGCCAGGTCTGCGCCATGGCGGCCTATACCCGTGCCAGCGGAAACGACAACGCCCGGCGGCTTGTCAAGTACTGTGTTTACGGGATTACGCTGGTATTTGTGGCGGCGCTTCTGTTCCGGTGCATTCCCGGCCTGGTTGCCTCTGCGGGCGATTCTCCGGAAGAGCTGTTCACCATGGGAGGATTCTCTGGCGCGCTGGATGCCGGCGTGGAGTTCCTTTCGGCCGTGGGTGTTTTCTTCCCGGTGTCTGGGTGGGCCGCGGGCCTGATCGGCGGCGTCTTTATCGGGGACTATCTGTTGGCGGGAATTTCGGTCCTGCTAATTCTTGCCGCCTTTGCCGTGGCGATTCTGCTGGTGGTCAAGAACAAGAATAATTATTATGAGGACGTGCTGCAGTCCGCCGAGGTGGCCCAATCCGCCATTACCGCTAAGAAAGAAGGCCAGCCCGCCGAGGTGATGCCCAAGAATGTGCGCGTGGGTAAAACCGGCATTGGCAAAGGAAACGGTTCCAGCGCCCTGTTCTATAAGCATCTATTGGAAAACCGTCGTTCCGGACTGTTGATCTTCTCCAAAATGTCGATTATTTTTATGCTGATTATTATCGGCTGCGCGGTTCTGTATGGGGTAATATTTGCCGATGAAGAGGGGAACACAGCGGCTTTTGTGGCAGTGTTTACCATGAGCACATATATGCAGATTTTTTCTGAAAGTCTGGGACGGTTTAACTGGGAGCTTTCCAAGCCCTACATCTATATGATTCCCGAGTCCCCTTTTAAGAAGCTGCTTTGGGCTACCGCAGAGACCTTGATGGCCGACTGCGTGGAAGCTGCCGTGATTTTCGTGCCGGTGTCCCTGATTCTGGGGCTGGGGCCGGTGGAAATGGTGCTGTGTATTTTGGCCAGGATTTCATTTTCCCTGCTGTTCACCTCTGGAAATATCCTGGTGGAACGGATATTCGGAACCGTGCGCTCCAAAGGGCTGCTTCTGTTTTTCTACATCATTTCACTTATGCTGCTGTCCCTGCCGGGAGTCGGTCTGGGCATTGCTTTGCTCAGTCTGGAGCTGCTGCCTGGAGCGGTGGGGATGCTTCTGGGAGTGGTCGCCGCCAATGTGCCGGTGGCGTTGCTTATCATGTTCTTCTGCCGGAATCTTTTGCAGTATGCCGAGCTGAACGGAAAATAGCAAATACCAAAAAATCGCCGCAGATGCCAGGAAATGGCTCTCGCGGCGGTTTTTTCGCATTTTTCTCTTGACCTTTTTCGTGAACTATATTATGATAAATTTCCCCGCGCTAGTTTGCGAATATGGTCTGCCAGCATTTGATTTGCTGTTTGAGAAGGGGAGGAGCCGTTGAGAATCAAGTCTGCCCGCCATTTGGTAGGCTCGATGTATTGCTCATGGCGGTAGCGGACCATGTCCAGATAGACTTCGGCGATCTCGTCGAAGCTGAGGCCCCGCTGGGCCATGTTCCGCTTGAGGCGGCGGACGATCCGCTCGTCGGCCTGGCAGTCGATGAAGAGTTTGAGGTCCAGCTGCTCATAGAGCCAGTCGTACCACAAGGCGAAGAGCCCCTCTACCAAGATGACTCGAGCCCCCTCGGCAACGGCCTGGGCCAAGTCCTCTTGAAGCTGCTGATGGTAGATGGTTTCTGGGCAGTTATCGTCGTAGTACTCTCTTCCGGTAACGTGGGCGATGGCTTTGGGCCGGACGCCGTCGGGCTTAAAATAACCGTCCATATAGAATACGCGCGGACATAAATCAGAGAGCTCGTTTTCCAGCCAGTTGGCAAAGGTGGATTTCCCGCTGGCGGTGCCTCCAGATATGCCTACAAAATAGGGCTTGCTCATGAAGATTGCCTCCTCTCAGGATTGGATGAATGGGGTGGGCTGGCCCCCCGCTCGGGTTCGGCCGAAGGACGAACCGCCGGAGGAAACGGGCTTTGCCCGCTTCCTCGCGGCCATTTTGCGGTAGGCCGCAAAATGCGAGCGGGGCACACCGCGCCTAGCGGGTGCGAGGCGTAGGCTTGGTTTCGCGGTAGTGTCAAAAAGATAAACACTCGCGCGGCTCGGTTTATCTTTCCGTTTTGCAAAGCAAAACTCGCCAAGCTGGGTGCGAACGCACGGCGCGCCATCTCCGCGTGCGAATAGCCAGCCGAACGCGCTCAGCCTGGGGCGCGTCCCAAAAAATGCCGCAAATAAAAGGGTATTTTTTATGGGGGCGTGAGTGCGCGCGCTACTTGGTTGCGGAGCACAGGGCCTTGCGGGAACTTTTGGCTGAGAGCGTCCGCACAGAGCTGACTGGTTCCGGGACTAGGAAACTTTTTTCTCAGTTGCAAAAGAGATTCATCTCGCCGTGCGAGATGAACTCTCCGTTTCCTCTTGCCGATGTTTTGCAAAGCAAAACTCGGATAGTTAACCGAGCGCAGCGAGCTTTAACTATGATTCACCACTTCAAAAAATGCGCTTCTCAGGAGTTTAAGGTCAAGAGATAAGGCCTTGAGGGCTGCGCGAGTCTCGCCTGCCGGCTCGGTCGGTTCGCGGCGTGTCTGCCACTGGCAGACGCTCACCCCTTAAACTCCCCGCCAGCTTAAGACCAGCTGGACCGGTCAATGTTGTTCCGCAAAACGTTCACGACGAACGAAGTGAGGAGTGGGTAAAAGTTTTTGAGACTTACCGAAGGTAACGTCTTAAACTTCTTTTCAAAAAGTTTGTGGGGTGTGGGGCGACGCCCCACGGCCTTAAGAGTATACAATAAATTTCCAGAAATTGCAAGCTCTGAAACCCAAAGGAGGGATTTGATGTTTGAAAACCAAGAGACCCGGGAGCGGGCGCTGCTCGTCTCCCTGGACACCGGCGAATACGACGCCGAGACCTCTCTGGCCGAGCTCTGCGAGCTGACGGACAGCGCCGGGGCGGACCCGGCCTTTACCCTGCTCCAGAAGCGCCCCGCGCCGGACTCCGCCACCTGCATCGGCTCCGGCATGGCCCAGGAGGCCGCGGACCTGATCAGCCGGGAAAAGCTGGACCTCTGCATCTTCGACAGGGAACTGACGCCCACCCAGATCCGCAACCTGGAGGAGCTCTTCGGGGTGCGGGTTATCGACCGGACCATGCTGATTCTGGACATCTTCGCCCAGCAGGCCCGCAGCCGGGAGGGCAAGCTCCAGGTGGAGCTGGCTCAGCTGCGGTACATGCTGCCCAGGCTCTCCGGCAAGGGCACGGCCCTGTCCCGGCTGGGCGGCGGCATCGGCACCCGTGGCCCCGGCGAGACCAAGCTGGAGACGGACCGGCGGCACATCCGGCGGCGGATCGGCAGCCTGAAGGAGCAGCTGGCCGAGAGCGAGTCCGCCCGGCAGGTCACCGAGAAGCGCCGCAAAAAGAACGGCGTGGTCACCGTGGCCCTGGTGGGCTACACCAACGCGGGCAAGAGCACCCTGATGAACTGCCTCACCCAGGCGGGGGTCCTGGCTGAGGACAAGCTGTTCGCCACCCTGGACCCCACCGCCCGGGCCCTCAAGCTCCCCTGCGGCAAGACGGTGATGCTCATCGACACCGTGGGCCTCATCCGCCGCCTGCCCCACCATCTGGTGGAGGCCTTCAAGTCCACCCTGGAGCAGGCCGCCACCGCCGACATCCTCCTGAACATCTGCGACGCCTCCAGCCCGGAGGCCCGGGAGCATCTTCGGGTGACCGAGGACCTGCTCCAGAGCCTGGGCGGGGGCGGCAGGCCGGTGATCCCCGTGCTGAACAAGTGGGACGCGGTGGAGGACCCGGAAGCGGCCCCCAGGCTGCCCGGCGCGGTGCGGATCAGCGCCCTCCACGGCCAGGGAATCCCGGAGCTGCTCCGGGCTGTGGAGGAGAACCTGCCGGAAAAGACCTTCCTGGTGGAGCTCCTGCTGCCCTTTGCCAAGAGCGGCCTTGCGGCGAAGCTCCGGGAAGAGGGCGCGGTGCTCCGGGAGGAATACGTGGAGGAGGGGCTGCTGCTCACCGCCCGGGTGGACCAGCGCCTCTACGGCCCGGTGAAGGAGTACGACCAAAACCCCGGAGGGGAGGAATAGCTATGTATTATCATGCAAGCCCTATTCACTGCATTGAGGTCCTGGAGCCCCGGGTCTCCAACCACGGCAGGCCCCTGGTGTACCTGTCCAGAAAGCGGGAGAACGTGCTGCCCTACCTCTCCAACGCCATCGAGAAGTACTGCAAGGAGACCAGCTTCGCCCAGGAGGGCCCCTGGCAGAAATGGGGGAGCTACGGCTTTTTCGAGGGGAAGCTGCAGCTGGACGAGTACTGGCCAAACGCCCTGGAGGACACCTACAAGGGGGTCTCCGGCTACATCTACGCTGCGGAGGCCGTGCCCGGCGGGGAGGACCAGGAGGACATCCCGGACGCGGTGGTCACCGGCCAGCCCGTGCCCGTCTGCGGCTGCGAATTCGTGCCCGACGCCCTGGAGGCCATCCTGGCGGCGGAGGAGGCCGGGCTTATCCTCATCCGCCGGTATGAGGACCTGCCGGAAACCATGCTCGCCTGGATCCGGGACAGCATCAAGGGGGAGTATGAGGAGGCCCGGGACCTTCCCACATATAGGCACTTTCTTCGGGGCAAGTTCCCCGAAATAACCGCCGGGTTGGAATGAATTGCATGGCTTTTGCATAAATATGAATAAATATGCAGTAAGCCCTTGATTTTCCCAAAAAAACTTGTATAATAGAGTATAGACAATTGACAAAGAAAAAGGACGTGACGATCATGGCAAATGACATCAAAAAAGTAGTATTGGCCTATTCCGGTGGACTGGACACCTCCATCATTATCCCCTGGCTGAAGGAGAATTATAACAATTGCGAGGTCATCGCCGTTTCCGGCGACGTGGGCCAGGGCACAGAGCTGGACGGCCTGGAGGAGAAGGCCAAAAAGACCGGGGCCTCAAAGCTCTACGTGCTGGACCTGAAAGAGGAGTTCGTCCAGGACTACGTGTACCCCACTGTGAAGGCCGGGGCCGTGTATGAGAATAAATACCTGCTGGGCACCTCCTTCGCCCGTCCCATCATCGCCAAAGGCATTGTGGAGATCGCCAAGAAGGAGGGGGCCGACGCCATCTGCCACGGCTGCACCGGCAAGGGGAACGACCAGGTGCGCTTCGAGCTGGCCATCAAGGCTTTCGCCCCGGATATGAAGATCATCGCCCCCTGGCGCGTCTGGGACATCAAGTCCCGGGAGGAGGAGATCGACTACGCCGAGGCCCATAACGTGCCCCTGAAGATCAACCGGGAGACCAACTACTCCAAGGACAAGAACCTGTGGCACCTGTCCCACGAGGGCCTGGACCTGGAAAATCCGGCAAACGAGCCCCAGTATCAGAAGCCCGGCTTCCTGGAGCTGGGGGTTTCCCCGGAGCAGGCCCCGGACGAGCCCACCTACATCACCCTGCACTTTGAGAAGGGCGTGGCCACCCAGCTGAACGGGGAGACCCTCACCGGCGTCCAGATGGTGGAGAAGCTCAACCAGCTGGGCGGCAAAAACGGCGTGGGCCTGGCGGACATCATCGAGAACCGGCTGGTGGGCATGAAGTCCCGGGGCGTGTACGAGACCCCCGGCGGCACCATCCTCTACCACGCCCACAACAAGCTGGAAGAGCTGTGCCTGGACAAGGAGACCTATCATTATAAGCAGCAGATCGCCCTGAAATTTGCGGACCTGGTGTACAACGGCCAGTGGTACACCCCTCTGCGCCAGGCCCTCTCCGCCTTTGTGGACTCCACCCAGGAGACCGTCACCGGCGACGTGAAGCTGAAGCTCTACAAGGGCAACATCATCGACGCGGGCGTCACCGCGCCCTATTCCCTGTACGACGAGGAGATCGCCACCTTCGACGAGGACGAGGTCTACAATCAGGCGGATTCCGCCGGGTTCATCAACCTCTTCGGCCTGCCCATCAAGGTCCAGGCCAAGAAAGGGCTGACCTACGACAAGTAAGGAACGGGAAAATGGAACTGATCGACATATACGACAAGGACGGCCACAAGACCGGCGCTGTCCGGGACAAAGAGGCGCCCCTGGGCCCGGAGGAGTACCGGATGGCGGTGGGCATGTGGATTGTGGACGAAGGGGGCAGGATCTTTCTGACCCGCCGGAGTCTGGAGAAACGGTACGCCCCGGGAAAATGGGAAAATCCCGCAGGCCATGTACAGGCGGGGGAGTCTCCCGTCCACGGGGTGATCCGGGAGCTCTGTGAGGAGACCGGCATCACCGTCTCCGAGGGACAGATCACCCTCCTGGGCCGTTCCCGCAGCTGGCCCTATCTGGGCCGGGACTATGGGGTGCGCATGAACGTGGACCTGAGCCGGGTGCGGTTCCAGAAGGGGGAGACCTCCGGGGCCAGATGGGTTTCCTTTGAGGAATTTGCCGCGATGGCGGAGGCCGGGGAGTTCGCCCCGTCCCTCACCGCCCACATGAGGGACTACCGGGAGGCGTTTCTGCGGTTTACAGGCCATTCCGGCAGCGGGGCCTTAGACTTTTTAACGGAGGAAGAACCATGAAACTATGGAAAGGCCGCTTCAAGAAGGAGGCCGACCCCAGGACCAACGACTTCAACTCCAGCATCGCCTTTGACAGCCGCATGTACCGCCAGGACATCGAGGGCAGCATCGCCCACGCCACCATGCTGGGCCGCCAGGGGATCATCGACGAGGGCGAGAGCATGAAGATCTGCGTGGAGCTGGGGAAGATCCTGGAGGACCTGGACAGCGGCGCGCTGGCTATCGACCCGGACGCGGAGGACATCCACACCTTTGTGGAGCAGGAGCTCACCGCCCGGATCGGAGACGCGGGCAAGCGCCTGCATACCGGCCGCAGCCGAAACGATCAGGTGGCTCTGGACATCCGCCTCACCCTGCGGGAGGACTGCAACGGCCTGCTCCGGCAGCTCAAAGACCTGGGCCGGGTCCTGTGCCAAAAGGCGGACCAGTACAGCGGGGCGGTGATGCCCGGATACACCCACATGCAGCGGGCCCAGCCGGTGACCTTCGGCCACCACCTGATGGCCTACGCCGAGATGGTCCTCCGGGATATCTCCCGCTTTGAGGACGCTCTGCGCCGCATGGACCTGTGCCCTCTGGGCAGCGGGGCCCTGGCTGGGACCACCTACCCTCTGGAGCGAGAACTGACCGCAAAGCTCCTGGGCTTTACAGCCCCCACCCAGAACAGCCTGGACGGGGTCTCCGACCGGGATTTCTGCGCGGAGATTGCCTTCGCGGCGTCCCTGTGCATGGTGCACCTGTCCCGGCTCTGCGAGGAGCTGGTGCTGTGGTGCTCCTGGGAGTTTAAGTTCATTGAGCTGGACGACGCCTACTGCACGGGCTCCAGCATTATGCCCCAGAAGAAAAATCCCGATCTGGCGGAGCTGATCCGGGGGAAGTCCGGGCGGGTGATTGGGGACCTGACCGCCCTGCTCACCATGCTCAAGGGTCTGCCCCTGGCCTACAACAAGGATATGCAGGAGGACAAGGAGGCGGTCTTTGACGCGGTGGACTCCTTGAAGCTGTGCCTCACGCCCTTGATCCCCATGCTGGAGACCATGAAGGTGTTGGAGGGGAACATGCGGAAGGCGGCGGCGGGGGGCTTCATCAACGCCACGGACTGCGCGGACTATCTGGTGTCTCTGAAGGGGCTCCCCTTCCGGGACGCCTACAAGATCACCGGGGAGCTGGTGGCCCTGTGCCTGGACCGGGGCCTCACCCTGGAGACTTTGCCCCTGGAGGAGTACCGGCGGGTCTGCCCGGCCTTCGACGAAGGGGTGTTCGCCGCCATCTCCCTGGAGAAATGCGTAGGGGGCCGCAAGGTGCTGGGCGGGCCCGCGCCGGAGAATGTAAAAGCCCAGGCCCGGCGGGTGCTGGACCTGTTGGAAAGGGGAAATACTTGACATGAACACGGTAAAAGCGGGCGTGGTGGGTGCCACCGGCTATGCAGGTGCGGAGCTGTGCCGGCTGCTTCTGGGGCATCCCCAGGCGGAGCTTTCGGCCATCAGCTCGGTGGGTTTTCAGGGCCAGCCCCTGTCCGCCGTCTATCCCGCCTACTACAACATATGCGATATGATCTGTGAGTCCCAGGAAGATGTGGTGGAGAAAAGCGACGTGATCTTCGCTGCCCTGCCCCACGGGCTCTCCCAGGAGCTGGCCGCCCAGTGCATGGCGGCGGGCAAGGCCTTCATCGATCTGGGGGCGGATTTCCGCCTAGAGAGCGAGGAGGTCTACCAGGAGTGGTACGGGGGCGCTTTCACCGACCCGGCCCTCCACAAGCAAGCGGTCTACGGCCTGCCGGAGCTGTTCCGGGAGGAGATCCGGGGCAAAAAGCTCATCGCCAACCCCGGCTGCTACACCACGGCGGTGCCCCTGGCGCTGGTTCCGGCTTTGGAGGCCGGGCTCATCGAGACGGAGGGGATCGTGGCCGACTGCAAATCCGGCGTCACCGGCGCGGGGCGCAAGCCCACCCAGGGCAGCCACTACCCGGAGCTGAACGAGGGCTTCACCGCCTACAAAGTGGCCTGTCACCGGCACACCCCCGAGATGGAGCAGACCCTCTCCCGGATCGCTGGCAAGGAGATGCGCCTTACATTCGTGCCCCATCTGCTGCCCATCAACCGGGGAATCCTGGCCACCTGCTACGTCCGCATGAAGCCCGGCGCGACCCTGGAGAAGCTGCGGGCGGCCTACGAGAGCCGCTACGCCGGGGAGTATTTCATCCGGCTGCTGCCACAGGGGCAGGCCGCCAACGTGAAGAACGTGCGGGGCACCAATTTCTGCGACCTGTCCCTCTTTGTGGACGCCCGCACGGGGACCTTCGCGGCCATCTCCGCCATCGACAACATGGTAAAGGGCGCGGCGGGGCAGGCCGTCCAGAACATGAATCTGGCCTTCGGCCTGGAGGAGACCGCCGGGTTGAAGCTGGTCCCCATGGCGTTTTGATTGCTTCGTAAGAGGTCTGCGAGCACGATACTTTTTGGAGGAGGAACCATATGGAATTCATCGAAGGGGGCGTAACCGCAGCCCAGGGCTTTTCCGCCAGCGGGCTCCACTGCGGCATACGCAAGAACAAGACAAAGCCCGATCTAGCGCTGATCTACAGCGACAGGGACTGCGCCGCCGCCGGAGTCTACACCCGGAATCTGGTCCAGGGCGCGCCCATCGCCGTGACGAAGAAGAACATCGCCGACGGCAAAGCCCGGGCCATTGTGTGCAACTCCGGCATCGCCAACACCTGCGCCCCGGACGGCCTGGAAAAGGCGGAGAAAATGTGTGAAATCATCGGGGAGGTCCTGGGGATCCCCTCCACGGACGTGGTGGTGGCCTCCACCGGGGTCATCGGCCCCTCCCTGCCCATCGAGCCCATCGCGGACTCCGCCCAGGCCCTGAAAGATGCCCTGCGCCCGGACGGCTCTCCCATGGCCGCCACGGCCATCATGACCACGGACACCTTCCCCAAGGAGGCGGCGGTGAAGGTGGAGATCGGCGGGAAAGAGGTGCGCGTGGGGGGCATCGCCAAGGGCAGCGGCATGATCCATCCCAACATGGCCACCATGCTCAGCTTTGTGACCACGGACTGCGCCATTTCCCCGGAAATGCTCCAGAAGGCCATCAAAGCCGCTGCGGACGCCACCTATAACATGGTCACCGTGGACGGCGACACCTCCACCAACGACACCTTCATGGTCCTGGCAAACGGCGCCGCCGGGAACCCGGAGATCACCGGCGAGGGGGAGGACTACGAGGCCTTTGCCGCCGCTCTGGAGGCTGTAGGCCGCAAGCTCTCCAAAATGCTGGCCAAGGACGGCGAGGGCGCTTCCAAGCTGCTGGTGGTCCGGGTGGAGGGCGCGCCGGACCTGCACACCGCCCGCACGGTTGCCCGGAGCGTCAGCGGGTCCAGCCTGTTCAAGGCCGCCATGTTCGGCAACGACGCCAACGCCGGGCGGGTCCTCTGCGCCATCGGCTACGCGGGGGTCCCGGTGGATGTGGACAAGATCGACGTGACCTTCCGCTCCCAGACAGGCAGCGAGCAGGTCTGCCGGGCGGGTCTGGTGGCGGATTTTTCCGAGGAGCACGCGCTGGCGGTGATCTCCCAGCCGGAGCTGGAGACGGTGATCGACCTGCACATGGGGGAGGTTTCCGCCGAGGCCTATGGCTGCGACCTGACCTATGACTATGTGAAGATCAACGCGGATTACCGGAGCTGAGGCGGCGCGTATGAGAAAAATGCCCCTGAAGATGGAGAGCGCTTGGGATATTCCGGCGGCGGCGCTGGCTCTGCTGCTTGCCATGAATTTTCTGGCTTTCACCGCGCTGTGCTTCACCGCCATGGGGATGGTATTTCTGGACCCTGCCGCAGCGGTTATCACAGCGGTTTTATTGCTGCTGGGTATCTGCTGCCATTTTGCCACGCGGCACAGGACCTCAAAGCTGTGGCGCAGGCTGCTGCTGGGAGGGATCGCCGCCAATTTTCTCCTTGTGGCATTCTTTGTTTTGGCGGTAGGCATGATGGTGATGGCTTGGACAAATGTTGGGAGGTCGTAGAAAGAGGATGGACGGAATGCAGGTATCAAACAGCCAGCGGGCCAATATCCTGGTGCAGGCCCTGCCCTATATCAAAAAATACGCCGGGGCTACCGTGGTGGTGAAATACGGCGGGAACGCCATGCTGGACGATGAGCTGAAATCCGCCGTGATGAGCGATATCGTGCTCATGCAGCTGGTGGGTATCAATGTGGTGCTGGTCCACGGCGGCGGGCCGGAGATCAACGCCATGCTGAACAAGATCGGCAAGGAGAGCCGGTTTGTGGGCGGCCTGCGCTACACGGACCAGGAGACCATGGACATCGTCCAGCAGGTGCTGGCCGGGAAGGTGAACAAGGACCTGGTGCAGCTGCTGGAAAACGCCGGGGGCAAGGCCGTGGGCCTGTGCGGTCTGGACGGCTCCCTGCTGAAGGCCGATAAGCTGGAGGCGGACCTGGGCTTTGTGGGGGAGATCCGGGAGGTGAACGCGGATATCCTTCGGAATGTGGCGAAGGACGGCTATATCCCCATCGTCTCCACTGTGGCGGCGGGCTATCATGGGGAGGTCTACAATATCAACGCCGACGTGGCCGCCGCCCGCATTGCCGCCGAGCTGGGGGCCATGAAGCTGATCCTCATGACCGACGTGCGGGGCCTCTTGCGGGACAAGGACGACGAGAGCACCATCATCCCGGTGGTGAACGTCAGCGACGTGCGCCGCCTGAAAAAGGAGGGCGTGATCAGCGGGGGCATGATCCCCAAGATCGACTGCTGCGTGGACGCGGTGCGCCGGGGCGTGGGCCGGGCCCATATCATCGACGGCCGTACAGCCCACTCTATTTTGGTGGAGCTGTTCACCGACGAGGGCATCGGCACCATGTTTTATTGAGAATTGGTATAGGTTTTGAGACGCGCCCCAGGCATAGCGCGTTGGGCTGGCTCTCGGCCCGCGAAGCAGGTAGAAGGCGAAAGCTGGGATACGAAGCCGCTGGCTGGTTCCGGTTTTCAGGGAACTTTTTTCTCTTGCAAAAAGTTCCCTCTTGGCGCTGCGCGCCAATTCACCTTCAAAAAATGCGCTTCTCAGGTGTTAAGGTCAAGGGCAAGACCGTGGGACTCCGTCCCACACCCTGCGAGCTTTTGAAAAAGCTCGACCAAAACTTTTACCCTGGTCAGCTTGTCAAAACGTCAAAACTTTCACGACGAATGAAATGAGGAGTGACATTGCGCGGTCAAAGACTTGGCGAAGCCAAGTCTCAGGCGTCTAGGCCCCTTGCAGGGGTTTGGGGGTGAGCGTTCTGCCGGATACTTGGCAAAGCCAAGTATTGCAGACAACGCCGCGAACCGACCGAGCCGGCAGGCGAGACCAGAGCCTCCAAGGTCTTAAAACCTATAGCTTCTGAGAGGAGAAAGAGGATGAATTTCAGTGTTTGCGGGATAGACTGTGATGTCTGCAAATTTAAGACAGAACGAAACTGCGCCGGGTGCAAAGCAATTCAGGGCCAGGTGTTTTGGGGCTCCTGCGAGCTGTACGCCTGCAACGCGGGAAAAGGGCAGGAGCATTGCGGCAAATGTCCTGAATTTCCCTGCGATAAGCTAAAGGAATGGGCGGCGGCGGAAAACCCGGAGCGTATCGACAATTTACGGGGCTTGTAAAATTTGTTTCCTGTCTCAACGGGGCGGGCCGGCGTGGGGAACTGCCGGGCATGCCTTAATTATGGATGGAAAGATAGAAAGGAGTGGCTTTTTTGACCTTTCAGGAGATCAAAGATCAGGAGCAGGCCTACATCATGCATACCTATGGCCGGGTGGACGCCGCCCTGGTGAAGGGCAGAAACGCCCGTGCCTGGGACGCCGAGGGCAAGGAGTACATTGACTTTACCTCCGGCATCGGCGTGAACTCCCTGGGCTACAGCGACCCCCAGTGGACCGCCGCCGTGGCGGCCCAGGCGGGGGAGATTCAGCACCTGTGCAACTACTACTACTCCCCCCAGAACACCGCCCTGGCGGAGGAGCTGTGCAAAGCCGCCGGAATGGCCCAGGCCTTTTTCTGCAATTCCGGGGCCGAGGCCAACGAGTGCGCCATTAAAATCGCCCGGAAATACGGGGAGAAGCGGGGCGCGGACAAGATCGTCACCCTCAACAACTCCTTCCACGGCCGGACGCTGACCACCCTGGCCGCCACGGGCCAGGAGGCCTTCCACAAGGACTTCCTTCCCCTGACAGAGGGCTTCCTCTATGCGGAGGGGGGAGACTTGGAGGCCGTGGCCGCCCTGCTGGACGGCTCCGTCTGCGCCGTGCTCATCGAGACGGTCCAGGGCGAGGGCGGCGTGGTGCCCATGGACGAGGGCTTTGTTCAGGGCTTTTCCAGGCTTTGCCGAGAAAGGGACGTGCTGTTCATGGTGGACGAGGTCCAGACCGGTGTGGGCCGCACCGGGCATTTCTACAGCTACCAGGGCTACGGCGTCCAGCCGGACGTGGCCACCAGCGCCAAGGGTCTGGCGGGGGGCCTGCCCATCGGTGTCTGTCTGGTAAAGGAGAGGCTGCGGAATATCCTGAAGCCCGGCCAGCAGGGGTCCACCTTTGGGGGGAATCCGGTGGTCTGCGCGGGAGCACGTGAGGTGGTCCGGCGGGTGAACGACCCGGCGTTCCTGGGGGCCGTGGAGGAAAAGGGAGCCTATTTCCGGGAGAAGCTCCTGGCTATGCCCCAGGTGGACTTTGTCCGGGGCAGGGGGCTGATGCTGGGGATCAAGCTGAAATCCGGGGACGCCCACGATGTGCTTACGAAATGCGCGGAAGCGGGGCTTCTGGTGCTCACCGCCAAGGAGCTGGTCCGGTTCCTGCCGCCTCTGACCATCACCCAGGAGGAGATGGACGAGGGCCTGGAAAAATTCGCGAAAGTATTGCGGGAGGTTGACTGACTATGAAGCATCTTTTGAAGCTGCTGGACATGACCGGAGAGGAGATCATTGAAGTCCTCAACCTGGCCGACCAGCTGAAGTATGAGACCAAGCACGGCATCGAGCACCACCATCTCAAGGGCAAATGCCTGGGGATGATCTTCGAGAAGTCCTCCACCCGCACCCGGGTGTCCTTTGAGGTGGGTATCAACCAGCTGGGGGGCTATGCAGTGGTGCTGGGGGCCCAGGGGTCCCAGATCGGCCGGGGCGAGCCGGTGCAGGACACCGCCCGGGTGCTGTCCCGGTATGTGGACGGCATTATGATCCGCACCTTTGAGCAGCAGGAGGTGGAGGATCTGGCAAAATACGGCAGCGTGCCGGTGATCAACGGCCTTACGGACTTCTGCCATCCCTGCCAGGTTCTGGCGGACCTGATGACCGTGCGGGAGTTCAAGGGCTCGCTGGAGGGCTTGAAGCTGTGCTTCATCGGGGACGGCAACAACATGATGAACTCCCTGATCGTGGGGGGCCTGAAGGTGGGCATGGCGGTGTCCGTGGCCTGCCCGGAGGGATACCGCCCGCCCCAGGAGATTCTGGACTTTGCCAATGGCTATGACTGCTTTGAACTCACCGATGATCCCATGCGTGCCGCCAAGGACGCGGATGTGGTGATCACCGATGTGTGGACCTCCATGGGACAGGAGGAGGAGCGCCAGAAACGGGAAGCCGCTTTTGCCGGGTACTGTGTGAACCAGGAGCTCATGGCCCAGGCCAAGCCCGATGCCATGGTGCAGCACTGCCTGCCCGCCCACCGGGGGGAGGAGATCGCCGAGGAGGTGTTCGAGGCCCACGCCCAGTACATTTTCGAAGAGGCGGAGAACCGGCTTCACGCCCAGAAAGCCGTCATGGTCAAGACCATGGCGGGCAACGGGTAAGGCTTTCTGACCCGCCGAAGGCTGTCCAGGATAAAAGTTTTTGATCAAACATTTTTCAAAAAGTTTGTGGGAGTTTGAGGGCAACGCCCTCAAGGTCTTTTCCCTTGACCTTAACACCTGAGAAAACAACGCAGGAGGGTAGCATAAACGTCCCGGTGGGACGTTTTGCGTAGGGGACCCTCGTAGGGGGGCCCCTGTTTCGCCTGCTTTGCAGGCGAGAAGCCCTTGGAAATCGGAACCAGCCAGCTCTGCGGGCAGCAGTTTTCGCCGTGTGCCAGCTTCGCGTGCGAATAGCCCGCCGAACGCATTCCACCCAGCGCGCGCCCTCAAAAATATCGCGAATAAAAGCGTGTTTTATATGGGCGCGTGGGTGCTCGGGCTGGCTGATTGCGGAGCACAGGGCCGGGCGAGTGTTTTGGCTGATTCCAGGCGCACAGAGCTGGTGGGTTCCGGAACGAGGGCGCTTGCGCCCTCGTTGCGCAATTCTTGCGCAAATTCACCCGCAAAAATGCGCTTCTCAGGTGTTTCAGGTCAAGAGATAAGACCTTGGAGGCGTTGGCTCTCAGCTACCGCTTCGGTCGGTTCGCAGCGTGTCTGCCACTGGCAGACGCTCACCCTCCAAACCTCCACAACCTTTGAAAAGGGTGCTGGTCCTCAGTGGGGACCGTCAAGCACCGACCGAACTGGCAGGTGAGACGACGAAACTTTTACGCTGGTTAGCTGAGCGCGATATCAAAAAACCCGCCTGGAAAGCCCCGGCGGGTTTTCTATTCTGCTTTGGAGGGGGGCGGGGAGAGGGCCGGAAGGATGCCCGCCGTCCGCAGCATGGCGTACAGCGTAAAAAATCCCGCTGTGTAGAGCAGCACCCAGAGGCTTCCCGCCGCCAGGGAGAAATAGACAGCGGCCAGCATGGCCAGGGGATGGATCTTCACCGTGGAGGCCACCAGTTTGGGTTCCACCACCTGACGGATGCAAGTCATCACCAACCATCCGATCAGTACCCCGATGCTCCGGCCATATTCTCCGATGAGGGCCTGGTACACCGCCACCGGCGTAAAGACGATGCCTGGGCCTAGCACAGGCAGTACATCGGCAATGCAGGTGAGAACAGCTGTTAGAAGCGGGTAGGGGATGCCCAGAATAGACAGAATCACAAAGGCCTCGCAAAAGCTGATAAAGTAGATCAGCGCGTAGGAGAGAGCATACCGCCTGCCGGTTCCAGAAGAACTTTTCACAGCAGCCCTGGCAAGAGAAAGCGTTTTTTTGCCTAGAATTCTCCTGCCCCACGCTTTGATTGTACCGTAGTCTTTGGCGAAAAAATACGCTGAAAATGCCGTCGCCAGCAACAGGGCCAGCAGTGTGGGAAGAGACGTCAACACAGCAAGTGCCTGAGAAAGTATGGTGACGGCAAGCCCCGCGCTGTTCTTAAAAAACTCCACCAGATTCTGACGGTTGCGTTCCCAGAAATTTCCGTCAAGGCTCTGGAAAAAACCGCCGATTTGCCGGAAAAAGCTCTGTACCGCCGGAGAGAATTCGGGGAATCCGCCTTGGGTGGCTTTTATCAAAAAAATTGTCATTTCTTTCGCGGCAACGAAGAGAAGCAGCAGCAGTACGATCAGAAAAAGAGACAGGGCTAAAGCGGTTATCCCGCCAGAAGCCCAGTTATGGTTTAAATGAAGTTTGTGTTCGGCAAAGCGAATCACCGGCTGCAATATGGCTGCAACCAGCAGTCCCAAAAGGAAAGGCAATGTATAAAAAAAGGTAATTTTCCACAACAGAAATAGGAGAGTGTATGCTCCCCAAAAAATCCCTGCCGGCGCCAGCCGTTTGAGCTCTTCCCAGCAAAGCACGCCGCATCCCTCCTGTTTTTGCCGCTTACAGGTTAATATGGGGGAATTCCGGCAAAATATGCGTACAGAAAAGAAAACAGCGGTTTTCGCGCATGGGACACAGGCTATCGCTCTCGCATATCCTTGCCTGTCAGCAGCCACATGACAGACACGTTCAGGATTTTTGAGAGAGCCAAAAGCTCCATGTCGGTCACATAACGGATCTGCCCTTCCAGCTTTGATAAGCCGGAGGCGTTTAAATCCACACCCCGTACCTGCAATTGAGCCAGCAGTTCTTTTTGCTTCATGCCCTGGCTCTTACGGGCAGTTTCCACTCTTGCTCCGATGAGGTTTTTGGTTCCAAGGGGTTGCCCACGCAGTCTCATAGCTCATTCTCCTAGTTATATTCTTCTCAACACAAACATAATCCATTTAACTAAGTATTATAATGGAACAATCATTAGAAATCAAGAGTTTTCGGTAAAATAATTTGTCATTATTCTCAAATCGCAAAATGGCACTGTACTTTTCCCGTTTTGCCTGTTATAATGGAGACAAGATTAGCAGAATATTCATTGTTCCCCGGTCCTTATGTACAAGAGCTTCGTAATCACAGAAAACAACGATGAAAGGACGATTTTTTTGAGCAGAAAGTTTTCAGAACGTGAACTCACCATGCTTACGGATTTTTATGAGCTGACCATGGCCAATGGCTATTTTCTCGGTGGTTTTCAGGATACCACTTGTTATTTCGATATGTTTTTCCGCAGGGTGCCGGATAACGGCGGGTTTGCCATCATGGCCGGTGTGGAGCAGCTGGTAGACTATCTGAAAGGTCTGCGTTTTACGGAAGAGGACGTGGAATATCTCCAGTCCCGAAACATTTTCAGCAACGAGTTTCTTGATTATCTGAGAAATTTCCGGTTTTCCTGCGATGTTTGGGCTGTACCTGAAGGTACGCCGGTTTTTCCGGGCGAACCTATTGTCACGGTGCGTGGTCCGGCCATCCAGGCCCAGTTTGTGGAGACGATGGTGTTGCTGTGCATCAACCATCAGAGCCTGATTGCCACAAAGGCCAACCGCATTGTCCGGGCGGCCCAGGGCAGGGCGGTAATGGAATTTGGCTCCCGCCGGGCCCAGGGCTTTGACGGCGCGGTCTATGGGGCCCGGGCGGCTTATATCGGCGGCTGCGCGGGAACAGCCTGCACGGTCAGCGATCAGCTTTTTGGCGTGCCGGCTCTGGGCACCATGGCCCACAGCTGGGTGCAGCTTTTCGACACGGAGTACGACGCTTTCAAGGCGTATGCCCAGGCCTATCCTAGCAATTGCGTCTTGCTGGTAGACACCTATAATGTGCTGAAATCCGGCGTGCCGAACGCCATCAAAATCTTCAATGAGGTGCTGGGTCCCAAGGGCTTCCGGCCCAAAGGTATCCGCATTGACAGCGGCGACATTACCTATCTGTCCCGGAAAGCCCGGAAAATGCTGGATGACGCGGGCTTTGAGGATTGTCCTATCTGCGCCTCCAATTCCCTGGATGAATATATTATCCGGGATATGCTGGCCCAGGGGGCAAAGGTGGATTCCTTCGGCGTAGGCGAGCGGCTGATTACTTCCTCTTCTGAACCCGTGTTCGGCGGAGTTTATAAACTGGTGGGCGTGGAGAATCAGGACGGCTCCATCACCCCCAAGATTAAGATCAGCGAGAATGTGGCAAAAATTACCACGCCCGGCTTTAAAAGTGTCTGGAGGTTGTTCGACAAGGAGACGGACAAGGCCATTGCGGATGTGGTGGCGATGCACGACGAGGTGATCGACGAGGAGAATCCCTATGTGCTGTTTGACCCCGACCACACCTGGAAGCGCAAAACTGTCGAGAACTTCCACGCGGTGCCCCTGCTGGTCCAGATTTTCAAAGACGGCGAATGCGTATATACTCCCAGGGCACTGAACGCCATCAAGGCCTACTGCGCCGCCCAAGTGGACTCCCTCTGGGAAGAGGTCACCCGCTTTGAGAACCCCCACAACTATTATGTGGACCTGTCCCAGAGGCTGTGGGATGAAAAGAACCGGATGCTTTCCGAAAAAAACTATTGACGGGCGAAGCGGTTTCCGGTAGAATATTCTATGTGAGCAAGCCGGGCAGTTGCGGGCGCGAGGCGAAAGCGCGCGTCTGAGGAAAGTCCGAGCTCCACAGGGCAAGGATAACGGCTAACAGCCGCCGGGGGCGACCCTAGGGATAGTGCAACAGAGATATACCGCCGGAGATGGGCCCTGGGCCAATCTCTCAGGCAAGGGTGGAAAGGCGAGGTAAGAGCTCACCGGCGCGCGGGAGACCGCGCGGCCCTGTAAACCCTATCCGGAGCAACACCGTGGTATCGGGACAGGCGGTTTCACCGCCGGCGTGGCCCGCGCGTTCCGTGGAGGTGGCGTGAGCCTGCTGGCAACGGCAGGCCAAGATAGATGACTGCTCAAGACAGAACTCGGCTTACAGACTTGGTCACAGAAAGGGGCGCTTCCAGCGTCCCTTTTTCCTTGCATTTTTATTCATCCAGGGGAATGTTCCAGTAGTTCAGGTCCTCCCGTAAGGAAAAGCCTATGCTCTTCCAGAAATTGTTGCCAAGCCGGTTGTTCCGAAAGGCCACCAGGGCCGCTTTCCGGATGCCTTGGGCTTTCAGTGCGGCTAGGGCGCTGCGGACGAGAGCTCTCCCGATCCCCTGAAGGCGCTGAGATTCCCCCACGGCCAGGTGGTAAAGAAAGCCCCGGCGGCCATCGTGTCCGGCAAGAATGGCCCCCACGATCCGGCCCTCGGCTTCCGCCGCGAAGCAGGTGTCCGGGTTGCGGCGGAGATACTGGCGGATGCCCTCGGGGGAGTCATCGGCGCTGTTCAGCCCCATGCCGGGGGTAGCGGTCCACAGCGCAAGGAGCTGGGGAAAATCTTCTTCTTTCAGCAGTCGAATGGTCATATACATCCCTCTTTCTATGCAAGAATATGAATAATTATACATATTCTTTCTGGTCTTGTCAAGTGGGGGAGAATGGGAATCTATTTTGCGTTGCAAACGGAAAGAAAATGAGGTATAATAAGCTGGGATAAGGTGGGGATGCTATGGGAAGCTCCTGGGCGCGAGTCTATCGAAAGCGCGTTACCTGGCTGAAAAGAATATTCCTTCTGCTGCTGGCCGGGGGATACCTGTTTGCCCTCACGCCCCCTGGGACGCGGCTGGTGCGGGAGGTTTGCTATGAGCTGGGGCTGAATGACCGCCGGGGGGAGACGGAGCTCCTGGAAATCCATGCCATCGACGTGGGCAAGGCGGATGCTTTGCTGATTCGGAGCCAGGGCCACGCGGCTCTCCTGGATGCCGGAAAAGGGGTATCCGCGTCTTTGGTGGAGGAGTATTTGCGCAACCATCAGGTGGATTCCCTGGATTACCTCATTATGTCCCATCCCGATGGGGACCACATTGGCGGAATGCCGTCTCTGTTCGCCCAGGTGGAGGTAAACTGCTTTGTGCAGGCGGTCCTTCCGGAAGATCTTGTACCAGCCAGCCGGGAATATCGGGAGCTGACCGGACAATTGAAGAAAAGAGGAGTTCCCCGTTTGGCGTTGGAACCAGGGGAGAGCTTTTCCTTAGGCGCGGCGAAGATCACAGCGCTGGGTCCGGTGGAGCCCTATGACAATGCCAATGATGCCTCGTTAGTGCTTCGTCTGGATTGCCAAGGTTTTTCCGCGCTTTTCTGCGGAGACATGGAGGATGCGGCAGAGCAGGACCTTATCCTCAGCGGACAGGATCTGGATGTGGATTTGTTGAAAGTGGGGCATCACGGCAGCGATACATCCAGCAGCTTTCGGTTTGTGTGGGAGACTTCTCCCAAATACGCGCTGGTTTCTTCAGGCTTTGATAGAAATCACCTGCCCAAGGATGACGTGCTGGCCCGTCTGGAGTACGCCGGCGCGGAGATCTACCGTACGGATATTCATGGGAACATTGCGTTCTTTTTTGATGGAGACAACATTTCCGCAAGACTGGAAAAGGAGGAAAATATAGGGTATGAGACAGTTGATCGTCGACCGTTTTGATGGGAAATATGCCATCTGTGAGGACAAAGAGCAAAAATATTTTGCCATAGAAACCAGTGAGCTGCCCAGCGGTGTGGGGGAGGGCAGCGTGCTGACGATTACCAGTGAGGGAGAGCTGCTTTTAGACGAGGCGGAAACGCAGGCCCGCAGAGAACGGATTGCCGCGAAACAGCGCCGGGCATTCCGTCAATAAAGCATACTTTTTGAGAGTGGTGCTCGCTTCGCTGCGCAGGCCTCCGGCGGTTTAGGGGTTCCACTCACCTGCCGGTTCGGTCAGCGACGGGAAATCGCCACTGGCGATTGTCGCCCCCTAAAAACCCCGCAGCCTTTGAGAAAGGCAAGACTTCGTGAAACGAAGTCTACGAAACATTTTACGCTAGTTGGCTTTTGCGCACTCAGCCAGCCAGGGTAAAAGTTTTGTCCACTTTTTCAAAAGTGGCGTGGTGTGGAGCAGCGCTCCACGGTCTTGCCCTTGACCTTAACACCTGAGAAGCGCATTTTTTGAAGTGGTGAATCATAGTTAAAGCTCGCTGCGCTCGGTTAACTATCCGAGTTTTGCTTTGCAAAACATCGGCAAGAGGAAACGGAGAGTTCATCTCGCACGGCGAGATGAATCTCTTTTGCAACTGAGAAAAAAAGTTTCCTAGTCCCGGAGTAACCCAGCTCTGGGCATCCAGCACTCAACTTGGCAGAGTTTTCCGTAGGAAAACGGAAAGATAAACCGAGCTGCGCGAGTGTTTATCTTTTTGTCACGACCGCGAAACCCAGCCCACGCATTTCGCTTTGCTTGGTGCGGTGTGCCGTTTCCCCCATAAAAACTCCCAGAAAGTATAAGTTACGGAACAAGAGGGCGAATAGAGTCCCGAAGCAGCAGGCAGGGGCAGATTTTTCGATGCTGGGGCTGAGGATAGAGTCCGGTGTTCATGCCGGAGATCAGATCCGCTGCTGTCTCCACGATTTCTTCCATGGGATGGGCGATTACGGAGATCCCCAGAGCCTGAGCCCAGCTGGAATCGTCGTAGACCAGGAAACTGATATCTTCGGGAACCCGCAGGCCAAGCCGGGTGATGGCGGTATAGGCCTTCAGGCCAGACATTTCTGCCACGGCCATGATGGCGGTGGGGCGGTATTTTTGGATAGACTGGATCAAACCCTCTAACTCCACCTGGCCATGAAAAAGATTGATAGGGATTTCAGGTTGGGAGATCCCCGCTTTTTCATAAGCCAGCTGGCAGCCCCGCATCCGTACGGCGTCGTCTGAAGCAAAGAGGATGCGTCGGTGTCCCTGCTGTAGCAGATGGGTTACACCGGTTTCCATGCCAGTGACATCGGGGTAGGAGATAGAGCTGATTTCGTCATAGACATGGGAATGCAGCTGTAAAAACTTCGTGGGAGAATCCGGACGGAACAGTTTGGCTAGATTGGGATCAAAGACGCTGTGAATGGGGGAGAATACAATACATTCCACCCGGTAGGAAAGAAACAGCAGCACAGAATCCAAGAGCTCCTGGTCATATTTGGTGTCTGGGGTCATAATGGCGGAGTAGTCGTAGCGGTTCCTCAGAACATCGCTGATTTTCGAAATCATCCGGATATAAAAGGAGTTTCGTGGGTCTGGGTCCAAAAAAGCCACGGTATGATTATTTTGCTTTTTCAGCATGCTGGCCGCCACGCTGGGTGTATAGTTCAGCTGGCGGGCAGCCTCTAGTACCCGATTGCGGGTTTCTTCCGTGACGACCTTTTCCCCCCGGAATACCCGGGAAACAGTAGCCGCAGACACTCCGGCCAATTTGGCGACATCTTTACTGGTACACATTTATTCTAACCTTCCTTTGGGTAATCTCCGATTGGAAATCAAAATAGAGAGAATGGCATATGTTCCGCCTACATTATATCACAGAATCGAAAAGAATTGATGCAAAAGAATGACACGAATTTTCTGGAAGATTACGGCAAAATGACGGGGATTTCTCGCCTTCACAACGGGCTGGTGAAATAAGGAATACAGAAACGAAAGATTGATATAAAATAGGCAAAAAAAGAGCAAAAAGTTCTTGCTAAAACCATACGGGAGGGTGTATACTATATATGTAGGATAGTTTCCCTCATGGGGATGTAAAGGTTTCGACGGGGGAGGGAAACCTTGGTAAGCGGGCAGCGGCGCAGAACCGCTATAAAAGCTGTAAACTTTTCAATTAAACGACAACGATTTTGTTGCTGTTGCTGCTTAAATAAGCAGCCGTTCTTGCTCGGAATACCGCGGCCGGGATAAGAGCGTCGATGAGCGGTGAACGTGAGCGAGGGGGCCGCCTTTGACCCTTGCCATGACAAAGAAGGCTGCCAAAGCCCGGGGCTTGCTTTTGAGCACTGGGCTGCGGGAGAGATAAATCAAAAGCTACGCCCGTAGAAAGCCCTGGCGCCCCTTTTTCGGACGCGGGTTCGATTCCCGCCATCTCCACCATCCTAGGAAAACCAAAAAGATATTTGGGCAAAAAACCGCGTAACCACGCGGTTTTTTGCATCTCAAAAGCCTGGATTTGAAAAGTGCGAAAACGTGGATGGCAGTAAGCGAAAAATAGATTCGAACCCTCGTAAAAAAGGAAAAAAGCAAGAGCGGTTCCCATAAGGAGCCGCT
>NZ_RAZF01000015.1 GCF_003612555.1 Acutalibacter sp. 1XD8-33
TTTCTCGCCCTGATTGGGAGTCTATCTTTTTCCCTTCACCTCCGCCACAAAACTACATTTTTTCCTCGGCGTTTTTTTACATTTTATCACTGGCGCTGACAATAAGCCGTTCAAGGCAGTCCGGGTATTCCTGCTTCAGCTCCGCATATTCGCTTTCAGTGAGGAAAACATTCTGGTATTTGCCATAGGGCGCGGGCGGCTCTCCACTCGCTCCCATTCGTTGGCTCTCTTTTAGTTTGTTTATATTTAGTTGGTTAGGGTAAAGTTTTCTTTGTATCATAGGTAAAGTTTTCTTTGTGTCTGATGTACAGTTTTCTGTAGGACTGACATCAAGATTTCTTTGTGTCATATCTAAAGAAACCTTTACTACTTCCGGCACTTTCACATAAAGGCGGTTCGGCGCGGAAAATCCCCGGCGTTCCCTCTCCAAAAGCCCGGCAATGTCCAGTTCTTTTAGGGAGTTCTGTATGGTCATGGTGCTTTTATCCAGTATTTCCGCTATCTCTGCTATGGGGTAGACAATATACGTCCTGCCCTCATTGTCCTGCCAGCCGTTTTTCTGTGAGAGGGTGGAACGGTCTAACAGCAGCGCATAGAGCAGCTTTGCGGTCTGTGACAAGTCCATTTTCAGCAGGAAACGGGGATAGGGCAGATACGGCGGTATGATTGTTTCGGCTGTGATGTATTCAGCTATGGTTTTCACCTCCTGTCTGTGGCTTCTGTTACGCATTTAAAACGGCTTTTCCGGGGGTAAAGGATAAATGTACCGCATACCCATTGAGCAGCAGCCGGAAAGCCTTGATTTACGGGGGTTCTGTATTTTCTAAAGCGTGACATTTCCCCCTCTGTTTCCGCTTGCGCTGTGCGGCTCTGGTTCTTTTCATGCGTCCGGCACAATCGGGGCAGTATTTCCCCCGGTTGGATTTTGGGAGAAACTGACCGCCGCACTCGGTACAGCGTTTCAGTTCTGCCCGGTGGAGTAGGGCGGCTTCCAGTTTCCAGTCAAGGGGAAGCACGGCGGCAATGAACCAGCGGCAGAGAAGCGAATAGCTGATACTTTGCACACATACACAAGGCGCGCCGTTATCCAGTACAATACAGTTGCCGTTATCGTAGTTACAGCACTCATGCACAAGGCGGCGGGCGGCTCTGTGCTTTGGGTAATCCATGTAGGGGCGTTTACCGTTCATTTTCCCGCCCCTTTCTGCGCTCTGGCTTGCGCTTTAAAATCTGCTCAATGTTGCCCTTTACGGTCTGCAATTCCTTTGTGCGTTCCCTCTTTGCCCGGTACTCGTTGTAAAGGGCGTTTTTCTCTTTGGTAAGCTGCTCAATCTCGGTCTGTAAGGTTTTGGACGCTGGCAGTTTTTGGATTCCCTGTGCCTTAAAATACCGGGTGGCAGCTTCGGTTATCATAAAATCGCTTTCGTGCTGCTCCCGGTAGTTTTTGTGGGCTTTCTCTGTTTTCTGTGCTTTCAGCCCGTCACGGGCGGGCTTGGTCTTGATGTATGCCAATAGCTGTTTCTGCAAGTCCTTTTTCTCATGCAAGGTGCTTTCCACGGTTTTCAGTTCGGCGTGGACGCTGTTCAGCTCCGCACTGGCGGCGGCAAGGGCGGCTTTCAGTTCTTCCGGGGAAGAAAAGCCGGATTCCTCATAAATACTCATGGTCGCCGCCATTTGCTTTAAGTTGTGGACAGCCGCCCAGCGGTCATATCCTATGCCCTTGCCCTCGGCTCGTTTCGCTTCCCGGTCTACCATGCGTTGTACGCTGTCATTCTTCGGGGCGTTTATGGCAACTTTATTGCGCTGTAAGCGGTCTTTTATGCTCCGTGGGTATTCCTCTTTGGGTAGGTGCTTTTCGGCGGCTCTGGCGGCGTTCTGTGCGTTTATGGTGAGTGCTTCCAATACGGCGGCACGGTCAAAATCATCACCTAACTTCCGGGCGGTGATTGGCTTCGTCCTGTCCGGCGTGAGATACGATAATCTCCCCCGGCTCTCCTTGACGGTCACGCCCTGTTGTAGCAGTTTCCCGGAAAAATCCTCAAAGGAAACGGCAGAGGACAGGGCGGCTCGGATTGTGCGCCGTAGTTTCTCCTTGTCGGTTTCAACCTTGGTCTGTTTGGGCGGCTCTCCCGTGGCGGCTTGGGAAGCGTTCTCCTTATCCAGTGCGGCTTGTCCTTTCCGTTTCGCCCAATACTCACGCTCGGTAATGCGGTTCTTGCTCCCGTTCAGCAAGTCAATCTGATAGAGGTTTTCCCGGTGGCACATCTCCATGACTTCCGCTTTGAAGTATTCCATAGCTGCGTCCGTACAGCGGTGCTTGCAGCCCTCTCTTGTGTCGGCTGGTCTTTCCATGTACGGCAATAGTGGTACTTCCGCAATCCGTAGGGAATTGATTACGATATGCACATGAATGTTGCCGCTGTGGTTATGCCCGTCCGGGTGGGTGCATACCAACGCTTGATGTCCGGGGAAATGCTCTTTACAGAACTGCTCGCCCAACGCTTGCGCCCGGTCTACGGTCAAGCCGTTGTCTGGTGCGTCACGGGGGTCAAAGCTGATAATATAATGGTGGCTCTTTACGTCCTCCCGTTTCTGATTCTTGCCATATTTCAGATTGGAACGCATACACGCTATGGCGAAATCTTCCCCGCCGCAATTCAGAGAGGAAATGAGATAGCCTGTCCTCGGAACAATCTGCCCGTTTTCATCAAGGGTGGGCTTCATGGTAAACTCGTCATGCTCAAAAGTTAGGTATTGTTCAGCCGCCCCATAATTGGCATTTTTAGAGCTGATATGTTTGAACGTTGCCAATGGCTTCACCTACTTTCTGCAAGACTTCAAACTTCAAGGCGGCAAGCTCGGAGAGGGCGGCTCGTACCTCTTGGGAGAGGGCGTTATAAGGTGTGCCGTACTCGTTCAGACAGCGGGCAATCTGGTTTAAGTTGCCGCCGATTTTTCCATACTCGGCGGTTAACTTCCCAACGGCAGATAACAATTCATCATTGACCGGGGAAACAGTGATAACCGGGCGTATGCTTGACTTGGTTAGGGCTTGCCGGATATATTCAGACTGGCTCATTTTGTAGAGGGAAATGCGCTCGGAAAACTCTGTATATTCTTCCTCGGTCAAGCGTGTCTTGATTACCCGGCGGCGGTGGGGCGTATTGTACTTTTTCATGGCTGTGAACCTCCTTTCTTGGGTGGATTTTTCAAGCGGCGCAAGCCGCAAAAAGGCGGGCTTGGGGTGGCAACCCCAACAAGATTCCCGCAGGACAAAATTGAGCGGTTAGCGAAATTTGGTACTGTGGTAGAATCTTGCTCTTAGAAAGTGGCGGCTTCCTCTGTGTGGGCTTTTGCTGATAACCCCGGCTTGCGTGGTGTGGATTGCGCCAATTTTGCGGCAGTTTTTTCTCCCGCTGTAAAGCCGGGGATAAGCAAAACAGGCGTAAAAAAACAGGAAACCTTATTCCCCGATTTCCTGTTTCGTATCTTCGCCAGTAACGGCGGTTATCTCTTTGTTATTCCCCGGAAACAAACTTGTAGCCTATCCCTAAAATGGTCTTTATGTAAGTGGGACTCCTGCTGTCCGGCTCTATCTTTTTCCGTAGATTACATATCACATTTGTAACGCTTGACTGGCAGCTTTCGCTCCCCATGCTCCACACGGCTTCAAAAATTTGCGCCTTTGTGAATACCCTCCCCGGACTGGCGGCAAGGTAGCAGAGTGCGCCGTATTCTAAACGGGTGAGGGAAACGTCAATCCCGTTTTTCAGTACCCGGCGTTGGTGTAGTCTGATTTCCAGTCCGGGGAAAACCAGCGCGGGGGAGTGGGGCGGCTGTATGGCTTCCAGCGGTATCATATCCGCAAGGGCGGCTATGGCTTTTTCAACTGCTTTTTCCTCGGTATCATTGAATATCAGCATGGCTATTTTCCCGACAAACCTCACCTCCTGTCATGCCGCCTTTTTCAGTCAAAGCGGAACTGGAACAGGGCAGTGATAAGCCGCCGTTTTATGCTGTCCTCGGTGTCTGTGTTGACGTGCCCGTTTTCAAGGGCGGCAAAGCGGATTCGTTTGCTGTAATGCCGTAAAACCTCGTCCACGGCTTCCGGCTCGCCGTTTGTCGCCCGGACAATGGTTTCATATGGCACAAGGTTAGTATTCCCCATGTGAAAATCCCTCCATTTCTTTCTGCAACATCTGTAATGCGCTGTGAATATAATGCCACGCTGTACTTTTGCAATGTCCGTATAAATCCGCGATTTCCTGTTGTGTGTAATTCCCGAAAAAGTAAAGGTAAATGATTTCTCTCTTTTTCTCCGGTAGGGATAACAGGGCGGCGGCAAGCTCCCCATTGGTGAGGATAATTGTCTGACCGCAGATTGTAACAGGGTATTGTTCGTAAGGTGATTTGAGAGCTTCGTCTGATGTGCTTAGGGGATAGAATTTTTCTTCTGTGAGGTATTCAAAGGATATTTCTCTTTGCCGCCGCCTGTTCCTGTCACGCCATGCATTGATAGCGGCATAGCGTATGACGACTTTGCAGAAACCATTGAAAGAATACATGATATGTTCCCTGTATGCTTCTGTGCAGTCCATAGAAAATTCCCCCTTTCTCCCACATGGGAAACAATATTGATAAGTTCATTTATTTTGCAAGAGGCAGCTTTGTTTTAGTCGGCTGCCCCTTGTTAAACCATAACAATTTAATCAAGCAATTCATCAGATAAGACTACAACAAAATTAGTTTTCTTATCTGTTCGCGCCCGTTTCAGCCATTCCTGTTTTTCTTCCTTTGTCATGCAATCAAGCAGAATTGTAAACCGGGCAATATTATTAGCTTCATAGTATTTCTCGGCATATTTTTTCAAATCACTTGATTGCATATAATCTGAAAGTACGGCAAAGAAATTTGATTTATTATCCTGTTCCGATTTATCTATATACTGTAAAATTAAATCTGCGTCCATGTTCTGTACAATAGTTGAAAAGAGCGCAATTTTATCAGCGTCATATACTTTCTTGTAGTAATCTTTTTGGGTTACTTCATCTAATACTGAAAAGAGTGCAGAAAATCTAATCAAGTCCTCATTTTGAAAATATTTTTCTGTCAATGCTGGTATATCATCAGTTGCAACAGGCGTTATACTCATAATTAAAGGCATTTCTATTGTCGGACTAATATTTGCACTTTTCAAAGAATAAATCAATTCTTCTATTGCCGAAACAGCTTCGCTGTCATTTATATAATCTTTTGCAGTATCAGAAAAATACACCGTCATTTTCGAGTTGTCTTTCATGACAATTTCTGTTACTCCATAGTATTGCTGGGCTTTTGCATATACGTTCCAACCCATTTCAATAATATAGGAATTGCAGTAATATCCTTTTTGTGTATAAGTGTATTTGTATGATTCATTATTTTCAAAATCCGTATTATCCAAATTTTCATTATCCAGATACCAACCAAACCCTAAATTTTCATCATAAATATATGTATCTGTTCCGTTGTTTTTCTTCTCTGATATTGATGCCGCAGTTTCTATAACCAATCCCTTTTCTTTTTCTGTAAGATTTTTCATATATTTACACTGTTCTGTGACATCTTCAAGAAGTGTTTCCTTATTGTCAAACGGTCCAATAGATGTCCAGCTATCTTTTCGCACCACAACAAACTTGATGCTTCCAACTGATACAGATGCCTGTGGTCTATCTTCTTCGTCCGCACCTTCACAAAAGATATAATACACTCCATTATCTGTTAAAACTTCATTCAATATTTCGCTGTCCCTCCACGTTTTCTTATCATTAGCAACAGAAGGGGCGGCGTATGCACCAGTCACAAAAAAGCAGACGCAAACAGCAACCGTAAAAATGGCAGTAATGGCAATAATCACTTTTGATTTTTTCCTAAATTTCATAATCGCACCTAACCTTTCTTTTAACTGTTCTGCTCCCTCTGTCAAAGTGACGGAAGCTAAAGAACTTTTGTAGAGATTGTTTGATTTCAAAAATGAAATTAGTATATCTCCATACTCACGCCTTGCGGTATCGTCAAGTACAGATATAACTTTTTCATCACATGACAATTCACATGATTTATTCACTTCCTTTTCCAGCAAATATACAAAAGGATTGAACCAATGGACGCACACAACAATCTGTATCAGCCATTTATAAAACATATCCCTCTGCTTGTAGTGAATTAGCTCATGCACAAAGATATAAGATAACTCTTTATCTTCCAATTCGCCAACAGGCAAAATGATTCTTGGTCGAAAGAAACCGATCAGCATGGGGGAAGCAATCAGAGAATTACGGGATAATTCAACCCTTGTTTTTATATTCAGTTTTTCTTCACAATCAGATAGCAGATTCAAGATTTTTATATCCGATACCTCTTTATTTCCTGCTTTGATGTATTGGATAAATCCTTGATAAACTGTTACCTTACGAACAAATAAAATCAGTGCCAATGCTGACCAGATAAAAAACAGGCAGACATATTTATTAAATGGCTCACGCATGGCAGCGGCGTTTATTTCCCGGTTTGTCTGTATCGGCTCTGCTTCGTTGTTACCCGTATCTGCGGGAACGGGTATATTAGGGCTTGTAGGAATTTCATTCGTTATTGCTACTGTGTCGATTTTTTCAAACAGGCTTCCAACAACCGCATTATCGGGAGTAAAGGGAAGCAGAAACCGCAAAGCAACAACTATCCAGATATAATACTGCCAACGCTTGCTGAACTTGTTTTTATACAGCGGCTTCAATCCCAAAATGAAAAGCAGTAACAGTGCGCCGGAAACAGAAAGCGACAATAATACTTTTATAAATTCATTCATTTTCTTTTCTCCAAAATGTTTCAATCTCTTTCAATTCATCTGCCGAAAGAATATCCTGCCGCAACAAGGTTGATACTAAGTTTTTCACATTCCCGCCGTAGACTTTATCAAGAAAGCTGTGGGTCTGCATGGTCTGGTATTCTGCTTCTGTTACCGTAGCCACATACTCATTCTTCCTGCCGATTTTTTTGACTTTCAAGAACTTTTTTTCGCCCAGACGGGAAAGCAGAGTGAGTACGGTGTTGTTCTTCCATTCGTTCTTGTCTTTTTCCAATTCCTCCATGATGAGGGAGTATAAAGCCGCCCCTCCATTCTTCCAGATGATTTTCATTAGTACCAGTTCGGATTCAGAAATTTGCTGTGCCATATTGTCCTCCTTTTTATCTTAACATTTTGTAGGTATGTATTTATATTAACACTTCGTAGGTGATAATGCAATGCCCTAAAAGAAATTTAAGAATTTATAAAAAGATAGGGGTGGGATTCCGTAGTAGTCGGCATTCGTGGTAATGTGTATAACTGGCTGTCTTTTGGAATTGTGGGTAACTCTGTTTGCAGGACGTGGGAAAGCTGCACTTTAGCTTTTCCATGTGCTGTGAACAGGGTTATCCATGATTCCATAGCCTGTTATGCACATTTCCACAATGCTCCTTTTGTTCCTCCCGGCGCGGGGCTTCTCCCGCTAACTGACTTTCTTTTTCGGCTGGTTGCTTTTCTTTCCCTCCCGCCTTGCCCTCTGCTGGTCGGCTTTCTTCCGGCGGTATGCCACAAGCCGTTCCGTTTCCTCCGGCGTGAGGTCTGCCCCGGTCTTTTCAACCGCCATTAGCTCCTTTATGGATTTCTGCCTGGGCGGCTTCTCCGGCTCTGTGGCTTTTCGTTTCTCCCGCCATTCCTTTTGCCACTCCCGGTTGTGTGCAAGCCGCTTTTCCTCGGCTTCCTGTTCCTCCGGGGTGAGAAGCCCCGCCTTTTTCCTCGCGGTAAATTCCCGTTTCTCTGCCTTGCGTTTCTCATACCGCGCCTTTGCAAGCTCCTTTGACCGGGCTTCCTTTGCCGCCTGTTCCTCACGCTGGCGGCCTTGTTCCTCTACCTCTGCCGGGGTGACGATATATTCCGGCACTTCAAAAGCCCCGATAAAGTTCAGATAAATGTCTATCCGCTGGCGGCGGTCATTCCCCCGCCCCTCGCCCTCATGCACAACCACTTTCTCAATAAACTCATTGAGCATGGGCGTTGTAAGCTCGGAGAAGTCGGTATAGCGTTTCACAAGCTGGATAAACTGGTCTGTTTTCAGCCTGTCGGCGTTCCAGTTTTCAATCTGCCTCTGCCATTCGGCTATGGACGTTTCCAGTCCGGTCTGTTCCTCGTCATATTCATTCAGCAGCCGGGTAAAATGTTTGTCGGGTATCTTGCCCGTGGCGTTGCCCTCAGAGAGCTTTTGTCAAGGGTAAATTTGTCCAAACAGATTTTACCCATGTAGAAAGACATATTCTACACAGGTAAATCTGTTTAAGATTATCCAAATATAAAGTATTGAGCGAATATAGCAAGATTTACGGGTTTTCCATCATTCTTTTTGCATCATCCCTGGTAATACAGTAGTATCGAAGAACATTCAATACGTTATTATTATCAGTTTCATCTTGGATGTTGGTAAAAATATTTTTTTCAATGATTGGTCTAGCAATTTCCATCTCTTCATCAGAAAGCGCCGAAAACGCAGCCCACCATTGATTAGTTAAGCCAATTCCTTCAAAGAAAAAACGATATATAATCATGGCTTCTGGCATATAAAGCAGCTTATAATATTCTTGCTCATTCGCTCCAAATGCTTTGCAAAAGAAATCATGCCCACGGCCCACCTTGCCTTTGGTAGAATTTAGGATGGCCTGAATTGTGCGGATGAATTTCCGGTTCCAATATTTCCCGATGAAGTCGCGGTTATCAAAATATTCTGGATCTTCTATTGGATGGTATTTCATTGGGAATGAATAAATACTTGCACCTAATTCTTCACACAGATCAACGTTTAACTTAAGCCTCAAATATAGTTCAACTGGGAGGTCTTCAAAATTATAAAGAATATAATTGGAAAGGTTTGTATGTCCATTCCGAACAGCTGTGCGCACAGCATTCTCATATATATCGCGTAACTCCCAGTGGTCAAAAGCAATCCGCACAGGTCTAATGGGTATTTCCGCTAATTTTTTCATATTAGCATCAGTGATTAGTCGTGCATCAATGCCCTGATTGAAATCGACATGACGTTGCTTGGGTTTTTTAGAGTAAACTGTTTCAAAATAAGGGCGCAGTTCCTCGTATGTACGAAGGATAGCGGCCTTTGTCGCTGTATAATCCTCTAGGAGATAATTGTCCCTCAATAAATCATAAACTGCTTGAACCTGATTACGTCCTACTTTGTTCAGTAGCAGCCGAAATTGGCGTACACACATTTTGATATACCCTCGATCATTATGCCCGCTACGCAAATTTTGAATTGCTATTTCATACAGATTAGGAGAGGTATATGTTGCATTGCGACCAAATCCTGCGGCGATAATATCATCGACAATATCATTAAAACGACAAGATGCAAGAACATTATTGTCCAGCAAAAGTAAATCTCTTTTAGCTCCATAGCGTTCTTCGGCAATATGAACTTGCTCCGACACAGGGAGAAATTCTGTGTAAACAGGCTCAAGTTTCGGTACAGCACAGAATTTACATTTATTAACACAGCCGCGTGTCATATAGGCAAAATAAGCATCTGACGCAGGATATTGGTACTCGATTTCTTCTAATATTGAATAATCGAGCGGTAAAGTATCAATTATCAAATCACTTTCGGGGTCTAGTTCGCCAGGGGTATGCAGCGTTCCGATATGTGGTCTTATACCTGTTTCTGCTTCAACACGATCAGCAAGAATAGACGCCATAATTCCGCCTACCATTACACCGTCAGCTGTTTTACAGAGCTGTTTTGCAAAGTTGATTGTTTCAATCGTAATGTCCCAATAAAATGTAAATAATGTGGTAATCCCTACTCGGTCGTATTTTCTAAATTCCGGTTCAAAATATCGTTTGCGGTAGAAATATTGCCGATAAAACTTGAATAGTGCCTCAATAATTGGATTTTCTTCAACCTTTGGGACTCCATTCAATGAAGACTTCGTGCCTTTTTTGATATACTGGCAAATTTGAGGTTTATACTGTTCCCAAAAAACGGTATTATCGTTGGCATAAAGCTGCTCCTTCAGCATCTCAAACGTATCATCCAGCACCAGGTCTATCAAATCGCCCTTGAAAAAAGTCACATGATCTCCCAACCTTTTGTAATAGGTTGAAAGTTTCATTAGCCCCATCGGTGGATATTTATTTTTATAGTTGGGCTCAACTAATAATATTTGACGGTTCATTTGCTCAGTTCTTCCTGTATTTTACTTATGACGATTTCCGCAGTATCATGAGGAAGGATCGCTTTTAGGATTGAATAAATTCTGCTAATCAGCTTTTGCTCTTTTCGATTATATTTGCTTAGGGATTGTGTCATGTACCCTTTCGGTTTTTCAGAACACGGTTTGCTTTGTGGGGGTGTCTCCTCGCCAGACTCATCAACTGATGGGGCATAGTCAGAGCGAAGGGCGCTGTATACCCGACCCAATACTTGGTCTGTGGCTTCTTTTTGCTCACGAGTTTCAATAGTTTTTGCGGCTCGTTCTGCGGCCTTTTTCAGTTCCTCAATTTTCTTCTCACTAGCAGCCTGATCTTCCGCGTCTATAAATCCTCCGCTTGCCATTCTTTGCTCATGCTCTTGCTGAGTAGCCTGAAGTTCGGATTGTTTTTGGAGCGCCTTTTTATACTCGTTAGCGCGATGATAGATGGTGTAGAAAGTATCATAAAACAGAGGGCGAAGAGTTCGTTCAAAGAGGCGACAGGTATCGTTCAAATTGAAATAATCCCGGCGTGCATTGGGGATCAAATTTTTCCCCACAGCAAAAACTTCTCCAACAAAATATAAGCATCCGCGAGGCTCCTTATAAAAATCGTGAGCCGAGAAAGTGTTCTCATTGCCGATTTGGATATTGGCCTTGCGCAAACGAATACCCCGCATAGGATTTATAGCTGGGATTTGCTTTTCAAATTTACTGACCCCATACCACATCCATGCAATAGTTTCACCATTGGTATCTTTAAAAATCTCGAATTTAACATCAGAAAGTTCATCGTATGCTTTCTTTGAGTGGTTATGGGGCTCATAAAGTTTCCTTGAATAAGGCTTAAACAGACGTTCTCCATTTATGAATACTTGATATTCGTCAATGGTAAATCCATTTTGGCGGGCAAATTCAGCAATCTTGCTTTTGAATGTAAATCCTGTGGCATAGGGAATAGGAGCAACTGCCTCCAAGTATTTTTGCACATTATCCTTATCTAAAAGTTCCGCCGAAGATTGCTCAATATCTATCAGCTCAACTAAGAAAAAATGTTCATCAATATCGCATACATCCTGGCTGTAGGTTGTGACCATATCAACAAGTTCGCCAGCAGAGGGATTTTGCTTTTCATCTACCAATATATCGCGAACTTGTTGTGCATCCCAAACACATACTGATGCCGTCTGTTCTCCACGCACCGAACACGAGAATTTCAGTGTTTTGCAGGAAGAAATGCCTCCTAATCGACCAATGCCACGGAAACCTTTGTCCTCCGCCCGATCCTTTTCAGAGTCGGCAATGCGGCTCATTTTACGGAGGAAGTCATCGCAACTGATCCCTGTCCCATTATCCCGAACAGATACATACCTTTTGTTGGCGTCTATATTGATTTCTATCCGGGCCTCCTCTAGGCGGAGTAACCCCTGCTTAATTGCTTTGTCGATTGAGTCTGCTGCATTCTGAACATATTCACGGTATATGATCCGCAAATCTTCATACATTGCAGTCGTGAGGTTTTCGATAACATTTTTTCCGATTATAGCCATAAAGCTCATCCTACTTTGACTTGAATTGTTTGTAAATCGGCTTTGGGAAACGGACATTAAGCAATGAGCGGAACACAGGATTTTGGATAATATACTCTCCTTGCTTAAGCCGTACCATCATACTTTTATATACAGAAGGAATAAACTTGTAATCATTTTTGGCGATTTCGATTGCGTTTGTCCGGCCATATGCAAATGTTGAGCAGTTACCTGTTACACGGGGATGGATTGCACTCTTAAATTGTTCCGCAGCAAACAGCACAACACCAAGCGAGCGGCCACGTTCAGCAATATCAAGAACTTGCCGAAGGATAGGAGATGTCTTGGGCGCGTCTGATGCTGCATATTTGTTAAGTTCATCAACAAATACGACGATTTTTGAGGGAGGCACATATTCATCGTCCGCACTGTACTGTCCAAGCTGCAAATCATAAATTGCCCGTATTGCATCACCAAACACAAAGCACTGCATATCATCGTTCAGTTTTGCGATATCTATGACATGGACTTCGTTCTTCCGTATATGCTTAAGCGCATCGCTAATCCGGGTTTCTCGATGCCCGTCTTTTATGCTATCGAACATTCCGTTTCGATAGATTGACTTTTTAACTATGCGCTCAAATTTGCGCCAGCTTTGGACGGTGATTTCCTTATCGCCGGTACTTCCGGCTTCTCCGCACTTGTGAACCTCATTGAGGAAGTCTTGCCAGTCTTCTAAACTTCCAAAATTTCCGCGACCAGAAATAATATAGCTTAAGATAGAGTCCATGGTTTGTGTAGGATCATCCATGCTAGCGAACATCAAGTCAAGATTATCCTTGTCCATCTTGTACTCGTATTTATACATATGGGCCTTATCATGGGTGATATTATACTCAACGGCTTCGGGGGCAAGATGGGTATTCCATGTGTTGCGAGTAGAGTATGGATAATAATAGTGAACATTGCGGAAGGGATGTGTAGTCATACCAAGGTCACGGTATATTGCAAATGTTTCCTCCCGCTCTGCATCACTGGCAAACTCATTTGGCTCATCAATGGCAAGCAAATCGCATCCTTTGACATTGAAAATGACAAAAGCAACGTCTTCATCGTCCTGCTCACCACCGGCTGCCATACACTTGTCCTGTATTCCCTTTAAGAGGAACATGGCAAATGAGGTCTTTGCAGCCAAGCCAGAGATACCAGAAATATTGAGATGCGCTCCTTCTGGGCCAATGAGGTATCGTGAGTCAACATCCACACGCAGTTTTACACGCTCATCTTCATCTGCTCCCTGGTACATTTCAATATATCCACATGGAACAGGATTCTGGATAGAAGAGAGTCCTAATGCTTCCGAAATTTCATCTCTGTTTGCTAAACAAACAGTTTTTCCGCTTAAAACAGGAATATAAATCCCTTGGGTATTTCCCACGATCCTGGCCTTAACGTAGTTCATTCCAATCCGATGGGTGACGGGCATAGTTGATACATCACCAAAGTCATTTGAGATATACTCGGAAAGGAAATTAGCTGTATCAGTGATATGTGATATTTCTTCAACTACACCATAGGTGACACTCGATTTAATATGTTCAACCTTAACGACATCGAACGGATTTAGTATCAACTCAGGTTTCGTCCAGAAAAAGAATTCCTCCATTGTTGAGGGATTTTTCTCTGTCGCAAGAACCTTTCCTATAACTTTTCCCATATCCACCATGACCTCACTTAGAATAAGTTCAAAAACATACTTTCGCCTAGATATTTACTTTTCACATAGCTTTCGGTTACATATATCGGATATAGATGATTTGCCCACCTTCGGTCAGCACCATAGCATACAGGGTTTCGCTCATTGATGATATTTGCTGTAATCATATCGACTTCTTCTGAGTCAAGGCCCTGTTCTACTTGCTCATCGCTTACGAGTATTTTTTCCAATTTTAGTACGCCATCAAAGGTGTTGTTTGTATAACGACTTTCGCGGATGCGGACAAACCATACTGCGAATGTTACATCACCAATGACTGGCGAGTCATACATTTGAACTGGTGTCCTTGAATAAAGGGGGAGCTGGGCAATTTGAGAAGAGTTGTTGCGTCCATCCTTATCAATACAATAAGCTGGATTAAAAGATTTGGATACACCAACTACAAACTGATAATTATTTTTAAACCTCGCCAACTCTGCCTTACTGGATATTCCATGCACCTGATATTCGAGGGAACCGTCTTTAAGCAGAAACCTTGTTGGTAGAAGATGTCCCCTTCTAACAAGCTCTGCTACCATCCGAATTTCACGCTGGGCCATATATTTTTGTATCACAGCTATCCCTTTATTTTCTATTTTATCGCCCTGTGCAACACTTGTAGAGTAGGGTATGATTTTCGCAAACTCAACGCCCTTTTCTCGGAGGTCTGCTCGTGCGTTTATCTTTTTGAGTAAGTATTCAAAACTTAATTCGTCATCATCCCAATCACTGGATTTTGCAACTTTGGGAAGAGAGATAACGAGATGCCGCTCATATGCCGGGGCTTTTAATGGAAACATTTCTCCTTGTTCGCGCAGACAGCACCCAACTCCAACCTGTCCAGCAATAATAGGATAAATCTGATTTCGGTATGACATATCATCGACTTTATATGTCTTCCGCGACCCATCAAGGAAATAATGAAAGAGCGGTTCCGTACCAACAATTTGATCGACTACTCGTTTCAGTGGAACAGTCTTTTTGTGGGTTTCTGTTTCACCATATCGTTTCCAAGTGAAGTGATATTGATGATCGTCATAATCAAAGCGAGGGACTTCAATACCGTCAAATCCATACTTATATGTCTTAAAGCTACTTCCATGGGTCTCAGAAGCGATAATATCTAGGATAGATGCCATTAGCTAGTCCCTCCTCTGCCGCTGACGTTCGAGAAGTGTAATTGCAATAAACATAGGGCTATCTTGCGCTGGGTAGCCTTACACTTGGTATAATACTACAGACGCCGACATTTTTCAACAACCTCCTGCTCAATTATCCGTGTAATAGGATCAATTATATAAATATTTCTTCCAAGCTGTCTGGCATAGTGTACCGTCGCTCCAGTACCGCTACGCCGAGCGCCATTGTAAACGGCTAATAAGATGGAAGAATGATCTACCAGGTAGCGGTTCCGTTTCATCATACAGTCCCTGCTATACGCTTGCCTCACATAGATAACCTCATTGGCCTGTACTAAAATAGAACGATAGAGTTCCTGCGCTGATGCTGTCCACTTGCTCTCCTGTCCCTTGCAGGGCAGGACACAATGGAGCTTCAGCGCAGGATTTTTCTTTTTGAGGTCGAGAACAATTTCGCTGCACCAGAGGTCTGTCCCCTGGGCCATCCCCGACAAAAAATCCGTCACGCCTCTATCCGCCAGTGCCTCAATCTGTGCCATCAGGACTTCCTTCAGCAAAACGCAGTCAGAGGCAGTTTCATCATACTTCCAGGGAAAACTTTTTGGCCGGTGGCCAGTAAATGCGCAGGTTGTCTCTGTCATTGGAACAATCCTCCCATACAAATAGTTGCTCCGCATTATACCAAAAAATCTTGCAAATATCTATTATCGTAGACTACCATTTTCACGTTTTCTCATACACTATCTGTTGAGAAAGCGGGGTGAGGCGGTGCAATTCGACAATAGTGCGGTTGGGAGGACGATACGCAATCTTCGCAATAAAAAGGGTGTATCCCAAGATGTTTTGAGTGGCTTTGCGGGAATTGCCCGTACTCATCTGACGATGATTGAGAACGGGGATAAGCAGGCCAACTTTGAAACACTTTGGAAAATCGCTAATGCGCTGGATATGCGCCCCAGTGAGCTTGTTGCCCTAATTGAGGCCGAAATAGAGCAAAATAGTTGATATTATGGAACGGGGTGCGGCAGTAACGGCAAGCAATGGCTCGGTATATACCGACCCCCGCTTGTTGGTGGCTGACCGCCCCCAAGCCCCGTAAGGAGCGGCGCAACGCGCCGCTCCTTTTAAGCCGCCTTCGGCGTCTGCTGCCCCCTTGGGGGACGGGGGAATATCGAGAGATTATCGTTCTTCCTGGCGTTGTTTCTGCCGTTTTTCTTCCTCGGATAGGCTCAAAATTCTCTCGGTGTTGTGTCTGGCGGTGAGTAGTTCCATCATCTCCGCCTTAGCTTTTTTCTGGTCGGGGTACAGCTTTCTGTTCTCCGCTGACAGAGCGGCGTACTCCTGTTTTAGAGATTGAATTGAGGGCCGTTTCTTCAGCCCCAGACTGTCAAAATACCGTTTCGCCGCCTCACAGGAAATAATGGCGCTGGCGTGTTGGGCGTAAAATTCTTCTTGCTTTTTGGGCGGCAGTCTGCGATACTGTGCGTAAATCTCGCGGGTCTTGCTGTATGTGCCGATGTGCCTTTGTAGCGCAGAGATTTCCTCCATCCTCGCGCTGTTGGCCTTGGTGCGGTCAGCGAGGTCATGGTACTTCTGAGCGGCGGCATCACAGGCTGCTTCCAAATCCGCATAGGCCAACAGGTCATGCTCCTGCAAAAAACTCAGCGTCTTTGCCATCTCTTTCAGATTGAACACACTGGCCCACCGCTCATAGCCAGGGAAACGGGCCTGCTGCATTTTCGACTGAATGTCGATCAGCAGATTAGGTGCTACCTGTTTCTGCACCGGCGTGATGACCCGCTTGCCGGAGATGCGCTCCAGGATAGCAGCCTCGGTGTAATCCTCGCCCAGAGAGGAACAGCGAATGAATTTCTTGCCGCCTGGGATTTTGAAGGCCAGGTGCTTGCCCCGCTTGACCTCCACGCCTGCCGTTTTCAGCGCCGCCAGGAAGCTGTCAAAGTCTTTGCAGCCGGTCAGAGTGGCGTCAATCATCCGCTCCAACTGTTCCCGAACGGTGGGCGGTTTCTCACCCAGCCAGTTGCCGTAGCTGCCCCGGCTGGGCTTCGGATTTTCGATTACCGACAGACCATTTTCAAGGCAGAGAATGTCGGAGATTTTTCGGACGGCGAACGAGGAATCCCAAAAATTATTGAACTTTCGGGAGCAATCCAATGAAGTGGAATTGAACACAATATGCGAGTGAATATGTTCCTTGTCCACATGAGTGCAGACGATGAAAGCGTGTTTTCCCTTCGTCAGCGACATCGCCAGCTCATAGCCGATTTTGTTTGCCAACTCCGGCGTGATCTCTCCCGGCTTGAACGACTGCCGCAGATGGTAGGCAATCACGTCATGCGCTTTCTGATTGCGCCCGGTCATCGTGGCGTATTGCCGCTTTGAAAAAAGAAACTCCTGATCCACGATGGCCGGATTGCATTGGTAGGCTGACACCAGTTCACCGCCGTCCGTTTTCTCAGGATTTTTCACATAATCGGTTGTCCTGCCCAGGGCCTCGGCCACCGTCCGGCCCTTGCCTGTATGGAGGGGCATCAGGCGTGTTGTTGCCATGCTCCGCCCCTCACTTCAACCGCGAGAGCTGCTCCAAAATCTCCCCGAACAGCCGGTTGGTTTCGTCTTGCTTGATGCAGATGTCGTGGGCCTCACCAGGGTAGACCGCGCCGCCGGAGTTCATCTGGCGGGCCATTTGGTTGACATTGTTGGAGATATAGCGCAACAGCTTCGCGCACTCCGTCAGCTCTGGGATTTCCAGATTGACAACGTAGCCGTCAATCGCCATTTTACGGATAAAGCCGCTCATATTGCGGACACCCGCCAATGCCATTTTTTGTTCGATCAAATCCCGTTCTTTGTCGGAAACCTTGAAATAGATGCCTTTTTGCTTCCCATTTTCTACAGTAAAAATGCCTCCTAAAAAAATGGCGGCAGGATAAGGTAATCATATGGTCCCCTGCCCATGGCCGCTCTGAAAGCCCTGTGGCACAAGGCTTTCAAGCTCCTAATTGTCCACGCTCCGCCCTGCGCCGCCGTTCGCTCTCGGCCTTTTGCTGGCGGTGAACAGCAGCGGCGCAGTCGGGACAGTATTTCCCCCGGTTGGAACCTGGACGGAACAGCGTCCCGCACTGGCAGCAGCGTTTGCTTTTGTTCTTGTAAAGCAGAGCTGTTTCCAATTCCCTGTCCAGCGGCAGGACAGCGGCCCGGAAGTATTTGCAGATTAGAGAACGGGAAATGCTTTGAACGCAGACGCATGGTTCCCAGCCGTCATCCAACAGCAGACAGTTTCCATAGACATTGTTGCAGCACTGATGCACCAGCCCGCGAACACGCTGGAATTGCCGGTAATCAAAGTGGGGAAGGGTATTTTCCAAGCAATTATCCTTTCGTGATTTGAATAAAAGGGAGCGGTCCGCAATCGCAGACCGCCCCTTGGCGTGATTATGCACTTTCCTGTTCCTGCTGCTTTTTCCTCTCCTGCGCACGACGCCACTTTTTACGGCCTTTGGCCCAACGCTGACGCACCTTTTCCATCTCTGCCAGTTCCTCCGGCATCAGCTCCGGGAGCGGCACGTCAAACTTGCCGATGAATTTCAGATAGATGTCCACTTCCTGAGTGCGCTCTCCGCTGGAGCGGTCTGGCGCATGGACGAGGATTTTATCTACAAATTCGTAGATCATCGGGGTCGTCAGCACAGAGAAGTCGGTATACTTCCTTGCCAGCTCCAGAAATTGATCTACTCTGGCGGTATCCGCTTCAAAGGCATCCAGTTCAGCCTGCTCCTGGGCGATGGCTACCTCCAATGCTTCTTGCTCCTGCTCATACTCGCCGGACAGCACCTCAAACCGCTTTTCCGAAATCTTCTCACCGGCGTATGCCTCGTAAAGTTTCCTTATGAGGCCGTCCAACTCTTTGGAGCGTTTGCAATCTTTGGCGAGTTTCCGTTTTAAGTCCTTTGCGGCCTGGGCCTGCCGAATTTCGGATGCTGCCCGGACTCTTTCGATAAACTCGGCCTCATTGGAAATGGCGTAGGTGCTGACCGTCCTGATGGTGTCCAGCAGCAGCGCCCGGATGTCCTTGGTACTGATGTAATGCCCAAAGCACTCCTGCTTGGTGTGGCAAAATGTCAGGGCATAAGTAGAGCAATCGTAGTGGTCGTAGGGATAGAGGCCGCTCACTGGGTCTTTGCCGCGATTTTCTTTGCTGGCTTGCGCTCGGCCACGGTGGTTATACATTTTCGCCCCGCAGTCGGCACAATAGAGCAGGCCAGTCAGCGGATTAGCAACGCCGGTGGTGTCTGTGCGCCTTACTGTCTTGCGCAGCCGCTGAGCCAGTTCCCAAGTTTCCGGGTCAACGATGGTCTCATGGGTGTTCTCGATAATCATCCATTCCTCCGGTGGACGCTTGATAGCGCGTTTGTCCTTATAGGACTCCTTGTACGTCCGGAAATTGACCGTATGCCCCATATATTCCGGTTTTCCAAGAATATGCGAAATGCTTGTCCCATTCCAGTCATAGGGGCGGCTGGCATCAAAGCTGTTCCGCTGTGTCCCTTGCCCCCGCCTGCCCATGTAGACGGAAGGACACTCAATTTTATCATCCCGCAGTATCCCGGCAATCTGGCTGGGGCCGTAGCCCTCTATGCTCAGGCGGAAAATACGCCGGACAACAGCGGCAGCTTCTTCGTCAATCAGCCAGTGGTGCTTGTCCTCCGGGTCTTTGCGGTAGCCGAATATAGCGTGGCTGGTGGTGGGTTTGCCAGACTTGCCTCTGGCCTGATATGCTGCCTTCTGCTTCCGGCTGCAATCCCGCAAATACCACTCGCTCATGATGTTAATAAATGGGGCAAACTCCCCTGTACTCTGGTCTGCGCTGTCCACACCGTTGCCGATAGCAATGAACCGAACACCCTTCTCGCGAAAGAGGACTTCGGTATAGAAACCAGTTTGAAGATAGTCACGGCCAATTCTGCTCATGTCTTTGGCAATGACACAGCCCACTTTTCCGGCCTCAATGTCCGCAATCAGCCGTTTCCAGTTGGGCCGCTCGAAGTTGCCGCCGGACCAGCCGTCATCGGTGTAGTGGATGCAGTTGGTAAAGCCGTGCTGGGCGGCGTAGCTCTCCAACTGCAATTTCTGATTGACAATCGAGTTACTGTCCCCAGCCGCCTCGTCATCACGACTAAGCCGCTCATAGAGGGCGGTAATTTTCTCCGTCTGCCTGCTCATACGGTACTCCCTTCAGGCTGACGGCTCATTTGTGGCAACATCATTATACCACATTCCGGGGCCATGTCCATAGTCTCGCTGCCAATTAAACGGATAATTTTATCCTCCATGCTTTCCTGGGCGGTGTCACTGAAATGGATACGCACTTTGTATGTAGTAGACCCGATCCGCCGGTATATAACGACGGAGTTTTCCCTTTGAACTTCGCTGATAATTTCTTTCCTTTCCTGCGGTCAGGCCGCATTTCCAGCACTTCCAATCGGTACGGTTTTTTCGCGCAGGCGGGTGCTGGTTTCCCGCCAGTATGTCTACTATCGCCAATGCGATATCCATCACAATGATCTCCCCCCTTTCGCTGAATGTATTTGCGTGTGATCTGCCGTTCCTCCCAAACGTGGTTCCTGCCCCCGGCTTGCACGGCGGCGTTGTTCTCTCCATTGGCGCGCTCATGTCGTGGCGCACTTCACCTGAAGCATATCTCGTTCGGACGGTCATTCAGCTGTGGATGTGCATGAGGACTTCCCACTAAGCGTATACAAAATCCTTGTTTTATGCAGTCGAATTTGGACGTTCATAAAAAATTTACAAATCGCCGTAAAAAGGACGGAACCGCCGAAGCAGTTCCGTCCAGTCCAATTTTCTCTTTAGTAGGCGTACACCAAATCGTGGAGAACGATTTCCTCCGCCCTGTGGCGGATATTGTTCATGTATCCCACCCAGGTCATGGGATCGGCGGCTTTCAGGGCCTCGGTCACACCCTCTCGCTTGGCAATCTCCTTGATGAGATATTCCATCTGTTCATTGCAGGCGGTATCGACCTCATAGAGATGCCTGAGCAGTCCCTCGGTAAGAACAAGTCTTGCCCATACGCTGGGGCGGTGTTCCTTTAAGTACCGCTCATGTTTCCGGCCATAATAGCCGATTTCGTACTTGGTGGTGTCTGACGGGGCAATGTCAGGGTAATAGTAATCGCCAATTTTTGTGTAGGTCAGCCCTAAATCCATAGTCATCAGCTCCTTTGTGGTGGTATGTTGAATGCAGTCGCAGAAAACGCCGAATTTTGTGGTATCACCGCCCTTCTCACAACTGCTTATGTCATTTTTGCCACAAATGAGCCGCAGCTATGTTGTATTTGGCAAGGCGGTCAGCCTTACCCTTTACAACATACATCTTCATACAGCTTTTTCACAAGCCCGTCAAGTTCTTTGTGCCGCTTCTGTGCCTTATTGATTTTCTGCTTGCATTCCTTGACGGTCTTTTCTTGGTTCTGGTCGGACGCTTCCCGGACGCGCTCTGTAAACTCCTTTTCGTTGTGCCGCACATACCAGCTCACGCGCTGGATAACGGCAAGAATGGCGGCTTCAATCTTCGCTGTGGGGATATAGTGCATGGTGCAGTCATGGGTAAGCTGGCGGTAGCCGGAGCAGACAAAAGCGTCCTCTATCCATTTCCCTTGCACAAGGTTGTAGCGGTGTGTCAACTTTGAGCCGCAGTCGGCGCAGTAGAGAAGCCCGGTCAAGCGGTTAGGGGCGTTCTGCCGTTTCGGGGCGCGGCGCACGGTTTCCCGTATCTTCTGTACAGTCTGCCACGTTTCCTCGTCCACAATGGCGGGGATTGCGCCCTCAAAAACGTGCTGTTCCTCCGGCGCGGTCTTTCGGGTGCTTTTGGTCTTGTAATTCTCGCATACGGTTTTCCCTAACACCTTGCACCCTGTGTATTCCGGGCGTTTCAGTATGTAGCCGATAGTGGTAGCTGACCATGCGTAGGGGTCGGCGTACTTTGCCGCCCGGACTGGCTCGCCTGTCCGCTTCCAATGCTCGGACGGGATAGGGATTTTCTCGGCGCGGAGTGTTTTTGCTATGCTGGCTATGGTTTCCCCGGCAAGGACGCTCTGGAAGATACGGCGCACAACGGCGGCGGCTTCCTCGTCAATTATCCATTCGCCTTTTTCCTCTTTGGAAGCGCGGTAGCCGTAGCAGACGCTCCCGGAACAGCGCAAGCCCTTTTCCATTCTTGACTTGAAAACAGTCTTAATTTTGCGGCTGGTGTCGGCAACGTACCACTCATTTATCACGTCACGGAAGATAGACATAATATCAAAGCCGTTTGCGGTGTCAAGATTGTCATTGGCGGCGATAAAACGCACATGGTACTCGTCAAAGGTGCGCTTCAAAAGCCCTACTTCAACCACATCACGCCCGATTCGACTCTGGTCTTTGATGATAACCGTTGCCACGTTCCCCGCCCGGATTTCATCCAACATAGCGTCAAGCCCCGGACGCTTGAACGTAGTTCCCCGGATTCCATCATCTGTAAAATGCCGGATATTGGTAAACCCGTTTTTCCTTGCGTAGTCCTCTAAAATCCGCTTTTGATTCTCGATAGATACGCTTTCCCCGGCTCGCTCGTCGTCATGGGAGAGTCTTTCGTAAAGGGCTGTGAGTTTGTCTTTCTCTGTCTGTTTCTTCATAGTGTGTAACCTCCTTTTTTGAGAATACCTACTTCTCTCAACCCTTATTGTAGTTATCCTTTCGGATCAGTAACCACATACGAGCTATGGAGCTGCATCAGGTTGGGCTTGAGCCAGAACCGGGTCTTGCCGGAGCCGGAACCGCCGATGACCAGCACATTTTTGTTGCGGGCGGTCTTGGGGTCCTTGGGGCGGCTGCTCATGGTAAGGCGTTCCGTCTGGGTGAGGATTACATTGTTCTGGAATACCGGATCGACATAAGGGGCGATGTCCTGGGAATTTCCCCATCTCGCAGAACCGTACTCGATATTTGGGCGGTACTTCTTGGCGTTTTTGCCTTTCAGGTAAACAGCCAGCCGGAGCGCCGCGCCGCAGCACAGCCCGACCAGCAGGTCCAGCGGGTGATAGCTGGGCCAGAAACTTCCAAGAGCCGCCGGAAGGACGGAGATCAAAGACAATACCTTTTCCGAAGCGTCCGCGCCCTGGGCCATCCGCCACGCCTCCCCGAAGTTGGTGGAAAACAGCCCCATCAGGATATAGGGCAGGTTCAGCAAAACGAGCTTCTTGATGTTCAGGGGCTTTTTCATCGTTCCAGCTCCTTTCGCTTTGTGCGGTCCACCACCGCGTTTTTCACCAGCTCCTTGAACTGGTTCAGCTTCGCCAGCACAGACGGGCGGGACGCCTTGCGGACCTTCTTCTGGGTGTACTCGGTAAACGCGGAGGTCAGCGCGTCCGCGTCGCGGGCCTTGAAAAAGACCAGGTACTTGGGCGGGGAGCAGCTGCGGTCCTTCTTTACCGCGTAATCCACGCCGTACTTCCGGGCAACCCGTTCAAACGCCTTGATGGAGGGGTCTGTGATCTCAAGATTGGACACGCCCTGGTTCTGCCCGATGAGCTGCTTCACCGTCTGCTTTCCCTGGGGCTTGACCTCCGCGCCCTTTTCCCGCTGTTTCTGCATCTTTTGCTCTTTCAGGTGCGCCAGATACTTCATAATCGCCGCTTTGAACAGCCTGCCGGTGAACTTTGTGCCGCTGACAATGAGCGTCAGGGTTTTGCTTTCCACTTCGTCCTGCATGGGTGTTTCGCCTCCTCTCTATGGATTTTCTGCATGGTTTCTCTATCGGAGCTGGTCTTGCCGGTCATAGTGCAGGTTTCCGTTTCGGACCTTCGCATGGCTCACAATCTTGATATGCCCCTGTTCCTGGCGTTCCAGGGACTTTTTATATCCCTCCTCGGTGAGAAAGGCGCGGCTGCATTCCCCTTTCCAGCCAACAGGGGAATCAGCGGTCAGGGTATCAAAAATAATCATGTGCCGGGTGTCCTCCGCGAACCGGTTTAAGTCCATGTAACTATGGCCGGAATACTCCCGCGCCCCGGCTTTAAGCCGCATTTCCTCCATCAGCTGGCCGATGGTCTTTTGCTCAGGCATGGTGTGCGCCCCCTTTCTCCCGGCCCTGGCCTTTCACCGTCAGAATCCCGTCCAGCGTGGTGGCGGTGATCCGCAGGCGTTCAGCGGTGGCAATATCGTTTTTGACCGTTTCATCGGTCGAGTGTCCGCAGACCACCAGCACATGGGAGCGGTAATCGGGGTCCCCGCAAAATTGAAGATTTTGTGGGGAGAGGAGGAGCAAGGGAGCGGACGCAGTTTTCGCCGACAGGCGGAAACGGAGTTTAGCGGACTTTGCGACGACGAAATCTCTGGCGATGTCGATTCCGTCCTTGTGTTCCTGGGGGATTTCATCCTTCAAAAACAGCGGCAGGAACAAAACAGGGCAGACCGGGGAATATCCGGTGTCATACACCTGGCGGCAGTAGCTGGCGGCGTTTGCCGCGTTTTCATGGGGGGTCTTGCTCCAGGGAGCAGTGATATACGCAAGCGGTCGTTTCATAACAGATTCCTTTCTCCCGGCAGTTCCGGGCAGACAAAAACGGCCAGCTTTCAAAAGCCGCCGTACATATCGTGGTTGACCTGTGAGGTGTAATGGTTGCTCATGGTGGTGGGCGCGTTGAACAGCACCGTCAAAAGGTACTGTTTCATGTTCCGTACCTCGGTGGTGTTCTTTTGCAGGCAGTCCATGACAAACTCGATGTGGGAGCTGTCCAGCTTTAGGAAGCGGGAACGCACCACCTCATGGGGGAAGTCCGCCCCGGCAATCCGGGGGGTCTTACGCTTCGCGCAGACGGTTTCCACCAGAAGCTCCACGATCTCGTCCAAGTCCTCCCGATAGGTCCCAAACCGCTGTTTGAGGCAGTCATACTCGATATTCTCCAAAATCAGCTCCCGATAACTTTCCATCTCTGTCAGTGACATCGTTTCCCTTCGCTTCGGTTCCGGTGGCTTTGCCGCCGTTCCCCGGAAGGGAAGGGAATCGGTAATTGATCCGTCAGTAATTGATTTTTGGGTATTTAATTTCTCTATACTTATTTGCGTTGGATTTTCCGTTGACGGTTTTCCCGTTGACGGATTATCCGTTGTCGGAAAACCCGACAACGGTTTTGGGGGCAACGGTTTTGGGGGCAACGGTTGGGCGGGCGGTTCCTCTGTTACCGGACGCTCATAAATCACATACTCGTTGGCGCTGAACTTGCCGCCCGCGTCGGTGGTCTGGCGGCGCTTGATGTACCCCGCCTTTTCCAGCTCATTGACTGCGGAGCGGATGGCGTCCTTGCTTTCCCGGTTGATAACAGCCAGGCCGGAAAGGGTGTAGTCCCAATCCTCCGGCAGTGAGAGCATCTGGGACAGCAGGCCCTTTGCTTTCAGGCTCAGGCTCTTGTCCCGCAGATGATAGTTGCTCATGACGGTGTATCCCTGTGTGCGTTCTACGCGAAAAACGGCCATTTTCTGCACTCCTTTCGTTTCCCAGGGCATGAAAAAAGCCACAATCCCGTAAAAAGAATTGCGGCGTTCATTTGCTGGCTGACTTCTGCCTGTACCGGTGAAAAAACGGCGGCATGGGCGGTTTGTCAAACAGGCTCTCTAACTGCGGAAACGTCAGGGTTTGAAAAATCCGGTCAATCTCAATGGTTTCCATGTTTCGCTGGGAGCGGCAGTCCTCCCGGATGGCTTCTCTGATTTCCTTAACGGTACACATATTCATTCCTTCCTCTCAATTTGTCGGGTTTACGGGTGGCGTTTCTTTTTGGGCTTGAAGTCCAGGATATGCCCCTCAATGACGCGGGCATACCGTTTGATTTTGATGTCCCGGCGTTTCTGGCTGGCGAGAACGGCCTGGTAGCCGTCCTCGTCCAGAAACAGGCGCGTTTCATCGCCGGGTGCGCCGTAGGCGGTACGGGGCCGCAGGACGGAAAACTCCACCATCCAGCGGGTCTTATCCTGAAACCGTTCCACAGCCAGTATGTTGTGGCCCTTTAACTCCCTGGCAACGTGATCTCTCATAGGCGCTCCTTTCAGCGTTCCTGATCTCTCTGACGCTTTTTCTGCCACTGTTCCAGCAGTTTGATGATGGTTTCCTGCATCCGGGCAGGGGTGTAGCTTTTGGGAAAATACTTCCGCAGGGTGTCGGAGGTAAACGTCACCTTGTCCAGATCGCTTTTCTTTTCCTCGCCCATAATCGCCCGCATTACATCTATGGACAGATGCCCCTCCTGACTGAATTTTTTGAGCCGCTGGGCTTGGGAAAGGGAGGGGGTGGCCTGTTCGCTGTCCATCGCGTCCAAAAGCTGGGTCTGTTCTTCTTTTTTGAGAAAGGACAGCTCATAGGCCGGGTTCAGGGCAATTTTCTTTTCGTCCACCATGTTCAGCAGTTCGGGGATTAACTCGGTCAGGCGGATGTAGCGTTGCACCTGCCTTTGACTTTCACCAGCTTGATTTGCGACAAGCTGAATAGAAGTGCTGGACTTCTCGCCAACTTGGCGAGAAGTTAAATCCGACCGTTCTCCTTGATGTTTGATGGCCTCCAATTTCATCTTGTAGGCAAAGGCCCTCTCGCTGGGGAGCAGGCTTTCCCGTTGTAAATTGCTGTCAACCATGATAATCGTGGCGGCGTCATCGTCCAAATCCCGGACAATCACCGGCATGGTTTCTTTCTCTGCCAGTTCGCTGGCCCGATGCCGCCTGTGTCCGGCTACCAGCTCATAGCCGCCGCTGGGGTCGGGTCTGGCAATCGCCGGAACCAGAACGCCGTACTGTCGGATGCTGTCGGCGGTTTCCATCATGGCATCATCATCTTTGACCTTGAAAGGGTGGCCCTTGAACGAGTGCAGCTCGCTTAAAGGGATTTCTACCACCTTTTCCCGCCCTGCATCGGCGCGGCTTTCCTCGGTGGAAAACAGATCATCGACCGATGCCAGCTCTACTTTTTTCGCGCTGCTTTTCAAGTTTCAACACCTCCTTGGTCAGATTTGCGTAGCCTTCGGCTACTTTGCCTCCTGGATCGTGGGCGAAAATGCTCCTGCCCTCCGCGCTGGTTTCCTTTGCCCGGACAGAATGGGGAATCTCTGTGCCGAATACCTTGATTTTGCTGCCGTAGGTTTCCCGCAGCAGGGCGGCAATCTCTTTGGCAAAGTTGGTGCGGTTGTCCACCATCGTCAGCAGGATACCGTCTATTTGCAGTTTCGGGTTGATCTGCCGCTTGACTTTGGCTACCGTAGAGAGCAGCTGTTCCAGCCCTTTGGCGGGCAGATACTCCGCCTGGACGGGGATTATGATCCGGTTGGCGGCGGCCAGCGCGTTGACGGTGAGCATACCCAGGGAGGGCTGGCAGTCTATGAGGATATGGGAATACTGCCCCTTTACACTGTCCAGATATTGCCGCAGAATCGTTTCCCGGCTCATAGCGTTTACCAGCGACACCTCCATGCCGGACAGCTGAATATCCGCCGGCATCAGGTCCACACCCTCCGGGTGGCGCAGAATCCCCTCGCCGGGGCGGACCGGCTGATCGGTCAGGATACGGCCCATCGCGTCAGAGAGGGTAAAAGGCAGCTTATCCGGCTGGGGATTGCCCAGGCTGATGGTCAGGCTCCCTTGCGGGTCCCCGTCAATGAGAAGCACTTTCTTTCCGGCCTGCGCCAGTCCTATCCCTAAGTTGGCACAGGTTGTGGTCTTGCCCACACCTCCCTTTTGGTTGGCGATGGCGATGATTTGCGTGTTCAAGATAATCACCTCGTTTCTTGGTATGAAAAAAGGGAGAATGTGACCGGAATCAACATTCTCCCTTAGAAACGATATGTGATTGTGCAATAATCTGTCTTTTGTGAGGTTAGCTTTTGAGAGCCATCTCGCCGCAAACCCGCATGAATACTGGATTTTTGCCTGTTTGCTTTCCCTTTCCCCAATAACCTGTGTTCAACGAGTGGTATGCAAAGGATATCAGCCGCAAGGTACGCAGTTCAAAAAAACTGCGCGGCGACGCCTGGCGACCCCATGTGTCCGCCGCCCTACGGCTATAAAAAAGACCCCAAGGACAAGCACCAGCTAATCGTTGACCCGGAGGCCGCTGAAACCGTCAAGAGGATTTACGAGATGTGCCTGCAAGGTACGGCCAAACTTCAAATTGTGATGTATCTGAACGACCACGGCATACCCAGCCCCACGGCTTACCGAAAGTTAAAGGGCCTGCCCTACTCCCCGGCTATATCGGACGCTCCCATGTGGGGCAACAAGATTATAACCGACATTCTCAGAAATCCTATTTACACCGGGGATTTAGTACAGGGCCGCCGCCGGGTGAAAAGCTACAAGGTACACAGCACACGGCATGGAAATCGTGCGGGCATTCAGGCATTGCGGCTGTGTGCAAGAGTTTGGCGGGGCCAAACTCTCAGAGATTGAGCGGAGACTCCTGGCCGGAGGATGAATGGGTGCGCGTGCCCGATACCCACGAGGCGATTATCCCCCATGAAACCTTTGACAAGGTGCAGGCCCTACTGGTACGCGATACCCGGACTTCCCCCAAAGGGCGCGAGGTTCACCTGTTCAGCGGTTTTCTGAAATGTGCGGACTGCGGGAAATCCATTACCCGCAGCCAGAGCGGGAAAAATATCTATTACGCCTGCTCCACTTACAAGAACCGCTCCCGGACGGCCCGCACCATGCACTCTATCAAGCACAACCGTGCAAGCATGTATGCTTGAAGGCCGCCGTCCTGTTCGCTATCCAGTATCAAGTGAACACCGCTGTTTCCTACTCGGAGCTGATTGCCTGTATCAATTCGGCCCCGCTGAAAAAAAAGTCAATCCCACCGCCTTAACGACCAGATTGCCGACCGCAGCGGGGTCACCCTGCGCATCTATCACCGGCTGGTGGAACCCATGGAGCAGCGTAAGATTTTGCAGAACGCTACCCGCAAGAATAAGCTCATGCCCGGGGGCAACGATGTGAACGAGACCATCGAGGCCCAAGGGAACCTCCAGGATGTGGTGAAACTGTTGACGAACCTGCGGAAGAATAAGGAGCCGCTTTTGCATTGTTCAGTATTTATCGAGCTCAAGGTTCGGAGCCTGGACAAGCTGAAGGAACTCCAGAGCGAAATCAGTATGGAGGTGGAGGAACCATGCCAAATATTGCACCGCTAATTTTTGTGGCAACGCTCATGTTCTGTGTTCTCAGCGGAGTGACTTTACTGGCGCACATCTACAATCTCAACAATGTTAAGGCAAAAACCGTTGGAGATGGTCAGCATGGTACCGCGCGGTGGGCCACGAAAGCTGAGATAAAAAAGGTGTACCGCCATGTCCCTTTTACGCCGGAGCGTTGGCGGGAGCAGGCGGCTCACCACCAGGAACCGAACATGGAAAATGGTGAGCTGCTCCCCCAGGGCATCGTGGTTGGTTGTACCGGCAGAAAAGAAACCACAGCCATGGTAGACACCGGTGATGTCCACACCATGATGATTGGCACGGCTGGCGTGGGCAAAACTGCATACTGGCTTTATCCCTGCATTGAGTATGCCTGCGCTTCTGGTATGAGTTGGTTAGGAAGGGATACCAAGGGGGACGTGGCACGGAATTATGGCGCCATTGCTGAAAAATACGGCTACCATGTTTCCGTGATTGATCTGCGAAACCCCACACGCTCCCATGGCAACAATCTGCTCCATCTCGTCAACAAATATATGGACGCTTACTTGGAGTGTCCCGACCAGCTTGCTTATAAAGCAAAGGCGGAAAAGTACGCGAAGATCATCGCCAAGACTATCATCATGTCCGGCATGGACGGTGCGTCCTTTGGCGACAACGCTTATTTTTACGATGCCGCCGAGGGTCTGCTGGCGGCGACGATTTTACTGGTGTCAGAGTTCTGCGAACCGCAAAAGCGGCACATTGTTCCCGTGTTCAAAATCATCCAAGAACTTCTTGCCCCCTCCCAGCAGAAAGGCCAGAACCAGTTCCAGCAGCTCATGGCTATGCTGCCAAACGACCACAAGGCCAAGTGGTTTGCGGGTGCTACGCTGAACACCTCCAAGGAATCCATGGCAAGTGTTATGGGTACGGCGTTGTCGCGCCTTAATTCATTCCTTGATTCGGAACTCGACCAAATTCTGTGCTTTGATACGGAGATAGACGCAGAGCGATTCTGCAACGAGAAGTGCGCTGTTTTCGTAATTCTGCCGGCGGAAAATTTCAACTCGTTCTTTATGATTTCGCTGATTATCCAGCAACTCTATAGAGAAATCTTGTCCATGGCGGATGAGAATGGCGGCAAGCTGAAGAACCGGGCTATCTTCTACTGCGACGAGTACGGCACGAGTGCGACACGTTTCTAAGTGAAGAGCTTAGACACAAGAATAGCTTTATTAGAAAATTGAAAGGAGTTTCTAAAATAACTTGTAGAACTGATATCCCGATAGGTGGAATGAAGGGGTAACGCCCCCAAACGCCTACCTTGAAACTGCGACAGGCGGGGAATTGTGCAGTAAATTTCCTGTCTGAGAGCTTGCAAAGTCGGCAGAAGTATGTCCAAACAGGGCTGTCAGCCGCTGTGGAACCCGGCCTGGAGGCAGGCTGTGCAGATGATATGCCGGAGGTCTATAAGATACCCATGGTGAGAATGTTGTTACAACTGACGAAACCCCGAATGAACGGCTCTAGACGAATGGGCGGCAGAAATGCCGCTGCCGTATAATTGCGGTGTATGCGAGGGCGAGTAAAAATGTGTACTATGAAAGCCCTTATACCATTACAGGTGATATGATAGATAACTATTGCATACAGGGCCAAAGGGCAGCCTAAATGTATATACAGGTAGGGATATTGGAACGTGGGAAGGCCGGAGCATGGAGCGGATTGCACCGCTGTGAAATGCTGGCAGGGAATCCATAACCTGCCTTTGTCCGGTTGAGAGTGATGCCACAGTACCTGTGAAGCGGCGATAACAAGCCGTGGAGGGATAGGCATTAGTCGTATTATGTGAACAAAATAAAGTTCGATTCATTTCATAGGTTCGAGTAAGACTAAGAAAAGCCGACTTCCGCTCGGAGGTGTCGGCTGACTATGACAACAAGCAAGAAACCGAAAAAGCAAAAACTAAGAAATGGGGAATATTATGACCTGCAAGATGTGTTTGACAAACTGTACTCAGAGAGCAAAAAGGGTAAAATTTTCACCAAAATCATGCCGCTGATACTTTCTGAAAACAATATCTGCCTTGCCTACCGCAACCTGAAAAAGAACAGCGGGAGCAAGACAGCGGGGACAGATAAAAAGACCATCAAAGACCTTGAAACATGGAAAGAGCCTGATTTAGTGCGCTATGTACGCAGACGGTTGGAGTGGTACATTTCCCAGCCGGTGCGCCGGGTGGAGATACCCAAGGACAATGGTAAAACGCGCCCACTGGGCATACCCAATATCATGGACAGGCTGATTCAGCAATGCTTTCTGCAAGTGCTGGAGCCCATATGCGAAGCGAAATTCCATGACCGCAGCCTCGGGTTCCGCCCAAACCGCAGCCAGGAAAACACGGTGGCCGTGGCCTATTCTTTGGCCCAGCGCCAAGGCTTGCATTTTGTTATAGACCTGGATATTAAAGGGTTCTTCGACAATGTGAGCCACGGTAAACTGCTCCGGCAGATGTGGGCTTTGGGTATTCGGGACAAAAAGCTGCTGTCCATTATTTCCGCTATGCTGAAAGCAGAGGTTGCGGGGATAGGTTTCCCGGAAAAGGGCACGCCCCAAGGCGGCGTCATTTCTCCGTTGCTCTCCAATATCGTACTAAACGAACTGGATTGTGTGGATAATACTTCAGCTTCGCTGAAGTATACAGCCAATGGGAAACCATGCCTATGCGCAGAAATTATACCCATATCCGCAACGATAACGGTGTAGAGGACAAGGGGATACCATGTTTTAAGGGAAAAGGCCAATTTGAAAGAGTGCTACGGCCTGCGCTATGCGGACGATTTCCGTATCTTCTGCCGGAAAAGACAGGATGCGGAAAAGCTGTTCATTGCCACGCAGAAATGGCTAAAAGAGAGGCTGGGGCTGAATATCAGCCCGGAGAAATCACAAATTGTCAATTTGAAACGACACTATTGAGAGTTTCTCGGCTTCAAAATAAAGGTCTGCAAAAAAAGCGAAAAGAACGGCAAGCCTAAGTACACAGTGGTGTCCCATGTTTTGGATAAGCGCAAAGAGAAAATCAAAAAGCGCGCCGCTGAAATGGCGGAAAAAATCAAGTTCCCTGCGGATAAGTTTAAAGAACACAAATTCATAATGGACTATAACTCTTATGTGATGGGAGTCCATAATTATTATCGCATAGCGACCCATGTAAGTCAAGATTTTACGGAAATCGGCTTTCCGGTCAAACGGACTATGAAATGCAGATTAGGTCAGAGACTAAAGCGTGAGGGGAATACATTACCCCCATTTGTTCAGCAAATGTATGGTAAGAGCAGACAGCTCCGCTATATCAGAGGGTTGTTCGTCCTGCCGGTATCCTATGTCCAGACAAGGCCGCCGAAGCACAGGCCCCGGGATTGGTGCGTGTATACACCAGAGGGCCGGGCGGCAGTCCATAAAGCGTTGGAGAAAGTCAACATTCCCATTTTGCATTATCTGATGGAACATCCCGTAAGAAACGAGAGCATTGAGTACAACGATAACCGTCTGGTGCTCTATTGCGCTCTCTCGGTGGCAGGTGCCTCCTGTCATGGTGGCAGGTGTAGGGAACTTACCACTTGAAAAGAGATTACTACAGAAAAGAAAAACCTTCTTTGATTGGCAAAATAATTCGGCAAACTGCGCCCTCACAGCTTATTCCATGTCCAATTCCCCATCCCGCATAACCAAGTCGATCATCCGGGAATCCAACTTTAGCTTTTCCAACTCCTTCGCATCGGCATAGCAGATTTCAGGTGTGGTCTCCATCCCCAGCAACGTGCGTCCGATCACCGCCGCTGACAGGGACGCTCCCAGCACAGAACTGTGCTCGCCATCGGCAAAGTAAAGCTCCCCGTCCGGGTGGGCGTTAGCCACCTGCCACCAGATTCGTCCCACCGGGCAGACCGCCGCGCTGATCTTCTCAGCCAGCACCTCATATGCCTCGCTCATGATGGTCTGGCCTGCCGGATTATTCTTCTCGCTCCAGGTCATATACAAAAAGATTTTTGTGCCCTTCGGAGTGAGCGCGGCCATTTTCTCCCCGGCTTCCAGCAGGGAATCTTTGCCGGGGAACGGGTGGGCGTTGTGCTGCAAAACCACAGCGTCATACCCGCCGCACATAAGGTTAAAATAGGTCTGGGACTGGCCCAGGTGCCAATCCAAGCCCATGCCGGGGTGAGTGAGCATCACCGGCTCGATGGGCTTGCTTTGGCCTTCACAGAACGCCTTGACCCTCAATGGAACATAGTGGACAAAGGTGTGGCTGTTGCCGATAAATAATACTTTCATAAGCGGCTCCTTTATTTGATAAAATTGGTGGTTCCGCTTTGCATCATAGCATATGAAGCGCGCTCCATGTCAAGGCTTTTTTTCAAAAAATATATGCTTTTAGAGCATATCATCCTATACAAACAAAGTATTTGATTATCTTGATTCCCGCTGATATAATGGGGAAAACAGAGGGATGAAAGGACGGATACCATGACCAGACCCTACACTATTTGCTATTTGAACGTCAGCGCGAAATGCCATATAGACGGCGGCATCGTCAGCCCTACCCTTGAAGTGCGGGGCCGGGGCGTGCATGGCATCATCCATGTGCTTACCGAGGACATCTCCAATCACTATTTGGAGTACCTGCGGGAGCAAGGCATCTCCTACATTTTCTGCGGGAAGGAAAAACTCGACCCTGTGCTGATGATGGAAAAACTCTACAGCAAATTCGGCATCAAGAAAGCCATTATCTCCGGGGGCGCTTATGCCGACTGGACGCTCTTATCACACGGCCTGATTGATGAAATCAAGACTATGCTGGTGCCTGTGGTGGACGGCGACCCACACTCCAACACTCTGTTTAAGAGGTTCGAGAGGGATGAATCCCAGCCTGTGGCGCTGTCCCTGGTGGATGTGGAGAGAGTAGAGGGCGATGGCCTGATGATCACCTACAAGCCCAAGAATGTGCGTGAAAATTAAGGAGGAAGCATTATGAAAATTGGCATCATACAGACAGCCCCCAACAACTGCGCGGCGCTGGATAAAATTGCGGCACGGTATCCCGGTTTGGACATCGTCCACTATGTAGACGGTTGCCCTGGGCGCACTTCGAGGCGGCGGGTAATGTGGTTAACGACAAGGTAAACGATATCTTGGCGGCAGATTTTAATAAGCTGATTGACGCGGGGTGCGGGAGCATCGGCCTGCTCTGTAACCAAATCAAAGGCGGTGTCGAGAAGGTGCAGGAGAGCGTGGCGCCGCCCATATTGGTTTACGATGATGTGCTGGCCCGGCGCGCCGTGGCGGTCACTCCAGAGGGTGGCAAAATTGCGGTGGCGGCCATGAACACAGCTGCCCTCGGCCCCACCAAGCTGGCGGTAGAATTTGCCGCCCGGCAGGCAGGAAAGAACATAGAAGTTGAACCCATCTGCGTGGAAACCGCCAAAAACTGCCTGGCGGAAACCGGCAGCACCGAGCTGGCAGACCAAGATTTCGAACGCTGGCTGCGGGCGAACCAGCAGAAATACAGCGCCTTCGTGCTGCCCCAGGTGCCGCTGACCCGGCTCATGTCCCGTCTGCGGGACATGGAAACGCCTGTATTTGACAGCATGGAGCCGTTTGTGGACGAATTGGCAAAGATGTAAAACGATTTGGGAGGGGTATTATGTTTGCAAAAATGTTTTCCCGACGCTTGTGGAACCGGGACTTTATCCTAGTGCTGCTGGTCTGCTCCATCGCGTCCTACACCAACAGCATCTTTATTTCACTGCTGCCGGTCTATGTGCTGTACTTGGGCGGCACCAACGCCCTCACCGGCATGATGATGACCGGCCTGACCCTGCTGGGTATGGTCACCCGTGTCATTGTCGCGCCGCTGATCGACCGGATAGGCCGCAAGAAGCTGCTGGTCATCGGCAGTGGGCTCTACGCCCTGAACGCCCTGGCCTTCTGTTTCACCAAGGACTTGAACGTCCTGTTCGCCCTGCGGGTGCTCCACGGCTTCACCCAGGGCATCTTCTTCCCGGTGCCGCCCACCATGGTAGCCGACATCTCCCCGGAGGACTTACTGGTGGACGCCATGGGCTTCTTCGGCATCAGCAGCTCTCTGGTGTTCGCGGTGACACCTACCATCGGCCTTGCCATCTACAACAACCTTGGCCCGGAGGCCATGTTCTGGTCAGCGGTGATTATGGGGCTTATCTCCTTTGCCCTGTCCCTGCCTATCAAAGAACACTACCAGCGGCCTGCCCAGCCAGAGAAGAACGAACCCAGGCCAAAGACAGGCTTACGAAGACAGGCTTACGGCTGGACAAGGTATTCCTGACTCTGGTACTGCTGCCCTCCATGATAAGCCTGTTCATCTACGTGGGCAACGCCGCTGTCATGAGCTTCCTCACCCCCTGCGGCCTGGAGCGTGACATTGCGCAGATAAGCCTATACTTCCTGGTCAACAACCTTGCTGTCATCGTCTCCCGTTTGACGGTAGGCCGGGTGATTGCTTATGTGCCCAAGCGCACCTGCATCCTGTTCGGCATTATCCTGTGCGGGCTGGGCACAGGGCTGATTGCCATTGCCTACAACCTGGCGCTGATGATGCTCTCCGCCGTGCTGGTGGGCGTGGGCATCACGGCGGTGACCCAGCTTTTGCAGGTGGAGGTCATGCTGGCCGTGCCCAGCGAGCGCCGGGGGCTTGCCAGTACCGCCTTTATGCTCATGGGCGACATCGGCAACGGCGCGGGCGCGGCAATCTGGGGCGCTGTCTCCGCTGGGGCGGGGTATGTGCTGACCTACGCGCTGGCGGGGGTGTCCACTCTGATGGGGTTGCCTGTTCCACAGAGCGTATTGGAAAAAGCGCAAGTAAATTCAAAATAATAACACGAAAGCCGGTAGGATGCTCCTACCGGCTTTTCCATATCAATACATCCTCAAAACTTGTAAGCAAACTTTATCTGTCAAAATGCGCGGAAACTTCCTTCAGCTTCTCAATGATAGGCAAATGCTGGGGGCACATCTCCTCGCACTGGCCGCACCCAATACAATCCTTTGCCGCGCCGAAACTCTTTGTCAGATTGGCATAGTTGGTGAAGTTCACCGTCCAGCCCTTCTCCTCCAGGTGCTCCCGCATATCCTCGTTATAGAGGGAGAAATACTGGGGGATGCAAATCTTTTGGGGGCATCCCTCGGTGCAGTAGGAGCAGCCGGTGCAGGGCACAGCAATCTGGCCGTTGATGATCTCCCCGGCCCTCATCACCATGGCCTTCTCCTCATCAGTGAGGGGCTGGAAGTCCTCCATAAAGCTGAGATTGTCCTCCATCTGCGCAAGGCTGCTCATGCCGGAGAGCACCATCTTCACCCCCGGCAGGCTGGCGGCAAACCGGATGGCCCAGGAGGCCGGGGACAGGCTGGGGTCGTGGGCCCTGAACAGCGCCTCCACCTCTGCGGGCACCTTCGCCAGGGTGCCGCCTTTCACAGGCTCCATGACCGTCACCCACTTGCCGTGCTTCACCGCTACGTCGTAGCAGGCTTTGGACTGTATCCACTGGCTGTCCCAGTCCAGGTAGTTAATTTGTAGCTGGACGAACTCAATAAAGGGGTACTTGGTGAGGATCTCGTCCAGCAGTTCGGCGGTGGCGTGGAAAGAGATGCCCGCCGTTTTCACCAGGCCCGCCGCTTTCTTTTCTTTCAGCCAGTTGAAACAGTCGAACTGCTCATACTTGGGGTAACTGCCCGCCTCGATGCCGTGAAGCATATAGTAGTCGAAATACTCCACGCCGGTCTTGCGGAGCTGCTCGTTGAACACAGCGTCTCTGTCCTCCAGGGAGTTGAAGAAGCCGTTATGCAGCTTGCTTGCCAGGGTGAATTTGTCCCTGGGATAGCGGCTGGTGAGCACTTCCTTGACGGTGGGCTCGCTCTGGAACCCGCAGTACATCCAGGCGGTATCGAAGTAAGTAAATCCCTTTTCGATGAACAGGTCTACCATCTTCTTGACCTGCTCCACGTCGATTGCGCCCGCGTTTGCGGGGTCGGTGGTGGGCAGGCGCATGAGGCCGAAGCCAAAGTTTTTCATAGTGTGTACTTCCTTTCCAAATTTTCTCCATTATACAAATTAGAGCCTACTCCATGTCAAGCCCTATTTCCCAAAATATCCGGCAATTTCCTCCATCCTCGCCTCCTGCTTCACATGGAAGGGGCACCGGCTCTCGCAGTGGCCGCACTTCAAGCAGTCGCCAGCGTGGAGGGGCAGCTTCTCATAGTGGCCTTTTGCCAGCTCGTCCCCAGCCAGAGCCAGGTCGTAATATTTGTTGATAAGCCCCACATTCAGCCCCTTGGGACAGGGCTGGCAATGGTTGCAGTAGACACAGATGCCCTCGGCGCTCTTGGGCGTGAACTCGCCAATAACGGAGTAGTCCCGCTCCTCGGGGGTTGAATCCACATAATGCAGGGCAGTCTGCAAATCCTCCAGACTGCGTACACCCGGCAGCACGGTCAGCACGGCGGGACGGTCAAGGGCATACTGGATGCACTGGGTATGGGTGAGTGTCCGCCCAAAGAGAGAAGTCTTTTCGTCCAGCAGTTGGCCCCCAGCAAAGGGTTTCATGACGGAAATGCCCACGCCAGACTTCTCGCAATCCCGATAAAGCTCCAGTCGCTCGGCGACCTCGCCCTTTGCATACTCCCCTTTCTGGTAGTCATAGGCCGGATTGATACTGAACATAAACAGGTCAACGAGGCCCGTGTCCAGCAGGCGGCGGGCGATTCTCGGCTCGTGGGAGGAGAAGCCCAGGTGCCGTATCTTCCCCTCTACCTTCAAGGACTTCATATACTCCCACACCCCGCCGGGAGCCAGGGCCTTGTCCAAGTCCTCGTGGGTGTCGATGCAGTGGAGATAGCCGAAGTCGGTGTAGTCCGTGCCGATGGTTTCAAAGTTCCAAGCAATCTGCTCTTTGATTTTCTGTAAGTCCTGCGTCCAGCCGTACTTGCCATTGCCGTACACCGCGCCGAAATGCATTTGGGTCAGCACCTTGTCCCTGCGCCCGGCGAAGGCTTTGGCGAAAGCGTAGAATGGCGGCTGATACGATGGGGCCAAATCAAAGAAATTGATACCGCTGTCAATGGCAGCGCTGACGATCTCCGCCGCCTTGTCGATGTCCTCGGGCAGGCTGCCGCCGCCCAGGCCGATGACGCTGATCTGTTCCTCCCCGTGGGGCAGTTTTCTGTATTCCATGCAAAGTCCTCCTTATTGCAATTTCTGTCCGGCCTCGCGCAGCTCCGCCAGCTTTTCCTCGGATTTATTCTCCTTGCCGTAGGCGGTGAAAATGCCCATGTCCTCCAGATGCAGATAGTTGAGGAAAGACTGCTGGTACTCGTAGAACGCCCCGCAGTATACATGGTTGCTGCCGGAACTGAGGATCAGCGCCGCCTTTTTGAGATTTTTGGGCTTATCCAGCGCGTAAATGCGGTTGATGGCGCACTGTAACTGTCCGGTGAAACTGTGGTATAGTTAACGCAGTTCAAAAGAGACATTCTGCCTCTTTTGAACCAGGCGACAAAGCCGCCCAGCTTGAAAATCGGTATGTACTGATTTTAAAGTGCGTTTACTACTATAAAACCATTCTATCACCAGAGAGGGAATAAATCAAATGCCTATGCGCTATACCATGGTATACTCAGAAAGCATATATCCGTTTTACCTACTGTATGCTCTTCTTCACAAAATCCAGCGACAAGCGGATAGCCCGCTCCTCGTCTGCGCCGGAAAAGCCGTGCCCCGCACCCTCGATCTCCACCAGCTCCGCCGAGGGGAACACCTCCACCGCCCGGCGGGAATACTCGATGGGCACCAACTGGTCGGCGGTGCCGTGGATGAGCAGCGCCGGGCCGGGGTAATTCTTTATCACATCGTAGATGTCAAAGGACATGGCGTCCTCGGCATAGATACGCCCCAGCAGCAGGCCCATGATCTCCTCGGTCTCCGGGATCTCCCGGCCCTCCATGCGCTTTTTCGCGTCGTCCTGCAAAACATAGGCCGGGAAAATAGCCACCAGCCCCCGCACCTTCTCCGGCTGGGTGCCCGCCACATAGGAGGCCACAAAGCCGCCTTGGCTTTGACCGGCGAGGAAGATGTTTTGGCTGTCGATCTGCTCCATAGCCGTGAGGCCCCCCAGCACCACCGCCATGTCAGCCGCCTCGGTGAGTACGGACATTTCCGTGGTTTCGCCATCGCTCTGGATGTCATTGCCCCCGCCGATGAAATCGAAAATATAGGCGGCAATACCATTCTGGGCAAAAACCTCCGCATAGGGCCGGTTATGGGCGCACTGCCCGCCAAAGCCGTGGGCCATAATAACTGCCGGGAATGGCCCCTCGCCTGCTGGCAGGTACAGCTCACCATAGATTTTCTTGTCATCGCGCTTAAAAGTCAAAATTTCCATTTTGCACTCTCCTTCAATTTGTGTTTTCTCTGGCTCGGCTGATTCGATCATTCCAGGTGTTTCCATGGAGGAAACAGGCTCTTGCCGGGACTCCGGCTGGGATTCAAGCGGGGCCTTTTGCGCGGCACAACCGCTTAAACTGAACAGGCAGAGCGAAACCAGCACAGCAAAAACCCGCCTCATTCCTCCAGCTCCCGCAGCTTCACCAAAAACTTCTCCGCCGCTTTCGTGAACACCTGATACTTCTTCCACAGCATGAACATAGGCGAGTCGTTTTGCCGGGAGAGGGGCCGGAAACACAGCTTGCTGTCGCCGCTGGTGTTGATGATCTTGTCAAAAGACAGCGCATAACCCATGCCCTCCTCCACCATCAAGGAACCGTTATAGAGCAAGTTGAAGGTGCCCACCACGTTCAGTTTTTTCTGGTCGCGGCCCAGCCACTCTTTGGTGTCCTGGTCGCACATGGCCTGACGGGAGAGGATCAGGGGCTTGTCCCACAGCTGCTTGGGATCGATACTTTCCTGCCCGGCGAGGGGGTCGTCCCGGCGCATGAGCACGCCATAGTGCTCCGGGCAGGGTATCTGGATATACTCGTATTTAATTTTGTCAAAATCCCCGAACACCACGCCGAAGTCGATGAGCCCGCCGTCCAGCTGCTCAATGACCGAGCACTTGTCCCCGCTGACCACATGGAAATGCACCCCCGACCATTCCTCCCGCAGGGCCTGTATAGCCCGCACCAGCACCCGCAGGCCGTCCGTCTCCCCGGCCCCCACAGTGATGTCCCCGGAAACAGGCTCCTCCGCCAAAGCGATCTCGTCCTCGGCCTTCTTCACCAGCTCCATGATTTCCTCGGCGCGCTTGCGCAAAATCATGCCCTCCTCGGTGAGGGTAATGCTCCGGCTGCCCCGAATGAAAAGCTGCTTGCCCAGCTCCGCCTCCATGTCTCGTATCTGCCGGGAGAGGGTGGGCTGGGACAGGTTCAGGGATTCCGCCGCCCGCAGGATATTCTGCTCCCTGGTCACGGCGAGAAAGTATTGCAAAACGCGAAGTTCCATTGAGGTTTCCTCCCTTAAATTGATTCATAAGAGTTTTTCCCGAACTTTTCGGAGAAAAGCGAACCGTTTCACGGTTCGAGGAAAAACTTGGAATGCATACCCCGTGTGCATTTTATCATAGCAGAAAGTGCTATACCTGTCAAGCATACCGTGATACAGCATCAAAGCATTTGCTTTTCCGGTTTCAGCGGATTATAATAGGCCCATTAAGCAAGGGGGTGGCAAAATGGGAGCCTATCAGACGAGAGAAGCCATTGAGCAGAACCTGCGGGACGCGGGCTGCGAGGAAAAGTGCATCCGGGAATTTATGCAAGACCTGGAGCAGGACAGGATGCAGGCCGGCCTGCGCCTTTTGAACCAGCACCGCCGGTTGCTGCTGGACGCTATGCACCGGGAACAGAAGCGTATCGACTGCCTGGATTATCTGCTCTATCAAATCAGGAAAAACAATATTTGACGCAGAAAGGAAGATATCATCATGAAGCAAATCATTGAAAACAAGACCTTTGACGAGGAACGCGCCCTCTATAACAGCGACGGCTTGCTGCTGAAAAACTGCCGCTTCGACGGCCCAGCCGACGGCGAAAGCGCCCTGAAGGAGAGCCGCAATGTGGAGATGGAAAACTGCTTCTTCAATCTGCGCTATCCCTTCTGGCATGACGATGGTGTAAAAATCACCGAGGCGGAAATGACCGAGATGTGCCGCGCCGCAATCTGGTACTCCCGGAACATGGAAATTGCCCACAGCAAGCTCCACGGCATCAAAGCTCTGCGGGAGTGCGCCAACATCAAAATGCGTGGCTGCGACGTGATTTCCCCGGAGTTCGGCTGGTCTGTCCACGGCATGGAAATGCTGGACACCACTGTGCAAGGCGAGTATTTCATGATGCGCTCCGACGATCTGCACTTTGACAACGTGACCCTCAAAGGCAAATACTCTTTCCAGTACATCGAAAATTCAGAGTTCGACAACTGCAATTTTGACACAAAAGACGCCTTCTGGCACGCAAAAAATATCACTGTAAGGGGCAGTACGGTCAAGGGCGAGTACCTGGCCTGGTACAGCGAAAACATCACGTTTATCAACTGCAAGATCATCGGCACCCAGCCCCTGTGCTACTGCAAGGGCCTCAAACTCATTGACTGTGAAATGATCGACACCGATCTGAGCTTTGAGAAGTCGGAGGTGGAAGCCACCCTGACCGCGCCCATCGTCAGCATCAAGAACCCGCTCTCCGGGCATATCTATGTACCCTGTGTGGATGAGATCATCCGGGACGATAAAGATTCTCAGGGCGAGATCATCGTGCAGTGCCAATGCCACTGCGCCTGACATGGGCTACCTGTTTCGCGGCATTTTGATTGGCCTGCTGTTCGGCGTGCCTGCCGGGGCCGTGGGAGCTATGACAGCCCAGCGGGCATATAGCAGCGGTCTGCGGTCCGGGCTGCTGACTGGGCTTGGCTCCTCGGTGGCGGATTGCTTATATGCCTGTGTGGGAACATTCGGACTTTCGCTTATTTCCGACTTTTTGTTGGCCCATCAGACCATCATCAACCTACTGGGCGGAGCGCTTATCCTGGCGATGGGATTGGGGTTGCTGTTAAAGACAAACAGCGCAAACGCCCCTAAAGCCCAGAGCCCTCAAGGGGTAAAGCTGTTCCTGTCCTCTTTCGCGGTGGGCATCACGAACCCAGCGGCAATTCTGACCTTCCTGTTCGCGTTCTCCTGGTTTGGATTGGGGGAAGGGATGGGGGCGATGGACGGAACATTTCTGGTAACCGGCGTGTTTATCGGCACTTATCTCTGGTGGTTCACCTTGTCAGCGGGAGTTGTTGCGATAAAAAAGAAAATGGAGAAGTATAGCTTGCGGACGATAGAGAAGTGTTTTGGTGGTGTGCTGCTGGGATTCAGCCTGGTGATATTTGTCCGCATATTTATAGGTATATTCCACTAGCAGGAAAGGAGAAATCACATGAAAAGACATATACAAAAGTTCTCAGCGCTCTTTTGAGTTTTACAATACTGTGTAGCTTGGGGCAGACCGCATTTGCCATAAGTTTCACCGATGTTAGCTCCTCTGCCTGGTACGCCCAGGCGGTTGGATATGTTTCAAAAACGGCTTGATGTCGGGCACCGGCGGCGGGAAATTCTCCCCCGGCACGCCCATAACCCGCGCCATGCTGGCAACCGTCCTGCACCGGATGGACAACTCTCCTGCTCCGAGCAGCTCTCACGGCTTTTCGGATGTGCCCCAGGGCGCCTACTACGAACAGGCTGTAGCCTGGGCGTTGAGGAATGGGATCAAAGGAACGGCTGCACGGCCTGGATCTCAGCATGGTCTATGTGGGCGATTTGCAAAAGAACACAGACGAATATCACGGTTACAGCATGACCGACGCGGATCATATGAAACGCATACTCCAGGCTGTGCCAGTAACACCCAGCAAATCCGCTTTTCTGGACGTGGGCTGCGGTCGAGTTGATTCTCAACTCGCGGTATGTGCATGAAGGTTGCCGCAGAATTGGGATATGCCAAAATGGATGGCCTGGATTTGGACGAACGCCTATTGAACATAGCTCGGAAGAATATGCGCAAATTGCAGCTTAATGTGGGATGCATCCATGCTAACGCCGCAGACTTTGACGGCTATGCCGCCGTGTTCTACTTTTACAATCCGTTTGGAAAGCCAGTATTCGAGAAGGTGATACAACGGCTTATCGAAAGTCAGAATAAGCGCGACCGGGATATTTGGGCCGTGTACTATAGTAAACGCACTATAAAACCGGTAGATACCGGTTTTATAGTTGGGCTGCTACGCCGCCTGGTTCAAAAGAGGTAAAGCCTCTTTTGAACTGCGTTAACTATTACATCCGGTTTTTGGGGAGCTTTTCCAGCAAGCTGGGTTTGTCCAGGAAAAAGAGATCCATGATCACACGCGGGATACTGTTGCCAGAATCTACAAACTTTCGGAGAAGGGAGAATCAGAATACGAGTTTTACGATTATTCCTCTTGATACCATTGCTTCTAGGGCTTGCCGCCTGTTCCGCAAATGTAAGCAGACCCCCGCAATCTGCAAACAGTTTAGTCCCCACTGATTCCGGCGATTCTGCGGCAGCGGAACCCATCACTGTACCCACCCTTGAAGTCACACAGTTGGAGGACGGCCTCTCCGCCATCCGTTTTGAGGGCGATTCCGGATTTGACCAGTTTCTCGCCCAAGGCGGGGCCGCATCCGACGGCGGGGTTGCACAGTACCTCACCTCGCTGGTAAAGGAAAACATCTCCCTGGGCGACCTGCTCTTTGGGTGCAGTACGATTTCTGTTCAGAATACCGAGGGCGGCTATCTCTTTGGCCGCAACTTCGATTGGGAACCCTGCAATGCCATGATCGTCCAATCCGCTCCGGAGAGCGGGTACAAATCCGTCTCCACCGTCAACACGGATTTTATTGGCATGAGCGGCGTGGACTTATCCCAACTTCCAGATAAATTTCAGGCTCTTATCTGCCTCTATGCACCCCTGGACGGCATGAACGAAAAGGGTCTGGCGGTGTCCGTAAATATGATCCAGGACAGCGCCACCATCGACCAAAACACCGGCAAGCCTGGTCTGACTACCACCACCGCCATCCGCCTGCTGCTGGACAGAGCCGCTACCGTGAATGAAGCCCTCGACCTGCTTGCTCAGTACGATATGCACGCCTCCATGGGCTACATGATGCATTTTGCGATTGCCGACAACACGGGCCGGAGCGTTGTGGTGGAGTGGGTGAACAACGAAATGGTTGTGGTGGAAACGCCTATCGTCACCAACTTTTACATGGCAGAGGGAAAGAAGAACGGCATTGGTACAGCTCAATCCCATGAGAGATATGACATACTGATAGACACGCTCTCTAACCATAAAACTATGAATCAAGAAGAAGTCCGGGACGCGCTGGACAGTGTCAGCAAGGACAATTTTGGTGAGTTTGAGTCCACCGAGTGGAGCGTGGTCTTTGACCTGGAAAATTTGACCGCCCGGTACTATCATCGGGAAAATCATGCTGAAAACTATACTTTTCAGCTATATTATAAGCTTTCATATATCGAACAGATTGAAATTATTGCTGGAACTCGCAAGGCTCAAACGCCACGAGCGCATGAGCCCGGTCCGAATGAAGAAATATCAGACGAAGAAGCTGCGGAAAATGCTGGTTTACGCTTTCCGGCACTCCAGCTATTATCACCGGGCTTTTGTAAGGGCTGGCATCGACGAGAGCAATATCCGCACCGCGCCTCTGACCACGCTCCCTGTGATGGATAAGCAAATACTCCTGCACAACTTCGACCAGCTTATCACCGTACCCGACCTGACCCAAGACGAGCTTCGCCACTTTGACGCCGAAACCGCCGCCGACAGAAGCGCTTACAAGGGTAAGTACCATGTGGTTCACTCCTCCGGCAGCACCGGCAGGCCCGGCTATTTCGTGTACGACGAGACCGCTTGGCGCACCATGCTTTTTGGCATCATCCGGGTGGCACTGTGGGGAATGTCTATGAAAGAGATCGTGAAGCTGCTGGGGGCTGGGCCACGCATCGCCTATATTGCCGCCACCGATGGGCGATACGGTAGGGCTATGGCGGTTGGAGACGGCATTGACGGCGTAGGGGCCGCTCAGATCCACCTGGACATCAAGCAGCCCTTGGAGCAGTGGGTGGCGGAGCTGAACAAGTTCAAGCCCAACATCATCATCGGCTATCCGTCGGCAGTCAAGATTTTAGGCGAGCTGGTGGAGCAGGGCCGGGTGAAGCTGTCCGTCATGCGGGTAATCTCCTGCGGGGAACCTCTGGGCGCGGGTCTGCGACGGTACTTGGAAAAAGTGCTGGGCGGGGCGGTCATCAATGTGTACGGCGCCAGCGAGTCCCTGGCTCTGGGGGGTGGACGACGGCAGCGGTATGCTCCTGTTCGATGACCTGAACGTGGTGGAGGCAATAGACGGCGAAATGTACCTGACCAGCCTCTATAACTTCGCACAACCCCTCATCCGCTACAAAATTTCCGATTCTTTGACCTTGGCGCAACCGACGAAAGAAAGCCCCTTCACCCGCGCCGTCGGGCTCCTGGGCCGCTGCGAGGATATGCTCTGGTTTGAAGATGGCTTCGGTCATCGGGATTTCCTTCACCCCCTCGCCATAGAGGGCTTCTGCGGGGAGGGCCTGCGGGATTATCAGTTCCAGCAGACCTGCAGGGACAGCTTCGTCATGATAGCGGAGAAAACCTCTCAGGGGACAGAAAGCGTGATTCAAGCGGAACTAACCGCGCAAATGCGGGGGATTCTGGAAGAAAAGGGGCTGGGATATGTTCGGTTCCAGGTGACGTTTGTGGAGGAGATCCTCCCCGACCCGCGCACCGGCAAGAAACAGCTTATCGTGAAAAATGACGCAGGAAGGTGGCGGGCTGCGGGATGAAGGAAATGATACTCAGGGGCAAAAACCTGACAAAAAGTATGGCGAAACTCCTGTTTTGCAGGACATAGACGTGGACATCTACGCCGGAGATTTTACTGTAATCATGGGTTCCTCCGGCGCGGGAAAATCCACCCTGCTGTACTGTTTAAGCGGCATGGACAGCCTGACCGGAGGCGAAGTATTTTTCAAGAATCAGCCCATTACCGGCCTGAGAGAGAGGAAAATGGCCGCGCTCCGGGCTAAAGAGTTCGGCTTTGTGTTCCAGCAGACTCACCTGGTGAGCAACCTGTCCCTCTTTGAGAACGTGGCTGTTGCCGGGTATGCGGGAAAATCTGCTGACGTGAACGCCCTCGCCCATGCCCTGCTGGAACAGATGAATGTTGCCAGCGCCAAAAACCGCCTGCCCAACCAGGTCTCTGGCGGCGAGGCCCAGCGGGCCGCTATCGCCCGGGCCATGATAAACAAGCCCGCCCTACTCTTTGCGGACGAGCCCACCGGCGCGCTTAACAAATCAAACAGTCAAGAGGTCATGAACCTGCTGACCGGGCTGAACGCCCAGGGGCAGAGCATCCTCATGGTCACCCACGACCTGCGGGCAGCGCTGCGGGGGAACCGGCTGCTCTACCTGGAGGACGGAAAAATCCTGGATGAACTGGGCCTGCCCACCTACCGTGCAGAAGATGAAAAAGAGCGGGAAACAAAGATTAGCCGTTGGCTTTCAGAGTTGGGGTGGTGAAGAGTTCAAGCGCTGGCGCGTTTGAACTCTTCAATTTTTCATTGCATGAAAAATTTTATTAGGGGAGGATTTAAATGGAAAAACGCATTTTGATACGCGCCGGGCTGAAACGCCACTGGGGTGCGCTTTTGGGCATATTTCTGCTGATTACACTCACCGCTACCGTTACCGGCACGGTGCTGACCCTGTGGGCCAACGCCGCCCATGAAGAAACCGGACTGACCCAGGCAGGCTTTGGTGCGTTGACAGCCTGGGTGTCCGGCGAAGCCGATACGGAAAGCCTGTCGACAGAAATAACCAATCTTGACGAGATAGGCAAGGTAGAAACCCAACTGTTGGTGTTCACCAATTACACCGCCCTGGGGCAGGAGTCTGACAGCGAGGGACAGCTCATTCTCTACGAACCGGAGCGGGAGCGCTACCGCTTTTTCGCTGATGATTTGTCCGGTTATCAACCCGCGCCCGAAAATATCCGACCTGGGGAAGTGTACGTTTCCCCCTCGCTGTTGTCAACGTTCGGGCTGAGTATCGGTGACGAGATCACTTTTCCCATCGCCCGCTCCGGGCGGGATATGGCGCTGACAGTGGCGGGCTTTTATGAAGACCCGGTGATGGGTAGCAGCATGATCGGCATGAAAGGTTTTCTTGTCTGCGAGAGCGACTACCGCGCCGCACTGAATACCATCGAAAGTTCGGGTATTGACGCGCTTGCCCGGAATGGAGCCATGCTCCACATTTTCCCTTCGGCTGACCTGCTTGCCACCGAGTTGAGCGCCATCCTGAACGAGCGCACCGGCCTTGCAGATTTCACGGAGTTCTCCCACAGCCGGAAGGCGATTTCCGGGTTCATGCTGGTGCTGCAAAACGCCTTTTCCGCGCTGTTTTTGGCATTTGCGGTTGTACTTCTCATCGCAGTATTGGTTATAGCAGGGCACAGCATTTCCGCCACCATACGCGTCGAATACAAGAACATGGGCATCCTCAAGACGATTGGCCTCACCACCGCTGACCTACGCATGGTGCTGCTGGTGCAGTATGGCATAGCAATTCTTGTAGGCTTGGTACTTGGCCTACTGCTGACTGTCCCCATAAGCTCTGTTGTCAGCGCGGCGACCCTGACCACCACCGGATTGCGTATTCCGACCGTTCTCCCTATAGGGCTGTTTGCTCTCTGCTTTAGTGATATCATCCTCTTGCTGGGCGGATTCATCTACTGGCGGGCTGGGAAAATCGGCACAATTAGCCCCATGAGGGTTATTCGCGGCGAGATGGAAGCGGCAAGCCTAGGCAGCAGCCCAGCCGTGCAAATCACTGAAAAAACGCTCCCTCTGCGCCTGGCCATGCGACAGCTTTTGACCGGACGCAGGATGTATCTGGGCACACTGGCCGTGGCAGTCCTGCTGTCCTTTTTCGCCGCCATGATCGGCTGCATGGGCGCCTGGCTCGGCCCGGACGGCAAGGGTATGATGGACGCTTTCAACCCCGCCGACCACGATATCGGGGTGCAGATGTTTGGCGAATCCTCTATAAAACAGGCGGCGGAAATTGTTCGCTAATACAGCAATATCACCGACACCTACCTGCTGGCCATGCCCAGCGTCAGCGTCAACGGCGTGGACTACACCGCCAACGCCATCTCGGAGCCGGGGCGCTTTCATATTTTGCAGGGCCGTACCTGCATGGGCGATAACGAAATCGTTCTGACCGAGTTTGTGGCAAGCGACCTGGGTGTGGCTATTGGCGATACGGTTACCGTCCGGGGCGACCTGTCAAACGACGAATACACCGTCAGCGGCATCTATTCCTGCGCCAACGACATGGGCGCCAACGTAGGCTTAAGTCAATCAGGATACCTGAAAATTGGCCGGGACGACCCGCGCATCTGGTGCTGGCACTACTTCCTCGGTGACCCCAGCCAAAAAGCTGCCATCACCCAGGCGCTGGAAGAAAGGTTCGGCGGGGACGTCCATGTCCACGAAAATACCTGGCCCGGACTGTTCGGCATCATCGCGGCTATGCGGGCACTGGTGGCGGCAATGTACGTTACCACGGCGGTGTTTATTCTGGTGGTCACGGTACTGACCGGCAGCCGTGTTCTGTCGGCAGAACAGCGGGACATCGCCATCTATAAAGCCATTGGCTTTGCCGATTCTGTCCAGCGGCTGACCTTTGCCCTGCGCTTTGGGGTAACCGCCCTCCTTGGCTCGACGATGGGTGTTGTCCTTTCAGGGTTACTGACCACCCCCATTGTTTCCACAGTAATGAAGCTGGCGGGCATCAGCAATTTTGCCTCCGGCGTGAGCTTTAGGGGCACCCTGCTGCCGGTTCTGGCCGTTACCCTGCTGTTCGCCGGGTTTGCTTGGCTGGCGGCGGGGAAAATCAGGCGGGTTGCTTTGACAAGTCTTATAAGCGAATAATTTATTTGGAAAGGAAAACCAACATGAAAAAAGTTCTTCTCTTTATTTGCCTGATCCTCTGCACTCTGGTGCTGGCGGGCTGTTCACAGACAGAAAACAGGCGTTCCGCTCCTGTTTCAACTACGACTCCGGCCTCCTCCATAGCAGACAGCCAGCCGCAGACCAGCGCTGAATCTGTCCCGGAGGCAGAAAGCGCCACAAGCCTCACCGTCAATTTTGGCGACCAGGGCGCTCCCTTCACCCTGCACCTATATGACAATGACACAGCCGCAGCCATTGCCCGGCACGTGGGTACTGCCGACTGGCGGCTGCCCATCTACCACTACGATGACTACGAAAATTGGGAGGTCATGCAGTATTACGACATCCCCAGCCGGTATGAGATTCCCTCGAACCCGGAGAACGTCACCAGTGAAAGGGCCGGTGAGGTCTATTACTCCGAGCCCAACCGCATTGTGCTGTTTTATGGTGACGCGCAGGTGAGCGGAGAGTATACTCCGGTGGGCTATTTTGACGCGACAGAGGATTTCGTCAGCGCGGTGGAGAATAACCCGGTGCTGGAGGGCTGGGGGAATAAAATCGTGCGTATCGCACCCGGTTCGAATGAGCCAGAGATATCCCAAACATCCGTGATTACAACAGAAGAACAGGAGGAAAGCAACATGATAAACCTGCAAATCGAAGAGCATAACTTGACAGCGGAGCTTGCGGACAACACCTCCGCCCAGGCTTTTGCGGAGCTGCTCCAGGAGGGGCCTGTCACCGTGCAGATGCACGACTATGGAAATTTTGAGAAGATTGGCCCGCTGCCAACCAGCCTGCCGGAAAGTAATGAGCAGATCACCACCGAGCCGGGGGACATCATTCTGTATCAGGGCAACTCTGTCACCGTGTACTATGATGTGAACACCTGGAATTTTACCCAGCTGGGGAAGGTGCAGGGTGTTACCCAGCAGGAGCTCAAGGATATTTTGGGCGAGGGGGACGTCGAGATCACATTTTCAGTAGGATAGAGAATTTATATAATCTTAAAAGCATGAACTTATTAGCAAAGGAGCCAAGCATCATGAAATCCATCACCAAAAACATCGTCCTGTCTGCCATGTTCCTGGCAATCGGTCTGATCCTCCCCTTTTTCACCGTCCAGATCCCCCAGATAGGCCAAATGCTCCTGCCTATGCACATCCCCGTCCTGCTGTGCGGGTTTGTGTGCGGCTGGCAGAGCGGGGCCATAGTGGGCTTTGTGCTGCCGCTGCTGCGGTCAGCCATATTCGGTATGCCGGTATTCTTCCCCTCCGCCACCGGCATGGCCTTCGAGCTGATGACCTACGGCCTGGTGGCCGGGCTGCTCTACTCCCTCTCCAAATGGAAGTGTCTACTGGCGCTGTACCGCAGCCTGGTTATTGCCATGCTTGCCCGGGCGCGTGGTGTGGGGCCTCGTGCAGACCATCCAGCTGGGGTTTCTCGGTGCATATGTTCCTCGCTGGGGCATTTATTAACGCCATTCCCGGCATTATCGCCCAGCTTATGCTGATCCCGATAATCATGCTTGCCTTGGGCCGCACGGGGCTGGTGCCTTTCAAGGTGAAACGGGGTCTACGAAATGGAAAAGCTGAAAACTGACGTGTATTCTGCCGCCGAAAGGCCTCGTGCGTTTATTCAAGTGCCCCCAAAACAGCCCGTGCTATTAGCAATCGATGGGAGGTGCGGCTCGGGAAATACCACTCTCGCAAGAGTGCTTCAGGAGAAAACGGGCGCGGCAGTGGTACATATGGACGACTTCTTCCTCCGGCCCGAGCAGAGGACACCGGAACGCTTTGCCGAGCCGGGTGGAAATGTCGACCGGGAGCGTGTATTGGAGGAAGTCCTGTTGCCCCTAAAGGAGAACTGCCCGGTGGTGTACAGGCCCTATGACACACACAGCCCGCCATGCTGGCGGCGGTGCTGTACCGCTCGGCAGGAAGTCCAAAGGTAGACGGCCTGGCAGATTTCTCCGATGTTCCCGCTAGTGCCTACTACAACAGCGCCGCGAGATGGGCCAGTAATAACGGCTATATAAGTGGTTATGGCAGCCGGGTGTTTGGTTCCGATGACCCGGTAACCAGGGAACAGATCGTTGCCATTTTGTGTCGGTATGAAGGCCGCCCGGCAGCGACCGCGCCCGATTTTGCCGATGAATCCAGCATCAGCACTTATGCGGGCACCGCCGTCGATTGGGCCAGGGCCAACAGCATCATCAGTGGCGTGGGCAACAACCGTTTTGACCCCAAAGGCACAGCGACCCGCGCCCAGGTGGCGGCCATCCTCCATAACTATCTGTCCACCCCCATCTGGCCCACCACGCAGTGGATGGTGATGGTGTCGATTTTGTGATTCCTAGGGCTGTTTCGGTTGGGGCTGACCAGCCGCTTGCAGCTTAAAGCGCTGTTACTCATGATGTGCTTCTCCTTCCTGCAAAAAATCATGTTTCTTCAGCAGTTCCTTGTAGTTCTCCCGGATGTTCTCAATGGCCATCACGGCCTTGTTGTTAGGATAATCTGGGTGATCCTCGCAGAACCGCTCATAGGCGTCGATTTCGGCCAGCGCCTCGCCGTTGATGGCCTTGCCGATCCACCGAGAGATGGTCGACCAGGGGTTCACCTGGATAGGGGCTATCTGGATGAGCGTCAGCAGAAGGAAGATCCCGCCGCCGGAACAGGCCAGGAACTTCTCCAAAGTCATTGGCTTTCACCTCTCATGAAAAATGAAAGCCCCGGCCTTGCCACTTGACAAAGTCGGAGCATATGATATAAAGCAGACCGCCGGGAGACTTCCGCAGAGGAAGAAAGCTGGCGGTCTGCTGGAGTTTATCATTGACAAACTCCATAGATTGGGGTATAATACAGGCAAAGAGGGCGCTGTTGCATGGCGGTTAGCTCTTACCTTTCAGCTAATAAAGTTAGCCGTCCGGGGCCTAGCCGGGCGGCTAACACGCTTTTGGGGCTAAGTACATGATTACCACAAGGGCAATCAGTAAGCACACTGCAAACCGCAGCAGCTTTCGTCCCATAAAGCCTCACCTCCCTTCGTGTTCACTCAGAGAGATGAATCACCCCCTTTCCCGAGGTATGTACCTCTTTGGGGATGAGCTAACCGCCCGAGTTGGGATCTCCAACTCGTATGCAACAACGTCCTCCGCCTCCAAAAATGGGGGTGTTTTTATTATACCATTCTGGGAAATTTTGTCAATCCTTGTCAGGCATCCACCTCAAGGTCGGAGAGGATCTCCCGGACCCGCTCCCGGACCTGCTCCCGGATTTTCTTGTCCTTGATGATCAGGGTCGCATAGACCGCCGCCATTATCCCTCACCTCCCAGCATGGCCTCGTACACGTCGCAGAGGGCCAGCTGGGTGTCCTCCAGCTGAGCCTCCAGGCTGGCCAGTTTTGCCCGCAGGGCCTGGTTCTTCGCCTCCAGCTCCGTACGGGTCTTGGGCCTGCTTTCTGTGCTCCCCCTCTGAAACCGGTTCAATCCCATTACTGAAACCCTCCTTGTATGGATGTGATGTACCCGCCCTGGCCGCTCTCCCCTCGGGAGACGTTCACCCGGAAGCTGAACGCGAAGCCGTTCTGGGCGGTTTCGTTTTCAAAAACATAGTTGAGTCCGCTTTTCATCTCTGCGATGCAGTCCTCCCAGACAGGGGTGGCTGTCATGGGCCCGGACCCGGTAGGCCACGGTCTCCCAGCCCTTGGTGATGGTATCCGTAAAGCTCAGCTCCGGGCCGCTATATACCTCCGCCCAGGCGCCGCTGTCCACCTGGCGCTCCAGGCTGTAGCCCTCCAGGTTCCCGTCCGGATCCGTGCTGCCCCCCCAAGATATAGAGACAGGCTTCCCGCCGTAGACCGTGGAGGGCACCGTGATGCTGGACGGGACAGTAGGCGGCTGGTTGGTGGTGACCTCCCCGCTATTGGAGACCATGAGCGCGGACGGGAGGATGAAGGTCGGGCGGATACCAAGTTCAGCATCGTAACTTTCATCGTCTGCGCCATTTTTAACTCCAATATACCAAACTTGGTTTCTCACCCCTGTAGAGGCAAAAGGGCTCCGAGTCCACCATTTTGTGGGAACGCCGTTTAAACAAGCTACTGTGTACGCTGTGTTCAGAAGGAGCTGGAAGCCTTTGGCTGCCAAGTAACGGGGATTGACTGCAAGGCAGAGGATAAGCGCGGCAAAACGGCAGCTTCCAAAAAGAAAATTTCCCGGCAGGAGCGGTGACCATGGAGCTGCCTAAGCGCATCGCCTCGGTCAGCTTTGACAAGGACTCGCTGGCCACCATTTTGTTAGCAAAAAAGCATGGTGAGCCGCTGGACGAGGCAGTCTACTGCGAAGTGATGTTCTACAAGGGTATCTCCGGCGAAGTGCCTGAACATCGGGACTTCATCTACGACACCGCCATCCCCGTCCTGGAACGGATGGGGATAAAGATCATCGTCCTCCGCTCGGAAAAGACTTGTGTGGACCTGTTCACCGGGCGGGTGACCCGCTGTGCAAAGCGGCGCACATCGCTGATGACGGACGTGTTTCTGCTGCTCTCCGGCATATTGGCCGGGGCGCTGGTTCTCACGGTTTTGCTGTCCTTGCTCCGTGCGCCGGATTTCTACCGGATGGCTCTAGAGGCGGTTCTGATTGCCGCCTGCGCCCACCGGCTGCAAGGGGCCGAGCTGAGAATGGGCCTGTTTGTCGGCATCTTTTGCGAGATTGGCGTCTGTTCAATAATTCCGTTGCCACCAATATGCTGCATGTCGTTTCTTCAACGGGCGCAGACGAATTACAAATTGTCCGGATCATGGCTGCGCAGCTTGTTTCCTTCGCTTTTGTGTTGGTGATTTATCATCACAAGAACAGAAAAGCAGATTGATAAAACCAATTGATCGGGGCACTTTCCTTTGTGGGTAGAGCCCCTTTTCGCGGTCAAAAACCTGCCGTTTACGGATATTCCCGCACAGTACTCGGTTTTCTGCTATGATGCAGATACATCAAAGGAAGCACTGCTTCAAGGAGGAAACTGTTATGCGTCATGTCTATATTCGTGGCATCCTGGCTCTGATCTGGCTGGCGGCGGTCGTCAGCGGTGTGTCCGGCAATCTGGAGTGGGCCGGGCTCTACGTCTTGATGGGGGCGGCCTTCGGGTATTCCGCCTGGGTCTCCTGGAAAAAGGCAAAGAACGATAAGCGGGGGAGTTGACCGTGGGCGAAAACATCCTGGAGCTGCAAAACCTCAGCGCCTGATACAGCGAGGGAAAGAATGTGCTGTCGGATTTCTCCCTCCAGCTGCACCCCCATGAGGTGGTGGGACTGATTGGCCTGAACGGGGCCGGAAAGACCACCTTTCTGAAAACCCTGTCCGGTCTCCATGAGGGCTTCCGCTGTGACGGCATCCGCCTGAACGGCCAGACGGTCAGCTTCCGGGACAAGGGCTTCAAGCTGCGGCGGTACACCGTCTTTGCCGAGGACAACTCCTTCCAATATTTCACCTTTCGGGAGTACCTGTCCTATGTGGCGGCAGCGCACAAAAAAGATTTGCCAGATGTTGCTAAACTGGTGCGGGGCCTTCACTTCGAGGACTACTCCAATCCGCATCCTTCTGTCCTGCGACCCGGCGCTGGAGCGGGCGGTTCGGTTTCTGCCAGGACAGGGTAAGGCGTTCTGCCTCCCCTACTGCCTGTTCATCTTTGTTTGCAATCTGGCTGCTAGTATTATTTTCCTGTGCAGCTGGCAAATTCAGGTTGGTGGAGTTATTCCCCTCCATGTTATGACAGCGGTCTCCTTTGCCCTGTTGAGCGCAATCGGCTCCGTCCTGCTGGAGTGGTACTGCCCCATCCGGGGATGGAAGATTGAGAGCGACCTCTGGCACCACCTGCGGAAATATATTGTGCCCGCTGTCATGCTCCTGCTGGTCGGGCTGGTGGGTATGTTCTGAAACAATTTTCTGCCTGGGCGGATAGGATCGCTCGGGCAGAATTTTTTTCAAAAAAACAGGCTGCTGTAACATTTCGCGGACATTTATCTGTTATACTGCCTTTATCACCAAAGGAGGCTGGGCCATGAAAGGGATACTGATTGTCGAGGACGACGCTCTTTTGAATAAAACTTTAGCCTACAACTTGATTTCCGATAGATGGGATGTCACATCGGCCCTGAACGCCAAGACTGCCGCCGATCTGCTGGCCGGGAGGTCATATGACCTGGTGCTGCTGGACATTAATCTGCCGGATGGCAACGGCTATGACCTGTGCAGACTAATCAAGCCGGAACATCCCAGCACTGTGGTGATTTTCCTCACCGCCAACGACCAGGAGAGCGACCAGCTCCGGGGCTATGAGGCGGGGGCGGTGGACTATATCACCAAGCCCTTCTCCATCGAGGCCCTGCAGCGGAAGATCCGCGCCATGTTCGCCATGCTGGAGCACCACAAACCGGCAAAGGATCTCTACGACGACGGCAGGCTGTTTCTGGACTTCTCGGAGCAGTCCGCCACCCTGAACGGAAAACCGCTCACCCTCTCTCCCATGGAGTACAAAATGCTGTACCTGTTCTGCAAAAATCCACGCCAGGTCCTGACCCGGCAGCGGCTCCTGGGGCGTCTGTGGGACGTGGACGAGAAATTTGTGGACGAGCACACCCTGACCACCTCCATCAGCCGTATCCGGGGCAAGATCGAGGCGGAGGGCGATACCTATATCAAGACCATCTACGGCATCGGCTATCAGTGGACAGGGGGTGAGCGGAAATGAGGCGCATTTCAGTCAAGACCATGTTCCTGCTGGTGGAAGTTGGCGCGGCTATCTCCATGCTGGCCCTTTCCTTCCTCCTCTCCAACCTGACGGGCCAGGGGTGGGTGCTGCTGGCCGGTGCGCTGTTGACGGCCTGCGCGCTGGTTTGGCTGTTCCTGCTGACGCTGTTTTTCGCCAAACGGCTGTCCCAATTTACCAACGACCTGTGCCGGACCATGGACAGTATGATCAGCGGCGGCCAGGAGCCGGCCAGAGCCGAAGACCGTGAGACCATCTTCGCCCGCATCAGCTACCGCCTCTCCCGGTTATATAACATTCTTCAAGAAAACCGGCGCAAGGTGGACGAGGAGCGGCGGGAGCTGCAAACTTTGGTGTCGGACATTTCCCATCAGGTAAAAACGCCGGTGGCAAATCTGAAAATGGTGACGGACACCCTGCTGGCAAAGCCTGTCACGGAGCAGGAGCGGCGGGACTTTCTACAGGGCATCCGCAGCCAGACGGACAAGCTGGAATTTCTGGTGCAGTCCATGGGGAAAGCCTCCCGTCTGGAGACCGGGGCGGTCACCCTGGAAAAGAAGGACGTGCCGCTGCTGGACACGCTGGCCCAGGCCATGAGCGGCATCGTCTACGGCGCGGAGCAAAAGGGCATCTCTGTGGAGGTACAGTGCCCTGACGACCTGCGGGTTTCCCACGACAGCAAGTGGACGGCGGAGGCCCTGTTCAATCTGCTGGACAATGCGGTAAAGTACACCCCGGCGGGCGGGAAGATCAGCGTATCCGTGGAGCAGTGGGAGATGTACGTCAAGCTGGATGTGGCCGACACCGGCAAGGGCATCCCGGAGAGCCAGCAAGCCGCCATCTTCCGGCGTTTTTACCGGGCGGAGGAGGTCCACGACCAGCCGGGGGTAGGCATCGGGCTGTATCTGGCCCGGGAGATCGTCACCCGACAGGGCGGCTATATCAAGGTGACCTCGAAGCCCGGCCGGGGGTCTACCTTTTCCGTGTTCCTGCCCCGACGATAAACTGTTCACAAAAAATTCACATTTAAAACTCCAATTCGGACATTTCTGTGACATTTGGATTTTACAATCGCTCTGCAACAGGCGAAAATGTCCGCAGAAATAGCGTGTTTCCCCTGCCTCCGGCAGGGGAAACACAGATAAAATCTCTGCGGGACGGGCAAACAGCCGTGAAAGGAGCAGACAAAAATGAACGTATTACAGACCATCGACCTGAAAAAGCAGTATGGCAGTGAGCCGAACATCACCCGCGCCCTGGATGGGGTCAACCTCTCGGTGGAGCAGGGGGAGTTTGTGGCCGTGGTGGGGACCTCCGGCAGCGGCAAGTCCACCCTGCTGAATATGATGGGTGGCCTCGATACCCCCACCTCCGGCAGCGTCATCGTCCGGGGGGACGAGCTGGCGAATAAGAACGACGAGGAGCTGACCATCTTCCGCCGCCGCAACATCGGCTTCATCTTCCAGAATTACAATCTGGTGCCCATTCTCAACGTCTATGAGAACATCGTCCTACCGGTAGAGCTGGACGGGGACACGGTGGACCAGAGGTTCATGCACGAAATCACACACATGCTGGCCCTAGAGGATAAACTGCAAAATATGCCCAATAACCTCTCCGGCGGACAGCAGCAGCGGGTGGCTATCGCCCGCGCCCTGATTACCAAACCCGCTATCGTCCTGGCCGACGAACCCACCGGCAACCTGGACAGCAAGACCAGCGCCGATGTGCTGGGCCTGCTCAAGCGCACCAGCACGCAGTTCAACCAGACCATTGTGATGATTACCCACAACAACGAGATTGCCCAGCTGGCCGGCCGTATTGTGCGGATCGAAGACGGCAGGATCGTAGACTGAGGGGGTGGCAAATTATGACTTGGCCTTTTGAAAATGACACCAGCGCGGTGGAGAAAAAGCTGGCTCGCCGCAGCATCAAAGCCGACAAGCGCCGGAGTGCCTTTGTTATCCTCACCATCGCCTTGGCCGTCTCCCTCATGGGAACCCTCTGCTTTCTCTACTCCGCCCAGCAGCTGAAAACCCTGGACGGTATCCTGGGACAGTATCAGGCCGGATGCGGCGGACTGACCCGGGAAGAGGTTGCCCGGCTGGTGGGCGCCGGGAAATTTGAAAAATGGGGCTGCACCGTGGAGGCGGGGACCGCCCGCCATGAGGACAGCGTTTTGCAGATCAGCTATGTCAGCCCGGAGATGATCGACCTGATGGGCTACGGCGCGATTACCGGGACCTATCCCCAGGAGAAGAACGAGCTGTGTGTGGAACGTGCCTTTTTCCGTTATTTTGGCCTGCCGGAAGAGGTGGGTCAGACGGTGGCCCTGGACCTAGGGGACGGTCAGAAGTCCTATACCGTTACGGGCATCCTGGAGGCGGAGAACGGCAGACGGATTTTCACGGTCTGGATTCCAGAGGCCGCAGTAGACGCGGAGAGTCCCTATGAACTGCGGTTCCGCTTTGCCGGGAGCAAGGGCGTGGAGCCGGACCAGCTTCAGACGGACATTGATCAGTTCTTTGCGGAAATGGGTATTCCAGAGGAGCAGACCTTTTACAGCTCCAGCTATTTTGGCATGGTGGACCTCTACCTTGGAAACGGGATGGAGGTCTATGCCGCGGCGCTCCTAATCGCCGCCGTCTGCGCCATCGTGATCTATAATATCTTCTACATCTCCGTCATGGGCAAAATGCGGGAGTACGGGCGATTGAAGGTGCTGGGGACCACGCCCAGGCAGCTGGGGCGGGTGGTCAAGCGGGAGCGGCGCTTCCTGACCGCCATCGCCATCCCACTAGGGTTGATTTGCGCAGCAGGTATCGTGCTGATTGCAGTCCCCGGCTACTGGTCCTGGGGGGACAATCTCCGGTCTGCGGTGGTCGTTTCCCTCCTGACCTATGGCACCGTCCTGATTGCCACCAGAAAACCTATGGCAATGGCAGGGAAAGTCTCCGCCATTGAGGCCATCCGCGCCACCGCCTGTTCCCGGCAGCAGGGCCCCAGCGTCTCCAGGCAGCTCCACCGCCGCCTGACCATGCCCCGTCTGGCCTGGATGAATTTCTCCCGGAACCGGAAAAAAGCGTTTGTCACCACCCTCTCCCTGGGCCTGACCGGGATTCTGCTGCTCTGCGTTTCCGCCTACGCAAACTCGGTGGATGTAAAAGAAATGGCCCAGTCCCAATTTGGGGACCGGAGCCAGTATCTGCTGCAATATGAGGACTTCGCGGGCCGGGAATTTGTGGAGATGCAGAAGGAGAACCCCCTGGGACAGACTCTGCGGGAGGGGCTGGCCGCCCTGCCCGGCGTAGATCATGTCACGGCCTACAGCCTGACCTGCGTGGAGATCCCCGCCATCAGCGCCATTCCGGGCAACAGCGAACATGAGCCGTTTGTTGTCAGGGGTATTTCCCAGGAGGATATGGCGGAAATGTACGCAGGCAACGGGGTCCTGGAAGGAACAGCGGACTATCAGCAGCTGCTGGACGGAGACGGCATCCTGGTCTGCCCCGCCGGCAGCGCGCTGAACGAGATTTACCGGACCAGCTATCAGGTTGGAGATACTGTGACCCTCTCCTGCTACAACGGACAATCCAAGACCTATACCGTCATGGGCATCGTGCAGGATGTCCAGATCGGCAGCTCGACTCATTTCTTCATTCTGCCCGAGGCGGAGCTGTCCGTCCTCTATCCTGAGATTTCGGACTTCACCGGCTATGTGAATCTCCACACGGAGCGGGACAGCGGCCAGCTGCGTCGGGCGGTGTTCAGCGCCGTGTCCGACCAGCGGGTGGCGGTCTCCGGCCTGGATGACCTGGCCGTCGAGCTGGAGCGCGGCCTGCGGGGAGAGCTGGCCCGGGACTACGGCATCCTGGTCTTTATCTTTGCATTTTCCCTGATTAACCTTGCCAACACCCTGATTACCAACCTCCTCACCCGCCAGCAGGAGTTCGGCGTGTTCCAGTCCGTGGGCATGAGCGACCGGCAGCTGTCCAACATGCTGTCTTTCGAGTGCCTGTACTATGTGGGGATCACGCTGCTGGTCACCCTGACCCTGGGGACGGTGTGCAGTCTGGCCGTGTGCCGGGTATTCGACCGGATTGGGATGTTCGGAACGCTCACCTACCACTTCCCGGCGCTACAGGTGTTGCTGTTTGGGGCCGCCCTGCTTCTGGTGCAGGGCGTGTTCTCCGCCTGTGCGGTCCGCTATACCAGAAGTCTCTCTCTGGTGGAGCGGATCAAGGCGGCAGACTGACCCAGCCTGGAATGAACCGATGACCGGCAAAGGAGGTATGCTATTAAGTAATCTTCTTGCCGCTCGTATTTGCCGCCCAGTTCCTCAAAAAACGTCTTTGCCATTGTATGTTACCTCCACATTCATTTTTGAATGTCCGCAAAATCCGTCCTACTCAGTTACCCATGGGACATTGACCGGGCAAAACTCACCTTGCAACAGCTTTATGATCTCTGGACGGAAAAGAAGGCCCCCAAGCTGGGCAAGGCCAATCAGGACAGTTTACGGGCTGCATTCAAGCATTGTTCAGCCCTATTGAATCGGCCCTATAAAGAAATCAAAGCGTTTGAAATGCAAGATACCATAGATGGTTGTGGGCGGGGCTACTCCACGCAGGGGGCCATAAAAAATCTATGGACACACCTTGACAAATTTGCTCTGGAACTGGATATAATCACCCGCCAATATTCCGATCTGCTCACCAGCACAGCGGCCCCGCCTACATCCCGGACGGTGTTCACACCTGGGGAAGTGGAAACGCTATGGCAACACGCCGGGGAACCGTGGGTTGACACGGTGCTGATTTTCGTATACAGTGGGTGGCGTATCTCTGAACTGCTGGCACTCACCCCGGAAGATGTTGACCTTCAGGCGGGGACGATGAAGGGCGGCACGAAAACCAAGGCCGGGAAGGGGCGCATTGTCCCGATTCACTCCAAAATCAGGCCCCTTGTGGAAGCCCGTCTTGCTAAAGCTGGCCCCCGGCTGATTTGCTATGAGGGGGACCATGTGCCGGTGAGTACATACCGCCTTTTCTGGCGGGAAATTATGAAGCGGCTGAATATGTCCCACGTTCCCCATGAATGCCGCCACACCTTTGAAACCCGCCTGGACAGTGCCGGGGGAAACCGCCGTTGCATTGATTTACTTATGGGCCACGTTTCCAAGGATACCGGCAACAGGGTTTACAATCATAAGACGCTGGCAGAACTTCAAGCAACGGTTGAACTTCTCACGATCTAAGGGTTGAACTGTAACACATTTGCAACACGGCCTCCGGAAACCCTTGAAATATCAGGGTTTTTCGGGGGCTTGTTCATAGGGTATAATAAGGACAAGTCGGAGAATCCCAGTAATATCTAGGGGAATCGGATTTGTCTTTATTCTTTTTCCAAGAAAAAAAGGCTCCCCATTAACGCCCTATAGAATTCCGATGATGATGCATTCAGGATTTGAGAGCTATCCAGCGGGAGCACCGGGACACAGCATCACTCTTGGACGACCGGGCGTTCCGGGCAAAAATCAGTCTGTACCAGGGCATGGCGGTGAACTTTCCGTATACAGTGTTCGGGACCGTGCTGGGGATGAGGTATGCCACTGCCTGGTTTATCTCCCTGGCGGTCTACTACCTGGTGCTGGGCGCTCTGCAGGCATAATCTGGCCGTTCGTTACCGAAAACGACCCGGTGGTGTGGACACACTCGCCTATGAGTGGCGCTGCTATCAGACCACAGGCTGGCTGCAGATTTTGCTGAATATTCCCATGAGTGGTATGGTGGTGCTGATGGTGCGGACAAATTCCGGCTTTGTCTACCCGGGACTTGTCATTTATCCTTCGGCGATGTATACTTTGTTATATGATGGCTCAGTCTGTGGTGAACCTCCATCGCTTTCGGAAGATGGGCAGCCCCATCCTGCTGGCGGGAAAGGCCGTCAGCTTTATCTCAGCGGCTATGTCTCTGCTGGGCTTACAGACCGCCATGATCAGCCAATTCGGAGAAAATAGCAGCGGCTTTCGGCGGCAGATGAATGCAGTCACTGGCGCTGGCGTCTGTGCACTGGTGGTTGCGGCGGTCTATATGATTCTCCACAGCCGCCGCAGGACACAAGAGGAGCCGGGCCAATGACCGCTCAGAGAGCAGATATTTCAGCACAGCGGTAAAGCTGGATGAGGCATTTATCGACCTGCTGGCTGAGAAGGACTTCCAGTACATCACGGTCAAGGAGATATCCAGCGGGCCGAGGTGCACCGCTCTACCTTTTGCCCTACCTTGCTTTCATTCGGGACAGCAAAAGGGTGCTCTGGGCCTCCGTGGAGCAGTCCGCCGTGCTGAGGCTGCAAAGCCACTGTGAGGGGATGTTCCGCCAGGTGTTTGCCCCCATCCTGGAGCGCTTTCAAGTGCCGGAAAGGGACAGGCACTACACCATGACCTTCTACCTCCACGGCATTACCGCACTGGTGATGGAATGGCTGAAAAATGACTGCCGGGAGAGTATAGAGGAGATTGCAGACATCATTATGCGGAATATAGCCAGGCCGGAGGTTCCGCAAACAAAAAAGAGAGGTTGACATGACAAAGCTACGTTCCGGGCAGTCGTTTCTGTACTGCGGCGTCGGGTATGACAACACGGTGATTGAGATAAGCAATAGCCAATCCCATTCTGTCTGCGGGGGTGGCTTAGAGATTCACTATAAAAGGGGGCTTTTCAATGGAATACACAATGGGTATTGATGTAGGGACATCCTCCGTCAAGGCGGCGCTATTGGAGCGTTCAGGCAGGCTGGCAGGCGCTGTCAGCAAGAAATATGAGATCTTTATTCCCACTCTGGGCTGGGCGGAGCAGGACCCGGAAGAATGGTGGGAAGCTGCCAAGTCCGCCGTAGCGGAAGTCCTACGTGTCTGCGGCGTGTCCGGCGGGCAGGTCAAAGGGATCGGCTTTTCCGGGCAGATGCATGGGTTGGTAGCGCTGGATAAGGACGAGAAGCCTGTCTGCCCTGCGATCATATGGATGGACCAGCGTTCTGGGAAGGAGAGCGCGGAGCTCCAAAAGATCGTGGAAGAAAATGGGCTTGGCGGAACACTGATGAACCGCCCTATCCCTGGTTCCTTGATCTGTTCCCTGTTATGGTTGAAACGGCATGAGCCTGCGTTGTTTGAAGAGATTCGCTGGGCCATGCTGCCGAAGGATTACCTGCGGTACCGGCTGTGCGGGGAGATCTTTACCGACGAGACAGACGCCTCCGCGTCCCTGGCGTTTTCCGTGGCGGAAAGGCGCTGGTGCGGCGAGCTGCGGGATAAGCTGGGCATTGACCCGGCCATTTTCCCTTCTGTTGGGAAGCCTTGGGACGTGTGCGGGAAGGTCTCATCTCTTGCGGCGGCGGAGACCGGCCTTTTGCAGGGCACACCGCTTACGGCCGGCGGGGCAGATTCCGCCATGCAGTTAGTAGGCAACGGCGTGATTTTTCCAGGGTCTTACGCCTGTAATATCGGCACAGGGGCGCAGATCCTGACGGTGACAGACCGCCCGATGTACGATGAAGCTCTGCGCTCCCAGACCTTTTGCCACGCCGCAGAAAGCTCCTGGTATCTGCAATGCGGCACCCTCAATGGCGGCAGCGCTTTAAATTGGCTGAAGGGCCAGGCCCTGCAAAACCAGGCTGATTTTGAGACGTTTCTCAAGTCCGCTGCATCCGTTCCCGCGGGCTCGGAGGGACTGATCTTCCTTCCTTACCTGGCCGGGGAGCGGAATCCCTATCTGAACCCGGACGCGAAGGGAATCTTCTTTGGGCTGGCCATGAAGCACGGGCAAGGGCATCTCATCCGCGCGGTGATGGAGGGGGTTGCCTATAATCTGTATGAATGTATGGAGATCATGAAAGGGCTTGGTCTGCCGGTTTCCCGGCTCATCGCCTCCGGAGGCGGCGCGAAAGGCCAGCTCTGGCGGCAGATTTTGGCGGATATGTTCGGCGTGCCGGTCTATACCACGGAAACCACAGAGGAGGCCTGCACCGGAGCAGCCATGATGGCGGCGGTGGGGCTGGGGTGGTATAAAGACACGGCCCAGGCTGTGGAGGAAACCGTCAAGCTGGCTGAACAGGCAACAGTGCCGGTCCCAGACCACACGGCGCTTTACGAGGAAAACCGCTGGCGGTTCCGAGGGCTATATGAGGGCACAAAGGGATTATTAAACGCGCGGTAGCCTTTGCGGCCGGGAATCTCCTTTGATTATGAAAAGACTTACGCTCTCCAAATATCGAATGCGTTGCTATACTGAAAAGACCGGGCATTTGCCCCCGGCCTTTTGCTTTTGCGTCCTATTCCCCGCCGGTTTCAGCGCCCGCCGGAGGATATCCCCGACCACCTCGCCCCGGCTCCGCCAAAACCTTAGAAGCCGTACCAATAGGATTTGTATTCCCCTTTCCGGCAAATTCAGCCGGGAAGCGGCGTTGTGAAAACTTGCCAATTGCCAGATTGCTGCTCCCCACCGAATTTGCTCGAAAATCGGAATACAAATGCTACCGGTACAGCTTCTTAATCTTTTCTCAAGGAAAAAAGCATTGCGTGGGGCCCGTGAATCCGATACAATAGAAGGGACAGGAGGTGCTGCGGATGTCCGAAAAAATCCTGATTGTCGACGACGAAATAGAGATAGCCGACCTGGTGGAGCTGTATCTCAAAAACGAAAATTACACCGTATATAAGTTTTACTCCGCCGGGGAGGCCCTCTCCTGCATCGAGTCCACAGAGCTGGACCTGGCCATACTGGACGTCATGCTCCCCGGGATAAACGGCTTTGCCATTTGCCAGAAGATACGGGAGCGCCACACCTACCCGGTCATCATGCTAACGGCGAAAATGGAGGAGACAGATAAGATCACCGGCCTGACCCTGGGCGCGGACGACTATGTCACCAAGCCTTTCCGCCCTCTGGAGCTGGTGGCCCGGGTCAAGGCCCAGCTGCGCCGCTATAAGCGCTACAACCCTGGCATGGCGGATACCCTAGAGCCGGACGCGCTGGAACACGCCGGAATTTTTATGAACACCAAGACCCACGAGTGCCTGCTGCTGGATGAGCCCTTGTCCCTGACCCCCACCGAGTTCTCCATCCTGCGGATTCTATTGGAAAACAAAGGTCAGGTGGTCAGCGCGGAGGAAATGTTCCACAAGATATGGCAGGACGAGTATTATACCAAATCCAACAACACCATCACGGTACACATCCGGCACCTGCGGGAAAAGCTGGGAGAGAGCGCCGGGGCAATCAAGACCATCTGGGGAGTGGGGTACAAAATTGAAAAATAGAATTGGCAGAATCTTACAGCTGCTTATGCTGCTGACCGCCGGGTTTGCAGCCTGCTCGGCGCTGTATTTTCTGGTGGACAACGTGTTCGATGGCTTTTTTATCGATTGGTTCGAGGGCTTTTTCACCCAGACCGAGGGCCACTTCAACCCTGTGGAGGGTACTGGGGAGATCTGGCACACCATCAACTGGGGGCGGCTGAAGCCCTTTGTGCTGGCGGTGTTCATCGGCGGCACGCTCTTGTGGCTGGGGGCGGCTTTTGTGGCCGCCCAGGCCGCCGCCAAACGCCAGGAAAAGCGCACCATCACCGACATCAGCCAGCGCCTGCGGGCTTACATGAAAGGCAGCGCCGACGCCGTAACGGTGTTCCCCAAGGAGCAGGCCGAGATATCCGCGCAGCTTTCAGACATCAAGTCAGCCTTGCTGGAAAATGAGCGCCGGTTAAAGGAGGAGACCACCCGCAAAAACGACCTCATCGCCTACCTGGCCCACGACCTGAAAACCCCCCTGACCTCTGTTATCGGCTACCTGAGCCTTTTGAACGAGGCCCCGGATATGCCGGTAGAGCAACGGGCCAAGTACACCCGCATCACCCTGGACAAAGCCTATAGGCTTGAAAAGATGATAAACGAATTCTTCGACATCACCCGGTACAATTTGCAGGAGATCGCCCTCCAGAAGGAGCCGGTGGACCTCTACTACCTGCTGGTGCAGCTCACAGACGAGCTGCTGCCGGTGCTGGAGAAGAACGGTAATACGGTCAGATTGCAGGCCGATGAAGCCCTCACCGTCCCTGGCGACCCGGACAAGCTGGCTCGGGTGTTTGGAAACGTGCTGAAAAACGCCGCTGCCTACAGCTACCCTGACACGGAAATTGTCCTCACTGCGGAAGAAAAGGAGGGGGCCGTCACCCTCCGCTTTAGCAACCGGGGCAGGACTATCCCACAGGAAAAGCTTAATTCCCTCTTTGAAAAATTCTACCGTCTGGACGAAGCCCGCACCTCGGGCACCGGCGGGGCCGGGCTGGGGCTGGCTATCGCCAAGGAGATCGTCACCCTGCATGGGGGCAGGATAACAGCGGAGAGCATAGATGAAACCGTCACATTTACCGTCACCCTGCCCGCGCAATCTTAGGATTTTCTTAGGAAAGATACAATTTCATATTAAAGAACAGAGCGTTCCCATCTGGTATGATGTAGTTAACGCGGCGGCAAAGCCGTCTGCGTTTACTACTATGCCAGATGAGAACGCTTATTATTTTTCTAGGAGGCATGAAATATGTCAGAGAAAGCAATGGCGCGCAGGCGCAGATATCGGCAGCGACACAGAAGGAACACCCTCGCCACATGGGTGGCGGGCGCGGCCTGCGCGGCTATGCTGGTGTTCCTGGCGGCAATGGGGTGCATGGACTATGTGAATAAGCTGCCACCCCCGGAAAGCTCCACCTTCCCCGGACTGGCGCTGAGCGAAACCAAGCAGGGCACGCCAGACCCGACCATTCAGGACAGCCAGCCCCAGGAGCCATCAACAGTTTACGAGGACGGCACGGACTGGAACCTCCGCCTTGTGAACCGCTGGAACCCCATCCCGGAGGGGTACAACGTGAGCCTCAAGGAGCTCCCCGGCGGGGAGAAGGTAGACGAGCGCATTTATGGGCCGCTGACGGAGATGCTTGAAGCCGCCAGGGAGGGCAACTGGGACGAGCTGCCCCGGGTGATCTCCGGCTACCGTACCCAGGAGGTGCAGCAGGAGCTGTATGACGCCGAGGTAAACAAGTACAAATCCCGGGGCTATTCAGAGGAGGAGGCTAAAGCTGAAGCGGGCAAGTGGGTGGCTGTCCCGGGTACCAGCGAGCATCAGCTTGGCTTGGCGGTGGACGTGGAGGGGGCAACCTATGATGTATTCATCTGGCTCCAGGAGAACAGCTATAAGTATGGATTTATCTTCCGCTATCCGGGGGATAAGACAGATACTACCGGCACGGTGGAGGAGGTCTGGCACTACCGCTATGTAGGGGTGGAGGCCGCCACGGAGATGTATGAGCAGGGGCTTTGTTTGGAGGAATATCTGGAGAAATCCGGATAATATTGATTCGAGTTTCCCGGTACTTTTGCTTGAGCTGATGGCGCTTTGAGGTAGACTTTCATCCACTGGTAGATTCCCCCGGGCATCTGAATGGTCATTGTCCTTGTGTTTTCCACAGGGATTTTCTCCTTGATTTTTAAATTATTGTTTGCGCTATCCTTATGAAATGTGCTAAAATGTAGGCGAAGCGTACATTCGGAGTTTCCCTCGCCCGCACAGCGGCTGCCTTTTGCTTCGCAAATGTACCGGAAAACTCCGGGTGGATTTATGCTATATTAAGCTCAACGAGGAGGATTTTCCATGAATAGTATTGACGCGATTTCCACCCGGCGCAGCGTGCGCCAGTTCACATCCCAGCCCATTTCTGACGGGGACCTGCACACCATTCTCACAGCCGGTATGTCTGGCCCCAGCGCGGTAAACGCCAGGCCGTGGAGTTTTCTTGTGGTCCGTGACCGGGATACGCTCTGCAAAATGGCGGACGGCAACGGCTCTGCAGCCCAGCCCCTAAAGGACGCTGCCTTAGGTATTTTGGTGTTAGGCGACATGACCCGTACCGTTGACCGCGCCCCAGATTATTGGGTCATTGACGGCTCCATCGCCGCGCAGAATATGATCCTTGCAGCCCATAGCCTGGGTATCGGCTCGGTCTGGCTGGGCACCTGGCCGCAGGAGGAGAAGATCGCCGCCCAGCGCCAGCTTTTTGATCTGCCGGAGAGCGCCATGCCCCACTCCATCATTGCTTTCGGCTACCCGGAGGAATCGCAGAAAAATCTGCCTGCCCGTGGAGGCTATGAGGAGGACCGGGTTCATTTTGACAAGTGGTGATCGAAAACATTTCAGATAAATTCGACAGCCCATACCCCAAAATCTGGGAGTTCCCGATGGGTTGGCGTTGTATTGGGCCAGCAGTTCAAGCCCTTCTTCCCTGGAAGCTGTGTATCCAAGAATAGTGAAGCCCCCGCCCTCTTTGGACTTCCGCACAACATACGGACGGCGGCGGTTGCCTGACAGCTTGCTTATACTGCCGTAATTATTCGGCAATTTCAAAAAATATCACCTGTCCCTTTCAAAAGTGGTTGCGCTGAACCAAGGGCAGGTGCTATAATGTACCTGTCCACCCTTGATTCTTTGGTAGGTGTCTTGTGGTGGGTGCTTTCGGAATCCCTACGGTTGCCGCCGTGGGGATTCTTTTTGTTTTGGATCGACGAAATTCGTCCAGCCCTCTGTGGGCCGCTCTACGGCGTTTTTACCCCGTAAAAGGTATTGGGAGAATATTACTTCCTATCTAAAACCCCGTTATAGGCCCTCTGTAGGCTTGTAATGGGGTTATTTATTTTGCTGTTCCAAAACCTTTTTGTAGAACTTGCCTTCAATGGCTTCTTTTGCCCCGGCTTGCAGTTCCTCAAATTCTGCATCGGTAAATGTGGCGGTGTGTCCGTCTTTGGAAAGAATGATTTCCCATTCATCCACTATCTGCACCCGATCTTCTGGTGGATCGCTTTCATTCTCCCAATGCCACTTAGCTTCACGGTGCTTAACCGTGTAATCTTGTGACTTCAAGTAAATTTCTATGGGAGAATCTTTGCTTGCTGTTTGAAGTTCTGCCAGCTTTTCCGGGCCAGCCTGAATATTCCACAATTCCGCACCCATTAAATCAAATGCGGTTACGCCTAGGGCAACTGCAATTTTTTCAACGGTTTCTAATTTGGGGGAAGTTTTATCGCTTTCAAACTGCCATATGGCGGATTGTGTCATTCCTAACCGATCTCCCAAATCCTGTTGAGTTAGTCCCCGTTCTTTCCTAATTCGTTTAATGTTTTCGCCGACCGTCATTGTGTCACCACCTTTCTTTAATGTAGTTTAACACAAGCAAAAAGAAAAAACAAGTGAAAACTTTTAAATTTGTCCTTGACATTAGCGAAAACTTGTGATACTATTAAGGCACATAAGTAATTACTTGTTTTTTTCGAGAAAGAAAGGACGAAAATAAGAAATGGAGCGCAGAACCAAAAGAAAAACCGTGTGGGCCTACCTTGACGGGAAGAAGCTGGTGGACGTGGTGCAAGCGGCCCTTGATAACAACATGCTGGTGGACGATCTGAAAGCCCAGCTTATCGAAGAGAACCCCGGCCATGAAGTCACCTTCAAATGTGAATAGCCCACCTGATGATGGCAAGCCGGTTACTTGCTGAAACAGCGCCCCGGCGCTGTCGTGGGAAACCACAATACTTTGAAAGGACGGTGAAAATCTGATGAATGAAAAGTGGTGCCCTTTGTGCGGCCCTGATTGCAATATGCCCAACTGTGAGCGGGACGATTGCGCATGGTGGACTGATGGTCGCTGTGCAATCGTGGCGATTGCCGAAAACCTGACGAAACCTGACGAAAAGAAAGCGAGGTAATTTAACATGATACTGAACAAATTGAAGTCGAGGGCCAAGGCCCATGATATGAGGATTCGCAAACATCGCAACGGCGACTATTACCTGGTGGACATCTACACCAACACCCTTGCGGTCCCCGATCACATGACTTTAGATGAAGCGGCCCTGTGGTTGGATGATCTGGACAAGGCCCAGCAGTAAGAAAGCCCCCATGTGTCACACCTTCCACAACCTGACACACAGGAGCCGAAGCCTACCCACAACAGGGGCGGCAAGAGCATTATAGCACACCGCCGCCCCGCCTGACAAGAAAGGATTTGTTACATATGGATTTTGATGAAGTCAAAGCGGTTCTTTTCCCTGTTTTGGATAGAATGGGGTATACACTGGATTTGGATGACGGTTTCGACCTTCAACCAGATGTTGTAATTTTCGACCGAAAAAGCAATACAATGATCATTGATCCGAAAGCGGACAGCACAAATCAGATTACCGGTGTGTTGTCCGTGTACTTTGAGCACTTCCCGGCCTTTTGCGAGAGGGCGATTTATCGTCCGGGTAAACGCCCCTCTGATGCAGATGAAAAGCTGTTTAGATTTAAGATAGGATATGTCAGATTGAACGACTACGATCTGAAGAAGTTTGTTCGGTTCATTAACGCAATCATGCTTGCCGCCCAACAGAAAGTGAGGTAATACATAATGAACGCTAAAGATTTTGTTCTCGCCGCTGATGATATTGAAATTCCGGAAGCCCTTGACCTGACCACGGACGAACTGAACGCCATTAAGGCTGAGGCTGCTGAACCGTTTGACATAATCCAGCTTGCCTTCCAGTGCGGCTTCATGCGGGGACAGGATGCCGCCGCCGATGACTTCAAGATGGGTATGGAGCCGGTGAAAGACCGGGCGCAGAAAATCCACTCCACAATTCTTGCCGTTGTTTGTGCGCTGGATCGGATCAAGGAAAACGGCTGTGAACCTGCGCAGTTCGTCCCGGCCCTCTATGGGGTTGACCTGGAAATAGTGAGTTTGAAACGGGATATTGATATTGCTTTGGGCGCTGAAGGGTGATCGCCTATGAAAATCAGAGTATCATACACCCCGGACGAGGAAGCGACAGCGGCCCGGATAGTAGCCCGGCTTCGGGAACTATTCCCCCCCTTAAAGGTCAAAAAAAGCACTACTTCCCCACCGTATAATTACCTGTATATCACCACTTGCAAAAAGGAGCGGCAAGAATGAGAAGAAAAGTTTTGAAACTGTCTACTCCTACAGAAATCAGACGGGCGCTAAGTAGGATCGCCAATATGGTTCTGAATAAGGAGATTGACGGCAAGACCGCATATTCCATAGTTTATATCTGTCATGCGATTTTAGGCACGTTTAACAAGGCGGAAGAGGTTGAAGGAGGTTCCAACGATATGAAATCTAACCGGCAGTTTACGATCCAGCAACTTTTGAGAGCGGCAGAAATCACCGGGGACAGCGAACGCCGTGAACAGTATCTTAACGAGGCGGACAAGCTGATCCGGACGGAGCTGTCCCGTGAAGCGTTGGCTGTGGCTAAAAAAGTAGGCGTATTTCAGGCAGATAACGCTTGACCCCCCTGCCCCCCTATGATATAATTAGATTATCAAAGTACCCCACCCTCTACCGGGTGGAAGCTGTGCGAAAACGGCGTGGGAACTGTCTGCTATGGACGGTTCCCACGCTTTTTTCTATATTAGTCCACTCTGGACGTTAAACGGAGGTAATTCAAGATGGATGAAAACAAGGCCATGCAGAACCAGAACCCGGAAGGAGCCGGGGAAACCACTTTCACGCAAGATCAGGTGAACAAGATCGTTTCTGACCGGCTGGCCCGTGAGAAGGCCAAATCGGAAGCCGCCCTTGCTGAAAGGGAACAGCAGTTGGCCCAGCGCGAATTGCTGTTGACCGCCAAAGAGAAATTGACCGAAAGCGGCCTTCCCGTGGAATTGCTGGACGCTCTGAATGTGTCCAGCCCTGAAGCCATGGAAAAGGCCATTACCACCCTGAAGGGTGTGATCGACAAAATCAAGGGGGAAGCCCGGCCTGTCAAATTCTACGGGGCCAAACCCGCTGAAGCTGGCAGAGCGCCGCAAATGGGCGGTGATTCCCAGCTTAGAAAGGCTATGGGGCTTTCCTGATCCAAGAAAGGAAGTGCCAATAAATGGCTATCAATCTCGTTACCACCTTCAAGCCGCTGGTTGATGAAAAGTTCACCACGGCTTCCAAAAAGTCCCTTCTGACCAACACCGATTTTGATTGGACGGGGGCGCACACCGTCAAGGTGTATAAGATCAGCACGTCCGCCATGAACGACTATGGGCGCACCGGCCCCGCCGCTGGTAATTGGAGCCGTTACGGGGCTGTCGCTTCCCTGGATGCTGTCACCGAGGAAATGACGCTGAAGCGGGATCGTTCCTTCACCTTCGCCATTGACAAGCTGGACACGGACGAAACCGCCCAACAGCTTCAGGCGGCAAGCGCCCTGGAACGCCAGCTTCGGGAAGTGGTGATCCCGGAAGTGGATTCCTATACCTACGGTATCATGTGCACCAATGCTGGAACCGTCCCCGCCGCCAAGGGTCTGACCGCCACGAACATCTATGTGGAAACCCTTGCTGGTTCTGAAGCCCTGGACAATGCCGAGGTTCCCGAAACGGGCCGGGTGCTGGTTGCCACCCCCGCCACCTATGCGCTGATGAAAAAATGCAAGGACATCATCCTTGAAACCGACATTGGCAACGATCTGCGCCTGAA
>NZ_RAZF01000016.1 GCF_003612555.1 Acutalibacter sp. 1XD8-33
GTCCGGGCCAACGTGCAGAAGCTCATGGGCTATGAGACCCAGGAGCAGGAAAAGGAAGCGGACCGCCGGGAAGAGGAACGCTGATGTTCCGCTCATCTTCTGTGGGCCAGCGGCCCACATCAAGCGTCCCGCCAGGGACGCGCAGCCAGCTCCAGAATGGAGCTGTTCAAAGGGGTTTGGGGGCGCTGCCCTCAACAAGCAAAATGGACGCCTCGCCGGGAGGCGGGGCGTCCATTTTTGGCATGATGGGACCATCATGCCCTGCTTGCCTCTTTTCTCCGAAAATGAAAAGAACCAGTGAGAGAATCGTTAAATTTCACTCACTGGCTCAATTCGTTTCAAATTTTTCGGACAACTCTGTCAGTTCTTTCACCGTTTCTTGGGTGTGATGCAACAGGGTGTCACGCATTTCTGGCGGACAGCTGGAATAAAGCATTTTCATCTGATTGACACCCTCATCCTCCAGAGAAATATCTGGATTTATAAGCGTATCTAAAGAGATGTGCAGGACCTTTGCCAATGCTCTTAAAATCAAATAAGAAGGATTCATTTTCCCCTTTTCGATATTGGCGATTTGCTTTACAGAAACATGGCTCAGATCCGCAAGCTCCTGCTGTGTCAGGTCTTTTTTCTTTCGGGCTTCCCGCATTTTTTGCCCCAAAGCAGTCAAATCATCAATCGGCATAATCGTTCACCTCAAGAATATTGTATCGTTCCGGTTTATGCAAAGAAATAACCTTATTGTACCTGATGAACGGTATGATTATGCTGATTTTTGTGGAGCAATAGATAGGGATAAACTTGTATTCTTCGAGCAAACGAAATATAATTAGGGTTGAGCAAAACTCCGATTTGCTCATAAGACTATACAATAAATAGTGCTATCCGGCTCGCTTGATCCCTATATATTGTGACTCAACTTTGCAAAACTCGCGTTTTGCTCAACCCTAAAATATAATATTTTAGGAGGTGCAAAATTGACTACATAACATTAAAAGAGGCAAGCCAAAAATGGGGAGTTTCAGTTCGACAGATAAACTATTATTGCGCCGATAGCCGTATCCTCGGGGCTGTGAAGATGGCGACAATCTGGCTGATACCGAAAGACGCAGAGAAGCCTGCTGACAGACGTAGGAAGAAGGGAAAAAACAACCAATGAGATTAACGAAAAAGTGAATTTGACTGATTATAGACTTTTTCCTATTATGATACCAGCGAGCGAGGTGAAACCATGAGTTATACGATTATGATCATAGATGATGAACAGATGATTATAGATATGCTTCGGGATCAGTTTGAAATGGAGCAATATCAGGTCATTACCGCAAAAAGTGGTGAAGAGGCCCTGCAAAAACTGACCCAGCAGCCAGATATTATTTTGCTGGATATCAATATGCCAGGGATGGATGGCCTTGCGTTGTGCCGGGCAATCCGCGATCATGTAACCTGCCCCATCCTATTCTTAACCGCCCGGATTGAGGAAGCGGATCGTGTAGCAGGCTTGCGGGCCGGTGGGGATGATTATATTTTGAAACCGTTCAGCCTGGCTGAGCTGACTGCTCGTGTAGAGGCCCACCTGCGCAGAGAGAGCCGTATCCAGCAAAAAATCAGTGTCCGGGGCTTTGGAGACATTGTGGTGGACTACGCCGCAAGGACTGTCTCGCGAAATGGCCAGCCCATAGAACTTTCCAAGGTGGAATTTGATATAGTGGAACTGCTTTCCCTCCACCCTGGACAGGTATTCAGCCGGGAGACCATTTATGAACAGGTGCGGGGTTTTGACGGCACCGCTGACAATGCTGTGGTGAAGGAACACATCCGCCGCATCCGAAACAAGCTGGGGGCGCAGTATATTGAAACAGTCTGGGGGTGCGGCTATAAATGGGCAAAATAAAACACTGGCTTCACTCCATGCCTCTCCGCCGGGCTTTTGTATCACTTGTCCTTGTTATGGCGGTGCTTGTAGCTGGTATTTCAGCAGTAACCATTTTTACCTGTGTCAACGTGCAAAATCAAATCTTGGAAAGTGTGACTGACTACCAGGTGTTACCGCCCCAAGAGACTGAGGATGAATATAACCTGGTGATTGCAGATAATAAACAGATCGTCCCAGGGGAAAATGGACAGCTTGTGATTTTATCCACCGAGTACCAAATCGCCAACCTGAGCGATACACAACGGGTCGCCTACTATGCGGCAAAAGCAGCCGTAGTCCTGGTGCCGACCTTGCTTTTCGTGCTTGGTACGATTTTCTGCGCCTGGATGTTCTATTCCATCAAACTGAAACAGCCGCTATCGTTACTCTTACAGAGCGCCGACCGCATATCACAGAGTGACCTGGATTTTTGTTTGGATTATCCCGCTTCGGACGAAATGGGTGAACTCTGTCGGGCGATGGACACCATGCGGGCCGCCCTCCTAAAAAATAATCAAGAGACTTGGGCTATGATGGAGGAGCGGCGCAAGCTCAGCGCCTCCATCGCCCATGACCTCCGTACCCCCATCACCGTGATGAAAGGCTACACAGAATATCTCTCGCATAATGTTCCGCTTGGACGCATCAGCGAGGACAAACTGATGGGCACGATCCGCAATCTTTCTTTGGCAACAGACCGACTGGAACAGTATGCAAACCAGGTGCGCGAGATACAGGCGATGGACGCCATCCCAGTGAAGCCAACATCCTGCTCTTTGCGGAAATTTTTTGAGGAACAGGAGGACGAATACGCCGTTTTAGCGCAGCAGCACCAGCTTCAATTCTCTATGGATATTAGTGGGGTTCCGGATATTCAGGTCATGCTGGATGGGATCTTGGTACATCGTATGATCGACAATGTGATTTCTAATGCCCTGCGCTTCGCCCGCCGTGAGATCACATTAAAGGCCGGGTGGCAAGAAGGTCTGCTTACAATTCAAGTACATGATGATGGGAAGGGCTTTTCAGAAGAATCCCTCCGCTCCGCCACAAGGCCGTTTTACAAGGAAAATACGGGAAATGACCACTTCGGGCTTGGCCTCTCGATCTGCAACACCCTTTGTCAGAAACAGGGTGGAACGCTCTCTCTGAGCAATAACAACGGAGCTTGCGTAGAAATGCAGATACAAGCGGAAAAAATTGATGCCGATTGACCAATCGTAGACCTTTTCCAATTATACTCTCCTTATCCTAACGATAAGGAGAGTATTTTTATGCACAGATTTCTTTTTATTTCATTGGCACTTGTATGTTTGCTGGCTGGGTGCAGCGCGCCGCAGACCAGCGACCCAGCCACGGATGAATCGGACAACCTGGACGCCTATTTTGAGGAAGAACCAGCGGACAATGAGGTGGGCTCTGCGGAATTTGGTCTGCAAGACCCGATGGACATGGTTTATACCTACGATGGTGAGCCCTTGGAAATTCCGTTCTCCATAACTGGCGCTTCTTCTGGAAAAACCACAGAGATTGGCGTCCTCCTATTTGTGGATGGGATGGCCCAGCCCTATTCCGCAGTCTATGAGGATGGTACAGAGCTTGAGGAAAGCTATATGCAGGTCTTTAACCTGGATTATGGACAGCAAGAAAATTTCAACATGGTATTCCAGCCAGTGACCGGCAAAGCGGGGGAAACCGTCCCTGTTATGGCTGTCACAATTCTGGAGCCCAGTTTTGTAGCAGAAGGGCCCGATAATCCGCGTTATGGCTTCCACCACCAGGAATCTGCAACCATATCCCGCCAGATTTCTTTTGCAGCAGACGCCCCCGTACAGACATTGGCCGCAGCCGGTACGGACTACAATGTGGTGGATTTGCCGCAGGACGTATTAGATACCCTGGCTGCGTGGGGTGCGACCGATATCCTGGACACGACGGCAACCTTGTCCCTAGGTGTTGAAGATGGAAATTACATCCAGGCAGATGGGAAAACAGCGACAATCACTGTGCAGCTCTACGGCGGGCCGGAGGCGGAGTTCAATATCACTCTGTTCATCAACCACCAGCCTGTCCAACTCAATGGAGCGGACTATCTCTCTGTTCGGACTGTAAAAAACCAGATGGTAGAAGCCACATTCCAGATTGATACCTCTGCACTTGATACGCTGAACACGGTCTATGCCATTGCCGTTACCCCGGAGGATGGAGAGCTTGAGATCAACAATCCAGTTAAGACAGCATCTGTACTTTTGGTCAACGGGGAGGTTTGACGAACATGAAAAGAATCAGTATTTTGCTTGCACTTGTACTCAGTCTTTCTCTGTTTTCCGCCTGCGGAGGCAACGAACCGGCGGCTAACACCGGAAATTCGTCCAGCAATCCCTCAGCGGACTCCCAGCAGGCTCCTGACGAATCGGCGGAACAGACAGCCGGCAGCGGAGCCAATTTTCTCTCGCCGGAGTACGATTATACCACCAATGAGCTGAAACTGACCGATTTATCTACCGGCGAAGTAACAGCCACCTATGCTTTTGACACCGCCCAAACACCCCTGCTGACAGACAAGACCAGCCAGGGAGTCATCGTCATGCTGTCCAGTCAGGCAGCGGCGGATGTGCAGGACATCGGCGGGGTCACGGTGATCTCCGGCGACAGTTCTGTGGAGACGCTGTATTACTGGCTATTCGATCAGAGCCTTAATCTGGTGGGCACCTACGAATTGACAGACGAAGCATTGGTAAATGGTCTTTGGGGCTCTGTCTTTGCTGCTGCGCCGGATGGGAAAACCCTTGTATATGCGGAAGGGCCCAGCCTCTATTAATATACCTTTGATACACAGGAACTGACGGAAATCACTCCGGCCATGAGCGAAACCGTTTATTTTGAGGCGGTTGGGTACAGCGGCAGCGGAGACTATTTGGCCTTTTTCGGAAGCCTGGACGGGCAGGAAAATACCACGGCCTATGGCTCGATTGATCTGAGCAGCAACACCGCCGCTATTTTTTCTGCTGAGGGCTTTTCCGGTTCCATGCTCTCTGTAAACGGAGAATATGCTGCTGTTTCCGATACGATTCTGCCCGCCAGCATGGGAGGCGCAAAGCAGACCGGCTCCGTCCTCTTTTTGGATTTGACCCAGCAGCAGGGGAAGGTAATCAACGTGGAGAGCGGAGATGAAAGCGGGATTGCCGCCGTATCCGCAGACGGCCAGTACATTGTGACCTGTGCGGGTGGAGACAGCCCAAGCGGTACTCTGCGGGCCTATCAGGTCAGCGATGGCACAAAAGTTGCGGATGAAACCTATACGATGGATACAAACTGCAAACCCTATGAGATTTGGGTCATCGGCCATTCCGCCTATGCAGCCCTGGGCACGGATGACGGCTATGCCCTCTCACAAGCGGTTGACCTTCTGTGAGGAATACATGATGAAACTGGAACTTGAAAGCATCACAAAATTTTATGGAAAATATCCCGCGCTCCAAAATGTATCCGCTACTCTGACAGAAGGGGTTTATGGATTGTTGGGGCCAAATGGGGCCGGTAAGACGACACTGATCAACATTTTGATTGGAATACTGCCTGCCAGCGGCGGCGTGATCCATCTGGACGGTGAAAACACCGTCCAGATGGGCGGGCGCTACTTTGACCAGATTGGCTATATGCCCCAGTACCCTCAGTTCTATGCAAATTTTACCGTACAGGAATTTTTGGACTATATGTGCCAAGTAAAAGGGGTAGCGAACGCAAAAGAGAGCATCGACGCGGCGCTGGTTTTCGTCAATTTGGAGGAAAACCGCAGCAAGCGGATCGGGGCGCTGTCCGGTGGGATGAGACAGCGGCTGGGGATCGCCCAAGCTATTCTGAACGACCCTAAACTGCTGGTGCTGGACGAGCCGACGGCGGGCCTTGACCCTGGTGAGCGAATCCGTTTCCGCAATCTCATTTCCCGTCTGGCCAAGGGGCGCATCATCCTTTTAGCTACCCATATTGTTTCCGATGTGGAATATATCGCCAAAGAGATCCTCCTGTTGCGGAAGGGTACACTGGTCATGCAGGGCACGCCCAGGGAACTGGAGCAGAGCATCCAGGGAAAGGTGTGGGAGGTATCAGCCAACGAGGCGGATATGGCTCTGATGGTGGACACCTACTGCGTGAGCAATATCAAGCAGCAGGATGGCTCCTATCTGCTGCGCATTGTGGATGATGGGAAACCGCTCCGAGGCGCAAAGCCGGTATCCCCAAATCTGGACGAAGTGTTCCTGCACACCTTTTTCCAGCCAAGTGAGGGACAGATATGAGTTTTCTCTATTTGGAGGCCAGAAAAGGCATCCTGCGGCGCTATACACTGATTGCGCTGGCGCTGTTCCTATGTCTGAATACGGTCAAAATCATCGCGGACTATCACGCCGGAGAGATACGGCCCGTTGCGGCCAATACAAGCGGAATGCAGGCAGGCTACGACACCATCTATGAGCGGATCAAAGGCCCCATTACAGAGGAAACCGTACGCTTCCTCACGTCAGAGTACCAGCGGTTGGACGCTTTGACGGCAGATGGAACATATAGCCGGGAGCCGCAGGAGGAGACTTACAGCGGCTATATCTTTGGCGACTACTATCTGCTCCACAGTTACTTCTATCCCCACATGGAGTACAGTGTCAAGTATTCCTCTGATATGGAGGAGATTCTGGCCCAGGCGAAAGAAAATATGACTTTCTATCAAGAGAGCGGTAACACAGCGGGAGCGGCAGAAAATGCCTACATTCTCCATCACTATGCAGGCCGAACGATTCCTGCGTTTTATCTGTATGATGGCTGGGAAGCTTTACTGTCCTATGACTTTTCCGATCTACTGATCCTGCTTTTACTCATTTTGGCGGTAGCGCCCGCATTCACGCGGGAGAAGGAAAACGGGATGACCCTGATTCTGTCCTCCTGCAAACGAGGCAGATGGCCTCTGCTTATTTCCAAATGCGGCGCTGGAGTGATATTTGCATGGATACCGACAATCCTGTTCGCCCTGTTAAACCTCCTGGTATTTGGGCTTTTGTGCGGTTTTGATGGCTGGGGCAGCCCGCTCTATGCCATCGAAAGCTATCAATATACTCCATTCTCCGGCTCGATTTTGCTGTTCTATGGATTGATTTGCGGGTTAAAGGCCATCGGTTTCAGCGTGACAGCACTCTTGCTGATTCTCCTGTCCGCCTATTTCCAAAAATCACTCTATCCATGTCTGATGGGATTGGGGCTTGGCGTGGCATTAAACTACTGCACTGGTTGGGCGCTCTCCCCCGTGTGGTGGAAACAGGCCCTCTCCTGCATCAGCCCATTCACCTTGACCAGCGGCAGTAAACTGCTGGAAAGCCTGTCTGGGGTGAGCATCGGCGGGGTATATCTGCTCCGACTTTTCGTGGTTCTGATCGTTCAAGCTGTAATCGCGTGTCTGCTGGTCATAGCAATCAGGAGGAAATTATGCTGCAAGTAGAATTAAAGAAGATATTATTTCATCATAAAGGGCTTTTACTTCTTCTAATTGCTCTGGCGGCTTATGCAGTCTTTTGCGTCGGCAGCGGCTACGACAGCAGTTATATGATTGACCGGAATGAAGATACTTATCTGGCCTACATGGATCGCTGGCAAGGCGAGGTGACAGAGGAAAAAGCGCAGGAGATGGAGACGGAATACGCAGAAGCCACCCGCTCCGATGACGGCAGAAAAGCCGCCTTCTTGACCATCTATAACCAGTATTACTACGCAAAAGAGGACCCCGCCCATCGCTTCCTGATGGATGAGCGGGGATGGGACACACTCCTGACCCACGATGGAGTGAATGTAATCCTGCTGTTGTTCCTGCTGGCGCTTTGTGTTCCAGTATTTTGTGGGGAATACCAGTGTGGGATGGCGCAGATCCTCCGTTCTTGCAGAAATGGCCGAGGGCGGTTGGCTGGAATCAAATTAGGCGTAATGGCGGCCCTGGCGGTTCTGGCGACGGCTCTGTTTCAGTTGGTGCAGTTTGTTGTTGTCTCCTTGTTGGTCGGCCTGGATGGAGCATCCTATCCGCTGCAAAGCCTGTCCTTTTTTGAACATTCGCCCTATCTCATTTCCGTTGGACAGGCGTATGGGATCGTAGTCCTGTCCAGGTGCTTGGGCGCTGCTTGGTTTGCAATCCTGATTGCCCTGCTCTCCATCCTGTTCCGGCAGACGGTACTGACTACATTTTCCGGCATCGCGGTTTCTATCCTGCCACATTTGATCGGCGGCAGCTTTCTCAAATATGTCCTTCCGCTTCCTGCGGGGTTGCTGGCAGGAACCGGCTATGTGTGGGGAACACTGACAGAGGTTGGATATGACGAGGACTGGAACCTGATTGATATAGTGACCTTTCCGGGTATCACGCCGGAGCAGTTTGGACTTTTGGTGATTCTGTTCTTGGCTATTGTCTGTCTGCTGGTTTGGCTCTGTCTCAGGTTTTATGTTGGCAGGCGGAAGGTCATTTCTACTCGCCCTCTCCTGACAGCGGCATTGATACTCTGTATGACCGTTTCATTGACTGGCTGCGGGTACAGCAATTCCCGTGAGATTACGCATGATTTTCTGGCCGATGCGTCCAAGGGAGAAAACAGCGCCTATACAGTGGAGCTTGATATGGTGGAGAACACCATCACTGCGACCAGCAAGGCCACAGGTGAGGCCATCCTGCTGACACGTGATCCCTTTGGACAATCCGGGGCGATCTCCAGCATCTACGTTGACGAGGACGCCTGTTACTACGCTTCCAGCGGCGAGGTGGGCGATGGTTTTCAGATTTACCGAATCGACTTGAAGGATTTTTCCACACGGCTTTACTTCAGCACCGGCTCTGATAACACGGCGACTTTTTGGGGCTTGTTTGACCATGAACCGACAGTAGACGAACTGCTGGCAGATGTGGGCTCCACATCCTTTGTCATAGATGGGAATTACATCTACTATCTGCAAGGCGGACGGCTCTATAAGGTGTTCCGCTGGACGGGATGGGAGACAGTGGTTGTCCCAAACGTAGAAGGAATGCGGAAGATACCAGCGCCGGAGTGCTGCGGGCTGCTATGCTGCAAAAGGGCTTTGACCTGATTCTGATTCCCTCGATTGGGGAGGCCAAGCGCCGGATTTTTGAGGATAAGGAAATAGAACTGATTTTGTGTGATGTGGAACTGCCGGACGGTACAGCAATGGAGTTGTTTCATGCGCTGCGGCGGGTGACGGGGATGTTCCAAATGAAGAATCCCCCTGTCCGGCTTCTGCCGTTCTTTATCCTCACCGAGAACAGCGACCTTGCCACGGAATATGAATATCGGCATGAGGGCGTGAACGACTATATCACCTCCCCGGTAAATATCCCGGAGCTAATCCGGCGGGTGCTGTTCTTTGTGGAATGAAGTGAACTTACAGTTGGATTTTTGTTATCGTTTTGCTGGTACTGCGTCCTGCAAATAGAGAGCTTTGGTGCTACCTTCAAATCCGTTTCAAACGGCATTAGCGTTTATCAAGGTTTGTTGCTGTTGGAGAGCGGTGCGGCAATTATCTTCTTTAGCGGACTTCCCTTTAAGGAAAAAGGGCAATCGGCATAATAACTGAAATAATCTGCCCAGCGGCAGAAAAGAAAAATGCAATCCCTATTGTTTCCCTATGTGAATAGTTCCACACACAAACAGGATTTGATTAAGTAATGCTTTGTCCATAGAAAAACAGCCAGTGGGCAAGGCGGTCCTTACCCACTGGCTCACACCTTATTATTTAGTTTTCGCCGCTCGTATCCATCATTTTATTCACCATAGCGCGGATCGCCGCCAAGACCATCTGCCGTCCCTGCTCCGGACAGGCTCGGTAAAGCCCTGTGATTTCCTGGATTTCGCGCTCCATCTGTTCATCTGTCGGATTGAAAATCGCGTCAAAAGAAACACCAAGTACACTTGTGATGGTATAAAGCACTTCAAATGACGGATTCGCCTCTCCTTTTTCAATGCCTGCGATATGGCGGGTGGAGAGCTTTGTCAATTCCGCCAACCGCTCCTGTGTATAACCCCGCTCTTTTCGGACCGCCCTTAACCGCGCTCCACCTTCTACTAAGACTTCATTCGGCATAATTCTTCACCTCAACTGTATTGTATAGTTCAGGAAGCACGATTTGAATACCCGCGCAATTCTGACTACCATGCAATATAATTCCGATTTTCACTGAATCTTTCAAGAAAAACCGATTCCGTGAGGCTGTTAAAAAAACGGCAGCTTTGCGGAACGCTTTCGCGCGCTCAAACACCATAGCCGCCGTTTAAGGAGAATGGCTATGGTGTTTTTGTTTTATAGGAGTGAGCTGTTCTGGCCGCTCCTAATAGGTGATCTGTTAAAAAAAGCCTTGTGGCGGCTATGCCACATTCTACTTATCAATCAGAACCACAGAAGCATATAAACAAGAATTATTGTTCTGAAACACGGCAGAGGGCCGGGTACTCAATGGAAGTACCCGGCCCTCTGCCGTGTCGAATCTTAGGAAAAAAAGTCAGCCCCTGCGGGTGCCGCAGCCCGCCGCCTCCGTTTCGATGTGCCCCCCATCAACGCCATCAAAAAAAACGGAGGAAACAAAATGTTTGACCCCAAAAGCGATTATGCGCTGAACAAGAAAGACCCGGACGCCATTGTTTACATAGACGCCGCTGGAACGCTGACGCGGCTCACTTTGGCGGACTTCTCCAGCCCGGAAGAATTTAAGCGGTGGAAAGCGTGGTCTGATGAAAGTTACCACCAGATTGAGAACGCAGGCATCGCGCTCTCCAAGCGTACTTTGTCCCTGCATGGCCTGCCTGAAAAGGCTACCACTGTCCAATCGCCGGAGGACACGCTGGTGGAGGCCCTGGAACAGCGGGAGCGCGAAGAAATGCGCCGCCTGCTCATGGAGGGGCTTGATAACTGCCTGACCTCAGCCCAGCGCCGCCGTCTTTGGCTGTATTTTGTAGACGGCCTGACAGTGCGGCAGATTGCAGAGGCCGAGGGGGTTCAGCATCCAAGCATTGTTGAGTGTTTGGCGGCTGCAAAGAAAAAACTTTTGGAATATTTGAAAAGAATGGTCTGATCTCCCTACCAAAACCCCGTTTTGAGGACGGTAGGTGAAGGACGCATTTTCCCTCACCTTCACTCGTACATCGAAAATTGAATACACGGTATTGCAAGCACAAAACCCGCGTACCAGCGGCACAGGACGCGCCGCCAAGACCGCCAGCTTTCGGAGGTGATGGACAAGCTGACCGAGCGATCAACGTAAGTCCTGGACCCGGTTTGGCACACCGGGCGCGATGACTGCGCGGGGGATAATGACACTTGCTCACGCCCGTCCACAGACTTGAGACGGAACCCTGCGGCACACGTTCAGAACGATGCTGCGGAGTTATGACAGCCCCGCCAGGGGCGGCTTGCAATATCCCCTTTCGCCGGGGGTGCGTGGCAAATACGGTGAAACTGCATCGAAACGGAAATAAACCAGCAGTCGCGCCGGAACTGCGCCGCGATAGTCATGCGGCACCGCCAATGTCCGGCGCGGCTGTTTTCTTAACGGAAGTTATCTGCATTTTGCAGTTTAAGCATCGGTCTGTTATCGGACGGAGGTGCGTCATATGAAAGACCAGACCAATCCCAGCATCAACACTTCGTACAAAGAAATCAAGATCGGCAAGACGCTGTACCGCGTAACCAGCGTGTTCACCGGCGAGAAAGACCTGGGTGAGACCCTGGAGCAGTTGGCGGTCCGCCGCGCTATGGCGGAGCTGACACCCTGCCACGCTGCTACCTAACCATATCCAACATTACCTCGCGGCTGGCCGCATCCTTGCGTGTCATGCGCTCCCTACTCTATAATAGGTGTTGCCGGAGCAATCCGGCGGGAGCCATTCGCCGCACAGGGTATGAATCTGGCTGATCGGGAGGTAAAACAATGATCGAGAAAACATACAATGTCGGCATCTATTGTAGATTGAGTAATGACGATGAGCGGGACGGAGAATCCGTCAGCATTGAAAATCAAAAGCTGCTGCTTCAGCGGCATGTGCGGGAGCGGGGCTGGAATGAAGTGGACACCTATGTTGATGACGGCTATTCTGGAACAAACTTCCAGCGCCCCGGCGTTCAGCGCCTGATTGCTGACGCAAAGGCCGGACGCATCAACGTCATTCTCGTCAAGGACCTGTCCCGGTTTGGCAGAAACTATATCGAGTTCGGCCAATATACCGATTACCTGTTTCCGTCCATCGGGTGCCGGTTTATTGCCCTCAACAACGGCATCGACACCATGAGTAATGACGGCAGTACCGATGTCATGTGCTTTTTGAACTTATTTAACGAGTTTTACAGCCGGGACACAAGTAAAAAGGTAAAAGCGGTCAAAAAAGCCTGCGCCGAGAACGGAAAGTACATGGGTACATATCCCCCTATCGGCTACAAGCGTGACCCACTGGACAAGCACCACTTCATCATTGATGAGGATACCGCGCCTCTGGTCCGCCGCATTTTTGCTATGCGGGCCTCCGGTATGGCGTTCCGAAAGATCGCCACTACCTTGAACGCTGAGGGCGTCCTGCCGCCCGGTGAACTGTACTATCAGCGCCAGGGCCGCAGCGATCCCCGCCACGTCAACCATCTGTGGAATGAAAGCACCGTGAAGGTGATAATCCGCAACGAAGTCTATATCGGCAACATGGTCCAGGGTAAATGCGGCACCGTCTCCTACAAATCCAAAAAGCTGGTGACAAAACCCAAAGATCAGTGGATTCGTGTGGAGGGGACCCATGAGCCGATCATCACCCGTGAAATTTGGGATACCGTTGTCAGCATCGACCAGAAGAAGGTGCGGAAGTCGGAGACCTCAGATGGTATCAAGAGCATTTTCACCGGCTTGGTCTACTGCGCGGACTGTGGATTCAAAATGCGGAATCAGGTAGAGCGATTTACCTATAAGGACGGAAGTCCGGGACGGTACAGCTCCTTCATGTGCGGGAGTTATTCCCGCAGCGGGAAAAGAGCCTGCACCATCCATACCATCTATGAGAATGTGCTGACGCAGATCGTGCTGGAGGACATTCGGGAAAAGGCCCGATATGCCGCCCATGACCGGGAGCGGCTTCTGGCGCAAATCATCCGCATGAAGGATAAGGAGCAGCACAGCCGCGCAGCATCCTATGAGCAGGAGCTGAAAGTGACCGCCGCCCGTGTCGCGGAACTGGAAAAGCTGATGCAGAATCTCTATGAGGATAAATGCACCGGCGTTGTCCCATCCACGGTGTTCCAGACGCTGATGCAGAAGTATGAAACGGAGCGGGCGCAGAAAGCCGCCGCTCTCCCGGAGCTGGAGCAGAAAGTCAGGGCGCAGTTGGAAAACCGCCATGATGCCGACCAGTGGGCCGAGATCATCCGGCGCTATACGGAGATCACCGAGCTGGATGAGACCATCCTGTTTGAGCTGGTGGACCGTATCGAGGTTGGAGAGGCCCAAAAGTGCGGCAAAATCCGCGTCCAGGACGTGAAGGTCTTTTACCGTTATGTTGGCTGTGTAGATGATGCCTTGTCCCAGGAAAGGCGGGCAGCGGTATGAACAAGCTCTACAAAGTGGGTATTTACTGCCGCTTGAGCGTTGATGATGCCTCCAACTCCGCCAAGGCCAGGAACTACATCCCCGCTGATGAATCCGTCAGCATCGAAAATCAGCGGGAGCTTCTGTCCAAGTTTGCTATGCTCAATGGCTGGGTGGAGACCAAGACCTATTGTGATGATGGGTACAGCGGGGGCAACTTTCAGCGGCCCGGATTTCTGGAAATGCTGGAGGACGCCCGGAACGGCATTATCAACCTCATTCTCGTCAAAGACCTCTCCCGCTTGGGACGGGACTTCGTGGAGGTAGGCCGGTACACAGATGTGTAATTTATTTACGGATACACGCTGACAGCCTGCGCTTACAGATACTCATGCCAAACCAGCATATAAACAGCAGGAGGGAACAGCTACATTAGTAGCCGTCCCCTCCTGTTAGCGTTCACCATTGCGGGCGTAAAACGTATTTTGCCATGTATCACCCCAGTGTCCAATTCTGGCTCTCGGTTTGCAGTTGGACCATCCGGGCAAAGGCCCCGTTCCGTTTCATCAGCTCCGCCGGGGTCCCTGTCTCGGCCACTGTGCCATCGGACAGCACCACGATCTTGTTGGCGTTCTCCACCGTCCTCATGCGGTGGGCGATGATCAGCACTGTCTTTCGCTCCACCAGCCGGGAGATGGCCTGCTGGATCTCCGTTTCGTTCTCCGCGTCCAGAGAGGCGGTAGCCTCGTCCAGCAGGATGATGGGGGCATCCTTCAAGAGCGCACGGGCAATGGAAATGCGCTGCCGTTCCCCGCCAGAGAGGGTGGAGCCGTTCTCCCCGATCATGGTCTGGTACCCCTGGGGGAGCTTGGCGATAAATTCATCGCACATGGCTTCCTTGGCCGCCTGCATGACCTCCGCATCTGTGGCGTCCTTCCGACCAATGCGGATATTCTCCATGACTGTATTGTTGAACAGCGTTACATCCTGGAACACGATGGAGTAGGCGGTCAGGAGCTTCTCCGGGTCTACTGTGGCAACGTCCACGCCGCCGACTGTAATCCGGCCCCGGTCAATATCCCAAAATCGCGCCGCCAGCTTTGCGGCGGTGGACTTGCCGCCACCGGAGGGACCGATCAGGGCTGTGACCTCGCCCTGCTTGGCGGTGAAGGACACATCCTTCAGTACCGTCTCGCCGCTGTTATAGGCAAAGCCCACATGGTCAAAGGTAATGTCGTAGCCTTTGGGCGAAAAGGCCGTTTCGCCCTCCTGGGAAGGGCTTTCGTTGATCTCATTCATGCGGTCAATATTGATTTGTAGGGAGTTCATAGCTGCCAGATTTTGCAGGGCAAAGTTCATTGGCTCATAAATCCGGGAGACAACCAGCAGAAACAGGAAGAACGTCACAAGGGAAAGCTCCCCGCTCATCAGACGCATACTCCCCATCAGCGCCACCGAGACGATGCCCAGCTTCAGAAGCATCTGCGCCGGAACTACGAACATGGCCGAACCCAATTCACTTTTGAACTGCCGGTTCTCAAAAGCGTCGATTTTGCGGTACAGCCCATCCAGATATACCTTCTCAGCCTTGTTGCTTTTCAAGTCGCGGATGGTTTCCAGGCACTCCTGCACACCGTCCGCCATGTCGATCAGGGCGGCGTTCTGTCTGCGGGTAAAATAATTCTGCGCTCTTTTGGAAAAGCCAACGATCACCAGCGTAATAGGCAGTACCCACAGGGCGGCGAGAGCCATCTGCCAGTCGTAGCACAGCAGGCTGACCGCCACAAGGCAGGTGGACAGGATAGAGCCGTAGAACTGCGGAACATAATGGGAAAACATCTGCTCTGTTATCTGCACATCCCCCATGATGGTGTTGGTCAGGTCGGCCAAATCCTTTTTACCGAAGAAGGACAGGGGGAGCCGCCGCAGCTTCTCCGCCAGCCGGATGCGGCAGGCCCCGGATTCCAGGTAAGTGGAGAAGTAGGTGGCATTGTACTTCCAAAACTCCGAGAGCAGGATCAGCAGCAGCGCCACAACGATGCCCAGGCCGTAGAGTGGATAGCGCCCCGACCGGACGCTGCCGCTCAAAAAATCGCTTGCCAGCAGGTAGAGAAGCCCCACCGGGAGCATCAGCATCAGGTCGGCCACTGTGCAGGCGGCAACGGCCCGCACAAGCCCTTTCGCTCCTTCTTCGGAGAGGGCAAAGCGTTTCATCAGTCGTTCAATCATTTCGCTGCACCTACCTTCCAGCTTACAGAGGTCTGATAATCCTGCCACATCTTGGCGTAGAGGCCACCTCCGGCCACAAGGGTATCGTGGGTCCCGCTCTCCTCCACGCGGCCCTCTCGCAGGACGAAAATGCAGCCGGCGTTCTTGATGGTGGTCAGCCGGTGGGCAATCATAATAACGGTCCTGCCCTGAGAAAGCCGTTCAAAGGCCCGCTGGACCAGAGCCTCGTTCTCCGGGTCCGCAAAGGCTGTCGCTTCGTCCAAAATCAGGATGGGCGCATTTTTCAGCATGACACGGGCGATGGCGATGCGCTGCTGTTCGCCCCCGGAGAGATACACGCCTTTTGTGCCGATCACCGTGTCGATGCCCTGGGGCAGCTTCTGGATGATGTCATCGCATTGGGCCTCATGGAGTACCCGCTCCACCTCCTGCCGGGAGGCATTGGGCTTGGCAAGGCGTACATTTTCCAGGATGGAGGCTTTCAGCAGTCGGCTGTCCTGGAATACATAGGCCACAGTGTCCATCAGTGTCTCCTTGGGTATATCCTTTACGTTGATGCCGCCGATCTGGATGGAACCGCCAGCCACATCCCAAAACCGGGAGATCAAGCCGGCCACAGTGGTCTTGCCGCCCCCGGAGGGGCCTACCAGAGCCACAGTCTCGCCTGCGCCCACCCGAATGGTCACATCACGGAGCGCGTCCGTTGTTCCGCCTGTGTAGCGGAAGGTCACATTTTCCAGGACAACGTCGTTGTCCGTGGGAACCTTGCCGCTGCGGGGTTCGGGCAGAGGCTCCACATCCAGAATGGAGTGGATACGGCTCATGGCGTCCGCCACAATCATGCCGTTTTCGCTCATAAACATCACCTTGGTCATGGCCGTGGCAATGAGGGGCGTGAAGATCACATAGAAGATGAAGTTCAGCAGCACCGGCTGGGCCACCGGCCCACCGCCCGCCAGAATCAGCGCCAGTACAATCAGGAACGCGAAGGCGCTGTTGACCAGGACCGTATAGGACAGCATGGACGGGCGGCACTTCTTGCAGTAGGACATGACAAACTCGTAATAGCTGTCGATGGTCCCCTTAAATCGCTTGAAGGAGTGGACGGTCTGCCCGAAGGTTTTCACAACCGGAACGCCCCGCACATACTCCACCGCCTCGTTGTTCATATCCGCCAGGGCGTTTTGGTAGAGCTTCATGTCCTCCGCCATGGAAGGTCCGGCCATTTTGAACATAGCCGCAAAGCCCAGGATCACCGGCAGGAGGCTGACAAGGCCAAACCGCCAGTCAAACAGAAACAGCATGACGATCATGCACACCGGCGTAGTGACCGCCGCCGACATATCGGGAAGCTGGTGGGCCAGATAGGTTTCGGTGGCCGCGCTGCTGTCGCTGACGATGCGGCGGATCTTCCCGCTGCCTGTCTCCCCGATGAAACCCAAGGGCAGCTCGGCAATATGGGCCATCAGCGCCTTGCGGATATTTCCGGCGATACGGAAGGCCGACAGGTGGGAACTCATCAGAGCGCAGACATAAATCACGATGGACAGCACCGCAAATCCCACCGCCATCCAACCGTTGCGGACGATGTGCGTGGCCTGTGCGTAGTTGGGGGCCACCGCAATGACCTCCTGGATGATTCGGAACAGGAAAACGAAGGGGAAAAGTGCCAGGATCGCACTGATGGCGGACAGCAGCAGGGATAAGTAGGTCAGATACCTGTGTCCCCCGGCATAGCCCATCAGCTCCTGGAGATTGCTGTTTTTCTTCAAGTGGATACCTCCTTGTGACAAATGATCTATGATACAGAAAGCGCCGCGGACACTTTCTCATATCCATCCCCGCAAGTTAGTTAAAGCTAACTTATGGGCCGAATGAAAGGGGTCTCAGACCCCCATCATACTGTGCCAGCCAGCAAGGAAAAAATCCTGGAGCTGTTTGACATAGTGCTTTGCCCGGTCATAGGGCATATCGTGGACCACGACCTCGAATATCCCGTGGAACATCCCGCTGGCAATGATGTGGCAGAGCTGATCGTCCAGCTCTGGGATGTCCCGGCCCTGTCTGCGCAGGACTTCCATGAACCGCTGGGTGGCCTCCACTTCGACCTCTACCATGTTGTGGATAAAGTTTTCGTATCCAGTGCCCTGGGCCTTGCAGATCAACAATCTGAACGGGTCAAGATGCTGGTATACATATTCCAGCATTTCCTTTACGCATTCGCTGGATTCCACCCCCACATGGCTGGGCTGTTCCGTTTCCGGCAGCTCCGAAAACGCGGTCTGCGCCCGCATGAACATCCCCATCACCGCCGCCGCATGAGGCTCCACTAAAGCGGTGAACAGGGCCTCCTTGCTGGAGTAGTATCCATAAAAGGCCCCAGTCGTCACTCCGGCGTTCTTCACGATCTGCCGCAGAGAGGCATCCGCAAAGCCTTGTTCCAGAAACTCCTCCATAGCCGCCTGATGGATACGCACTAAGGTTTCACTCTGTCCGTCCATGCTGCACCTCGCTCATAACATCGTTATATATCACTGTTATATTATAAAATGTGGGAGCGGATTTGTCAAGACATTTTCCTATTTTCGTTTCTTCCCCCTCTGCGATACCGAACTTTTCAGCAGTTCCGACTTCTGGGCAATTCGTGTCAGCCACTGTTTTTCTTCCTCGGTCAGCTTGTTGTAGCGGAGCTTTGTCTGCTTGCAGAACAGCATAATAAGCTGTTCCAGCTTACTGCCATTGAAACGAGCAACCTCCTCCAAGTCCTGTTTCAATTCTTCTGCGGCAGAGCTTTTCGGCGCGCTGTCGCTCCGGCCCAGGTGCGCTGTCCGCATATCCTCCATGATGGCGTCAATGTCACGATGCACCCGGCTGGTGAAATATTCCCCTTCGTCCACATGAGCCGCTTGCAGAAGATAGGTCGTTCTGTCATTCTCCTCTGGCTGGTACTTCTCCACGATTTCAGTCCTCGCCACATCTACCCATGCGTTCAGATTTTGTATCTGCATGGCGGCAATACCCTCCACATAAATCTGAATATCGGCCAACAGCTTTACAAAATCCGGGTGAGCTACCAGTTCCCCCAGCAGAGCGGTATCCACCCGCCCCTCTTTCAATACTTCAATCATAGCGTCACTCAAACGCAGGTCTGCCAGATCAGCGTTTGGGTGGCGCTTTGTTTCTGTCAGGCCCAATAGATAGTCAACGGTCACACCGTAAAACTTTGCCAACCTGATAAGAGCATAGTGGCTGATGTCCTTGGTGTCGTCCGCCTCATAGCTGCCCAGCGCGGACGAGGACAGCCCCGTTTGTTCTTCAAGCTCTTTCAGCGTCAGCCTGCGCTCCACCCGCAAATCCTTTATCCGTTCCTGTATCGTCAAAGACATATCGTTGCCCTCCATCTGGTTTTACTGCCATTCTACCACATTTCCGAGAGCATGGAAATATCCGGTTTTCAGACCGGATTTCCTACCTCTCGGATATACGGGAGAGTGGCCTTTTTTCTGCTACGATGTTTCTGTCACACAGCATTGCAGCTTGAAAAAAGAATGACCGTCCGAAACGGATATGTTCTCTGGTGAAGTATCGCATGGAGCGTACCAAGGAGAACAAAACGCCGCTGAGAGAACAGGGGCAGGAATGGGTTTCGGGGAGAACGGCGGGAGTGCAGAGGGCGGCAAGCCCTTTGCGCCGAGTCCAGAGAGCGGCGAGCGTCTGGTCAGTGTCCAGAGGTGAAACCTTTGGGCCGGGTGCAGGGCGGCAGCGCCTGCTGGGTGTCCAGAGGGCAAAGCCCTTTGGGTCGGGTGCAGGGTGACAACGCCTGCTCAGGTGTCCAGAGGGTGAAACCCTTGGCCCAGGTAGGATTGATGCTTGCGTCAATCCATACTGGGTTATTATCTGGCGCAAAGCACCCAGATTTGGCGGCTTCGCCGCCCCTGGCCATTCCCCAATTGGAGCAGTAGTCATTACTGGGATTGGTTTTCGGTAGCGGCAACCGAAATTCCCCCTGTCACGTTTTTTGAAACGGTACTGTCATGCCATTAGCCTGGTTTTTTCAAATTTGCTCATAACCATAGTAGAGGGGCGCGGTATAAAAGAGAAATAAAATCATCCGTACGTGCGTACAGGCGTACACGGGAGGCTGGCTCTGTACCGATGTACGCACGTACGGATAGTTTTGACTTCCCCTTTTATTTCTTATCGGCTCCTATGCCGGACTGCCCTTAAAAAGATGGATGAAATTCAAGCCTTGTGATTTTCGTGAAAATTATCATTGAGCGGTGAACAGATTACACCTATTGGTGATTTACGGAACCGTGTATCCACTTTACGGTTGAGTGAAGAAATCCACTGTTTTGACAGAGGTAACACGGAACTGTGAAGCGGATAGAGGGTCTATGTGACCTGGACCTCATGATAGCAAATCTGAGCGGAAATCACAACTGCGAAAATCTTCATCATGCCGTGAAGTCATTACACATTGTGCAACATCAAATTCACTGAATTATGGAGGTACTTGATTGAACGATTTCGAAAACTATGTGTACGAACCCATTGACCTGTGCGCCTGCTATGAGCCGATGTTCGACACACCCCAGGAGCTGATTGACGAGTGGAACGCCACCTGCGCCGAACCGGATGAAGTTCCCGCCTTTTATGTGGAGGACGAGTACGGAACGCTGTACTTCTACTATGGCAATACCCGCATCCGGGTCGCTGAACATTTCAATGACAGGGGCAAGCCCATTGGGACGTTGATCGAGGATGTGATCCGTTACTCCGCCGCCCATCAGACCGTAAAAACGCCGGAGAATTGACCGGCAGGAATTGAAACCAGTCCGCGCTTATGGTATAATTGCGCCAGCATGAGTATTGTAAGTGCGGGTTGTTTCATGTTTGAAGGAGGTAATTTTTTGAAACAACCGCAATATAACACCGCGCTCTATCTGCGTCTCAGCCGTGACGATGAATCCTTTGGTGACAGTGTTTCCATTGAAACCCAGCGCACCGTCCTGACCCAGTTTGTCAAAGAACACCCGGAGTTCCATGTGGTGTCCGAATTTGTGGATGACGGATGGAGCGGAACGAATTTCGAGCGGCCTCAGTTCAAGCGGATGATGGAGGAAATCGAAGCAGGCAATATCAACTGCGTCATCACGAAAGACCTTTCCAGATTTGGCCGCGAACACATCATGATGGGCTACTATCTGGAGTTCGTGTTCCCGAAGCTGAAAGTCCGCTATATCGCCGTCAACGACAACGAGGACACCGACAAGGGCTTGTCAGACTTTGTGCCGTTCAAGAACCTGATAAATGAGTTCATGGCAAAAGATACCAGCCGCAAGATTAAGGGCGCGTTTCGGGCAAAATTTCTCAACGGTGAGAGGGTCAATTACCTGGCTCCCTTTGGCTACCGAAAGCACCCGGAAATCAAAAACAAGCTGATGATTGATGAGGAAACCGCCTGGATTGTCCGCAAAATTTTCGACCTTTCTTTCCACGGTATGGGGGTCAATCGAATTTCCAAACTCCTGACGGATGAAAAAATCCCGTGTCCCGGATGGTTCCAGTATACCCGCAACGGAGGCTGCGCTCATTTCTTTGAAGGCCAGTCGGAGGAGAAGCGGTATGTCTGGTCCAAAACACATGTTACAAACATTCTGAAGGATGAAACCTATATCGGCAACACAATTCACCACCGTCAGGGAACGGTTTCCTACAAGAACAAAAGGGTGGTCCGCAACCCGCAGGAGAAGTGGCTCCGCATTGAAGGAACCCACGAAGCGATCATCGAAGCAGATGTTTTTGAAGCGGTGCAGAAACAGATCGCCAGCCGCCGCCGGGAATGCAAAGATCACAGCTCACAGATTTTCGCCGGTCTTTTGAAGTGTGCTGATTGTGGATGGTCGATGCGCTATGGCATTCAAAGCAGTGCCAGCAATCCGTATGCCTACTACAAGTGCGGCAAATACAGCGACTTTCAGACCAGGGGCTGCACCTCGCACTATATCCGCTACGATGCGCTCTACGCCTATGTGCTGGCGAGAATCCAGCATTGGTCGGCGCGGGCCATCCAAAACGAGGATGCCCTTCTGAGCCAGCTTTTGAGCGCCGGGGACCGGGAGCGAAATGCCGCTAAAAAGAAGCAGACTGCGGAGCTGAAAAAGGCCACGAAGCGCAAGGCCGAAGTTGACGGGCTGTTTGCGAAACTCTATGAGGACTGGGCGGCTGGACGCATTACGGAGTACAACTTCAATATGCTCACCGCCAAATACCAGACCGAACAGAGCGAACTGACGGAGAAGATCGACACCCTGACTGCGGAACTCGATACGGTAAAGCAGACGGAAAGCGATGCCCGGAACTGGATTGACCTCATCCGGCAGTATGCCGACCCCACGGAGCTGACCGCCCCTCTGCTGAATGCTCTGATTGAGAAAATTGTTATCCATCAGAGCGTCAAGGGCGAGGACGGCGAGCAGGAGCAGGAAATTGAGATTTTCTACCGTTTTATCGGCAAGATTGATTGACGATTGGAATTTGTATCCTTAACAGAACTACACGGACGTTGTGTTTCCCAGCCTGGGTTGCCGGTTTGTCTCTGTTCTGGACTGTTTGGACAGCGAGGGAGATAACACGGATATGCTCCACTTCCGCAGTCTGATGAACGATTACCATTTGCGGGACCTGAGCAGTAAAATCAAATCGGTGCTGCACAGCAAAAAGGCCAATGGTCAATTCATTTCCGCATACGCTCCCTACGGCTACCGCAAGAGCGCCGGGGACAAGCACAAGCTGGTCATTGATGAGTATGCTGCCGGTATTGTGCGCCGGATATATGATATGCGGCTGGCGGGTACGGCCTACGGCCAGATCGCCGCAGCCCTCAACCGGGAGGGCATTACCTCGCCGCGTGTCTACTGGAGCCAGCTCAACGGCAAGGACGGCTGCAAAGCCGCCCAGCTCTGGACCTATGCAACGGTAAAAACCATTCTCCACAATGGCTGTGTTAAAATAGGACTAAATCAGGAACACCCAAACAGCAAGGGGGCACCGGTTTAGTCCTGTTTCTATTTTATACAACATAATGTGGGAGGTTGGAAAATGAATACAAAATCAAAGATAATGGCGATCTGCAACCAAAAAGGTGGAGTGGGCAAGACCGTCACCACCGTAAACTTAGGCATCGGCCTGGCCCGCCAGGGCAAGCGTGTTCTGCTGGGGGACGTGGACCCGCAAGGCTCCATGACTGCCAGCCTGGGCTACCAGCATCCCGACCAGCTGGAAGAAACCCTTGCCACCGTGCTGGGGAAAGTCATTGAGGACGAGCCCCTGGCCCCCGGCGAGGGAATCCTACACCAAGAGGAGGGAGTAGACCTGCTCCCGGCCAATATCGACCTAGCCGCCATGGAAGTCACACTGGTGAACATCATGAGCCGTGAAACGATCCTGCGAGAGTATCTCAAAACTGTCCGCGACCAGTACGACGTTATACTCCTGGACTGCTGCCCTTCCTTGGGGATGCTGACCATCAACGCTCTGTCTGCAGCAGATGAGGTTCTGATCCCCATGCAGGCGCACTACCTTTCGCTGAAAGGCATGGAACAGCTCATGAGAACCATTGCCAGAGTGAAACGGCAAATTAACCCGAGCCTTACCATCAGCGGTATTCTTATCACCATGGCCGATATGCGCACGACCTATTCACAGGGAATCGTTGAACTGCTGCAAGGTACATACGGCGGCAAGCTGAAAATCTTCGACACCGTTATCCCCTGCTCCATTCGCGCCGCAGAAACCAGCGCCGAGGGCAAGAGCATTTTTCTCCATGACCCAAGCGGCAAAGTATCGGCGGCATATGAGGCACTGACCTTGGAGGTAGCGTCATGAAAGGGAGCGCCGCAAAAATCCAAATGACCAGCCTGGATGAACTGTTTGGCTCACCCACACCCCAAGCCGCCAGCGACCAGCTTCAGGAAATCGCACTAACAGAACTGCACTCATTCAAGGACCACCCGTTCCATGTGGTGGACGATGAAAAGATGCGGGAAATGGCTGAGAGTGTGGAGCAGTACGGCGTTCTGGTGCCGGGAATCGTCCGGCCCAGGCCAGAGGGTGGCTATGAGGTGGTAGCCGGACACCGGCGCAAGCGGGCCAGCGAGCTGGCCGGAAAAGCAGCTATGCCGGTGATTGTCCGGGAGTTGGACGATGACGAGGCCACCATTATCATGGTGGATTCTAATCTGCAACGAGAAAAGATTCTGCCCAGCGAGAAAGCTTTTGCTTATAGGATGAAACTTGAGGCTATGAAACGCAAAGCGGGCAGACCTAAGAAAGATAATTGTGTGCCACTGGCACACAATTTAGCCGGAAAGAAATCACGGGATATTTTAGCGGAACAAGTAGGAGAAAGCCAAGACCAGATACGTCGTTATATCCGCTTAACACACCTGCTTCCAGCCCTACTGCAAATGGTGGACGATAATAAACTGGCATTTCGGCCCGCGGTAGAACTGTCCTATCTGTCCTCAGATGGACAAAGCGCCCTATTAGAATGGATGGAAAATCAGGCCGCCGCCCCTTCACTGAAACAGGCGCAAAGGCTGAAAGAGTACAGTAAAACCGGTGAATTGACGGCCAAAACGATTTGTGCTGTTCTGTCGGGCAGTAAACCCAAATCTGTACAGATCACGCTCAAAAAGAAGTGTCTGAGCCAGTATTTCCCCAAAGAATACACTCAACAGCAGATGGAGGAGGTCATCCTCTTTCTGCTGGAAAACTGGAAACACACAAATAAAGGCGGTGCAGAATAGTGGGAGCATGGGGAATCAAATCAAGGGAAAGCGACCGGGGGTTGGATTTGCTGAATGAAATCACCGGCACATTGTTCGCACCGAATGAGTTCAGAACCTTTGATGTACCGCAGGTGATGAAATTGGCCCGCGAAATGTGTAAGAAAGAATTGGGCAGTACATTTGCCCCAGGGAATCGCATGAATCATCTGTCTGCGCTAAAGTATAATTGGGCGGTGATTTTTGATAACGCCCTCTTGCTAATTGCGGAGTGTGCAGTGGAGTTCTATCAGAATGGCGAACTGTGTGTGGATTTATACGAAGGGAAAACCGGGGAATTTGTACCGAAATTTATTCCGGAGATGCACATTACACGCCGTAATCTGGAACGGCTGCTCCATACACTGCACAAGGTGCAAGACCCGCGGCATCCGAAATATAATTCATGGTGGAAGGATGAAACCCGTGAGAAATGGCTTGCGTATGTCCGATCGCTGTATGATGAACTGGCAAAACACTACGCAGAGCTGTCAGAAAGGACTGAGCCACAATGACAAAAATGAATCGGCAAACCATCAGTTTGAAAGAGAGCGCTTTCGGTCAGGATATGCTGGAGGTCTTAGCGGAGCGGCAGCTAGCAAAGATCACGTTCCGGGAGCTGGATATCTCCCGTTCCATTGTAACCTTGAAGGAGTATCTTGTCAAGAAACTCAGTCACGGGAATTGGAAAGTTGACTCTGGCCTGTGCCAGCCAGAGCTGCGTTACCTCTACCCCGTCTACTTCGATTCCGTGCGTGTTCTGCTTGCGGAGTGCGTGGCGGAGTTCTTTCAGACCGGACTAATTTATATGGCTGTGCTGGACCCATGCCGCATGGAGTATGTGGAGCATGAAATCAGGCGGCTCGTGCTAAATCCGGAGGATACTTCTTCCATGCTAAGAGCGCTCCATAAAGCCAAAAGCCCGGCCCATGACCTGATATCCAGATGGAAAAATCCCGCCGACCGGGAGCGGTGGATGGAGCATATCCGGACGCTCCACCAGAGCATAAGCCAGTTACAATAGAATACAGACTTTGGCCCCAATTACTTTTGTGATTGGGGCTAATTTTATGCCCATTTTCAGGAGGGATGATTTGATTTCAGATTATTCAGCAGATATTTGCAACTGCCCGGAGTGCAGTTATTTTGACATGGACAAGGCCCACTGCTGCGGCCTGCCCGACCAGATCACTGAGCGTGACGCCCCCCACATTCTTGCGGCCGTGCGCACCTGCCACTGCGTGAATCCCCGGCTGTGGGAGTTCTGCGAAGAATTGGGGGCAGGTCATTGAAAAATGAAGTGTTCGCCCATGCAAATGATATCGCCGATGGCGAGATGTATCTGCGGCTGGCCGCTGATATTGATTGCCGGATAGCAGAACTGAAAGTGCGCTTTAAGGCCACCGGAGATAGGAAGATTTATTACAGTATACAGGATTTGAAGAAGATAAGACGCGAGCACCTGGACACAGCAGAGCTTTTGCTGTGTCGGGGCGAACGTCGGAAGCAGACGATGAATAGGAGGGAATACTGATATGAATATGCGGATAAACGCAGGCTACATCATTACCGACTCCATCCATGTTGGCGAGATGGAGTTTGTTCTTGGGGTACACAGCACTGCCGCCAACCAGTTTGTGACCTGGGCTTGTAAGGGTGGAAATGATTACTTTTGGGGTCACTATCACTCCGATCTGCTGACGGCTACGAAAGATCTGCTTGAACGGGCCACGCAGGAATTGGATTTCTGCATGAGCCGTGACGAAAAGGCGCAGTCACCCCAAAAGGAGCCGGAGGAGCCTTGCCTATGACAAAAATAGAGCATGAGTGAAGGGGGAAATCTATGTCACAAAAACCGAGCGGTTATGTACTGAAGGCCATGTTTGGCTCAGATGAACTCATCGGCTTTTACGCCGAAGAAGCATTTGAGCGTGACATGGCGAGGGCGAAGACATTGCAGGAGGTTGTCCGGGCCGCTGTGCTTTTTGCAAAGGCATATCATGGTGAGCAGGCTGCCTATGATGCTGTTTCTCCCTATGGTGGAGAGGATATTGAGGTGTTATCAGAAGAAACACTGGCCTTGTCCAAGGTGGATAGGCTGTCTAAGCACCCGGCCTGCAGCGGGATCGACAGGCTCTGCCTGTGTAAAGAGTTGTACGCTCAAATGGGGCAGATGGGGGTAGCTCTGCGGGAAACGCGAGGGTTTATACAAGAGTATGAAACAAAGGCCCGCATTGCTGCTGGATATATCTCCGCCCCTTTCCGCAGAGAAGTGGAACATTACGAAAAAGCAGCCGCATACGCCGAGGCTGTTGCCCTGCAGGAGGTGGAGGCAATTCATCAAGAAGGAGCGGTGTTACGATTCAAGGCGGAAACAGGCTTAAAAAGGCTGGAGCGCAAATGGCTGGGCCTTTATAAATGGTTTGTTCCTGAGAAATATCTGACCCAAAGAACAGCTTTAGAAGGGCAGCTGCAAGCAGCGGCCGGCATGGAGGCTGTTACGCCGGAGGACGTAAAGCAAAAGATCTGCCCAGCCAGTTATGAAAGGGCTATTGAGAATATGGCTTCCCCTCCTCGCTTATTGGGGGAGCCAATCTTTTCCGCAAAGGCCCTTTACACCGTTATGAACAGATTCAAGGAAGAAATTGTCTCGCCGGAAATGAAGGAGGATTATCTCAAAATCTGCGCTATAACGGGCCGTTGTCCCATATCCATACCGGAGCCGGGCAATGCCCCTTTGGAAAAGCTCTCCATCCGAGCGACAGTAAAACGGCTGGAAAGGTTGCCGAATGGGCGGGAACACGCAGCGCCCCAGCCAATGATTTTGACAGAGGGAAAGCATGAACCTGGATTTTGAGTATGACGATAACAGCATGATTTGTCAGAAGTATGAGATAATATGCGGTTTTCGTGTCAAATTGATACCGCAAAAGCCGGATTATCTCCCCATCTCGCAGGAGGAGTTTGTGGACCGCACGTTAGAGGCTTGGACGCAAGGTGATAAAAATGCCAGAGTCTCCGCAGTCTTTCATGGCGGGGAGCGGGAATGGGCGGCGCTGTGGAAGGACGAAAGCTATTCCGTCCGTGGAGCCGCAGCCTGTTTTGCCAGCGAGGAATACCAGCTGAAGCTGGTATCTGACCCTATCACTCAAGTTCGGGACAGGCTTGCCGTTTATGGTACGGACCGGGTGCGTCTTGCCCTGATGGAGCGGGGGGAGGATAACGAAAATGTGCTTATCAATATTGCCAAATACGGCAGCGCGTCCATCCGGCGCAGGCTTGTGGACATGGCCTGGGAGCAGCCGCTGGTCCTGATAAAATGCGCCCCTTACCTGCCCGCCAGCTGCGTGGAAAAGCTGATGGGCCATCCTGACACAGATGTCAGGGTCCATGCCGCCTTGCATGGCACCAGGGACCAGTGCAGCCGCGTCTTGGTCCTGCCGGAATCCATGGACAACCTTGCCGCCATACTCATGCGGTCCTGCCTGATCGACCGCATACATGAGCTGGACGAGGTGGAGAACGCCATCAATTTTGGCAAAGCAATAACACGCAAAAATCAGGAAATGGAGCTTTCAACATGAAAAAACTGAAACTGGAGCCTTTGCGCCCAAACACAGCCAGAGGGTATCGCTATCTTGCGGTTCCCAAGGAGCTGATAAAAAACAGGTCGTACTCCCCTCTGGATTTCGGAGCGGTGTTCCTTTACGCCAGGATGATGGAGATAGCCACCTTATCCGCTCAGAATGAGGATAAATTCACTGACAAAAAGGGGCTATTTATCATCTACACCGTAGAGCGGATGGAGCAAGACCTCCAGCGCTCCCACCCCACCATCGTGAAGTGGACCAAGCAGCTGGAAAATATCGGCCTCATTGAAAAGGTGCGCCAGGGCCAGGGAAAGCCATCGAAAATCTACATATATGACTTCACCACCGCGCCCCAGGATGAGCCGGAAAAGCCTACAAGTAAAGAGGATGAACCTCAAGAAATTAAAGATTTTAACTTCAAGAAATCAAGGGCTTTTACTTCCAGAAGTAAAGAAGTTGAACTTCAAGAGGTTAAAGATTTTAACGCAATAGAACCAGAGAATAAAGAACTTGAGAATAAAGAACTTCATCCTACCGACCCTCCTTCCGGTTGGGAGGACGGTCGGGTGGAAGAACCCGTTGAGGAAATACAGGCCCAGGTGCGCCAGCAGGTGGAGTACACGGTGCTCTGTGAAAACTATGACGAGGAAACGGCTGACGAGGTGGTGGAGATCATCACGGAGGTGCGGTGCCGGGACAGTCCCAAAATGCAGATCGGAGCGCATAGATACCCCATGGACCTGGTGCAAAAACGTATGCGGAGCCTGACCTATGAGCACGTCTGCTATGTGCTGGACAGCCTGGGACGCGCCGGGCCGGTGCGGAATCCCCACGGGTATTTGACGGCGCTTTTGTTCAACGCTCCTGCTTCCAGCAATGCGGCGGTGCAGGCGGCTTTTAACGCGAATAACGGCAAATAAACTCACGAAAATGGAGGAAACGGCATGAAAGACAAGTATTCGGGCCTGAAAAAGGAGTACAAGGACACTCTCGCCGCTCTGGCCGGAGCGTCCGGCTGGCCGGAGGAGCGGGTGGAAACGGTACTGGACCTGATCCTAACCGCCTCTGAGCAAAAGTCGGGCCTGCGGGCGGCGGAGCGCCGGGACAGTCTGGCAGCATCCAGAATCGACGCCACCAGATTTTTGCTCAAGAAATATCGGGCGATCAAGTGGTCCATAGATACCGGGACAGAGCACACGCTGAAGCTCCTGGAAGAAAAGGAGTTCCAGCGGCTGATGGAGCTGGAGGAGAGTGTGGAAAACCAAAGGCTGCGCTCCGCCGCCCTGCTGACCGCCTCCAACAAGGTGCTTTGGGCACAGCTCAACGCCGCGCTGGACTGTTTCCGGGAGTTCTGCGAAAACGACCCCAGCATACAGACCCGGCGGCAGTACCGCATGATCTACGAGCGCTATCTTGCTCCCCAGGAGAAGTCCGTCCAGGACATTGTGGAGCTTTTGCACATTGAGCGCCCCACTTTTTCCGGGGAGTCCAGTCGGCGGTGGGTACGCTCAGCATCATGCTGTTCGGCTCGCGGAACGTGGAGGATTTCTTTTCACCCGCGGCCATGGAAAGGAAGAAAGAAGCAAAAAGAAATATGTGAGCATAATCCCCGACCATGTATCCACTGGGGACGTGGCCTCATATGTAAGCGGTATCTGATGGATGACATGAAAGCTCAAAATGACATACTGACCGTTTGCGACTAAGAGGAAACAGCCTTTCAATTGTCTGAACGCAGTACTTTTCTTCTATAAGCGTAATCCTTTTGAGCAGCGAATGTGTAGAAGATTTCTATCTGGATAGCAAATTTCAGCACAGAAGTCCGCGAAAGAAACATTTGATTGATAATGGCACACCGTTTTAGAAGAGTCACCGGTTGCTATGAGTTTCTTTTATGGCCTTGGGAGTCTCTGCAACCTCAAGTTTTTACTTTCTACAAAACAATATGAAAAAGGGGTGGAAAATTTTGAGAATGTGTGGTATACTGTAAAAACAGAGGATAATCGCAAATTATTGCATACTATGAAACAATACAAAACTTCTACCTGATTGGTTAGAGAAAACAATTATCTTTTTGCTTTGTAGAATCAAAGGTTAGTACATATGACGGCTACAACCGGGTTTAGACGCTAATCGGTTAAGTAGGTGACAACTATGAAAAAATCAGTGCTTATTACATATGCTTGTGATTCAGATCTTCAGAATATTCGTGTTCAATGTTTTATTGATCAATTACACAAAAATGGATTTACAGTTTATTACGATAAGAATATGCATTTTTGCAGGCAAAGCCATTCTTTTATTGAGTTCGACCTCGGAAAGTATGATCATGTTTTAATGATATGCACACCACAATATAAAGTAATGGTTGAAAAGCAGGTAGAATGTAGGGAGGGGGGAGCGTTTGACGAGTTTCTTCAAAATCTTGATTTTACTAACAAATTTGTACCGATATTGCTTGAAGGATCACCTTCTATATCTTTCCCTAAATGGGTAAAGGAAACAAAGTGGATAAATTTATCAGATCCAAATTGTAAGGACCTCGAATATAAAAAACTTATAAAGCATTTAAAAAGCACCAGTTATTCCACTGTAACCCAAGTAGCAATAGAATCAAAGATAATCAAAATTATATTATCCGTTTTCATGTGTGGCCTTGCTTTTTACATTCTTCCAATCACTATTCACCAATTTAGGATTACAATTGTTTTGGGATTATTGAGCATATTTGTCGCTTTTTTATCATTAATTGCTTTAGCAATAAATCACTTTAAAAGACAAGCATGGCTTGCAAAATTGTGGGCTTTGGTCGTATTTTGCACTTCTTTTTTGGGGGGGTTCGTGTCCTTTAATGCAATTGAAATCCCAATACCGAGTATTATTCCTGGGAGTGCCGGTGTAGTAAGAGAACGTCCTGAAACTATTAAAATCTCAGCTGAAGAGGGTTTGGAAATATATTATACTTTAGATGGAAGTGATCCCAAAAATGAGAGACAAGCAAGTAATCTCTCCGATATGGCTGGTTCAGTTAATGTTACAATAAGCCAATCAACAAATGTATCAGCAAGAGCAAAGTTCATGTTGTTTTGGAGCGACATGGCTAAAGATACTTATACATTTGTTAAACCGGCAATTAACGAGGTTGAATCTCCATATTCAGATGACTTTCTGGATGTGAAATCCTATGAAGAGAATTCGGGAGAATATATACTGTGGGACAATAAATACATTTTCCGAAAATACAGTTTGGATTCTTTTACCGATGGTTGTTTTAGGTGGGGTTATGCCTTAGAAAGTAATGAAAAAAAGATTTGTTGTATGTATTCTGATGGCACGACTGAAGAGCTATTTTCGGATAATGGGTATGGCCCTCTTTATTTTGCTAATGATAAATTATTTATGAACAAATACGTTAACAACATTCCGCATGTATATTCTGTTGACATTCGTACTAAAGAAACTGTAGAGTACAGCGAGGGAGAAATTATTGGAATGGACAATAATCAAAATTTTATCATATTTAAGCGTAACCAAATGGTTTATGCAATTGACGTCCATTCGCAATCAATTGTAATGGAGCAAGAAGCGACAGGCGGGATTATAGGAATTAGAAATAATAATATGTATTATGCCACTTGTGAGAAAAGAGAGGATGGCAGTCTTGAAGAAAAGTATGTACTGGAACTAAAAAAACTTTCTTTTGACACATATACAGAAACGAATTTGGCGACTTTGCCACACGCATTCTCTGCTGATGTTTTTGTTTCTATGCCATGCATAGAAACAGCGCAATTTCAAGGCAACGATATTTTTCTTGCTTACGGAACTCGTGGGGGAACGTTACATTATTATACTGGTTATATAGTTAGATTTGAGCTACTTTCCTGTGAAATAGAAACGATGGTTGCGCATTCGAGCAACAGCGACTTCCTTATAACAAATACGGAAAACCAACCCTTTCTGTATTACTTCACAGAACAAGAAAATGTGTCTCGCATGAATATTTCTACTAGAGTCGTTGATCATCCTAGTATTGGAACATTAGCCGACAATGATGTTTTCGAAGATGAAAGTGGGTTGTGTTTTTATGGAAAGAATAACGTGAAATATACTTTGATAGGTGTTTCGGATTATGAGAAATATGGCTATGAAAAGGGAAATATTAATCAATATGCTGATGGCAGCAATTTTTCCATATCTGAAATTAATGAATTTGCGGATAAAATCTTCTTTCGTCTGGATATAGGTTACCATGATCCCACCCAAGATGTGGGCTGGCGCCCCTATTATGTTAGGAGCAAAACACAATTTTATTATAAGGAAATCTATTCTGGGATGAACACTTTGATATATGAAGTAGACTAAATGTGTGGTTTTGATTCATACCAAGGAGTTACCAAATATGAAGCATGCGGAGGCAATAAAACGCAAAAAGAATATAAACCGTATTCGGTCTATCCTAATTAACTTTTCAAAGCAATTCAAACGAAATGTTAAGATAGATCCTGATGATACTAATCATAATACTGAAGAGGCTTTTTGTCATTTGCTAAACTCCATATATGGCTGGAATCTTAAATTTGAAGCACATAGACAGACAAGTTATATGCCTTTTTACTTAATTGATTCTGAAAGAGGGATATGTGTTCAAATCAGCTGTGAAGTCTCAAATAATAACAAGAGAGTCCTGTTTGATAACTTTCTTGCTAACTGTTCTCTAGACGGTATCAAAAAACGGATTTTAATTATCCTTTCTGATGAAAGGATAGATAATAGAATTTTCCAATCTGGTAATTCATTGGTTCTTGATGATAACATGGAAATTTTATCTTTCGGGAGTTTGTGCGATAGTATTAGCATCCTGAATACTCAAGAAATCAAAACTATTTGCTCCCATTTTAACTCAAAACTCTGTAAACGGATTTTCCCAGATTTGAAACCGCTGAAATCTGCTATTGCAAAATGTTGCACAATTACTTTAGCGGTTTCTGTGATGCTAATTATAGCAGTTTGGTTTAAATTTTCGGATTATGTAATCTCTCAAAACACACCCGCATCATCTGTATTAACATCTTATATTTTCCCATATGAGCAGGCAGGCGTTTATGAATCCTACGATGATATATCTCCTATATATAAAACGGAACTCGAAACAATAAATTCATTTTCTATTTTAAGCTTTATTCGTCCCAATGACTCCGCAGACACAATTATTGAGAACCAATCTTGCCATATACTAAATCTCGACCCTATAGAACACCCTGAGATTCATATAGATGGTGCCATTGTAGGTGACAGACTTTTGGTGTTCGCTTTCAATAATGGTTGGGAAACGGCAACCGCGCTTTCTATTGAATCCGTTTCATTAGGTGAACCAGATAGTGAAGACACGTTAGCACAAATCGCTAATCACACGGAAGTTATGAACAAAGTGAATGTTCCCCCTGCTAGTGCGGTTCTTTTAGCTGAATATTCCCTAGACCGCACAAAGTTTCAAAAATACTGTGAACTTCATGCGAATAGCCAATTTTATACCCCGCAACTATTCTTTTCTATACATGGACGGAATTGCTCGGCTCAATGGTATGTTCTTCTGTATCTCACAAATGATGAATTCGTTTTGGATTTTCCGGGAATAGGCGGTCCTCCAAGTGAATATAATATCACGTTATTCGCGGTACTTGATGTAGATAGCCATCCGAAGCATATTATTTTTTCTGGCGCAACCTCTAACCCGCGAATAAATGAGGATATCTTGCGTATTGAAACTGTAATTGCCCCTACTAAGTCGTGCATTATTAAATGCCGAAATGAATTCACCATAGATGGAAAAATCCAACAAACTCCTGACTATACAGTTACCGTAACTGTACCTGCACTTGCTGCAGATGATTTAGGTAGAAGTAGTCCCTTAGCAAGGGAATTGGCAAATCTAGAACAATTCGACGAGATTTCTATACGAAATTGCATCGAAAAATATCGTTATAATCCTGAAAGTATTTTTGAAGATCACAACGGCTAGTAGATAGAGATATGGAGGAATGTTATGAAAAAGAGTTGCTATCTTGTTCTAGGAACTGCTTTATATTGCTTTTTTTTGTTTGGCAGTTGCGGCAAGGGCGAGAGCCCGGTTACCATTTTAGCTTTTCGCCCATTTAAACCAACATCAAATTTCAATGATTTGGCATTTTATATTGAATGGAAAAACAATTCAAACATGTATGCTGTTGATTCCCTGATTCTAAATATATCGTCTCCTTCTGATTCTAAGTCAAACTTTTCTATTCAAATTGTAGAACCCCAAAAGGTAGCACCACAAGAACATAACAACAAGACGATTATTTACCTAAACGAAAATGACCTACCTAGATTACAGCCGAATGCAACGTTAGATGTACGCATTCAGCAGGTTAATTTCACAGACGGACCCAATTGGAAATGTGATGTAGATCTAGGAGAACTTGTTTATTCAGCGGCAATAGATAGCGAGAAACGTATTGGTATTTACCCGATCGTTTTGAACCAAGTTTCATTTTATGAGACTTGGGAGAATCCTTCTATGTCAGCCACACTAAACTTTCAGGTAGATTGGTCGAATATCTCAGAAGCGAGTAGCATCATTGGACTCGTATATCAAATTACAGCCTATACGCCTGATGGTAGCATAGTGTATAATACAAATGGGAAGCCTAGCTCGTTTGTCTCGTGCTATTATCAGGATCCTTCTCAATGGATCCCGCCTTCCTCGAACAATAATATTTTTATGGAAAAAATACCTGCCTCCATTGCGTTAACTTTTATGGAAAATCATGCTTCGGTATTTGAAATATCTATTTACAAAGCTATTGACTCATTTGGTTTTATCTGGGAAGCGCCTCCCAAACCAATCACTATTGAAGCTTTGCTTTCATAAAAAGATATTCGTTTTCTGTATAGATTCCTGATAAATCCGTCCAGGCTTTGCTAGAATAATAAAAATGGATTTCATCCAAATGCAATCTACAACATGAAAATGTTCCCATAGTGATAAAAGACAAGGAGTATTATTTGCTACGATATGACAATGTGGATATTTACGAAGGGGTTATCTACCCAGAACGAGTTGGTTATTATATACTATATCTTTGCGTCAATGAGCACATACCAGAACAGGGGATAATTTGCGATTATCCTTCAAACCGAAGAAAGGCCGCTAAGATAGCGGCCTTTTTGGTTACTCTATAGGAAAAGACATCCGGTTTCTGGGATGGTTCTGTGCAAGCAACTTTGCCTGCTGCTGGCTTGAAACGTATGTATATATCTGCGTAGTGGAGATAGAGCTATGCCCCAAAAGGGACTGAATGTACCGGATGTCAACGCCAGCCTCCAGCAGCGAGGTCGCAAACGTGTGACGAAACATGTGCGGCGTAATATGCAATGGAAGATTCGCCAGCTTTGCATACCGGTTGACAATGTTCCGCACAGACTGTGTGGATAGAGCGCGGCTGTCTCGGTTGACGAGGATATGGTCGCTTGCCTCTATCTCACTTTGGAATATGCTCAGATACTTTTCTATCAGTTTCACCGACTCCTGCATGTCGACTTCAATCATGCGCTCCTTGCTCCCCTTGCCGAAAATCAGCAGCCGGAGCTGTCCGCTGGTTATGGAAAGGTTTTTCGGCGAAAGGCGGCAGAGCTCGGACACCCGGATTCCGGTGCTGAACAGCAGCTCCAAAACGGCAATATCGCGCAATACCCACCGGCTCTGCCGAAAAGAGTAGGCGGCATACGCTCCCCGAAGGAGCCCCGTGACATAGCTTTCCGGAATTACTCTTGGCAATTCTTTTGGCGTTTGTATTTTTACTCTTACCCTTTCAAATGGGTTGTCCGCAATGACATCCCGGTATTCCAGTTCCTTAAAGAAGGCCCGTACACTTGCAATCTTCCGTTTCGCAGAGCGGGGGGAAAACTTGCGGTTCAGCTCTTGGATATAGCAGCTCAACAGCGCCCGGTCCACCTCTTTCTCAGCTGCGAAATTGGCAAATTGCCGCAAGTCCACCCCATACGCTTTCAGCATATCTGCTGAAAGACGCTTTTCATTAGCGCAGATGTCGAGATACCAGTCAATATTTGAACACAGATTTATCATATATAGAACCTCCATTATTGAATTTTCTCTTATTATGGAGGGTAGCCGCGTTCTTGTCCATATCATTTATTACACCTTCTCTCAATCCAGGGAACGCAGCCGGCAACAATATGTTTTGTAGCTTTATTTAGGTAAAAAGGCTGGACCGCAAAGCGGCCCAGCCTTTTACATATTTTTCCAGGAAAGGAAGGATGCTTTTGCAGGAAGAACAGAAGAAGATTTTAGAGGAAATGGGGCTGGGTGAGCAGCCGGACAAAACGGTTTCTGAGCCGGATTCACCTTGGCCCCATGCGATTCAGGAACCGGACATTTGCCTGTGAAGGGAGGGACTGCATGAACCCAAAGATACAGACTTTTACGGAGCTGGCGGCAAGCACCGCCAGCCAGCTTACCCGCAGCTATCCCGAATGGACCCATTTTTTGGATACGGCGGCTAGGCTCTACAAATACCCGTATCATGAGCAAATTCTTATCTACGCCCAGCGCCCGGACGCCACGGCCTGCGCCAGCTTCGAGGTGTGGAACAAGCGCATGAACCGGGGAGTACAGCGGGGGTCAAAGGGGATCGCCATCATGGATACCAGCAGGGGCGAGCCCCGGATACGGTATGTGTTCGACATTTCCGACACCTTTAGCCGTGACGGGAGCCGCCGCCCCTATCTATGGGAATACCGGGAGGAACACGCCGAAGCTGTCACAGCCGCTCTGGCCGGCACTTACGGCATTACAGACGAGGGCGGTTTGCCCTACCAGCTGGAAGCCATAGCCCAGGAGCTGGCAGGCGGGTATTGGGAAGAACATCAGGTGGACATCTTAACAAGCGTTCCCGGCTCCTTTTTGGAGGAGTTCGATGAGCTGAACATCGAGATGGCTTTCCGGGACGCGGCCAGTTTCAGCATTGCTTACATTTTATTCTCCCGGTGCGGGCTGGACCCCGGAGAGCATTTTTCGCCGGAAGATTTCCGGCCTGTGTTTGACTTCAACACGCCCGATGCGGTCACAGCCCTGGGTACGGCGGTCAGCGGGAGCAGCGAGCAGGTGCTGCGGCAGATCGAGGTTATTATCAAGAATTACGAGCGCAGCCAGCGCATGGAAAGGAGAGGTTTATATGGAGAACAACCTGACCTACCGGCAGGAAGGGGACTTCCTGCTGCCCGAATTAGAGATGAAAACACCATCAACTTTGGGCAAATACGGACGGATGAGGGAGCGGTATCTGAGGGAGGAGCGCCCGGTGCTGTACAACCGCCTGATTCTCAGCGGGAAACTGATGGAACACCTGGCGGAAATCGACCGGACAGCGAACCGGAGATTGGAGCAGCTGATGCCGGAGCTGAAGAAGTCCATGGGGCTGACGGAGGAGCTGAAAGCCCAGGACCCCATGAAGTGGGCGGGCCTGATGAACAACGCGAAATCGAAGGTGGAGGAAATGATTCTGGAGGAGCTGATCTACCACTGACAGCTCCCGGGGAGCCAGAGCCGGTTACCATCCAGGTGGATGTTTCCGCCAAAGATGATGATTACATCCCGAACCTGTTTGACCTGGCTGGCTCAACGATCCCCCTGACGAATGAGCCAACCGGCGAGCCCGCTGTATTCCGGTGGCAGTTACCGCAGAATATAATCGACGCCGCCCTGACTCTGGGCGCGAATGACCCGGACAGCCGCCTGCGAATTATAGCGGAGTTCATGAAGGACAAGCCCATAGAGGAAAACGCCCGGTTCTTGCAGACCCATTACAAAGAAAACGGCGCGGGGTTTTATGTGGGAGAACGCAAATACTCCCTCTGGTACAACGACGCCGGTATGCAGATCGCCGCCGGGGAGAGCGCCTTGACCTTTACCGCCACGGCAGTCACATGGGAGCAGGCAGCGGAAAGAATCCGGGAACTGCTGGACGAGGGCAGGTATGCCAGCCAAGCCATGCTCTACCGAGCCTGGCCCTATGAGCGGAACCGGGTGGCGGAGGCTCTCCAGTATCTGCACAGGGATATTGACGATGAGTACAAAGGCAAATATCTCCCCACGCTGACCGCCGCTCTGGGCGGTACATTCATCTATCCTGATGTGGTGGATAAGACAAAGGATCTGCTGGAACAGCCGGAGCAGCTGGAAGCTGTGATCGCCGAGTATACCGTTTTCAGAAAGGACTACGCTCACAACCGCGATATTCTCCGTTTCCGCTCCCGCGGGACAGAGGAAATCCAGCGGGGGCTGGAGGATTTCCGGCGTACCCCGCTGAAATTTACCGCCTCGCCGGACTATGAGCCGGTAGAGCGGTTTTTCATTTCTCAGGATGAAATCGACGCGCTTCTGCGGGACCATCCTGACCGGCATGACTACCGCATTGCCGTGTATAATTTCTTTGAGCAGCACTCCGACCGCAAGGAGCGGGAGAAATACCTGGGCCATCTTCATGGCACATACTCCGGCTACAATGGCGGCAACGACAACATCACCTATACTTACAAAGAGCTGGCATTCACCCACGGAGACAGCATTGAGCCTTATGCGGCGGTAAAAATGAAGTGGTCCAAGGTGCGTAAGCGTATTGAGGAACTGATTCAGAAAGATAAATTTCTCTCTACGGAAGATAGGGAGATCATGGAGAGCCGGACGATGGAAACCACTGCGGAAGAACCCTCCGCGCCGCCAGCAGAACCGGAACCCCTCTCTGAGCAGGACGCAAAAAAGCACGACATTCTCATGGCTAACACCAAGGCTCACTTCGCCAGCTATGATGAAGTCAAGCAGGCCCACCCCAGTGATATTGTCCTTTTTCAGCGGAGGGACTTCTTTGAGATGTACGGCCCGGACGCAAGAGCAGCCTCAGTGGAGCTGGATATCCACCTGACGAACCGTAATATTCCCGAGCTGGGCCGGGTGGCTATGTGCAGTGTTCCCGTCGGCAATCTGGATAAATTCGTGGAGATGCTGCGGAAAAAGCACGGCGTTACCATCTCTGCTGTAACTGAAAACAGCGCGGAACGTCAGACATATTCCCTATCTCCTTATAAGGATGCGCCTAAAATCGTTCCTTCTTCCTCGCCTATGGAACCGTTGGAGCAGGCAAGTGAGCAGATCATTGAAGCGTTGCCGCAAATGGCCCCCAATATAGAGGAATACATCAAAACCAAGGAGCGCTTCCCAAACTGCGTGGTGGGGGTCCAAAATGGTGATACGATATATTTCTACGGCGCAGACGCGAAAAAAGCCGGTCCTGCCCTGAATCGCCATGTGCTTACTCGGAATATCCCCGGTATGGGAGCGGTTTCTGTTACCGGAGACGCTGAAAGCTGGCAGGCAGCGCAAGAGAAATTGCTGGGAAAGGGAATTGACCTGACGTTTGTCCGGCTGGGCGGCGCGGGAGAATATGAGGTTATTACCTCCCGCACGGCGGCAGAGTACATTCCGGTTGGCATGGAGCTGGATGTGGATGGGCGGCGCTGCCGGATCGAGAGTGTGGATTTTCAGCAGGACGCGGTGCGTCTGACCGTTCTGGATTCCGGCTCTCCTCTGACAGAACCTGTCCGCTATGTGCGTGAATATGTAGAGGACGCATATGCCAGGGAATTGGAGCTGGCTGCGGAAAAGGCGGAAAGCCAATCCTTTGTGGAACAGGTCATGGAGGATGTGGCGCGTTTGGCCGAGCAGGCTCCCACCGTCCGGGAACTATACGAAAAGTATAAGGGGCTGGTGATCGAGGCTCTGGGCAGCGACCAGCCCTACCGCAACGCCTGTCAGAATTCTGACAAAGATACCGCCTGTTTGGATGGCGATGCTGCTATAAAACGGGCAGTGCTTGCCGCCGGGGACGTTACTCTTACCAAGCTCTATTTTGATAATGCCAAATTCCACAATGACCTCCACAGGGAGGCGCTGGAGGAAACATACGCTATTTTATCTCAGCCCAAAGAAATCCCAGCTTCGCAGGAGGAACCGGAACAGGAACAAAACTCCCCTGCTGATGAGGACCTTACAGATTTGCAGAAAAAAGCTATAGAAATTGCCAAGCAGTACGAAAATCTGCCCATGGAAGAACGGCTGGCTATCATCGCGCAGACCTTTAACTGCAAATCTGGCAAGATAGAAAGCTCTCTCTGCACCGGCAAGTGGCGGGGTACCAGTGATATATCTATCCGTTTTGGCAACGGCACATCCCTGTTTATTGGTAATTTCAGTACCCCGAAAGCTAAAACCCTCAAAGTCCAAAGTGAATGTGTCAATAAGGCCCTGGTATGGTATAACCCGGAAATCGTAAGGCTCACAAAGGAAACTGCCCTTGAACCGCTCCGAAAACAGGAGCAAAAAGATAACGCGGTCGCTTTGGAAAAGGGGCTGAAACCGTATACCTTGCTCAACGTGGAACTCCACGACGGCACACATGGTAAGGACGCCGGCTATCTTGGCTGGTACTATGTAACGCTGGCTGTTGACGGCAAAATCCATGCCCATCTGGAAAGCGGGCCGAATCATGAGATATCCTTTGGCAAGGTAAGCGAAAACCTTACAAAGAAAAGTTTCTTTGTAGCAGGGGCGCTCGAAGAAAGCAGCGTGGACTATATTTTCCATAACGTGGGATTCTCTACTGCCGCTGGACTGTACTCATTGGATATTGCAGATGAGGTCCGTGCGCGGGCAGAAAAAACGCTTGCGGAGCGGGAAATGCAGATGGAAAACACGCCGCCCCGCGACCCCTTGGCTCCGGCCTACAAGGTCGGTGATGCGGTCTATCTGGAAGATACCGCGTTCACCATCACGGAGATTGGGTTTCATGATGTAGAGCTGCAAGACTCCACTCAGCTCTACCCTGTTTTCCGCTCAGAAAGCAAGGAAGAGTTTGAAAAGCTGCTTCGCCGTGATGAGCGTAATTTGTTCATCACGGACTATCTGACCTATACCCCAAACGGCCCTATAGACGATGGAAGCGACCTGCGGGATGCTTTGACCAGTAACGGCGGGCTTTTGGGTGCACGGAGTAAAAAAGAGGTCAAAGAATGGCTGTGCGCCGGAGAGGGGAACGCTGAAATTTCCTTGCATTTGCAGGAAATATTTGATGGAACAAGCAAAACTATGACCCTGGAAACCGGCGAAACGGCAGACTATTCTATCTATGGGGACCGGTTCATGCTGAGTTTGCTGGATAAATCTCATACGGTACGGATGTACGATTTGTGGATGGTCGCCGGAGTGCTGCGGGATATGTATCAACGGGAGCTGGGTGGCTTTCATCACAAAACACCGTATCAGGTGATCTCCCCTGATACCTCCCGGCATGGTACGTTTGCCCCACAAGACAGCATTACGCCCGCTATCTCACAAACATGGTCAAAGCCAGTGGCTGTCTACCCCGCCGAAAAAACCAACCTGCCCTTTGATATCGTCATTGAAAAGTTCCACATAGAGGAACCCAACCGCGTCCCCGCTCCCCAAAACTTCCATATCACCGATGATGACCTGGGCGCTGGCGGCGCGAAAGCCAAGTATCAGATGAACATATCGGCCCTGAAAACTCTGCATAAAATTGAATCTGAGGGCCGTACCGCCACGCCAGATGAACAGGAAACCCTCTCAAAATATGTGGGATGGGGCGCTCTTGCGGACGCTTTTGACGAAAGCAAGCCTGCCTGGGCCAGCGAATACCAAGAGCTGCGAGAAATGCTTACCCCGGAGGAATATGATTCTGCCAGGGCCTCCGTCCTTAATTCGCACTACACATCGCCCACGGTTATCAAGGCCATCTATCAGGCCCTGGAAAACATGGGCTTTCAGGACGGCAATATTTTGGAGCCGTCCTGCGGCGTGGGCAATTTCTTCGGCCTGCTGCCGGAGAGCATGGCAAACTCCAAACTCTTTGGCATTGAGCTGGACGGCCTTACCGGGCGCATCGCAAGGCAGTTATACCCCAACGCGCACATTGAAATCAAGGGGTATGAGGACGCCCGTTTTCAGAATAATTCCTTTGATATCGCCATAGGCAACGTACCCTTCGGCAACTATAAAGTCTTTGACCCGGCTTATAACAAGCTGGGTTTTTCCATTCACAACTATTTCTTTGCCAAGACCGTAGACCAGGTGCGGCCCGGCGGGATCATCGCTTTTGTGACCTCCCGGTACACCATGGATTCCAAGTCCACCCAGGCCAGGGAATACATGGCCCAGCGGGCCGAGCTGCTGGGGGCAATCCGCCTGCCCAATAACGCTTTCCTTTCCAATGCCGGAACGGAAGTTGTATCGGATATTCTGTTCCTGCAAAAAAGGGAGCAGCCTATTACAGAGCCGCCAGATTGGGTACAGACGGGAGAAAATAAAGATGGATACACGATCAATCGCTACTTTATCCGGCACCCGGAGATGATTTTGGGGGAACAATCTTCTGACAGCACTCAATATGGACAGCAGGATTTTACGGTAAAACCCATACCTGGCACAGACCTTGGAGAACAACTGCGGGAGGCAATAACGCACATTGAGGGCCGGTATATGGAAGCAGAAACCATTGCATTAGACGAGGAAAAGGAGCAGGAAACCGTCCCCGCCGACCCGGAGGTCAGGAACTTCTCCTATACCATTGTAAAAGGGGATGTGTACTACCGCCAGGATTCCGTCATGGTCAAGATGGAGCTGGGGGCAACAGCCAAGGCCCGCGTTACCGCCCTCATTGACCTGCGGGACTGCACCCGGCGGCTTATCAATAAGCAGATGGAGTTATCCGCAAGGGATGAAGAAATTAAATCCGCCCAGGCAGAGCTGAACCGGCTCTATGACAATTTCACTCGGAAATTCGGCCTTGTCAACGACAAAACCAACGAGCGGACGTTCTGCGACGACTCGTCCTACTATCTGCTGTGCGCCCTGGAAATTCTGGACGACGAGGGCAAGTTCGTCCGCAAAGCAGATATGTTTACGAAACGCACTATCCTCCCCCGGCAGGAAATTACCCATGTTGACACCGCCGCCGAGGCCCTGGCTATGTCCATCGGCAATCGGGCCAGGGTTGACCTGCCCTATATGGCGGGGCTGACCGGCAAAACCGAGGAGGAGATCATCCATGATCTGCATGGCCAGATTTTCCGCGTCCCTTTCCGCGACCCGCCCATTTACCAGACCGCTGACGAATATCTCTCCGGCAATGTGCGGGAAAAGTTAAGTATCGCGGAAGTAGCCGCAGGGGACAATCCGGATTTCAATATCAATGTAAGCGCTCTGGAAGCAGTCCAGCCCAAGGACCTGGAAGCGTCAGAAATCTCCGTCCGGCTGGGAACGGACTGGATAGAATCCGAGTATGTGGAGCAGTTTATGTATGAACTGCTCAAGACTCCCCGCAAAGCCAGAGAGGATATTCATGTTCAGTATTCCTCAGTTATCCATGTGTGGAACATCAGCTGCAAGACCCATGTCCGCAAGGACGATGTGCTGGCGCACAGTACCTACGGCACCCGCCGCGTCAGCGCCTATAAGCTGCTGGAGGACGCGCTGAATCTGCAAAGCACCCGCGTTTACGATACCATAACAGCAAACGGCGGGGATAAACGTGTGCTGAACGCCAAGGAAACAACCCTGGCCCAGCAGAAGCAGTCTATGATTAAACTGGCGTTTCAGGATTGGATATGGAAGGACCTGGACCGGCGGCAAAAGCTGGTCCGAAAATACAATGAGGAAATGAACTGCATCCGGCCCCGGCAGTACGATGGGAGCCACCTTGTTTTGGATGGCATGAACCCGGAAATTCAGCTAGAGGAGCACCAGAAAAACGCCATTGCAAGGGCGGTCTACGGTGGAAACACCCTGTTCGCCCACTGCGTAGGTGCTGGCAAGACCTTTGAAATTACGGCCTCGGCTATGGAAATGAAACGGCTGGGGCTGTGTTCCAAATCCATGATCGTGGTGCCAAACCACCTCACCCAGCAGTGGGCCTCGGAATTTCTACGGCTTTACCTCAACGCGAATATCCTTGTCACCACCAAACGGGATTTCGAAAAGGACCGGCGAAAAAAGTTCTGCTCCCGAATTGCCACCGGGGACTATGACGCGGTTATCATAGGGTACTCTCAGTTTGAGAAGATACCCGTCAGCAAGGAGAGGCAGATCAGGCAGCTAAACCAGCAGATGGATGCGATCATAGATGGAATTGCCCGCGCAAAAGAGGAGGACGGACAGCATTTCACCGTGAAAAATATGGAGCGTACCAAGCGAAGCCTGGAATCACGGCTGAAGAAATTGCAGGCAGATAACCGCAAGGACACTGTAATAGATTTTGAGGAATTGGGCATTGACCGGCTGTTTGTGGACGAGTCAGACAACTTTAAGAACCTTTTTTTGGTCACGAAAATGCAGAATGTGGCCGGACTTTCCACCTCTGACGCACAGAAATCCTCCGATATGTTCAGCAAGACGCAATACCTGGATGAAATCACAGACTATAAAGGGGTTATCTTTGCCACGGGAACACCAATCAGCAACTCTATCACAGAGATGTTCACCGTTCAGAGATACCTCCAAAATAACGCCTTGAAAGCCATGGGTATGGAGCATTTCGACAGCTGGGCCAGTCGGTTTGGGGAAACTGTCACCACTATGGAGCTGGCCCCCGAGGGTACATACCGCCCCCGCACACGGTTCGCCAAATTCTTCAATCTCCCGGAGCTTATGAACATCTTCCATGAGGTGGCAGACATTAAAACGGAGGATATGCTGAACCTGCCCACGCCTGACGTGGAGTTCCACAATATTGTAGCGCAGCCCAGCGAGTATCAGCGGGAATATGTGCAGGAGCTGTCGGAGCGGGCTACCGCCGTTCGCGCCGGGAGTGTGGACCCCACTAAGGATAACCTGCTCAAAATCACGAACGATGGCCGGAAGCAGGGGCTGGACCAGCGGCTTATAAGCCCCTTTGCGGAGGATGAGCCGGGTTCCAAGCTCAATCTGTGTGTGGAGAACATCATGAAATTTTGGCAAGAGGGCAAGGAAGAAAAACTCACGCAACTGGTGTTTTCTGACCTGTCCACCCCCAAAAAGGACGGCAGTTTCAATGTCTACAATGATATAAAATCCAAGCTGGTGGCAAACGGTGTGCCGGAGAATGAGGTTGCCTTTATCCATGATGCGGAAACGGAAGTCAAGAAAAAGGAGCTGTTCGCAAAAGTTCGCAGCGGCAAGGTGCGGGTGCTCATTGGCAGCACACAGAAACTCGGCGCGGGGACAAACATTCAAGACCGGCTTATCGCGCTCCATCATCTTGACTGCCCCTGGCGCCCCCGCGATGTAGGACGGATTTTGCGGACATTCAAAATAAAAAAGAATGTGGAGGTAACAGACAATGGCAAAGACGATTTTTGAGGAACTGGGCGGCAAATATGAGCGGCAAGGAGATTATTTAATACCGTGCTTAACTGTACCCGCCGAAGAAGAACAGCCGATAGGCACATGGGGGCAACGACATCTGAATTATCTGAAGCAGTACCGTAAGGTTACATACACCAATCTTCTCACAAGCGGCAGGCTCAACGCTTATCTTGCCGACATCGACAGACAGGCACAGGAACGCTTTGAAAGGCTCATAGAGGGCATGAAACAGGAACAGGGCATAACGGAACGCCTAAAGGAAGAAAACGCCTTAGAATGGACAGGGCGGCTAGGTAACATAAGGGCTTGTGCGAGGGAGATTGTAGGAAAAGAAATTATCTATGTATAAGCAGCAGGTTAACGGTAGAGTGAAAATTTTGCCGCTGTTCCTGTTTTAGTGCAAAGTTTTAGTATTTCGTCAGCTTGACAAATAAATGATTAAGGAATATAATTAAGCTTAATTTCATACAAGGAGTTAGTAAATATGCGGCAAGGTATTCTTAAATAAACTGTCAATTTGATAGTGGGAACAAAAAGGTTTTAGCCCTTTTGCTTTTAATGGGGCTTAGTTTTTTGTACCCAGTTTAAGAATACTTTTATCATGTAATTTTATATATCCGAAAACACATAGGTGTTTTGGGCTTATTGAAGTTATTTACCCAGTGATAGGAGTATTTATCACTGGGTATTTTTATGCCCTTTTTTGGGCGTTGATTTGGAGGAAAATTACATGAAAATAATTAACTTAGGAATTTTAGCCCACGTTGATGCAGGAAAGACAACTTTAACAGAAAGTTTATTATATACCAGTGGTGCGATTGCGGAATTAGGGAGCGTGGATAAAGGAACAACAAGAACAGATACAATGAATTTGGAGCGTCAAAGAGGAATTACCATACAGACGGCAGTGACATCTTTTCAATGGGAGGATGTAAAAGTCAATATTATAGATACGCCTGGACATATGGATTTTTTGGCGGAAGTTTACCGTTCTTTATCCGTTTTAGACGGGGCGGTATTATTGGTTTCTGCAAAGGATGGCGTGCAGGCACAGACTCGTATATTGTTTCATGCATTACAGACAATGAAGATTCCAACAATCTTTTTTATCAATAAAATTGACCAAGAGGGAATTGATTTGCAAATGGTATATCAGGAAATGAAAGAAAAACTTTCTCCCGAAATAATAGTGAAACAAAAGGTAATGCAGCATCCCCGCATAAACATAATGGATAATGTTGATATCGAACAGTGGGAGGTGCTAATTGCAGGAAACGATGAACTTTTGGAAAGATATATATTAGAGGAGCCACTTAAAATTTCGGAACTAGAGCAGGAAGAAAATAGGAGATTTCAGAATGGCACAGTATTTCCTGTTTATCATGGAAGCGCTAAGAACAATCTGGGAATCCGGCAGCTTATAGAAGTAATTACAGGCAGGCTTTATTCATCAACGCCCAAAGAACAGTCTGAACTATGCGGGCAGGTTTTTAAGATTGAATATTCAGAAAAAAGGAGGCGTTTGGCTTATGTGCGTCTGTACAGCGGCGCATTGCATTCGAGGGACGTTGTCAGAATATCAGAAAAAGAGAAAATAAAAATTACAGAGATGAGTATTCCTACAAACGGTGAATTGTGTTTAGCAGATACGGCTTACTCTGGTGAAATTGTCATTTTATTTAATGATATTTTACGATTAAATAGTATTCTTGGGAACGAAGTATTGTTGCCGCAGCGGGAATCTATTGAAAATCCGCTCCCTATACTCCAAACAACAATTGAAGTAAAGAAATCCGAACAGCGGGAAGTGTTACTTGAGGCGCTTACAGAAATCTCAGATGGCGATCCTCTTTTAAAGTATTACGTGGATACTACAACGCATGAAATTATACTTTCCTTTTTGGGGAAGGTACAGATGGAAGTTATTTGTGCCATTCTTGAGGAAAAGTATCATGTAGAGGCAGAAATAAAAGAACCTACTGTTATATACATGGAAAGACCGTTAGGAAAAGCAGAATATACCATCCATATTGAAGTGCCGCCGAATCCTTTCTGGGCTACTATTGGATTATCAGTAGAACCGCTCCCTCTTGGGAGCGGGGTGCAGTATGAAAGCCGGGTTTCACTTGGGTATTTAAACCAATCATTCCAAAATGCAGTTATGGAAGGAGTTCGTTATGGTTGTGAGCAAGGGATGTATGGATGGGAAGTGACAGACTGTAAAATCTGTTTTGAATATGGTGTGTATTATAGTCCCGTAAGCACCCCGGCAGATTTTCGGCTGCTTTCTCCTATTGTATTGGAGCAGGCTTTAAGAAGAGCGGGGACAGAATTATTAGAACCATATCTCTATTTTGAAATTTATGCACCGCAAGAATATCTCTCACGGGCGTATCACGATGCCCCTAAGTATGGTGCAGATATTGTAAGTACTCAGCTAAAAAATAACGAGGTTATTCTGAAAGGGGAAATCCCTGCCAGATGTGTTCAGGAGTATAGAAATGATTTAACCTATTTTACAAATGGGCAAGGAGTTTGTTTAACAGAGTTAAAAGGATACCAATCAGCTAACAGCAAGCCTGTTTGCCAGCCCCGCCGCCCCAATAGCCGTATAGATAAGGTTCGGCATATGTTCCATAAGTTGACTTAACAGTTTGTGTAAATTGTATAAATATTTTGTATAGAATGGGATTTGAAAGGATTAGAACGTAATTATGATTAAATGTGAATGGATATTGTGTCCTGTTTGTGGGAGTAAAACTCGTAATAAAATTAGGAAGGATAGCGTTTTAAAAAATTATCCTCTCTATTGTCCAAAATGCAGGCAAGAAAGATTGATAAAAGTTGATAATTTGAAAGTAACAGTCATCAGAGAGCCAGACGCTTAAGACGCAGAGCCGATGAATTTGTGGAATAACTCACGAATCATCGGCTTTTTTTTAATTTGGCATTTGAAAGGACAAGCCCACAAATAAAAAAACGATATTCGGGTGGGCTTTTTTATTATACCTTAAATTACCCTCTGGATTTGTTTTTGAATTTGGAGGGTTTTTATGTTCCTTTTTTCGGGCAGTAATCTATCTGCTCATGCAACGCAGAATTTATACATACACAACATATCGGGGAATGGCAGGAAGCCAGTTAAAAAAATTATCCCCAACCATGCAACGCTACTTCTCACCATGAAACCAGAAGTAGAATATCCACTTAACAGAATATGTATCTCCTATAACCGTAGAGGTCACAGAGCTTTTGCGGTTTTTCTTTTGTCGTTTTTTATCGGAATGTGCCGCAGGGCTAGTCCTTGTGCTGGTTGTCGTTCCCCGCCTCTCCATCTGGATTTTTACATTTTCAAAAATTCAGATTGGAGGGAAAGGAACATGGCATATAACCACGGACGAGAGGACAGAAAATGGCGTATCTGGAAAGAAGCCGAGGAAAAGATGTTGCGGGAGTGCGGCGTTGATGAAGCGGTCATTGAGCAAATCCGCATAGAGGACAGGGCAGACTTTAATTCCAACAGGCGGTTTTACCGATGGACGAGCGACTTTGGGGAATACCTTGAGGGAATGGCAGACACCGAACCGCAGGCAGAGCCGAATACCATTGCGGACTTACTGGACGAGATTGAGAACGAGAAGCTGTATCAGGCACTGCTTACGGTGGACAAGCATACCCTGCTCATTCTCTTGCTGAAAATGCAGGGCTATTCCACGAGGGAGATTGCGGCGATGGCAGGGCTTACCGAAAGGGCGGTCTATAAACGCCTTGAAAGGCTCCGTAAAAAATTAAAGCCTATTTTTTATCCTTTCGGGGAAATTTAATCATTTCCACGGGCTATTGGGTGGGAGGGCAATCCTCTCACTCAATTTTTTTCGGGAGGAAAGGAAATGGCATACGGGGCAAAGACATACACACTTCGGGAGGAATCCACGGAAAGCGGCGCAAGGTATTTTATCAGTTTTAGGGACGGGCAGGGGAAATCTCACGAGTTGGAAGTATCAGAACAGCTATTTTTTGAATTTCGGCAGATGGAACGGAAAAATAGAAACCTTCAGCAATGGAATCAGCGGCACAGGGAGTTTAACGAGGTATGGGACGAAACGCTTTACAGACGTGCGTTAAGAGTGCCTAAATCGCTTGATGAAAGAATGATTGAAAAAGAACGGAATGAACTGTTTTACAAAGCTATTGCCCGACTGCCAGAGATACAAAGGCGGCGTTTCCTGCTCTACTACGAGTATGATTTCAACTTTTATCAAATCGGCAAGATGGAGCATTGCACCGCTTCCGCTATCCAGAAGTCCGTTTCGGTTGCAAGGGAAAAGGTCAAGGCAGAAATGAAGAAATATCTCCAACCGTGACAGTCACCGCCCGAAAAAGAAGTTTGCTCTTAATAGGTGTGGGATTGGCGGCAATACATACTCTCACTTTTTTTCGTGGGAGTAAATCTTTTTAAGGAGGTTTATTTTTATGTGCAACAAAACCAAAACCACAGCCCGAAAGGAGGAAAGCCATGCAGAAGTTACAGACAGTCAATGCAGACACGCTCCTTTATGAGCCGCTTGAGAAACCGTCCTTTGTAGTGGACGGTCTGATACCCACGGGCTTAACCCTTTTCTGCGGCTCACAGAAAATCGGCAAGAGCTGGCTCATGTTAAAGCTCTGCCTATGTGTGTCACAGGGAATCCCCTTATGGGATATGCCGACACGGGAGGGCGATGTGCTTTACCTCTGTCTGGAGGACACGTTCTGCCGCATACAGGACAGGCTGTTCCGCTTGACGGACGAAGCAAGTGGGCGGCTCCACTTTGCGGTGGCAAGCGATAAGCTGTCAGACGGTCTTATTGTGCAGTTGGAAGATTATCTGAAAGAATACCCCGACAGCAGGCTGATTGTCATTGACACCTTGCAGAAAATCCGCACCGCATCCAAAGACAACGCCTATGCAAGCGATTACGGGGACATCTCCCTTATTAAAGACTTTGCCGACAGGCACTCATTGGCGGTCATTGTCGTACACCACATCCGAAAGCAGAACGACAGCGATGTGTTCAACAAGGTGTCTGGCACGACGGGATTGACGGGGAGTGCGGACGCCACCTTTGTTCTGGAACAGGAAAACCGTGCGTCCAATGCCGCAAAGTTATATGTGACGGGCAGGGACACACCCTATCAGGAGTTTAAGCTCCGCTTCCGTGATTGCAGTTGGGAACTGGTGGAACGTAAGGAGCAGGAACAGCTTGCGAAAGAAGCGATACCTGATGTTCTTTTTCGTCTGGTTGATTTCATGCAGGGCAGGGAGGGATGGACTGGCACAGCCACCGAGTTACTGGACGCTCTGGGGGAAACAGGGACAGCGGCAAATGTCTTGACGAAGTGGATGAACGAGTACCGCCTTGACTTCCTGCTTGAAAACCATATCCGCTATGATTTCAGCCGCAGGAGCAACGGGCGGATGATTTCCCTTGCAAGGCAGGAAGATGTGGGGAATGACGGTCATGACGATGATGACGGTGTTTTTGGGATGCCCCCGCCGCTGTCATCCCTACGGGAGAACACCCCGTAAACGCAACATGCAGGCGTGGGCATTACTCGCCCTTTTCGGCTCGTAAAGCCACCCCTGCGGTCAGAAAAATCCCCCGATTTTTCCGACTGCGTTTACAGGGTGTAACACACTACACTTTGCCCTGCAAAGTCGTGTGCCAGACGTTCCCTCTGGACTCCCTTATGGCAGGGCTTACGCCCTGCTTATCCTGCGCTTTCCGCTTCGGATAAAAGAATATCGGCGTGACGGTTACGGCTCTTATGAGGGGGTATCCCAAAAACACCGTCATCATCGTCATGACCGTCACGCACCAAAGACAGGAAGCGACAGTTACCCGCCGAAAGAAAGGAAGATGATGAACTATGCCCTATGCAATCCTGCGTTTCCAGAAACGCAAAGCAGGCGGCGTTGCGGCTTGTGAACGCCACAACGAGAGGAAGAAAGAAGCCTATAAAAGCAACCCAGACATTGACGTGGGACGCTCCAAAGATAACTACCATCTTGTGAATCCACCCCGTTACACCTACAAAAAAGAGATAAACCGAATGGTAGATGAAGCGGGCTGTAAGGTAAGGAAAGACAGCGTGATGATGGTGGAAACGCTCATCACCGCTTCGCCCGAATTTATGAACAGCTTACCGCCAGAAGAACAAAAAGCCTATTTCCAGACGGCTCTTGACTTCATTTCGGAACGTGTGGGAAAGCAGAATATCCTCTCCGCAGTCGTCCACATGGACGAAAGAACGCCCCATATGCACCTGTGCTTTGTGCCGCTCACGCCCGACAACAAGCTGTCAGCGAAGTCTATCTTAGGCAATCAAAAGAGCCTGTCCGAGTGGCAGACCGCCTACCATGAGCGGATGTCCGCACGGTGGAATCCGCTTGAACGGGGGCAGTCCTCAATGGATACAAAGCGCAAGCACATCCCCACATGGCTCTATAAACTAGGCGGCAGGCTTGATAAACAGTATGAAGAAATCGTGTCTGCCCTCTCCGACATTAACGCCTTTAACGCAGGAAAGAAGCGTGACAAGGCTCTGGAACTGATTGCGGCGTGGCTCCCAGACGTGGAGAAATTCTCTAAGGAAATCGGCAAACAGAGAGCTTATATCGACAGCTTGAAAGAGAGAATCGGGCAGGAATCCGACTATGCGGGGCGTATGCGTGATGAAAAGTACGAGCAGGAATTAAAGGTACAGAAATCCAACCAGAGGATATTTGAGTTGCAGAAAACCAATCAGCAGATGGAAAGGTTATTGAAAAAAATACCGCCAGAGGTATTGGAAGAATTACAGAAAACAGGCAGAACCAGACAAAAAGAAAGGTAGGGATGTGAATGAAGAAACAGGATTTTAAGGTATTAAAGACCGCAGATTTATACCCGTTTCCCGATAACCCGTTTCATGTAGTGGAGGATGAAATGTTATCAGAATTAGCAGAGAGTATCAAAGAGTTTGGAATCGTAACGCCGATAATCACACGCCCGAAAGAGGACGGGAACGGTTATGAAGTGATTGCAGGGCAGCGGCGTGTGCGCGCTTCGGAGCTTGCAGGGTTAAACACAATCCCCGCTTTTGTCCTGCCCTTAGACCGTGACCGAGCCATCATCACCCTTGTGGACAGCAATTTGCAACGAGAAAATATCCTGCCGAGCGAGCGGGCGTTTGCCTACAAGATGAAATCCGAAGCCATGAAGCGGCAGGGTTTCCGCACAGACTTAACCTCGTCACAAGTTGGGACGAGGTTGCGGACAGACGATAAGGTGGCACAGGGCTTCGGCGTTGGCAGGATGACCGTGCAGAGATTTATCCGATTGACGGAACTGATACCGCCGATTTTGCAGATGGTGGACGAGGGGAAAATCGCCCTCACGCCTGCGGTGGAGCTGTCCTTTTTGAAGAAAGACGAGCAGGAAAATCTACTCGCCACAATGGAGAGCGAAGAAGCAACGCCCTCACTCTCACAGGCACAGCGGATGAAAAGCCTTAGCCAGAGCGGGCGGCTTGACATGGATATGATATTTTCCATTATGACCGAGGAAAAGGAAAACCAGAAAGAAACCTTGAAAATCAACACAAGCAGGCTGAAAAAATATTTTCCGAAGAACACAACGCCGAAGCAGATGGAGGACGCCATCATCAAACTGTTAGAGCGTGAATTGCAGAGGAAACGGAACAGGGACAGCCGCTAATCTTCTTTTTTCGGGAGGTAAATACAGAAAGTTGAGGTAGAAAATGAAAGAAATCCAGTACGAGATTGTAAAGAAAATCGCCGTATTGTCCATGAGCGACAGCGGCTACGCAAAGGAAATCAACTTGATTTCATGGAACGGGAACGAGCCGAAGTATGACATCCGCAGTTTTTCTCCCAACCATGAGAAGTGCGGAAAGGGAATCACGTTGACTGCCGATGAAGCGGCGGCTCTCCTTAAAGCATTGCAGGAAGAATTGAACAGCGGGGATTGATTGTGTCTGATTGGCAGGTGGGGACGTTTTCAGACGCTCCCCTGCCCTGTCTGGAAAGGAAGATTTGAATATGGGCGAGGATAAGACAACGAACAAAAAGAGAAAGCGTATCATGCCAAAAGCACAAGTGCAGGTAATTATCAGTCGGGAATATGTCGGTACACAGACCGTTGCCGAAGCGTTTATCCCGATTATCTCCGAAGATATACGGAGGGGGATTGGCAAAGATGACACCTTCGACAATGAGGATATATCCGCTTAGAATGTACGCAATGGAACATGAAATTAAGTAGAGCAAGGACGGAGGTTTAACAGTATGGCAGGGATAAGAACGGGGAATCAGATTTATGAAGTCGGCATTTACTGCCGCTTGTCAAAGGACGATGGCACGGAAAACGAGAGTGCGAGCATTGCCACGCAGAAATCCATCCTCACGGATTATGTGAAAAAGCAGGGCTGGCATTTGGCAAAAACGTATGTGGACGACGGGTACTCTGGTACGAATTTCCAAAGACCGAGCTTCCAGAACATGATTAAGGACATTGAAAACGGACGGATAAACTGCGTGATTACGAAAGATTTATCACGTTTAGGGAGGAACTACCTTGACTGCGGATTATATTTGGAAGTCTTTTTCCCAGAGCATAATGTGAGGTATATAGCGGTCAATGACGGCGTGGATACCTTGAATAAATCGGCGATGGACATCACCCCATTCCGCAATATCCTAAACGAAATGTACTCTGCCGATGTGTCGGTTAAGATAAAATCGGCGTACCGAGCGAGATTCCAGCAGGGGAAATTTATGGGGACGTATGCACCCTATGGATATATCAAAGACCCTGCCGACCACAACCATCTGCTGATTGACGATAAGGTGGCGCACGTTGTAAGGGAGATATTTGACCTTGCATTAGCGGGAAATGGACTTGGAAAAATACGCAAGCACATCAACAGCCAGCACGTTTTACGCCCTGCCGCTTATGCGGCGGAGCAGGGAGCAACAGGCTATGAGAGATACTTTGAGGACAACGAAGAAAACCGTTATATCTGGAGTGAGAACAGCTTGAGGAATATTTTAAGAAGCCCTATCTATGCAGGAAACCTTGCAGGCTACAAGCGGATTGCCGCCAATATGAAAAGCAAGAAAAGACCGTCCAAGCTGCCAGAAGAATGGGAAGTGATACCCGACACCCATGAGGGCATAGTCACACAAGAAGAATTTGATACTGTCCAACAGCTTATGACGAGCCGCAGACGGGAAAAGAATAAGGGTGACTTTGAGAATATTTTTTCAGGTGTTATCAAGTGTGCGGACTGCGGCTATGCTCTGCGGGCTATGAGCGCAAACAGGAGGAAACGCCCCGACATCATCGACTGCGTACAATATACCTGCAATAATTATGGCAGGTATGGCAACGTCATGTGTACCGCACATGCCATTGAAGCGAGGGATTTATTCAATGCCGTGCTTGCCGACATCAACCGTTTTGCGGATATGGCGGTGAATGACGAGCGGGCGGTGAGGGCGATTGAAAAGCGGCTCACGGAAACAGACCAGAGCAAGGCAAAGGCAATGGAGAAAGAACAAAAGAAGCTGAACAAACGCCTTGCGGAGCTTGACAGGCTGTTTTCCTCTCTCTATGAGGATAAGGTCATGGAGCGTATCACCGAGCGGAATTTTGAGATGATGTCGGGGAAATACCAGAAAGAACAGCTTGAAATCAAAGCGAGATTAAAAGAGGTAACGGAAACGCTCAACGAAAGCTATGAGAAGTCGCAGGGAATCCGTGACTTCCTCTCCCTTATCCGCAACTATCAAGGCTTAAAAGAACTGGACGCAACAGTGGTAAATGCACTGATAGACAAGATACTTGTTTCGGAGCGTGAGAAGTCAGCGGACGGAACGGTTAAGCAGGAAATCAAGATTTACTATAAATTCATCGGCTTTGTCGGTGAATTACATATCACACCCACAAAGCGGTGGACGGCGTTACCCGCTAAACACTGTACGGTGTGCGGCGTTGAATATGTCCCTGGCTCTGGCATATCGAAGTATTGCCCTGCTTGCGCCAAGAAGATACAGAGAGAGAAGTCAAACGAAAGCAAACGCAGGAGCAGGGAACAGAAAAGGATGGCATGTATTGAACTGTCCGCAAAAAATGACCGACTGACCTGACCCAGCGCGAGGGCAGGATCAAAAGAAGGGGCAACAATAACCCGCTTGTCCACGTTTTCCGTTATGTAACTGAATCAACTTTTGACAGCTACTTATTCCAAACCGTGGAGAAAAAACAGCAGTTTATCGGGCAGATCATGACCTCGAAATCCCCGGCCCGGTCCTGTGAGGACGTGGACGAAGCGGCGCTTTCATATGCGGAAGTGAAAGCTCTCTGTGCAGGCGACCCGCGCATTAAGGAGCGTATGGAGCTGGACGTGGATGTGGCAAAATTGCAGATCATGAAGGCCAGCCACCATAGTCAGCAGTACGATTTAGAGGACAAGATAAGGCTTTACTTCCCCCAGGAGCAGCAGCGGTTAGAGTGGAGGATAGAGGGTCTCCAAAGAGATATGGCCGTTCTTGCGGAGCATCCTCTGCCTGTTGAGGGTTACATAGGGATAGATTTACTCGGGCAGCACTTTGACGAGCGTAAAAAAGCCGGTATCGTGCTGCTGAATGAATGTAAAACCGTCAAAACAAATACCATGACAAAGGTTGGTGAATATCGCGGGCTGGAGGTTCACGTTAAGAAACAAAATTTGCTCAGTGATGTGGAAATCCTTCTCAAGGGCTCGGTTGAGTATGCTTTTACCGCCAGTGATTCTGATATAGGGAATATTACCCACATTGACAATATCCTAAAACAACTGCCGGAGGAATTGGAAAAAGCAAAGGCCAGTTTGGATAACGTCAAACAGCAGATGGAGAGCGCCAAGGCCGAGGTTGGCAGGCCCTTCCCCCAGGAACAGGAGCTTAAGGATAAGCTGGCGCGGATCGTCGAGCTGGATATTGCTCTGAAAATGAAAGACGGTCCTTCGCAGGCAAACTCTCCGGAGCCGGTATCTGCCCGGGGACAAACTGAAGAGATAGGGATATAGCCTGGGAAGCATTTTGTCAAGGGAACATGATACTTTTGGCAGGCTTTTCCTTTCACACCATCCGGAAAAGCCTGAAAACAAGCCGGATTCCTGGCTTTGAAAAAAACCGAAAGATGTGACCCCAATGAGACTTTTTCCTGTTATAATATGTATTGTAAAAGAGTGTGGAGAGCGGGACTGAAAACGGTTCCGTTTTTTCATGCTCACTTTTTTGATTGGAGTGATGCCATGGAAGAACAGCTCAACAATCGTTTATACGCAAAAATGAAAGCGGAGCAGGACGAGTATCAGGCCCAGCTGCTGGCTATGCCGCCGGAGGAGATACTGGAACATTCTTGGGAATACACAGCCAGGGAGGACATTCTTGAGGCGGCAGGCAGTGGAGCGCTGCCGGAAGAGCAGGCCGGAGCGCTGCTGAAATCCCCTTGCCCCCTGGCCGATGTGGTGAAAGAATACCGCGGCCAGGATGTAGACAATGGGCATATCTATGGAGCTCTGGAGGATGCCGCAAAACTGCATATGGAGCCGCCCATCTACCGGCAGACCGCTCAGTATGCCATGGAGCATGGCGAAAGGGACGCATACTTTGCCTCCCGGAAAGCCTATGCGGATTGCAGGAGAGCAATAGAGGATTCTATCAGCAGCCATTTTGACGGTATGCACTTGGACAAGGAATGTCTTACAGAGGTCATGGAGAAGTACGGTTCAGAGCGCGTAAGTGGTGTGCTGGCCTGCACCATTCAGCATAAGGAATGGGACGCACGGTTTTCACGGAGCAATCGGGAATGGGCGATGAAAGCCGATACCTCTCACATGGGAAAAGAGCCGTACCAGTTCTTGTGCGAGAGCCATCCGGCGATACTGGATGGCTTTGTTTCTATGTTCCGCAGGGAGGTTTTGGAGCAGAAACGAGATGAAAAAGCCACCGCTCCTGCACAGCACAAGCCCCAAGAAAGGAGTGATGATTTTGAACTATGACAACAATTCTGCCGCCAGAGGCCCCCCTGGGGGCTTTTTTCTTTCAATTATCATAATGACTTTTGCAAAACATGCGTTTTGCTCATCCCTATTATAATACGGAATCGAGGTGAAAGCTATCGCAAAAAAAGAAAATTTGGTGACGCTGACCATTGCTTTCCCGGACGATAAACGGGAGGCTTTGGAGCATTTTTTGGACGAAACCGGCGGCAAAATTGAGGACTGCCTAGCTGAATCCATGGAGGATTGGTATAGGAAAACCGTGCCGGTCGGGGTCCGGAAGTACCTGGACGCCAAGTGGGAAAAGGAGTGCGGAGCACCGCCGGAGCCTCTTAAAGCTCCTGCCCCGGAGCCGGAGGGAAGCACGGACGCCCCCTCTTGGGAGGGCTGACGGGGAGCAAAAGTGGAGCCGCAGGCTCCACCCGTAGAGGGAACGGCCGCAGGGCGTTCCCGGTACTAGCCAGCATCGCATTTGTCGGACAAAGCGTCAGACATTCTGTCTGACACTCTGCCCGCAAATGCCCGCTGACGCGGCTGGCCAGGGGTTGCGCCCCTAGTACCCCCTTTTTTAATGCCCCGGCGGTTTTGGAAAGGAGCTGTTGCACATCGCAAGTACAAACCGGACGCAGAGAATCACTCTGCGGTTAAGTGAGGTGGAGAGCAGAAGAATTACCAGGAGGGCTAAGTCATGCGGACTGAGCAAGTCGGCTTACGTCCGGCAGCTCATTGTTGGGTACGAGCCGAGGGAATCCCCGCCCGCCGATTACTTCCACATGACGTTGGAGCTGAAACAGATCGGCAATAATCTGAATCAGCTTGCTTTTGTGGCGAACGCCACCGGCCTTATAGATGAGGCGGCGTACTATGAGCAGGTGGTCCGCCTGCGTGACAGCCTGCGGCGGATCGAGAGAGCCGTGCTGGGTACAGCAGATGGCGCAGACGAAGATATGGAAGATTGACCATCACCTGGGCCGGTGCATCCGATACATCATGAACCCGGTGAAAACCCTGGAAGGCAAGCTGGTGACTGGCGTGAATCTGTTTATTCCTCCTAACGACTGGCAGGCTCCCACCAATCAGATGATCAGTACCAAGCTGCGTTTTGGAAAACAGGGCGGCAGGCTAGCCTACCACTTGGACCAGAGCTTTAAGCCGGGGGAGGTCACGCCGGACGTGGCCCACCAGATCGGCGTGGAGCTGGCAAAGGAACTGTTTGGGGATAAGTATGAGGTAGTGGTCGCCACCCACACAGATAAGGATCATATCCACTCGCACATTATCCTCAACTCGGTTTCCTTTGTGGACGGGCGCAAGTTCCACCAGCCCAACGCCATGTATTATGACCGTATCCGCAAAGTGTCCGACCGGCTTTGTGAGAAGTACGGCCTTTCTATTATAAAGGAGGCAAAGTCACACAAGTATGAGAGCTATCCCGCCCAGCACCACCAGGAGCCGCAGCCCTCCCCCACGGTCCACTCCCTCATGTATGAGGATATGGACCGGGCGGTTGAGACCGCAAAAGACCTGGACGATTTCTATCGCGTTCTGGCACAGATGGGCTACCGGGTCAAGCGGGAGGGTAAATACCCGGCGATCTCCCCGGAAGGTCACGGCTTTTCCCGGCTGTACAAATTCAAGGACGGATATACCGAGGAGGATATCCGCCAGCGCATAGCTGAGAAGAACCACAGTCCCCACCGTCAGAAACCCAGGCCGGTCTATGGAGCGTGGAAGAACCCAGCGGAACAGCAGGCGTACAAAAAGCGCTATACCGGCTATTACGCCCGGAGATATGACCGCCGTGGGTTGAACGCCACCTACTTACATTACCGTTATATGCTGGTGAGCATCCGGCGGCAGAGTTATCCGCGCTATCCCACTATCGAGCAGCGCAAGGCCCTGGCCAAGCTGGAAAAGTATTCCCAGGAGGCGCGGCTGCTGGTACGCAACAAAATTCAGACCGGAAAGGAGTTGAGCGCCTATCAGGTTTCGCTAGGTGAAAGAATCCATGAACTGCACAAAGAGAGGTGGTATCTGAAACGGGATTTGCAGAAGAACCCCACTTGGGAGGAAAGGCAGGTGATAGAGCAGAAAATCTCAGGTATTAACCAGCGGCTGAAACCGCTCTACCGGGAGCGGAGTCTTTGCAAGGATATAGAGGAGCGCTGCGGCTCCATAACGGCAGCGGTAAACCGTGAGAAAGAATCAGCCATGGGTGACATGGCAAGGGAGCGAGGTGATGAATTATGGACAACACAACAGAGGCAGTAGACACCGTGTTCCGGGTGACATACAAGGGCATTGCCTATGTGTTCCGAATTATCGAGGAGGCGGCGCGCGCCGGGGAGCGGAACAACGCCCGGCTTGCCGGGGTCATGGCTGGGATGAACCAGCAGGACTACAGTACCCGCAGCGCCATGGAGATGGAGCGGATGATTCAGCAGGGCAAGGGTTTCTGCCAGTTTGACCTTATGGAAAGGGATTACAGGACTTTTGCGGAGGCCGCGAGAAACGCGGGTGTGCGGTTTTCCTGTGTGAGCCTGGTGTCAACGCCAATTTGAAATTGTAAGAAAACGCCGAAGAAATTTTGTAGTTTTTCGGCGGGGGGGGGGGTAACAAAACTAAGCGTTTCCTTGCTCAAAAAGAGTGTTCACGATTTGCTGTTTCTGGCGCATG
>NZ_RAZF01000017.1 GCF_003612555.1 Acutalibacter sp. 1XD8-33
GGAGCGTTCTGACCTGACCGAGTCGGCAGACGAGACCAGCTGAGACTCAACGCCCTCAAGGTCTTGCCCTTAAACACCTGAGAAGCGTATTTTTGCCAGGGTGGTGAATAATAGGTTAACACTCGCTGCGCTCGGTTAACTATCCGAGTTTTGCAAAGCAAAACTCTTAAGAGGGGACGGAGAGTTCATCTCGCACAGCGAGATGAATCTCTTTTGCAACTGAGAAAAGCGTCCCCTGGAAACCGGAGCCAGCCAGCGCCGTGGATGAACGCACCCAGCACGCCTTGCAAGCCCCTGGAAGCGTGCCAAGCTCTCTCTCCCGGCCGCAAATGGGCAAAAAGAAGCCTGTCCCGAACGTGTGCAAAACCACCGCGTTGGGATGCGCGGAAAAGCGGCCCTGAAAGCGCGACAGAAACCGCCCTTTGAGAAGGGAAACAGAAAGGCCGCAAAGGCAGGCGGCTCTAGGGCCGGGCCGGAGAAGGCGCTTGGCGGGTTCAGTAAAAGTGACAGTAAAAACGACAGTATAAACAGCAGTAAAAGTGACAGTAAAAACGGCAGTAGAAACCTCAGCCATAATAAGACAAAGACAAAGAATAAGACAAAGACAAAGAATAAGACAAAGACATCCCCCCACCCCCCAAGGGGGCTTCTCCCTGTGAGATCTGTTTGAGGAAAGAGAAGAAACGCCGGAAAGAAAGGAAATTTATGAATCAGGAAAATCAAGAGATCCAGGCGGCCAACGCCGCGCAGGCCCCGGGGCAGAGCATGTCCCCGCAGCCGGAACCGGCGGCAGCGCCCGGGACTGCGTATTATGGGGGTCCGGCCGCAGACGCGGCCCCGTTTATCCCCGCCCAGGCCCAGCCGCCCGCCGGAAGCCCGGAGCAGGCCCCCGGCTACTGCGGCCCGTACCAACCCCAGGGCGCGCCGGGCCCGGTTCCGCCGCCCGCCCAACCCTGGGGGCCCGCTCAGCCTCCATATCCGTATGCTTCGGTTCCCCAGGCCACCCCCCAGGCGGTAGCGCCCGGGACTGTGTATTACGGGGGTCCGGCCGCAAACGCGGCCCCGTTTATTCCCGCCCAGGCCCAACCGCCCGCCGGGAGTCCGGCTCAGGCCCCCGGCTACTGCGGCCCGTACCAGCCTCAGGGCACGCCGGGCCCGGTTCCGCCGCCCGCCCAACCCAGCGGGCCTGCTCAGCCCCCGTATTCCTATGCCCCGCCGCCGGTTCCGTCCCAGGCCTGCGGGTATGCCCCTCCGCCTTCCTACGCGGTAAAGTCCAAGGACCCGCGAAAAACCAACGCGGTGCGGGATCTGAATACCATGAGCGTGCTGGTGGCCGTCATGACCATGCTGAGCCTATTGATACAGAGCGTTGTGGTCTATGCCTGCATGAGCGCCGGGCTGGACCTGAGCGCCCCCTCTCAGGGGCTGGCCCTGGCGGTGATGACAGTGGCCATGTCTCCCCTGTGTACGGCCAGCCCTTGCCTTGGCTATATGCTCTTTGGCGGCAGGCGGCGGGACTGGAACTATCATCTGCGCTTTCAGAAGGTGGGGCCCTTTTCTCTGGTGCTGGTGTTGGGAGGGCTGGGGCTGTGCCTGTTGGCGAATTTCCCCGCCGCCGGGGTGGACGCCCTTCTGGAATCCCTGGGCGCCTCCGAGCCGGCCTCTGGGCTGGGCCAGGGGAAAAGCTGGTCCCAGCTGGCCGTGGAGCTTTTGGGGGTGGCGGTGCTGGTGCCCCTGGTGGAGGAGTTCGCGTTCCGGGGCGTGATCTTCTCCGGGCTGCGGCGGTTTGGCACAGGCTTCGCGGTGGTGGGCTCGGCGTTGATCTTTGGCTTCGCCCACCTGAGCCCCTCCTCGGTGGTGTTCGCCACCCTGGCGGGAGCCGTTATGGTCTGGCTCTATGCCGTTACGGGGAACCTGTGGGTCTCCGTGGCCATCCACATGCTGAACAACGCCCTGGCTGTGCTGGGGGAGTACGCCGGATTCCTGGCGGGGCCGGACAATATGGCGCTACTGGAGAACATCCTGCTGTTTGGGCCCATGGCATTGGGGTTGTTGGCGGCTTTGCTGGGAGTCACGCTTTGGCGGAAGCGGCTGAAGAGCCTGTTCAGCCGGAACTTCCGGGAGCAGTCTCCTCTGGGCTGGCCTTCCCTGAAGCTGGGGGAGTCCGCGAGGTGCCTGGCCAGGTCTCTGGTGCTGTGGGGGCTGCTGTTCATCGTGATTCTGTATACCCTGTGCCTCTTCCTGTGATGGAGCGGGAATTTCTGCCGGAAAAAAGGTTTATGGCCCGGGCCCTGGAGCTGGCCCGGGAGGCCGCCCTGGCCGGAGAGGCGCCGGTGGGAGCGGTGGTGGTCCGGGGGGGCGAGATTCTGGGCGAGGGCCGCAACCGCCGGGAAGCGCTCCAGAGCCCCCTGGCCCACGGGGAGATGGAGGCCATGGAAAGGGCCGCCGGAAAGCTGGGGTCCTGGCGGCTGACGGGCTGCCAGCTGTACGTCACCCTGGAGCCCTGCCCCATGTGCGCGGGGGCTGCAGTGAACGCCCGGATAGAACGGATTGTCTTTGGAACCGAGGACCTGGCGGCGGGCTGCTGCGGCACGGCGGCCAATGTGCTGACCCTGCCGGGGGCCTTTCATCCCAAGGTGTACCGGGGGTTTCTGGAGGAGGAGTGCAGGGCCCTGCTGGAAGGGTTCTTCCGGGACCTGCGGGGGAACTGAGGACCGTCCTGATATAGAAAACATGCTTGCCCCAGATTTTGCGGGGGGCCAAAAGGAGGAAACAATGGGAGACTATCAGAACATCAGAAAAGAGATCGATTCCTACTGCGGGCTGTGCTGCCAGGACTGCGGGTTCCGGGAGAGCACGGGATGCGGGGGGTGCATCGCCACAGAGGGGCATCCCTTCCACGGGGAGTGCGCCCTGGCCCAATGCGCCATCGGGAAAAAGCGGGGCTTCTGCGGCGAGTGCCCGGACTTCCCCTGCCAGCTGCTGGAGAGCTTTTCCAACGACCCGGAGCACGGCGACACCCCGCCCGGGGCCAGGATCCAGGCTTGTTCCCAGACCAAGGCCCGGCTGGTGTCCGCGGCCCGGGAGGGAACGGATCCCCAGGGCGTGTGCGGGCACCACTGCGACCACTGCCCCTTCTCCCAGTGGTGCGGCGGCTGCCGGAGCGTCTACCCCGGGTGCTCCTTCGCTACCCTCTATGAGGACGGCAAATGCCCCAACACAGCCTGCGCCGGAGAGCGGAGCCTGGACGGCTGCTACGCCTGCCCGGACCTAACGGAATGCCGGAAGGGCTACTTCGACGCCGGGGACGGCTATACCGCCCAGGGCGCTGCCCGGTTTATCGCGAAACACGGCAAAGAGGCCTATGCCATGGCCCTGGAACAGGCCGGGGAACGGCCGGAGGGCCTGGACACAGCGGAAAAGCTGGTGGAATTTTACGAAAAATTCCTGTAAAAGGTGGGGGCGAGAATGGGAAAGCGGGTTCGGAAGCTGGGAAAATGGGCCTTTGCGGCCCTGTGCGTTCTGGGCATCCTCTGGTTCTGTATGCCCATCCTCCACGGGGGCTTCGGCGAGGGCTCGGTCTTTGGGGTCGCCGTGTGCGGGATGGGGCTGGCCCTGGTCCTCTGGGCCCCCAAATGGGCCCGCCGGGGCGGCTGGCGGCGGGTTCTGTGCTGGGTGTGGGCGGCGCTCTATGTGCTGGGCCTGGGCTGGGCCGGATACCTCACCGGGCTTATCGTCTCCTACCAGGCGGCAAAGACCCCGGACGGCCTGAACGTGGTGGTGCTGGGGGCCCAGGTGTACAGCGCGGAGCGCATGGGCATGAGCCTGACCAACCGGGTGGCCAAGGCCCGGGAGTATCTGGAGGCCAACCCCGAGGCGCGGTGCATCGTCACCGGGGGCATGGGGGGCAACGAGCCCTGCCCGGAATCCCTGGCCGCGAAGAACGCCCTGGTGCGGGGCGGCGTCGACCCGGACCGGATCTACATGGAGGACAAGTCCCGGAACACCCGGCAGAACCTGACGTTCGCCATGGAGCTGGCCCAGAAGGAGGGGCTGGACACCAGGGTGGCGGTGGTCAGCCAGAATTTCCACCTGTACCGGGCGGTGCGGCTGGCCCGGGCGGCGGGCTTCGAGGCCTATGGCCTCCCGGCGGAGACGGACCCCATCATTTTCCCCTCCTACTACGGCCGGGAGCTGCTCTCCCTGACCAAATGGTATCTGGAGGAAATGCTGGGGGGATAGAAGGGACTTTTGATATGGGGGCTTTTTAGGCGCGGCAGTGCGTCCAGATTTCAGAGAGCCGGGTGTGCTCTCGGCTGGTACGCTCGTGCGTTGCCGCTGGCCTGCTCCGGAACTAGGAAACTTTTTTCTCAGTTGCATTTCCTCTTGCCGATATTTTGCGAAGCAAAACTCGGACAGTTAGCCGAGTGAAACGAGGATTAACTGTTATTCACTACTTCAAAAAATGCGCTTCTTAGGAAGTTAAGGTCAAGGGCAAGACCTTGGGAACGCTGGTCTCGCCTGCCGGTTCGGTCGGGTCAGAGCAATCGCCACCGGCGATTTTCCCCGCCCCTGGACCGCGCAATGTGTTGTGGCTGCGCGAAAACCGTAAAACGTTCACGACGAGCAAAGCGAGGAGTGGGTAAAAGTTTTGTCCACTTTTTCAAAAGTGGTGGGGGTCAGGGGGCGAAGCCCCCAGCCGCCGGAGGCCATACACAATCAACAAAGAAAGAGGGATCGTCATGAAATTTGCCTGTGAAGAAGAAAAAATCAAGGCCGGGGTGCTGTTCTGCCCCGCAGACCCGGAGCTGGTGGCCATGAAGCGCAGGACCCACAACCTGAACGTGGACTACAACCAGACCCACGAGGACGAGTTCGAGAAGCGGGACCGGATCCTCCATGAGATCATCGGCGAATTCGGCGAGGGCGGGCGCATTCAGGGTCCCATCGCCTTCCACTATGGCAAGCACACGAAGATCGGCAAGGGCTTTTTCGCCAACTTCAACTTCACCGTCCAGGACGACGGGGAGGTCACCATTGGGGAGAACTGCAATTTCGGGCCCAACGTTACCATCGTCACCCCGGTACACCCCATGATCGCCTCCGAGCGCCGGGCCATGCGCACGGCGGAGGGGGAAAAGAAGCTCCTCTGCTACGCCAAGCCCGTGCACATCGGCAGCGACTGCTGGTTCGGGGCCAACGTCACCGTCTGTCCGGGGGTGACCGTCGGAGACGGCTGCGTTATCGGCGCGGGCAGCGTGGTCACACGGGATATCCCCTCGAACAGCTTCGCCGCCGGGGTCCCTTGCCGGGTGATCCGGGAGATCACGGAGGCGGACAGCATGGCCCATATGCCGGAGGTCCTGGGGGGCTGCCAGGTGCTCCCGGATGAAGAGCAGCGGTAAAACCCCTTTTCTCTTTCCTGCTGAGAAACGCTTCTAAAAATTTTCCATCGTTAAGATAACGGAATGGGCAGTGAGCCGGGGATGACTCACTGCCCGATAAACGGGAATTTACACCTGCAATTCATACAAATAATCCGAAAAATTTTTCTCCGTGCCGCGCTTTTTATAAGTGCTTTCTCCTGTTACCTGAAAGCCCAGTTTTCTTACGACCTTATTCGAAGCGATATTTTCCTTATTGACTCTTACAGTAATCCTTTTTGCTCCCTGCCTGACGGCATAATCGATCATGCCCTTTGCGGCCTCTATAGCATATCCGTTTCTCCAGTAATCTCTGTGAACGCAGTACGCAATATCGTAAGTCCTTCCGTTATCGCTTACCATAAAGCTGCAGGTCCCTATCCTTACATGTGTATCCTTCAATTCGGAGATCAGATAACAGCAGTCCTCGTCCTCGGATAATGCCTCTATTTCCCTGACATAATCCTCGTCGATCTCTTCCATGGCCTCGTCGGGCAAATACTCGCCCATTTCCGGGTCGTTCCAAATACTGATTGCAAATCGCGCGTCCTCTTTTTCGAAGCTGCGCAGATATAGCCTCGGCGTTTCTATTGTCTGTACTTTCATTTATATACCTCCAGGTGGGCTTCATCGCACATTCCAATCAATGATTCATGACAATGCCTGATGACAAAACTGGAATTTACTCTTATTTGGTCTGTTTCCATATCTTTGGCCACATAGTGCCATTACTATACGCTACAAAGAAAGTGCGGAATTGTTTTTTATCAAATTCGCCGTTGCTGATGATTATTTCTTGAACAATACCGTTTAACTTTATCATATATCCTGTTTCTTGGTATCTGTTTCGCATATAAAAAATTTTTCGCCTTGTTCTCAGTTCTATGTCGGAGGCATCTTTATCACAAGGTTCAATGGAAATGATAATCTTTTTTTCGGGATACTTGCTTTGTATATTCTGTAATATAGCGCTTCCGTAACCTTTTGAGCGAAGGCGTTTATCTACGGCAAAAAACATAACAAACACAATTTTGCTGTTGTGTGCCAAATATACAAAGCCACACAAGGTGTTGCCATCATAAAACCCTAGAAACTCCGTGTTCCACAATTTAGACATTGCCACCATCATTGGAAACGGCATTCGCTCCTTTTTAGGGAATGCCTCAAAGTAAATGTGTTTTATATCCGTACTGTTTAACCTTACCTTTTTCGCTCTAATTTGCATATAGCATTACTCCGTAAATTCCGGTTTGTCGAGCCGATTATATCATAAGTTTTTTTCCATTTCAAGTGGCTGTTAGTGAAGTCCACAATGGCTGGAGCCGCCAACACGAAAGAGAAAAGAGGCGCGGTAAAACCAGCCTTGACAAAGAGGGCGCTTTATGGTAGAATAATCCAAAAATGGGGAGGGGATTTTTGTGCGGAGGGCTTCTAAAAGCAAAAAATCCTTCGGGTTCCGGGTCCTTGTGCTGGGTGCCCAGCGTTCCCCTTTCTTTGCCGGATTTTCCCCCATTCAGAGATGAGTGGGGGTATCTTTTTAGGAGGAGCCTATGAAACTTTTGCTGAAAGGCGCCCGGATCATCGACCCCGCCCAGGGCCTGGACGGCCCCGGAGACATCCTGCTGAAGGAGGGGAAAATCGCCGCCCTGGGGGAGGACCTGCCCTCTGAGGGCTGCGAAATCGTGGACTGCCGGGGACTGGCGGCCGCGCCGGGTCTGGTGGACCTCCACGTCCACCTGCGGGACCCGGGCCAGACCCACAAGGAGGACCTGTTCTCCGCCTGCCGGGCCGCTGCGGCGGGGGGCGTCACCAGCCTCTTGGCCATGCCCAACACCCAGCCCCCCATGGATTCCCCGGCGCTGGTGGCGAACCTTCTGGAGCGGGCGAAATCCGCCGATGCCGCCGTATACACCGCCGCCTGCGTGACCCTGGGCCTGGAGGGGACCCAATGCGCGGATTATGAGGCCCTGCGCCGGGCGGGGGCCGTGGCCCTCAGCGACGACGGTAAACCGGTGGCCAGCACCCGCTGCCTGCTGGAGGCCCTGGACCGGGCCCGCTCTTTGGGGCTGCTCCTCACCGCCCACTGCGAGGACCGGGATCTGGCTCGCGGGGGCCTGATGAACCAGGGGGAGACCGCCCAAAAGCTGGGGGTGAAGGGGATTCCCCCCGCCGCCGAGGACTGCGGCGTGGCCCGGGAGCTTGCGGCCGCGGCCAGCATCGGCGCGCCCATCCACATCTGCCATGTGAGCACCAAGGGCTCGGTGGCCCTGATCCGGGACGCCAAGGCCCGGGGGGTGAAGGTCACCGCCGAGACATGCCCTCACTACCTGTTGCTCACAGACCGGGCCCTGGAGGGCATGGACGCGGACTGCCGGATGAACCCGCCCCTGGGCAGCGAGGAGGACAGGCAGGCCCTGATCGAGGGCCTTCTGGACGGCACCCTGGACGCCATCGCCACGGATCACGCCCCCCATACCCCGGAGGAGAAGGCGGATTTCATCGCCGCGCCCAACGGCTCCATCGGCATGGAGACCTCTCTGGCGGCGGTGCTGACGGTCCTTTCCGGCCGGATGAGCCTCTCCGGAATTATCGAGAAGATGAGCCGGAACCCGGCGAAAATCCTGGGCATTCCGGGGGGAAGCCTTGTGGTGGGCGGGCCCGCCGACGTGGCGCTTTTCGACCCAGAGGAGCGCTGGACCGTGGACCCCCGGAAGCTCCACGGCAAGAGCCGGAATACGCCCTTCAAGGGCATGGAGCTCACCGGAAGGGTGAAGATGACCTTTTTCCGGGGGAGGCGGGTTTTCTGATTCATTCGTCGTGAAGGTTTTATGTTGTTTGACAAGCTAGCCTAACAACCGTAAAAGTTTTGCGCGAGCTTTTTCAAAAGCTCGCGGAGTGTGAGGCAGAGCCTCACGACCTTGCCCTTGACCTTAAACACCTGAGAAGCGCAATTTTTGCGGGTGGTGAATAATAGGTTAACGCTCGCTGTGCTCGGTTAACTATCCGAGTTTTGCTCCGCAAAACATCGGCAAGAGGGGGGGCGGAGAGTTCATCTCGTATAACGAGATGAAACTCTTTTGCAACTGAATAAAAAGCACCCCTGGAAACCGGAACCAGCCAGCTCTGTGCGGTAGGCAAGCCTTTCGTTGGCTTTGCATATGCAAAGCCAAACAAGAAACCCCCGACGAGGGTTTCTTGCGGAAAACAGTCCACCGGACTGTTTTCCTATCTTCCTGCGTTGCTTTCTCAGGTGTTTTAAGGACAAGACCTTGGGGCGTTGGGTCTCGGCTGCCGCCTCGGTCGGCGCTTGACGGTCCCCACTGGGGACCAGCGCCCCCAAACCCCACAAACTTTTTGAAAAGAAGTTTAAGACGTTACCTTCGGTAAGTCTCAAAAACTTTTACCCTGGCGGGCTTTGTGCTCTCAGCCAGCGGCGAGCGTTCGCACCCAGCCAAAACGCGCTCTGGGCCAGCTGAAATCTGGACGCGCTCTCGCGCCCACCGTACCCCCCATATATAAATACATAAAAAATATCAAACCATACTGAGGAGGAAAATCTCATGTCAATGGACCGGCTGCTGGAAAACATCATGCGCAAGCAGAACCCCACGGTGGCGGGGCTGGACCCCAAGCTCAGCTACATCCCGGAGCACATCAAGGCCCGCTGCTTTGCGGAGCACGGCAAAACCTTGGAGGGCGCCGCCGCCGCTCTGCTGGCCTTCAACAAGGGCCTCATCGACAGCCTCTGGGACGTGGTCCCCGCCGTGAAGCCCCAGGCCGCCTACTATGAGATGTACGGCTGGCAGGGGATGCGGGCCCTCAGCGAGACCATCGCCTACGCCAAGAGCAAGGGCCTCTTCGTCATCACTGACGGCAAGCGCAACGACATCGGGGCCACTATGGAGGCCTACGCCGCCGCCCATCTGGGCCAGACCGACGTGGAGGGCGAGTCCTTCGAGGCCTTCGGGGCGGACGCCCTCACGGTGAACGGCTACCTGGGCACCGATGGCATCGACCCCTTGCTCTCCGTGTGCGCCGGCAGGGACAAGGGCATTTTCGTGCTGGCGAAAACCTCCAACCCCTCCGCCGGGGAGTTCCAGGACCAGATGCTCCACGCCATGTACGAGCCCCTCTACCGGGCCATGGGCAATATGTGCCAGCAGTGGGGCCTGAAGCTGCCCGGCCGGTACGGCTACTCCGGCGTGGGGGCCGTGGTGGGGGCCACCTATCCCAAGCAGCTGAAGGAGCTGCGGAAGGCCCTGCCCAACACCATCTTCCTGGTGCCCGGCTACGGGGCCCAGGGGGGCGCGGCCAAGGACGTGGCCCAGGGCTTTGACAGGCACGGGGCCGGGGCCATCGTCAACTCCTCCCGGGCCATCCTCTGCGCCTGGCAGAAGGAGGGCTGCGACCCGGAGGATTACGCCGGGGCCGCACGCCGGGAGGCCGTCCGGATGCGGAACGAGATCATGGCGGAGCTGGGCGGCATCAGCTTGCCGGTGTAGCATGGCCTCGCGGATCATGCACCTGCTCCTGGCCAGGGAGCTGCTGAAAACCAGAGAGTTCGCCCAGCCGGAGGCCTTTCTCTTTGGGTCTCTTCTGCCGGACGCCCCCCGGTCGGAGACAGCGGGAAAGGGCAACCGGGCCAGCCATTTTCTGGCGGACCGGGACCCCCTGCGCACCTACGACCTGGAGGCCTTCCGGCGGCTTTATGGGGACCGCCTTCGGGAGGAGGGGCTCTATCTGGGCTACTACCTCCACCTGGTCCAGGACAGCGTCTACCGGAGGTTCCAGCACGGGAAGTGGCGCTGGGGCAGGCTGAGCGAGGAGGAGTTCCACATCCTGTACCGGGACTATAGCCGGCTCAACGGCCAGTTTATCCGTCGGTACGGCCTGAAAAATACCGTGAAACTCCCTGAAAACGGGGAGAAAGAGGACGTGTGCCTGCGGTTTTCTCTGCGGCCTGGGGAGCTGCTGGAGCAGATGGAAGAGGACTTTCGCCGGGAAGAGCCGGGAGAACCGGAAGAGCCGGGCTTCCTCACCTGGGAGATGGCCCAGGAGTTTGTGGAGGAGGCTTTTCAGGTGTGCCAAAAGGAGCTCTCCGCCCTCAGCGGGGGCGGGCCTCTGTTGGACCCCTGGTCCCTGGCGTGGAATAGATTGGAGAGGATACGATGAAACCGTTTGATTCTGTTCTGTGTACATTGACGGAAGCGGCGGAGATCGCCCCAGGGATCTTCGACTTCCGCCTCCGCTGCCCGGAGCTGGCGGCTCTGGCCCTGCCCGGACAGTTCGCCCAGGTGCGCCTGCCGGGGCACATCCTGCGCCGTCCCATCTCCCTATGCGGCATCGACCGGGAGCGGGGGGAGCTGCGGCTGGTGTTCCAGGTGCGGGGGGAGGGCACGGCGGAGCTGGCCCGGTTCCAGGCCGGGGACTCCCTGGAGATCCTGGCCCCCCTGGGCAAGGGTTTCCCTCTCGACAGGGCGAAGCGGACCTTGCTTTTGGGAGGGGGGATCGGCGTGCCCCCGCTGCTGGCCGCGGCCCGGGAGCTGGGGGAAGCCGCGGTGGCTGTGCTGGGCTTCCGCACCCGGCAGGCCGTGATTCTGGAGGAGGACTTCCGCGCCGCCGGGGCCAGGGTGCTCATTGCCACGGACGATGGCAGCTATGGCTTCCACGGGCTGGTGACGGAGCTTGCGGCGGGGGAGGACTTCGACGTGCTCCTCGCCTGCGGGCCGGGGCCCATGCTTCGGGGGGCCAAGGCCCTGGCGGAGGAGAGGGGCGCGGCGGGATATCTCTCGTTGGAGCAGCGGATGGCCTGCGGCGTGGGGGCCTGCCTGGGCTGCGCGGTGGCTCTGCTGGACGAAAGCGGCGGGGAGTACTATGGCCATGTGTGTAAGGACGGCCCGGTGTTCCCCATGGAGAGCATCGCGGAGGGCGCACTTTAAGACCTTGGGGACTCTGTCCCCAAGCCCCTGCGGCCTTTGAAAAGGCCGGCGAAACTTTTACCCGCTCCGCGTTCGTTCCATTGGCGGGCGCAGGGTACAAAGCCAAAACGCGCGCCCAGACTGGTGCCCCTTGACTAGCTCCCGCGCCCGCCGTACCCCCCATATAAAATACCTCAAAAACGCAAATCCCCCAGAGAGAGGAGCAAGCTCATGATCATTCTGTGTTCCAACGGCCTCACCAGCCCGGCCCTGCGCCGGGCGGCGGGGCGGTTCGCAAAAGCCGGAGGCTGGGCCGCCCTGGTGGTGACCGCGGACCCGGACTACCGGGAGAAGAACTACCACGTCCCCCGCTGTAAGGAGGAGCTGGCAGCCCTGGGCCTGCGGGCGGAGATCTTCGATTTCGACTTCCAGCCCCCGGAGGCCCTGCTGAACTACGACGCGGTGGAGCTCATGGGCGGCGACCCCTGCTACCTCCTGGATTCCATCCACCGGCACGGCGGGGAGGACGCCTTGCGCCGGGTGGCGGAGAAGGGCCTGCTCATCGCCTGGAGCGCCGGGGCCCTGGCCCTGGGCCCCAGCCTGGAGCTCTTCCAGCGGCTTGAGCCGGGCGGGGACGCCCAGGCCTTGGGCCTCACGGACCTGGAAATTTTGCCCCACTATAGCCGCTTCCACACCCGCTACGAGGGCCTGGAGGCCCAGTGCGCCGCCTACGAGAAGGAGCGGGGCCGTAAGGTCTGCCGCCTGGACGACGGCGAGGGCCTGCTGCTGGACGGCCAGGGGCGGCTGGTGGAGGAAATCCTCTCCCCCCTGCGGGTGACGGTGGCCGGGGTGGAGTTCCGCAACCCCGTGATCGCCGCCTCGGGCACCTTCGGCTTCGGCCGGGAATACGGGGAGCTCTACCCTCTCAGCGAACTGGGAGGGATCAGCTGCAAGGGGACCACCCTCCATGCCCGCCCCGGCAACCCGCCCCCCAGGGTCACCGAGACCCCCGGAGGGATGCTCAACGCCGTGGGCCTGCAGAATCCCGGGGTGGAGCACTTCATCCGGGAGGACCTGCCCTGGCTCAGCCGCCAGGGGACCCGGATTATCGCCAACGTGGCGGGCAGTGCCGTGGAGGACTACTGCCGCACCGCCGAGCTCTTGAACGACACCTCCGTGGACATGGTGGAGCTGAACATCTCCTGCCCAAACGTGAAGGAGGGCGGGGTGCAGTTTGGGGTCACGGCGGAAGGGGTGGCGGGGGTCACCGGGGCCGTGCGCCGGGTGTGCAAAAAGCCCCTGATGGTGAAGCTCTCCCCCAACGTCACCGACATCGGGGAGATGGCCGCCGCCGCCGAGAGCGCCGGGGCGGACGCGGTGTCCCTGATCAACACCCTCACCGGGATGCGGGTGGACATCCGCACCCGCCGGCCCATCATCCACAACAACACCGGGGGCCTCTCCGGCCCGGCGGTGCTCCCTGTGGCCCTGCGCATGGTGTGGCAGGCCTCCCAGCGGGTGAAAATCCCTATCGTGGGCCTGGGGGGCATCGCCACATGGCAGGACGCGGTGGAAATGCTCCTCTGCGGGGCCAGCGCCATCCAGGTGGGCACGGCCATCTTCACCGACCCCTACGCCCCCCTGAAAATCCGGGACGGCCTGCTGGCCTATCTGGAGGAGAACGGCATCCGGTCTGTCTCTGAGCTCACGGGAGGTGTGCGGCCATGGTGACGAAGGTGTACCTCATCCGCCACTGCCAGTCCATGGGCAACCTGGGCGGGCGGTTTCAGGGGCGCTTCGACGCGGACGTGAGCCCGGACGGCCAGAAGCAGCTGGAGCTCTTGGGTCTGCGCTTTCGCAACGAGCACCTGGACGCGGTCTACACCAGCCCTCTGCTCCGGGCCCGAAAAACCGCCCAGGCCCTGGCGAAGTATCATCCTGTGGATGTGACAGACGAGCCCGGCCTTTTGGAGATCGACGTGGGGGACATGGAGAACCTGCTCCTCTCCCAGGTGGCGGAGCGCTTCCCCCAGGTGGCCTGGGACTGGGACAACGCCCCGGACCAGTGCCGCTTCCCCGGCGGCGAGACCATGGAGGAGGTCTATGCCCGGGTGAACGCCGCCTTGGACCGGATCATCCAGGGGAATCCGGGGAAAACCGTCGCCGTGGCGACCCACGGGGGCGCGCTACGGAATATCTGGGCCCGTGTGGAGACGGGAAGCCCGGAAGGCCTCCGCCGGAGCCAGGTTTTTGGCAATACCAGCGTGAGCCTGCTGGAGGCGGAGGGGGGCGCTCTCCACTGGCGCTATACCAACGACCTCTCCCACCTGCCCGAAGAGATGCGAAAGCCCAGAATGTACTACCGCTTCGACCAGGGCAAGGGGGCGGAGCCGGTATGATCATTCTCGGCGTGGACCTGGGCCATGCCCGTACGGGCCTTGCGGTGTGCGATAAGGGGGAGTTGCTGGCCTCCCCCCTCAAAGTGATCGCCCAGCGGGACCCGGAACGGCTCATGGAGGAGGTGGCGGCGGCGGCCAAGGAGGCCGGAGCCGAGCTTCTGGCCGTGGGCCTGCCCCGGAACATGGACGGCACCGAGGGGGACAGCGCCCGCTTTGCCCGGGAGATGGGGGAGAGGCTGGGGGCGCTCTCCGGCCTGCCGGTGGAGTTTGTGGACGAGCGGGGCACCACCATCACGGCCCACGGCTACCTGAACGACACCAACACCCGGGGCAAAAAGCGCAAGGCCGTGGTGGACGCGGTGGCGGCGGTGATTATTTTGGAGGATTTTCTGCGGAGACGGCGGAACCTCTCTTCCCCCGGGGAGTAGAGCGGGCGTTGGGGGCGCGTTTTGGGGGCTGTTCCCGGAAAAAGTTCTGGGATTTCCAATTATAGGTTTCCTTTTTGGGAATACTATGGTATACTTTCTGAGAGACAAGCGGCTGCGCACACGATCTCTCAAAAAGTATACTTTGTTGAAATGGCTTTGCGTGTGAAAGCAGGATGGAGGCGGATGGCGTGAAAAACGGCGGGTTTGGCGCGGTGCTGGTAGCTGCGGGCAGCTCCAGCCGGATGGGAGCCCTCCCCGGGGGGCGGTCCAAGGTGCTGGAGGATTTGGGAGGCCGGCCGGTACTGTGCCGGTCTATGGAAACGCTTCTCCAGAGCCCCTATATCAGGAAGCTCTGCGTGGTGTGCCGACAGGAAGAGATGGCGGAAATCGCCGGGTTGGCGGCGGAAATAGCGGCCAGGACGGTACAGGGGAAAACCGTTGTGTTCGCCCAGGGAGGGGAAACCCGGCAGGAATCCGTGTGGAAGGGGGTCCAGGCCCTGGAGGGAGAGGGGGAGTACCTGCTGTTTCACGATGGAGCCCGGCCTTTTTTGAGCCTGGCCCTGGTGGAGGCGGTCTGCCGGGACGCGCTGGCCTTTGGAGCGGCCACGGCGGCGGTGCCCAGCAAGGACACCTGCAAGCTGGCGGATAGAGAGAGCTTCGTGGAGTCCACCCCGGACCGGGGCCGGCTCTGGGCGGTGCAGACGCCCCAGGCATTCCAACGGGAGCTCTACCTCTACGCGGCGGAAAAAGCCCGGGCTCAGGGCCTGGACTGCACCGACGACTGCCAGCTGGTGGAGGCCGCCGGGGGCCGGGTGAAGCTGACCCGGGGAGACTATAAAAATCTCAAGCTCACCACGCCGGAGGACCTGCTTCTGGCCCGGGCGGCGGTGGAGGAAGAAAAAAGGAATGAAATGGAGGGAAGTGAGGGAATGCGTGTTGGCAGCGGTTACGATGTACACCGGCTGGCAGAGGGCCGGGCACTGATTCTGGGCGGGGTGAACGTCCCCTTTGAGCGGGGCTTGCTGGGCCACTCCGACGCGGATGTGCTGTCCCACGCGGTGATGGATGCCCTGTTGGGCGCTGCGGCACTGGGGGACATTGGAAAACTCTTTCCAGACAGCGACCCCCAATACCAGGGAGCAGACAGCCTCCAGCTGCTCGCGGAGGTTTGCCGGGTGGTCAGGCGCAAGGGCTGGGAGATCGGCAATATCGATGCCACGGTGATTGCCCAGCGGCCCAAGCTGGCTCCCCATATAGAAAAAATGCGGGAGAACATCGCCCGGGCCTGCGGTATAGACACGGGCCGGGTGAGCGTAAAGGCCACCACAGAGGAGGGTCTGGGCTTCACCGGGAGGGGAGATGGCATCGCCGCCCAAGCGGTGTGTCTGCTGAACGAGGAGGGATAAACGGTGCTGCATTTGGAGCCCGTTACAAAAGAGAACTGGCGGGACGCTGTTTTTCTCACCACAGACCCGAAGCACGAGAATCCCCTAGACGAGGAGTGGGTCACCAGTACGGCGTTCTCCATGCTTCAGGCGGTATACGAGGAGAACTGGGACTGCCGGGTGGTTTACGATGGAGAGATGATGGTGGGCTTTGTGTTCTACGGCCTTTGGAAGGGGAACCGCCCTTTGCTGTGCCGGTACATGATTGACATTGACCACCAGGGCAAGGGGTACGGCCAAAGGGCCCTGCCCTTGATCGTCCGGCAGATCTGCGCTCAGTACCACAGCCAGAAGGTCTATGTCACCCTGGAAAAGGAGAACAGGCGCGCTGTATACCTCTATGAGAAATTTGGCTTTCGGGACACAGGAGAGGTAGACGAGGGTGAGAATGTGTATCTATATCGCGTGGATGGCGCTGGCGCCATGTGACCGCGCTTAACAGGCCTCCATGTATACAGTTAAAAAGTATACTTTGTTGAAGGCGTGTTTTGGCCTCTGGCAGCCAGGGTTTCACCCTGGACTGGACCAAACTTTTTGAAAAAAATTTGGATCAAAAACTTTTACCCTGGTTGGCTTTTGGGCACTCAGCCAGCCAGATTAAAATGTTTCGTAGACTTCGTGAAACGAAGTCTTGCCTTTCTGAAAGGCGGCGAGGTGTGGGAGAGTTCGCTTCGCGAACTCTTGAGCTCCACGGTCTTGCCCTTAACACCTGAGAGGCGCAATTTTTGCGGGTGGTGAATGATAGTTAACGCTCGCTACGCTCGGTTAACTATCAAGAGGGGGGCGGAGAGTTCATCTCGTTGCACGAGATGAAACTCTTTTGCAACGGAACAAAAAGCACCCCTGGAAAACGGAGACAGCCAACTCTGGGCGCAGTATCTCAGCCAAAAGTTCCCGCCGGGCTGTTTGCCCGTTCACCCAGCCCGGCAGAGTTTTCCGTAGGAAAACTCATGTCACACGGCGAAACTCAGCTATCTCCTTCCGCCATTCTTCGTGCCGTGTGCCGTTCCCCCCATAAAAAACTCCCAGAAAGTATAGCGATCAAACAAATATGTTACGGAGGAAATAGCATGATGAAATTGAAGTGGCTGGGCCATTCCTGCTTCCGGGTGGAGTGCGGAGATTTTGCCCTGGTGCTGGACCCCTTTGAGCCGGGCAGCGTGCCGGGCTGCAAGGAGATCCGGGAGACCGCCGGGGGCGTGCTGTGCAGCCATCAGCACCATGACCATAACTACATTGCGGGCGTCACGCTGAAAGAGGGGGAGAACCCCTTCCATGTGGAGGCTCTGGACTCCTTTCACGATGACTGCCAGGGCGCAAAGCGCGGCCCCAACCGCATCCATATCCTGGAGGCGGGCGGCGTCCGTGTGGCCCATTTCGGGGACATCGGCTGTATGCCCAGTCCCGCCCAGCTGGAGCGGCTCCAGAACCTGGACGCGGTGATGATTCCTGTGGGCGGCTTTTACACTGTGGGCCCCCAGGAGGCCAAGGCCATTGTGGACGCCATCCATTCCCGGGTCGTCATCCCCATGCACTACCGTTCTGAGAGCTTTGGCTTTGATGTGCTGGGCACGGTGGAGGACTTTCTGGCGCTGTGCGGCAAGGTCCGCCGGGCAGAGGGGGATACCCTGGAGATCACCCCCGGCATGGAGCCGGAGGTGGTGGTGCTCGCTTATGCAGGATCTTAATTGCAAATTCTATAATTAAAGGAGAGTTTATATGGAAATTACCCAGGATATCAAGTATGTAGGCGTCAACGACCATCAGGTGGACCTGTTCGAGGGCCAGTACGTGGTGCCCAACGGCATGGCCTACAATTCCTATGTGGTGCTGGACGAAAAGGTTACGGTGTTCGACACGGTGGACGCCAAATTCACCCATGAGTGGCTGGACAATATCCAGAGCGTTCTGGGCTCCCGAAAGCCGGACTACCTGGTCATTCAGCATATGGAGCCAGACCACTCCGCCAACATCGCCCATTTCATGCAGATGTATCAGGAAACCACCATCGTCTCCAGCGAGAAGTCCTTTGCCATGATGGGCCAGTTCTTTGGTACAGCCTTTGAGGACCGCCGCCTGGTGGTAGCGGAAGGGGATACCCTGTGCACCGGCAGGCACACCTTTGCCTTTGTGGCCGCTCCCATGGTCCACTGGCCGGAGGTGCTGGTGACCTATGATACCTGCGACAAGGTCCTGTTCTCCGCCGACGGCTTCGGCAAGTTCGGCGCGCTGGATGTGGAGGAGGAATGGGACTGCGAGGCCCGCCGGTATTATATCGGCATTGTGGGCAAATACGGCGCCCAGGTGCAGGCCCTGCTCAAGAAAGCGGCGGGGCTGGATATTCAGATCATCTGCCCTACCCACGGCCCCGTGCTCAAGGAGAACCTGGGCCACTATCTCCGGCTCTATGATCTGTGGTCCTCCTATACCCCGGAGAGCGAGGGCATTGTCATTGCCTATACCTCTGTCTACGGCAACACCAGAAAGGCCGTGGAGCAGTTTGCGGAGAAGCTCCGCCAGAAGGGATGCCCCAAGGTGGTTATCCACGATCTGGCCCGCTGCGACATGGCGGAGGCAGTGGAGGACGCTTTCCGCTACAACAAGCTGGTGCTGGCCACCACCACCTATAACGCGGAGATCTTCCCCTTTATGCGCACCTTCATCAACCACCTCACAGAGAGGAACTTCCAGAACCGCACCGTGGCCCTCATTGAGAACGGCACCTGGGCCCCCATGGCCGCACGGGTGATGAAGGGAATGCTGGAGAAGTCTAAAAAGATCACCCTGGCCGAGCCGGTGGTGACCATCCGCTCCGCCCTGAACGGGGAGAGCGGCGAGAAGCTGGAGGCCCTGGCCAACAACCTGTGCCAGGACTATCTGGCCCGCCAGGACGACACCGCAGACAAGCACGACCTCACCGCTCTGTTCAACATCGGCTATGGCTTGTATGTGGTCACCAGCAACGACGGCAAAAAGGACAACGGCCTGATTGTGAACACGGTGACCCAGGTGACCAACACCCCCAACCAGATCGCGGTGTGCATCAATAAGGACAATTATTCTCATCATGTGATCAAGCAGACGGGGAAGATGAACATCAACTGCCTCTCAGAGGACGCGCCCTTCTCCCTGTTCCAGAACTTCGGTTTCCAGAGCGGCCGCGCGGCGGACAAGTTCGCGGGTCAGGAGATTCTCCGCTCAGACAACGGCCTGGCTTTCCTGCCCATGTATATCAACTCCTTCCTGTCCCTGAAGGTGGAGCAGTACGTGGACCTGGACACCCACGGCATGTTCATCTGCACCGTGACGGAAGCCCGGGTGATCTCCAACGTGGAGACCATGACCTACACCTACTACCAGAACAACGTGAAGCCCAAGCCCCAGACCGAGGGCAAGAAGGGCTGGGTGTGCAAGGTCTGCGGGTACGTGTACGAGGGCGAGGAGCTGCCGGACGACTTCGTGTGCCCCCTGTGCAAGCACGGCCCGGCGGACTTTGAGCGGATCGAGTAAAAAAGAGAAGCGAGAACCAGAGAGGGGAAGACCTCATAAAGAAGGTAAGGGCAAGACAGGCCGCGGCGGTCTGTCTTGCCCTTTTATTTTTATACGGTATCGTTTATCTGTCCTCTCCCATAATCCATTGGTCATTATGCTCCGTATCAATCAATTTCAAGGTGTACGCGTTGGGAACAGATATCGTATAATCATTTTTGCCACTTGTTGGGTCATACTCGCTTATGGCGATTGCAGAGTATAAACCGCTGTAGTTTTCGTTATATGGATGGAGATGCCTTTTTTCTTTCATAATATCATACGCGCTGATTGGGGTATTGTCATAAAACATATATCCATAAATCGGGTCTATCACACCATACCGTCCCTCATAGTATGCTTCGCAGACCACATAGCCGTTATATGCCTTTTCAGGATTTGCCAGATACACAATCCGGCATGGTATGTTAGAGCACTGAAGGAATACGGCACAAACCCGCGCCATATCCGCACACCAGTCTGTGCCTCGTTCTATAATTTGCTTCTCAGTACCTCCAAAAAGCATATCTTTAAAATCTACATCATATTTTGCCGCAATTTCAGAGGTAAACTTTATCACATTGGAGATTGTCTCTCTATCTGTTTTCCCACGAAACTGTCCTGCAAAATCAAATAATTCATGCCGGGTCATATCATACTTTTTTACTTGAGAATACAGAGACCGATAAGACGCATCGTCCAATCGAACCATTCCTTTGATGAGCGTATCATCTATGGAATTTTCAGCGTGTACGTCATTCCGAAGCATTACCCCATAGCTTTTCCCAAACACATCGCACCAAGTGTGTGCGAGGCGTAAGCTGGTTTTCGCGGTGGTGTCAAAAAGATTGACAGTCGCACGGCTCGGTCTATCTTTCCGTTTCCACCCCAGCCGCGAAACGGCTGTCTTTTGCTACGCAAAAGTTCGGCGAAAACTCTGCAAAACTGGGTACGTATACACGCAGAACTGGCTGGTTCCGCATTCACCCCGCTCGCATTTTGTGGCGAGCCGCAAAATGCGAGCGGGGCGCCTGACGCGAAGAATGGAGCGATGAGATAGCTGGGTTTCGCCAGGCGTCATGAGTTTTGCAAAGCAAAACTCTGCAAAGCTGGGTGCGCAGCGCTATCCCCGCGGGCAAAGAGCCAGCCGAACGTGCTCTGCCTGGGGCGCGTCTCAAAAAATAGTTCCATAAAACTTTTATCCTGGTCAGCTGTGCGCGTCAGCGTCAGCTCGCCTGCAGGCTCTCCAGCTTGGCGTCGATATACCCCCGCACCTGGTCCTTTGGGATTTCCAAGGCGGCGGCAAACTCCCCAAAGAGCATGTCCTCCGCCTGCTTGAGGAAGCGCTCGTCCACGCTGCCGAACTTCCGCTTCTGCTGGAGCATGGCCCGCTTTTTGGCGGAGATGGAGAGAGTGAGCTCCATCCAGTCCTGGCAGTTATGGCTTTTCAGCATGGCGTCATAGCGCTCGGAGAGCTCCCGGCTGGCCCGGCAGTGGACCGCCGGACAGTTCAGGGTGGGAATCAGGCAGATAAGCCGGTCCGCCTCTTCCCGGGAGATGATGGGCCGGATGAACACCTTTTCAGAGTCCACCGGCACGGAAATAACGCAGGATTGATACAGCGGCCGCATGATGTAATAAAGCCGTTCCTGGGAATCGGGAAACTGCTGGGCCTTAATCTCGCTGACCCGGCACACGCCTGTTCCGCCGTACTGTACCAACTGCCCTACCTGATACATAGTTTTACCCCCTCTTTTTTCTTTTTGCGTCCGTGCTTTTTTACATATATATAGTATAACACGTTTTTTTCAAAAATGTAAGCAAGAAATCATAAAAGAGGGGGTGAATTGGAAATTTTTTTCAAAAAATGAGCCTTATTGTAAACGCACTAAAAAACTGGCATTTGATCTCTTTGGAACCACGCTAACGTTACCACACGCCGTTGGCAACCCAGTGGGGCAGAAGCCCGCAATCGGTGAGCAGAACCATAATCCGGATCAGCAGCCCCAAGGCGGAGATCACGATTCCGGCGACGGCCAAGCCCCGGGTGCGGTCCCCCCGAAAGCCCAGGATGGAGGCGACAAGCCCCAGGGGCAACAGCACAATGCTGGTGAAAAAGTAGCCCACCAGGGAAGAGGTAAAGCCCAACACCGTGCAGATATCCATCCAGGTAAAGGGCTTCTGCCGGGGAAACAGGGCCGGGGGCACAGAAGGGACCGGTGTCCCTGGGCGGACAGGCCGGGGCACGAATCCCGGCGGGGTGTAGGGAAGCGGTTGGGCGGGAACAGGAGCGCTGGGGGGCAGAGGGGCCCCGCAGGCGGCGCAGGCCGGAGCCTGATCCTCGCTCCACTGGCCGCAATGGGCGCATTGCTTCATGGTGATACCTCCTGAATGGATTTTGCGAAAAGGAGCTCATCTTCCGGCGTGTAGCCCGCCTTACGGTAGAGGCTCTGGGCGGGGAGGTTGTCTTTCCCGGTGAGCAGGGAGAACTCCTCCGCGCCCCAGGCATCCCGGCAGTACGCCTCTCTAAACCGGAGCATTTCCAGAGCAAGGCCCTGGCGGCGGAATTCCTCCCGGACAAAGAGCTCCGTCACCTGGGCTGTGGGCCGCTCGTAGCAGAAGGACCGCAGCGCCTGAACGCACAGGAATCCGGCGGGCTGGCCTTCCGCCTCCCCGAGAAAGGCGGTCTCCTGGGAGTTTTCCCCTAGGGAGCGGGCCACGGCCTCCACGGTGGTCAGGGAGGGGCCGTTGAAGCGCTGGTTCAGCAAAAACAGTTGGGGCGCGTCCTCCGGGCGGGCGGGGCGAATCCGCCAGCCGGGCTTGGGCAGGCCGGCAACCCGCCGCAGCTTCAGGGGCCGCCGGGTGAGGAACTCCGCGTTCTCGTCCATGGTGGTCCGGGGGTGGGGATAGACGTCCGCGTCCAGGGCCACTGGTTCGTCCACCACGTAGAGCCAGCCGGGGGCCGTGCCGTTGTGGATGATGCTTCCGCCGTCCCCATATGTCTCATAGCCCAGGCATGTGGGCTTGTGGGAAAAGGCCTCCGCCAGGGCCCGCCACTGGGTGACGGTGCTGCCCGTCCGAAGCTCTGAGAGCTCCAGGGGAGAGCCGTGATACCAGATGCCGGCGGGGTCGATGGGTGCGCTCATGCGGCGCGCCCTCCCTGCTTTGCCTGCCGCTGGCCTGCCAGAAGCAGCGCGAAGCCCAGGAGGAACAGGATGGCCAGGCTGATTACGCCGATGGAGTCCCGGCCGGTGAGCTGAGTGAACAGAGCCACCAGCAGAGGGCCGATCACCGCAGCAAACTTACCGAAGATATCGAAGAAGCCGAAGTACTCGTTGGAGCGCTCTGGGGGGATGAGCTTGCCGAAATGGGACCGGGAGATGGCCTGAATGCCCCCCTGGACCGTGCCCACCAGAAAGGCCATGCACCAGAACAGCACCAGAGACAGGGTGCGGGCGGACAGGTCGTCAGGGTGGTTCTCAATGTTGAAGCCCATGTAGAAGCCCACCAGGCAGATAAAGAAGTACACCCCCACCGCGCCGCAGAGGGCCCGCAGCGCCCCGATCCGCTCCGCCAGCCTGCCGAAGAGGATGGAAAAGGGCACGGCCACGATCTGGGTCATGAGCAGGGCCAAAATCATGCTGATATTGTCCAGCTTCAGCTTGGAGCCATAGGAAGTGGACACGGAGATGATGGTGCCCACGCCGTCAATATAGAAGAAATATGCCAGGATAAAGAGGAAGATGTGCTTTTGGGAGAAGATATCCTTGGCGGTGCGCACCAGATTCTGAAAAGTGGAGCGTACCAGGTTCTTTTTGGCCTCGATGTAGTGTACCTGCCGCACGTTTTTCAGGAAGGGGATGCTGAACACCGCCCACCACAGGCTGGTGAGGACGATTACCAGCTTGAAAGCCAGCATGTTTTCCATGCCCATCACCAGAAGGATCACGATGGAGATCACAAAGGGGATGGTGCTGCCCCCGATGTAGCCCATGGCGTAGCCCCAGGAGGACACCCGGTCCATGCGCTCGTTGGTGGTCACGTCCGTGAGGAAGGAGTCGTAGAAGAGGCAGGAGCCGGAGAAGCCGATGTGGGAGAGCACGTAGCCGATGAGGAGCATCCGGTATTCTCCGAAGAGGGCGCTGACCAGAGTGAAGCCCACGCCGATGGCCAGAAAGGCGGCGAAGAGCTTTTTCTTGTGGCCCTTGTGGTCGGCCAATGCGCCCAGCACCGGGGCCAGGATGGCCACCACAAAGGTGGAGATGGAGGTGCCGTAGGACCAGAGCACCAGATTGTCCGCGCCGTTCTGCTGGCAGACATTGCCGAAGTAGATGGGGAAGATTACCGCCAGGATATTGGTGGCGTAGACGGAGTTGGCCCAGTCGTAGAGGATCCAGCTTTTTTCCTCCCTGGTGAATTTTTTCTCGTTTTTTGCCGGGCTCTTGGTTGCCATAGAAACACCCCTTTGCATGGTATGGATATAGTATCCCATATTTTTGGGAAAAGCACAAGGGGTTTTGTGGAATTTATTTTGTTTTTGGATGGCCGCTGGCGGCTTAGGGAACTTTTTGAAAAAAGTTCCCTAAGAACCCTCAAAAACTTTTACCCTGGTTGGCTTTTGCGCACTCAGCCAGCCAGGGCAAAAGTTTCGTCAACCTTTTCAAAGGTTGCAGGGTGTGGGACAGAGTCCCACGGTCTTGTCCTTAAACACCTGAGAAAACAACGCAGGAAAATAGGAAAACAGTCCAGTGGACTGTTTTCCGTAAGGTCTCAGCTTCCGCTTCGGTCGGCGCTGAACGGTCTCCACAGGAGACCAGCGCCCCTCGTCGGGGGGTGAGCGTTCTGCCGGATACTTGGCAAAGCCAAGTATTGCAGACAACGCTGCGAACCGACCGAGCCGGCAGGCGAGACTCTTATCCCGACTGCGGAACAGGCGGGACAAAAGCCCTTAGCCCGGAGAAAGCCAGCGGCGTGTGGGTTTTTGTTTGATGGGCGCGCACCGGGCACAGGGCGTCCGGCTGGCTCTCCGCCCGCGGAGTCGGCTCTGTGCGCCTCGCATCCAGTCCGGCGAGTTTTGCTTTGCAAAACTCGTGACACACGGCGCAACTCAGCTATATCCTTTCGCCATTGTCCGCGCCGTGTGCCCCGCTCGCATTTTGCGGCTCGCCGCAAAATGGCCGTGGGGAAACGGGCTTTGCCCGTTTCCCCGGCGGTTCGTCCTTCGGACGAACCCGAGCGGGGGCCGCCGGAAATCAAGCAAACCCCAGCTCCCCCCGGCACCAGTCCCCTTCTGCGCCCGTCAGCCGCACCAGCAGAATCCGCCCGGAGAGGTCCTCCCGGCTCTCCGCCCGCACGGGGGTGTAATTGGGCGTGTGCCCCTCGTAGACCCCAGGGCACATCGCCTCCTCAAAAAGCACCGGTTCCTCAAGCCCCACCTGGGCCTGGAAAAACGCCCGGCGGCTCTGGTCCATGGCGGCGGACATCCGGCGGGCGCGGGCCTCCTTCACGGCGGCGTCCACCTGGTTTGGGGCACGGTCCGCCACAGTCCCCGGCCTGCGGGAATAGGGGAACACATGGGCCTTGGCAAAGCCCAGCTCCTGGCAGAAGGCCAGGGAGGCCGCGAACTCCTCCTCCGTCTCCCCGGGAAAGCCCACCATGATGTCCGTGGTCACCGCGCAGCCGGGGAAGGCCCCCCGCAGGTTCTCCACAATCTCCCGGTACTGGGCGGCGGTGTAGTGGCGGTTCATCCGGCGCAGGGTGCCGTCACAGCCGCTCTGCAGGGACAGGTGGAACTGGGGGCAGAGCTTCTCCTGGGCACGCATCCGGGCAATCACCTCCGGGGTCAGGCGCTCCGGCTCCAGCGAGCCCAGGCGCACCCGCCGGATCCCATCGGCCCCGCAGGCGGCTTCGATGGCGTCGCAGAGGTCAAGGCCCAGGTCCTGGCCGTAGGCGGGCAGGTTGATCCCCGTGAGCACCACCTCCCGAAAGCCCGAGGCGGCCAGCCCTTCCACCTCCCGGCGCAGGTCACACAGGGGCTTGGAGCGCACCGGCCCCCTGGCGAAGGGGATCACGCAGTAGGAGCAGAAGCGCTGGCAGCCGTCCTGAATCTTCACGAAGGCCCGGGTGTGGCCGCTGAAGCCGTGGACCGTCATGGGCTCGAAGGCCTCTTTTTTTTCGTGGGGGGCGATGTCCACGATCCGCGCCCGGGTGGAGAGGAAGGCCAGGATCCGCTCCCCCAGCGCGCCGCGGTTCACCGTGCCCAGCACAATGTCCGCCTCGGGAAGCCCGGCGGCATCCTCTGGAAAGGCCTGGGGCCAGCAGCCGGTGAGGACCATCACCGCCTGGGGGTTCTGGCGCTTGAGGCGGCGCAGGGCCTGCCGGGCCTTCTGGTCGCTCTGGGCGGTGACGGTGCAGGAGTTCACCACCGCCACGTCGGCGGGCTCGCCCTCCTCCGCGGCCTGAAAGCCCTGGCGCAGCAGGGCCTCCAGCATGGCCTGGGACTCGTATTGGTTCACCTTGCAGCCAAGGGTCAGAAATTTCACTTTCATGGCTTCGCTCCTGGATTTTGAAGTATCGGATGGCCGCTGGCAGTTTAGGGGTTCCACCCCTAAAAACCCCGCCACCTTTTGAAAAAGGTGGACGAAAACTTTTACGGTTGTTGGGTCAGCTCGTCAAAACATCAAAGCCTTCACGACGAATGAAATGAGGAGTGACATTGCGCGGTCAAGGGGCGGGGAAAATCGCCAGTGGCGAAGAGTTCATGCAGGCATGAACTCTTGCTCTGACCCGACCGAACCGGCAGGCGAGACCAACGTCCCCAAGGTCTTGCCGTAGGGCGCGGCAGGCTTGGCGTAGCCAAGTCTTGTGCGCCCGAAGGCCCCCTACCACTCAAAAAAGAACACAAAAAAGTAACCGCTCCCCGGCCAAGGTAAAGCGGTTGCTTTTATTTAGAAGTACCAATTAACCGGGCCAACCGTCTATCCGGCGGACTCTCCTTATTTTCTGCTTTTATTATACACGTGCGCCCGGGATTTGTCAAGACTGCCGCTGTTCAAGAGGGTAACAAAGCAAAACCGCCACTCGGCAAAGTGACGGCTTTTGTAGAAATACAAAACACCTGAACCGGGCCAACCGCTTGCGGCAATGCCCTTTTCTTACGCTTATTTTAGCATAGCGGCGAAACTTTGTCAAGCCTATCCCAGGCGGGGGAGCGTTTCGTTTCCTTTTTTATATGGGCGCGTGAGTGCGCCCGCTGGCTGGTTGCGGGGCACAGGGCCGGGCGGGCATTTCGGCCGGGATGCTGCGCCCAGAGCTGGCTTTCTCCGCAGGGTGTGCACCGCACCCTGCCCGGCGAGTTTTCCGCAGGAAAACTCATGACGCCTGACGAAGCTCAGCCATCTCATCGCTCCATTCTTCGCGTCAGGCGCCCCGCTCGGGTTCGTCCTTCGGACGAACCGCCGGAGGAAACGGGCAAGGCCCGCTTCCTCGCGGCCATTTTGCGGCTCGCCGCAAAATGCGAGCGGGGCATACGCCGCTGGCTTTCTCCGGCTTCCAGGCCTTTTTGTTGGCTTTGCATATGCAAAGCCAAACAAGAAGTCTCGCCTGCCGGCTCGGTCGGTTCGCGGCTTGTGTGCCACAGGCACACGCTCACCCCCCGACGAGGGGCGCTGGTCTCCTGTGGAGACCGTTCAGCGCCGACCGAAGCGGAAGCTGAGACCTTGCGGAAAACAGTCCAGTGGACTGTTTTCCTATTTTCCTGCGTTGTTTTCTCAGGTGTTAAGGTCAAGGGCAAGGTCGCGGGGTTTCGCCCCCGCACGACGACCAGCTTAAGACCAGCTGGACCGGTCAATTCCCCCTATAAAATTTTCACGACGAACGAAGTGAGGAGTGGGTAAAAGTTTTTGATCAAACTTTTTTCAAAAGTTTGTGGGGTGTGGGGTGAAACCCCACGACCTTGCGGTGTGACTACCCCTCCAGAGCCTCACTGAGCTCCGTCCACTGGGCCAGCAGCCGGTCGGTCTGCTCCGAGAGGGCGGAGAGCTCCGCCGAGGCCTCTGTCACCGCCTGATAGTCCGCCGAGACCTCCGGGTCCAGCAGCCGGGCCTCCAGCTCCTGCCTGCGGGCGTCCGCCTGGTCGATCTCTTTTTCCAGCCGGGCCAGGGCCGCTTTCTTCTTCCGCAGCTCCGCGTCCCGCTCTTTGCGCTGCTTGTAGAGGTTCACCTTGGGCTGGGCCTTCTTCTCCTCCAGAGCCTCCATGGCCTCCCGGCGCTCCAAGTAGTAGTCGTAGTTGCCGTGGTACAGGGCCGCGCCCCAGGGCCCCAGCACGTACACCTTGTCCGCCAGCTTGTTGATGAGATACCGGTCGTGGCTCACCACAAAGAGAGTGCCGTCGTAGCCGGAAAGGGCCTCCTCCAGGGCCTCGCAGGAGCCGATGTCCAGGTGGTTGGTGGGCTCGTCCAGCAGCAGGAAATTGGCCTTGGAGAGCATGAGCTTCAAAAGCAGGATCCGCGCCCGCTCGCCGCCGCTGAGGGCCCCCACGGGCTTGAACACGTCCTCCCCCTTGAAGAGGAACACCGCCAGGGCGCTGCGGACCTCCGTCTGGTTCATCCGGGGATGCAGGTCCCAGATCTCGTCGATGACCTCCTTCTCGTCGTGGAGGCTCATCTGGGACTGCTCGTAATACCCCAGGTCCACCCCCGCGCCAATGCGCACGAAGCCCGTGTCCGGCCGGTACTGGTCCAGCAGGATCTTGAAAAGGCTGGTTTTCCCGCAGCCGTTGGGCCCGATGAGGAAGATCTTCTCCCCACGCTTGATCTCCAGGTTCACGTTCTGGAAGATGGGCGGGCCCCCGAAGGAGAGGCTCAGGTCCTCCGCCGTGAGCACGTCGTCCCCGCTGCGGCGGCTGGCGTGGAACTGGAACCGGATGCTCTCCGGGTCCTGCTCGGGCTTCTCCAGGGTGGCCTCCAGCCGGTCGATGGCCTTCTGCTTGCTGGCGATGGTCACGTAGTTGCGCTCCTGATTCCAGCGCTTCTGCTGTTCAATGATCCCCTCGATGCGCTTGATCTCCCGCTGGGTGTTCTCGTACACCCGCTCCATAGCCAGGCGCTTCTCCGCCCGCAGCTCCAGAGAGCGGCTATAGTTGCCCTTGTAGGAGTCCAGAGTTCTGCCGTGCATCTCCAGGGTGCGGGTGGTCACCTTGTCCAGGAAGTACCGGTCGTGGGAGATGACGATGTAGGCCCCGGCATAGCTCTGGAGAAAGCCCTCCAGCCACTCCACAGAGGGGATGTCCAGGTGGTTGGTGGGCTCGTCCAGCAGCAGCAGATTGGCCCCGCCCAGGAGCATTTTCGCCAGCTGGAGTTTGGCCTTCTGGCCGCCGCTGAGCACGCCCACCCGGTTTTCCGTCTGCTCCTCGGTGAAGCCCAGGCCCAGAAGGGTGCTCCTGGCCCGGGAGCGGCAGGTGAGGCCCCCCTGGTCCACAAAGCAGTCGTTCAGCTCCCCTTGGCGGAGGATGAGGGCCTCCTGCTCCTCTGGGGGCGGGTTCTGGGAGAGCCGCAGAGAGAGCTCCTCCAGCTCGGCCTCCATTCTGAGGAGATGGGCGAACACGGTCATGACCTCCTCGTAGGCGGTCTTTTCCAGGTCCCGGCATACGTGCTGCTCCATGTAGCCGGGGGAAGTTTCCTTGGAGAACACCGCCGCGCCGGTATCCGGGACATACTCCCCGGTGAGGACCTTGAACAGGCTGGTCTTGCCGCTGCCGTTCACCCCCACAAGGCCCACCCGCTCGCCTTTCTGTATTTCAAAACTGATATTTTCCAGGATCTTTTCCTCGCCGAAGCTGAGGGAAATCCCACTGACTGTTAAAATTGCCATAGAGAAAAACGTTCCTTTCAAAAGCGGGAATGGGGCATCGCGAAAAAGCGCCCCGGAACAGGAGAACAGCGGGCGTTCCCTTTTGGGCCGCGTTAACGATATGCCAAATCATGTCTTAATAATTTATGTAAAGTAATTTCTTAAAATCCTTGCATTTACCGCAGATTTCGTGTATAATCGTAAGAACAGCACAAGAAAGGGAGATGTTGTAACCGTGAAATGCCCCTACTGTGGATATACCGAGAGCAAAGTGGTAGATTCCCGCCCCACAGACGAAAGCGAACGAATCCGCCGCCGTCGCGAGTGCCTGAAATGCAGCAAGCGCTTCACCACCTATGAGATCATCGAGAACGTGCCCATTGTGGTCATCAAGAAAGACCGCTCTCGGGAGGCCTTTGACCGGCAGAAGTTGCTTAACGGCCTGCTGCGCGCCTGCGAGAAACGCCCGGTATCTATTGACACCCTGGAGCATATTGTCACAGAGATCGAAGCGCTGCTTCAGAATTCCCTGGACAAGGAGGTTTCCTCCCAGCGCATTGGCACCTATGCCATGGAAAAGCTGAAAACAGTGGACGAGGTGGCCTATGTGCGCTTCGCTTCAGTGTACCGCCAGTTTAAGGACATCAACAGCTTTATGGAAGAGCTGAGCAAAATCATCAGCAGCAAGCAGAACGGATAAAGCCCGGGGAACCGCTCCCCGAAGGAAAAATCAGGCGCGCCGGAACCGGTCGCGTCTGGTTTTTATTTTGCCAGCCTCCGCAGGATTTCATCCGCCAACTGGGCGGGACAGCCTGTCTCTACAGCCAGTTTTTCCGTGTCCATTTTTTCGTATAGCGGCAGGCGCTCCAGGCTTCTTTGCAGCACATCAGGGGCGCGGAGTCCGGTGTCAACGTCTTTCTGGATGTGGGCCCGCAGGGTATCCGGTTTTGCCGTCAGAGTGAATATGCGGAGCTCTGCCCTTTCCAGATGCAGCCGGGCCAGCAGCTCGTCTAAAATAGCCTGCTGATGCAGGACCCAGCAAAAGAGCACTGTCTCAAAGGCCGGGCAGGCCAAAAAGCGGTTGAGCATATCGGTGATGTTGTTCATCACCAGAGTCTTGGTCTCCTGGGTCACCTGGAACGGCTCCATATCCCAGCACCAGTCGCCGTCTAAAAACACGCAGGGCGGAAGCCTCTTTTTCAGCTCCTGGCAGAGGGCGGTCTTTCCCACGCCCATAGTGCCGTTTATCAGAATCAGTCGCTTCACAGGGTTTTTGCCAGCTCCTTTAGATAGGCCCGGAATTCCCCGCCGATTTCAGGATGGCCCAGGGCGGCTTCCACCCCGGCCTGCATGACCCCCAGCTTGCTGCCCATGTCGTAGCGCTTGCCTGTAAAGTCCAGAGCCACCATGCCCTTCCGCCGGGCCAGGGTTTTCATGGCGTCGGTGAGCTGGATCTCGCCGCCCGCGCCGGGAGGGGTCACGTCCAGAATATCGAAGATCTCCGGGGGCAGCACACAGCGGCCCAGGATGGAATAGAGGGAGAATTCCTGACCTGGGGCGGGCTTTTCGATCATGTCCGTGCAGCGGAAGCAGTTCCCCGCCAAGGGCTCCACCTTCAGAGAGGAGTACTTGTGGATGGCCTGGGGAGAGACCTCTTTTACCCCCGCCACTCCCAGGCCATACTGTTCATAGGCCCGAATCAGCTGGCCGCAGGCGGGGTCCTCTCCCATAATCACATCGTCCCCATAGAGCACGGCGAATGGCTCCCCGCCGATAAAGTTCCGGGCGCAGTTTACCGCGTGGCCCAGGCCCTTGGTCTCTTTCTGGCGCACATACCAGATATTCGCCAGCTTTGTGATGCTTCGGACCTGCTCCAGAATGGCGGCTTTGCCCGGGTCGGTGGCCAGCCGGTCCTCCAGCTCGGGGGCCCGGTCGAAATGGTCCTCCAGAAGGCCCTTGCCCCGGTTGGTGATAATCAGGATCTCCTCAATGCCCGAGGCGGCGGCCTCCTCCACAATGTATTGAATGGCGGGCTTGTCCACAATGGGCAGCATTTCCTTGGGCATGGCTTTGGTGGCGGGGAGCACTCGGGTGCCCAGACCCGCCGCGGGGATTACGGCCTTGCGTACCTTTTTCATCGCTCTACTCCTTTTTCTGGGAGGCCGTGGAGGCCTCTTCCCTGAAACTATTACCTTGGTTAGCGGAATGCGCTGGCCCCCGTATCAAAAACTACAAGAGCAGGGGAACCACGTTCACCAGCAGAAAATAGCACACGAACATGCACACGGCGATAGAGGTGTTCACGCCCCCCAGATTGTCCAGCGTCATCTGGGGCTCGTCTGCCAGGTTGGCAGACTTTACCTCCCGGACCTTGCGCACACAGTGATTCATATACATCTTATTGCCCCGCACGCCCAAAAAGATCATTACGGCCAGCATCAGCACCAGGCAGATCAGGGGCAGGCAGACCTTCAGATAGATGACGGGGTCCTCGCCCATAAGTTGGGAGATCACCAGCATCTGTTCGCTGCTGGGGGAGAAGCCCTGGCTGATGTCCATGCCCGCCTGTTCCATTAGAGAGATCAGCTGGGGGGTGGCCACAAACACCGAGGCCGACAGGTACAGCAGATAGAGCAGAAACATCAGCCCCGTAAAAATGGCGCCGTACTTATACTGCTTGCGGTAGAGCATCCAGGCCCCGGAAAAGAGGAAGGCCGAAAAGTTGAATTTGTTCCGGCGGGTCTGCTTGATATAGCGGAAAACCGGCATATAATAGGAGGTGTTCTGCTTCACCAGCTTAGAGGCGTCTCCAAAGCTCACCCCCGTGTCCAGCATGTCCGCCGGGTTCACCCCGCCCATGGGGTCGAAAATAAAGGGAGCGGGAATATAGGGCCCCCGTTGGGGCGCGCCGCCATAGGGAGCGTACGGAGGGGGCTGCTGCTGGCTCTGGCCGGGGTGGGGAGGCACCGGAGGCGGCGGGGAATTCTGATAGCGCTGGGGCTGGCCCAGAAGGGAGCCGCCGCACCGGCTGCAGAATAGGGCGCTGTGGCTGTTCAGGCAGCCGCAGGCCGGGCACTCCCGGTCCTTGATCTCGGCGGACACGTCGGGAGCCTTGGGGGGGCTGGGGGGCGACCATTCCTTGCCGGATTCATGCAGGCCGGTGAAGATGCATTTGCCCTCTTTCTCATAACAGTGGCGGTGATAGGGCGCGCCGCACTGGGGGCAGACCACGACATCGTCGTCCTCCTGAAAGGGTACGCCGCAGACAGGGCATTTCACGCCGTTAAAATCAATCATAGCCAAAAGCCATTCCCTCTCCGTTCTAGAATTCCGAAACGATTATAATAAGATATTAGATATTGTACACGATTCCGGCGAAAAGTGCAACGAAAACCCGGGGAATTTTCATTCTGTTAACAAATTCCCAGGCTTTTCAGGGCGAAACGGAGAGGAAAAGTTTCCGCCGCCTTGCATTTTTCAGAGGGGTATGCTATGATAAAGCAATTCTATTTGCTTGCGGAGGAAATGAAAATGAGGTTGAAGGAACGGTTCAGCAGCCCTTTCTATGGCCAGATCGTCAAGCTGGTCACACCCATTGTGCTGCAAAACCTGCTGAGTTCTGCGGTGAGCTCGGCGGATGTGGTGATGCTTAATTTTGTGGGCCAATCGGCCATCTCGGCGGTGAGCCTGGCCAGCCAGTACGCCAGCGTGCTGTTCATGGTGTTCTATGGTCTGGGCACCGGCGCCACCATGCTCTGCGCCCAGTATTACGGCAAAAAGGACTTCCGGGCCATCGAGGTGGTTCAGGGGATCGCCCTGCGGTTTTCCGTGGGCATCTCCCTGGGTTTCGCGGTGCTGGCCCTGACGGTCCCCCAGTATATGATGCTGGTGTTTACCAACGACCAGGAGCTGATCCAGCTGGGGGCAGGGTATATCCGGATTCTCAGCGTGTGCTATTTGTGCTGGGGCGTGACGGAGGTATACATCTCTATCCTGCGCAGCGTGGGCCGGGTGGCAATCGGCACGGTGCTCAACACAGTGGCGGTGGTGCTGAACGTAATCCTGAACGCGGTCTTTATCTTCGGCTGGCTGGGCGTGCCCAAGATGGGGGCCAACGGCGTGGCCCTGGCCACCTCCATCTCCCGGCTGGTGGAGCTGGCCCTGTGCTTTGTGGTGTCCGCACGGTCCCCCCAGGTGAAGCTGAAGCTGCGGATGATCTTTGTGAAGAACGCGGTGCTGTTCCGGGACTTTCTCAAGCTCTCCCTGCCCGCCATGGCCAACGACGTGGTCTGGGGGCTGGCGTTTTCCCTGTACTCGGTGATTATCGGCCATCTGGGCAACGACGCCGTTGCGGCCAACTCTCTGGCCACGGTGGTGCGGGGCTTCGGCACTGTCCTGTGCTTTGGCCTGGCCAGTGCGGGAGGCATCCTGCTGGGGCAGAAGATCGGCGAGGGCAGGCTGGAGGAGGCCCGTGCGGACGGCCGGCGGCTTTTATGGCTCACCGTGGCCGCGGGAGCCGTGGGGGGGCTGATCGTGCTGTGTGCCCGGCCCTTTGTGCTGCTGTACGCCGGGAACGGCAATTTCACCGAGACGGCCCTGGGCTACCTGAGCGTGATGCTCCTGATCAACAGCTACTACGTGATGGGCGCGGCGGTGAACACCACCCTGATAGCCGGCGTGTTCCGGGCGGGAGGGGACAGCCGCTTCGGCCTGATCTGCGACTTCTTCGACATGTGGGTCTACGCCCTGCCGGTGGGCTTTTTGGCAGCGTTCGTGTTCAAGCTGCCGGTGCTGTGGGTGTATTTCATTATGTGTACCGACGAGTTCGTAAAGTGGCCCTGGGTCTTTAAGCGCTACCGCTCCGGGAAATGGCTGAAGAACATCACCCGGGAAGGCCTCTTCGAGAAGGAGCCCGCCGGAGCCGAGGGCCAGTAAGGGGGAATCCGGTTGGTTTACATAACTAAACTACCCAAAGAGCTTGACCGGAAAGCCGCAGTGGCGGCGGAGCGGAAGGCCGGATGGGCCCTGCTCTGTTATGGCATGGAGCGCTTGGGGCTGGAGGTTCCGGTTAACATAAAGCAGGCACTGGAGGTCGGGGAACACGGCAAGCCCTATTTCAGAGACAAGCGGTTCCACTTCAACATCAGCCACAGCCGAGGGCTGGCGGCCTGCGCCCTGGAATCCTTCCCCGTGGGGCTGGATCTGGAGCGGGAGAGGGTATTTTCATCGACCTTGGCGGCGCGGATTCGTGGAGAGGGGGAGGAGGCTCTCACCGGGGAGGACCCGTCCCTTCTGACCCAGCTGTGGACCTGCAAGGAAGCCCACATGAAATACACCGGGATGGGAATGGCCCAGGGCATCCAGGAGACGGCCTTTTCCCGGCTGGGGCCAGAACCCCGGCTGCGGGGCGAAGGCCCCTGGCTGCGGAGCCTGCGGCTGGAGCGGGGACCGGAGGCCTGGCATCTGACGGAGTGCTGCGGGGAGCCCTTTGCCCTGGAGCTGGAGTGGGTGAGCTGGGAGGCACTTCAGCCGTATGCACAGATATAATGCCCCCCTGCGCCGCCATACCGCCGCAAAAAAGCTCCCCCGATTCTGTCGGGGGAGCTTTTTTGTATCTTGGAAAAGGAACACGGTTATTCGTGCCGCAGGGCGTCGATGGGGTTTAGGTTCGCGGCTTTTACGGAAGGGATCAGGCCGAAGATAATGCCGATCACCATGGAGAACAACACACCCAGGAAAATAGCGGGCACGCTGATGGCCACCGGAGTTTGGGCCACGTTGGAGATCAGCTCCGCCATGCCAATGCCCGCGCCCACGCCCAGAACGCCGCCCAGGCTGGTGAGTACGGCCGCCTCTGTCAGGAACTGCCAGAGAATCCGGCTTTTTTTGGCCCCGATGGCCTTTTTCAGTCCGATTTCTCGGGTGCGCTCGGTGACGGACACCAGCATGATGTTCATTACGCCGATGCCGCCTACCAGAAGGGAGATGCTGGCAATCCATACCAGCTGCTGGTTGGTGGCGTTGCTCAGGTCCTGGAGGTCTTTGGCCTTTTCCAGGGTGTTCTCTGCCTTGTAGACGATCGTCTCATTGGTGCAGTGGGTGTTCAGCAGCTCGGCCACGTCCTTGCCTACCTTGGACATCGCCTCGGTATAGCTTACCCGCACGGCCAGCTCTTGGGGCTCGTCATAGGCGAAGAGAGTGGGCCAGATCACGTTGGGCAGGAAAACCGCGCCGGCGTTGCGGTTGTTCATGTAGGTGTAGTAATCTTCTTCCGAATTGATCACCGGCTCAAACTTGGTGTCCAACTCTACCACGCCCACAACCACCAGGGCAATGGAATTGTACTCAATGGTCTTGCCGATGGGGTCCTCGCTCTGGAACAGGGACTTGGCGGTGTTGTCGTCGATTACGGCTACCGGGCGGAAATCCGTGAAATCCTTGGGAACGAACATCCGCCCCCGTTTGACGGAATAGCCGCAGGTGGTGAAATAGTTGTTGTCTACCCCATAGGTGGGGCAGCTGGAGAGCTCCACGTTACCGTAGTAATAGGAGTAGCCATAGTTCCGGCGGGTATAGGCGCTGGCGGAAACCACATCGTCCATGGCGGCAATCTCGTCCAGCGTCCCACTGGAAATCTGGGGGATGCCCTGGGGGATGCCCTCGTCCATGCCATAGGGATAGTCGCTGTTGTCTGCCCGGTAAAGCTGTACCCGGGTCACATTGTTGCCAGCGCCGATCAGGTTTTGTTTGATCTGCTCGTTGGTGCCCTTGATGGTGGAGACAATGGAGATGATGGCGGCAATGCCGATGATAATGCCCAGCATGGTCAGAAAGGACCGCATTTTATGGGCCCAGATGCCCTGAAAGGACAGGCGGATATTCTCAATCAAGGAGCTCACCTCCATTTTCAGCGGGAGCAACGCCGCCGGTTTCGTCGGACTCTGTGGAGCCCTCAGCCTCCCCGGAGGCTTCTCCGCCCTCTTCGGCTTCGCCGGGATCCACTGTCCGGGGCATGATTCCCATATCAGGGGAGCCGAATTCTTCGTCCCCGCCTTCAGGTAGGCTGGAAACATCAGAAGAAGCGTTTTCCTCCGGCCAGGGAGGTTCGCCCGTATCGGCCAGCAGGGCCCGAACGCCTTCCTTTACATCCGGACCATAGGGGAAGGCCACGAAATCCTCGATCCCCACGCCGGATTTGATCTCATAGTATCCCCCGCCGTAGATGGTCTTGCCCACCTGAATATATTGCTTTACCAGCCGGTTGTCCCGGCCTGCCATCATCACGTAGTAGCCGGAATCGTCCTCCCGGATATACATTTTATCCAGATACAGGGCGTCCGTGCTGGTAGTGTCTGTGATGTTCATGGAGATATCCACATAGGCGCCGGACTGAATGGTGTCGTCCGGGTCCAGAAGCACGGAGGTAAACTCATACTGGGAGCTGTTGGGGTTGCCGCCACCATTAAAATAGCCGTTCTCCACAGGATAGTCGGAGATGGAGACGATCTGGGCGGTGTAGGTCATGCCGTTCATCCAGGAGGTGACAGTCACCTGATCCCCCACGTTTACGCTGCCCAGCAGGTTTTCGCTGAGGGTGCCGCTGACAAAGTACTGCTGGGCGCCGGACACCACCAGGAAGGGTTTGCTTTCCGCTAGGGCGGAGTCGATGTCGATCAGGGTGCGTACCTGGCCGTCCACGGTGCTGAGCACGGTAGAATTCTCCAGAGAGCGCTTGGCTTTGTCCAGATCCAGCTGGGCCTGCTTCAAATTGTGCTGTAAATTGGTAATCTCCCGCTTTTTCTCCTTGATGAGCTTGTTCAGCTCCGCGGAGGTATAGCCCATAGAATTGTAATTATCAGGCTCGGGAGTGGGCTTTGCGGTGGGTTTGGGCGTGGGAGTGGCATCCTTGGGCGCGGGATCGAAAAAGTCTCCTTCCAGGATGCTTTCCCCGGCCTGTATGCCGCCCACCAGGCCGGGCAGGCTGAGAATGGCGGAAAGACTGGTGCCGTCCAGAGTGAAGGAAGAGATGAGCTCGCCGTAATTGGAGTCGTGCTTGCGCACCTCAAATACCGCCGCGAAGGGCGACCGAAGGGCGTCGCGCTCCCCCTCCACAGCCAGGGCCTGGGGCTCCCCCGGGCTCTGGAAAAAGGCCATGTTCATGGGGGTTAGAGGGTCTGCCTCCGGGCTCTGGGAATCCCCGCCCTCAGAGCCGCCGCCCTCCGGGGGCGTGGGGTCCGGCTCCGGCGTGGGGGTGGGGGTGGGCTCGCCTGTAGGCTCCGGGGTGACAACGGGGACCGGCGTGGGATCCGGCTGGTTCAGGCCGAAGAGCAGCTTGAGGAATCCGGGTGTCATCCGGAAGCCGTCCTTGCACAGGAAATAGTAGGGGTCCTCGCTGGTGCCGCTGCCCTTATAGGGCTTGGAGTTTTCATCCAGCTCCTCATATACGTTCACATCCGGGTCTGGGGTGGGGAAGGGGGTGGGGGTGACCACGGGTTTGGGTGTGGGCTTTGGCGTAGGCTTGGGAGTGGGGGTTGGCTTGCGGGTGGGCGTGGGCCGAACCACCACCGTGCCGCCGCCCCCGTTATTATTGTTGTTGTTGGAGACAGGCTTGGTGTTCTGGAGCTTTTTCAGCTGGCGCTGGGCTTCGTCGATACGCACCTGCGCCTGTTTGGAGGCGATCTCCTTGGCCTCCACGTCCAGCTCCAGGGAAGTGCGGTCATATTGGAGCAGGGGGGTGCCCACGCTGACCTGCTGCCCCTCCTGGACGAAGATTTCGCTGATGGACTTGCCGGTGTCCGGGTAGAGCTCCTGCACGTAATCGGAGACGATGTTGCCGGAGCAGGAGGTTTGATCCCCCCAGTAGCTGGTGGACACATAGCTCACGGGCTGAACCTTGACGGTTTTCTGGTCGTTGCGGTACTGAATATAGAGAACGGTCCCGATGATAATCCCGGCAAGGACGACCGCCGTGATTCCAAGAATAATCAGCCGTTTCCGGGTTTTTGCCTTATTGTTCATGAGACGGTTCCTCCCCTCCTTCCGGCGCGGCTTTTGCGTGTTCCGGATTTTCCAGATCCTCCGTCAGCCGGTTGAGCTGGCGCTCTAAGGCGGCGATGATGGACTGGCCGCTGATAGGCTCCTCGTCCGGGAATTCGGGCTCCTGGGGCTTCTCCGGCCCGGGGGCCTTTTCAGGATTAGGAGCCTTCTGAATTTCCGGACGGGGCTTGGACTCCGGCGCCTTCCCGGCCTGCGGGAGACTTTGAGGTGCCGCGGGGCCTTTTTGAGAGGGGTCCGGCTGCTGAGCAGCCGTTGGGGCCGGGCCGCCAGCCTGCGAGAGGGGCCGCTGGCCGGTGGAAGGCGCCGGGGCCGGCGGAGTGGGAACCGCTGGCCGGGGGAGAGCGGCGTGGGCGGCGGATGCCGCCGTAGCCGCCTGTGTCGCGGCAGGAGAATGGGGCATTCCGGAATCTTGGCCGGAACCGCCTAAAAGCAGTCCGTCCCGGATGTGCAGGGTGCGCTTGGCGTGGGCGGCGATCTCCGGCTCGTGGGTAATCATCACGATGGTGACGCCCTCGTCGTTCAGCCGTTGGAAAATCTCCATGATCTGTTCGCCGGACTTGGTGTCCAGGGCGCCGGTGGGCTCGTCGGCCAAAAGGATTTTCGGGCTGTTTACAATAGAGCGGGCAATGGCTACCCGCTGGCATTGCCCGCCGGAGAGCTGGGTGGGCTTGAATTCCGTGCGGTCGCCCAGGCCCACCCGTTCCAGGGCCTTGCGGGCGATCTCCTGGCGTTCCCGGCGGCGCACGCCCGCATAGAGCAGGGGCAAGGCCACGTTATCCAAGGCGGACTGCCGGGAGAGCAGGTAGAAGCTCTGAAATACAAAGCCGATGCTGTGCAGCCGTACCTCGGACATGCGCTTTTCGCTGATCTTGGCAATGTCCTCGCCGTCCAGGATATATTCCCCGGAGGTGGGGCTGTCCAGACAGCCGATAATGTTCATCAGGGTGGTTTTGCCGGAGCCAGAGGGCCCCATAATGGCCACATATTCCCCCTCCTCCACGGAGAGGGAGATGCCGCCCAGCACGGGAACCTCCATTTTGCCCTGCAAATAGGTTTTATAGATGTCGCGCAGTTCAAGCATCATTGTTCCGTGCCCTCCGTGCCGTCGCCGCCCGCTGTATCATCTCCGCCTTCAGGAACGGCCGCGCCGTCATCCAGAGTGCCGGCGTCCCCCTCGGGAACCATGCCGCCATCATCGGGAATGGCCTCCCCGCCCTCGGGCAGGGTGTTGTCTATTCCAAAGTTGGGGTCCATATCCCCGCCCGTGGTATCGCCGCCCATGCCGTCCTCACCGGGAAGGGTCTGGGCGGAGGCGTCGGTGGTGGTGGGGCCGCCCTCTACCAAGCCCTCCACAGGATAGGCGATATAGTCGCTGACCTCCAGGCCGCTGGAGATCTGATACAGGTCCTCGGCGGAGTCATATTCTCCCAGCATAATGGCCCGGCGTTCCAGCTTTTCGTTTTCGTCCCGGGCCCAGACATAGCTTCCCGCGCCGTCGCTGACCACATAGGCGGAGGGAAGCCAGATGCCGGCGCGGGCAGAAGAGCCCCCGTTGTCCGGCTCAATATATACGTGCTGCCCAAGCATCAGGCCGTCCAGAGAGTTGAGCACCACATAAAAATTGTATTTGGAGCTCTGCTCTCCCTGGTCCCCGCCGTAATAGTACATATTGTTGTTATTGTCCTGGGCCGGCTCGTGCTCTACTGTGTCCACAACGCCGGACCAGGTAGCGCCGCTGTCCACCCGGGAGTGGACCGTGACGGCCTGGCCCTCATAGAGAGAGCCAATGTTCATCTCGGTGATGGTGCCTTTAATGCGGAACTCCCCGGAAGAGAGAATGCTCATATAGGGCAAAGGCTGGCCCATGTTGTCGGTCTGGGGGGTCAGGTTGATCTGCTGGACCACGCCCTCCACCTCGGAGAGAACCTCGTTGTTGTCCCGGGCGGAGCGGAGCTTTTCCAGCTCGCTCTGCTTTACAGAACGCTGGTACTCTTGGTTTTTGATCTGAAGCTCCACAGACTGAATCTCAATGGTATAGGAAAGCTGGTCGTCCTTGCTGGCGTCCTTCTTTTCCGCCTCCAGAGTTTTTTTCTGGTCCTGGAAGGAGGTGATCTGGTTGGCGATGCCCTCCAGCTCCAGCTCGGCCTGGCGGATCGAGAGGTCCATTTCGCCGGTGTCATAGCGGAACAGAGGCGTGCCCACAGAGACCGGATCCCCCTCCGCCACCAGCACTTCTGAGACGGTGCGGGTGTCGTCCTTGTTGATCTTGGTGATCTTTTGGGGTTCCACCAGGCCGGAATAGCGGGGGTCGGTATCTACGCCGGCGCCGGTGATGGAAGCCACGGAGCTTACGTAGACAGGGGAGGCGCCGCTGGCCTCCAAATAGCCTTTCAGCCAGAAGAACCACACGCAGAGCCCAATGATGACCAGGCCCGCCGCGCATCCCGCCGCGATCAGGGCGGGGCGCTTCTTATTTTGGGGGTTCCTCCCGGGATTGTTCGCTGTATTATGTTCCATATACGGGTGCGCTCCTTGCTATACAGAGTTGCAGGGCACAGTTATAGTAAACGCGCGGGAAAGCCGGCAGGGCGATTACAATGCCGGGCGGGCCGGGGGATAAGAACTCCGCCGCCTGGTTCAAAAAGCCTTTGTGATTCTTTATGAACCGCGTTGACTATATGCCCACAATATACTGTGTTATTATACATCATTTACCCAGACATATCAACCGCTTTTTGACCTCCAATCTTTAAAATTTTATTAACGAGAGCGGCAGATGTCCCTCTACAATTATAAAGACACCGTTTTGCAGCGAAAGGTCACGGTTGATTTTACTTTTTTTTTCCGCTATACTGTAAAGACGCGGAAAACGTGTTTATAAAGGGAGTCTTTTCGGAAAGCGCACCTTAAAGGAGGCAGACATGGCAAAAAAATTTTACGCGGTACGGGTAGGCCGGGATGGTTCCGGGATCTATACCACCTGGGACGAATGCAAGCGGCAGGTGCATGGGGTCGCCCGGGCGGTTTACAAGAGCTTTCCCACCCGGGAGGAGGCGGAGGCCTTTGTGCGGGGCTGGGAAAAGGGCGCGGAGCCGGAGCCGGAGGAGCTCTGGCAGGGGGCCGTGGCCTATGTGGACGGCAGCTACGACAAGGTCACCGGGGATTTCTCCTGCGGGGCGGTGCTGTTCTATGAGGGGGGGCAGGTGGAATTCTCAGAGCGCTTTTCGGACCGGGAGCTCTCCGAAATGCACAATGTGGCGGGGGAGATCATGGGCGTGCTGACGGTGCTGCGGTACTGCCGGGAGAGGGGGATTCCGGCGGTGGAGATCCACCACGACTACGAGGGCCTGGGCCGCTGGGCGGACGGCAGCTGGAAGGCCAACAAGCCGGGGACCCAGCGGTACGCGGCGGAGTGCCGGGAGACGGCCAGGACGGTGGAGCTGCGCTTTGTGAAGGTGAAGGGCCACTCCGGCGACAAGTATAATGATATGGCGGACGCGCTGGCGCGAAAAGCCCTGGGAATCTAGAGCCGAGCCGGCGGCGGGCGCCGTAAAAGTTTTTGATCAAACTTTTTTCAAAAAGTTTGTGGGGTTTGGGGCAACGCCCCAAGGTCTTGCCCTTGACCTGAAACACCTGAGAAAGCAACGCGGGAAAATAGGGGAACAGTCCAGTGGACTGTTCCCCGCAAGAAACCCACGTATGGGGTTTCCTGTTTGGCTTTGCATTTGCAAAGCCAACGAAAGCTATATAGCACTGGCTGGTTCCGGTTTCCAGGGGATGCTTTTTCTCTTTGCAAAAAGCATCCCCTCTTTGCGCATTCTGCGCAAATTCACCCCTGCAAAAATGCGCTTCTCAGGAGGTAAGGTCAAGAGATAAGACCTTGAGGGCGTTGCCCTCAAACTCCCACCACCTTTGAAAAGGTGGACGAAACTTTTACCCTGGTGGGCTTTGCCGGAATCAGAAAGCCTGCGTCTATCCCCGCACAGCCTTCTCCAGGCGCTCCAGGGCCTCCTCCAGCACCCGCCGGGGCACCGCCAGATTCACCCGCTCGAACCCCGCGCCCTCTTCGCCAAACATGTAGCCCTCGTCCAGGAACAGCTCCGCCTTCTGGACCATCATCTCCTCCAGCTCCTCCTTGGTCTTGCCCAGAGCAGTGCAGTCCAGCCAGAGAAGATAGGTGCCCTGCAGCTCCACAGGCTTGATCTCCGGCAGATTCTCCCGGATGAAATCCACCGCCAGCCGGTAGTTCTGGTGGATGGTCTCAATCATCTCCTCCATCCAGGCCTCGCACTGGGTATAGGCAATGCGGCAGGCCTCCAGGCCCAGAGCGGGGGGACCGCCGTGGCCCGCCACCTTCCGGAACGCCTCCCGGTCCGCCTCGTTGGGGATGATGATGTTGGATGTCTGCATGGCCGCCAGATTGAAGGTCTTGCTGGGCGCGGTGCACACGATGATCTCGTCCTCCGGGGCCACCGCGGCGATGACGGTGTGCTTGTGACCGGGCATGATGATGTCAAAGTGGATCTCGTCGCTGACAATGCGCACGTGGTTCTTCCGGCAGATTTCCGTGATCCGCCGGAGCTCCTCCTCGGTCCACACCCGGCCCACGGGGTTGTGGGGGCTGCACAGAATGAGCATTTTGCTGTTCTCCTCCGCCGCCAGCTTTTCCAGCAGGCCGAAGTCGATGGAATAAACGCCGCCCTCATAGACCAGGGGGCAGCGGACGGTCTGGCAGCTGTGGTTCTCAATGGCCATGTAGAAGGGGTAGTAGACCGGCGTGAAGATGATGACCCCGTCGCCCGGCTGGCAGAAGGCCCGCACCGCGAACATCAGGGCCTCCACCACGCCCCGGGTGCCGCAGATCCACTCCGGCTCAATGTGCCAGCCGTGGCGCTTCTCCATCCAGGCGCAGACCGTGCCGAGATACTCCTCTGTGGGACCGGTGTAGCCCAGGATATGGGTGTCCATATAGGCCTTCAGGCCCTCCCCGATCTCCGGGGCGTTTTTGAACTCCATATCCGCCACGGAGAAGGGGACGATTCCCGGGGAGAGATCGGGCTTTTTCTCCTTCATGCCGTTCCATTTTCCGCTGCCGTGCTGAGAGCGGTCGATCAGGGTCTCGAAATCGTACTTCATAGAGATTGCTCCTTTGTTTTTTGAGTAATATGGGGCCTCCATGCGCAAAGAAACGCGCATTCCGGCAAGACCTTGGAGGCGCTGCCTCCAAACCTCCGCGAGCTTTTGAAGAAAGCTAAGACTTCGCAGAGCGAAGTTTGCAAAACTTTTACGGTTGTTCGGTTAGCTCGTCAAAACACATAAAACCTTCACGACGAATGAAATGAGGAGTGACATTGCGCGGTCAAAGACTTGGCGTAGCCAAGTCTCAGGCGTCTAGGCCCCTTGCGGGGTGTGGGGGAGAGCGTCTGCCAGCGGTAGACACGCTGCGAACCGACCGAGGCGGCAGCCGAGACCCAGCGCCCCACGACCTTGCCAGCGGCCCATCACTGGCAGACCAGCGTGGCGAACCGGCACCGGGTTTCCCTGGCGGGCAGGGCGTCCACCCGCATCCCGGCGGCGATTTCCCCTTCGGGCGTGGGCTGGATCTGGAACCAGGGCCCCGCCTCCGGGCGGACCTGCCAGCCGCAGCGCTCCATCATCCCCCGCAGCTGTTCCAAAGAGAACGCGCCGGGCAGGCCGACTTTGGCGGCGGCTCTGTGGTTGACCCCGTCCTCCTCCGGGAAGAACATGCACATGGCGTAGAGGGTCCCTCCGCAGACCCGGCGCAGCTCTCGGAGAGCGGCCTCGGGCCCGGGGATGTTCTGCAGGCCCAGGCAGGTGGTGATGACCGGGACGGCGCCGTCCTCAAAGGGTATGTTCTTGGCGTCAAAGGCCATCAGACCCAGCCGCCCGCTTTGGAGATGCTCCCCCCAGCGGGAGGCCTGGTAATCCGCCAGCACGGTGGGAGACAGATCGCTGGCAATCAGAGGGGCCTCCACCTGAGAGAGAAGCTGGGAGATCAGCGTGCCCCGGCCGCTGGCAATGTCCAGCACAGGCCCGACGGCGCTTTTCAGGCTCTCTGTGATAAAGTCCATCTGGGCCTGGAAGCTGTCTCTGTATTCCTGGGGGTAGCACCGCGCCCAGGAGGCCTCGTGAACCTCCACCGCCTCCCGGAAGCGCCCCTGGATTCGCAGCAGAGAGGCCTTGGCGGAGAGGTCCGCGCCGTTGAGGGTTTCCGGAGGGGCCGCCTCCAGAGCTTTGGAAAGGGCGGGGTTTTCCCCGAAAAACTCCTCCAGAGCCCTCTGGCTCTCGGCCCAGAAGTCCCCCGTTTCCGGCGGAAACAGGCAGGGAATCCCCCGTGCGCTGGGGAAGTCCGCACCGCAGGCCGTGCAGGAAAAGCCCCCCTCTCCGGTGGGGGCCAATTCTCCCCGGCACACCGGGCACACCGGATGGAGCCCGCTCATATCCCCACCTTGGGGCAGAACTCCGCCAGAGAACAGGCCCCGCATTTGGCGCTTCGGGCGGTACACACCGCCCGGCCGTGGAGCACCAGACGGTGGCAGAAATCGTTGGATTCCTCAGGGGGCAGCAGGGCCCGCAGGTCCTTCTCCACCTTTTCCGGGGCCTTATTGGCGGTCAGGCCCAGCCGCCCGGAGATGCGGATGCAGTGGGTGTCCGTGACCACGGCGGGCTTGTGGAACACGTCCCCCAGAAGCAGGTTGGCGGTTTTCCGGCCCACGCCGGGCAGGCTGAGCAGGTCCTCCATGTTGTCCGGCACCTGCCCGCCGAAGTCGTCTCGGATTTTCCGGCAGGCCCCCAGAATGTCCCGAGCCTTTGCCCGGAAAAAGCCGCAGGAGTGGATCAGCTCCCCGATCTCCTCCTCGGTGCCCTCGCAGAAGGCCTCCAGGGTGGGGAAGCGGGCGAACAGGGCCGGGGTGACCAGATTGACCCGGGCGTCGGTGCACTGGGCGGCCAGGCGGGTGGCGATGAGCAGCTGGAGAGGGTCGGTGTATTCCAGAGAGCAGAGGGCGTCCGGATATTCTTTCTTCAGAGCGTCCACGGCCAGCAGGGCCCGCTCCTGGATAGTGATGGGCATAGGCGTGCCTCCTTTTGCTTTTTTCTACATCATACACCAAAATCCGGCCGTTGACAAGGGAAAAACCAGGACATATAATTTAAGTGTGATTTTTTGAGGGGGAACGGTGCGCGCGGCGGCTGAGCAAGGAGCACAAGTCCGGGCACATTTTCTGGCTGGGATGCTGCGCCCGCCGCTGACGTTCTCCGCATCCGCCCCGCTCGGGTTCGTCCATAGGACGAACCGCCGGGGAAACGGTCAAAGCCCGTTTCCCCACGGCCATTTTGCGGCTCGCCGCAAAATGTGAGCGGGGCGCCCGACGCGAGGAATGGAGCGATGAGATAGCAAGGTTTCGTCAGGCGTCATGAGTTTTGCAAAGCTGGGTGCTGGACGCCCGCCGCGCCAAGAATGGTGAAATGAGCAGGCTGGGTTTCGCGGTAGTGTCAAAAAGATAAACACTCGCATAGCTCGGTTTATCTTTCCGTTTTCCTGCGGAAAACTCGCCGGGCTGGGTGCGTTTCTTCACGCCGCTGGCCGGTTCCGGTTTCCAGGGGAGCTTTTTATTCAGTTGCAAAAGAGATTCATCTCGCACGGCGAGATGAACTCTCCGCCCCCCTCTTGTATAGTTAACCGAGCGCAGCGAGTGTTGACCTATTATTCACCACCCGCAAAAATTGCGCTTCTCAGGCTATTAAGGGCAAGATCTTGGGGACGCCGGTCTCGCTTGCCGCTTCGGTCGGTTCGCAGCATGGTCTGCAATACTTGGCTTTGCCAAGTATCCGGCAGAACGCTCACCCCTCAAACTTCCACGAGCTTTTGAAGAAAGCTAAGACTTCGCAGAGCGAAGTCTGCAAAACTTTTACGATGGTTCGGTTAGCTTGTCACAACATCAAAACCTTCACGACGAATGTAATGAGGAGTGGGTAAAATGTTTCGTAGACTTCGTTCTACGAAGTCTTACCTTTCTCAAAGGTTGCGGAGGTTTGGAGGCAGAGCCTCCAAGGTCTTAAAAAAAGGAGGATTTCATGAGCTCTGCGGCGCTGCAATGCCTCGCCCTTGGGACCATGCTCATCGACCACATCGGCTTTCGGCTCTTCCCCCAGACAGAGCCCCTGCGGATGGTGGGGCGGCTGGCATTTCCCATCTTCGCCTTTCTGCTGGCGGAGGGCTTCGTAAAAACCGGGGACCGGAAGCGGTACTTCCTGCGGCTGGGGGCCTTCGCCCTGCTGTCCGAGATCCCATACAAGATTTTCGTGTACGGGGACCGGTGGGGTACATATATGGGAGTGAACCCCTGGCGGAACGTATTTTTCGAGCTGGTGCTCATGTTCCTGGCCCTCTGGTGCGCGGAGCGGGGAGGACTCTTCTGGCTGGGCGCCGGGGGACTGGCGGTGCTGGCAGAGGCCCTGGGGACCATGTACGGGGGTTACGGCGTGCTGCTGGCCATGGGATTTTTCCTGTTCCGGGAGAAGCGCTGGGCGGGGATGCTTTGCCTTGGTGCGCTGACGCTTTTATACTGCGGCTTTCACAATAGCTGGTTTCAGATCTGGGCCGTCGGGGCGGCGGTTCCCCTGGGCTTTTACAACGGCCAGCAGGGACGGCGGCTGCCCCGGTACTTCGGCTATGTGTTCTACCCCGCCCATCTGCTGGCCATTTACGCCGTCTGGCTGGCTTTTTAAGGTCGTGGGGCGTTGGGTCTCGCCTGGTCTCGTCTGCCGACTCGGTCGGGTCAGAACGATTGCCACCGGCAATCTTCCCCGGCTCGGTCGGTTCGCGGCGTGTCTGCCACTGGCGATTGTCGCCCCCTAAGAACCCCACAAACTGTTTGAAAAGAAGTTTAAGACGTTACCTTCGGTAAGTCTCAAAAACTTTTACCCTGCTTCCTCACTTCGTTCGTCGCACACGGCGCGAAGAATGGCGAAAAGATAGGGCTAGGTTTCGCCGTGTGTCATGAGTTTTGCTTCGCAAAACTCTGCCAAGCTGGGCGCAGGCGCACTCAGCTAGCCAGGGTAAAAGTTTCGTCAACCTTTTCAAAGGTTGCAGGGTGTGGGACGGAGTCCCATGGTTTTGCCTTTGACCTTAAACTCCTAAGAAGCGCATTTTTGGTGGTGAATTGACGGGCGAAGCCCGGCAAGAGGCCCCTTTTTGCAAGAAAGAGGCCTAGTCTCGGGGTAAGCCAGCTCTGTGGGCAGCATGTGCTTTTTTTGATGGGTGGAGAACGGCGCGCACGGCGGCTAGGCAAGGAGCACAAGTCCGGGCACGTTTTCTAGCTGGGCGCGGGCACACGCCGCTGGCTTTTGCCGCATGTGCCCCGCACCCAGCCCTGCAGAGTTTTCCGCAGGAAAACGGAAAGATAAACCGAGCCGCGCGAGTGTTTATCTTTTTGTCACGACCGCGAAGCCTAGCCTACGCCTTGCATTTGCTTGGCGCGGTGTACCCCGCTCGCATTTTGCGGCAGGCCGCAAAATGGCCGTGGGAAAACGGGCAAAGCCCGTTTTCCCGGCGGTTCGTCCGAAGGACGAACCCGAGCGGGGCCCGTCGCGCCCACAGCCCCCCTTCAAAAACAAACAGAAAAGCAAAAGCAGACCCCAGGGCGAAAAGCTCCGGGGCCCGCTTTTTCATTCTACTTCCATGCGGGAATCAGTGCAGGAAGATCTGCTCCTCGTCGTCCTCGGGCGGGGTGAAGGGATTGGGCGCTACCGGCAGATAGGCGGCGTAAAGGGCGTCGTCGTGGTGGTGGCGCATCTCGCAGGCCCGGTCGAAGATCATGGTGGCGGCGTCGTCCGGGGTGCAGGCGTCCCAGTGGGGCAGGGACGGGTAGTTGGGGTCGCCGTACTTGGCGAAGTTCACGAAGGAACCCGCCATCTGCTCCTCCAGCCGGTCGGACACGCCGGGAATGTCGCAGATGGGCACAATGTGGGTGTTGTGGAAGAAGAAGGGGATGTCCGCGCAGTGCCAGGCGGGGTGGCCGTCGTCCAGGGGCATGTCCAGATTGAACAGGTAGCAGTAGGAGGGAGACTCCGGGTGCTGGGCCTTCTTCCGGGCGAAGTCCTTGGTGGCCTCCCGGCACATGGCGTCCAGGGAGAGCAGGTCGGTGAGGTTCTTCTCCGGGTAGCACTCCCGGAAGAGCCGGGCGACCTCTTCGGCGTTGCCCCGGAGCTTCTTCGCGACCATGGCCATGCGCTCCTCCTTGGTGAGCTCGTCCTTATGGGGCACGCCGGGGGCAAAGGCGAACTCCCCGAACACGCTGCCGATGATGGTGGGGATGGTCTTGGCGTGGTCCGTGAAGCCCACCTCCCTGGGGTCGCCCACGTAGAACTCGTTCTCCAGGGGGCCGTTGCCGGTGTAGTGGCCCTGCTTGGCGATCTCCGGGGCCACGGCCTTATATGCCTCCGCCAGCTTTTCATACTCGATGGTCTCCAGCTGCTCCACCTGATCCGCCGTGAGGCCCAGATGCTGGAGCATGGCCTCGATGAGGGGGCGGCTGTCCTTGTCCGGGGCGGGGCCCAGCAGGCCGTCGAACACGCCGCTCATGATGATGCCTTTGTGGAAGAGGCCGTCCGCCTCGGGGATCTGCATCAGGTTGAACACCTTGGCCCCGCCGCCGGACTGGCCGAAGATGGTCACGTTGTCCGGGTCGCCGCCGAAGCCCGCGATGTTCTCGTGGACCCACTCCAGAGCGGCCACCAGATCTGCGTTGCCCGCGTTGGCGGAGTTCTGGTACTTCTCCCCGTAGGGGGACAGGTCCAGGTAGCCCAGGATGTTCAGCCGGTGGTTCAGGGTGACCACCACCACGTCGCCGAACTTGGAGAGGGCGTCGCCGTCATAGGCCACCTGCTCGATGGAAGAGCCCGCAGAGAAGCCGCCCCCGTGGAGCCAGACCATGACGGGTTTCTTGGCGGCGGGATCGATGGAGGGGCTCCATATGTTCAGATACTGGCAGTTCTCGTCCTTGGGCCAGTAGCGGTGGGGCACCATCACCTCGCCCTGGGCGGTCTCCCGGTCCAGCATGGGGCTGACGTAGCCGTAAGAGAGGGCGTCCTTCACGCCCTCCCAGGGCGCGGGAGGCGTGGGGGGCTGGAAGCGCTTGGCGTCCGCGTACTTGATGCCGTGGAAGGTATAGGTGCCGTCCCAGAGGAAGCCCCGGAGCTTTCCGGCCTTGGTCTGGACGATGGGGGAGGTGGTGGAGCAGACGAACTGTTTTGCCATAGTCAATCGTTCCTTTCAGGGAATATTTTTCATCTGCAACTATTTTACTATAAATTGGAAGGATGATCAAGAGAAAATAGGAAAAATGTGGGGGTGTTTGTGAAGTAATAGGAGGCCTCCGGCACACCGCGCCAAGCGGAGCGAAATGAGCAGGCTAGGTTTCGCGGTGGTGTCAAAAAGATTAACACTCGCACGGCTCGGTCTATCTTTCCGTTTCCGCCCCAGCCGTGAGACGGCTGTCTTTTGCTGCGCAAAAGTGCGGCGAAAACTCTGCCAAGCTGGGTGCGGACGCTCTCAGCTGGCCAGGGGCCTGTCTCAGCTGCCGCTTCCGTCGCCGACCGAAGCGGCAGCTGAGACTCAACGCCCCTAAGCCGCTGGAGGGTGAGCGTCTGCCAGTGGCAGACACGCCGCGAACCGACCGAGCCGGCAGGCGAGACTCCAACACATCGTCTAAAACATCGTCCCAAACCATCGCCCAACACACACGCCCGAACAAGTCTTCCCAGGAGGGCTTGTTCTATTTTCTCCCGGACAACCATAGAATGGACCAGACACAAAAAGGAGTGAGACGATGAAAACCATGGGATTTGACGCGGTGGCGGGGCGGCTGCCCCTGTACGGGAAGGAGCTTCTGGCACTGCCCGGTCCGGTGAAGGACCAGGCCTTTGACATCCGCTTTTCCGTTGGCCAGCCGGTGACGGTGTGCGGGAGGGAGGGGGCGGTTTACCTGCGGGAGTCCGGAGGAATGTCCAGAGCTTTAGAACCGGGGCTGGCCACTGTCTTTGCCGGTGACATCAAGGAGCTGTTTTTCTCCGTGTGCGGGCATTCGGTGTTCAGCCATGAAAACGAAATCCGGGAGGGCTATGTGAACTGGGACGGCCTGTGCCGGGTGGGCGTCTGTGGCACGGCCGTAACGGAGAACCACCGGGTAAAAGCCCTGCGGGACATCACCTCTCTGGTGTTCCGGATTCCCCGGGACGTGCCCGGCTGCGGGGACAGGCTTTTTCAAAAAGGAGTTGACCCAGCCCGGGGGCTGCTCATCGCCGGAGAGCCCAGCAGCGGCAAGACCACCTTTCTCCGGGACGTGGCCCGGTCCCTGTCCCTGGGGCGGTTCGGGCCCAGCCGCCGGGTGGCGGTACTGGATTGCCGGGGAGAGCTGGGTGGATTCGACCTGGGGCCCTGCGCGGACATACTTCGGGGCTATCCCAAGGCCGAGGCCTTTGACGCCGCCATCCGAACGCTTTCGCCGGAGGTCTTGGTGTGCGACGAGCTGGCCCCCCAGGACCTGGAGCCGGTGCTGCGGTCGGTCTATGCCGGAGTGGGGCTGGTGGCTACCGTGCACGCGCAGGCCCGCCACATCAAAAGCCGCCCCCTTTGCCGGGAGCTGCTGGACACAGGGGCGTTTCAAACGCTGGCTGTTCTGGCGGGGCGGGGAAGCCCCGGCCGTCTGGCCTATGTGGAGGTCGAGAGAGAGTTCCGCCGGGAAAGCTGGGCTGGGTGATGAGACTTCTGGGAGGGATTCTGCTGGTGCTCAGCGGCCTGTGCTGGGGGCTGGGAGAGGCGGGGAGGCTGAGCCGGAGGGCCCGGCTGTTGACGGAATTCCAGCAGCTGATGCAGGCCCTGCGCACGGAAATCTCCTATTCCTCCCGGCCATTGGGCGAGATAATCTCTAAGAGTGAGAGCAGGTTTTGCCGGGAGGCGGCGGATAGACCGGAGTTCCGGCGGAACCCGGCGGAGGCTTTGGCCCGGACGGGGGAGGAATTGCTCCGGAATCCCAAGGACCGGCAGCTGTTTCGGGACTTTGCTCAGGGTCTGGGGGCCAGTGACACCCAGGGCCAGATAGAACACCTGCGGCTGCATATGGCCCTGGGGGAGGAGAATCTCAGGGAAGCCCGGGAGGAGTGCAGGGAAAAGCGCAGGCTCTATATCGCCCTGGGGCTCTTCGGTGGCCTGGCGGCCTGCATTGTAGTGATGTGAGGTCCCCGGCGAACTCTCCCACACCCTGCGAGCTCTTGAAGAAAGCTAAAACTTTTACGCTGGCCAGATGGACCGGTTCATGCCAACCAGGGTAAAAGCTTTTGAGGGTTCTTAGGGAACTTTTTTCAAAAACTTCCCTAAGCCGCCGGAGGCCGTAACTATCGTAAAAATATTTCACGAAACCGGGACGTCCCCGGTTATGCGGGAAAGGAAAGTGGGCGTAGCCGTGGAAGTGGACCTGATTTTTAAAATAGCCGCCATTGGCATCATTGTGGCGGTGCTGAACCAGCTGCTGATCCGTTCCGGACGGGAGGAGCAGGCTATGATGACCACCCTGGCGGGGCTCATCGTGGTGCTGATGATGATCATCAACGAGATCGACGCCCTGTTCCAGACCATCAAGGAAGTGTTTCAGCTATGAGCGCCGGGGCTCTTTTGGGTATCGGCGTATGCGCCCTGTGCGCGGCGGTGCTGGGCACGCTGGTAAAAAAGAGCAACCGGGAATACGCCCTGCTGCTGGCTGCGCTGACGGCGGTGCTGATCTTGGCTTGGGCGGTGGAAAGCGCCGCGCCTCTGGTGGAGCAGATCATGGATTTGGCGGGAGGCGGGGAACTGGGAGGGCTGTGCCTTTCTGTGATGCTCAAAGCCGTGGGTCTGACCGTGCTGGGGCAGCTGGCGGCCCAACTGTGTAAAGACGCGGGGGAGGCAGCCCTGGCCTATGGGGTGGAGCTGGCGGCGAAAATTGCCGTGCTGGCTGTGGCAATGCCGGTGCTGGCCCAGCTTTTTGATTTTCTGGGAGAAATCATCCAATGAGAAAGAGTGGAAAAAGAAGGAAGGTCCGGCAGAGTCTGACGGTGCTGGTTATCGCCCTGCTTCTGGGAATCGCCGCCCCTTCTGCCTGGGCGCAAGGAGAAGTCTATGAAAAAAGCGGGGCGGAGGAGCTGTATCAGGCGTTGGACGAGGACGCTCGGGACCTGCTGTCACGGGCGGGCGTGGAAGGCGGGATGGTAGAGGAGGGCGTCTCGGGAAAAAGCCTGCTGGAAGGGGCGGGGGAGCTGGTCCGTGAAAAGATGGGGGCCCCCTTGAAGGCCCTGGCGGCGCTGCTGGGAATTATCGTCCTCTGCCGGCTGGGCAGCTGCTTTGAGGAGGGGTCCCTGGGGGAAAACGCCCAGATGATCGGAGCCGCCGCCTGCGCGGTGGTAATGGTTGGGCCTGTGCTGGGAATGCTGGGAGCCTGCCAGAAAGTGGCTGACAGCGCGTCGGCGTTTTTAGCGGCGGCGGTGCCGGTCTATGCCGGGCTGCTGGCAGCGGCGGGCAACCTGGCCTCGGGCGGCGGGTACAGCTTTCTGGCAATGCTGGCCGGGGGAGCCATTCCGGTGCTGGCAGGGGGAATTCTCTTGCCTGCTTTGCGGATCTATCTGGGGTTGGCGGCGGCTTCGGCTTTGTCCTCCGTAAAGGTGGACAAAGCCGCCGAAGCGATCTACGCTCTGGGGAAATGGGCGCTGGTGACGGCGGTGACCGCCTTTGCCGGGGTGCTTTCGGTGCAGACAGCGGTGAACGCCCAGGTAGACGCGGCGGCCGCCAAGGCCGCGAAACTGGCTCTTGCCACGGGGGTCCCTATTGTGGGGGGAGCTTTGGGGGACGCGGTGGGAGCCATTCAGAACAGCGTGCACATTGTAAAATCCGGGGTGGGGGCTTTCGGGATGCTTGCGGCGTTGTGCCTGTTCGCCCCAGCCATGATCGAGTGCGCCCTGTGGTGCGGCGTGTGCGCGGCGGGGCAGGCGGCAGGGGACATTTTTGGAGCCTCTAAGGCGAGCGCCCTTCTGGAGGCCTTTTCCGGGACAGCGAAAATGATTTTGGCTGTGATGGCCAGTGTGTGCGCCGTGTGCGTAGCCAGCGCCGCCGCCATCGTCTTTGCCGGGGGCTCGTGAGGGCAAGATCTTGGGGGCGCTGGTCTCACCTGGGCTCGTCTGCCGGTTCGGTTGGTTCGCGGCGTTGTCTGCAATACTTGGCTTTGCCAAGTATCCGGCAGAACGCTCACCCCCACACTCCGCCAGCTGGTCAATGTTGTTCCATAAAATGTTCGCGACGAATGAAATGAGGAGCGGGTGAAAGTTTTTGAGACTTACCGAAGGTAACGTCTTAAACTTCTTTTCAAAAAGTTTGTGGGGTGTGGGGATGACAATCACCTGCGGCGATTTCCCGTCGCCGACCGAGGCGGGAAAGCTCCCCAGTGGGGGAGAGTTCATGCAGGCATGAACTCTCCCGACCGAGTCGGCATCCGAGACCAGCCGAGACAACCCCAAGGCCTTAGAGAAAGGAGCGAAAACAGATGGAAGAGGCGGTGCAAAATGCCGGCATGGTGTGCGGCGCGCTCATCGCGGCGGAGCTGATCGGACGGCTTTGCCCGAAAAGCAAGATGCTGGGCTTTGTCCAGGCCCTGATGGCTTTGGTGCTGCTGGCCTCCGCCGGAGCGGCCTTGGCCGGGGCGGAGTGGACATGGCCGGAGGAGCCGGCCGGGGATTCTTGGCAGAATCAGGAGCTCAACGAATATGTAGAGGGCCAATACGCGGGAGCGGCGGAGGCGGAGACGGAGAGATATCTCCAGGGGCTATTGGCGGCGGCGGGACTGACGGCGAAAAAAATCACGGCTACGATCAATATAATGGAGGACGGCAGCATAGTATTAACCAAGGCCGCGGCCCTGTTCTCCTATGAAAGCGACGCCCAGCGGGCACGGGCTCTGCTGGAGAACGCCCTGGGAGACAGGGTGGAGGTTGAGATAGGCTATGATGGATCTTGAAAAACTGCGGGAGCTCTGGAATACGGTCAGAAAGGACAAACGATTCATCCGGCTGGTGTTTCTGCTGGGGGCGGGAGGGATCGCGCTGATCTATCTTTCCACCTGGTTTGGGCAGAAAGAGCCTCTGCCCCAAGAAACACAGACCGAGGAGGCACTGGCCGCCGGAGACTACCAGCGGCAGCTGGAGCAGGATTTGCGGCGGGTGGTCCGGGCGGTGACAGGAGAACCCGACCCGGAGGTGATGGTCACTCTGGAAAACGGGGGGGAAGCTGTCTATGCCGAGGACCGTAAAGAGGACCGCCGGGAAAGCGGCGGGGAGACGGAAAGGACCTATGTGATCCTGAAAGACAGCGGGGGAGCCCAGCGCGGGCTCTCTATAACCGAACTGAGGCCAAAAGTAAAGGGGGTTGTCATTGTAAGCCGGAGCGCGGCGGATCCGGCCGCGCGGGAAAAACTGGTAAACGCCGCCCGCACTGCCCTGGGGATATCCTCTTCCCGGGTATGCGTGGTAGAGGGCGGATAAATGAAAACTGATAAATGAAAATTGACAAAGGTGGGTGCATCCATGACAAAGAAACTTGGCAGGAAACAACTGGTGTTGGCGTCTCTGGTGCTGGCGCTGGGGGCGGCGGTGTATTTGAACTGGCAGTTCGCCGGGACCAACAAACTGCCCGTGGGGGACGAGGGGAACACCTCTAGCCAGCTGGGGGCGGCCCAGCTGGTGAATAACGCCTATGTGGAGACGGTAAGCGACAACTTGGAGGAGGGAGCCGTCCAGACAAACGGAAAGGCGGGGTCCTTGGCAGAGGCCCGGCTGAACCGGCAGAACTCCCGGGACGAGGCCCTGGAGCTGCTGGACAATGTGCTGGAGGACGCGGAGGCGGACAGCGACGCCAAAAAGCTGGCGGTAGAGCAGGCCTCGGCCATGGCCCAGAACATTCTGAAAGAGAGCAATGTGGAGAGCCTGTTAAAGGCCAAGGGCTATGAGGAATCCGTGGCCTATATTGCGGAGGAACAGTGTAGCGTGGTGGTGTCCGGGGACCTGCAGGACAGCGACATGCTTATCGTCCAGGAGGTGGTGATGGAGCAGACCGGGCTTTCCGCGGAAAAGATCAAGATCATCGGGGCCGCCAAGCAGTAGGGCGGCGCTCAGAAACAGGCATGTTCCGCCGGTCGCGGGGATGCCTGTTTTTTCTGTGGCAGGGGGAAAGGCGCGGCTACGGCAAGACCTTGGGGTTTTGAGTCTCAGCTACCGCTTCGGTCGGTTCGCAGCATGTCTGCCACTGGCAGACGCTCACCCCCAAACCCCACAAATCGCCACAGGCGATTTTCCCCGCCCCTTGACCGCGTAAATTATTTCGTTATTGACTGAATAATGTATTTGGCTTTTCCTCAAAACTTAGCCTTGCCCGGAGAGAAAAAGAATGGTATAATAAAGCCACGGCAACGGCAATCGCCAAATGGACGCGGCAAAGCAAACCAGGGTAAAAGTTTCGTCAACCTTTTCAAAGGTTGCGGGGTTTTCAGGGGCAGAGCCCCTGAACCGCCGGAGGCCACACAGTATTACTTTAAAAAATCGTTCCGTATCTTTTTTCCGGTTTTGGGCACACTCTTTCCATAAAGGAGAGTGCTGTCCAATGAAAAAAACTGTCACAAAAAAAAGCCAGGTTAAGGCTTTGAAGAATCAGGAGGAAGCGAACCAGGAGCAGGAGGAGCTGTCTCAGCAGCAGAAGCAGATCACGGAGAGCGGCTCAGTGGTCACCCACAACCACGGGCACACCGTGCACTGCTTGACCATTATTGGCCAGATCGAGGGGCACTACATCTCCCCCTCTCAGAATAAAACCACCAAGTACGAGCACGTGATCCCCCAGATCGTGGCGGTGGAGGAGGACCCGGAGATCGACGGCCTCCTGATGCTGCTGAACACCGTGGGCGGGGATGTGGAGGCCGGGCTGGCCCTGGCGGAGCTGGTGGCCGGCATGAAGAAGCCCACCGTGTCTCTGGTTCTGGGCGGCGGGCATTCCATCGGGGTGCCTCTGGCTGTGGCGGCGAAGCGATCTTTCATTGCGGAATCCGCCTCCATGACCATCCACCCCGTGCGCATGAACGGCCTGGTGCTGGGAATCCCCCAGACCTTGGAGTATTTTCAGCGGATGCAGGACCGGATCACCAATTTCGTCACCCAAAATTCTAACATCAGCAAAGAGCGCTTCACCACCCTGGCCATGAACACCCAGGAGCTGGTGATGGACGTGGGCACGGTGCTGGACGGGCCGGACGCGGTGGAGGAGGGGCTCATCGACTCCCTTGGCTCTCTTTCTGACGCCATGGACTGCCTCAACCGCATGATCGACAAGGAGAAAGGGAAGCGCAGGCCCGGGCGGCCAAAAAAATCCCAATAGAAAACCGGCCTTTCCGGCGGGAAGGGCCTACATAAAAAGGCTAGGCTTCAGGCGTTGGCGATTTTATATGGGCGCGTGGGTGTGTGCGCTGGCTGATTGCGGAGCACGGCGCCAAGCGAGTGCGAGGCGTAGGCTGGGTTTCGCGGTAGTGTCAAAAAGATAAACACTCGCATCGCTCGGTTTATCTTTCCGTTTTGCAAAGCAAAACTCGCCGGGCTGTTGTGCCTCCGGCCAGCGATGGCTGGTTCCAGAACTAGGAAACTTTTTTCTCAGTTGCAAAAGAGATTCATCTCGCACGGCGAGATGAACTCTCCGTTTCCTCTTGCCGCT
>NZ_RAZF01000018.1 GCF_003612555.1 Acutalibacter sp. 1XD8-33
CCTTTTTCTCCCTCATTCTACAGTTTCAGCTTTGAGACAGCAAAAGGCACGGTTGGCTGCCGCGCCTTTCAACGTTATTTACTATTGTAGGAGGGAACGATAACGATATGGAAAAAACAGATATTTTTGTTCATCCCCGCTTGACTTTTCCCCCTGGCTCGGCCTATTATGACATGGACTTATTGGAAAAGGCAGGTGCGGCATCTATGGATACCGGACAAGGGACACCCCGGTGATTCCGGCTGACAGGGGATGTCCATGTGGAGATCGTGGATAAGTTCAGCGGCGGGAACGTGCACCCGGACCGGGTGATGGCCCAGTGGGTCCTGGTGCTGATGATCAACGGGACGCGGACCTTCCACATCTATGGGGAGGACCATGTGGTTCACGGCGGAGAATTTTTCTTGCTGCCGCCATATGTGCGGCATTGCGGGCTTCAGTATGACCAGCATGAGGCGTATTTCGCTCATTTCCAGGCAGAGGGGGCAGAGTCCCCTCCTCCGGCAAAGCTGGATCCCGGCCACATCCTGCTGCCCTTGTGGGGGCAGGTCCCCTTGGAGCTCCCCTGCTTTGACCTGATGGAGTATGCGGCCTGCCACCGGGCTCCGCCATTTTTCAGCGAGAGTTTCCTCTCCTCCCAGATCCAGGCAATCCTGTACCAGATCAGCCTGGCTATGCAAAAAAAGAAACTATGGTCCAAGCGGGAAAACCGAATGGCCCTCCGGATTTTGCAATATATCGATAACAACAAAGGTCGGCAGCTGCAGAACCAGGACTACGCCGCCGCGTTTGGCAGAACCTACCACCACCTGAATACCATCTTCCAGGCTGTGTACGGCGTGACGATCAAGCAGATGCAGGGGATCCTGCGGGTGGATCAGGCCAAGCGTATGCTCAGCTCCGGCCACACCATTTCGGAAACCAGTGCGGCCTGCGGGTTTGAAGACTATTTTTACTTCTTGAAGGTGTTTAAAAGCAAAACCGGCATGACACCCTCCCAGTACCAGGAGACCTATCCCGATACCCATTGACCTGCAGGAAAGCACGCCGTCTCCCAGCGGGGGCGGTGTGTGTTTTCGTGCCCCGGGGCGCTTCCCGCTTTTGAGGCGGCCCGGCCCTTAATTGGGGGTAGGAAAAAGGCTGGGATCTCTCCCAGCCTTCACATAGATATTCCCGCATTTCCTTCAACCTGCGCCGGCTCGCAGATAGGCCTCTATTCCTCCACACGCACGGTCAATTTAGATGCGTGAGCGCCGCCGTGGTACAGGGTGTTTTCCGCCACCACGGTAGCCGCGCTGTTATAGCCCTCCCGGGTGTTGCTGTTGGGGAAGATAAAATTCTCCGCTCCAGAGGTCACAGTCACCCGGATGCGGTGTCCCTTGCGGAAGCAGTTAGACAGCTTGGTGGTGCGGATCTTCAGGCAAGCAATCTCCCCTTTTTCCAGAAATTCTGCTTTCTCAAATCCGTTGCGGTACCGGGCGCTGAGCACCCCGTCCGCCAGTTTGATGGAACGGCCGTTCTCGTCCACGTCAGTGACCCGCACCACAAAGTCCGTATCCGGGGCGTCAGAGGAGATATATAACTCCGCTGTCATATCCCCGGTGATGGTCACGTCCTCGGGGAGGGGCAGCGTGGTATAGCAGAGAATGTCCTGCCGCTGCTCCTCCTGGGTGTAATCCTCGGGGACTTCCAGCTCGTTCTCCGACATATCCACAATATGGGTGGCAGGATCCTGTGGGTCGTAGCGGTAGCGATCCCTGCCCTCCTGTGCCGGGGCCTGCCAGGTGAGGAACCCGTCCCCGGAGGAAGTGTTGGCATGACCGGAGCTGGTCAGGTACAGCGCCCGTTCCGCCGTGGCGGGGACCGGCCAATTCTCCGCGGTCTTCCACCGCTCCTGGCCCAGGGTGTAGTATTCCACAGGTGCTTCCCGATCCACACCGTTCTCCACGCCCTTTAAGTACCGCTCGAACCACCGGAAGTAGAGCAGATCCAAGTCGAAGCGCAAAGCCTGGCTGCCAAAGGACACCCCGTGCATATCGTACTTGCTGTTGCCACCGTGCTGCCAGGGTCCCAGGATGACTTTCCGCTTCTCCGCAGGGAAGTCGTGGACCAGCTCCAGCGCCTGGGTGGTGCCCATGCCGTTGTCATCAAACCAACCGGACTGGATCAGCGCCGGGATCTGGGCTCCTTGAGAGCGCGCCTGCCAGTCAGAACGGCTCCAGAACGCGTCGTTGTCCCGGGGCTGGAACCACTGGTCCAGGAATGGAACTTCGTAGCCTAAGGCTTTCTTAGGAATATCCGACAGGGGACGGATGCGCAGTACCTCCTGCCAATCGTCCCGCTCCATGAGCTCCGGCTTAAAAGTCTTTTGGGACACGGAGAAAGCCCAGGCGAGCATCCCGGAGTTGAGGGACCCGCCCCGCCGGGGCACATCGACGAAAGCGCTGCCGGCACACACCACGCTGATGAGGGCTTTCAAGTGGGGGTTGCCACTGGCCGCAGCGGCCCATTGGACGTACCCCAGGTAAGAACCGCCCACCATGCCCACACTGCCAGAGGACCAGGGTTGGGCGGCAATCCAGTTCAGGGTGTCGTCCCCATCCTCTACCTCGTAGTAATTGGGGATCCACTCCCCGCCGCTTTTGTTGCGGCCGCGCACGTCCTGGATAACCACGGCGTAGCCCCGCTGCACATAGCGGTAGTAGACCTCCCGACCCCCCTCTTTTCCATAGGGGGTGCGCACCAGTACCGCCGGAACCTTCTCCGCACCGGCGGGCAGGTACACATCGGTGGACAGGGCCACCCCATCCCCCATGGGCACGTCAAAGGCGCCGGCATAGGTCACGGCAAAGAGCTTCTCCTCCGGCCAAGTCTCCCGCCACTGCCGCAGGAGAGTGCGCTCCTCAAAGCCCTCCCGCACCAGCAAGGTCACCATCTCCCGGGAAGGGCAATACACAGCGATAAGCTCCCCGCCCTCCATCTGTTTGTTGCAGGGGAACTTCACATCCCGCTGGAGATAGTGGACGCCATCTTCGCTGATATACCGCTCCCCCGCCGCCTCAAATTCCCCCTTGCCGCAAAGGGCCTGGGCATACTCCCCGGCATGTTCCGCCAGGGCGAGAAAGTCCATTTTCAAAAAGGACTTATATTCCCCCGAGATCTCCGGCGTTATGGGCTCCCAATCCCCCAGACATCCCGTGAATACATCCAGACGGCGGATACGGGGCGCCCCAGAAACAAGATCCAGCTTGCCGTACAGGATGCCCGACACATACAAATTAAAAACAGCCATTAGGTTTCCCACCTTTCGTCTTATTTAAGATCATCCCCCTACAATCGCCCGTATCGCATAGGCAACGAAAATGCCCACATAATTTCCCAAGGCCCCCGCCAAAACGCCCATGAGCAGGCCAATGTTGATGAGGATCTTCCACTGGGCACTGGAAGCCACCAGCGCCGCAGTAGGGCCGTCGGAGATGCAGCCCACGATGGACAGCAGCACATACTCAAAGCGGATCTTCAGCAGCCGTGTGATGAGCAGGTGTAGCAGGCTGCTGAACAAAATCACACAGAAGCAGAATAAGGTGATATAGAAGGTTGAACCAAAGAATTGCATCAAATCTACGGCGAAGCCGATGGTGCTGAGGAACAGTAGGGCCACAAACAGCCCCAAGTCGAAATTTCCCCGGAGCCTCCGCACCGCAGGTACTTGGGCCAGAAGGATGGAGAATGTGGTAATAAGCAAGATGCGGCCCGCGCTGCGGAAGTCCTCCCCGAACACCATGCTGGAGATCAGGGTGGAGACCCACACCGTGCCGAAGCCAATGGCAAGCAGGCAGGCGATCTCCTGGATAGACCATTCTTTCGAGGCCATCAGTTCCTCGTGATCCCCCTCCCCCGCCAGCTCTTCCTGTGGCATATCGTAGGGCCACAGCTTTTTCAGCTTCTTGGAACCTTTGTAGATGGCGGGGACCGCGAACATGAGGATCATCGTGGGGATGCCCACCACATAGTCCGCAGCGTTGGCCGAAGCGATGGTGGTCTTGGCAGCGTTCAGGCCCACCGCGATAGCGGTCAGGTTGGAGCTACCCCCCGTATAAGTGCCCACAAACATACCGGATACCTTCCATCCCTCATCGATCTTCCCGGCAAACACCACGCCAAACACCAGCGCTACCAAACACACACTGCATACGGCGGAGATCAGGGCGATCACCGGCTCTTTGGTGAGCTTGCGCATTTGGCGCAGGTCCAGGCTCAACAGGCAGATGGATACCGACAGCGGCACACAGTAGTTGCTGACGGCGTCGTAAGTGGCGCTGGAGGTGGGCACGACCTTCAGGTTGGAAAGCACAATGCCCGTTATAATGACAGTCAGCGCCGGGCCCAGCGTCTTAAAGACCTTGAACCGCTGCAGCCACAGTCCCAGGGCCACCACTCCGAAAATAACGAACACCAGGGCCCCCTCCGACGAAAGCAATGTCCCATTCATACTCATTATCCCCTTTCCATTATCCCACAGCTAAAAGTCGAAGTCAATGCCCAGGCCGGGCTTGTCCGACAGGGTGTACACCCCGCCCTCCACAGAGAAGCCGCCGGGCATACCCATCTCCGGATCCACGGCATACATAAAACTGTCGCAGTCAGCCTCCGTAATATTGGACTTGGCTGCCACCAGGGCCACCCCTGCGGCGATGGCCACCTTGGTCTCCAGCATACAGCCCACCATACACTGGACGTGGTTTGCCTCGGCCACAGCGTTGATCTTTTCTGCCGGGTACAGGCCGCCACACTTCATCAGCTTGATATTCAGGATGTCCGCGGCCTCCAGCCGGCAGGCCCTGGCGGCTTCAACAGGGGAGTGGATCGACCATCCACAAGGATGAGATGATCCAGCTTTCCCAGCCAAACTCCAACGTGCGCTATTGGATCATGTCCCCCATGCCCACCGGGGAGTTCGTGCCCCAATCTTTGGTGGCACAGTTCGAGCTGGCGCCCCGCAGCGTAGACGGAGAATTGCCGGTCATCCACCCCAGCGAAGAAATCGTCCTGCTGGAGCGTGGCGCCGTGGATGTGATCATCGACGGGAAGCCCGTCCATCTGGAGGCCGGGGACACCACCCTGATCCGCTCCAACCTGCCCCACATTCTCTCTAACCCCACGGATGAGGTAGTTATAGGGTATTCCATCCTCACTCCCGCTGTATGGTTCCCCAGCACCCACCGAAGCCCTAAGCCAGGCCCCAAAAATTGAATCCATGCTCTTATAGCCTCCCTACGGGAGGCATTTTCATGTGTGTCTCAAGTAAGAAGATCAAAAGCAAGTCACAGCTGCGGAAGGACATGGTCAGTAGGACTTTTCCGCCCTTGCGTCCCTCCGCACGATCCATTTCCACCACACCGATGCCCGGCTCCTCTTTGGGCCGCTTTTGGAAGCAATGGAGGCATTGCCCGTGGACGCGCTTCTTCGTCCGAACATAAACCCCGGTTATCCTTAGCAGGGCCTCAAACCATTCTTCAACTGACCTCTTGGTTATCGGCCGGTTTTCCAGCTTGCTGGGAAAAATATGGTTTTCCGGGTCATCCATAACATTGATTGCAGCGCAGTACCTATTTGGAATAGCCTTACATACGCTGCGTTTCGAGATATAAAAGGACTATCCCAGTACCTGGAATTCCAAGAGTTCTCCCTGTTATCCCCCAACAAATAAAAACACTCCTCTGGTACTGTAAGCCATTTTCCCCGATGCGACACCGTATACCCTTCTGTTGCAGCAATCCTCTTTACCAGCAGCCTGCCCCCATGCCGGAATAATGTCCCTCACCTTCAGCTTGTCAAAAATGCGGCTGCCGACGATAATGCTCGCCCGGTCTGGAGGCAGAAAGTGATAAGCGCACGGTCTATGCCGCGTCCTGCAAGATATTCTTCAGCCTGGGAAGTGTTCTCACTGACTTTTGGGAGCAACAGCACCTTTGGCTTTTCCTTCTTTTGCCGGGAAACAAAAACAGGCGGCTGAATTGCCGCCTGCCCGGTGATACGCTCTACTGCGTCCAGAAATGGTAACTGCTTCACTTTGATAAGATAGTCCAGCGCCGACGTGCCTCCGATTCCCCGCAAGAACCAGCACCACTTGCCGTTGGAGATCTTCAGACTGTCATGCTCACGGGTGCAGTAGGTGCTGCCGCCGAAGTGTACCAGCTCGTCCGGCTCGTAGTTGCGCAGGTAGGTCAGCAAGTCCATCTCACGGGCCTTGGACAGGGTTTCGGGTGGGATATAGGGCATATTGTTCACCTCCGATTCAAATGGAAATAGCCGAGAGGCTTCATTTAAGAAAACCTCCCAGCTATGTAACACTGTGGTCTACTTCTTCTGGAACGCTTGGTGCTCCTTAGAAAGCTCCTTGTATAAGTCCTCCGCGCTCCAAAATATATTGTGTGGTGTGATAACAGCCTTTAGGTCAATAGGTGGTATACCGGCTTTTTTGTATTCGCTTAAAAAGCGGTCGAGCATATCTGCCATATTGGAAAACACCATCATTTCAGATGGGAACTCTGGGCCGGTGTATTCGATATCTTCTCTTGGAAAACCCGGTATTCCTGCAAGATACGCCAGCTTTTGGGAGTAGTCGGCAAGGCCGATTTTTGACGTGCTTATGCCTAGATTTTTACACAGGCTTTCAATCTGAGCCGCCTTGATGGGTTCTACCCGAAATAAAAGAACGTGTGCACCATTTGACATAACATCTTCCCCTTACACGATTTATAGCCGGAACTCACGCTCTACCAAAGCGAAAGTCTCCTCAATACTCCGATTGTCATCCCTCAAAATCACCCGGAATCCCGAATGGAGAAACTTCTCGTACGCGGCAGGGGAGTTGATCCGCTCCAGGCACTGCCGGAAATTCTCAAGCGCCTGCTCCGGGTCGGGTTCCTCCATCATCAGCATATAGAGAAACTGCTTTTCCCTGTCCGGCCTCTCAAAAAAGCGCTTCACCGATATCTCCGGATCAGCCAGCATGATAAGCACATGGTCGTAATCGGAAATCTCCCGCAGCGTTTCAAGGGATATATTAGTGTCCACAAACACTAGTTTATCAGTTTCAGCCAGCTTGTCCAGAATTTGCAGTTCAAGAATCTCACACTCTTTTGATACGCCTTTTACCCAAGCCTCATACTCGTCCGGCGTCCGCCTGATAAAATCGCGCCAATCCTGCAAATCCCGGGTGTAGGTCAGGCAGGGAAACTCCCGGCTGTCCAAACCGGCCAGCATAGAATCGTGATAATTTTCCTCGCAGGCAATACCGTTGTGTCTTTCGGCCAGCAGCTTCACCATGGTGGATTTCCCGGCGTAGGCCGTCCCATTGATGAAGAACACATTGCTAAATCTCAAGCTACTCATCCCCTCTATAACCAACTATCATTATATTGGTATTCCCTCTCAAAGTCAACAGAAACCTCCCCATCGGCAAGCGTATCAAAATCGAACGTATCAAGGCTGACCTCACCCAGGAGAATTTGGCGGAGATGTCAGGTGTTTCCCCGGCCCACATGAGCAATATCGAAACCGGCACCACGCGGGTCAGTCTGACAACCATGGTCGCCATTGCCAACGCGCTGGGCGTTATACTGGATGCCCTCGTGTGTGACAACCTGACCCATGCCCGGGTGCAGTTTGAACTGGATATTGCAGACACATTATCGGATTGTGACACCTATGAAATCCGCACGATAGCGGACATGGCCCAGGCTCTCAAAGACACGCTCCGCAAGGACGCACACCTAAGAAAGCAATTATAATGCAGCCTATGTAAAGGAGCAAGTTTGCAGCTTGCCCCTTTCTTTATCGCATATATTCCCTAACCCGCGCCTTTTCTTCTACTTCTTCTCCCTCCGGCCCATCGTCCAAAATGGAGCGGTCTTTCTGATCCATGTTGCCTGTTCATTGCTTCAAGCTGCATCTTATACGCAAAGGCTTTCTCACTCGGCAAAATGGCAGAGCGTTGGAGATTGCTTTCCACCGTCCTTTCCTGTTTCCATTATATATAGAGACGGCTTGGTATTCAAAGGTGCAAACGAGCGAAAAAATAAGCGTACCACTATTTCTAATGATACGCTTATCTTAATTCAGTTCTTAATCAAGGTCGATATATACCGTTACGGTAGTTTCTCTCCATTGATTTTTCCTTACATACTGTCCGTTAGCCTTTCGGTAAGCTGTCGCCTGCTCGAAAGATAGCGGTAATTCAAAGGAAGCGAACTCCTACCTACTTTTGATAGCCGCCTGAGCAGCAGCCAGACGGGCGATCGGCACGCGGAAGGGAGAGCAGGACACATAGGTCAGGCCCACGTTGTGGCAGAACTCGATGGTGGTCGGGTCGCCGCCATGCTCGCCGCAGATGCCCAGCACGATGTCGGGGCGCACGGCCTTGCCCTTCTCGGAAGCCATCTTCACCAGCTGGCCAACACCCTCCTGGTCCAGACGGGCAAAGGGATCGTTCTCATAGATCTTGTTCTCATAGTAGCTGCCCAGGAATTTGCCGGCATCATCGCGAGAGAAGCCGAAGGTCATCTGGGTCAGGTCGTTGGTGCCGAAGCTGAAGAACTCGGCCTCCTCGGCGATCTTGTCCGCGGTCAGAGCGGCACGGGGGATTTCGATCATGGTGCCCACCTTGTACTTCAGGTCCACACCGGCCTCGGCGATGATCCTGTCGGCGGTCTCCACCACGGTCTTCTTCACATACTTGAGCTCCTTGATCTCGCCCACCAGGGGGATCATGATCTCAGGCACGATATGCCAGTCGGGATGGGCCTTGTTCACGTTGATGGCGGCCTTGATGACGGCCTCGGTCTGCATCTCGGCAATCTCCGGATAGGTGACGGCCAGACGGCAGCCGCGGTGGCCCATCATGGGGTTGAACTCATGCAGGCCGGCGATAATTGCCTTGATGTCCTCCACGCTCTTGCCCTGGGTCTCGGCCAGCAGCTCGATGTCCTTCTCCTCGGTGGGGACGAACTCGTGCAGCGGGGGATCCAGGAAGCGGATGTTCACGTGCTTGCCCTCGAGAGCCTCGTAGAGCTTCTCGAAGTCGCCCTGCTGCATGGGCTCCAGCTTGGCCAGAGCGGCTTTGCGCTGCTCCACGGTGTCGGAGCAGATCATCTCCCGGATAGCGGCGATGCGGTCAGGATCAAAGAACATGTGCTCGGTGCGGCACAGGCCGATGCCCTCGGCGCCGAAGGCCACGGCCTGGGCGGCGTCCTTGGGGGTGTCGGCGTTGGTGCGGACCTGCAGGGTGCGGTACTTGTCGGAAAGCTCCATGATCCGGCCGAAGTAACCGCCCTCGGTGGAGGCGGGCACGGTGGGAATGGCCTCGCCGTAGATGTTGCCGGTGGTGCCGTCCAGAGAGATATAGTCGCCCTCATGGTACTCCCGGCCGTTCAGGGTGAATTTCTTGTTGGCCTCGTCCATCTTGATGGCGCCGCAACCGGATACGCAGCAGGTGCCCATGCCCCGGGCCACAACGGCCGCGTGGCTGGTCATGCCGCCGCGCACGGTGAGGATGCCCTGGGAGAAGTGCATGCCCTCAATGTCCTCGGGAGAGGTCTCCAGACGGACCAGAACCACCTTCTCACCGGCCTGGCCCTGCTCCACGGCGTCCTCGGCGGTGAACACGATCTTGCCGCAGGCGGCTCCGGGAGAGGCAGCCAAGGCGCTGGCCACAGGAGTGGCGGCCTTCAGGGCGGCGGCGTCGAACTGGGGATGCAGCAGAGCGTCCAGCTGCTTGGGATCGATCATCAGCAGGGCCTCTTCCTCGGTCTTCATGCCCTCATCGATCAGGTCGCAGGCAATCTTGATGGCGGCGGTAGCGGTGCGCTTGCCGTTACGGGTCTGGAGCATGAAGAGCTTACCGTGCTCTACGGTGAACTCCATGTCCTGCATGTCGTGATAATGGCCCTCCAGCAGAGCGCACACCTTCTTGAACTGCTCGAAAGCCTCGGGGAACTTCTCCTCCATCTGGGCAATGGGCATGGGAGTGCGCACACCGGCCACCACGTCCTCGCCCTGGGCGTTGGTCAGGAACTCGCCCATCAGCTTCTTCTCGCCAGTGGCGGGGTCGCGGGTAAAGGCCACGCCGGTGCCGCAGTCGTCGCCCATGTTGCCGAAAGCCATCATCTGCACGTTGACGGCGGTGCCCCAGCTGTAGGGGATCTCGTTCATGCGGCGGTATACGTTGGCGCGGGGGTTGTCCCAGGAGCGGAACACAGCCTTCACGGCGCCCATGAGCTGCTCCTTGGGATCGGTGGGGAAGTCCGCGCCGATTTTTTCCTTGTACTCAGCCTTGAACTGCTCGGCCAGCTCCTTCAGGTCGTTCTCGTCCAGCTCGGTATCCTGGGTAACGCCCTTCTTCTCCTTCATCTGGTCGATGAGCTCTTCAAAGTACTTCTTGCCCACCTCCATAACCACGTCGGAGTACATCTGAATGAAACGGCGGTAGCAGTCGTAGGCCCAGCGGGGATTCCCGGAGGCCTTGGCCATATACTCCACGACCTCTTCGTTCAGGCCCAGGTTCAGGATGGTATCCATCATGCCGGGCATAGAGGCCCGGGCGCCGGAGCGCACGGAAACCAGCAGCGGGTTCTCCTTGTCGCCGAACTTCTTGCCGGTGATCTCCTCCATCTTGCCTACATACTCCATGATCTGCGCCTGGATCTCGTCGTTGATCTTCCGGCCGTCCTCGTAATACTGAGTACAGGCCTCAGTGCTGATGGTAAAGCCCTGGGGCACGGGCAGGCCCAGATTGGTCATCTCGGCCAGGTTCGCGCCCTTGCCGCCCAGCAGCTCGCGCATGGAACCATTGCCCTCTGTAAACAGGTATACATACTTGTGGCTCATTGGTAACAACCTCCTAAAGAATGTTCAACCGGAATCGTTTGCTTCTTCCTCCGATTACTGCCTCAATTATAACAAGAATTCCCGAAAAATTCCATAGGAAACGGTAAGATTTTTAAAAAAATTTTGTTTTAGGGAGTAAGCGGATGATTTTTCCCTATCCCGCCGGAGAAACGGGCGCTTCTTCCCGCGATTCTTCCTGGAATAGGCGCCCCGTGCCGGCAGATTATAACATTCTCCCAAATTCGAAGCAAGACGGCGAGTGGCCGGAAAGGGCTCCTTGTACCATAAAAACGGAAAAGGGTCAAGACCCGGAGCCCCCCGGCCTGACCCTTCCACACGCTTTGTATTGAGAAAATCCGGCTTTTCTCCGGTTTTCAAACAGCCTCTAGAGCGGCAGGGCGAAATCGCCGTTTCGGAAAATTTCTACTTCCTTTCCGTCCTCTGTAAAGCCGGTAATGCTCATGTCCGCCGTCCCGATCATAAAGTCCACATGGATGGTGGAATCGTTAAACAACGCCTCCTGTCCCTGGGGAGCACGCCCCAGCCCCCGGCCCAATGCCAGATGGCAGCTGGCGTTCTCATCGATCAGGGTGGTATAGTACACCAGGCCGCTCATGCTAATGGAGGAATGATACTCCACCAGCGCCGCCTCGCCCAGATATCCGGCGTTTTCGTCTGTGGCCACGAGCGCTTCCAGCATCTCTCTGCCCTCTCCGGCCAGGACCTCTGCCACCTTGCCGTTCTCAAACCGGAAGCCAAAATTCTCGATTTTCTTTCCGCCCAGCACCAGTGGCCGGGAAGCATAGACTACGCCGTTGGTCTCAAACTTGCTGGGAGTGGTGCAGATCTCCTCGCTGGGAATGTTGGGATTGAAGGGGACATAGTCTGCGGGCGACTCTCCCTCTTCGTAGCCAAATTTGGACCAAGGGGCGAGCCCAACGGTAAGGTCTGTGCCGTTGGAGGCGGTATAGTGCAGCCGGGTCAGGTGCAGCGCGTCGATTGCCCGGCCCAGTCGGGCGGTTTTCCTGCCCTTTTCCCGCCAGGTTTCCACCACGTCATTGGCTTCGTCGATATAGCAGAGCTTCAGCAAAATGCGCCAAAGCTCCTCCTCCGCCTCGGCTCCGGTCTTATCCAGAATATACTCTGCCCACTCCACGGTGGGGATCATGGCGATCAGCCACTGACAGTGCTTTTCCCGGCTGGCCTTGCGCATAATGTTACGCACCGTATCCACATGGGCAAAAATGGCGTTGGAATTTTTTTCGCTGACATCCTCCATCAGCCTGGGGTTCACCCCCTCCAGCCGCACATAGCAGGCCCCGTCCTCCAGATAGCCTTCATGCATGGCGTATTCCCAATCCTCTACCCGGCGCACATCCTCATCGCCGCGATACCGAGCGGCGATTTTCATATTGGGCAGGTCCAGGTAATGGACCACTACATTGCCCGCGCCCAGCTTGTAACATTCCTCCGCAAAAATGCTGGTAAACTGCCAGCCCTCAACCGCCGCCTCCACCAGCACGGTCTGACCTTTCTGTACGTTCAGCCCTACCCGAGCCAGAGTATAGGCATATTTGTGTTTCATCTTTTCCAAGTCCATCTTTTCTACCTCCCTATAATTTTATGGGGCAACAGGAATATGGCTCCGCGCCCCAGAAACCTCCGCAGTATGACGACATTCATTACAGCAGGATGATCCCCGCAGACCGGCACGCCTCCTGGGTGTCCTGGTCCCATAGAGAAGCCTGCACCTCGCCGATATGGGCCTTGCCCAAAAGCAGCATACACAGCCGGCTCTGGCCGATTCCCCCGCCAATGGTGAGGGGAAGCTGGCCGCTGAGCAGCATTTTGTGGAAGGGGAGTTCTCTTCTGTGGCCGCACCCGGCCTCTGTGAGCTGGCGGTCCAGGGATTCCGGATCCACCCGGATGCCCATGCTGCTGATCTCCAGGGCCACGCCCAAGGGCTCGTGCCAGAACAGGAGGTCGCCGTTGAGGGCCCAGTCGTCATAGTCCGGGGCCCGGCCGTCGTGAGGCCTGCCGCTTTTCAGCTTTCCGCCAATCTGCCGGATGAAGGCCGTGCGGTGCTCCTTCACAAAGGCGGTCTCCCGCTCCTTGGGGGAGAGCTCCGGCCAGCGGTCCTCCAGCTCCTGGGCGGAGACAAAGACCACCTCCCGGCACAGCTGGGTGGGCAGGTCCGGGAACTGCCACTGGAGTTCGTCCAAAGTGCCGCAGATGGCGCTGACGATTTTCTTTACGGTCTCCTCCAGATATGCCTCTGTGCGGTCCTCCGGAGCAATCACCTTTTCCCAGTCCCACTGGTCCACGTAAATGGAGTGGAGATTGTCCAGCTCTTCGTCCCGGCGGATGGCGTTCATATCCGTGACTAGGCCGTTGCCCACAAAGAAATTGTAGTCGTGCAGGGCCAGACGCTTCCATTTAGCCAGGGAATGGACCACCTGGCCCTCAAAGCCCACGGCGGGGATATCGAAGCCCACCGGGCGCTCCACGCCGTTCAGATCGTCGTTCAAGCCGGTGGCCGGGTCCACGAATAGAGGGGCGGTGACCCGCTTGAGGTGCAAGGCTGCGCAGAGCTTCACCTGGAAGATATTTTTGATGAGGCCGATGGCCTTTTGGGTGTCGTACAGGCCCAGAGAAGGGGCATAGCCCTGGGGAATCACAGTCATGACAAGCACTTCCAATCCAGTAAAATGAAAGCAGAGACAAGAAAGGCTCCGCTTTTTTGGCAAAAACGCCTTTATCTTAAGCAGTATACCAGAAAAAATGCAACTTGTCTATAGGGAAGCTGCAAAAGGGGCGCTCGAAGCGCGTGCTTTTTTGAAGTAATGGGAGGCCTTCGGGCCAAAGGACGTGGTCTCGCCTGCCGGCTCGGTCGGTTCGCAGCTTGTCTGCCACTGGCAGACGCTCACCCCCACACCCCCGCCAGCTTAAGACCAGCTGGACCGGTCAAAGCTATCCAAGGTAAAAGTTTCGTCGTCTCACCTGCCGGTTCGGTCAGCGCTTGACGGTCCCCACCGGGGACCAGCGCCCTTTTCAAAGGTGGTGGGGTTCTTAGGGGGCGACAATCGCCGGTGGCGATTTCCCGTCGCCGACCGAGCCGGAAGGCGAGACCCAACGCCCCTAAGCCGCCGGAGGCCAAAACATCGTCCCCAAAAGCGCGCTTTGGACGCTCCCGCTGGAAAAGAGGGCGTCCAAAGCCCTTCCCCGCTCGAGATAAAGCAGAGATATTCTTTATCTGGAATTTTTTATCGTAAGTGGTTGCAAAATTGCTGAAATTAGGGTATAATATAGCAGGTGAGGAATATCAATGAACAAAGAGAAGTTTATCGCTCTGCTGGTTGCGGCGCTGCACGGGATTTCCGTCCATCAAGACTTAATCCTTGAACTGCTGGGAATCCTGAAGAGCTCTGGCAGCGAACAGGCCTTTCTGGACATTCTCATCGCTAGGCTGAAATTCCTGGATGAGAGGGGAATTCACGCGGTGCGCCATCAGGAGTTCGAACTTTTGGATCAGGGCATTTACAGTATGCACTTGGCGAGAAAGGAATTCAATATCCGGATTCTGTATTGCTTTTTATCGGATGGCAGGCCCGCTTTGCTGTGCGCCTTTTTCGAAAGGGCGGGCCATAAAGACACCGACTATACCCATGAGATCCCCAAGGCCGTCCAGAGGCGAAAAGAATTGGAGGAGGAGCTGTCATGAAAAAAAGTGCGACAATGAAGGATCTGCTGTTGGCATTGACGGAAAATATGAGCGCGGAGGAGATTTTGTCGGCGGACATCATCTCCAGCTTGTCCAACGCCATTGCGAAAAAGCGGATCGGTCTGGACATGACCCAGGCGGAGCTGGCGGCCAGCATCGGAAAAAAGCAGAGCACCATATCGAAATGGGAAAATGGCGACATGAATTTCACGGTTCGTCTGTTGGCCGAGATCGCGGTGAAGCTGGGGATGGATTTGCAGGTGGAGCTGAAGGATCACAGCCAAGTGCAACACGCCGGTGGGGTGTATACTGTGGTGAAAGACAACACCCCTTCCTTTCATCAGGGGTATACCTACTCCAGCATGAAGCGGGAACAAAAAGGAGTTGAGGGGAGAGACTGCAATGTATCAGTTTATTAATGGATTTACATGCTCGTCAGCGGAGGACGGCGGCACGGTGATCATACAACTCCGGCAAAAGCTGCCGGATATCAGCGGTGACGGGGACATTCAGGGTATCAAAGCGGAACAGATCGCTTCCATCATAATGGAAATGGATGTGGCTTTGGAGCTGGGAAAGGCCCTTTGCGCCGCGAAAGACGGCTTTGAACCGGAAGATGATCCCATGGAAGAGGAGGATAAGGGCCCGCGTTCTTAGCGAAAGCCCCAGCCCGTTTCCCGCGTACAAAAAAGGAGCCGTTGCCACGGCCCTTTTTTGTTTATAGTTAACGCAGTTCAAAAGAGGGATTTTTACCTCTTTCGAACCCGGCGGCGCAGCCGCCTAGCTTGAAAACCGGTAAATACCGATTTTTAAGTGCGTTTACTATATTCCACAATTTTCGCGTATTTGTCCAGGCCTTTCAGGTTCTCCTGGTACTCCTCCCAGGTGTCCATGCCGGTCTCGTAGTTGTACCGGAAGGCCTCCTCGTCCTGCCGGCAAAAAAAGTCCTCGTCCACCGGCTCGTCCAGATGGGCGGAGACCAGGGCGTAGGCGGGCAGCTCGTTCTCGGTGGCCGGGTTCACATAGGTCCGTCCTCTATCTTTTTGTAGACCCCCTGCACCAGGCCGTAGAGGCTATAATAATCCCCCTCTGTGTTGAAAGCATTCCCGCACTTGGGGTTAAAGAGGAACAGGAGGTATTCGTCTCCCTCCTGGAATTTTGGCGTACCGGAATAGATCTATGGGTATCATAACCATTAGGTTGCGCACTGTTTTCCCATTTGTGTTTTGTATTAATTATTATATCAACTTAATAATATTTCCCTGTATCATAATTATAATCTGTTGCATAAGTCAACGCTGCATAGTTAGTATCTTCGCATTGTTTCCAAATATAGTTTTTACCATCCTCCACCTCAAAATCTCCTGAGCTTACATTGTGGGCAGGACTTCCAATTGATACAAGTGTTTTTCCTGCTGCGATATTCCACCGGTAAGCTGAGTTTTTCATCGCATCGGCCATGGAGACGGTTGTAATGCTTTTCCACAAAAAACCTGACAGCGTAATCAACGTAAAAGTCGAGTTTGGCGAGGGTGAGGGCAAAGTGCCGCTTGATAATATTGCCAAGAGAGCCGAAGCGTACAAGCCGAAAGAGCGAGTTACATATAAGATGATTAAGAAATACATAGAAGCGAAGTATGGCTTCAAAGTACATACCGCATATATCGCAGAGGTAAAGAGAGAGTTAGGATTGCCGATGTATGATGCTCCTAATGCGGTAGAGGAATTGAAAGAGCCGAGGAAGCATCCGATGACGGAGAAAGTGGAAGCGATAAAGGATGCTTTAAAGCATTTTGAGGTTATTTAAAACCGTGAGCGTATCATTAGAAATAGTGGTACGCTTTTTTTCGCTCATTTGCATCTTTGAATATACTGGTATCTGTCTATATAATAAAAGCAAAAAGGACGGTAACATTTATGAGAGAAAAGAAAAATCATTTATATGTTGATAGTGAGGAACGGAGCATTTTCTTACATAGCCTTGTGGAACTGAAGAATCAGCTCATGCAGCAAGGCAGATATACAGACTGCGTTGACGAACTTATTTTTAAGGTTATCCATGCACCTATAAAAAAATTAAGAGTAGAATTGGTAGGGGGAAGTGATGTGCGATAAGGAATTTAAAGAACTGGTGAAAATAGCCGTAGAGAAATTAAAAGATGAGTCCGTATTAAAACTGTTACAGGCTGATGCCAGTTATCAAAAAGACAGTAAGGGTGAGGGATATGCGGAGGATGCCTTTAACCAGCTTGATTTGACGGAGAAACAGAGGGAAGTTTGCCAACATCTTATAGATTGCAGGGAAAAGCAGGATTTTGAATACGGCACTCATGCGTATTTAGCAGGGCTGATGGATGCGTTTCATATTATGGCGGTATTGTTTCCAGAAAAATGGGATACAGAGAGAATAAGGGAAGCCATATCATGTAAGAGCAGATAAGGCAGAGAATAAAACAGAATAGATTTTTACATAGCCGATTGGTGTAGTTTAGTAAAAACCGCCAATCGGCTTTTTTATTGCCATGAATCCTTTACATAGCCACTTTGTCAAGGTGGCTATGTAAGAGTACCAAAGAACGCAGCCCGATTAACATCTCGCTGACCGTGGCAGTCGCCAAATGGAAATGCAAGCATTTCCGCTTGGCTCATTGCTACACGCAAAAAAGCCGCTTACTCTTAAAAATCACTAAGAATAAGCGGCTCTGTGATGTGCCTTAGACATATTCAATTTTCATTCTCTTTACTGGTGCGTTTACGACCTTAAATATCAGTTCCTCCACACCATTCGTATGTCTTCCCTATTTTTTATCTTGCGTAGTTCATGCAATAAAATCATTAAGCTATTTGCCCAAAATCAAATCCATAAAAACATTATCAACATATTTTGGCCAAGCCTTTGTTCTTCTTTCTCCAACACCATCAACACTTTTACCTAATTCAAAACATCTTATATAACACGCACAGTAATCTTCTCTAAACATTCTATATCTTCATCCCTCCTTGAATAATAAGATGACTGACCTGCATGCAAAAAATTATTTCTTGATGTATATAACTTTTCTAAAAGTACTGAAATTTCTGTTATATTTTTTCCTTCACAATTTATTATCTGAGGCACTATTGCAGAAAGTCTTAATCTCTTTTCATTACGTCCTTCTGTCAACAACGATTCCAACGCTGTAATATAAAGCAATATTGCTAAATCGGTATCTCTATATTCACTGTTTTGTACATCAGCTTTTCCATATAAGATTAATGCATTAATAAACTTATTCGTCAAAATGTCATTCTCTTTCTTTGTTACTGTATCAAACAGAAATCCAAATATTCTTTGGTATTTTCTTCCGCCATAAAATCAATATCTATTTTACATTTTAAATGTGCATTCCAGCCAAAACCCTGTCCACATCTCCAATTATCTTTCGTTAAAATAGCAACATGGCTATTCTCTCCCTCCCATCGTTCAGCCATGCAAAATATACTTGAGTCCATACCATAAGCTGAATGAATAATCTTAAAGATATACACGGCAAATTGTGCCATTTGATATGCCGTTCTGTCTACATTTTCTATCTGATTTTCAACTTTAATAATCATAACATTAGATTTAAGGAAATCTTTTGAGCGACTTTTTTGAGTATGGTCAAGAAAATCTTTTACTCCGTTATATTAAATTTGAGTAATTTCAGATATTTGCTGTATATTTCTGCTTCATTTTTTTCTGATAATAAATGAAAATTCAAAAATGAAATATCTTTATTCAAGCCAGAACCCTGTAATGGGAAAATCAAAAAATGCTCATCTTTATTTATATTAAAAAGATTTTCTATATATAAAAGTAGTTCATCTAAATCATCTGCAACTTCTACTTTCTTTTCCAAATTATAATTCAACAGCAGATGCAAAAAAGTCATTTGAAAAATAGGGGTGTTTCCTAATTATAGGATACAATAAGTCTAATAAATTAATAAAAGGCTTATCATCAAAGTCCAATTGCTTTTTATTGCTTTTTAGATAATAATTCTGTAAAGATTGATAACATGCATCTATCTTTTTTCTATCTTTATTATTTAATTCAAACATATTCTCCTACTCCTTTTGTCCAATATTAAAACACAAAAATATGTTGCTAAAAATCTCATTTTACATTTTCATATCTTTATATTATCACTCTCAAAAATCATATTCAAGAAAAGCGTACCACTATCTCTAATGATACGCCTATCCCATTCAATTTCTAAGAGCCTGTTGCCCACTTTTTATCGGCAAGGTGGACACTACATAGACACGTTGATTGCCCAAACCCTTTATTTTCCGTTTGTGTTCCCACACCCGATATCAACTACCACCGAAACGTCAAAGTAGTTTTTGAGGTGCTTATTTCGGATTTTCTCCCCCTCCGAAGTGAACGTGAAATGCTTCGTAAAGTGCCAAAAATAAAGGATTTCTACGAAGTTTTCTTTTGTATCAACACAATAGTCTCAACGGTATTACCCTTTTCCCACAAAACTTTCCTTACTTCCTTGCCGTCAATATAAATTGGAAAGTTAAACTCTATCGACTTCAACGGCATTTTCGATTCTCCACTCGGATATATCTGAATTTCTTTAATAAGGTAAGTGATAAGGCTTTTCTTTTCCTCATCACTCATTATAGCATACAGCTTTCCAAAATTCTGCATGATTTTGTAAACATTATCAAGCGTGATGGCTTCCATCTCAATAGAGCTTTTTCGCAGCTTCGCATCTTCAATGCGTTCCTCCAACTCTACCATCGTATCATACAAAGCATCAAGCCTTAATGTCATATCATGGATTTTTCTTTCACGAAATCGGGCATCGACAGGAAGATTGTCAATCTCATTTTCCAGACGTGCTTTATTCAAATCCACCTCTTTCAGCTTATTTTCATAATTGGCAAGTTCTTTATCTACAATACTTGTATCTGTCTGCACTCCAATCCGCTTTTCAATCTCTTTTGCAAAATAGGCATCGCTTACAAGCTCTTTTACCGCTTCCACTACAAGCGGCTCAATGTCGATTTTCCTTAAAGATGCCTTGTAGTCACAATGACGCCCCCGCTCCTGCTTATTTCTTCCGCATATATAATAGTAGACTTCCTTATATGTGCCGTCTTTATTTGTCCATGCATGTTTATTCGTATACATTGAACTGCCGCAAAGGGGACATTTCAAAACGCCCGTCAAAAGATGCGACCTTTCTTTGCCAATTCTCGACGGCTGCTTGATTCCTGTTGCCAGACGTTTTGCATGGACTTTCTGCCAGAGTTCTTCACTGACAATTCCCTCATGCTGTCCGTCCTCTAAAATATAATCATCGGTATGAACCTGCTTATATTCGTTTTTTGTTCCTTTGACTTTTTCCCGTGTTCTTCTGCCATATGCAATTTTTCCGCAGTAAACAGGGTTGTCTAATATCTGCCGTATTAAGTGGCTGCTCCATGTTTCTAACTTTCCATTCTGGCGGGGTACTTTCTTTATCCCTTGCAGATTGAGATATTTTGCAACTCCCCCAAGTCCTATGTCTGAATTTCCAAACTTATCAAATATAATTCTGATTGCTTCGGCTTCTGTTTCCTCTATTAAAAGATGGTTGTCTTTCAGATAATACCCGTATGGGGCAAAACCGCCATTCCAACCTCCCTGCCTTGCTTTTTCCCTGCGTCCGTTCATGGTCTGCTCAATGATATTTTCCCTCTCAATCTCTGCAACCGCTGACAGGACGGATATGAGCAGCTTTCCACTTGTCTGGGATGAGTCAATCCCCTCCTCAATGCAGATAAGGTTTATCCCATAGGACTGGACAAACTCCAATGAATTTAGAATGTCCGCCGCATTTCTCCCAAAACGTGAAAGTTTATAGACAAGGATATACTCTATTTCCAACCCGCTTTTTATGTCGGTCAGCATTTTCTTAAATGCGGGTCGCCCCTCGATTGACTTCCCCGATTTTCCTGCATCTTCGTAGATGCCGACAACTTCCATTTCCTCACGGTCTGCAAACCGTTTCAAACTATTTTTCTGCCCCTCAAGGCTGTATCCGTCAACCTGCATCTCGGTACTTACTCTTGGATACAGAACACATTTCTTCCCTTCTCTGTTCATTCTAACACCTCCGATAATTTTGGAAAATGCGGTATGTAAGGTTGCGTAAACCTACGCAACACAATCCAGTTCCTGCAAAACAAATCTTCCGTATTTTTCAACTGCCTGCACCATAGCCTTTATAAAGACATCAAAGTTTTCTGCTTCGTTGTCTTCATTCTTTTGTTGTTCCGCATTATGAAATTCTTTGACATTTTCCATCTGTCTACCTCCGCAAAGCTTAACGGCTGTATGCCATAAATTATATGGATACAGCCGTCATTTGACTAATGTGCAAATCCTCCCATTTCCACTAATTCACACAATTATTTTCCGAACCACTTTTAAGTGAAATGCTAATGGCAAGAGCCTTATCAACCCTTGCCATCGTTTCAGTCGGCATCATTCCCATATACTGTTTCAGCCTTTTCTTATCTACTGTACGGATTTGTTCAAGCAGGACAACGGAATCCTTATCAAGCCCCTCAAAATCATTTACTGCGGTATGCGTCGGCAGTTTGGATTTTGTCTGCACCCTGCTCGTAATGGCAGCGATAATGACTGTCGGGCTATGCCTGTTGCCCATATTATTGGAAATGATAAGTACGGGTCGTGTGCCGCCCTGCTCCGAACCGACAACGGGATTAAGCTCTGCGTAGTAGATGTCGCCACGCCTGATTGTTTTTTCCATATTCTTTATAACCTCCATCTGTATTTAGGCAGGAACACCCTGCCTATGTAACAGCCAGACACAAGGAAGTATTTAAGGTCGGGGGAGTATAAAACAAACTCTGTTTCCATTGACCGCCTTGTATCTGGCTTTATGATAGAAAGCATTTTCTATTTGTCCTCGACACCCCGAAAATGCTAATGCGTTTCAACGCAGGGAAGTCACCAAACGGTCAGCAGCGAACTGACGCCACGGGAATTGCACCCCAACTGTCGGTCTGACAGAGCCGCCCCCATTGCCTGCGGCGGATTGGTTACCGCTCGGACTGTGGCTGGACGGGAGTATCATTGTCCTCTTTGTGGGTCATGGCGGAATCGGGAGCTGCCCGATATTTCCAGTCGGTATTTTTTCGCTTACTGCCTTTCGGCGGGTCTTGGCGTACCGCTGCACACGCTTATGCTTATTACAGCCACAAAAAGAATGTATTTGGTGAATGGGTATTCGGTTGTCAAAGAACTGCGGGAAACTGTAAAAAAGCCCCCTCACTTTTCCAAAGGAAAAAGTGAGGGGGTTGAGCGGAACAATTTTTTATTTTTCCAGAATTTTTTTGAGTTTGGCTAATATTCTCCGTTTTCGGTCATTGATTGTCTTTTGTGGGATGCCCGAAATGCTCGACCATTCCCTTTCCGATAATTCCTGAAAGAAGATAGCATTTACCAACTTTTGCTCATCTTCTGATAACATAGTAAGGGCAGAACGCAGCTTGTCCAACATCATCCTATGGACAACCGTTTCCGCAACATTTACTGCTTCATCAGCAATGAAATTAATACTATTGTCATCATCCCTCTCAAAAGCCTCTAAGGAAAGCAGGCTGTTATCTGCATCCAGTTTTTTCAGATAACGCCACCGCTCCTTGTCATGATAAAACTCAACATAATGCGTCTGTTCCGTTTCAATCAGACAGCCCTGCACGGGGATAAAGAACTTTTCCGCATAATCCCCGTTCTTTTCTCTGCGGTTGCAAAATTCCTTATAGGATAACTCTGTGTAGCTTCCATTTTCTTTGATATATACCTTTCTTGGTGCGTATTTCACCGTAAGTACCTCCAATCTGAATTTTTTTGAAAATCCAGATTGACGGGCGGAGAACGGCATCCCAAGTCAAAAACAACCCTGCGACATGTTCTAATAAAAAACGACAAAAGAAAAACCGCAAAGGCTGTCACGCCCTCACGGTTTATGGATATAATTATTCTTATATGTAGAGATTTGACTTCTATTTCTTGGGTAGAAAGCCCCCTTGCACTGACAAGGATTTTTTTAACAGGCTGTCCACCCATCCTCGATATGATATATGTAAATGGAAATTGCTATTTGCAGGCAATAAAAATCCCTCCAAACTTCAAAAAAGCGAAGTCGGAGAGATTTCAAGGCATGGCAAATCAGTCCACCGAAACATCGTTTTTTTTATTCGGTGGGCTGTCCTACCTATTGTTATAAAAAAACAGAGTCGACAAACCGTGATTTCTCACTTGTTCATCGGCTCTGCGTCTGAAGCGTCTGGCTCTTTGATGACTGATACTTGTAAATTCTTTGCTTTAATCAATGTTTCCTGCCTGCATTTAGGACAGTAAAGGGGATAATTTTTCAAAATGGTATCCTCTCTGATTTTGCCACGAGTTTTACTTCCGCAGATAGGACAGCGTATCCATTCTGTTCTCATAACTGCTGTAACTCAGCTTTTTTCAGGCAAAAAACCACATCCGCCTGCTTTGCAAGTTCATTCGAGTGCGTTACGATTATTACGCATTTATTCATCTGATGGGCACATTCTTTCAAAATGTTTGTAATTTCAAACGCAGTGTCTTCGTCAAGATTTCCTGTTGGCTCGTCCGCAAGAATAACGCTTGCGTCAGAAGCTAATGCACGGGCGATTGCCACTCGTTGCTGCTGTCCGCCAGAGAGCTTCAGAACATTTCGCTTTGCTTCCTCCTTTGTAAGCCCCAAACGCTCCAAGATAGGCAGCGGCGGCAGTTTAGAAGTCAACGCCACATTTTCGGCAGGCGTCATATAGTCAATCAGATTATAGCTTTGAAAAATGAATGCCACATTGTTTTTGCGATGATATGCAAGTCCCTTTTTCTCTATATCTTCTCCTTGAAACAATACCTGTCCGTCAGATGGGCTGTCCAAGCCACCAAGCAGAGAGAGCAGGGTTGTTTTTCCACACCCACTCGGACCGAGGATTGCATAAATTTTCCCTACCTCAAAATTGGTAGATATATTTTTTAGTACATTCCTATTCCCATCGTAGGAATATTTAACATTACAAGTTTTTATGATACTCATTTATGTGTCCTCCTTAACTCATTTTCGTAAGAATATCTTTCGGCTCCCCACGAACAACAGTCCACGATGAAGCAATAACCGCTATTGCAATCAGCAAAATTCCAATTAAATATAAAGGGAGCAGATAAGCTGCGTTAATCTGCACATCAAGATTTGCTGTTCCCGTAGTAACTCTGGATACTAAAAACGCTCCTGCTTTTTCCGCTACAGAAAAGCTAAACGGTATAGATGCTATAAACGAAATAACCGCTACAACAATAGTTTCTGTAAAAATCTGTAAAATAATATTCAGCTTACTCTTGCCAACGGAAAGCAAAATCCCTATTTCCTTTTTTCGTCCTCTAATCCAGATTGTAAGTAGCAGGGTAAGTATCACAACGCTAACAACTGAAATAATAATAATTGTTATATTTACCAGTTGTTGCAGGGACTCTAAAGGTGTAGAAACAACATCGTACTCATCGGTATCAATGCTGAGCTTCAAGGTTTTGCCCTTTAGCTCTGGCAAAGCAGAGATTTTATCGTAAACATTTTGGATGCTAACAGGGTCTTCCACATAGATAGTCAACTGCTGATACCCATTCAATTCCTCTCCCCATAGTTCAAACATCGTCGCATAATCTATATAGCCGCAGTTGGCAGGAATTTCATCTACGGTTAAAGGGTTTCCCGAAGTACCCTCTGTGCCGTCAAAAATCCCCACGATTTCAAATTCCGATATAGCGTCCGAATCCAGAGAGTACATTTTAATCTTATCGCCAACAGACAGCTTGTTATAGTCGGCAAGCTCCTTTGAAATCAAACAAGCGTGCTTATCGTCTGGCGTAATATGTCTGCCTTCTACTAATTTATACTTGCCGCTTTGGAACTTGGAGCATTTTTCAGATGATAATGTTGCAGTATAACTTGATGCTTCCCCATACTGTGTATAGCTCAGACCAAAGGCAGCGGGCAGATATTTGAAATCAACGCCTGCACCATAATAACTCGCTGTGTCCTCAGAATTGTAATCTACAACACCATCAACCTTTCCGATTGCGTCTACAATTTCCTGTGTAATCAAATCTCCGTTGTACCCGTAAACTGTTCCCCATTGGTTTTGCTGACCTCCTCCCATATGTCCGTCCGTGTCAAGGTCAAGCATAATTTTTCCGCCAATAGCTGTCTGAACATTTGCTGTCGCACCTTTAGCTGCGTCACGAACGGCAATGCCTGTAAGCATAAAAGTCGCTATAAGCGTCAATACCAAAAATAATATGACCGTCTTAAACCGCTGTCTGAAACAGTACAGACCTGCTCTTTTTATAAAGCTCATTTCAAAATCCTCCTAACTCATTTTTGATAAAATTTCTTTTGGTTTCAGCCGCATTATCATAATAGACGATACCAATGTTGAAGCTGCAATTACGATGAATTGGCAAAAATAAATAAGCAATGTTTCTACAGCACTCAGCTTTAGATAGTTTTCAATTTCAAGATTGTTTTGTATTCCTGCCGTTATCGTTTCTTCGTTTAACAGGTTAGGTTGCATTTCGCCAAACAAACTGTGTCCTAAAAAGCCAGTAACACACAAAGAAGCAATATAGGATAAAATCAGTGCCATTATTGTAACTGACAATACCTCCAACAAAAATCCCGCCATAATTTGCCCTTTTGAAATTCCTGCCGCAAGCAAAATGCCTGCTTCCTGCATTCTGCCACGCATACGCATGGTTAATAGCAAGGTCAAAAATGCCGTACTGACAACTGACACAAGGACAAGCAGTATCTTTACTAAATCTCCGAGAGAAGATAACTGGTCTGCTATCTTGGAATATTGAAAATCATTGGTACGGATAAAATGTGTTGTCCAGTCAATAGACTGTAATAACTGAACATTACGGGTAATGCTTTCGAGTTTGGCAGGGTCAGTAATATAGAAATCAACTTCACCCGTGTAAATACCTGCTTCACTCTCGTTTAACTCGTTCAAGACATCAAGGCTCGCATATATCTCGTTATCAGCAACGCCCGCAGTTGGCTTAATAGATGTGTCCTCGATACTCAGTCTATATATTCCCAACACCTCTACTTGGGTATAGGCTGTTTTAACTGGTATTTCATCAATGTACGCTCCGTCAGCTTCACCGAGCTTGGCGTGGGTCAGCGTCAGCGTATCCCCAACAGACAGATGATTTGCATTTGCCAACTGTTCGCTGATAAGGATTTTTCCGTTATCCGTTTCGGTGATATGCTTTCCTTCTACCAGTACGGCTGTTTCGTCCGTAAAATTAGGGGCAAGTGCAGAAAAGCGAAGTGCTGCCACCTTTCCCATATTGTTTTCGGCTGTGTGTTTATCGCCTTGAACAAATTGGATTGTATCACTTTTAACAAAACCGTAATTGATGGGATTATAGTATTTGATTTCTCCCGTCTGCATAATCTCATCTATTTCCTTTTGGGTAATATGGACATGGTTTTCCTTTACTTCTGTTTCGCCTTTTTCGTTCATTGACACTTCGGTGTTTGCTCTTATATAGAAAGCCGCACCGAGAGAAGTGCGAATATCCCTTGACAATCTTTCTGAGGCTTTCAAAACGCCAAAACACGAAATCAGAAAAACCGCAACTACGAATACCACCAAAAACAGGCTCACGGTTTTTCCTTTTTTGCGTGATATGTAAGCAAAAGCTCTTTGTGTAAAATTCATCTAAGTTACTCAGCTCCTTTCTGCAATCTATCATACAGACCTTTGATTAGTTTTTGATTTGATTTTCGTAAGGCTTTGATTTGATTGCAAAAAAGCTGCCAGCGAGTTGCTGACAGCTTTTTGTAGAATGAAGCTACTATTAAATAAAGCGGACATTCGCATTCCGATTTGCTACATGCTCATAAACGCAGACCGATTTGCGGCTTATCTGCGTTCAGATAAAGGAAAAAGGCTACACCTTGCTCCGTATTTTTTATGAGATATGTCATACCATGCAGATCAAAAATTGTTTTGACAATATATAACCCCAGACCGCTTCCTCCCGTTGCCTTGTTCCTTGATTTGTCTGCCCGATAAAATGGCGTAAACATATGCGGAAGGTCAGCTTCTGGAATGGACGCTCCAGTATTTTCGATAATGAGGGTATTTCTGTTATCATAGGATTGAAAAGTGACAAAAACATCGTTACCGCAGGGAGAATGTCTGACAGCGTTCCCAATAATATTAGAAAGGGCTTTATTCCAAAGATTAGGATTGACGGACAAAACCATATCGGTATTGATATTGTGGTGTATCTGAATATCCTTATCCTGTGCAAGCGGCAAAATAGTCTGTATCGTATCATTTACTGTTTGTTTTAGCGAAACCTCCTGCAAGGTATCCTCTAAGTCCATGCTTTCCATTTTGGATATGGCGATGATTTCTTTCACAAGATGTTCTATATCCTCCGTGGCTTTTAGTGCTTCGGGCAGATATTTTTCGTGATTTTGATAATCCCCATATCCCAAAATCATATTTTCGATTTGCCCTTTTAGGATAGTAAGCGGGGTTTTCAATTCATGGGATACTGCTGAAAAAAAGTTTCTGCGTTGTTCTTCCAATGTCTTGCATTTTTCTACATCGTCAGTTAGTTGACGATTGGCGTTTGTTAATTCTTCCATCGTTTCCTGCAATCGGCTTGCCATTGTATTCAGACTGGAAGCAAGTACGCCAATTTCATCGTTACTTTCAATATCGCACTTCCAAGTCATATCAAGCGATGTCATTCGCTTAGAAATCTGACTGATTTTAGCGATAGGACTGACGATAACCCTGCTGCAAATAAAGGCACTTACAGATGATAGCAATAAAATAATTGCAAAAACAACAGGCAAAAAGCGAAGCATAAGGCTTAGTATTATATCAGCCGTTTGCGATAGAGAAGATACCACCAGTGCATATTCTGTTTTGCTGTCTGAAAAAGTAACTGTTGTTGCTATACTTGATGTTGCAACTGTAAAAGCTTCTGATTTTATTTCACCGAAGGTCAATGTTTCATTATCGTCACTAAGTATTGCCGTTGAATTGTTTTGAATACAAAAATTATAAATTTCATTAACCGCTTCCTCATAACGCATACTCTGCAATTTTGAAACAAGAATTTCTGTATTTGTATCAAGTTGCTTATTTGATGTAACTTGATATTGCTTGGGTAAGACTGTCAATACAATTCCATAAATCAGCATACTGCAAATAGTAAGGGCGGAGAACACCCACAAAAACACCTTTATACTTAGACTGTTTTTAATTTTCTTTCGCAATTCTGTATCCCACCCCTCTAACCGTTTCAATATAATCGACATTCAACTTTTTGCGTAAATTCATAATGTGGAAATTCACACCTTTTTCATCTCCTACAAAGTCATAGCCCCAAACGAGATTTAGCAGGTCATCTCTTGTAAAAACACGCCCCTTGTTTTTAAGGAATAACAGTAATATCTCAAATTCTAAGTGGGTAAGTGCTACCTCGTTTCCCGAAACAGTAACTTTTCGTTCTGTTTCGCTCAAAGATATTTCTTTGTAACGAATACAGTCTGACACCATATCTGATGATGTCCGCCGTAAAAGAGCTTCCACACGCTTTAATACGAGCTTTATGGAAAATGGCTTTGTGATATAATCATCTGCCAATTTGTCAAAACCTTTAATCTGGTCATCTTCCGTATCAAGTGCAGTTAAAAGAATAATCGGTATTTGCGACTCCTGCCGTATCATTTCACATACGGTATATCCGTCAATCTTAGGCAGCATTATATCCAATAAAATAAGGTCAAAAACCTGTTCGTGAAAAGTGTTAATGCCTTGTAATCCGTCCGAAGCGGCAGTAACCTTGTATCCTGCAAAGGTAAGCGGCTCAGAGAGTATTTTCTGTATTGCCGCTTCATCCTCAATTATCAATATTTTCTTATCCATATACAGACCTCCATGCTAAATTATAGCAGGTGTTTATTAGTTTTTGATTAGGATTTCTTCTTTCTTTTATCAATGGGCTTCTCAGCAATTATCAGTATAAGCCTAACACGGTTGTATTCATAGCACCCTTAATCCAATTTTCTTTACATAGCCTCTATACCCATCGAAGTGATACATCACATTTTTCTGCGGCTTCTTGTGCCGTCATATATTCAAACATATCTGACCTCCTATTATATGTTGTATATATTGTAACTGTTTAAACGAACTATATCAAATATGCAAGTATGAACTTTTATCCCTTGTTATAAGAAATCAAATCTCCTGTGTATAGAAATTATACATCGTTTAAGCAGAACTTTCACTTCTGTAAAATATAAAAGAGCAAAATCAACATAAACAGGTGGTGAAAAAATGAGCGAAATTATAGAAAATTTTGACTTTATGGAATTGGGGCAGGCAATCCAAGATGCCCGTGAAAAACAGCGGATTACAAGAGAAGAATTAGCCGAGGAGCTTGGCATTTCGGCAAGGCATTTGCAATCCGTGGAGAAAGAGGGGCAGTATCCGAGCTTTCGGCTGTTTATTCAGCTTGTGACAATGTTCCACATATCCGTAGACCAGTACATACACCCAGACGCTCCGACAGGGAAAACAACTTTACGTCGGCGTTTAGATGTGCTTCTTGATACTTTTGATGATGCGGAACTGACTATCATAGCAGGGACGGCGCAGGGGATATGTAAGGCAAAAGAGCAGCCAGAGGATTGACCTCTGGTTTTTCTTTCACCCATTCTGTCATCAATAAGCAGGGCATCCGTAACCGTAGACAGAGCCACTCCCGACTGGATAGCTCTGCTGCTTGCAGGCATCGCCAGAATTACCCTCAACGGTATAGACCGTTCTATTCTCGCATTTCTCCACGATTCCCACATGGTCGATTGAGCCGTCATTCCCCCAATCAAAGAAAATAATGTCGCCCGACTGTGGCTCATAGTTCCTGTCCTGCCATTGCCCCTTGCCTTTGAACCAGTTTACGCCATCCGAGCAGAGGGAGAATTTCGGGATGATGCCGCTCTCCAGATAACCACACTGGTCGGCACACCAAGAAGCGAAGCAGGCACACCATTCCACACGTCCGTCAAAGCCGTACCAACTCCAATAAGGCTGTCCGCCCTCATTGCCGAGCTGCGTCAAGGCGACCTCTACAATTGCTTGATTGCCGCCGCTTGTAAATGCCCGCCCGTATGGGTAATAGCGTAACACATGGGCGGGGTACTGCGTGTCGCCGTACTTTTCCCAACCTAACCGCTGTGCCTGCATAGCGGAAAATTCCACCGCATTTGCATAGGAATAGCCGCCGTAGTTGGTCTTTGCCCATGAGATATAGCCGTTGCCGAAGTTATAGCCCTGCAAGGCGAGCTTGATACGCTCCATGTCAATCGGGCTTTCCACCTCGGCTGATGTGAGGGCGGCTTTTAATTCCTGCACGCCGCATTCGATGGAATATTCGGGGTCTTTGATGCCGTTCGGCTCATGGGGGTACTTTTTGTTGAAGCTCCCCTCCGCCGCCTGCATCGGGTCGCTGCCCTTTCCCCCAGATTCCTGCATCATCACCGCTTTGATAAGCTCCACATATTCGGGGATGCCGTACTGCTTCGCATACTTCTGTATCAGTGGCGTGTAGGCTTCCACCTCCGCACTGACAGGGGTATAGGAAGTGCTGTCGCTGCCGCCGCCGAACAGGGAAACGGCACACCCAAGCAGGACAACGATAAGGATTATCAATACGGCAACCCAGCCGCCTGCGATTATCGCAGAAATAAGGGCTTTCGTCCCTGCTATGATTGCCTTAACCGCAGCAATGGTGGCTCTGACCGTGGCTTTCGTTGCTTCGGCTGTCGCCTTTGCCGTGGCTTTTGCGGTCTGTGCTGTTTTCTGGGCGGCTTTGGCAGATGCTTTCGCCGTTTTCTGTGCCGCCTTTGCGGTCTGCGACCTGGTCTTAATCGCCGTCTTTGATGTCGCCTTTGCGGTTTTTACGCCTTTTTCCGTCGCCTTGACCGTCCCTTTTGCTGTGGTCTTGACGGTTCTCTCCGCATTTCTGGCTGTGGTCTTGATGGTCTTTTTCCCCTGCTGCCTTGTCTTTATCAACTGGCTTGCTCCTGTCTGGGGCACTTCGCCCTGCATGGGAACATCGGGGGCAGGAGAACGGCTCGCTGCCCCGTTTCGGATCAGCGAGCCGTTCTGTTCTGCAACAGCCTGTGCTTTTTTCTGCTCTGCGGCTTTTGCCGCACGTTTGGTCTTAAATTCAGCGATTTTATCCTTTGCTTTACTGATATTCTCTTTTGTGGTCGTAACGCTCCTTTGCCCATGCTTATTAAATTGGTGGATTCCCTCATCTTTGATACGCCCCGAAACATGGGAAACCTTATCAGAAGCATATTCCGTGGGGGAATTTTCCTCTGCATAATATCCCTGCCCTGCCTTATCCTTTGTCTTGGCATAGGCAGACTTCATGCGTTCCCCTGAAATAGCGGCTTTATCAAGGGTCTTTATCGTTCCTTTGACCGCATCTCTGGTCTTTATATCAGCCATAAACACCGACCTCCTTTCCCAGAGGATTTGCGGTCATATCAGTTTACCTTTTTTGCCACGACTACGAGCCTGCCGTTCTGTGCGGAATATTCGCAGGTAGACAGGGTTATAAGTTTATCGCCGTATTCAGCGGTCACGCCCGTATCATACAAAGCAAGCTCCTTGCACTTCCCAATATAGGCATCAAACTCTGTTTCATTCTCTGCATTGACAAAATCATAATAGCGGTAGCCCTGTGAGCTGTACGCCACGGTTTTAAATACGGCAATGATTTCATATTCTGCCTGCTCCGTGAGGGTGTCAAACTGGATGGTCTTATGCTTCTCATAAAAGCCCTTGGATTTGTAATCTTCCAATGCCCCGAACATCCTGCCGCCCTTGATGTGGTGTCCGTAAATAATCAAATTATCGCTTGCAGCAAGGTCGCAGTCCTCTTGGATATATGGCACTCCCAAATCGCTGTATTGCTTTTCAAAGTTGTGCTTCAGATAAAAATTCGGGTTATTCCTGCTCTGCATGACAGGGTAATTGATGGTTGTTCCATCAATGGCAATCCAACCCGCCATATCCTCATTCTGCAAATACAGCTCCTTGTATTTCGCAAGAATATCCTCGCCCTCGCTGACAGGCGTATCTTTATCTTTTGGCGGTTCTTCCTCTGGCTCGGCGTTCTCCACGACCTCGGCAATCTCCGCAAAGACTTCGGTCTGCACATCTATCTGCTGGTAATGGCTGTAAATCTTTAAGCCGCAAAAAACCGCTGCTCCCAAGAGGGCGACAGCGGCGGCAGTACAGATAATGGTTTTATAGTTTTTCAAATTCATAGGCATATCCTCTCTTTGCTATTTTTTATTTACCGTGTATGCTCCGTCTGCTTTTTAGGGACAGGTAAATCCCTGCAATATTCGGGATACCTTACCTTGATGCCCTCCATGAAATACGGGGCAAACTCGCAGCAGAACAATTCCTCTGGCGTGGAATATTTCTCACGCCCCTCCTCTGCGTAGCCGTTCCAGAGGTTAAAGGCAAGGTTGCAGACCTTGACCGTGCCGCTTGTCTGCCACCCTGCGTGCATCCCCTCTGGCTCAATGCAGTCTGTCTTAAAATCAAACATGGAATTGATATTTTTCCTTGTTTCCTCCGCTATCCCCATCACATAGAAAAATGCCCTGTGGTAACAGTCGTTGACTTTACATTTCATCATATTTTCCAGAAAAAAATCACGGTGGGCTGCGTTGCGAAACCTTATCTCTGACATAGATTTACACCTCCCCAAATTTAGTCGTCATCAGCTTATACAGCTCCGTATTGCGTGGGAACTTATTAACGAACGGCACAAGGGAGCTGCCGACTTTGAGTAATCCCTGCCCCGCACCGACATTCGTGATATAGCTCATCTGAAGGTCGGAGATGTTAAGGAGCTTCGCAAGCTCAATGCGGTCTGTGGACGCTTGGTTCAGCATGATGATGAACTCGCTGTTGGCAAGCATCGTCCTCGCCGTATGGCTCTGCAAGAGGTCGTCCACGTTCTGCGTGATGCCCGTGCAGTACGCCCCGTACTTACGCACACGCTTCCAGAGGGTAAAGAGGAAATTTGCCGAGTATTCATGCTGAAAGAGCAGATAAATCTCGTCAATGAAAATAAATGTGTTCCTGCCTTTCGCCCTGTTCTGGGTGATGCGGTTTAAAATGCTGTCAAGCACCACAAGCATACCGATAGGCTGTAACTGCTTGCCCAAATCAAGGATGTCGTAGCAGATAAGGCGGCTGTGGGTGTCCACATTGGTATGCTTGGCAAAGGTGTTGAGAGAACCGTCCGTGAAAAGCTCAATCGCAAGGGCGATTTCCTGCGCTTCTGGCTCGTCCTGCTTTAACAGTTCCTCACGGAAGTCCTGCAAGGTCGGCGGCGTACCCATATAGTTGCCCTGCTGGTAATAGCGGTAGACACTTGCCGTGCAGCGGTCGATGATGGATTTCTGCTTTGCCCCAAGGCTCGCACCTCCGATAAGCTGCTCGCACAAAGACAAAATAAACTCTGATTTCAAGATGACGGGGTTCGCACCGTCGCCGTAATCAGAGTTCATGTCCATTGCATTGATGTGGTTGTCGCTCGTCGCCGAGATGTGGATAACCTCGCCCTGCATCGCCTTTACAAGAGGGGCGTACTCTCGTTCGGGGTCTATTACCAAGACATCAGCGTTAGGGTCAGTCAGAATGATGTTCGTCATTTCCTCTTTCGCCGTGAACGATTTGCCCGCACCAGACACGCCGAGGATAAAGGAATTGCCGTTCAAAAGATGGCGGCGGTTAGCGATAATCATGTTCTTTGAGATTACGTTCTGACCGTAATACACACCGTCCTTATGGTAGATTTCCTGCACACGGAACGGGATAAACACCGCAAGGCTCTCCGTAGTGAGGGTACGCAGGGCATCAATCTTCCTCACGCCGAACGGCAGGGCGGTATTCAGACCGTCCATCTGCTGATACTTCAGTACGGCAAACTGGCAGAGATGTTTTCTCGCTGTCGTGAGCAGAGCTTCTGTATCATTGTCAAGCTGCTCTTTGGTATCTGCGGTATGCACCATCGTAAGCACCGCAAACATCATCCTCTGGTCACGGGTCGTCAAATCGTCAAGGAACTCCTTGCTTTCCTTACGTTGCTGCTCCAAGTCATAGGGGATAACAGCGGAAAAATTGTTGTTCTGGTTCTGCTTCCTCTGCCAGTTCGTGATGTTGGTTTCTACGCCTAAAAGCCTGTTCTCAACCTCCCTCACGGCTTCATCCGTAGGGACAGGGACGACATCAACGGAAAGCATCATGTTACGGTTTAACTCGCAAAGCTCCGCCACCATGCTGTCCTTGATATATGCCGCATACTCTCTAAGGAAAATCACACGCCCATAACGGTTGCCGATACGGAAATAGTCTTTCTCAAACTCAAAGGAGTCGGGGCAGATATAATCCTTGAAGTCGTGACCTTTCCGCATGGTCTGTGCCATGTCAAAGGAAAACGCCGTTTCCTCGCCTGTGCGGTAAAAATCATGGAAGATACGCAGTTTATCGTTGGCATCCAGTTCCGTACACTTTGAGCCAAGACGGTTGAAATGCCCGATAAGGTCAGCACCCACACGGGCAAAATAGTTCCTCGCTTCTTCGATATTCTTCTTGCATACGGAGATAGTCACATACTTATCCTGCACGATAGAGTTCGCCCCCGTCGCCTTATCCAGAAGCATCTTGTTATATTCCTTGCGGTACTTATCCAGATTATCCTCTGCCATCGGGATAAGGATGGTCTGCTCAAAATCCGCCTTGTTGAGCCTGCGGTTGTTGATAGTGATTTTCGTGGTCGCCCCGCTGTCGAGGGCATTTAAAAGCTCCGAGTATTCGAGGAACATAGCTTCCTTATCCTCACGGCTCGCCACGGCATAGTTAATATCTTCAAACTTGAATGTCTTTGCATATTTGTTCCTGCCCACAAGGAAAATGCCGTCCTCCCACATGGTCTTTAACGGGATGACCGCCTGCACCGATTTCGGCACGGCAAATTTCTCCTTATCCTGCTTAAACAGATTCCTGAGCGTCTTAATCATGGTCTACCTCCTTACGCTTTCTTACTTTTTCATTCTTCTTTCTGGCTTTTTCCGCCTGCTTTCTCCGTTTCCCTGCTTCCTTACGCCTTTTCGCCCTGTGTTTCCGTTTCTTCCGCCTCTTCTGCACGGCGGGCGTTCCCTTTTCGTGGGCTTCAATCGTTGCTTTTAATGCTTCATAGTAGAGATTGTCTGGGAGAAACAGCACCCTCTTTGGCATCAGAAATTCCGATTTTATCCAAGCCCACACAAACTGCTCTGCGGTCATGCCGTTGTACCTTACAAATCCCATCACCGCAAAGGGCGAAGCCCCAAGGACACACATCCAGCTCACGGTTTCCGTCCCGAACCTCCCACGGAGCAGGAAAAACAAGCCCACCGCCACGCCGCAGGCAAGGACGGAAAAAAGGAACTGCCGCATCGACAGCCCGAAAAACATGCTCTCCGTGTAATTGCGGATTTCCTTATTTATCTTTACTTCCAATCATAAACACCTCCTATCGTTCCATTTCCTGTTTTTGGCGGGGCGGGGTCTGCTTCTGCCTTTCCCTCTGGGGGACTAAAAACAAATCCCCGTCGATTTCCCTCGTTTGGGCAGGGAAGCCTAAGACTTTCAAGGCTTTCTGCAAATCTGGCACGCAATCTTTCTCTGGCTTGCAGACGCCGATTGCCAGATACATCTGCAAATCCCCGTACCACGCTTCATTTTCAAAATTGTCTGCCCGAAAAAATATATCCTCTTTGATTTCTTCAAGCGGCGTTTCAAATATCCTGCGGTATTCCGCTTCAAAATCGTACATAACAGCACCTCCTATCGCTCCATTCCAGATTTTCTCTTAGGCGGCTTCTTCTGCGACGGATAGGGGATAAATTCTTCCTCGCCTGCAATGATGCTGAACTCCGCCCTTAAAATCGGGTGTGTTTCCAGTTTCTGGTACTGGCGGATAAGGTCAACCGCACTTTCCCTTGTGGCTGTGCTTGCCTGCTGTACCCCGTCCTTAAAGATATAAACACGCTGCATACGTTCCCTCCCTTACAAGCCCATCATCTCACGCACAACACGGTCTGCCATCTTGACCGCACCAACAAGGACGAGCATATTAAAAACCAGTTCCCCGATATAGCCCCATACCATCGTGACCGCTGCCGCATCGGGGTTGACGACGGGCGGAGAAGCCGCAAACACCGAAAAGATGATGCAGGCAAGCACGATGATTGCCCCCTCAAGACACACGGCACAATAGCTCTTGATAAAGCTCCTGCCCACATTCTGGCTCGGCTCTCCTGCAAAAGAGGAAAGAGGGACGGGAGCGATTGCGGTATAAAGGTACAGCTTAAAGAACCTGCCGTACACCGACATTATCATGATGAACGACAGCACCGTGATAAACAGCCCGCCTATCAGCGTCACCGCCCATAGGGGGATGCTCTCAAAAAAGCCGCAGTCCTCCACGGCTGTCACTATTTCTGTCGGTAATACTGTTTTTTGTGCCGCCCCAAAGCCTGCGGCTTTCATAATCGTGGAAATCACGCCCTGCACTATCTGGAATAAAGCCATCATCAGCTCCAAGCCGTAAGTCACCGCACCTTTGGCAAGGGCGAAGCGGATAAACAGCTTTACTGCGTGTTCGGGCTTCTTGACCTGTGCGAAGTCGCCGCAGGTACGCATCACGCCCACGACAAAGAACAGCACGAGCAGGGCAAGCCCTATCGCCTGCAATGCACCGTGGATGTCAACGATGACTTTCCATATCGCACCGCCTTTAAAGGTTTCTGGGGACTGGGTGATGAGCTGCCATATCTCGGCTAACTTCTCATTCCAAGTGTCAAGGGCGTTCTCCAAGTTCTGGACTACCCAGTTATCTGACATTCGACCACCTCCGTTCTTAAAATTGGACAGTGGGGCAAGTTCCGCAAAGCGGATCTGCCCCGTTGTCCCTGTCTTATATCAGCCTGCTATTTCAATCTGTTCTGGATTAACCTGTGATAAGGGTCAGAATCTCTTTTGCAAAGGTAATCACCACGCCGCCTGCAAGGGTCAGAAAGCCGTTCGCCCTCTGGGACGGGTCGTGGGATTTCAGCGACAAGCCCACCTGCACGATGCCGAAGCCGAGCATAATCATCCCGACAGCCTTAATCAGACCGAAGATAAAGTTTGACAGGTTGTTGACCACGGCAATCGGGTCATTGGCGGCAAAAGCAGTCACGGATGTTCCAAACATCATCGTAACGGCAAGCACCGCCACGCAGTAACGGCAGAAGTTCTTTTTCATCCTCCCAGTCATCGGCAGCTTCTGGGTTGCTTTGCTCTGGCTGTTCTCGTTTTTCTTAAAAAATTTCATAGGGTAAATCCTCCTTATAAATTGAATATTTCTTCCAAGTCCTCATCGGACAGAAGCTCATAGGAAGTGCTGACAGGGTTAAGCGTAACAGCGTCTTTTGGAATATCCCCGCCAAACACAAGGGTTGCGACCGTCTGTGTCGGCTCGCCGTGGATATACGGCGGCTTCCCCCCGTCGGCAGTCAGTTTCACATTCGGGTGTTTCAAGATGTCATACTTTAAATCCATGACGGGGCGTTCCCCTCGCACAAAAAGAAGTGCGTAGCGGTTGTCAAGCATACGCACTTCGTCTGGGGTTAAAAGCTCACGCCCCGAAATCTGGTAGTTGGTGGAATAGTTGCCGCTCCGCCCAGAGCTTTTCCCATAGGTGTTTGTGTCGATGGTCGCTTTGCCTAAAAGCTCCGACACAAACTTATGGGTACTCTGCTCATTGCCGCCGAGATAAAGGAACTCATCGGCATTGCCGACAATGCTTTCCCATTGCTTTTCAAACAATGCTTTGAGCTGTGCCAAATTCTGTAAAATGATGCTGACTGATACGCCACGGGAACGCATGACCGAGAGGATTTTATCAAAATCATCTGGTAGCGAAACATTCGCAAATTCATCCATAATGAACTGGCAATGGACAGGCAGGCTCCCGCCGTACTTATGGTCGGCGAGGTAAAATAACTGTTGGAATAGCTGCGTGTATAATAGTGACACCAGAAAATTAAAACTGGTGTCGTTGTCTGGTATCAGTGCGAACAGTGCGACTTTCTTTTCCCCCAAAGACGGCAAATCCAATTCGTCCGTGGCGGTCAGAGATGCAAGGCTTTCCAGATTAAACTTCTCAAGCCGTGCGGCAAGGGTTATCTGGATGCTCTTTAAAGTCTTGGCACTCCCGCTGTGGTAATCACGGTAATATTTCAAAGCGATATGCTCTGGGTTTACCATCTCAAGGCGGTCAAACAGTTCGTCAAGCGGGCTTACATAGCCGTCGTCGTCCTCCCGTACTTCGCCCGCCCTTAAAAGCTCCATCACCATCGGGAAATTCTGTTCCTCTGGCGGGGCTTCGTATTTCAGATAGAACACGAGGGACAGAAGCAGCATACTCGCCGCCGTGTCCCAGAACGGGTCTTGCGACTGTGAGCCTTTTGGCGTAGTCGCTTTAAATAAATTCGTCACAAGCCGCTGCACGTCATTGTCGTTCCGAAGATAGACAAACGGATTGTAGCAATGGCTCTTGTGCATATTGATTAAATCAAGGACACGCACCTCATAGCCTTTCTTCTCAAGCAGCCCTCCCGTGTCACGGACAATCTCGCCTTTCGGGTCTAAGATTACCATTGAAGTGTTACATTGCATCACATTCGGCTTACAAAAAAATCTGGTCTTTCCCGCACCAGAGCCGCCCACCACAAGGATATTCAGATTCCTCCTGTGCTTCTTCCCGTCAAGCCCGATGCGGACGCTCTGGGTCAGCAGCTTGTTTTCTGATGCATCCTTATCTCGGTACTTTTTATTGAGCGTACCTGCATTGCCCCATTTTGCAGAGCCGTGTTCCTCCCCTTTGCGGTAGTTCCTGCGTGTGGAAAAATAGACGCCGATTCCCATGCCATAGGCAATCAGAAAAATGAGGACGATTCTGGGAGTGTCCTCACATACCGTTATGGAAAACGGATTCTCGATTGCCACGGATAGATTCTGTATAATCTCCACGATGCCGCCGCTGACATAAGGTGCTGTCAGCAGGGCAATCCACACGACAGGGATAATGCCGAACAGAGAGAGGATTAAGCCCGCCTTATAATCGTCACCGTTCTTCATGGTACTTGCACGGTGCGACCTTTACTTTTTTGGTCGGGGCGTATGCCACCCTGCTTATCAGCTCGTCAACAGGCTCGGTGGGGCGTTCCTCCTGTATCTGCTGTGTCCGCAGGGTATTGAGGGCATTTAGGACAATATTCTTATCATATTTATCCAATGCCAGATGGTATCGTTCTTCTTTCATAGGCTGCACCTCCGATTAGCGTTCCTGCCCTTTGGATTTGGGCGGCTTGTTCTTCTCAAGGCTCTTATACATATCCGACTGGATTTCGCCGAGGACGTCACGCATCGAGCCAAGCTCGCCCTTAAACGCCTGCGTTTCCATGCCCTCAAATTCTTTTGGGAGCTTGTCAAACTTAAATCCCTTTGTGTCCACGCCGTAACGGGAGCTTACCATATAGGCGACGCAGAACGATTTGAAATCGGAATCGTCACGGCTCTCCTTATGCTTGCAGTCAAAGACCGCCGCCGACACTTCCTTTGCCATGCTGACAAAAAGCTGTTCCTCGGAAAGCCCCGTCTTGATAAAAATGGTCTGCTGTGAGCTGTCATAGAACGCAGGCAGCTCAAGGTCATCGACAGGCACAAAGGAAACGGGGCTTGCGTCAATCATCGCCGACACAAGCTCACGCATGGTTTTCTGTTCCTGCGGCTGCTGCCTGTCCTTTGCCGAGGTCTGGGAAACATCATAAACTATCTTAGCGTTGTAGCCGACCGCCTTTGAGCCGTCGTCACGCTGGTACTCTTTCCCAGGCTCAAGGATAGTCACTTTCTGTGCGTCCTTGTCCACATAGACACGGCTCTGTTTCCAACTCCCATAATCTTTTAACTGTGTCGCTTCGGGCATCTGTGCCGACACCAGAATTGCATTGTTGACGGAGTAACGGTCAAAATGCCCCTGCACGTCAAGGTACTGACGGAAGCTGTCGCCGTTTGCCATCATTTCAGAGCAGGTATTGTCAATCAGCTCATAGGCTTCTTTCCGCTGTTCCTGCTTTGCGGCAGCCCATTCTTCTTTATTAAAGGCTCTGCTGCCGCCGCTGAATACATCATAAATGCTCATGCTTATCTTGCTCCTTTCGATTTTGGTTTCCGTTTCCGCTTCTGGGGCTGTTTATGCTCCGTCTTTCCTGCGGTTGGTTTCTTTGCCCTGTCAGAAGATTTCTCTTTTGCAGGGGAAACGTCTGCTTCCTGCTCCTTTCTGCCCTCCTTTATCTTCCGCAGTTCTTCCCTGACTGACGGTTTTTCCGCCTTAGTCATAGTAGCCCCCTCTGCGGACTTCCTTTGCTGCTTTAAGGTAGGCTCGGACAGAGGGGATTTTTCTGTCTTTGCCAATGAGGGGTTTGGGGCATTTTCTTCTTTCTTTATTGGCTTGCCCATCAAAGCGTCCATGAGCCTGTCTTTCTCCGCCTTTTCCTGCACGCCAATGTCTGGCTCTGGCTGTCCGTTCTCTGCCCCTGCATCTATTTCTCCTGCTGTCTTGGCATTTTTCGTCTTGCCCTTTTCTCCTTTCGATTTCTCTGCTTCGTTCACGATAGAAGCCGTATCTACGGAAGCAAGATTGAAACGCTCCACAATGCGGCTGATTTTTGATGCGTCCTCCGCACGGGCTATCACATCCACCTCCGCATTGGGGTCTTTATTTCCCCTGTCCGCTAAGACGCAGTAGAGTACGCCGTATTTCTTCGCTTCCTGCGTAAACTTCTTCAAGTCGCCGCTTTTAACGGTAAAGACTTTCAGCTCCTTTCCAGAGCGGAGCATATTTGTGAGCCTTGCCTTTCCTTTGGTTTTCTGTTCCTCTTTCAGAATGGAGTAAAGCAGGATGGCAATATTCTTCGCACCCGCCCCCGTGATTTTGGCTGCGACCTCAAATCCCTCCAAGCTCATCCTTACGATTTGCTCTGCCGCTTCGCCGCCTGTGTTCATGCTTCATCAGCTCCTTTCTTTGCTGTTCCTTTTCGTCTGCCCGTATGACAGTTAATTTTTCCTTGAGGGCATCGCTGCGGGCTTCGATTCCCTCACACAATCTGACCTCCTTCCGCAATGTTTTCATCCGCTCTGTGATTTCCGACAACCGAGCCTTGACCGCTTCTTTTTCTTCCCCGACTGACTTTCGGGATTGGGAGTAAAGCCCCTTACGCTGTTCGGTCAGCTCCTGCATCTCGGATTCCAGAGAGCCTTTATAGGACAAAAGCTGCCCCGCCGTGTCGATGTGGTTGCGGCAGAGCAGCCTTGTTTCATCTGTTATGGCATCCATCTTCATCAAGTCGTCTTTCAGAAGATAATGCAGCCGTGCATAATTCTGTTTCTTCCCTTTTGGCAGGATGCCGAGCCTGTAACAGTAGTGGAGATACAGCCCACGCAGTCCGCCGATTTTCTTGGCATCCTTTAATGTGCCTTTTACCTTTATCACTCTGACCTGTGGCTGTTCTTTGGAAAAGCTCTGGAACTTTACCGCATAGGAGTTTTCCCGTATGCGTTCCGTTATCCTCTCATTGGTGTAATCCTCTCCGAGCTTATAGAGCCGCTTCGGTCTTTGCCATCCTTTCCCGATAATCGTCCAGTATTTGCGGTTGGGGTCAAAATTGATGCGGTATCCCATCTCCGACAACTGGCGGTCAAAGTCTTTCAGCGTAAACGATTTTGAGATAGCTTCGTCCACCGCCTGCCGTGCCACGGTATCCCTTGTGGGCAGACCGTTCTTCTCGGCTTGGTATAAAGCATAGGGTTTCTTTCTGCCGCTTGGGTGTTCAATGACCGATAAGGAATACTCATGGCATAACTCATCCGAACGCTTACGGAGCAGACGCAGGTTTTTCTTGTTATCGTGATAGTGCTTTCCATCCACATAGGAAACAGAATTGACAACAAAGTGGTTATGCAGGCACTCCGTATTCAGATGTGTCGCCACAATCACTTGGAATCTGTCGCCCCACATCTGCTCCGCCAACTTCACACCGACCTCATGTGCCTGCTCTGGCGTGACCTCGCCCGCCTTGAAGCTCTGGAATCCGTGGTAGCAGACTATTTCGCTCTGGTCGTTCCATTGTGCTTTGGCTATCATCATCTCGTCCCTTGCGGTGGCAGGGTCGCAGTTTACGCCCGTGACAAAAAACTGCTGCTCGGTCTTGTCGCCGTTGGTGGCGTACTTCATCACGTCGCCCATCGCCTGCAAGTCCGCATCCGTGTATTTGGGGTTGGCGGTCTTTTCTGGATTCTCGGCGTAGTCGATGGGGTGGTCGAGCCTGCCCTTTACGTCCCAGATTTCGCAGACCGCCATCAGCCAGACATCTTCCTCGGAACAAGGTAGCATCTGCCCACGTCCAGACGGAAGTCCCTCCACCGCTTGGCTTCGTCATAGAGCATCGGCGTATCTACAAAATTTAGGGCGTTCGCCTTTGCCGCAAGCTGGTTGATGCGGTTTCCGATTGCTGACAGCTCCCGCATGATTTTATAAAACTCTGGGTCTGGCTTTTCGCATAAACGGTAGCCCATGACCATTGACTGGAGCAGGGCTTGTCTGGAATGCCCAGACCTATCTGCAAGGGAGCAGAGGTATTCAGCTTCCTCCTCGGTCAGTCGGAACAGTATCTGCACATTCCGTTTCCGCATCTGCATCCCCCTTTCCCTCGGACAGCCTATTAATCTGCAACACGCACATAGCCGCCACGCCGAACATCCCGCCGAGCGTTGTGCCGAGGATAAAATATAAGAAATTACTCATTCTTGGATTCCTTTCTGTGACCGCCGTGCCGCACACGGCATGACGGCATACTTTGGCATTGTTCTTTTTATGGGGTATTAGGGGAACTTTCCCCTAACAAGCGAATTTTGTTTCCATCGGCAGATGGATAACCAAATTCAGTGCTTGGTAAGACGTGTCTTTAATCTTCGCCCTCATACATACATTTTCCACACATAGGGCAGAAGTACGGACAGTCTGAACAATCCTCATTCTCAAAACCACCGCCCTCGCTCTCCATTTCTTCACATCCGTCCTCTTCTTCGTCCTTAATATCCGCTTCGCCGCAGACAAAATCCCCATCGGAAAACCTCACAAGGTCGGTGTCAAACAGGATAATCTTTAACTTTTCCGCTGCCTGTTCGGGGCTGTCTGCATAGATGGAAACGGTCTTTTCAAAGTGACCTGTAAGCGTAACATCATATTTTTTCAATCTTCTTTTCCTTTCTTTTGGCTTTAAATTTTATCTAGTTTCATACTCTGTCTTAAAAAAATCATCCGACAATCAACGGGCATCACCCCTTTCACGGCTCGGTTTCTGCCTTGCAATCCCCAGATAAGACATTAAAAAATCGTTGAAGTCCTTACCGACTGGCGGCGGTTCATCAACGATTCGGTAGTCTTTCTGCAATAATTCTTTTAAGGCGGCGGTACATAACCGACCTGCCCTGTCCTTATCCAGATGCAGATAGATGGTATTGATTTGTGGGTTTGCTTTCAAAAAAGTCGTGAGGGCAACGGGGATTTTGCTCTCTTTCAGCTCTTTCTTCGGCTGATATACGCCCGACAGGGAGAGAAGATTCTCTGCCTTATAATCCGTTCCCTCGCATTTTAAATAGGTTGCGTAGGAGAGTAAATCAATGGCGGCTTCAAATAAATGCACCGAAACACACGGACTTCTCGCCAGAAGCCGAAACGAATACCGCTTGTCGCTGCCCGATGCGTCACGCTTGAAGCTCCCCATCGTGCCACGGCAGGCGGCGTATTTTGGTGTTCCGCTTTCATCTTTTCCGATGAAAACAGCGTTGTGGTAGTCGGCACTCTCAAAGATTATGCCCTCGGCAATGCACTCTTGGATAAGCTGATAATCAATGCCACGCCCGAAAAGATACTCGGTCACCCTGTCGCAATTTTTGTTCTTCGGCGGCAGGAGCAGCACCTTTGGCTCGTCTTTCTTCATGGCAGGGGGCGGCGGCTTCCAGTCTGACATCGTCTGCCCCGTGAGGATTTCCACGGCTTCCACAAAGCCGTATTCCTTGACTTTCATTAGATAGTCAAGGGCGGAATAGCCGCCGAAGCCCCTCGACCACCAGTACCATTTGCCGTTGGAAATCTTTAGGCTGTCATGCTCGGCGGTACAGTAGACATTTGTTGTGCCTTTGACTTTGACAAGATTGCTTGGCTCATAAGACCGAAGATAGGAAAGCAAGTCTATCTGTCTTGCCCGTTCAAGCACGTCTGGGTCAATTTGCACATAGGGTCTGCTGCTTCTCAATAGGCAATCACCTTTCTTTCCCAGTCAAAATCTTTTCCGTCTTAACCATATACGACTTAAAATCAGCGACGGTCTGGCGTAAATCCTCCATATGGGAATCCTCCCTCCCAAGCCATTCCTCATAAATGTCCTGCAAAAGATTCGGGGATTTCATAAGGGCTTTTGCCGCCTGCGGGGAATAATCCGCTTCGGAAAAGCACTCTGCAATATCGCTCTTTATGATGATTTGATATGCAGCATCGTAAACCTCCTGTGGGCTTTTACTTAAGATGTCCTCACGGAAATCGGCAAGCTCATGCTCTACTCTTTCAGCCAGTTTTTGGTTAAGGGACTGTCTGTACTCTTGGTAATTCAATCACACACCTCCTTGAAAATAAAATAAGCCGAGGGATTTTCGTTGTGAAAACCTCTCGGCTATGTAAAACATTATATATACTATCCTTTTTAGGCATCAATATTGTTCGTTTGATACAGCCAAATCAACATATCTTCTGTCATTCTCAAAGCCATAAATGCATCTTCAAGCGTTGCTTCTTCAAATTCTATTGAATTATCTGTAACATTTCCCTCATTGATATGTGCCCCTAAAGCACTTGTATATGAATATAATTTGTAAATCAGATTGAAACGGGGATATTGATAACGGTCGTTTTCATTTGGACTGTTTGCATTGTAGTGAAAACTACTTATTCGGTTAGCTGTTACCTTATCTATATGTTTGTCTTTATTACAAACTTTTTGTAGCCCATCAATCCATTTCCTTTGAACATCTTTTTTATATGTGAATATCCCTGTGATGACATTCCTACAATGAGTTATACATCCAATTTCATCTCCATTACTATACGCTTTTATCGCATCAGTATAACTTTCTGCCACATTAGCATACTTTCTCTCTAACCATTGAATTAAAATAGAATTATCAAAACTACTTTCTCTCACACCGCCTGTAAATGGAAAAACTCCCAGTCCTTCATCGTCAAAGCAAATTTCTAATTCTAAAATATTGCAATTGCTTCTAAATACTTTAAAATTCTTATTTGCATACTTTGATAATATACTATTTTTTTCAGCAATTCCTATACGACTAATATATTCATCAATAAACATATCTTTAATGCGAGGATTCTCTTTTTTTATAATCCTTTCCACATCACTAATAAAAATACAATTGATATTTATCTTTTCGACAATGCATTGAAGCAATTTCAAAAAGTTTTCTCTATCATATTCCAAATCTTTAAAAGATTTATACAGACCATTATAACACATCTCATTATGATAATAATTTCTTTCATCTGGTCTAAATCCATAGGATTCTACCCTTGTAGTAAACTGTGGCGACCTAGTTTCATATAAATCTGACAAGCCTGCATTATTAAATATTTTCTTCCAAATATCTACACTAGGAATTACCAGATTACTACTTGACAAAATATCTGCAATCCTAGAAATAGCAATTTCTTGACCTTTATCCATGCTAAACTCTACCTTTCTTTATCCGTATTCTTATTTTTTGATTCTTCCCTTTCAATATTATTAAAAGCATCTTTCATATCTTGATATAATGAATTATGGGGATAAACATTTAATTCATCAGACCTCAATAATGTCCGTCCCTCAATATAATTAGCTAACCTATTATTAGAATACGATACCGACCTAATACTGTCCTCAATCCTAGAAAGATTAATTTTTTCATGTGGAATCCTTTTAAAAGTTATTGACCGAGAATACTCAGAAATTTTATTGTCATTTCCGTTAAGAAATGATATTTTAACATCAACCACTGGGAAACAATCATTCATACAATTTCCACCATACGCTGCAACTCTACCTTGAACCTCTTCCATTGGATATAACATAAATTCCATTTTGAATAAATCATCTACTTCTAAATCGTAATCTCCATTGTTTTTCAATTCCAATAAATCAACTTTAATGTTTCTAGCTTCTGTTTGTCCCATATTTTTAATAGATAAAAACAATATTCCATTTATTTCATAAAGTCCAAATGACAATAATGGTTTTAAGCTTTCAATATATTGCCTATGATTTCTTCTGTTTGCAGCGATATTTACAATCAATGCTATAACGGCAACAAAAACTGAAAAAATCGCAATATAATCTGACAATCCAGAACCTTTTAAAAGCTCAATAATTTCATCCAATTGCTTAGATATATCCATAAAACCCTCCTTGTTGTTCAATCTATATCTTCCATTTTTATTGATTATAGCATACACATATGATTTTTTCTATATTTTTGATTATGTAAAAGACGGCATCGGCTCCACGCCAACGCCGCCTTTTCCTCGGTCAATCCGTTATAAAATTCCTGCCTTTTTCAGATACCCTACACTGTCATAGCAGCCACGGAAATAGACTGACTGCATCTCCATATCCGTAAGTTTGTTCCTAAGCTCCATCTCTTTAATCAGTGCGGCACATTCTTCCTCGGTCAGTTCCGCCGCCGTTTCCGTGTCAAACACGCCTAAGACTTTCGGATATTTCCCATAAAGGCTCTCAATCTCGGCTCGCACGGCACGGTATTCCTCGTTTTCTCTGGACAGTTTTGCCACGACAGAACTGAGGTATTCATTGAATATATTGCTGTGGGCATCTACAAAGGTTTCAAATCTGAACGCATCAGACATTCTTCCTCACCTCCGATTTTTTCTAATCGTCCTTATTATAATACCCCAAAATCAGCAGTACAAATGTGCAAACTGGATTTAACGCTCCCTGTCCGTGCATTTTTTCTCTGGTAGCTCGTCGTTCTGCTCTGGCTCATCGTCAATGACAGACTTGTCTTTTTCATTCAGATTCAGCTCGATATTGAGGGCGTTGAGCCGTTCCGTCTTTTCTTTCAGCTCATTTTCAAAGGCAAACGGCTTCTTCACTTCCTCTTTTGCGGTTTCAAGCTGTGCGATGGTTTCCTCCTTTCTGGTCTTGGCAGCTTCCAGTCTGGCGGGGAGCTTGGCAATCTCATTCTCGATTCGGGTCAGATTTCCGAGGGCATCCGTTCCTAAATCTACCTTATATTTCCTCATTCCGCAAAGGTTCAGACAATAGTGTGCATTGACGGTATCATAGAAAACCTCCATCTGAAAGCCACGGTAGCTGCCGATTTCTATCGGCTGTGACATTGGATTTTCCTTGCAGATAGCTAAGAGCATCTCGCCTGCATCCGCCTTTTCTTTATAGGTCACGCCGTTTAATGTCATCGGGAAGAACTTATCCTCGCCCTGCGGTTTGTGATGGCTGGCAATCCCCGCATCATTCCCATAGCCTATAATGCGTTCCTCATAGTCTTTAATCTCCTGCGGATAGTGCTTTAATATCCTGTCCTCAAGGTCGTAATGCTCGGAAAGATAGCTCTGCTTCAAGACTTTCAGCTTCGCCACCTGCATATCCAAGTCCATTTTTTCCTTGAAACGCTCGTCGCCCGTGGCAAGCATTTTCACCTCCGCAAAGGAGAGGGCGACTTCATCCACGTCCTCGGCAGAACGCACGGGGCTTTTGCTCGTCATTATCTGGGAGATGAATTTCTGCTTTCCCTCCACGAGCTGATAGAGGTACGCATCAAATGTCTGCTCCGTCACATAGCGGTAGACTTCCACCTCTGGAAACATATTGCCCTGCCTTTCCAGACGACCTTGACGCTGTTCCAAGCACGACGGCTTCCACGGGCAGTCGAGGTTATGGATAGCAATCAGTCTGTCCTGCACGTTTGTACCTGCGCCCATCTTCTGGGTAGAGCCAAACAATACACGCACCTCGCCGCTCCTTACCTTTGCGAACAGCTCCTTTTTCTGTGCGTCGGTATTCGCTTCATGGATGAAACGCACCTGCTCCGCAGGGATGCCACGCCGTATCAATTTTTCCCTCATGTCATCGTAGACGTTGAACATACCGTCATTTTTCGGTGTGCTAAGGTCGCAGAACAATAATTGTGCCGCCTTTGTGTCGGCGTGTCCCTCCCAGATGCGGTAGATATTGTCCACGCAGGCGTTGACTTTGCTGTTCGGGTCGTCTGGCAGCATCGGGTCAATCAGCCTCTGGTCTAGGGCAAGCTGCCGCCCGTCGTTTGTCACCTTGAGCATATTATCTGTTTGTGGTTTTACCAGTCTTGCACGGATTTTCTCTGCCCGCTTCGCAAGCCCCGCCACCATTTCCGTCTGGATTTGGCTCGGCTTTGTCTTGATGTTGTGGTAATTGACCTTTGGCACGGGCAGCTTTAGCATATCGGCGGTCTGGATGTCCGCAACCTCACGGAACATCTGCATCAGTTCTGGCAGGTTGTAGAACTTGGCAAACCTCGTCTTGGCTCGGTAATTTGTCCCCTCTGGGGCGAGTTCCAGAGCCGTGACCGTTTCGCCGAACGTGGAAGCCCAACTGTCAAAATGCTGCAATCCGTTCCTTGCGAGGGTGTCATACTGCAAGTACCTCTGCACGGAATACATCTCGACCATCGAGTTACTGATGGGCGTCCCTGTTGCGAAAACCACGCCACGGTTGCCCGTGATTTCGTCCAGATAGCGGCATTTCATAAAGAGGTCGGAGCTTTTCTGGGCTTCCGTCTGGGCGATGCCGCCGACATTCCGCATCTTGGTAAATAAATAGAGGTTCTTGTAAAAATGACTCTCATCTATAAAGAGCCTGTCTATGCCCAGTTCCTCAAAGTTTATCATGCTGTCTTTCCGCTTGGTATCGTTTAATTTATCGAGCTTTGCCTTAATCGCTTTCCTCGTTTTCATGAGCTGCTTGACCGTGAACTGCTCCCCGTGGGATGCCTGCACGTCGTCAATGCCACGCTCAATATCGTCAAGCTGACGCATGAGCTGTTCCCTCTGGCGTTCCTCGCTGATGGGGATTTTCTCGAACTGCGAGTGTCCGATAATCACCGCATCATAAGCCCCCGTCGCAATCCTGCCGCAGAACTTCTTGCGGTTTCCCGTTTCAAAATCCCGCTTGGTCGTCACAAGGATATTTGCACTTGGGTAGAGCCTTAAATACTCCGACGCCCACTGCCCGACAAGGTGGTTCGGCACGACAAACATGGATTTCTGGCATAAGCCGAGCCGCTTGCTTTCCTGTGCGGCGGCGACCATCTCAAAAGTCTTGCCCGCCCCTACTTTGTGTGCAAGGAGCGTGTTGCCGCCGTAGAGGATATGGGCAATCGCATTGACTTGGTGGGGTCTTAGCTGGATTTCTGGGCTGATGCCGCCGAACGTGATATGGCTTCCGTCGTATTCACGGGGACGGATGGAATTAAAAGTGTCGTTGTAGTAGCGTACAAGCCTGTTCCTCCGCTCTGGGTCTTTCCAAATCCAGTCCCCAAACGCCTGCTTTATCACCTCCTGCTTTGCCTGCGCCGCCGTGGTTTCCTTATGGTTCAGCACCGCTTTTTTATTGTTGTGTTCATCATAAATATAATCAAAGATACGGGTGTCACGGAGATTTAAAGTGTCCTCCATGATGCGGTATGCACTCGCCCGCTTCGTGCCGTAAGTGCTGTCCGCCTTGACATTCCCAATGTCGGAACTCTTATTCTCAATGAACCAGTCGCCGTTATACGCCGTATAGCGCACTTGCAGCCTGCCCGCCGCATAGCTTGACGGCGTTAAAAGCTCCACCATGAACTGCTGTATATCCTCCTGCGGTATCCACGTCGTGCCAAGACGCACGGAGATTTCGCTTGCGGGCAAATCCTTTGGGATGACCTTTTCCAGAGCCGACACGTTGACGGCAAGCTCTGGGTCTGACTTTGCCGCTATCTCTGCGATTTTCAGTTTTTCCCGCACATTCCCCGACAAATACTCGTCTGCGGTCACATACCTTGCAGGCTCACAAGACGGCACTTTGTAGATAACGCCCTGCAATTCCTTAATGATTTCTTCCTCCGACCTGCAGGTAAGCCGTGCCATATAAGATAAATCGACACGGGCTTTCTCCCCGATGGAGAGGGCGAGGGCTTCGCTGGCGGTTTCCACAAAGGTCACTTCTCGGTGGGGCTTTATCGTCCGCTTTGTGAACATATCCGCCTTGCGTTTGAATTTCCCCTCGTCGTCAAGCACCTCCAAAGAGCATAAAAGGAAGTAGCTTTCGTCTGCCGCAAAAGCGAGGTAGTTCCCCCTGCTGTTAATCAAGCCGTACTTTTTGGTAAAGGCATCGTATAATCGGTTTAGGTTTTCCTGCTCGGTCTGTATCATTTCCTCTGGGCAGTCGTCCGTCTGGTACTGGATGAGCTTCCTCACGCAGTCACGGATTTCCAGCAGCCCCCTGATGCGGTTTTCCGCCGTCATGGACACGTTGGCGGGGGTCATTTCGTTATTCTCTCGGAAGTAAACCTTTCCACCAACAAGGGCAAAAGAGAAGTTCCGCACGTTCGGGTCGGCGGGGATGGATTTCTCATTCTCATCGGATATTTCGTCAATCCCAACATCCTGCTCCGTGATTTCGCCGTCTATCCGCTGCATGGCTTCATGGAGAAGACCCGCAAGCGGCACATCTGGGTAGGCTTTGCAGGCACTGTCCATTCCGAACCTCGTGCTTTCCATCCTCATCTCGCCAAGCACCATCTCTGGATGCTGGACAAAGTAGCTGTTCATCGTGATGCCATTCTCGTCTGTGTCGAGGTGTACCCACTCTGGCTCTATCTCCATCATGCGGTCACGTTTTTGTAAAATAAGGATGTCGCTCGTGACCTCCGTGCCTGCGTTTGCCCGAAACGTGTTGTCTGGAAGCCTTACCGCACCTAAAAGCTCGGCTCTCTGTGCGATATATTTCCGCACCTCTGGGCTTGCCTTGTCCATCGTCCCCTTAGAGGTAATGAACATCACAACGCCGCCTGCACGCACTTTATCCAGAGCCTTTGCAATAAAATAGTCGTGGATTAGGAACTTCTGGGCGTTGTAGCGGCTGTCGTTGACTTTGAACTCCCCGAACGGGATGTTGCCAAGCACCACGTCAAAGTGGTTATCTGGGAGCTTTGTTTCCTCAAATCCCTCAATGGCGATGCTGGCTTTCTGGTAGAGCTGCTTCGCAATCCTGCCCGATAACGGGTCAATCTCAATGCCGTGCAGCTTTGATTTTTCCATGCTGTCGGGCAGAAGCCCTAAAAAATTGCCCGTGCCGCAGGACGGCTCTAAAATATTCCCCTGTGAAAATCCCAAATGGTCAAGTGCTTCGTACATTGCCTTAATGACAATAGGCGGCGTATAAAAAGCTGTCAGCGTGGATTCCATAGCGGCATGGTATTCCTCATCGGAGAGTGCTGATTTTAATTCTTTATATTCGTTCTCCCATGCCGCATTATTGCTGTCAAACGCCATCGACAGACCGCCCCAACCGACGTACTTTGCAAGGGTTTCCTGTTCTTCGGGCGTGGCAAGGCGGTTTTCTATCTGAAGGTCGTGGAGAAGCCTTATTGCGGACATATTGCTTCGGAACTTTTCTTTTGCGCCGCCAACGCCTAACGTATCATCGGTAATGCGGTAGTTATGGCGGTCGGCGGAGAGGGGGAGCAGCTTATAGGCGTTCAGAGTGCCTTTCTGGTAACTGTCCGCATATTTGCGGAACTCATCATCGGGCATATCCGCAAGCTGTTTCAGCCATTCGTCCGAAGCAATCCCCACAAGGCTGTCGCCGTTCTTATCCATGAAAAGGGTGTCTATATCCTCTTGCAATGCGGCATGTCCCGCACTGTCTTTTGCCTTTTCCAGTCTGGAGCGGAGCGTGTCTGCCAGATTCTGGCTCTGTGGTTTCTGCTCTGGCTCGTCAAAGCGTATCTTCTCCACCACAATGTCATAGGGAAGCCCGTTCTCCACGGCGGGGTATTCCGCCACGGTTTCCGTGGTCGGCTCTGCGGGGGATTCTGTTTTTTCTTCGGATGGTAATTCTTTCTCTGCCTGCTCCAAGAGCCTGCGGACATAGCCGACTTTCTCCACACGGTTTATCGGGAAGCCTACGTTGTTCTGAAATGTGATGTCACGCATGGAAACGTCGCCGCTGATTTTCCCGACGCTCTCAATAAGATAACGGCGGTTGTCAATAGAGAGTTCCTTTCCGATAAGGTCAGAGTTATCCTGCTCTCTATCTGTTTCAGACGGGGCAGACTCTAATTCTTGCTGTCCTTTACGCTCTGCGTCTTTCGCTGCAAATAGTTCCGTGGTTTGCTCCGCACTGTTTAAGGTATCGGCGTATTCCTGCGCTTCTTCCTCGGTTTCAAAGGTCTGGTAGATGCCGCCTACGTCGTAGTATCGGTCGGCACTGTCCTCTGGGGCTTCGTTATTCCTTATGATAAACGGGTCGGCAAAGGCATCGGAAGTCTGCTCTACCGTGTAGTGCGGGATTTGCTCTGTGGTATCAGAACCAATATCTGGGCTTGGGTTTTCAGCCGCCTTTTTGTTTTCCTCCCGATAGAAAGGCTCAAGCTGTTCCTCCGTCAAGGACACTAAATCGTGGTAGTACAGATTGGAAAGTGCGTTCTGGATAAGGTCAGCAAGGTCATTATACTGCGTATATTCTGCAAGAACGCCGTCTACATACGTTTCCATGCGGTACTGCAAGAGGTTGACGGATGCCTGTATCCCGTGCAAGCCGTCCTCGGTATTTTGAAAGGCAATCTTGACGTTGGATAAATCCGTATAGTCCACTTCGGCATCGCCGCCAAACTCCGCATCGCAGTATGCGTCGATGCAGCCTTTCGCCTGCTCCAAAAGTTCTTCCTCGGCAGGCTCTTTCGCCCTGTGAAACCAGTCCTCCTCGGTAGCCATTATCCCGCCAAGCCGCTTCTCATCCTCTGGGGTCAGCCCAGTGTTCCGCTCCAAGAACGGGATGAACACGTCATGCCCCAGACGCAGGGATTCCATTTTCTCTCGGTAGTAATCTTCCCCCTGCCGTTTCCACTCTGGGATAAACGGGCAAGTGGGGGAGAGGGAATATTCATAGAAATTTCGGATATGGGCGATTAAATCCCCCTCGCCGTCGCCGATGTCAAACCGCCCCTCGTAGTTAAATTCCTCGCCGCCAATGACGGCATGGATTTCAAAATCAGTCTTATGATACCAGCCGACATGGTTCTCCTCATTCTCCCTTTCCCGATGCTGTTTTTCGTCCAGAATGCCGAGCAGTTTATTTCCCAGAGCGAAACTTAAATCCGTAAATCGGTCGTTCAGCTCCCTGTCATAAAAGGCAGGATGTTCGGAGAAGCCGATTGAAAGGGTAATGCTGTCGGGTTTTTCCTCAGCAAGTGTTTCTATTTTCTGGTTCTCGGTGATGACCGTTTTCAGATGGTCGTTCGCAGGGTTTTCCTTTAGCTTTTCTTCAAATTCGGCTCGGCTGAACTCCTTTCCAAACAACGGGAACTCCGCATTTCGTAAAGACACGGCGTTCTCATCAAAGGCGATGACCTCATATTTGTCCGCCCCGATATATACCACATCGCCCTCACGGTAGAGGTAGCGGAGCGGGTAAAGTTCTGTAAGTTCCTGCGAGAAACGCCACGCATTGCTGCGGCTGTAAACGCTGGTCGTCTTTTTCTGCACAAGGGAGAGGAAGTCTAACAGCTCCTGCACGTTGTCGGGATGCTGCAATGCCTGTTCCATAAGGTCGGCTGGCATATCCGCAAAATCCCCGCATCCAATCACGCCCAACAAATCTTTCTCATATCCGTCCAAATCTCGGATAAAATCAGAGAGCCGCAGGGCGAGCGTGTCCCGCTTATCCGCAGGGGGCAGTTCCCTTTTTTCCTCAATAAAACGCTGCCTTGCCAGTTTCCTTTGGGTGTCGATTTCATACTGCGGGGCAGATATGCTCTCCAGATAATCCGCATAATGGTCTTTTTCTTTGGGATTGAGATAGCGGTTATCCTTAACAAGCTCCCGCAGGCGTTTTTCCGCTTTAGACCAACTCAGCACAAGGTCGTGTTCAGTGGAAATGCCGCTGCGGTCAATGGAGATGCCCTTGCCGCTGTACCACACATACCCCTCCGTGCCGTCTGAAAAATCAACAAAAAAACCGCCCGTGCCATATTCCTTTTTGAGAAATTCAATATTGCTCTTTTTATCTTCCCGCTTCTGGAACTGATGGTAGATGCGGTATTTACCATCCGCATAGCTGCTCCCTTTTACAAGGACGGCATCAATATCCTCCTGTGAAACGGCAAAAGCAGAGGATTTTTCGTCCTCTGCTTCAGCTATCATTTCAATCTGTTCATCTACAGTCGGAAGATTGGCGGCAACTTCTTCCTCATTGGCAACGCTGCCCTCGGCAGGCTCTGGCTCTTCTGTCTGTGTCGCAGCCGTTTTTTCTTCCTGTCTGCCGCCGTCCGATTCTGGCTCTGATTTTTCTAACTGTAAATCAGTTCTTCCAGTATCACTTCTTCCGCTTGGCTGCGGATGGCGTTCATCGCCTGCACCCACTGCATCGGTGCTTTCTCTTTCAGTTCCTCCGTCACGCCCTGCTCTTTGGCGAGCCGCTTCGTCAGTAGTTCCAGTCTGGAAAGAGCTGTCTGCTCGGTCTGGTGCAGGTGTGCGTTTAGCCCGCCCGACGTCAGCAGGTTGAGGTAAGCCACCCTCTTGTGCTGCTCCAGATAATCCCTGTGCATCAAAGCGTATCTGCCAAGCGGAAGCTCTGGCTCTGTCGGTAATGTCAGGTCGGGAATAAGATAATCCGCCTGTTTCGTGTAAGTGATTTCGCTCATGGTATTCGCTCCTTTCGGGTTGTTTCCTGCCTTTATCATACTGGCTTGTGATATTTCTTGCAAATGTGCGGTTCTGACCTCTAGCTTCGATTTGCACATTTCGGACTGCCGCAGAGATTTCCCGCAACGCCATCTCGGAGATGTCGCTTGTGGCGATGCCGATGGCGTTCAAGGTGGCAGGCGTGTTGAAATTCGTAATGTCAACAAAATCCTCACGCTCAAAATAGCCGTCCGCATCCAGCCCGCAGCGGCTCAAAAGCATATATGCCACGCTGTTTGCCGCCAGACGCTTGTAAATCACTTCTACATTAAAGCTGTCCAGTTCCTCTAAAAAGCTGTCTTTCGTACAGTCCTTAAGCTGTGAAAGGTAATCGGGCAGGTTATCCTCCACGGCGTTCTCCGCCGTCTGCATTAAGAAATTGGCAAGGTCGTCGCCCTCCGTGCCACCGAACCTGTCCGCAAGCCGTTCCATGACAGGCTGCTCGTACCGCTTATCCATCTGCCATATCGGGACGGGTCGGCTGCCATAATAGCCCTCATGGGTGTCGGAAACGTCAAAATAATATTTCAGCGTGTTCCTGCGTCCTTTCGGGTCAAAGACTGCAATCCCTTTGCTGTCCTTATTTACCCAACGCTTAAAGAGCCTGTTCCAAGTGCCAATCTCGGCGACTGCCGTAGCGTCTGGGCGTTGAGCGTAGATTAAGAGCTGCTCGTCAAAGCGGCACTTGTAATTGCGGCAGGCAGAGGATAAAAAGCCCTGCCAAGCCTGTGGGTTTCTCGTGACGTCCCTCCCCGTGCGGCGGTACAGCTCCGTGATAAGCTGGTACTTTGCAGCCATAGGCTCACACCTCCTATCTCAATATTTGAAATTTGTCAATATATCTCCCGACATATTTTTGTTTTTGTGTTTTTATATCA
>NZ_RAZF01000019.1 GCF_003612555.1 Acutalibacter sp. 1XD8-33
GGAGCGTTCTGACCTGACCGAGTCGGCAGACGAGACCAGCTGAGACTCAACGCCCTCAAGGTCTTGCCCTTGACCTTAACACCTGAGAAGCGCATTTTTGCCAGGGGTGAATTTGCGCAGAATGCGCAAAGAGGGGACGCTTTTTGCAAGAGAAAAAGCGTCCCCTGGAAACCGGAACCTGCCGGCGGCGGGCAGCTTGGACAAAGCCAACTCGCCCGCCCGGACTGGGTGCCCCTCACCGCGCCGCCGGGCTTGCTTGCCCCCCTAATAAACTACACAAAAAGAGAGGAAAGGTACATGGAGGAAAATCAGAAGAGGCGGCGGAAGGGCCTGGTGCGGCGCTTTCTGCCCTATTTCAGAAAATATCTGTGGGTGATGGTGTTCGACCTGTTCTGCGCGGCGCTGACCACCCTGTGCGAGCTGACTCTGCCCCTGCTGGTGCGCTACGTCACTGACTTAGGCATCAATGACCTGGGGGCCTTGACCCTGGAGTTGGTGCTGAAGATTGGCGCGCTCTATCTGTTTTTGTGCGCGGTGGACGCCGGGGCCACGTTCTTCCGGGCCTCCATCGGTCATATTATGGGAGCGAAAATGGAAACTGACATGCGCACGGACCTGTTTGCCCATCTGCAAAAGCTTAGCTTCAACTATTTTGACAATATGAAGGTGGGGCAGATCATGTCCCGGATCACCTCGGACCTGTTCGACGTGACGGAGTTCGCCCACCACTGCCCGGAGGAGATCTTCATGGCGGGCATCAAGATCATCGGGGCCTTTGCCATCCTCTGCGGGGTGAATGTGCCCCTGACCCTGATCGTCTTTTCCATCGTGCCCTTCATGGTGCTGGCTGCAGCCTGGTTCAATATGAAAATGCGCAGCCAGTTCCGGCAGCAGCGGGCCCAGATCGGTGAGATCAACGCCCAGGTGGAGGACAGTCTTTTGGGCGTGCGGGTGGTAAAATCCTTTGCCAACGAGGACGTGGAGACAGAGAAATTTGAGGCCGGAAACCGGAAATTCTTTCATATTAAGCGGGGCCGATACTATTTGATGGGCGGCTTTGAGGCCACCAACCGCCTGTTTGACGGACTGATGCACTTTCTGGTGCTGCTGGTGGGGGCCATCTTCATGATAAACGGCAAGGTGAATCCTGCGGACCTGGTGGCGTATATGCTCTATGTGGGCACCCTGATCACTTCCATCCGGCAGCTGGTGCAGTTCGCGGAGCAGTTCCAGCAGGGCATGACCGGCATTGAGCGCTTCTTCCAAATTATGGACGCGGACGTGGAGATTTTCGATGAGCCCGGGGCGAAGCCCCTGCGGGTGAAGGCCGGCGGGGTGCATTTCGAGCATGTGGGATTCAGCTATGCCGACGATGGGAAACAGGTGCTTTCCGAGATCAACTTAGACGTGAAGCCCGGCCAGAATATCGCCCTGGTGGGCCCCTCCGGCAGCGGCAAGACCACCCTGTGCAACCTGATCCCCCGGTTTTACGACGTGACCGAGGGAAGGATTCTCATCGACGGCCAGGATATCCGGGAAGTGACCCTGAAGTCCCTGCGGGAGCAGATTGGCTTTGTGCAGCAGGACGTATATCTGTTCTCCGGCACGGTGTTTGAGAATATTGAGTATGGCAGGCCGGGCGCCAGCCGGGAAGAGGTAGAGGCAGCGGCAAGGCAGGCCGGGGCGGACGGATTCATAAACGGGCTGAGCCATGGCTATGATACTTATGTAGGCGAGCGGGGCGTGAAGCTCTCTGGCGGGCAGAAGCAGCGCATCAGCATCGCCCGGGCTTTCTTGAAGAATCCGCCTATTATGATTCTGGACGAAGCCACCAGCGCCCTGGACAACGAGAGCGAGAAGATCGTGCAGGAATCCCTGGAGAAGCTCTCAAAGGGCCGGACCACATTTACCATTGCCCACAGGCTTTCCACTATCCAAAACGCTACGATGATTCTGGTGCTTACGGAAAAGGGTATCGAAGAAAAAGGGACCCACCAGGAATTGATGGAGAGGGGGGGCGTATACTACCATTTGTATAGTACTTACAGCGGCGATCCGGAAGGCCGGAGAAAAGAGGGAAACAATGGATAAAGAGCGGTTTTTTCAGGAGGTTCGGGGCAGGCGGGTGGCGTTCTGCGGTGTGGGAAGAAGCCATATGCCGTTAATCGAACTGTTTCAGGACAGAGGAGCGGTTGTGTCTGTGCGGGACCGCCGGAATCTTTCGGAGCTGGGAGAAAACGGGGAAAAGCTCCGGGCTTTGGGCGTGGCGCTTCACCTGGGGGAGGACTATCTCCGGGACCTTTCCGAGGACGTCATCTTCCGCACGCCAGGGATGAAGTTTCACCTGCCGGAGCTGGAGGAAGCCCGAAAGCGGGGCCAGACTGTTACTAGCGAGATGGAGGTGTTCTTCCGGCTGTGTCCCTGCAAGATCTATGCCGTCACAGGCAGCGACGGCAAAACCACTACCACCACCATCCTCTCGGAGTTCTTGAAAGCCCAGGGGAAAACCGTGCATCTGGGGGGGAACATCGGCAAGCCCCTCTTGCCGGAGATTGACGGGATCCGCCCGGAGGATGTGGCAGTGGTGGAACTCTCCAGCTTCCAGCTGATCTCCATGGGCAGCGGCCCGGACGTGGCTGTGGTCACCAATCTGGCTCCCAACCATCTGGACGTGCACAAGGACATGGCGGAGTATGTGGAGGCCAAGAAGAATATTTTTCTGCATCAGGACGGCTTTTCCCGCACAGTGCTCAACGCCGACAACGAAATTACCGCCGGTTTCCAGGGAGAAGTCCGGGGAGACTGCTGGACCTTCAGCCGCAGGAAACGGCCGGCCAGGGGTGTTTTCTGCGACGGTCAGGCGGTGTATGTTAATGGGGAAAAGTTGCTGGCGGTGGACGAAATCAAGCTACCCGGTTGGCACAATGTGGAAAACTATATGGCCGCTATCGCCGCCGTCTGGGGGGACGTAGACCCAGAGAATATGCGGCGGGTGGCGGCGGAGTTTGGCGGTGTGGAACACCGGATGGAGTTCGTCCGGGAGCTGGACGGGGTAAAGTATTACAACGATTCCATTGCCAGCTCCCCCAGTCGGACCATTTCGGGAACGCTCTCCTTTTATAAAGAAAATCTGGTGCTCATCTGCGGCGGCTATGACAAGCACATCCCATACGACCCTCTGGGTCCGGCCATCTGCCAGAGGGTGAAAGCCCTGATTCTGATGGGGGATACGGGTCCCAAAATCCGCCGGGCGGTGGAAAACTGCGGGGAGTACCGGCCTGGAAAGCCGGAGATCCACGAGGCTCGGGACATGGCCCAGGCAGTGGAGCTGGCCAGAAGAGCGGCAGAGCCCGGAGATGTGGTGTCCCTTTCCCCGGCGTCGGCCTCCTTCGATCTGTACCCGGGCTTCGAGGTCAGAGGACGGCACTTCAAGGAGATTGTGAACAGGCTGGAATAAGAAGAGTACTGGCTCATGGAGCGCCACTATCAAAAAGGATAATAAATAAAGAAATGAGGAATATGATGAGAAACCACAAGTCAGCAGCGCCGGGCGGAAACAGCGTGGAAAGCTATACCCTGCCCTCTGCCGCCAACACTCCGGAGGAAATGCTCATCATCGCCGCGCTGAAACGCTGCGGCGGGGATGGCGTTCCCTCCAAGGCCCTGCACAGGGAATCGGGCGTGCGGGATAAAGACGCCTTTTACCAAGCCCTCCACAGCCTGGAGGAGAAGGCAGAGGTAAAAATTGACAAAGACCACTGGGTCAAGCTGGCCCCGCCTGCCAGAGAGGTGGAGGCGGAGCTGGTGTCTCTGTCCCAGAGGTTCGGCTTTGCCCGGCCTAAAATCGGCGAGGATATTTTTATTCCCGGCAGGGACCTGAACGGCGCTTTTGTGGGGGATACCGTTTTGCTCTATGACCTGCAAAAGCGGGACAGGGGCCCCAGCGGCAAGGTGAAGCGCATTTTAAAGCGGGGAGAGAAGAAGCTGACGGGCACCATGCGGGTGGACCCCTATGGAGCCCGGGTGACTCCCGACGGCCCGGTGCGCTACGACATGGAGGTCTCCCCCAATAAAACCGGCGGAGCCAAAGACGGTGATAAGGTACTCATAGAGCCCATCCAGGACGGCCGGGGAGACTGGAGCCAGGCTGCGGTGACCTTTGTGTTCGGCACGGGGGACCGGGCCCGGGTCTGCGCGGACGCTATCATTGAGCGCTGCGGTATTCCCACAGAGTTTCCGGAAGAAGTGCTGGCCCAGGCGGAGAAGATCGCCGGGATGACCGTGACCCAGGCGGACATTGACCAGCGTCTGGACCTGCGGGACGAGCCTATCTTTACCATAGACAGTGCCGACGCCAAGGACCTGGACGATGCGGTCTCCGCCATGAAAACCGTGGACGGCTACAGTCTGGGGGTGCACATCGCCGATGTGTCCCATTATGTGAAATACAATACCCCCATCGACCAGGAGGCCTTTCTCCGGGGCACCTCGGTGTATTTCGCGGACCGGGTGATCCCCATGCTGCCCGAGGCCCTGTCTAATGGGGTCTGCTCTCTGAACGCCGGAACCGAGAAGCTCACCTTCTCCGCCCTGATGGACTTCGACAGGGAAGGCAATATGATCGACTACCGCTTCGCCAAAACCGTTATCAACTCCAAGGTACGGGGAGTATACAGCGAGGTGAACGAGATCTTCCACGGCACGGCCAGCCAAGAGATTCTGGATAAGTACGCCCCGGTGCGGGAGAGCCTGGAGACCGCCAAGGAACTGGCGGATATCCTGGCCAAAAACGGTAAAGGCCGGGGTCAGATGGACCTCTCCAGCGACGAGACCAAGTTCATCCTGGACGAGGACGGAGTGTGCGTGGACATCCAGCCCCGGACCCAGGGGCTGGCAGAGGAGCTCATCGAGCAGCTGATGATCGCGGCCAATATCGCGGCGGCCAAAGCCTCTTTGGCGGCGGAGATCCCCTTCCTGTACCGAGTCCACGAAAAGCCCACCCCGGACCGGGTGGTCGAGCTCTGCGACCTGCTGGACAGGCTGAGCGTTCCCTGCAAGGAGCTGAGCCGGGGTACGCCAACGGCCAAGGATTTTGCCGCCGTGTTGGAACGGGTGAAGGGCACCGGCAAGGAGGCGGTGGTGAACCAGCGGATCCTCCGCACCATGGACAAGGCCCGCTATGACCACCGGGAGCTGGGGCATTTCGGCCTGGCACTGGGAGAGTACAGCCACTTCACTTCGCCCATCCGCCGGTATCCGGACACCTCCATCCACCGGATTCTCAGTGATCTGGTAAGAGGGGAGGACCGGGGAGCTATCCGGAAGCGCTATAAGGCGTTCGCGAAAGAGTCGGCGCTGGAGAGTTCTCAGAACGAAGTGCGGGCCGTCACCGGAGAGCGGGACGCGGAGGACTGCTACACCGCCGAGTATATGCGCCAGCACTTGGGGGAACATCATATCGGAGTAATCAACGGCGTGACCCCCAAGGGCGTGTTTGTAAAGCTCCCCAATAACGCCGAGGGCTTTGTGAGCCTGAGCGATTTTGAAGGCTGTGATTTTGAGTTTGACGGGGAGATCTGCCACCGGGATCTGCGGGGCGGCCGGACGCTGATGATGGGCCAGGAGCTGGGAATCATCATTGCGGCGGCGGACGTGGCCACCGGGCGCATCGATTTCGTGCCGGAGGAGGCATAGGAGGCTGCTTTCGCGCATAGTTTTGAAGTATTACGGAGTGGCCTCCGTCTGCATAGCGGCGCAGACTGCGGCAGGACCTTGAGGACTTTGCCCTCAAACTCCCACCACTTTTGAAAAAGTGGACAAAACTTTTTCTGTTCCACCAGGCTAAAATTATCTTATACTTCAAACTCTGTTGAAAGGGCTTTCCGCCATGAAAAGTTTTCTCATTTCCGCCGCCCTGGGGCTGCTGGCCCTGGCGCTGGTGAATCTCACCGGGCAGTACACCGGCGTGTGGATCCCGGTGAACCGGCTGAGCCTTGCGGCCTCCGGGGTGCTGGGCGTGCCGGGGGTCACCCTGCTGGTGATCCTGAACACGCTTCTATTATAAATTAAGGAAGTGCAAAAATGTTTCTTATCAACGGAAAATATTTGGATCAGGACTTCCGTCTGGCGGCGGGGGACGTGGAGATTGACAAGGGCAGGATTCTGCGGGCGGGAAAGGACTTGTCCCGCAAGTCTGAGGATATTGCCGTGGACATGGCGGGCTATACCATTGTGCCCGGCTTTGTGGACGTGCACATCCACGGCTGCGCCGGGGTGGACGCCTGCGACGGAACCCCGGAGGCCATCCGGGAGATGAGCCGCTTCCTCCTGCCCCACGGGGTGACCTCCTTCTGCCCCACCACCATGACGGTGGGCCGCAGGGTCATCGAGAGCGCCCTGCTGGCCGCCAAGGCCTGTATGGACGAGCCCGTCCCCGACGGCGCCAAAGTGGCCGGGGTGAACATGGAAGGCCCTTTTATCTCTAAGGAGCGCAAAGGCGCCCAGAACGAGGCGGACATCGCGGCCCCGGATTTCCAGATGTTCCGGGAGATGTTCGACCTGTGCGGGGGCATTGTGCGACTGGTGGACGTGGCCCCCGAGCAGCCCGGCGGGGAGGAGTTCGTGAAGCGGGCCAAAGAGCTGTGCACCGTGTCCATCGCCCACACGGTCTCCGGCTATGAGCAGGCCAAGGAGGCCTTCGACTGGGGCGTGACCCACGCCACCCACCTGTTCAACGCCATGAGCGGCCTGCACCACCGGGACCCCGGCGTGGTGGGCGCGGTGCTGGACGACAGCCGGGTGCGGGGGGAGCTGATCTGCGACGGCCAGCACATCCACCCGGCGGTGCTGCGGACGGCTTTCGCCCTTCTGGGGGACCGGGCCCTGATCGTCAGCGATTCCATGCGGGCAAACGGGATGCCCGAGGGCACGGCCTTTGACCTGGGGGGCCAGATGGTGACGGTGCGCGGCGGCAAGGCCACCCTGCAGGATGGCACCATCGCGGGCTCCGTGACTAACCTCCACCAGGAGGTCAAAAATCTGGTAAGCTACGGCGTGCCCTTTGAGCGGGCGGTGAAGTCCGCCACCCTGATCCCCGCCCGAGCCATCGGGCTGGAGGAGGAGATTGGTAGCATTGAGCCGGGTAAGGCGGCCGATCTGGTGGTGCTGGACGAGAACCTGGAGATCGTCTCCGTGTTCGTCAGCTACGGGACGGATACCCAGATGCTTACCTTTGGGGAGGATTGAGCGGGAAATTTTTTTGAGTAGTGGGAGGCCTCCGGCGCAAAGGGCGCGCCTACGGCAAGGTCGTGGAGCTCTGCTCCACACCTCGCCACCTTTGAAAAGGTGGACGAAACTTTTACCCTGGTTAGCTTTGTGCGGTAAAGCAAGACACATTGCGCGGTCCAGGGGCGGGGAAAATCGCCAGTGGCGATTGTTCTGACCCGGCCGAGCTGGCAGGTGAGACAGGCCCTTGGCCAGCTGAGAGCGTCCGCACCCAGCTTGGTAGAGTTTTGCGAAGCAAAACTCATGACACACCGCGAAACCCAGCCTGCGCATTTCGCCTCGTTTGGCGCGGTGTGCCGGAGGCCTCCTATTACTTCTCCAAAAGCGGAGGTTGTTTATGCTGCTAAAGTACAAAAATCTCACCATCCGAAACGCCGTCCCCGCCGACGCGCCCCAGCTGGCCGTCTGGTGGAACAACGGCGAGCTCATGGCCCACGCGGGGTTCCCCCTGGGCACCGGGGAGACGGCGGCGGAGATCGCCGCCCGCATCGCCCAGGGCACGGACGAGAGCCGGCGGCTGATTCTGGAGCTGGACGGCGCCCCCATCGGCGAGATGAATTACGGGCCCAATGACGGGTCCAGCGCCTGGATCGGCGTGAAGATCTGCGAGATTCCCCAGCAGGAGCGCGGGTACGGAAAGATCTTGCTGAGTATGCTCATCCGCTGGCTGTTTGAGGTTCAGGGGTACCACAAGATCACGGTGGACCCGGACCGGGAAAACCTGCGCTCCCGTCACGTCTACGAGCGGCTAGGCTTTCAGGCGGTGGGCCTGCGAGAGGACGCCTGGACCGACCAGCTGGGCGCGCACCGCTCCTATGTGGACTACGAGCTGACGCCGGAAAATTTCGTGGATTTTGCCAAATAACGAGAGTCTGTTTTATATCCGGCATTTCTCCGTTTTTAAAACAGACTCTAAGGCGGGGCCTAGAGACGGGTCCCGCTCTTTTTGGGAAATCCGGTTGAAACCTGCCAGCTTTCGTGCTATAAACGGCTTCGTATTGAAAAGGAAAAGGGGAGGTCCCTTGGAATTCCGCGTCCTGCAATACTTTTTTGGCCGTGGCCCGGGAGCAGAGCCCTACCAGCGCGCCGGAAACTCCCTGCCATATCATTTGGAAAAAGGTTTCGCTGCTTTCAAAGCCTGCGGAGAAATTCCCGGCTTGCTTGCAAGAGATGGTCTAACCTATGTGTGGCATAAACCGCCTCCGGTATACGGGGGCGGTTTTCGTTAACTATATTCTCCGCTGACGGTTTGGATAGAGGAGCGCTTTCCATCACATCTCTTTATGGAAACTTTTCGATTGCCGCCGCGCTGTCCTTCCCTTGGGATAAGGTTGACCTTCGCGCCCCAGTGTGCTATACTTACTTTATATTGCGCTTTGATAGGAGAGTCGATACTATGTTAACCCCCAGAACCCATACCTGCGGCCAGCTCCGCCTTGCTGATGCCGGGAAAACTGTCACCCTTTGTGGCTGGCTGGAAAACCTCCGGGAAGTGGGCGGCGGCGTGGCCTTTCTGATCCTGCGGGATTTCTTTGGCACCACCCAGGCCGTCCTGGAAACCCCCGAGCTTTTGGCTCAGATCAAGGCTCTTAATAAGGAGAGCACGATTGCCGTTACCGGCGTTGTCCGGGAGCGTACCAACAAGAACCCCAAAATCCCCACCGGGGATATTGAAGTTGCTCCAACCGAAATTCAGGTTCTCAGCCGCTGCCAGCACAACGAGCTGCCCTTTGAGATCAATTTCTCCCGGGATGCCGACGAAACCCAGCGCCTGCGCTACCGGTATCTGGACCTGCGCAACCCTGCCGTAAAGAAGAACATTGTCCTGCGCAGCCAGGTGGTTTCCGCCCTGCGCCGGGCCATGGAGGACCTGGGCTTCCCGGAGATCAACACCCCCATCCTCACCGCCTCCTCCCCCGAGGGCGCCCGGGACTATCTGGTTCCCTCCCGCAAGCATCCCGGCAAGTTTTACGCCCTGCCCCAGGCACCCCAGCAATTCAAGCAGCTGCTCATGGCCTCCGGCTTTGACAAATACTTCCAGATCGCCCCCTGCTTCCGGGACGAGGACGCCCGGGGCGACCGCTCCCCCGGGGAGTTCTACCAGATGGACATGGAGATGGCCTTCGCCGGACAGGAGGAGGTCTTTGCCGTGTTGGAGCAGGTTCTGCCCCCCATCTTCGAGAAATTCGGCCTCTACAAGCGGATTTCCCAGGCCCCCTTCCGCCGGATCCCCTATCTCCAGGCCATGGAGGACTACGGCAGCGATAAGCCCGACCTGCGCATCGACCTGCTGATCCGGGACGTGACGGACCTGCTGGGCGGCTGCGGCTTCGGGCCTTTTGAGAACGCCGTGGTGAAAGCGGTGCCCGTCTCTGGGTGCACTCTCACCCGCAAGGCCATCGACAAGCTCTGCGCCGACGTGGAGGTCCAGACCGCCCAAAAGACCTACTGGTTCAAGGTGGACGAGAAGGGGGAGATCGCCGGGGGCATCGCCAAGTTCATCAACGCCGATCCAGCCCTGGCGGAGAAGGTGACCGCCGCTCTGGAGCTGGAGCCCAACTCCCTGGTGATGCTGGCCGCTGGGCCCAAGGCCGTGGCCCAGAAAACCGCCGGAGTGGCCCGGAAGCTCCTGGGCGCCGCCTGCCCCCAGCACATGGACGAGGAGCAGTACGCCTTCTGCTGGATTGTGGACTTCCCCATGTATGAGATCGGCGAGGAAAGCGGCAAGCTGGAGTTCGGCCACAACCCCTTCTCTATGCCCCATGGCGGCAAGGAGGCCCTGCTCAAGGCGGAGCGGGGGGAGATGGACCCCCTGGACCTGCGGGCCCACCAGTATGATCTGGTGGTGAACGGCTACGAGACCGCCTCCGGCGCGGAGCGGAACTACGACCCCGAGGTGATGGTGAAGGCCTTCGAGCTGGTAGGCCTCACGGAGGAGGACGTGCGCAGCAAGTTCCCCGCCATGTACAACGCCTTCTGCTACGGCGCGCCGCCCCATGCGGGAGCCGCCCCCGGCGTGGACCGGATCATTATGCTGCTGGCCGGGGAGAGCTACATCCGGGAGGTCATCGCCTTCCCCATGAACCAGTCCGCCCAGGACGTGATGATGGGCGCTCCCAGCCCCGTCTCCCAGGCCCAACTGGACGAGCTACATATTGCGGTGACAAAAGAGGAGGACTAGCCTCCCAAAACCCGGAAACCCCTAGAAATATCTGGACGCCCGACCTTGCGGAGAGCTGGCACCGGCTCTCCGCCTTCCCTATATTTAGGGGTTGTTCTCAAAAAGAAATTTTAAAATCCACAAGATGTAGTTGACAACCGGTCCGGTTTGGCTTATAATAGAGTTAGCGGGGCCAGTCCTCTTAAGACCTTGGGGTGTTGCCCCAAACCCCACAAACTTTTACCCACTCCTCACTGCGTTCGTCGTGAACGTTTTATTATGTCTTGCCAAGCTAACCAGGGTAAAAGTTTCGCCGGCCTTTTCAAAGGCCGCAGGGAGTGGGACGGAGTCCCACGGTCTTGCCCTTGACCTTAAACACCTGAGAAGCGCATTTTTGCCAGGGGTGAATTTGCGCAGAATGCGCAAAGAGGGGACGCTTTTTGCAAGAGAAAAAGCGTCCCCTGGAAACCGGAGAAGGCCAGCGGCTTCGCACCTAGCCTCCGCCTTCTGCCTGCTTCGCGGGCCGAGAGCCAGCCCAACACGCTATATCTGGGGCGCGTCTAAAAAAGTATACAACCCTGTCTTTTCGGTAAAATATATATCTTTCTGAGAGGAGCCGTTCGCAAACCCATGCCAAAGAAAATCATCAAACGCAATGGCGAGCAGGTGAAGTTTGACCCTGCCAAAATCCGGGGGGCCATCTTCAAGGCCAACGTCCGCATCGCCACGGAACGCTTCAGCGACGCCGACCTGGATGCCCTTACCGCCCAGGTGGTGGCCGAGCTGGAGAAGATGAAAACCGTCCCCACCGTAGAGCAGACCCAGGATATTGTGGAGGAAAAGCTCATTGCCGCGGACTACGCCAAAACCGCCAAGGCCTACATCCTCTACCGGGCCCAGCACCAGCGCCTGCGGGAGATGGACGACGAGCTGGTGAAAATCTATTCCGCCCTGACCTTTGTCCCTGCGGAGGACGTGGACTTGAAGCGGGAGAACGCCAACATCAACGCCGACACCGCCATGGGCACCATGCTCAAGTACGGATCCGAGGGGGCCAAGAGCTTCTACGACAAGTACGTGATCCCGCCCCATCTTGCCAAGGCTGATGCGGACGGGGATATCCATATCCACGACAAGGACTTCTACACCCTCACCGAAACCTGCTGCCAGATCGACCTGATCCGCCTGTTCAAAAACGGCTTCTCCACGGGCCACGGCTACCTGCGGGAGCCCCAGGACATCCGCAGCTACGCCGCCCTGGCCTGCATCGCCATCCAGGCCAACCAGAACGAGATGCACGGCGGCCAGAGCGTGCCAAATTTCGACTATGCCATGGCCCAGGGCGTGGACAAGACGTATCACAAGGAATACTTCAAGGCTCTCACCCAGTTTTTGCAGCTGATGAAAGTGATGCCTCATGGGCAGGCTGAAGCCATGGTGAACGCTGCCCAGACGGCTCTGCACAGCAAAGTTACCATGAAGAATGTGGACAAGTACGGGGAGGCCTTTGCGGAATTCCTCCCCCGCCACCAGAAGGACAGCGGCTTTGAGGAGGTCACCTGGGAGGAGGCCAGCGACGCCGCCGCCTATGCCAAGGAAACCGCCTGGCGGGAGACGGACAAGGCCACCTATCAGGCTATGGAGGCCCTGGTGCACAACCTGAACACCATGAATTCCCGGGCTGGAGCCCAGGTTCCCTTCTCCTCCCTGAACTACGGCACCGACGTGAGCGAGCAGGGCCGCATGGTGATCCGCAACCTGCTGCTGGCCACCGAGGCCGGCCTGGGAGACGGGGAAACTCCCATCTTCCCGGTGCAGATCTTCAAGGTGAAGGAGGGGGTCAACTACAACGAGGGCGACCCCAACTACGACCTGTTCAAGCTGGCCATGCGGGTGTCCGCCAAGCGGCTCTTCCCCAATTTCAGCTTCATCGACGCGCCCTTCAACCTGCAATACTACAAGGCCGGGGACTACGATACGGAGATCGCCTATATGGGCTGCCGCACCCGGGTGATGGGCAACGTCCACGACCGCACCCACGAGACCACCTGCGGCCGGGGCAACCTGAGTTTTACCTCGGTGAACCTGCCCCGCATCGGCATAGAGGCCAAGGGCGACGTGAAGAAATTCTATGAGATCCTGGACCAGCGGATAGACCTGTGTGTGGAGCAGCTGCTCCACCGGTTCAAGATCCAGTGCAGCAAAAAGGCGTTCAACTACCCCTTCCTCATGGGCCAGGGGGTGTGGATCGACTCCGACAAGCTGGACCGGAACGACTCCGTGGCGGAGGTGCTGAAGCATGGGACCCTTTCCGTAGGCTTCATCGGGCTGGCGGAAACCCTGAAGGCCCTGACAGGCAAGCACCACGGGGAGAGCGAGGAGAGCTACCAGCTGGGCCTGGAGATCATCACCTACATGCGCAAGCGGATGGACGATCTCTCCGCCCAATACGGCCTGAACTTCACTCTGCTGGCTACTCCGGGAGAGGGGCTTTCCGGCACCTTCACCCGGCTGGACAAGAAGAAATTCGGCGTGATTGAGGGCGTCACGGACCGGGAATACTACACGAACTCCTTCCACGTGCCGGTCTACTACCCTATCAGCGCCTTTGAAAAGATCCAGAAGGAGGCTCCCTTCCACGCCCTGACCAACGCCGGGCACATCAGCTATGTGGAGCTGGACGGGGACGTGTGCAAAAACATCGAGGCCTTCGAGAGCATCATCCGCTGCATGAAGGAGTCCGGCGTGGGCTATGGCTCTGTGAACCACCCGGTGGATCGGGACCCGGTGTGCGGGTATAACGGCATCATCGACGACGTGTGCCCCCGCTGCGGGCGGCATTCCGGCGAGGGCGTGCCCCTGGAAAAGCTGGAGGAGCTGCGGAAGAAATACCACGATGTGCCCGACTATTCCAGCCTGATCAGCTAAGGTCGTGAGGCTCTGCCTCACACTCCGCCACCTTTTGAAAAAGGTGGACGAAAACTTTACCCACTCCTCACTACGTTCGTCGTGAACATTTTGATGTTTTGACGAGCTAACCCAACAACCGTAAAATGTTTCGTAGACTTCGTGAAACGAAGTCTTACCTTTCTCAAAGGTTGCGGTGGTTTGGAGGGCGACAATCGCCAGTGGCGATTTCCCGTCGCCGACCGAAGCGGCAGCTGAGACTCAGCGCCTCCAAGGTCTTGCCCTGAAACACCTGAGAAACGCATTTTTTGAGGGTGAATTGGCGCGCAGCGCCAAGAGGGAACTTTTTACAAGAGAAAAAAGTTCCCTAGTCCCGGAGTGTGTCAGCTCTGTGCGCCCAGCACCCAGCTTCGCAGAGTTTTCCGCAGGAAAACTCATGTCACACGGCGAAACTCAGCTATATCCTTTCGCCATTCTTCGCGCCGTGTGCCGCAATCAGCCAGCGTGCGCACTCACGCGCCTATATCAAAAACGATCAAAATAAATATAGTATTTATCCAAGGAGGAACTATTATGTCTAACACATCCAAAAAAATCGCAAAAATCTCTGGAACCGATCACATTATGGTCGGCGAGGGACGGGATTTCGAGCGCATCCGCCGGATTACCGGCTACCTGGTGGGCACCATCGACCGCTGGAATAACGCCAAGCGCGCTGAGGAGCGGGACCGGGTAAAGCACTCCATGACCCAGGAGTCCCGTCCATGAATATCCTGCTGGTAAACGACGACGGAATCAATTCCTCGGGCTTATGGGCGCTGGCTGGAGTTCTGGTGCGCAACCATGTAGTTACGGTGGTGGCTCCCGACCAAAACCGCAGCGCCATTGGCCATGGGATCACTCTGGGCACGCCCTTGTTTGCCCATCGGGCCGATTTTCCTCGGGGTGTGGAGGCTTGGTCCATTTCTGGTACCCCTGCCGACTGCACCCGCTTAGGCCTGCTGAATCTGGCTCCGGGACCGGTAGACCTGGTGATCTCCGGTCCCAACAAAGGACGAAATCTGGGCTATGATTTACCCTATTCCGGCACAGTGGCCGCAGCTTTGGAGGCGGCGATGTTCGGCGTAAAGGCGATTGCCTTGTCTGCTCCCATCGGGGCGGACGACCAGCGCACCATTGAGAGCTTTGCCTGCATTTTTGCTCTGTTGGACCTGGAGAACGATTTTGACCAGGTGCTAAACATCAATATTCCTGATCTGCCTATCCAGGAAATCAAAGGCCTGCGTTGGACGCCGTTGGGCTGCAACCGCTGGGAGGGCGCCTATCTGGAGCAGCCCTCTCCCAATGGGGAGTGCGTCCATGTGTTCCGGCCTCCCGCCCAGCCACCGGACTGGAACCCCGGCAAGGCGGACGATTGGAACAGTCTAAATGACGGCTACATCACCCTGACTCCTCTGACGTTCCGGCAGGAGCAGACGATTGAGGGACGCAGGGAAATTCCCTGGCAGTAGGAGGGAGAAATGGATTTAAATATTGCGGGGATCGTGGAGGAATCCATTGTGGACGGTCCAGGGATCCGGTATGTTGTTTTTACTCAGGGATGCCCCCACCATTGCCCCGGCTGCCATAATCCGGAGACGCATTCCTTCTCTGGCGGTCATTTTATATCTGTGGAGGACATTTTCACGCAATTCCAACAGGATGCCTTACTGAAGGGGATCACCTTTAGTGGCGGCGAGCCCTTCTGCCAGCCGGAGCCATTGGTGGAGCTGGCAAAGCTCGTACATGGCATGGGCAAGGACGTGGCGGTCTTTACCGGCTATACCTATGAGGAACTGATCAAAATGGAGGACCCCGCTATTCGCGTACTTCTGGATGAGACAGATTTACTCATCGACGGGCCCTATCTAGAGGACCTGCGGAATCTGGAACTGCGCTTTCGGGGCAGCGAGAACCAGCGTCTCATTGACATGAACGCTACCCGTACCGCGAGAAGCGTAATGTTGTGGGAAAACTGATCTCCGCTTCTTGCTGAATTTCGCGTTGCGAAATTCTTGTGAAAACAGCCAGGGGTTTTCTCTGGCTGTTTTCCATTGCAAGGTTTGCCTAGGGCAAACCTTGGCAAGAAGCGGGTCGGATAAAACGCAAAACGCAAAGACGAGGAGCCGGTTTTCCAGCCGCCCCTTTCCTTTTTTGGCGTGGCGGCATAAAGGTTCGCGTGCGCCTTTAGCGGTGCCGGCAGTATAGGAGAAACCAGCTCAAGTTACATGGGCATATCCTTTGCCAAGTGACAGACTTCCTCCACAGCCACCGCTCCATTCTCCTAGGACGTATCAGCCGACATATCAGTGCTCCGCCAAAAACCAAAGCGAATAAATTCATCGGGCCTAGCCACCCTAATGGAACGAGGTGATAGCATGAATTCGGTTTGGACAAAAGATATGGATCTGCCCCGGTTTCAGCCGCTGAAAGGGGATTTGCGCACGGATGTGTTGATCATCGGCGGAGGAATGGCGGGAATTTTGTGCGCCTATCAGCTGGCGAGGGAGGGCGTTGATTACGCGCTGGTAGAGGCTCGCTTCATCGGCGAGGGCATTACCAAGAACACCACCGCAAAGATTACGTCTCAGCATGGACTCATCTATGATAGATTGATCAAAAGGTTTGGTCTGGAGACAGCCCGGCTGTATTTACAGGCAAATCAGGCGGCGCTGGATAAATATAGAGAGCTCAGTCAGGACATGGATTGTGATTTTGAGGAAAAGGATGCCCTCGTATATTCTTTGGACGGCGCGGAGAAACTCCAACGGGAGGCAGCGGCGCTGGAGCGCTTAGGCTCTGCCGCCTCCTTCCAGCCGGAATTGCCGCTGCCCTTTCCTGTGGCGGGGGCGGTGTGGCTTCCCCACCAGGCGCAGTTCCACCCCCTTAAGTTTTTGCGGGGAATCGCCCGGGGCCTGCGGATCTATGAGCATACCAAGGTGCTGGAGCTGATGCCCGGGAAGGCTGTGACGACTGGGGGAATGGTGAGAGCGGATAAAATCATTATTGCCACGCATTTCCCCATTTTAAACAAGCATGGCAGCTATTTCCTCAAGCTGTACCAGCAGCGCTCCTATGTGTTGGCCCTGAAAGGCGCGCCGGACGTAGGCGGCATGTATGTGGACGAGAGGACGCCGGGGCTGAGCTTTCGCAATTACAACGGCTTACTGCTGCTGGGCGGTGGTAGCCACCGCACTGGGAAGCCCGGCGGCTGGAAGGACCTGGAGGCCTTTGCCCAACGCTTTTATCCAGGGGCAAAAATCGCCGCCCGCTGGGCCACCCAGGACTGCATAACTCTGGACGGTATGCCTTATATCGGCCAATACGCCAAAAGCACGCCGGAGCTTTTTGTGGCCACTGGATTCAATAAATGGGGAATGACCTCTTCTATGGCAGCCGCCATGTTGCTGACGGATTTAATTTTGGGCCGGGAAAACAAGTATGCCCGCGTGTTCCGGCCATCCCGGAGCATCCTGCGGCCGCAGCTGGCGGCCAACGCTACAGAGGCCGTCGCCGGGCTGCTGACGCCTACTGTTCCCCGATGCCCTCATATGGGCTGTGCCCTAAAATATAATGCCGCCGAGCATAGCTGGGATTGCCCCTGCCATGGCTCCCGGTTCCAAGAGGATGGGAGTCTCATTGACAACCCTGCCACGGACGACAAAAAGGAAATGGGTAGGGCACGCGGCGGAGCATAAGCAAAAGAAGGGATGACCGGTGGAGCGATCCGCCGGTCTTTTCTATGGCCATACGTTTTTTCCATTTCCGGCAATCGTTGTGACGCATTTGCCAATCACCGCAGGATTCCGGGAGTGCCCTAAGCGCGCGTTTTTGGACGATATTTACGGCCTCCGGCGGTTTAGGGGTTCCGGGTCTCGCCTGCCGGCTCGGTCGGCGACGGGAAATCACCACCGGCAATTGTCGCCTCTTAAAAACCCGCAACCTTTGAAAAAGTTGACGAAACTTTTACTGGTTGCCTATCGAAATTCTTTCGCTAACTCCCTTTTTCGGACACTCTCAGGATTCCCATGCTCCCCCAAAGCCAAACCTGGTTGACAGTATCTCGGAAAAGCCTTATAATGAAACAGCCCCTTCTGGGGGCGGACGCTTCTCAGGCGGCAGTTCATTCCAAGGAGAATCACATATGGACAAATCGAAAATCCGCAATTTCTGCATCGTTGCCCACATCGACCATGGCAAGAGCACCCTGGCCGACCGTATTTTAGAGCAGACCAAGGCTGTGCCCCTGCGAGAAATGGAAAACCAGCTTCTGGACAATATGGACCTGGAGCGGGAACGGGGCATCACCATCAAGGCCCACGCGGTTACCTTGGTGTATACCGCCAAGGACGGACAGGACTATGTGTTCAACCTGATCGACACCCCGGGCCATGTGGACTTTAACTATGAGGTCTCTCGGTCCCTGGCCGCCTGCGAGGGGGCCGTGCTGGTGGTGGACGCCTCCCAGGGCATCGAGGCCCAGACCCTGGCCAACACCTACCTGGCTGTGGACGCGGGATTGGAAATTGTTCCTGTGGTGAACAAGATCGACCTGATCAGCGCGGATCCGGACCGGGCCTGCCACGAGATCGAGGACGTGATCGGCATCCCCGCCATGGACGCCCCCCGGATCTCCGCCAAAAACGGGATCAATATCGACGAGGTGATGGAGCGCATCGTCAGCGACATTCCCGCCCCGGAAGGGGACGAGTCTGCCCCTTTAAAGGCCCTGATCTTCGACTCTTACTACGACTCCTACCGGGGAGTCATTGTCTATGTCCGGGTGATGGACGGCGTCCTCTGCCCTGGGGATGTCATCCGCATGATGGCCACTGGGGGAGAGTTCCAGGTGGTGGAGTGCGGCTTTCTCCGGGCCACCTCTCTGGAGCCCGCTGACGCCCTCTGCGCCGGAGAGGTGGGCTACATCGCCGCCTCCATCAAGGAGGTGCGTCAGGCCCGGGTGGGAGACACCGTCACCCTGGCGGACCGGCCCGCAGGGGAGGCCCTGCCCGGCTACCGGGCAGTACAACCTATGGTGTTCTGCGGCATCTATCCTGCCGATGGCGCCCACTACACCGACCTGCGGGAGGCCCTGGAAAAGCTCCAGCTCAACGACGCGTCCCTCACCTTTGAGCCGGAGACCTCCGTGGCCCTGGGCTTTGGCTTCCGCTGTGGCTTTCTGGGCCTTTTGCATATGGAGATCATCCAGGAGCGGCTGGAGCGGGAGTACAATCTGGACTTGATCACCACCGCCCCCAGCGTGGTATATAAGATTCGAAAAACCAATGGCGAGGAAATCTCCATCGACAACCCCACCAACTACCCGGACCCCTCTATCATCCAGAGCGCGGAAGAGCCCATCACCAATTCCCACATTTACTCCCCCTCGGAGTACGTGGGCAACATCATGGAGCTCTGCCAGGAGCGCCGGGGGACCTTCATCGACATGAAGTACATCGACACCGACCGGGTGGACATCCACTATGAGTTGCCCCTCAACGAGATTATCTACGACTTCTTCGACGCCCTGAAGTCCCGTACCCGGGGTTACGCCTCCTTCGACTATGAGCTCCTGGGCTACCGCCCCTCTCAGCTGGTGAAGCTGGACATCCTCTTGAACGGCGAGACCGTGGACGCCCTCTCCTTCATCCTCCACGCGGAGAAGGCCTATCCCCGGGCCAGGAAGATGACGGAGAAGCTCAAGGACAAGATCCCCCGCCAGCTGTTCGAGGTGCCCATCCAGGCCTGTATCGGTGGAAAGATCATCGCCCGGGAGACGGTGAAAGCCCTGCGCAAAGATGTACTGGCCAAGTGCTACGGCGGCGACATCACCCGGAAGAAGAAACTGCTGGAAAAGCAGAAGGAGGGCAAGAAGCGCATGCGCCAGCTGGGCACCGTGGAGGTCCCTCAGGAGGCCTTCATGGCGGTGCTGAAGTTAGATGAATAACCGCTGTGTTGGGAAGGAGCCGCAAAAATGGAATATTCCAGCTTGGAACAGAGGATAGCCGGCGGATATCTTGCCATGCTGCCTGAATTTGTCCCCTTGGAGCAGGGGAAAGCCAGTACTGGGGAGCAGCGGGAGTTTTACGGCCTGATGAAAACTCTCTATCAGCTTTTGTTGGACGATCCGGGCTTGCTGATCCCCACCCTCCATGAGGACGACGCTTACCCCACCCGTTACAAAAAAGCCTATGGGAAGCCCCAGTTGGACACAGCTGTGCTGAAAGCGGAAAGGGCCGTCAAGACTCTCCTGAATACCATGTTCCTGATGGGCCGAGGTCAGGAGGTAAAGAGGAACAAGCGAATCCGAAACATCTTCTCTCGGTTGGGTGTGGAAGAGGGAGGCAGGCTTCCTGCCGGATGGACCTGGATGGCCTCTCGTCCCGGCGCGGACTCGGTGGCCTTTGCCTACTGCTTGTTTGATAGAAATCATGTGTATGCCAGAGATATTTACGCCCCGCTGCTGGGCGAGGAGCCCTTCCGTCGGCTAGAGCAATGGATGCTCTCTCAAGGCTACCGGGCCTATGACATATATAAAACAGAATGGGCAGACTACCGGCTCTCCCTGAGCTATGCGAATCCGGCTTGGGGCCAGGAACCACCCAGCGCCGGCAATGAATATAAAATCCGGCACACCGGCATTTCGGTGGAATATGACGCGTATACGGCCAGCCCGGTATCCCTGGGCCTTTGCATTCCCTATGGGATGAAGCCTTTTTTGGAGCGTTTCGCCCAGATGAGCCCAAAGGTACAGGAGCTGGTACTGGAGCGCACCAAACGTTGCGATGGCTGTCGGTACTGCGTCCAGACAGATAAGACAGGGATCCGGCCTCTGGCCTGTGTTCCCGTGGAACATCAGGGCGCGGCGCACAAACTCTGCCCCTATTTTCCTGGATATGCCTACCGCTGGACAAGCCTTTCCAACGGCCTTGTGGGCCAGATGACTGCCTTTTTAGACTTTATGGACGGCTTTGCACAAGAAATTGGGTCAGAAAAAACGAATTGACCGCGAAAGGATTTTTATGAACCGGCATCCTCTTGGCCTCTATCTCCATGTGCCCTTCTGCGCGGGCAAATGCCCCTACTGCGACTTTTATTCTCTGCCGCCAACTCCGGAGCTTATGGACCGGTATCAAAAGCGGATGGAGGAGCTGCTGCTTTTATGGGGCCGCCGCCTGGGCAGGGCAGTGTCCACGGTCTATTTTGGCGGCGGCACGCCCAGCCTTTTGGGGGCCGAAAGGCTCTCCCGGCTGTTGGAAGCCGTGGCCAAGGGATTCGGCCTCCTCCCGGGGGCGGAGATTACCTGCGAGGTGAATCCGGGCAGCGTGGATCGGAGGTTTTGGGGGGAGCTGTGGGCAGGCGGCTTCAACAGGATCTCCCTGGGAATGCAGTCCGCCTTGCCGGAGGAGCTTCAGCTGCTGGGCCGCCGCCACACGCCGGAGGATACGGCCCGGGCGGTGGAATGGGCCCGGGCGGCGAGTTTTGGAAATCTCTCCCTGGACCTGATGCTGGCCCTGCCCGGAAGCAGTCCGGAGACGCTGGGCCGCTCCATCGCTTTTGCCGCCGGATTGGAGCCGGAGCATATCTCCGCCTATCTATTAAAGATCGAGCCGGGAACCCCCTTTGCCCGCCGGTCGCTGGCCCTGCCTGACGAGGACCGGGCGGCGGAGCAGTACCTGTTCGCCGTGGCGGAGCTGGAAGGGCGGGGCTACCCCCAGTATGAGATCAGCAATTTCGCCCGCCTGGGCCGGGAGAGCCGCCATAATCTTTTTTATTGGCTGCGGGAGGACTACCTGGGCCTGGGGCCCGGGGCCCATTCCTTTTATGGGGGGCGGCGCTTTTTCTGGCCCCGGGACCTGGAGGGCTTTCTCCGGGGAGGGGGGCCCCAGCCAGAGGGAGAGCCGCTCTCTTCGAAAGAGGCTCTAGAGGAGTTCGCCATGCTCCGCCTGCGCCTTTGTCAGGGCTTGACTCTGGAGGACTGCCGGAAACTGGGTCCGGAAGGCGAATCCCTGTTCCGGCGGCTCTCCGCCAACGCCCGCCGCTGCCCGGGTTCCTGCTTTCGGGAAAACAGCTTCCGGCGGGTTGCCCTCTCCCCGGAGGGCTTTCTGGTGAGCAACGCCCTGCTGGCACGGCTGCTGGATGAATAGAGAACCGCGCGCCGGAAACGCTTCTTGGATAGGGAGCGCTCCCGGCGCTTTTTGCGTGTTGATGGCCTCTGGCAAGGTCGTGAGACGTTGCTAAGGCACACCCTACCACCTTTTGAACTTTACCCTGGTTAGTTGTGAATGCTACAGTTAACAACATCGACTGGTCCAGCTGGTCTTAAGCTGGCGCGGGTTTGGGGTGAACGTCTGCCAGTGGCACACATGCCGCGAACTGACCGAACCGGCAGGCGAGACTCGCGCAGCCCCAAGGTCTTGCCGGAATGCGCTAGAGGTTCGCTTTGCACTCAGCTTGGCGGAGTTTTCGCCGCACTTTTGCGTAGCAAAAGACAGCCGTTCCACGGCTGGGGCGGAAACTCATGACACACCGCGAAACTCAGCTCGCGCCTTGCACTTACTTGGCGCGGTGTGCCGGAGGCCAAAACATCGTCGAAAAAGATACGACCCAGCCCCTCCCCTTTTCAAATCCCCTCTTGACTATTCCTTTCAAACTTGGTATAGTTAGCAACAAGAAAGAGCTGAAAAGAAATTTCAGCCAATAGAAAGGAATGAGATTGCCATGTCAGGCCCCATTCGTAACGAATACCCCCGCCCGGACCGGGTCCGGGAATCCTGGCTCACCCTGAACGGCCAGTGGGATTTCTCCTTCGACCCCCAAAACCAGGGGGTCCGCCAGAAATGGTATCAGCCCGGCTCCTCCCTGGGGGGCGATCCCCTGAAGATCGAGGTGCCCTTCCCCTACCAGAGCCAGCTCTCCGGCATCAACAGCCAGAAGCATGTGGACGTGGTCTGGTACAGAAGGAGCTTCCTCGTGCCGGAGAGCATGGGAGACAGGCGGCTGCTCCACTTCGGCGCGGCGGACTACAAGGCCCAGGTCTGGCTGGACGGCCAGCTGCTGGGGGAGCATGAGGGCGGCTACTCCGACTTCACCTTTGACGTTACCCATCTCACCCGGCCCGGCGAAGAGCATATCCTCGCCGTGCGCTGTGAGGACCGCCTGGACTTCGACCAACCCCGGGGGAAGCAGAGCTACCGGCCTGAGCCCTTTGCCTGCTGGTATACCCCCGTCACCGGACTGTGGCAGAGTGTGTGGCTGGAGGGTGTGGGAGAGTTTTACCCAGAGGACTTCCGTCTGACCCCGGATGTGGAGCATAACGCCGTCAAGGTGGAGGTCAGCCTGAACGAGCTGCCCCAGGTCCCCTGCTCCCTGCGCCTCACCGCCTCCTTTGAGGGGAAAACCGTGGCCCGGCAGGAGGTCTCCCTCACCACGAACCGCTTTCTCCAGACTACCCTCTATCTGTGCCACGACGGGGAGATCAACGGCGCCCACCTGTGGTATCCCGGCAGCCCCAGCCTCTACGACCTGACCATCGAGACCCTGGCGGACGGCCGCGTGCAGGACCGGGTGGACACCTATTTCGGCCTGCGGGAGATCCACGCCTGCGGGGACAAAATCCTCCTCAATGGCAGCACCCTCTACCAGCGGCTGATCCTGGACCAGGGCTACTGGCCGGACGGCCTGCTCACCGCTCCCAGCGAAGAGGCTCTGAAAAAGGATGTGGAGCTCACCCTGAGCCTGGGGTATAATGGGGCCCGGAAGCACCAGAAATTCGAGGACCCCATCTACCTGTACTGGGCGGATAAGCTGGGCCTCCTGGTGTGGAGCGAGCTGCCCAGCGCCTACTGGCTGCGGGACAGCCAGAAGCGCAACATGATCCGGGACCTCTCCCAGGCCATCCGCAGGGATTATAACCATCCCTGTATCATCGTGTGGACCCCGTTGAACGAGTCCTGGGGTGTTCCGGCGATTCAGAGCCACAGGGAGGCCCAGCAGCTGAACGACTGCCTCTACCACCTGGTCCACTGCCTGGACGGCACCCGGCTGGTTTCCGGCAATGACGGCTGGGAACAGGCGGAGACGGATATTGTCACAGTCCACGACTACTCCGCCTGGCCGGAGGACCTGAAAGGGTACGACAGCGAGGACAGCGTGCTGAACGGTGCTCCCAGCGGCAGGCTGATTACCGCCCAGAGCTACGGCAACTGGGGCAAACCCAAGATTTTCAGCGAATTCGGCGGGATTGCCATGGCAAAGGACGAGGGCGGCGGCAACTGGGGCTATAACGGCGCAGTAAAGGACGAGGCCGCCCTGCTGGAGCGTTTTGGAGCCATTACCGAGGCCGCGGGCAAGCTGCCCGGTTTCTGCGGCTACTGCTATACCCAGCTGACAGACGTATTCCAAGAGGTAAACGGCCTTTTGGACATGGAACGTCGGCCAAAGGCGAAAATTGACGAGTTTAAGCGCCGCAATCATTGAATGAGATAAATAAAAGCCTCCGGAAACGGGGGCTTTTTGTGTGCGAATTTGCCCAATGTATCATGCCATAATTCAACGAGGGCAAAATTTTCCCATGTGATGATAATTAGTTTATCGCATAAGAACTTGCGAAGAAAGAACGATTCAACTGAATTCAACCCGCCTCGACTAAGTTCGACATCGTATAAATATATTTTTCTTCGGCTTTTCTCCGGAAACTCTTGCGGGAAAACCTAATTTATGGTAAGATTTATTCACATTCCAATAGCAAAGGAGGATTCTGATTGGATAAGCAAATAAAGGTGCTGATTGGTTCGGAAGAGGGCGAATGGGCAGGCCTGCCCATGGAACATTTTGCTCAAAAGGGGCTCTCTCCCCTGTTTGCCCCCCGAAACGGAGCAGAGCTTCTGAAACGCATTCGGGAGGAACGTCCAAACGTAGTAGTAATGGAGCTTTTCATGACAGAGATGGACGCCTTAGGCGTAATGCACGGGGTATTCCAGGATGAGGGCCTGGAAAATCCGGTGTTTATCGTCACGGCCTCGTACCTTACGCCTGCGCTGGAACGGGAGATTCTAACGGGAGGAGCGTCCTATTTTGCGCTGATGCCTTATGACAAACTGGAAATGGTAGAGCGGATTGCAGCCCTGAACTCTACCAGGGGGAAGCACTTCGATTCGGAGCCCATTGACCCGCAGATGCGGGTGCAGGTTACGGAAATCCTGCACCAGATTGGCGTGCCAGCCCATATCAAGGGCTATCACTATCTGCGGGATTCCATCATCATGGCCATTGAGGACCCGGAGATCATCAACGCGGTTACCAAGCAGCTGTATCCCAATGTGGCGAAACGCTACAACACCACCAGCTCCCGTGTGGAGCGAGCCATCCGCCACGCCATTGAAGTGGCATGGGACCGGGGCGATGTGGAGGTTTTAAACTCCTACTTCGGCTACACGATACATAACACACGGGGAAAACCTACCAACAGCGAGTTCATTGCCATGATTTCCGACAAGCTGTGCCTGGTTGGAGCCAGAGGCCGCCACTTGGCATAGGCTTGCCGCGCTTTCCGACTAATGCCGCCCGTGTCCAGTTTGTCAAACACATTATATCATGTGGAAATTGGAAATCCTGTCGAAATATAGGGGCTTACCGCATATTTTTGAAAATTTTTGCGGATTGAGGCAGGATTTGCCAGAACAAGGGCTTTCCCGGAGAATTCTCCCGGGAAAGCTCGTTTTTTGCCGCGCCTTATTTATGGAATACAGAAAGAAGGACCCTCAGCGGGTCCTTTCCTTCTTGCCGGCACTTTTCTTTGGGGGCAGCGCCTTACCCAAGAGCTTTTCACCCTCCACCGCCGCCAGAGGGAACAGGGACAACCCCGCGACCATCAGCCACTGAACCGGGCTCAGGGCGGCCGTTTTAAACAAGGCGGAAAGGGGCGGAAAGATGATGACGCTTACCATGAGGAAGGCGCAGGCCAAGCAGGCCAGGTTCAGCTTTTTGTTGGTGAACAGCCCCAGCTCCAGCACAGAGTCCTGGGAGCGCATATTGTAGCTGTGCACCAGCTGGGAAAGGCTCAGCACCCCAAAGGCCATGGTGCGGCCAATCACCGGGTCGGCGGGATTGGGATCAAACCAGATTCGGCCGGCGCTGTAGGCCAGCAGGGCCAGCGCCCCCACAAGGCAGCCTTCGAGAGCTACGGAGAGGCCCATGCCCCCTGAAAAAATGCTCTCGTCCCGGCGGTGGGGGGGCTCCTCCATCACGTTCCGGGGGATGGGTTCCGCGCCCAGGGCTAAAGCAGGCAGGGAATCTGTTACCAAGTTGACCCACAAAAGCTGGATGGCCAAAAGCGGCGCGGGAGCCCGCAGCAGAAAGGCCGCAAACACCACCAGAATCTCCCCAATATTGCAGGACAGCAGGAAGTGAACAGTTTTTCGGATGTTGCCATAGATTCCCCGGCCCTCCCGGACAGCGGCCACGATGGTGGAGAAATTGTCGTCTGTGAGCACCATGTCCGCCGCGGATTTAGCCACTTCGGTACCGTTTTTTCCCATGGCGCAGCCGATATCGGCCGCTTTCAGGGCCGGGGCGTCGTTCACCCCGTCCCCGGTCATAGCTACGGTAAGCCCCCGGCGCTGATAGGCCTTTACCAACCGGACCTTGTGTTCTGGGGAAACCCGGGCGAATACCCGGCAGTCCAGAAGGCGCTGGGCCAATTCGTTGTCGGAAAGCCGGTCCAGCTGGGCGCCGGTGAGGGCCTGATGGTTCTCCCCGGCAATGCCCACTCTTCTGGCAACCGCCAGGGCTGTGGCCGCGTGGTCCCCGGTAATCATCACCGGGATGATCCCCGCCCGCCTGCACTCCAGCACGGCGGCCCGGACCCCCTTCCGGGGAGGATCCTCCATGCCGATAAGCCCACAGAACACCAGCTCATTCTCGATCTGGCTGTCGTCGCCGGGAAGGTGGTCTACATCTTTATAGGCTACCGCCAGAACCCGCAGAGCCCGTTCCGCTAGAGCGGCGTTGTCCGAGAGTAGCTTGGCCTTGGCGCTGCCACTGAGCACACCCTCGCTTCTGCCCCGCAGCTGCCGGGAACACCGGGCGATGAGCACATCCGGGGCCCCTTTCGAGATAATCCGATAGCCGTTTCCGGCCTTGTGGACAGTGGTCATCAGCTTTCTGGCCGAGGTGAAGGGAATCTCCCCCACCCGGGGCCAGGAGGCCTCCAGGCTGGCCTTGGGCGTGCGGCAGGCCCGGAGGAAGGCCGCTTCCGTGGGATCGCCGGCGATGCCCCCTTTCTCAGCCTCGCAGTTGTTGCACAAAGAAGCCAGCTCCAAGCAGAATTGGGCGGTGGTTCCCTCTGTAGGCTCACTGCCAAAAGCCCCGGAAAAAGCCACGACCGTCATCTTGTTTTGGGTGAGGGTGCCGGTTTTGTCAGAGCAGATCACCTGGGTGCTGCCCAGCGTCTCCACCGCCGGCATATGGCGCACAATGGCCTTCTTCTGGGCCATCCGCTTTACCCCCATGGCCAGGACAATGGTGACCACGGCGGTAAGCCCTTCAGGAATAGCGGCTACGCCCAGACTGATGGCAATCATAAACATTTCCAGAGGCTCCACCTTTTGCAGCAGGCCCATGGCGAAAATCAGCCCGCAGATGGCGGCTACGCCCAGACCCAACACCTTGCCGGTTTGTTTCAGACGATTTTGCAAGGGGGTTTCCGGAGAGCTTTCCTGGTCCAGCAGCCCGGCAATTTTGCCCATGGCGGTGTCCATGCCTGTAGCGGCGGCAATTCCTACCCCCGCCCCGGCAGAAATCCCCGTGCCGGCAAAGACCGTGTTCCTTCTCTCCGCCAGGGGAGCGTTCTTTTGGCAGACAGCGCCCGCCTCCTTCTCCACCGGAAGGGATTCCCCGGTCAGGGCGGACTCCTCGGCGGTTAGTTCCACTGTGCGGAGAAGGCGCAGGTCCGCAGGGACCAGGTCCCCGGCCTTGAGGATGACCACATCCCCGGGAACCAGCTGCCAGCTTTCAACCGTCTGCTTTTTACCCTCCCGCAGTACCCGGGCCTTGGGAGAGGACAGCTTCTTCAGCGCGTCAATGGCTTTATCCGCCCGTAGCTCCTGGACGGTCCCGATTACCGCGTTGCACACGACAATCGCCAGGATGATGATGGAATCCACGTATTCCCGGTCCCCACGCATGGCGGAAACCCAGAAGGAGATTCCCGCGCAGGCCAAAAGGATGAGGGTCATAAAGTCCTTGAACTGGCCCAAAAACCGGACCAACAGATTCTGTCGCCGGGCCGGACGGATTTGATTTTTTCCATATTTCTCCAGCCTTCGGGCGGCTTCAGCAGAAGAAAGCCCCCGCTTCGGGTCTGTGCCCAACTGTTCGGCGGCTTGTTGGCAAGTGGCGTGATGGAGCTCCATGGCATATCCCCCTCGAAATCTACTCTGGAATATATATTCGCCGAAAGGAGAAATTAGTAGTGGAAAAATCCGGCGGGAGCTGGTATAATAAAAGATATAATTTCTAAGAGTATGTGTTGGCCTCCGGCAGCCAGGGTTTCACCCTGGACTGGACCAAACTTTTTGAAAAAAGTTTGGATTAAAAACTTTTAACCGGGCTGGCTGGGTGCATAAAGGTTGACCAGGGTAAAATTTTGGTCGAGCTTTTTCAAAAGCTCGCTGGGTGTGGGACGGAGTCCCACGACCTTGCCGTAGTACGCGACCTGTGTGGCCTCCGCCGCCACGGATCGGCGGTTCCGGCAGGTGAGACTCCCTGTCCCGACCGCAGAGCAAGCGGGACAATCTCTTGGGCGCGAGAAAAGCCAGCTGAGCGCACGGGGAACCGGCTATAACGCCCGTCCGGCCTTGTGCTCCGCAATCAACCGGTGCGCGCACTCACGCGCCCATATAAAATTAAGAACCTGTATTCAAAACCTGCAATCACCGTCTGAGCGGCTTTTTTCGGGTTGCTCCGCGTTAAATTTGCTTGCCATACGGCAAGGATGCCTTCACAAATTTGCCTTGAGTAGCCCCAAAAATTCAGAGCTCAAGAGCTCTTGCTCATCCGGCAACTTCGGTTATGAATACAGGTTCTAAATTCCGGAAAGGAGTGAGCGTATGGAAGGAGTCAATCCTTTTGACGGGGCTGTTATGAGCTGGGTTCAAGAGACCTGCCACAACCCCTTCTTCGACTGGCTTTTCCCCACGATTACTTATCTTGGGGAAGGAGGGGCGTTCTGGATTGCCCTGGGGGTGCTGCTGGTGATTTTCGGCAGAAAGGGCGGGTGGCGCGTAAGCGGAATCCTGCTGCTGTGCGCCATGCTCCTGGGGCTGCTTATGGGGGAACTGGCCCTAAAAAATCTGGTGTGCCGTCCCCGGCCTTTTCAGGATTTTCCAGGATACACCCAGTTGCTCATTCCGCCGCCTTCGGGCTTTTCCTTCCCCTCAGGGCACAGCTGCTCGTCTTTTGCCGCCGCCACGGTGGTTTTCGCCCGGGACAAGCGCTGGGGAGCGGGAGCTTATATTCTGGCGACGCTGATTGCTTTCTCCCGGGTGTTTCTCTTTGTACACTATCCCACAGACGTGCTGTGCGGGGCGGCCCTGGGTATGTTGTGCGGGTTGGCGGCAGAGAGAGGCTTTGCGTTTCTCTGCCGGGAGAAGGCCTGAACGGATCGCGGGTGCTTTGCTGCCGGGAGGGCCGAGCTTTCCGCGCGCTGCGCAAACCCAGGCACAGGGAAATGGTTCTTCCGGCGGGATGGCCTTGGGAGGGAACGTCTTTTGGGGGACGTTCCCCTTTTGCTTAGGGCGTGTTCACATAAAGCTAACGCGCACGTCCTTAGATGCGAAACGCGGCGCCATAGAGAATGCGTTTACGATACCAATTTGGGGAGGCAATAGCATGGAGCTCGAAATTTTAAGGAATAACTGGACCACCACAAACAACGGAGTCCCTCTGGGCGGCGAGGAGGTGGAGAGGCTTTTGGCTGTGCGGCCCAGCCCCGCGCAGCTGCGGCAGGCCGCGCGGCCTTTCTACTGCTTCCTGCATTTCGGCATGAATACCGCCACCAATCGGGAATGGGGGCAGGGCGAGGAGGTTCCGATGGACTTTACCGTCATGAATCCCGATTCGGCCCAATGGGCGGAGACCGTGAAAGCCTCTGGGGCCACAGGGATTATCCTAACCTGTAAGCATCATGACGGCTTCTGTCTGTGGAATACCGCCGCCACGGACTTTTCTGTGGCGCGCAGCCCTTTTGGTGGAGATATCGTGGCCATGACCGCGGCGGCCTGCCGGAAAGCCGGGCTGGATTTCGGGGTATACCTCTCCCCCTGGGACATGCACGAACCCAGCTATGCCACGCCCCGGTATAACGATTTCTTCTGCGCGCAGCTTCGGGAGCTGCTCACAAACTACGGCCCCATTTTTGAGGTGTGGTTTGATGGGGCGAAAGGGGAGGAGGCCGCAGATTTTGCTTATGACTGGCAGCGGTATTACGCATTGGTGCGGGAACTGCAGCCGGAGGCCAATATCGCCGTCTGCGGGCCGGACATCCGCTGGGTGGGCAATGAGGCGGGAAAAACCCGCCGCTCTGAGTTTTCGGTGGTCCCCCACGTTTTGACCCTGGCTGAGACGGTGGAGAGGCATTCCCAGCACAGCGAGGTCCAGCAGATGCGGCGACTCCAATCATCGGACGAGGATCTGGGGTCCCGGGCGGTTTTGGCCCGGCACGAGGCTTTGTGCTGGTATCCCGCCGAGGTGGACGTGTCCATTCGGCCCGGGTGGTTCCATCACCCGGAGGAGGACAGCGCGGTGAAAAGCGCCGGAGAGCTTTTCCAGATCTACCTGGATTCTGTGGGCAACAACTGCACCCTTTTGCTGAACGTCCCACCGGCTGCCGACGGGAGAATTCCACCGGCAGATCAGGCGGCGCTGGCTGGTTTGGGTAAGAGGATCCAGGCCATGACGGTGGACCCCATTGCCGTTGCCGCCCCAGGGGAGATGCGGCAGGGCTGGCTGGAGCTGGACTTCGGCGGAGAGCGGGCTCCGGCCTGCTGCATACTGGAAGAGGACATCGCCAAAAGCCAGCGGGTGGAGCGCTTCGACCTTTACCTGAGGCTTCCCGACGGCGGGCTGAGCCTGTCCCGCTCGGGGACGGTGATCGGCAGCAGGAAGATCCTCTCTCTCACAGGGGAAGCGGCCGTGGGCGCGGTGCTGGTGATACGGCAGTCCCGGGGCGCGCCCCAAATAAAACGGATGGGGATTTACGCATAGGATGGATAGGGGAAAGCGGCCGTGGAAAGGCCGGAAAGCGCAGGGGAAAAGCGGATGGAAACACAAAACCGCACGTTTTTCTTGCAAATCCCCGCGGGATTTGGTAAAATGTCAGTATGTAAAAGCATAGAAAGGACGTATGGAACATGCAGCACAGCGAAAAGACAATGGATATGATTACCGGCCTATGCAAGACCCGGGGATTTATCTTCCCGGGCAGCGACATATATGGGGGTCTTGCCAACACTTGGGACTATGGCCCTCTGGGCGCGAGGCTGAAAAACAATGTGAAGGATACCTGGCGCAAGCGCTTCATTCAAGAGCGCCGCAACTCCTTCGAGGTGGACGCGGACATTCTGATGCACCCCAGGGTATGGGAGGCCAGCGGCCATGTGCAGAGCTTTTCTGACCCTCTTCTGGACTGCAAAGAGTGTAAGATGCGCCACCGGGCGGACAATCTGATTGACGCCTTTGACCCCGAGGCCCACGCCGACGGCATGACGAAAGAGGAGATGTTCCAGTATATCAAGGATCACAGCATCCCCTGCCCCAACTGCGGCAAGCACAATTTTACCGATATCCGGGAGTTCAACTTGATGTTCCAGACCTTTCGGGGCGTCACCAACGATAACAAGTCGGTGATCTACCTGCGGCCGGAAAACGCCCAGGGCGAGTATGTGAATTTTTTGAACGTCCAGCGCGCGATGCGGGCCAAGCTACCCTTCTCCATCGGGCAGATCGGCAAGGCCTTCCGCAACGAGATCACCCCCGGCAACTTCACCTTCCGCACCATTGAGTTTGAGCAAATGGAGTTTCAGACCTTCTGCAAGGCGGGCAGCGACGAGGAGCTCTATGAGTATTTTAAAAACTACGGTATGAAGTATTATCAGGATCTGGGCCTGCCCGCCGAAAAGCTCCGTTTCCATGACCATGAGAAACTGGCCCACTACGCCAAGGCCGCCTGTGATATTGAGTACCTGTTCCCCTTCGGCTGGGGGGAGATCAACGGCACCCACAACCGCACAGACTTTGACCTCACCCGCCACCAGGAGTACAGTGGCCAGAAGATGGACTATCTGGACCCGGAAACCAACGAGAAATTTATCCCCTATATCATTGAATCCACCTATGGCCTGGACCGCACGGTGCTGGCCCTGCTCTGCGAGGCATACGATGTGGAGATGCTGGACGAGGCGAAAAACGACAGCCGGGTGGTACTGCGGCTGAGCCCGGCCATCGCCCCCTACAAGGCGGCGGTGCTGCCTTTGTCCAAGAAGCTGAGCCCCAAGGCTCTGGAGGTGTACGATGCCCTCTCCGGCCATGTGATGGCTGATTTCGATGAGACCGGTTCCATTGGCAAACGTTACCGCCGTCAGGATGAGATCGGCACGCCGCTGTGCGTTACCGTGGACTTTGAAACCGTGGGCGACAGCGAGAGGCCTGCCGACAACTGCGTCACCGTGCGGGAGCGGGACAGCATGGCCCAGGAGCGGGTGCCTATTGAGGGCCTGGAGCGGTATGTCCGGGAGAAAATCGGCGAGTTCTGATATTCCGGTTCGAACCCTTTGAGGGAGGCGTTTGTGATGAAAAAATTATTTTTTGTTCTGTTGGCGTTCTGCTTGCTGGCGGGCCTTGCGGCCTGCGGAAAACCCGCCGCCTCCGGCCTTTTAAGCGATGAGGAGATCGCCCGTTATGAGAGCTGCTATCTTCAGGAAATCAACCAGGCCATTCAGAAACTGGGACTGAAGGAGGTAGAGCGAGACAAGAGCCTGCGCGGCGCGCTCTCGATTCACACGCCCAGAAAGGCGGCCGGGATTTCTTTCCAGCAGGAATTGCTGGTCTCTACCGGAAATGTCAACGGGCTGTATGGCGTCATGCTTGCCGTGGATTCTCTGGAGGAAGGGGACGCGGTGAAAGCCCTTTCAGAATTGTATACCCAGGCCGTGGAGAAGTACGGAGACCCCAGCACCTATCCGGGTCTGGGAAACAGGCTTTCGGAAGCCTTGGAGTCCATAGAGAAGAACGGGCTGCAAGGAGAGCGCTATGCGGAAACCTGGGCTGTGGGGGGCATGACCGACTTCACCCTGGAGATTTCCCCTAGAGAGCGAGGAGCCGCACTGACAGCGTCCTATCAGGTGCAGACAATTGTGCAGGGGAAGCCGCTCTCTGAAGAGGAGCTGAAAGAGAGGGTTGCCGCAAACCAAAAATAGGCGGAGAAAAGGACCCGGACCTGAATACCGGATATATTCGTTGAACGGGAGGCTGTTATGAAGAAAAAGCACATTTTATTAACCCTATTCACCATAGCTCTGGCCTTGCTGATCTGCGTTCCAGCCGTGGCTGACGAAGGGGACGGCTTTGGCTCGTCCTTTGCGGATGTGGAGCCCAGTGGCGATGGGGAGGGGGACCCCACGTCCCCGCCGGAGGACCCCACCCCGCCGCCCAGTGACGCCCCCACACCTCCGCCTACAGACGAGCCCACACCTCCTCCCACGGACGAGCCCACACCTCCTCCCACGGACGAGCCCACATCCACGCCGCCGCCCACGGACGAACCTACACCCCCGCCCACAGATGAGCCCACACCCGGTCCAGACGATGAAACCCCTACCCCAGAGCCTACGGACGAACCCAGCGGTTCTGAGCCTGAGGGTGGAAACGCGGGCGGTTATCAGGAGCCCAGCGACCCTTCTCCCACTTCCCGGCCCCCAGGAGGCGGTACGGGGGGAACCATCCGCCAGCCGCTTTTTCCCAGAACCCAGGTTACCCCAAGACCCAGCGGCAGCCCGGATCAGGAAGAGCCGGCGGACACAGGTCCCCGGTATATCACGTTTGCCAAGCTGACCCAGAAGAACAATTCTATGTCCGTGGTGCTGTTCTATAGCGGCAGCGCCTGTGTTGGCACGGGCGTTTTGGGACTGCTGGTGCTGACGGTGTTCATTATCCGGGGCAGAAGGAGCGACGAGCGGGAGGAAATCTTCCAGGAGATCCAGCAGGCGGAAACCCGGCGCCCAGTTCGGCCCAGACCCCAGGCGGTTTATGGAAATGCCGGGGAGAGTCCCCAAGAGTATGAGGGCGAGGACTATGGCCGTTACGCGGAGGGATATGAAAGCGGCCTCCAGCCCTCCCTTCACCGGCCGGAACCAGAGGAGCTTGCCGTGCCTGTGAATGGAAGCCTGTATACTGAGGAGTTCCAGCTGCCCCAGGCTATGCCTGTTCAGCAGGCTGGGGCCGGGGCCTCTCCAGAGCCGGTTGCCCCTGTTCCAGCCTCCATGTATACAGAGGAGTTTCAGCCTCTGCCAGTTGCCCCCGCGCCTAGGGGCGAAGCCCAGCCCTCTGCTGTGTCCGGCCGGGTTTCCCTGTACACGGAGGAGTTCTCCCTGCCGGAGGAGATGGCCCAGCCTCCCGTAGTCTCTAGGCCGGCGCGGAATACGCCGCCACCGCAGAATTTCCAGCAGGGGGCATATCGCGCGGCTGCGCCCCAGCGCCGCCCAGCTTCCCCGCCTGCGAAACAGCCGGAGAACTTTGATACCCAGGAACTGCTTCGAGAAATCCTCCACGGTGACGGCAAAAACTAAGAAGCTGTACCGATAGGATTTGTGTTATAGTAAACACACTTGAAAATCGGTATATACCGATTTTCAAGCTAGGCGGCACAGCAGTTGCTACGCCGCCTGGTTCAAAAGAGATATACCTCTTTTGAACTGCCTTAACTATACGATTTTCGGGCAAATACAGTTGGGAGCAGCAATCTGGCGGTTGGCAAGTTTTCACAACACTGCTTCCCGGCTGAATTTGCCGAAAAGGGGAATATAAACGCCTATCGGTACGGCTTTAAAATAGCGGAAAAAAGCGGCTGGGAATCCCTCCCAACCGCTTTTTCTACAGAAAATACACTTGGCGATTTTACCAGCCGAGAGACTTCAGGTACTCCCGGCTCATCGTGATGGCTTCCATGGGCGTGCGGCCGACAGACTGGTCCTGTTCTACCACAACCCATTTGGCGCCGGCTTCCAGGGAAGCCTCCAGAATGGAGGGGAAGTCCTGCATCCCGCTGCCCACAGGGCGGAACTCAAAGTAGCCTTTGTTCTCCTGCTCTTCAACGTCTGTGCCAATAAGCTGGTACATGTTTCCAGGCTTGCCTTCCTTATAGAAGTCCTTTAGATGGACCACCGGAGCCCGGCCGGTATATTTCTTCACATATTCCGCCGGATTCTCTCCCGCCACGTTTACCCAGCAGGTGTCGATCTCCGTCTGAAGCAGGTCGGCGGAAATGGTGTCATAGATGTAGTCCAGGGCATACCGGCCATCTGGCATCTTTATGAATTCAAAGTCGTGGTTATGATAGAGGGTCTGGATGCCGTGGGCCTTGCACACTTTGGAGATCTCTTCAAAGAGCTTTACGTTCCCGTCGAACTTTTCCCCGCCGGGGCGGTCCTCTTCCATCAGGTAGGGGATGGCGATATACTTGACGCCGATTTCCTCATACTGGCTTACCACGCCCTCCATGTCCGCCACCAGCTCCTGGAAAGGAACATGGGCTGAAACAGCCTCCAGCCCGGCGCTGGCAATGGCCTCTTTCACTTCTTTTGGAGTCAGACCATAAAGACCGGCCAGTTCTACGCCGTCATAGCCGATTTCTTTGATCTTTTTCATAGTGCCGGAAAAATCTCTGGCCGCGTCGTCCCGAACGGAATAGACCTGCACGGCCACGGGTAAATGGTTCATTGGGAATACCTCCTGTAAAATTCTTGTGGTTTTCCTCTATTTTATTCCAAATTTGCCCAAAGGTCAAGATAGCGGTTGAAAGTTCCGGAGATTTTTGGTAGAATAAGGGCAAGAAGTTTTCGGGAGTATGCGCCCCTGGTGGAGTGTGGGGCGGCATTCCCCCCCTGTTGAAGGCCAAGCCATGCCCAATACAAAAATTATCGCAAAAGGAAGTACCGCTCCCATGAAAAAGAATTTCCTCTTCTATCTAGCCCTGCTGGCCTCAAAGCTGACTATGGCCTGCCTACGCCTTCTGGGCCGTAAGGGAACAAACCTGCCCGGCGGCGTGGCGATTTTTCTGTGTAAAGATTTCTTGGGCCGGATGCCTCGCCCAAAAACCGTGGTAGGCATCACCGGTACCAATGGCAAAACCACTGTGGCAAACATGGTGGAGGATGTGCTGGAGCAGTGCGGCCGCCAGTTTGTCTGCAATAAAAACGGCTCCAATGTGGACACCGGCGTGGCCTCGGCCTTGATTGCCGAATCCACGCTGCTGGGTAAGCCGAAAAAGGAGCTGGCGGTGTTTGAGCTGGACGAGCGCAGCTCCAACCTGACGATGCCCTATATCAAGCCGGACCTGCTGCTGGTCACCAATATTTTTCGGGATTCCTACAAGCGCAACGCGCATCCGGAGTTTATTGTAGACATTCTCAACCGTTATGTGCCAGACGGGGTGAAGCTGGTGCTCAACGCCGACGACCTGATGTGCGCCAGCCTGAAGCCGGGAAATCCCAGAGCCTATTTTTCCCTGGACCCTCAGCCCGGAGAGCGTTCCGGCGGCGAAAATATTGTTCAGGATGTGCGGGTATGCCCCCAGTGCGGCGCTTTGCTGGAATGGGAGCTCCGGCGGTATCACCACATCGGCCGAGCCAGGTGTCCCCAGTGCGGGTTTGGTTCCCCCCAGGGTGATTACCGGGCCGTCTCCCTGGCCAACGGAGCCATGCAGGTGGAGGCAGGCGGACAGGCTTTCTCTTTCCCCTTGCCCAATACCAGCACGATCAATGTCTATAACGCGCTCTCTGCGGTGGCCCTGCTTCGAGAGTTTGGGCTGGAGCCGGGGGAAATAGCCGGCGCTATGGAGCGTACGGCCATCAGCGGGACGAGATACTTGGAGGAGGAGGCCGGGGGCCGGAAAGTGATTCTCCACTTGGCCAAGGGGCAGAACCCGGTGGCCTGCTCTCGGGCGTTTCAGAACATTCGGGACTATCCGGGCAGGAAAGCTGCCATCCTCTTTTTAGACGACTACTTCGACGCGGCCCATACGGTGGAGAATATTTCCTGGCTATATGACGCGGATTTTGAGTTTCTGACCGATCCTTCGGTAACCCAGGTAATTGCGGCCGGAGCCCGCCATTGGGATGTGTACCTGCGCCTGCTTATGGCGGGGGCGGAGCCGGACCGGACGGCCCATCTGTTGGATCCGGAGGCGGCTGCCGGGGCCTTGAAGCTGGAGGAAGCGGATGCGGTTTTCATTCTGTATGACGTGTATACCATCCCCCTGGCAAACCGCACCAAAGAGCGGGTGAAGGAGCTTATGGAAAAGGAGGGCGAGAAAAATGAGCGGCATGAAAATTGAAGTGCTTTTCCCGGAGTTCTGCAATCTGTTCGGGGACTTGTTTAATGTAAAGTACCTGGAGAAATGCCTGCCAGAGGCCCAACGGGTGGACACGCCCCTTTCCGGCCAGCCCCTTTTCGTTCAGGAGGCTCCCAGCTTGATCTATATGGGGCCTATGAGTGAGCGCAGCCAGGAAAAGGTAATCGCCAAGCTGAAGCCTTACCGGCAGCGACTGGAAGAGCTGATTCAAGAGGGCACGGCTTTTTTGCTGACGGGCAATGCCTTAGAAGTGTTGGGGAATTCCATCGAACAAGAGGACGGCTCTCAGATTCCAGGTCTGGGGCTTCTGCCTCTGAGAGCCAGAAGGGACATGATGCACCGGCACAACAGCGTGTTCCTGGGAGACTGGCAGGGCCAGGAGGTGATCGGGTTCAAATCCCAATTCACGATGGCATGGCCGGAAGAGAAGGCCCAGGGGCTGTTCCCGGTGAAAAAGGGTGTGGGTCTGAACCCCAAAGAGGGCTTTGAGGGCCTGCGGCGGCAGAATCTGTTTGCCACCTATTTGCTGGGCCCGGTATTGCTGATGAATCCCGGCTTTACCCGGTCTATTTTAAAGGCCATGGGGGCAGAGGCGCCGTCTTTGGCTTTAGAGTCGGTGGTTCAAACGGCCTGGGAAAGCCGGATTCGGGACTTCCATGAGAAGTGCTGATTTTTTCAGAAAAAGGAAAAGGACCGGTACACCGGTCCCTTTCCTTCTTTTGGGGAGGAGTTGTATTGAAATCGCGGCATTGCCGCAAACTTGTAATCCCGATTTTTAGAAAAGCAATTTTCATTTGTTATGCTCTTATTTTACACTACTATACCCGGAAAAGTCAACAAAATGTTACAAGGATTGACAAAATCCCTATTTTTATCAATATGGAATAGTGATATTTTCGATTTTTATACTTTTTTCACAATATTGTCAACTGATTTTACGGTTCCTTTGATTGATTAGCACTCTAAATAGACAAAATCACAACTCTGTTTCGAAAAGACAGCCTGAAAAACGGAGAAAACGACCGTCAAGAGCGGTGGAACGGAGCGAAATATGCCTTTACAAAAAAACCAAATCATTGAAATTCGTTTTACTGGCATGAACGCAGAGGGCCTGGCCGTGGGGAGGCACCAGGGTGAGGCAGTATTTGTGCCTCTGGGTGCCCCCGGCGATCTGGCGAAGGTAAAGATCGTTAAAGCCGGAAAAACCTATGCGTTTGGCAGGCTGGAGCAGCTGCTGGAACCGGCCGCCTGCCGTGTGGAGCCCAACTGCCCCGTCTACGCGCAGTGTGGCGGCTGCTGCTACCGCCACATCTCTTATGAAGCTGAGCTGGAAATTAAGACTCAGCGCGTCCGGGACGCTTTGGACCGGATTGGCGGGTTTCGGGATCTGCCTATGCAACCGATACTCCCTTCCCCCTGCCAGGATGGCTATCGAAATAAGGCTTTGTTGCCCATTGGTACAGACTCGGACGGGAAGATGGAGCTGGGATTTTACGCGAGAAACTCTCATCGGATTGTAGACTGCACTGAATGCCGACTTCAGCCGGAGGAATTTAACCGGGCTATGGAGGCCTTCCGTCAGTGGGCAGCTCAGTGGGGAGATCCTGTCTACCAAGAGACCCGTCACGTTGGGAGAATGCGGCGGCTGTTCCTGCGCAGAGGAGAAGCTACCGGCCAGGTAATGGCTTGCGTGGTAGTGAATGGCAACGGCCTCCATCATGAGGAGGAGCTTGTCGCGGCTCTTCGGGGCGCTGTGCCGGGGATTTCTAGCGTAGTGATAGATCCCAATCGAGAGCGCACAAACGTGGCTTTGGGTAAAAAGTGCCGGACGGTTTGGGGAAAAAGGGGAATTACCGACCGGCTCTGCGGACGAGAGTTTTTCATTTCGCCCCTCTCTTTTTATCAGGTAAACCGTGCCCAGGCGGAGAGGCTATACCAATTGGCGGCGGAGTATGCAGACCTGCGGGAGGGGGAACTGCTGTTAGATCTTTACTGTGGCACAGGGACGATAGGCTTGTCGATGCTTCCACCGGGAGGACGGCTGATTGGCGTGGAGGCAGTGCCTCAGGCAGTAGAGGACGCGAGGGAGAATTCCCGGCACAACGGAATCAAACACGCGGAGTTCCTCTGTGGAGACGCGGCCTGGGCGGCACAGGAGCTGGCAAAGCGGGGCGAAAGACCGGATGTGGTGGTGCTGGATCCTCCCAGAAAAGGCTGTGGGCAGAAGCTGGCAGAAATTGTGGCAGGCTTCGCGCCCCGGCGCGTGGTGTATATCTCTTGTGACCCGGCGACTTTGGCCAGAGACCTGAAATTTTTTGCCGGACTGGGATATCTGCCGCAAGAAGCCACCCCGGTGGATATGTTTCCCAAGACGGCGCATGTGGAGACGGTTGTAATGCTTTCCCACAAAAAACCCGATAGCGTAATCAACGTAAAAGTGGAGTTTGGCGAGGGTGAGGGCAAAGTGCCACTTGATAATATTGCCAAGAGAGCTGAAGCGTATAAGCCGAAAGAGCGAGTTACATACAAGATGATTAAGGGGTACATAGAAGCGAAGTATGGCTTCAAAGTACATACCGCATATATCGCAGAGGTAAAACGAGATTTAGGTTTGCCGATGTATGATGCCCCTAATGCGGTAGAGAAATTGAAACAGCCGAGGAAACATCCGACAGCGGAGAAAGTGGAAGCGATAAAGGATGCGTTGAAGCATTTTGAAGTTATCTGATAATCATAAGCGTATCATTAGAGATAGTGGTACGCTTTTCTTGAAAGAATTTGTTAGAAGTAGTAATATAAAAATACTTAGATATATTTGGGAGGAGGAAAAGAAAGTGAATCGCATCACAGAAATAACAAAACGTGACATTTTGGATTTATTTAAAAATGGATTGGAAATAGATGATTTTTTTGCAACTAGAACTGTTCCGTATCCCTATTTTGGTAGGCTTGAAGAATTAGACTTCCTTAAAAGGTTATATAAGTTGAAAGATATGCCAAGCAATGATTCAAGATATGAAAATGCAGAACAGGATATTTGGCAACATACAGTTAATAACGATGATTATTCTGATTGTTGGGTTTTTGAAGATGAAAGATTTTATTTGCAAAATGGTGATGATGAAACATATTTAAAATTTTTATGTGAAGTGTTCCACCCTGCTGTCAGATATGAAAAAGGTTACTGGAAAGAATTTTTAACAGAAATCAATAAATTATTGCAAAATGATGGATATGAGCTTTATCCAGCGGAAAAAGTATCTAACCGTGAGGTTTATAGATGGAGAATATTTCAGCGAGAGGAAAGTGCATTGTTTGTTCCATATTCTCAAAGGAATGAGAAAGATATAAAAGAAAAAAGGATAGTTTTGTCCATAAATCGAAAAGCCAGGAATCAAATTTATCAATTTTTGGAACGATGCAATATAGAATATCAAGCAACTGATGATACAGGATATAATTACAGTACCAATATAGCGGCAGATGTATTTTATGACATAAGACAGTTTTATGTGCCAAAGTGCTTTAATAATCAAAAGGAATATGTTGAAACTGATAATTTGCAAGATTTTATAATCTCTAATTTGCCATTTTGTGTTTTGGACGCAATAGAGCTTTTTGCCAGACATAGTATGTTGGATGATTTTGAAGCCCAAATTAATACAATACTAAAGTTGAATGATATTGCGTTTCAGCTTAGTAATGGGAAAATAGTAAATTCATTTGATGTTCAAATAACCCAAAACTCACTAGGAGTAGTGGAAGAAGCTGGATTGAAAGAATTGTTGCAAGAGGCATCTAAATATTATGATGCAAATAATATGCAAATTGCAGTAGAAAAACTTTGGGATGCATTTGAAAGATTAAAAACGTATTACTGTTCCCCATCCATAGACAAAAAGAAATCTGTAAATAAGATTGTAAAGGACATGGGAAATAATCAACAAGCGTTTATGGAATTATTTGATAGAGAATTTCATGCACTTACATCTCTCGGAAATGATTTTAGAATTAGACACCATGAAACAACAAAGGTTGATATTCAAGATAAAAGGCACTTTGAATATTTTTATAAGAGATGCTTGACATTAATTTCAACAGCAATTGAGTATTTAGATGGAAGATGTTTATAAAACTAAGGAATCAAGTATTTTTATAGCTTTGTACAAGAATGAATTTGAGCTTATAATGAAGCTATAAAGGAGGTTGATACCTTATGAGAGAAAAGAAGAACCATTTGTATGTGGACAGCCAAGAAAGGAGTATTTTATTACATAGCCTTGTAGAACTGAAAAACCAACTCATACAGCAGGGCAGATATACAGACTGCGTTGACGAACTGATATTCAAGGTCGTAAACGCACCAGTAAAGAGAATGAAAATTGAATATGTCTAAGGCACATCACAGAGCCGTTTATTCTTATTGATTTTTAAGAGTAAGCGGCTTTTTTGCGTTCTGTCGTTCTCTGATATTGTTACATAGCCACCTTGACAAAGTGGCTAAATCTATGCGAAAGGAGGACGCACCCTATGTCAAATTGCAAAGTGATTGCTTTAACCAACCAGAAAGGCGGCGTCGGAAAGACCACCACGGCGGTCAATCTGGGCGTAACTCTGGCACAGCAGGGCAAAAAGGTACTGCTCATTGATGCCGACGCACAGGCAAATCTAACCATGTCGCTCGGTTACAGCCGACCAGACGACTTGCCCGATACGCTCTCCACCATCATGCAGGACATCATTGATGATAAACCCGTCGATGTTTCCAGAAGCATCCTACACCATGACGAGGGCGTTGACCTGCTCCCGTCCAACATTGAACTGTCGGGACTGGAAGTAAGGCTGATTAACGCCATAAGCCGTGAAAGCGTGCTGAAAACCTGCATCAATGAGGTGAAAAAGAATTATGATACTGTCCTCGTGGATTGTATGCCGAGCTTGGGTATGCTGACAATCAATGCGCTTGCGGCTGCTGACAGCGTGGTTATCCCGACACAGCCCCACTATCTTTCTGCCAAAGGCTTAGAGCTGTTGCTTCGCTCCGTTTCTAAGGTCAAACGGCAAATCAATCCCCATCTGCGGATTGACGGTATTTTAATGACGATGGTAATGCCACGCACGAATATCTCTAAAGAGATTACCGCAACGGTAAAGAGTGCCTACGGGCAGAGGATTAAAGTTTTTGATGCCCAAATACCCCATTCCATCCGTGCGGTAGAAGCCACCGCAGAAGGCAAGAGCATTTTTGCCTACGACAAAGGCGGCAAGGTAGCCGCAGCTTATGAGCAGTTTGGAAAGGAGGTGGCAGAGATTGGCGAGAAACAAAAGAACAGAAATCGAGCTGACCGCATACGATGACCTCTTTGAAACGGACGAGAGCCGTGCAGAAGCAAATCTAAGCAGGATAAGGGAAATACCCATTTCCGAGATTGACGAGTTCCCAGACCACCCATTCAAGGTTTTGATGAATGAGGATATGGAGCAGCTTGTGGAAAGTGTCAGTCGGAGCGGCGTAATGACCCCTGCGACAGTTCGGCAAAAAGAGGACGGACGGTACGAGCTTATCAGCGGTCACAGGCGGAAAAAGGCTTGTGAGCTTGCAGGTCTTGAAACGCTGAAATGTGAGGTTAAGGAGCTGACCCATGATGAAGCGATTATTGTCATGGTTGAGAGTAATCTCCAACGCTCTGTTATTCTGCCGAGTGAAAAAGCCTTTGCTTATAAAATGCGGTTAGAAGCAATGAAAAGACAGGCAGGCAGACCCCCGAAAGAAAATGCGTCGCCATTGGCGACTAATTTATCAAAGGGGCGTTCTGATGAAGAATTAGGCGAACTTGTTGGAGAAAGTAAAGACCAGATACGCCGATTTATCCGTTTAACCGAGCTTGTGCCCGAAATCCTGCAAATGGTAGATGAACGCCAGATTGCTTTCCGTCCTGCGGTGGAAATCTCCTATCTTTCCGAGGAACAGCAGTACACGCTTTTAGAAGCGATGGGCTACAACGATGCCACCCCCTCACTTGCACAGGCTATCAAAATGAAAAAGTTTATGCAGGAGGGAAAACTCACGGACGAGGTTATCCAGTCCATCATGCAGGAGGATAAGCCAAACCAGAAAGAGAAGCCTGCCTTTAAGGACGAGCGGATAACCAAGCTCATACCAAAATCCATCCCCAGAGGGCAGGAAACGGATTTTGTCGTAAAGGCGTTGGAGTTTTATAACCGACACTTACAAAGGCAGCGGGGGCAGGAAAGATAACCGCACACTTGGGGAGAAGTCTGCCCTTTGGGGGACAGCAAATTTTTTTCTCTTTCCCCCTCTCCACACCTCACCCCCTAGATACTGCCAGTAACTATCCGAGAAAAGAATTATTAAAGGCTGTCCACACGGGCGGTTTTTTTCTGCCAGAAAGTCAACTATCAACATGAGAACGAACAGGAGGTAACGATGAAGATTCGTAAATTATTCAAAAGGGCTGCGGCGTTTGCCCTTGCTGCGGTCACGGCATTGTCCGCCGTCCCTGCCACAACAGCGTTTGCAGCGGGCGACATTGGGACGATTAGCTTTACCCACACCTACGACGGTGCAGGGAACGCCATGAGGTATAATTCCAGTGCCAATATCGGCGGTCATACCGCAGGAGGGACAGGCGAATACAAATACCGTATGTATGTGGACGGGGAAACGGCGTTCTGCCTTCAGCCAGGAGTGCCGCTGAAAACGGGGAACACATTGGCAAAGGCTTCTTCCAACGCTTGGAACGCCCTCTCCGCAGAACAGAGAAAGGCGGTGGGGCTTGCCCTGCTCTATGGGTATCAGGGGAACAGCGGGAATCTGTCTGGGAGCGATGACGAGAAGTGGCTTGCCACCCAGACCCTTGTGTGGGAGTTCGTCACGGGATGCCGCAACGCCACAAGCCCGTACAGCCAGACAAGCACGACCGTTTACAGCCTGCACTTTGGCTCTAATTATGAGAACAGCGGGGCGGTGGCGGCTTACGACCAGATTGTGTCGCTGATGACAAGGCACAGTACAATTCCGAGCTTCATGTCGGCAGGGAAGAAAGACATTACAAAGGAGCTTGCCTATAAGGACGGGAAGTACAGCTTAACGCTGACGGATAAGAACAATTCCCTTTCCGAGTATTCCTTTACCAGTTCCGACAGCAACGTGAAAGTGTCCAAGTCTGGGAACAAGCTCACTGTCACATCCAAGAAAGCCATTGACGGAAAAGCAAGGATTACTGCTACAAGGAACAACACGCCGACGGTCAGCAGCGGGGCGATGATGATTGCTTACGGCGACCCCAACTTGCAGGACGTCATTACGGGCGTGGAAAACGTGGATACCATGACGGCGTATATCAACGTGGAAACGCCGACAGGCACGGTCGCACTGAAAAAGACTTCCGAGGACGGCGTTGTTGCGGGGATTTCCTTTACCATCAAGGGCGACGGGTTCAATAAGACCGTAAAAACAGATAAAGACGGAAACATCACGGTGGAGGGGTTATTCCCTGGCACTTATACCGTCACTGAACAGTCCATTGACCGTTATGAGCCGCAGAAAACCCAGACAGTGACAATCATTGGCGGAAAGACTTCTACAGTCACGTTCAGCAACACTTTGAAGCGTGGAAGCCTTGAGGTTGTGAAAACATCCGAGGATAATCTGGTGGAGGGCGTGAAGTTCCACCTTTACGGCACTTCTTTAAGCGGATTGGCAGTTGATGAATATGCCATAACCGATAAGAATGGATTGGCAAAGTTTGAGAACGTCCTTATCAGCGGCAGCACGCCTTATACCCTTGAGGAAGTGGACACGGCAGTCCGCTACGTCGTGCCTGCATCCCAGACAGCCTCGATTGAGTGGAAAAAGGTTACAAACCGCAGCTTCCACAACATTTTGAAGAAGTTCAATGTTACGGTATTAAAGACCGACGTGGAAACAGGAAAGAAGCCGCAGGGCGACGCTTCCCTTGCAGGTGCGGTTTATGGCATCTATAAGGGCGAGGAGCTTGTGGACACCTACACCACCGACGAAAACGGTCAGTTCACAACGAAATATTATATCTGCGGGAACGATTGGAGCGTCCGTGAGATTACCCCGTCCGAGGGCTATCTTTTAGATACTACAATCCATCATGTAGGGGCAGAGCCAGAGCTTTACACCGTGGAATATAATTCCGCAAAGAATGATGTGAATGAGCAGGTCATCAAAGGCAATATTGCCATCATCAAGCACACCGACAACGGCGAAACCCAGATTGAAACGCCAGAGGAGGGGGCTGTCTTTGAAGTGTATTTAAAATCCGCAGGCGGCTTCGATGCGGCGGAGGAAACCGAGCGTGACACATTGATATGTGACGAGAACGGCTTTGCCCAGACAAAGGATATGCCGTATGGCATTTATACTGTGCATCAGACTTCTGGATGGGACGGGCGTGAGCTGATGAAAGATTTTGACGTGTTCATCTGCAAAGACAGCCAGACTTACCGCTACCTTATCAACAACGCCAATTTTGAGAGCTATATCAAAATCGTTAAGAAAGACGTGGAAACAGGCAAGGTTATCCCCTATGCGGGCGCAGGCTTCCAGATTTACGACCCGAACGGGGAGCTTGTGACGATGACGTTCACTTATCCCGAAGTGACAAAGATTGACACGTTCTATACTACCGCAGACGGAGAGCTTATTACGCCGCAGACTCTGGAATACGGCAAGGGATATTCTCTTGTTGAGGTGCAAGCCCCATACGGCTATGTCCTCGACTCCGAGCCAGTTTATTTTGACGTGGAGCAGGAAAATTCCGAGGAAGAAAGCGGCATCACCATTGTCAAGGTGGAACGCTCCAACGTGGCACAGAAAGGGAAAATCACGGTAGGAAAATCTGGGGAGATATTCAGCAGGGTATCAGGAAACAAGGGGCTGTACCAGCCGATTTTTGCCGTGGATAATTTGGAGGGTGCGGTCTATGAGATTACCGCAGCCGAGGACATTATTACGACAGACGGAACGGTAAGAGCCGAGAAAGGCGAGGTTGTAGATACGCTCACTACGGGCGAGGACGGCACAGCGGAAAGCAGGGAACTTTATCTCGGAAAGTACGAGGTAAGGGAAGTGACCGCCCCGTATGGTATGGTGTTAAGTGAGGAAATCCATGCCGTGGAGCTTGTGTATGCGGGACAGGAAATTGAAGTGACAGAAGCAGGCACGGATTTTTACAACGAGCGTCAGCGTGTGGAAATCGACGTAATCAAGAGCCTTGAAGTGGACGAAGCATACGGCGTGGGCAATAACGGCGAAATCAAAGACGTTACGTTCGGTCTGTATGCCACCGAGGAACTGACCGCCGCAGACGGCACAACAATTCCTGCGGACGGATTGATAGAAGTCATCTTCCTTGACGAGAACGGTCACGGAAAAGCTATCAGCGACCTGCCGATGGGCAGCTATTATGTGCAGGAAATCAGCACAAACGCCGCCTACCTTGTCAGCGACGAGAAATACCCTGTTGACTTTGAGTACGCAGGGCAGGAAACAGCCGTTGTGAACATCACGGCAAATGAGGGTGAAGCCATTGAAAACGAACTGATTTACGGCTCTGTCAGCGGCAAAAAGTCCAACGAGGACGGCGAAGATTTAGGCGGTGCGTTAATCGGCATCTTCCAGACGGGGACAACGGAATATACAAAGGAAACTGCGATTGCGACTGCCACATCGGAAGATGACGGCAGTTTTTCTTTTGAGGAAGTTCCGTATGGCACATGGGTAATCCGTGAAATCGAAAGCCCGAAAGGATATGTACTCTCCGAGGAAGAAATCAGTGTGACAATCGGCGAGGTTGATGAGGTTGTGGAGATTGAACTTGTAAACTATTTCATCAAAGGCAATATCGCTCTGACGAAAGTAGACAAGGACTATCCAGACAACAAGCTCACGGGTGCGGTATTCGAGGTTTACTCTGATACAAACGAGGATGGAAAACTGGACAAGAAAGACGAGCTGCTCGGCGAGATGGGCGAGGTAGAAAAAGGCGTGTACCAGATGAACGACCTCAGATACGGCAAATACCTTGTCCGTGAGAAAACCGCCCCGACAGGCTTCGTTCTGGACGAGAATGTTTATCCCGTATCCATTGAGGAAAACGGCAAGACCTACAACGTGGAGAACGAAGCGGGCAAAGGCTTCTTAAATGAAGCACAGAAAGGCTCATTAAAAATCGTCAAGACTTCCTCTGACGGCAAGGTGGAGGGCTTCTCTTTCCGTGTCATCGGCAAAGATTACGACCAGACCTTTACCACTGATAAGAACGGCGAAATCGTCATTGACGGCTTGCGTATCGGCGAATACACCATTTCCGAGGTCAGCGACAAGGCATCCTCTGGCTATATCCTGCCTGCCGACCAGAAAGTGACAATCAAAACAGACGAAACGGCAACCGTAACCATGCACAACGAGCTGCGTGACACACCGAAAACAGGCGACGACTTTAATCTCGGCTTGTGGGTGAGCCTTGCGGCTGCATTTACAATCGGTGCAGGAATCTTTGGATTTGTCGGTTATAAGAGCGGAAGAAAGAAAAAGGAGGATTAAACAGGATGAGAGAAAAAACCATTATTGCTATTGTGCTTGTGGCATTTATCGGCGGTGCGGCTGCGTGGCTGCATTTCCGCAGGAAGAAATAAATTAGGAGGTTTTTGATATGGGATTGGGGCGGTTCAGAATGACCGCCCTCTTTCCATTTATAGAGGGTGTTTGTGCGAAGAAACACACAGAACGGAGGAATTTATGGACAGTCTGAAAACCATTGAGGGCAAAGTCAGAGCCGTCTTGCAAGAGAATGAGGACGCTAGAAATGACGACATGGTGCTGTACCTTGCCCTCTGCAACCTTTATCTGAAAGATGCGGGAGCTATGCCGCTTGCCCGAATACTTTTGAACCATAAGGAGCTTGGATTGCCGAGCTTTGAGAGCGTGGGCAGGACACGCCGCAAGTTGCAGGAGAAATGCCCAGAGCTTTTAGGGAGTGTACGGATGCAGAAAATCAGAGCCAAAGGCGAAAAGGCATACCGTAGATATGCGAAAGAATCGTGAGGTGAAAGATGCAGGATAAGTCTTTTGAATACGGAGGGCATCATTTTATCCCAGAGCGGCAGTTCACAAAGCGGGAAGATGATTTTTTCAAGATTACACGCAGATTAAAGACGGACAGGGAACTTGGCTTTTTCGCCGCTGACTATTACGGCAGGGGAAGCCAGAAATTCCCTTATTCTTATGATGATTTTTATGCTGCATCCACGGATAAGAAATGCGATATTTTCCGCTGCGTGGAGAACGGCAGGCTGTATGTCCCCTGCCAGTATGAATTGCAGCAATATATGGACGGGAAACAAAAAGAGAGGAGGAACGCCTATGAACGGTGAAACACGCTCCAATCAGGGCTATGAAATCATAGAGAGCTGCACTATCGGGAACACGGAGCTTGTCATCGGGCATCACCCGAAAGCCCCGAACCCTTATGTATGCTGGTACTGTAAGGGCGGCGACAACTATTACTGGGGCTGCTACTGCAATACCCTTGAAGCCGCAAGAGAGAAGCTGAACGAACGCTACCAGTCAGAGTGCCAGATGCCGTACAATCAACAGTCCGATAAAAAGGCGAAGCGGCACGATGGGCGTGAGCGGTAGCATGAGCGGTGAGAATAAAAAGTATGACTGTACGACCTGCCCTTATCCCCGATATAAGGACAGCCGTACTATCTTCTGCGATGTCTGCATCCAAAAGATTTTAGACTGGCAGAGGGAGAAAAAGCAGGGAAAGGAGAAGCCCGATGAAGAATGAAGAAAAACGGATGATTAGCTCTTATGAGGTCACACAGAGCATCCACATCGGAAAAAAGGAAGTGGTGTTCGGCATAGATGAAAAAGAAAAATATCCTTTTTTAGTCTGCGACTGCACTTATGACAATCCCCTGTCCGCAGAGTGGGTAACAGATGCGGTCGGCTCCGATGACTATCTGGAAGCCATGCAGATTTATACCGACAGGGTGCAGGAGCAGATAGGGCTTGTGAGAGCCGAGCAGGAACAGTTCAAATTTGATATGACCCCCTTTACCATTTCTGACTGTTTCCCCGATGACAGGGATAAAAATATTGTGGGAAAAGTGGTCGTTATCAATGCCGAAGTCAACCGCTATGAGTACCGGCATTCCGCTTATCAGCTTGTATTGGTGGATGGCGGACATGGTGCAAGGGGCGGCAGGGGGCAGGCAGTGTTTGGGACTTCCCTTGCAGACGGCAAGCACGCCCGATGGGAAAGGTACGATGTGCTTGGTGAAATCAAGCCAGAAAAAATGCCCGATTGGGCAAAAGAAGCCCTTGCAAAAATCAAGGAACAGGAAAAAACGAAGAAATCAAAGAGCAGGGAGGAACGCTGATGGAGATACGGGCTTTGACACAGCCCGAACAGAAATACACCTATGCCCAGAGTATGCAGCTTGAGGGGCAGACGGGATGTATCGGTCATCTCCGTGGGGGCTTTGGCGGCTCTGGGAATGAGTTTCATACCGATTGGTCTGATACGAGGGAGCAATGGAAAACCGATGAATTTAAGGCGGAGCTTGACGATGTAATCAACGCCCTGCGTGAAGATAAGAGGCTTCTGCACAGCCGCCGTGATATGTCGTCGGCTGCAAGGCAATCCCCCGATGCCGCCTTTATGGGGAATTACTGTACCGAGTACGGCTTCCGTGCGGACACCGACAAGCACGCTTTCCTGCTCCGCTGCAATCCGACAAAGGGCGACTACAATTTTTACTGCTACTGCTATGTGAAAGAATGGCTTGATAAGCATATATCCAGGGCGGAACAGGGAATCCGATTTATTGATCCCCATTATAAAGAGCTGTTCCTCATCCCAGACGGCGGGAAAATCACCATCACTTATGATTGGGGAGAAAAGGCGGAAAAGACCTGCCGTTTCATTGACGAATACCATACCGAGGTGGGCAGCAACCTCTACCATATCTGCGAGTTTGCCGAGCGTATGGAAAGGAACGAACACAGTTATGAGCCAAAGCCGCAAGAGCCGCAAGCGGCACAGAAAGCCCTGAAGCACAAAGACCATGAACGATAGGAGGTTTTAGATATGGCAGTCAACCAGAAAGCCGTTAAGGTTTTAAATAAGATATTTGAAGCGGGCTTTACCGAGGAAAAAGCCATTGCCGCCATGACGATGGACGATATTTTATCTATGCAAGGCATTACGGTTGCGGACATCACGCTCATCAACGAGCTGCAAAAGAGCATCAAAGGGAACAAGGTCATCTCCTTTCTGGTAGGTGGCACGGAATGAGCAGGGGACGGAAAATCTGCATGACGGACAGTGTAGGAAAGGCACTTTTCTCTGTCCCCGATGGCGGCATTATCCGTATGCTTTACGGGAACGGGGAGGATTATTTTGCCGTCTGCCGTTATCTGGACGAAACCCATGCAGAGATTGACGGCGTAAAATACGCCGTTCGGGAGTTTGCACAGAGGATGGAACAAAACAGAATCAGCTATGCCCCTGCCTAAAGGCGGGGCATGGATAAGAGGAGGATTGATATTTTTATGGAATATGTTGTTTTATCGGGCGGTGGTAAGAAGTGAGTACCGAGCTTATCAACCGTATCACAGTAAAGAAAGACGGCGTTTACCTGTCCTCTCACAGCTCGAATGACACCTCTCCGTATCATTCGTGGAGGTGTAGGGGCTTGTCGGAAATCTATGCCGCCGAGGGGCAGAAAGGGCTTGACCGTGAGGTTATCCGTATGCTCTATGAGTATGCCGAGCTGCGTGGCTCGCATAAGAGCCTTGAACGCTACCGATACGCAAAGGACGCCCCTGCCGCCCGTGCCATCTATCAGAAATATATGGATAAAATAGACGATTGTTATGGGCAGATGGACGAAGCTGACCAGAAAAGCGTCTGGTACAAGCCCACGGAAAAGGCAAAGGAATACCGAGCCTATGAGCGTGAGATGCGGGAAAAGATGTATTCTGAAATCGCTGAACGGTGCGGGGAATACGACAGGAAGCAGAAAAACAAAGATTTGGAACGATAAGCATTCCTATAGAGAATGAAATTTGAACTTTGAAAAAATAAAATCTCCCCGTATGATGTATATGAGTTT
>NZ_RAZF01000020.1 GCF_003612555.1 Acutalibacter sp. 1XD8-33
ACGGGGTTGTATGCGGGCCGCTGGTTGCGGTCAAGGATAACGGCCCCGCTTTCGTCCGTTTCTTCCCCGCGCTTCAATTCAAGGTAGATCGTTTTCACGCTCATTCCCAGCCGTTCTGCTATGTCCGCCGCCCGGTCGTTTAACTGATACCACGCGGAAATCTGCTTTCGGTCTGCGAATGTCAAATATCTGTATTTCCGCAATATTTCTCACCCCCGGTTCTGTTGTTCTCCTATTTCTTTGCAAAAAAATTAGGCTACACAGGCCGTTTGACCTTGTGTAACCTAATTGTAATGCTTGCCTATGGGAGACTTTTTTCCAAAACCTCTTGATTTGTCCTTGCTACAAGGAGTATAATGTACTATTAGATGCAAAATGAAATGATGAGGGGAAGGTTGTCTTGCGGATGAGGTTCAAATTTAGGCCCCGGACCCGGGTCCGGCGGAATTCCTATGAGATCAACATGACAGAAGGGCCCATTTTAAAGAAACTGGTGCAGTTTTCCGTTCCACTGGCTCTTTCGGGAATCCTTCAGCTTCTGTTTAACGCTGCAGACATTGTGGTGGTGGGCCGCTTTGCCGGCAGCCATTCTCTGGCTGCTGTGGGCTCCACAGGCGCTCTGAACAATCTGATTGTCAATCTGTTTATCGGCCTATCCATTGGAGTCAACGTGCTGGTCGCGCGGTATTATGGCGCGGGCCAGGGAAAAGACCTTTATGAGACGGTACACACCGCCATCCTTACCGCCGCTATCTGCGGGGTGGCCCTTATTTTTTTGGGAATCGGGCTTTCCCGCCCGCTGCTGGAGATGATGGACACACCTGCGGATGTCATTGACCATTCCGTACTGTACATGCGCATTATTTTTGCCGGTATGCCGGCGGGAATGATCTACAATTTTGGCGCGGCGGTGCTTCGGGCGGTGGGAGACACCCAGCGTCCTCTCTATTTCCTGCTGATCGCCGGGGTTATCAACGTGGTGCTGAATCTGTTTTTCGTCATTGTCTTGCATATGGGCGTGGCTGGAGTGGCTACCGCCACCGTGATTTCCCAATGCGTCTCCGCCGTCCTGGTGGTGCTTTGTCTGATGCGCAGCGAGGGAGTCTACCGCCTGAACCTGAAGGAACTGAAAATACATAAATCTAAACTCATTGAGATGACCCGCATCGGCATTCCGGCGGGCATCCAGGGGTCCATGTTCTCCATCTCCAATGTACTGATCCAGTCCACGATCAATTCTTTTGGAGCCATCGCCATGGCGGGCAGCACTGCCGGAGGAAATATTGAGGGATTTGTGTGGACAGCTATGGACGCCTTCACCCAGGCGACCCAGAGCTTTGTGGGGCAGAATTACGGGGCGAAAAAGATGGACCGGGTCAGGAAGATCATGTGGAGCTGCATGGGCCTGGTGACAGGCGTCGGTCTGGTGCTGGGCGTAAGCGCCTATCTGGCGGCGCGTCCTCTCTTGGGCATCTACTCCTCCGACCCGGCGGTGATTGAGTATGGCCGGGCTCGGATGCTGCTGGTCTGCGTGCCCTATTTTACCTGCGGGGCTATGGGGATCTTCGTGGGCGGAATGCGGGGCCTGGGCTCCTCTCTGACCCCCATGATCAACACAGTGTTCAGTGTGTGCGTGCTGCGGGTGGTCTGGGTATACACCGTGTTCGCCCTTTGGTCCACCTGGGAGGTGCTCTTCCTCTCCTACCCGGTGACCTGGGTGGTGGCCTCGGTGATCGGCGGAATCTGCTATATGGTCATCAAGAAAAAGGCTGTAGCCCGGCTGACTCCCCAAGGCGCGAGGTCCCAATAAAAATAATCTTCCCTGTTACATGCGGGCCGTCTGCCTTGATTATGGCAAGCGGCCCGCGTTTTCGCGCCCTGCCGCTGGCTGAATCCACTTGTGAATTCGGGCAAAACTCCTGTCAGTGCAGGCTCCCAATCCAACGGCGCTGGTTCTGCTCCCGGGATTTTACACATATATTGCAGTGTATCGTAATTTATGGTAACCACACTTGGAAATCGGTATTTACCGATTTCCAAGCTGGGCGGCTAGGCTGCCTGGTTCAAAAGAGGTGGAGTACCTCTTTTGAACTGCGTTAACTATAACGGTAGAACCGCGCCCTTTGCGGCGTAGAGGGGAGAGTGCCGGTATGTCCAAGTCTTTTGAGAGGGTCCGCCGCCATCTGGCGGCAATCGTGGTGGCCGTGGTGGCGATTGCACTGACACTGGCCGCGGCGGCAGACCTATGGGGCCGCTGGGAGAGAGAAAAGGCTCCCGCAGAGGCGGTTTCCGGAGAAATCACCAACTGGGGGCTAAGTTTCCAGCAGGAGGGCCAGCCTCCGGTGGCCAACGCTACGGAAGAGTATCTGGCTCAGTTCGACAGCGTATACTGTATGCCCACAGAGGAGAAGAAGCTGTACCTCACCTTTGACGCGGGCTTTGAAAACGGCAGCACAGAGAAGATTTTAGACGCTCTGAAAAAACACGGCGTCAAAGCAACATTTTTCCTGGTGGGGAATTATTTTGAAACCCAGCCAGGTCTGGTCCGCCGCATGGTAGAAGAGGGCCATACCGTGGGCAACCACACCTACAGCCATCCGGATATGTCCTCCATTGGGGACGAGGAGAGCTTCCGTCAAGAGCTGGAAAAAAACGAGGCCTTATATAAAGAAGTGACCGGGGAGGAAATGCCGAAGCTCTACCGCCCGCCCCAGGGAAAATTCTGCGAGAGCAACCTGAAAATGGCGCAGAAGCTGGGCTACCGCACCATATTCTGGAGCCTGGCCTATGTGGACTGGTATGAGAACGACCAGCCTACCCCCCAGCAAGCCTACGACAAGTTGCTGCCCCGGGTGCATCCGGGGGCGGTGGTGCTGCTGCACAGCACCTCCAAAACCAACGGGGAGATCCTGGATGAGCTCCTGGGCAAGTGGGAGGAGCTGGGGTATTCCTTTGGAGATTTGGCTGGGGACTTGCAATAGAGCAAGAAATGGCATATAATTGCCGAACCGGCAGGGATGGTCTTTGAACGGGAACAGCTCCAAAAGGTTGGTACAGACAATCTCTTCCTTTTCGGCGCGGAAGTGTCCTGGGCAGGAGTACCCTCCGGGCCAGCATCGAACAACCTCGTCGCATTTCATGATGTAGATAAGACTTATTTAGAGATTATTATTTGTCGAGCTTTTCAGTCAATTCCGTTTTTTCAATAAAATCGAGTATCTTCATTCTAAAATAGTCCTTTGTTTTACTTTCTTGGTCCTAAAAATTTATCCCCATTCAAATGAATCATATGATCGGGCATATCTGCAATCCAAACTTCAGTTTCCCAAGCCAGCGATTCTGAGAACTTCTTAAAAATTTTAAAATCAAGGAAAGCGGTAACATAAATCTTTCCTGCTGTAACGCCAGCAGTCATTTCTTCAATTTCTTTTATTCGTTTTGGCTCCATCGGTCCGACAGAAGTAACGAATTCGATAAAATAAAGCCAATTTTTTCTTCAGAGTAGAGGACAACATCGGGCATTTTATCATGAAGAGTAATTGTAAATCCGAGATCTTGTAGCCTTGCTACATTTTTTACCAAATCCTTTTCTGTAGTATCACCAACATAAAGACACTCGGAATTTGGAGCAAAGCGAGGGGCAAACTCTTCAATAATCGCCTTTTGCAGTTCATTGTGCTTGCCAGGTGAAAAAGTAAAATCCTCACCGTTAATCCGAACAGGCATTTTTCTCATTGTCCGCTTAGATGCATAAAGGTCAATCAATGTTTCGTGAGATTGTAAGAAATTTATCTTTTCTGCCTCCCAATACGCTGTACCAAAGCTATGGATAAGAGCGAGCATTTCATCTGTTAGACGATAGCGATAATTCGGACTGTTGGTCTCTTTTCCATTATCCTCAATAAACGCAGCGTTTCTAAAATGGTGCATAGCTTGTTTTCGGAAAGTCTCTCGGCTGTTTTCTGCATATGTAACGCCATAGTTTTCTTTTGTAAATGCAATAACATCGTGAATACGAATCCAGTTGTTTGTTGCACTCGTCCACAAGTCTTGCTCTTTTATATTTGCCATAGCAAGGAGAGCAAAACAGCACAAATCTGCCTGCTGTTTTGCTGGCACTTGCAACTCTTTCAGTATTTCTCCTGCTTCCTCGATTTTGCTCATAAATAAAACTCCTTAAAATTTGATCGCAGCCTGTTTCTGTCATATCCCGCAATTTTATCAGTTCTTTTCCCATTCGCTCTATACTTTCCAAAGGCGGCACAGGCATAGAGTTGATTTCTGTAGAATTGACCTGTGTAGATCCGTTTAATATTCTGTAATAGCTATCATAGAGGGTGGAATTGAACAGCACATATAAACCATAAACAATACACTCAGACAAATCCCTCAAACCGCCGATAAAATTGATTTTATTTTGTGTGCTGGTTTTTGCGTAATCGGGATATTTTCTTGCCAAATATACGCCGCACTGCAAGCGTCGGTGTTCTTCCTTAGCGGTAAATCTTTTTACAAACAGATAATTTGCATTGGGCTGTAATAATCCCGCTTGACTTGTAAGAATATATTCATGCTCTTTTCCGATAGGGAAAATGACTTTTCCATCTTGAATGTGTTGTGCATAGAAAAGAGGAACTGCTTGATCTTCTGCCATATCACGCAAAACTTCTCTATTTCTAAAATCAACAGTCAAGCCTGTTTTCATCTTTAACCCAATACTCGGCAATGTGTTTGTCCATCTATTGAGCTGTTCAAGTGTTTCTATCTCTTGCTCATTTGTAACCAAATATACATAGGTATCCTCACCTGAAACAACTGTAGAGTAAGGAGCTTCAAAGACAGTTTTATCAGAGAAGTCCCTGTTACTTTGTGTTGTTGTAATAGATATTTGTGAAGGAACATTTGTCGTCTTTCTTACTTTAATTATGATAGTTTCACTTTCCTTTTCAAATACTTTATCACGGCTGACAAACAAGTGAATATGTTCCAAAACTCCTTCACTCAAAAACTTTTGACGGAACTTTTTGAAATATGCTCCTGATGTCCAAGAGCGAGGAATGATATATACTAATTCGCCATTTGGAATAAGATTAAACATTCCCATAGCGGCAAACAGAAAATATAAATTAGGGGCACCATAGCAAACATCAGGCATTGCCTTAGCCTCTGGAGCATCTTTTGCAATCTTCATATACGGCGGATTTCCAATCACCATATCGTATTTAAGAGGATTAGGTTCAGCACCAAGCATTCCATTATACTCTATCATGTGACTCAAAATATAGTTATCTTCTCGTATTTCATAGTCAACTCTTAATGTAGAATGCTGACAAACCCACTGAAGATTTGCTCTCAACAACTCAATGATTTGAGGATCATTTTCATAACATACCAAGTGTATATGCCGTAACTGTGGTATCCTTTGTAATCTTTCAATTAACGCAATAGACAATATGCCAGAGCCAGCTCCGGCATCAAGAATATAAAGCTGCTCTTTATTTACAGGCACTTCAAATAACTCAGCCATAAATACAGCAGTTTCTTTACTTGTAAAAAACTGACCGTAATTTTTTCTCTGAGTTTTTGGCATCTTTTCAATATATCTGTTTGTTGTCTGAATAGCAAAATCAAGTAGGCTCATTTTCGATAAACTCCATTACATCACCAATATCGCAAGTTAAAGCAGAACAAATTTTACAAAGACTCTCCAAAGATACAAACTCATTGCGACTCATCTTAGCCAGTACATTAAAACTAACTCCTGCAACTTTTTTCAAATCAGTCCGATTCATTTTCTTATCTATAAGTAACTTCCATAGTTTATCATAGCTGATAGTCATTTCGACACTCCATTCATTGGGACTATTTGTATTATATCACACAATAAACGGAAAATCAAGCTACACTCATATATACATGAGAAAAACTTCCGATTAAATGAAAAAATGGCAGAACAGCAATTGCCATCCTGCCATACTATTTATACATAAATCAGATCTGTATTTACAATCTCAATTGCCCTGCCACGGATATTATTCATTCTCCGCACCCATTCAAGCTGATTGTCTGATTTCAACTGTTCCGTCACGCCTTCACGCTCTGCCATCTGCTTTACCAGCCGAGAAAACATTTCCTCTGCTTGCTTATCAATATCAGCAAGGTAGCTGTTTAACTTACCGCTTGTGAGCAGAGTAGTATAAGTCGCTCGCCTATGCTCTTTCAAATAGCATTTGTGCCGCTGTCCCCCATACGCCGATGAGCTTTGTTTCTTCTTCGGGCACTTCGGTCATGTTCTCAGAATTGCACAGAAATTGATCTATTTGTGTGGTTGGCAGGAGTTGTTTCATGAGAACGGACTAATGGACGATGGGACTGCAAATCTGTTAAGGGGTATGAGGGGTAAAGTGGCGGGATCAGGAGAATCGATGGCCTTTCCGATATCATGAATGGAGGGGGGAGCGCAAGGGGTACTTCACTAAGGAAGTGCCCCTTGTTGCATTTTAGGAAATTTGTAAAGACGGTTGGCTATGATGAATTTGTAGGAATAATTAAATATACTGGAGGAAACTACAATGAAATCATTATTTGAACAATTCGGCGGCACATACCGAAAGGAAAACGACTATGTCATTCCAAATCTTGAAATGCCAGATATAGCAAATTTTGAAATTGGTATTTACGGTCAACGGCATCTATATTTTTTGCAGCATTATCGGTATCCTTTAGGATTGCTTGGGAAGATAATTTGTAAGTTAGCGGAGGTAAGCCTACCTGCTTTTCAAATTGCTTTATGAAGTGGCTTTGGTCGCAAAAACCTGTGGTCAAAGCCACTTCTGTTATTGTTTGGGTGTTGTGCATCAATCGTTGTGCCTTGCGGATGCGGTTTTGAAGTTGAAACTGGTGCGGTGTAAGCCCCACTTCTGCTTTAAAACTTCGGATAAAATGGTATTTACTGATAAATGCGTTTTGTGCCATTTCTTCAATACTAAATTTAGCTTCGGGATATAATTCCAACCGCCTTTTTAGGTTATTGATAAATGGATTTTGGTTTTCAGAGTGCCAATCTGTATAAGCGGCAAGCGAGTTTAAGCAGTCCAATAATTGTAATATCTGATACTGATTGATTCTTTCTGTGTTGAAAGCATTCATTAACAGAGCCATTATGTTATGCCTTATTTTATCGGCGGTATAGTGTGCGGCAATATTTTTATCAATACATAAACTCAGCAAAGTATAGCTGCTATGTGCTGAAATACTATGCGGCATATATGGGCAAATAATAAAGGTCTGATTTTTTCATAAACCTTTTCATTATTATTCGCAGTATGCACAATAGAGCCATCTAACACAATGCCGATTGTATGCACGGAAACATGGTTATGTGTGGGATAGGATATTGTTGAATTTTCGCAGAAAATCAATTCTATGCCCATATTTGAATTGTATATGTAGCGTATGCTGTTTGCTGCCATAAGTATTACTTCCCTAACTATTTATGTGCCTGCCAGATATTGTGCTTTATTTCTCGCTGAGGTTTTCATCTCCCCATTGTTTCATGTGTTCAAAAACGGGAATGAAACTTTTGCCTAAGTCAGTAAGGTTATACTCCACACGGGGAGGTACTTCTTTGTAGTCATAACGGGTAATGAAGCCGTCGGCTTCCAGTTCCCGAAGCTGCTTTGTCAGGCTTGATTCCGTAATGTCACCAATATGCCTGCGAAGCTCTCCAAAGCGGTGTATATCCCGAAAGGCGATGTAATAGATGATTTCAATTTTCCATTTACCGCCCAAGATTTTCTGTATGGTAGAAACTGTTTTGCAGCGTTCAACAGCCAATGTACTTTTTTTCATTCCTGCCACTCCTTTCTGACATAGTATAACACACCTTTTCTCAAAAATCAATGTACCGTTTCAATATATGTACTACAAAAAAGTACAGTACTTGTAAAATAATTGTACGCAAGTACAATTAGTATAGACTACAGAAAAGGAGAGGTGTTTATGCACTACACAGGAACAATTTGGCGACCGCCGTATGAAGCGGCATCATTTTTGTTAGAAGTAACGGCAGGCTGTACGCATCATAAATGCAAGTTTTGTACCTTGTATAATGATTTGCCGTTCAAATTCAGAATGTCCCCTCTGGAGGATATTGAGAGTGATTTACGGGAGGTTAAAAGAGCAACAAAAGGTTGGAACAGCGGGCGTATTGACCGAGTATTTTTGACGGGAGCTAACCCCTTTGTTTTGTCTTATGACAAATTAACTGCGATTGCAGAGCTAATCCGTAAATATCTCCCGTCAGTTACATCTATCGGCTCATTTGCGAGGATTACAGATGTTACCCCTAAAACCGATGAGGAACTTGCCAAACTGCGGGCTTTTGGGTATGACGGTCTGACAATAGGAATAGAAACAGGCGATGATGATGCCCTGCGGTTTATGAACAAGGGATATACCTCAGCGGACATTCTGGAGCAATGCCAGAGATTAGATGCAGCAGGCATTCATTACAGTTTCTTTTACTTGGTGAGCATTTCTGGAGCAGGTCGTGGAGAAATCGGAGCAAAATTGACGGCTGATATATGCAATCAGATACACCCTACGCTTATCGGGGCAAATATGCTTACGATTTATCCCGATTCTGAACTTTATGCTGAAATACAGCGTGGGAACTGGCAAGAGGAAGGCGAACTTGAAAAATACAAAGAGGTACGGACGCTCATTGAAAATTTGCAGATACCGACCATCTTTGCGGCAATGGGAGCTTCCAATGCGTACCAGTTTCATGGGAAACTGCCGAAAGACAAGAAAAAGCTGTTGGCGTTTCTCGATGAAATCATAGGAAATGTCAGCGAAGAAGAATTACAGCGGTATAGAAAAAGTGTTCATCATCTATAAGTGAAAGGAGGAGCAATCATGCACTTTACAGGCAGAACTTGGCGACCACCGTATGAAGCTCATTCGGTCATCATACAGGCTACCTCTGGCTGCACCTATAATAAATGCAAGTTTTGTAGCCTGTATAAAAATGAGTGCTTCCGAATGTCGCCCATTGAGGAATTTGAGGAAGATTTAGCGGAGATAAAAAGCTATCAGCCAAACGCCCGAAGAATTTTCTGGACGGGAGCTAACCCTTTCGCAATGAGTTATGAAAATCTCAAGCTGCGGGCGTTGACGGTAAGGGACTATCTGATTAAGTGTCAGACAATGGCTATGTTTGCGAGCATCCGTGATATTAAAGACAAAGAAGTATGGCAGCTTAGAAAATTGAGAACGATGGGCATTAACGGACTGAGCATCGGCGTGGAAAGCGGCGATGATGAAACGCTTGCCCTTGCCAATAAAGGATATACCTCGGCGGATATTCTGGAGCAATGTAGGAAATTGGACGAAGCGGGCATTGAATACTACTTTGTTTATATGACAGGGCTTGCGGGAAAAGGCGGCGGATACCAGAATGCAAGGAATAGTGCAGAGCTGTTCAGTCAGCTTAATCCGTATTTTATTTCCGTGGACTCTCTCACGCTTTTTCCAGACACAGAGCTTTACCAGATGGCACAGCAGGGCTTGTTTGTACCTGCCGAAGAAAAAGAGCGTATCCGTGAATTGCAAATTCTAATCAATAACCTAAATATACGCACACACCTGTTTGCGAACACGGTATCTAATTTCACGCCCGTAACGGCGTATCTTCCCTATGACCGTGAAAAGGTAACAAACGAACTGCAATTTGTTTTAGATAATACAGACGAAAGGGAGATGCAGGAATATAGAAATAATTTGAAGTCTTTGGGATAAAGCTTGTAATTGAAGTTATAGCCCACCAAATAAAAAAAACAGCGTTTTGGTGGGCTGTATCTTCACGCCCAAATGAGAATAGTTTAGCCCTTCAGACCTGTTTTAAAGTTTGGAGGGATTTTTTATGTTCTTTTTTCGGGCAGTATTCTATCTACTCATGTACCGCAGAGTTTATTCATACATAGCATATCGGGGATTGACAAAAAGCCAGTCAATGTGGTTCAACGCCACCTGACTGACGCTCCCGATCAGCATATCCGTTGTCGTTCCGGCCCGTAATGCGTTCGAATAATAGTTGCCGCTGATTACTTCATCTACCTTCCGAAGAATCTCTAACAGCAGTCCCTTCACGGGGGAATCAAAGGGACACTGGACGCAGATACAGGGAACGATCTTGGTGTGAGGATTCTTCTACCTCGATGATACGATTCTCGGTAATCAGTGTGATTGCCCTGCTGATAGCACTACTCTTTCCAATACCAGGGGCCCCAATAGCTTCTGACGGTCTGCTTTGTCACTCCATGCTCCTTAGCTACGGAGCAGATCAACCGGGAGCGCATCCGGTCATTAGCTACGAAGGACAGCACAGGATCTATCATCGTGTACCTCTCGTACATGGTTTTCCTCTGGTCAGCATTCAGATCATTCACACCTACAGGCACAACCCCTGTAGTCTCAGACAGCTCACCACTGGTACACTCAGAGCAGGATTTCAGAAGAGTATCCAACCCCATCTACACGGGCATTGTTCTCTTGATGCAGTCGCTCACCAGCCCCCTGTCACCCTGCACGTCCAGCACTCGGATGATGGTATCACCAGACCGGAGCAGATCATGCTTCTTCACCAATGCCCCCCAATCAGTGACACCATGCCTGAGCCAGTAGTCCCTTGAAGCATCCAACAGCTTCACCGTCAGCGGCTTCATCAGGAACTTTCGATAGACACACTCCCTGACCATCAGATTACTGTCCGCTTTGGTGCATACGAAGTCCGAGGTATACTCCCCGACCTCCAATCCATCCAGCAGGACATTGCATCTGATCTCCTTGATTTCATCCGATGCTTGCAGCAGGTCGGCGTAGACATACTGGATAGTGTCATACGTTCTGCACACCTCGGCGCACTTACCCAGCACCCGCTTCTCACATCGACCCTTAAAGTTTTTCTTTCTCCTGTTGGCAGTCCTCCCCTGTGGGAACATCCTGCATCAATCCCCAAAAACAGTCCCCAAAAATAAAGTCAGCTTACTTTTGGGAATTGGGGCCTGTGCTTTTGAGAAAACTGACTGCCTCAAAGCCCCTGATTGCAAGAGTTCCAAGCCTGTTGCCATTTCCCCAAAAACGCACTCATCAAATATCACCATGTCGTAGGGCAATGTGATTTATCCTGTAAGGGGCAAAGTCGTTTATCCACCCGGCCCCCAGGCCGGTAGCCCCTACTCCATGGTGATATAGCGCAGAATGTTCCCAAAATCCTTGTATTAGGCAGGGAAAGGATAGTCCGGAGGACAAAAATAAGGCCCTGCGTCGTCAGACGCAAGGTCTTATTTTTCTATGTCGGAGGCTAAGTGTTAGTGCCCTGAACAGGATAGATCACATTGCCCTACGACATGACCGTTACTCCCACTCAATCGTAGCCGGAGGCTTAGAGGTTACATCATATACCACACGCGTAACGCCAGGCACTTCGTTTACAATTCGATTGCTGACGCGGCCCAGCAACTCATATGGCAGCTCTACCCAATCAGCTGTCATAAAGTCAGTCGTATTTACCGCGCGCAGAGCAATCGTCTCGCCGTAGCTGCGGCCATCTCCCATTACTCCCACGCTGCGCGTGCCCGTTAATACCGCAAAATACTGGCCAATTTGGCGTTCTAACCCAAAGTGGGCAACCTCTTCCCTAAAAATTGCATCAGCATTCTGCAGCGTTTCTATCCGGTCTGGGGCTATTTCACCTATAATTCGTACAGCTAGGCCAGGACCAGGGAAAGGCTGACGCCAGACTAATTTTTCCGGAATACCCAGTTCCAGCCCCACACGGCGGACCTCGTCCTTGAACAGGTCCCGAAGAGGCTCCACCAGCCCCTCGAAGCCGATGTCCTCCGGCAGTCCGCCTACATTATGGTGAGATTTAATCACTGCGGCCTGTCCTGTGCCGCTTTCTACCACATCTGGGTAAATGGTTCCTTGACAAAGTAGCTCAACCCTCCCCAGTTTCACTGCCTCAGCCTCAAATACTCGAATGAACTCTTCTCCAATGACCTTTCGCTTTCGCTCAGGATCGGTAACTCCCGCCAGCTTGTCCAGGAACCGGCCAGCGGCGTTGACTCGGATCAGGTTCATGTCGAATTCTTGCCGAAAAACCTGTTCTACCAGGTCCCCCTCATCCTTACGCAGCAGGCCATGGTCCACAAAAATGCATGTCAAATTTTTCCCGACAGCCCGGTGTACCAGCATAGCCGCCACGGAGGAATCCACCCCGCCGGAAAGCCCGCAAAGCACCTTTCTGCCGCCGATGCGCTCTTTCAGGGCCTCTACTGTCTCCTGAGTAAAGGAGTTCATTTCCCAATCTCCTGTACAACCACACACTATATATAGGAAGTTGTGGAGAATCTGACTGCCATGCTCTGTGTGAGCTACTTCAGGATGGAACTGTACGCCGAAAAGTTTGCGCTCCCGGTTTTCCATGGCGGCAACCGGACAATGAGCACTTTTCGCGCAGGAAGAAAACCCTTTCGGCAGCTGGGCTACCGCATCATTATGGCTCATCCAGGTGACACTCTGGGGCACTCCCTCAAAAAGCGGGCTCCCGATCTCAAAGCTGGTCGTAGTTTTCCCAAATTCCGGCGCAGACGCGGGTTGAACCATGCCGCCCAGCATATGGGCCATTACCTGAGCGCCATAGCAAATTCCCAGCACTGGGATCCCCATCTGGAAAATTCCAGGGCTGCACAGCGGAGCGCCGGAAGCATACACGCTGCCCGGTCCGCCAGTAAAAATAATCCCTTTATAATGAGAAAGGGATTCTGGAGAGGAAGAATAGGGTTTGATTTCACAGTAAACATTCAGATCCCGTACCCGGCGGGCGATCAGCTGGGCGTATTGGCCGCCAAAATCCAGCACCACCACAGCCTGATGACCGGACTTGGGAGAAACAGGAGCATGTTCCATAATTGGCACAACCCTTCTTTTGAAAAATTACTTTTAGTCTACCATATTCCTCCTTGGAAAGCAACTGCGAAAATCCAAGAAATTTCACCTTATGGCCGCCTTTGCCGAGATTTTCAAGCGAAAGCCCAGATTGAGGGGGCAGAAGCCTCTTGCTCGTTCCGATACGCAGACAAAAAAGCCAACGCAGCTTCCGCCGCGCCGGCTTTTTTGCTTCGTACTTAAATTACTTGGAAGGTAAAGGAAATGATTGCTCTTACTTCAGCTTGTAGACGTCATAGTCGTCGCTGTAGGCGTCGAAGCCCTGCAACTTGATGTTATCGTCATACTTGCCCTGGTAGTTCTTACAGACCTCATCCACATTCTGGCCTTCGCAGTAACTGACCAGATCGCTGAGCAGCTTGTCGAAGGTAGCCTCGTCCTCGGCCATGAGGATCTTCGGGATCTCAGACTGGCACTGGTCCTGAATGGCCTTCAGGTTGATGCCGATGGGGCTCTGGGGATCCATTACGTCGCCCAGGTTGGTGCACTGGTCGGTCTTGAACTTCTGGCCGATCTTGGGATTCTCCTCGTCATAGGTGCACATGTTGCCCTGGATATAAACCACCCAGTTCTTGGTCTCGGCCTTGTCGTTCAGAGCGAACTTCATCGCGTCCACATAGTCGGAGTGGGCGGGCTGAGTCCACATCCAGGCACCGGCAGCGTCCTTCTGTTCGGGAGTGATCGCGCCGTAGTCCAGCAGCAGCTTGGGCAGACCGTCCTCGTCGTGCTCGCCGTTCCAGATGGGTCCCTCGGGGCCGCCGCAGACCTGATAGTCGGAGCCTTCCTTAGAGATCATCCAGGTGTACAGGTCAAAGATACGCTGGGGACGCTTAGCATCCTTGGTGATTACATTCACGTTCCAGCCGGGAGAACCGGCCTCGTCGCCATAGGTAACGGTTACGCCTTCCGCAGGGGGGAACTGGGGGAAGGAGGCGAGGTCGTCATAGTTGGGCGCGCCGATAACCTCATAGGAGGTGGGCTTGTCGGTAGAGCTGGAATTCTGTATAGTCAGACCACGGAAGTTGTTGCCATCGTCCTGAGAGAAGTCATACCAGAACAGAGCGGGACGACCATTGGTCATCTTCTCTTCCCACTGCTGCTGGTTGTCAGAGAACACATCGGCAGTCCACAGGCCCTCGCGGTACCACTGGTTACCGATCTTCAGAGCTTCCACGAACTTGGGTTCGCGGACAGCCAGATTGATCTTGCCGTCCTCCTGGGTGAAGTAGCTCTCAACCACATTGCGGCCGCCCAAGGAACGGAACAGGGGACGATAGATGAAATAGCCGTTGTTGCCGTTGGTGCAGGCAAAGGGGATGATGCCCTGATCGGTGTAAGAGGTGTTGCCGGCATCGGCGAACTCCTTGGCCTTCAGCAGGTACTCGTGCAGGCCGTCCAGAGTGCTCAGGTCGGGCTTGCCTACCTGGTCGTACACATAGGTGTTCACAATCCACTGCTCGTTGCCACCGGTAGAGGCCTTGCCAGGAGCGCGGGGCCAGTTGGGAATGCTGTAGAGCTTGCCGTCCACCTTCAGCAACTCGCGGGTCTCCTCGCCCACGTCCTCCGCGAAGGTGCAGCCGTCATACATGAACTGCTCAATGTCTACCAGAGCGCCGGCACGGACCACGTTGTTCAGCACGCGGCCGCGGTCCAGGATCATGGCGTCGGGCAGTTTGCCGCCGGACAGCATCAACTGCAGCTTGGAGTCCTGGTCAGCGTCAGGCTTGGTATAGGTAGCCTTGACGTTGAACTTATCCTGCATGTACTTGGAGAAGCCGTCCTTGCCCCACTCCTTGATGATAAACCAGTCGTAATAGGCGTACATGGTGAACTCGTAGAGCTCATCGGTGGGGTCAGGGCCGGTGGAGACGGTGCTGGTCTCGCCGCCCTCGCTGGAGCTGCTTTCGCCGTCGTTGGTGCCGCCGGCACTGCTATTGCCGCCGTTATTCCCGCAGGCCGCGAACACGCCCACGATCATAACCAGAGCCAGCAACAGGGCCAAGATTCTCTTGCTCATAGTTTTCGTCCTCCTAAAATAATATTTTCATTCAGGCTGGGGCGGACTCCCATTGCCGCCCCGCCGGGAATGACATGGTGGAGCTTATCCCTTGATGGAGCCGATCATGATGCCCTTGAGGAAGTAGCGCTGCAGGAAGGGATAGATGGCCACGATGGGCACAATGCTGGTGATCATGGTAGCCATGGTGATGGACCGGGCGTTGGTCTGCTTGCCCTTCATGGCGTCGCCCACATGGCCCGCGCCGCTCACCGTGGCCGCCATGCGCTCCGCGTAGGCCGCCTCGCTGATGATGTTCAGCAGCACGGAGGTCATGGGCTTCAGGTTGGGGTCGGTGATGTAGATGTTGGGCATGAACCAGTCGTTCCAGTGGAACACGCCGAAATACAGGGCGATGGTGGCGATGATGGGCGTGGAGACGGGCCAGTAGATCTTGAAGAAGATGGTAATGTAGTTGGCGCCGTCAATACGGGCGGACTCCTCCAGGGCGTCCGGCACAGACTGGAAATAAGAGCGCATGAGGATCATGTTCCAGATATTCACCAGATTGGGGATGATGTACACCAGGAAATTGTCCTTGAGGCCCATATTGTTGATCAAAAAGTAGGTGGGAACCAGACCGCCGCCGAAATACATAGGGATCAGGCAGAAAAAGGTATAGAACTTCTTGCCTACCAGACCCTTTCGGGAGAGGCCAAAAGCCAACGCGCCGGTAACCACAAGGCCCGTGGCCGCGCCGATGATGGTGCGGGCGAAGGTGATACCGTAGGCCTTCCAGATGGTGGGATTGCCGAAGATCTGGGCGTAGTTCTGCAGGGTGAAAATCCGGGGATAGATGGTGATGCCGCCCAGGATGGTATCGTTGGCGTTATTCAAGGAAATGGCCAGCGAGTTCAGGAAGGGATAGAGCGTGGTGACGAACACCGTGAACATGATCACCACCATGAGGATGATAATAACATAATCGCTGAACACTTTCTTTGCTTTCATCTTATGCTTGGATGCTTTTACACCTGTCATTTGGGATATGCCCCCTTTCTCCTCTTATTTTTAGAACAGCGCGCTCTCACCGGCTTTGTCCGCAATCTTGTTAGCGGCCAGAAGCAGGATGAAGTTGATGACGGATTTCAGCAGACCGGCCGCAGTACCAAAGGAGAAGCGGCCCTGGGAAATGCCCGTGTTGAAGATGTAGGTGTCGATGACGTTGGCGGTCTCTTTCAGCATGGGATTGCCCATCTGCCGGGTCAGCATCATGATCTGGTCGAAGTTGGCGTTCAGGATGCCGCCCACGTTCATAATAAGCAAGAGGATAATGGTGGGCTTGATTGCCTTGATGGTGATGTGCCACATCTTCTGGGCCCGGGTGGCGCCGTCGATGTCCGCGGCCTCGTACATTTCCGCGTCTACGCCGGCCATGGCCGAGATGAAGATGATGGAGTTCCAGCCCAGTTCCTTCCAGATGTCCGTCACCAGGGCGATGCCCCAGAAGTACTTGCCGTCCTGGAAGAAGCCGATGGGCTTGTCGATGAGACCGGCGCCCATGAGCATCTCGTTTACCGCGCCGCCGTCTGTAGACAGGAAATCGAACATCAGAAGAGCGCACACGGTCCAGGAAATGAAGTGGGGCAGATAGCTGACGGTCTGGATGGTCTTTTTGATGGTCTGATTGCCCATCTCATTGAGGAACACCGCGAAAATAATGGGACACACAAAGCCGATGGTCAACTTCAAAAGGCTGATAACCAACGTGTTGCGGAGCACCAGAGGCAGGTTGGGGTCGCCAAAGATGTACTCAAATTGCAGGAGGCCTACCCACTGGCTCATGCCCGGGAAGTCTCCCAGGCGGTATTCCTGGAAGGCCATAACCAAGCCATAGATCGGTATGTAGCTGAACACGAACAGCAGGAGAATGCCCGGAAGCACCAGCACCTGCAGGTCCCACTGTTCAATCGCCCGCGAGAAGAAGCCAGGTTTCTTTTTCGGGGCCGAGGCTGCGTTTGGATTAGTCAATGCTCATCACTCCCATTGGCTTTCCCGACTGAGGGAAAGCCATAATTATTGCGGGGGGTATACCCCCCAAAAAATTTGCCTGAACCTGAAAATCCTTGGCGATCCCTCCCCGTATCATTTCTTCCGCGTTGCGGATATTAGGCCCATGCCGCCGTACCCGTTTTCGTCAGGACGGGCCTGTACCGGCGGTATCCGGCCTGGGAGAGAGCGTCTCTCCGGAATCGCTATATAACAAAACTACTAAGCTATATAACAATCTTCTTTGGACATTATATCATACCAATCACAAAATTGCAAGCAAAAAACAGATTTTTTATAAATAAATTGTTAACTATGCCGCACTGTAGTGAAAATGTGCCGAAACAAGCCCGATTGCCATATGGATTTTTACCCCTTTCCCCTTGAAAATCCCAGGAAACACGCCCGGAATCCCTTGCTATTTTTCCCATTTTAGGGTATACTGGCAATACTTGGTGCTGTCTATTCAAGCATTGGGAGAAAGGATAGATCCGCATGCCACTTATTGATGGAAAAGCCGGCTGTGCAAGTACCGTAGGCCCTCCGGGAACGCGGTTATGAAACTGCCGCAAGCCCTCACCCCGCTTTTAACTCCTGATTTCGGGCAAAACGCCCCCTTGCTTTCTATAATAAATGTAGAGCAGGTTGAAACTCAATGTAAGAAAGGAATGTGATATTTATGAAAAAAGTCGCGTTGATCTTAGGCAGCGACAGCGACGCCCCCACCGTCTCCCCTGCCAAAAAACGTCTGGACGGCCTTGGGATTCCTGTGGAAGCCCATATTATCTCCGCCCACCGTACCCCAGAGGCCGCTGCGGAGTTTTCAAAAAACGCTCGAAAAAACGGCTTCGGGGTAATTATCGCCGCCGCCGGAAAAGCCGCCCATCTGGCGGGAGCCCTGGCCGCCAACACTTCCCTGCCGGTTATCGGCATCCCCATCAAATCCTCTACTATGGACGGATTGGACGCCCTGCTTTCCACCGTGCAGATGCCCTCCGGCGTCCCCGTTGCCACGGTGGCCATTGACGGCGCGGACAACGCCGCCCTTTTGGCCGCCCAGATTCTAGCTGTGGAGGATCTGGACCTGGCCGTCCGGCTGGAGAACCTGAAATCTGATATGAAGCAGGGCGTTTTGGCAAAAGACGCCGCGCTGCAGAACAGGGACTGGTAGCGTCCTCATTTTGCCCGCCAAAAAACATATCGAATTCCGTCATAGAGACTCACCTTCAGAAAGGATGCCGTTTAGATGAAAAAAAGCATTATGAGAAAGTATGCTAAGCTGGCCGTACAAAAAGGCGTAAACCTGCAAAAAGGCCAGGGGACTGTCATTCGCGCCAGCGTTTCCGAACACGAATTCGCCGAGATGGTTGCCGAAGAAGCCTACCGGGCCGGGGCCAAATGGGTGCGCATCGACTGGAATGATCAGGCCGTCACAAAGCTGGCTTACCGCCACGAAACCGTCACCCAGCTCAGCCGGGTGGAGGACTGGGAAGTGGAAAAGGCGAAGCACAGCGTCAAGGAGCTCCCCTGCATGATCGCCATTGCCTCCGCCGATCCGGACGGCATGAAGGGCGTAAATCCCGTAAAGCTCCAAAAGTCCATGATCGCCCAGAGCAAGGTGTTCAAGCCCATTCAGGACGAGATGGAGAACAAATACCAGTGGACGATTGTGGCCGTGCCCTCCAAGGCCTGGGCTAAAAAAGTATTTCCCGGGGAACGTACCAGCACCGCCGTGGAAAAGCTCTGGGGAGAAATCCTTAAGGCTGTGCGTATCACCGAGGACAATGATCCTGTTGCCGAGTGGAACCGGCACAATGAAACCCTGCGGGAAAAATGCCAGGCCCTCAACGCTCTGAACCTGGATTATCTCCACTATAAGAGCTCTAATGGCACCGACTTCACCTGCTGGCTAATTCCCGGCGGAAAGTGGTGCGGCGGTTCTGACACCCTAAAAACCACCGGCGTAGAGTACAACCCCAATATGCCCAGCGAAGAAGTCTTTACCTCTCCCCTCCGGGGTAAGTGCGAAGGCACCGTGGTGTCCACCCTGCCCCTCTCCTATCAGGGCACGGTCATCAACCAGTTCTCCATGGATTTTCAAAATGGCCGGGCGGTGGCCGTCCACGCTCCGGAGCATCAGGAGCTTCTGGAAAAGATGATTTCCATGGACGAGGGCGCCGCTATGCTGGGCGAGCTGGCCCTGGTGCCCCACGACTCCCCTATCTCCAATTCCGGCGTGCTGTTCTACAACACCCTGTTTGATGAAAACGCCGCCTGCCACATCGCCATGGGCCGGGGCTTCAACGAGACGGTGGAAGGGGCTGAAAACATGAGCGACGAGGAACTCAGAGAGACAGGCGTCAACGACTCCTTCATCCATGTGGACTTCATGATCGGCTGCAAAGACCTGAATATCACCGGACATACCCGGGACGGCAAAGAAGTGGCTATTTTCCAAGACGGAAACTGGGCTATCTAAATTTATACTTTTTGAGAGTGATACTGTGTAGCCTCCGAACGCACAGAAACGCGTTCTCCGGCGGGAGGGGCTTCGAGTCTCGCCTGCCGGCTCGGTCGGCGACGGGAAATCGCCTCTGGCGATTGTCACCCCCTTCCACCCCCACCACCTTTAAAAAGGTGGACGAAACTTTTACGCTGGTTAGCTGAGTGCGCTAAAGTTAGCGGAATGCGTGGTGGCGGATCCAACGCCGCCTTTGCGTTGGCGAGGATTCTCAAGGGCGAGTAGCCCTTGAGTCGCCGAAGGCCATGCCCGTACTACTCCAAAAAAGTATAACTATTATTAAAAAGGAGCTGCATATATGACTACCGACTGTGAACACCTGGCTCCCAAGCAGGAGCAGAATTTAAAAAGCTACAGCGACAGCTACAAAGCCGCCGGAGTGGACGTTACTGCCGGATACCAGTCTGTGGAGCTGATGAAAAATCATGTGGCCCGTACCAAAATTCCCGGCGTTGTCTCGGGGATCGGCGGGTTCGGCGGGCTGTTCGCTCCGGATCTGTCCGGAATGAAGGAGCCCCTGCTGGTTTCCGGCACAGACGGCGTGGGCACCAAACTGAAAATCGCCATGCTCATGGACAAGCATGACACCATCGGCATCGACGCGGTGGCCATGTGTGTAAACGACGTGATCTGCTGCGGCGCGAAACCCCTCTTCTTCTTGGACTACATCGCCTGCGGCAAGAATTATCCGGAAAAGATCGCTTCCATTGTCTCCGGTGTGGCCGAGGGCTGCGTACAAGCCGGGTGTGCCCTGATCGGCGGCGAGACCGCTGAACATCCCGGCATGATGGCCCTGGACGACTATGATCTGGCTGGATTCACCGTGGGCGTTGTGGATCGGGAAAAGGTGATCGACGGCAGCAGGCTCCAAACAGGGGACGTGCTCATCGGGGTAAGATCCTCGGGAGTCCACTCCAATGGTTTTTCTCTTGTGCGCAAGGTGTTCGGCATTGGCAAGATGGACGGTGCCGGGGACGAGTCCTTGGCGGGCGCGGCCATGGGTCTGGCGGTTTCCGTGGCAAAGATGCTGCAAAACGATCAGGCTGTGGTCAGCCGGCACTATGACGAGCTGGGCTGCACCCTGGGTGAAGCGCTGCTCACCCCCACCCGCGTCTATGTAAAGCCTGTCCTCTCCGCCATAGAGGCGGCGGACGTAAAGGCCATCTCCCACATCACCGGCGGCGGGTTCTATGAGAATATCCCCCGGATGCTCCCGGAGGGCATGAGCGCAAAAATAGAGAAAGCCGCCATCCCCACACTCCCTATTTTCGACCTGATCCAAAAGACCGGAGGAATCCCGGAGCGGGATATGTACAACACTTTCAATATGGGCGTGGGCCTGTGCATGGCCGTCTCCCCTGATACGGCCGGCAAAGCCCTTGCCGCCCTAAAGGCCGCGGGAGAAGAGGCCGTGGTTCTGGGAGAGGTAGTTCCCGGCGACCGGGAGGTGCTCTTATGGTAAAGATCGGGGCGCTGGTATCCGGCGGGGGCACCAATTTGCAGCAACTGATTGACGCCCAGGCCGCTGGAAAGCTGGGAGGCGGCGAAATTGCCGTGGTGATCTCCAGCAAACCAGAGGTTTACGCCCTTGAGCGGGCAAAAAAAGCCGGGATTGAAGCCGTCACCCTCAGCCGGAAGGAATACTCGGATGTGGAAGCCTACAGTCAGGCGCTGATTGACGCCCTCAAGGCCCGGGGAATCGAATTGGTGGTGCTCTCCGGCTTTCTTACCATCACCAGCGACGCCTTTGTGCGGGCTTTCCCGGACCGGATCATGAACGTCCACCCGGCCCTGCTGCCGGCCTTCGGGGGCAAGGGCTTCTACGGCCTCCATGTTCACGAGGCGGTTCTGGCCCGCGGCTGTAAGCTCACCGGGGCCACGGTACACTTTGCCAACGAGGTCTGCGACGGCGGACCCATCATCCTCCAAAAGGCGGTGGAGGTCAAAGATGGCGACACCCCGGAGATCCTGCAAAAGCGGGTGATGGAGGAGGCCGAATGGCAGCTGCTGCCCGAGGCCGTGTCCCTGTTCTGCCAGGGGCGGCTGACAGTACAGGACGGAATCGTACACATCGCGCCGGAAGAATGAAAGGAGAGCATCTCATGAAACTGATGGATATTTTTCAGGACCTGAAGCAGAACGCCTACCCCGGCCGGGGCATCGTCATCGGCAAAAGCCAGGACGGCAGGCACGCCGTGGCCGCCTATTTCATCATGGGCCGCAGCGTGAACAGCCGCAACCGGATCTTCGTGGCCGAGGGGGACAACCTGCGCACCCAGGCCCACGACCCCGCCCTGCTCACCGACCCCTCCCTGGTGATCTACTATCCCGTGCGCGTCTATGACGGGGGCATGATCGTCACCAACGGGGACCAGACCGACACCATCTACAACCTGCTGCAATCTGAGGACCGCCCCTGCTGCGCGGGCAGCTGCTTTGTGAAAGCTCTGCGCACCCGCACCTTTGAGCCGGATCCCCCGTTGTTCACCCCCCGGATCTCCGGCATTTTGGAATATGGAGACAGCGGCTTCACCTACAAGCTCTCCATCCTGAAGAGCACAGACGGCGATTCCTCCGCCGCCCAGCGGCAGTTCTTCGAGTATGACCCCCTGCCCGGGCTGGGGCACTTCATCCACACCTATAAATGTGACGGCAACCCGGTAGTGCCCTCCTTCGAGGGCGAGCCCAAACCCGTGGAGCTGGAGGGCGGCATCGACGCCTTCGCCAATTCCCTCTGGGAGAGCCTAAACGAGGCCAACAAGGTGTCTCTGTTCGTGCGGTATGTGGACCTGGAGACCGGCACGGCGGAGACCCGGATTCTCAATAAGAACCAGTAGACCTCTTGGGGGAAATACTTTTTAAGTTATTGAAAGGCCTCCATGCGCAGAGCAACGCGCATTCCGGCAAGGTCGTGGGCCTGCGCGGGTCTCACCTGCCGGTTCGGTCGGTTCGCGGCGTGTCTGCCACTGGTAGACGCTCACCCCACACCCGCGCCAGCTTAAGACCAGCTGGACCGGTCGATGTTGTTCACTGTAGCATTCCAAGCTAACCAAGGTAAAGTTTTCGTCCACCTTTTTCAAAAGGTGGTGGGGTTCTCAGGGGTGAAACCCCTGAGCCGCCGGAGGCCCTCCACTACTCAAGAAAGCATTTCCGCAAGAGTTCTATTGAATTTTCCATTTTAGAAAGGCTGGTCAACATGGCAAACGAAATCTCTTTGAAATACGGCTGTAATCCCAATCAGAAGCCCTCCCGCATCTTCATGAAGGAGGGCGAGTTGCCGGTGCGGGTCCTCAACGGCAAGCCCGGCTATATCAATTTTCTGGACGCCTTCAACAGCTGGCAGCTGGTGCGGGAACTGAAAGAGGCTACCGGCCTGCCCGCCGCCGCGTCTTTTAAGCATGTGAGCCCCGCGGGCGCGGCGGTGTACGTGCCCCTCAGCGACACCCTAAAGAAAATCTACTTTGTGGACGACCTCACCCTCTCCCCCATTGCCAGTGCCTATGCCGCCGCCCGTGGCGCGGACCGGATGTCCTCCTACGGGGACTGGGCCGCCCTCTCCGACGTGTGCGACAAGGAGACCGCCGCGCTCCTGGCCCGGGAGGTATCCGACGGCATCATCGCCCCCGGCTATACGGCGGAGGCTCTTGAGATTCTCAAAACCAAGCGCAAGGGCGGGTATAACGTGGTCCAGATCGATCCGGACTATGTTCCCGCGCCGGTTGAGCATAAAGACGTGTTTGGCATTACCTTTGAGCAGGGGCGCAACGAGCTGAAAATCGACGGCACTCTTCTAGAAAACATGCCTACCGCCAATAAGACTCTCTCTGAGGAGGCCAAGCGGGATCTGATCGTGTCCCTGATCACCCTGAAATACACCCAGTCTAACTCTGTGTGCTATGCAAAGCACGGTCAGGTTATCGGCGTGGGCGCGGGCCAGCAGAGCCGGGTCCACTGCACCCGCCTGGCAGGCAACAAGGCGGACAACTGGTATCTCCGCCAAAGCCCCAAGGTGCTGAATCTGCCCTTTAAACCCGATATCCGCCGCCCGGACCGGGACAACACCATCGATGTGTACATCTCCGACGAATACATGGACGTACTGGCGGACGGCATGTGGGAGCAGTTCTTCACAGAGAAGCCCCAGCCCTTTACCCGGGAGGAGCGCCGGGCCTGGCTGGACGGCATGACCGGCGTGGCCCTGGGCAGCGACGCTTTCTTCCCCTTTGGCGACAACATCGAGCGTGCCCACAAGTCCGGCGTGGCGTTCATCGCCCAACCCGGCGGATCCATCCGGGACGACAACGTCATCGAGGCCTGTGACAAATACGGCATCGCCATGGCCTTCACGGGCATCCGTCTGTTCCACCACTGATGTTTATCCAGCAGGACTGGCTGATGCGGCAGATCGAGATGATTATCTCCGCTATCATACGGCTGTTTTTCGGCAAAGACGGTCAAGGCTCCGGCTGGGAAGAGGCGCTCCGGCAGACGCGCGCCGCAGAACTGAAGGAGGAGCTTGCCGGCCTGCTGGATGAAAAACAGCTGGGCAAGGCGGAGGACCTGCTGTTTCAGAGCCTGGACCCGGAGGACGGGAGCATCCTGGCCGTGGCGGTGGACTTTTACCAGCGGGCCAATGCCATGACGGACCAGGAGCTGGAGGCCCAGGGATTTACCCGGGAGGAGCTTCTGGAGGGGTTGGGCCAGGCTGTAGAACGGTACGGAGTCTATCTGCCGGGGCTTTGGGATAGGCCACCGGAATCATAACCGCACCTGCAGAGAGGAGATACATCCATGCGAAAGGCAATCTTTTGGGACTTCGACGGCACTCTTACCTTCGGAGAACCCAGCTGGCGTTCCTGCCTAATGATGGCCCTGGGGAATGCGGCTCCGGAATATGAGATTACCCCGGAAAAGCTGGCTCCCTTTTTGAAGCATGGCTTTCCCTGGCATCCGGACGGAAACCCGACTTTGACCGGCAGGGCCTTCTGGGAGGAGCTTTTCTCCCTGTTCGCTCTGGCTTACGAGGCCTTGGGAGTCCCCGCGCCCTTGGCGGCGGCTGCCGCCAGAAGGGCGCGGGAGGTGGCTATGGACCCCAAAAATTACCGGGTGCGTCCAGACGCTGCCGCCACTCTGGCCGTGTGCGCCTATAAGGGATATCGGAACTACATCCTCACCAACAATTTCCCCGAGTGGGAAAGCCTATTTGTCCAGCTGGGCTTGGGACAGTTTTTCTCTGGGATCGTGAATTCCGGCGTGGTGGGCATCTGCAAACCGGATGTGAGAATTTTCCGAAAGGCGGAACGCGTTGCCGCCTTTCCCTCTTTGATCTGGATGGTGGGGGACAACCCGGTCGCGGACATTCAAGGGGGAAAAAATGCCGGCTGGCATACGGCCCACATCGCCAAACCAGGCGCGCCCAGCTCCGGGGCCGAGATCACGGTAAACAGTCTGAGTGAACTGCTGAAGTACTTATAAATATAAAAAGGATGGTTTTCCTATGAAAATTTTGGTAATCGGCAGCGGCGGACGGGAACATGCCATTGTCCGCAAGCTGCGGGAGAGCCCCAGGGCGGACCAACTCTTTTGCGCCCCCGGAAATGGCGGCATCTCCCAAGACGCGGAGTGCGTCAACGTCAGCGCCATGGACCAGGCGGGTATGCTGGCCCTGGCTCGGGAAAAGGCGGTGGATTTGGTGTTTGTGGCCCCGGACGATCCATTGGGAGCCGGCATGGTGGACTACCTGGAGGCCGGGGGCTTTCCCTGCTTCGGTCCCAACAAATTGGCCGCAGAAATCGAGAGCAGCAAGGTATTCTCCAAAAACCTCATGAAAAAATACGGGATTCCCACCGCCGCGTACGAGGTGTTCGACGACTCCGCCGCCGCGCTGGATTATATCCGCTCCCAAAACAAATACCCCGCCGTTATCAAGGCCGATGGTCTGGCCGTGGGCAAGGGCGTCACCCTTGCCCAGAATGAATCCGAGGCTGAAGCCGCTCTCCACGCGCTGATGGAGGAGAAAATCTTCGGCGACTCCGGCAGTCAGGTGGTGGTGGAAGAATTTCTCACCGGCCCGGAGGTGACCGTGCTGGCCTTTACCGACGGCCATGCCGTGCGGCCTATGGTGTCCTCTATGGACCACAAGCGGGCTCATGACGGCGACCAGGGCCCCAATACCGGCGGCATGGGCACCATTGCCCCCTCCCCTTTCTACACGAAAGAGATCGCAAAAGAATGTATGGAGAAGATCTTTCTGCCCACCATGGAGGCCATGAACGCCGAGGGGCGCAGGTTTAAGGGATGCCTCTATTTTGGGCTGATGCTCACCCCTGATGGCCCCAAGGTGATCGAGTATAACAGCCGCTTCGGCGACCCGGAAACCCAGGTAGTGCTTCCGCTGCTGGAGACGGACTTTGTGGATATCATAGAGGCTGTGGTCAACGAGCGCCTCTCCGATCTGGAAATTCGCTGGTCCTCCGATGCCTGTGCCTGCATCATTCTCGCCAGCGGCGGCTATCCGGGCAGCTATGAAAAAGGAAAAGAGATCTCCGGCTTGGATGAAAACGGCCAGGCGGAAGGCGTTACCATCATCCACGCGGGCACTAAATGGGAAAACGGCAAATTTTATACCGCCGGTGGGCGTGTGCTGGGTATTACGGCCAAGGGCGGCACCCTGGAAAAAGCTCTCCAAAAAGCCTATGCCGCTGCGGAGAAGATCCATTTTGAGGGCTGCTTCTGCCGCAGCGATATCGGCACCCGCGCCCTGGGCCGCTAAGCGCCGGGCAAGGAGACGCGTATGCAGGAAATTAAGTGTCCAAACTGCGGCAAGGTGTTTCAGGTAGACGAGGCGGGTTATGCCCAGATCGTCCAACAGGTACGAGGCAGGGAGTTTGAGAAGGAGCTGGCCGGAAGAGAACAGGCTCTGGCGGAACAGCACTGCCAGAATCTAAAAATCGCCCAAACCAGCCATGAACAGGCTCTGATAGAAGTCCGCGCCGAAAACGCCAAGGCTCTGGCGGAAAAAGACCAGCTTATCATCCGGCTCAATGAGCAGCTGAAGCAGACCGGCACAGAAAAGGACCTGGCCGTTACCCAGGCTGTCACTGAAAAGGACCGGGAGCGGGTGGATGCTCTGGCAAAAAAAGAGGCGGAGTTGGCAGCGCGGGAAAAGCGCATCCTAGAGCTGGAAAACCAGCTCCAGCAGACCGGCGCCGAGAAAGAACTGGCCGTTACCCATGCCGTCACTGAAAAGGAGCGGGAGCTTGCCAGCCAGAAAGAACAGCTTCTTACCCTGCGGGGCGAGCTGGAGCGGGAACAGTCTGAGAGCCAGCTGAAAGAGAAAGCTCTCAAGGAGCAGTATGAGGCTCAGTTAAAGGCCAAGGACCAGCAAATCGAGTATTATAAAGATTTTAAGGTCCGGCAGTCTACCAAAATGGTCGGCGAGAGCTTGGAGCAGCATTGCCAGAACCAGTTCAACCAGCTGCGCATGGCGGCTTTCCCCAACGCCTATTTTGAGAAGGATAACGACGCCCGCACCGGCAGCAAGGGGGATTTCATCTTCCGGGAGAGCGAGGACGGAACCGAGTTCATCTCCATCATGTTTGAAATGAAAAACGAGATGGACGAGACCGCTACCAAGCACAAGAACGAGGACTTCTTCAAGGAGCTGGATAAGGACCGCCGGGAAAAGGGATGCGAATACGCGGTGCTGGTCTCCATGCTGGAGGCGGACAGCGAGCTATATAACGGCGGCATTGTGGATGTATCCTACCGGTACGAAAAGATGTACGTGATCCGGCCCCAGTTCTTTATCCCCACCATCTCCATGCTGCGCAACGCCGCCCGTAATTCCCTGAAATACCGGCGGGAGCTCCGGGAGATACGAAACCAGCAAATCGATGTGGAAAACTTTGAGGCCGCCATGAACGATTTCAAGGACAAATTCGGCAGAAACTACCGGCTGGCCAGCGAGCGTTTTCAGGCGGCTATCAAGGAGATCGACAATTCCATCGACCATTTGCAGAAGATCAAGGACAACCTGCTGGGGTCCGAGCGCAACCTGCGCCTGGCAAATGACAAGGCCGAGGATCTGAGCATCAAAAAGCTGACCAAAAACTCCCCTTCTGTGCGGGCGATGTTCCAGGAGGCAGGCCAAGATTCATAAGCGGCCTTCCGTTTCGCCGCAACCAATACTCAAACGAAGGATGATATACACTATGAAAGCGCCCATTACCTTTGCCATCGCCGGCTTTGGGGACCGGGGCAGCACCTACGCCTCCATGCAGGAGCTGTTCCCCGGCCGCATGAAAGTTGTGGCGGTGGCGGACCTGAATCCGGACAAAGTGAAGAAAGCCAAGGAGCTCTATGGAATCCCGGAGGAAAACTGTTTTCAATGCGCTGAGGAAATGCTGGCAAAGCCCCGGCTGGCAGATGTGGCAATCATCTCCACCATGGACAGGCAGCACGTTGGCCACGCCCTCCCCGCCCTGGAGCAGGGTTACCATGTGCTCATGGAAAAGCCCATTTCCCCAGATCTTCAAAAATGCCGGGAAATTTTAGCCGCGGCGGCCGCCCATCCCCATCAGCATGTGATTCTCTGTCATGTGCTGCGCTACACCAAGTTTTACAATACGCTGAAAGAGATTATTGACAGCGGGAAGATAGGCGATGTGGTTTCCATCTGCGCCAATGAAAACGTGGGATATTGGCACCAGGCCCACTCCTTTGTGCGGGGCAACTGGCGGAACTCCGACGAAACCAGCCCCATGATTCTACAAAAGTCCTGCCATGATATGGACATTCTCACCTGGCTGGTGGGGAAAAAATGCAAGTCTGTGTCCTCCATCGGCGGAATCCATCTGTTCAAGCCCGAATGCGCTCCCGAAGGCTCCACTCCCTACTGCCTGGGCGGCTGCAAAGTAAAGGACAACTGTATTTTTGACGCGGAGAAGATCTATATCACCGGGGAAAAAACCGGATTGCTCCACGGCGGGAACTGGATCAGCTCCATCCTCAGCGTAGAAAACACTGTAGAGTCCACCTATGCCGCTTTGAAAGACGGTCCCTATGGCCGGTGTGTGTTCCACTGTGACAACAACGTGGTAGACCACCAACAGACCAACCTTTTGATGGAGGACGGATCCACCATCAGCTTTACGATGTGCGCTTTTACTGAAAATTGCTACCGCTATTTCAAGGCCATGGGCACAAAGGGCGAGATAGAGGCGGATATGAAGTCCAACACCATCCGGCTCCGGGTTTTCGGCCAGGGCGAGGAGGTTCTCGACCTAAACACCACCAAGGATCTCAAGGGCCACGGCGGCGGCGACAGTGGAATTATCGCCGATTTTCTGGACATGCTGATCGACGGCGCGCCGCCCACCGAGCGCACCACCACCCTGGAAAGCTCCATGGAAAGCCACTATATCGCGCTGGCAGCGGAGGAATCCCGTCTGAACGGCGGCGAACGGATCGATCTGGACGCTTTCCGGGCCCGGCATAGTTAACGCGGATTCCGCTTTCGCTGGCGAGTATGTGGCGTCTCGGCTTTCTTGCCAGTTTTATAAACAGAATAGGGCAGGACAAAAAAGCAGGCGGATTCTCTCCGCCTGCTCTTTTAAGGACATCCTATCTGGAATGCCACTCCACTTTTTTCATAAGGGACAGAAGAAGCGCGCTTTTGGGGTCAACGCTCCACAAAGCTGAAGGCCTCATCCTGGTAGAGGCATTGATAGCGCTTGCCTGAAACAATCTCTCCTTCCAGCAGCTTTTCAGAAGCCAAATCCTCGATCCGGCTCTGAATCACCCGGCGCAGGGGCCGCGCCCCATAGACCGGATCGTAGCCTAATTTTGCCACGGCGGCTATCGTCTCCGGCGCAAACTCTACTTCCACTCCTAGCTCCCGCAGCTTGCCTTGCAGAGCCTCCAGCATCTTTCCAGCGATTTTCGCCGTGTCCTCCTCCGTCAGCTTATGGAACACGGTGATATCGTCCACGCGGTTGAGAAACTCCGGCTTAAACAGGTTCTTCAGCTCACCCATCACCGTCTCTTTGATCTTCTCAAAGTCCCGCTGGCCACTGTTCCCGCTGCCAGCAAAGCCTAAAGAGCTCTGCTTTTCCATAATCAGCCTGGCTCCCACGTTGGATGTCATAATGATAACCGTGTTTTTAAAATCCACTGTTTTGCCCTGGGAATCCGTCACCCGGCCGTCCTCCAGAATCTGCAGGAGGATATTGAACACGTCCGGATGGGCCTTCTCGATCTCGTCAAAGAGCACCACGGAATAGGGTTTCCGGCGCACCGCCTCAGTAAGCTGCCCTCCCTCGTCGAAGCCCACATAGCCGGGAGGGGACCCCACCAGACGGGATACTGTGTGTTTCTCCATATATTCCGACATATCGAAGCGCACCATGGCCTTTTCGTCTCCGAACATGGCCTCGGCCAGGGCCTTGCACAGCTCGGTTTTGCCCACGCCTGTGGGACCCAGGAAAATGAAGGAGCCGATGGGCCGGTTCTTATCTTTTAATCCTACACGTCCCCGGCGGATAGCCTTGGCAATGGCGGAAACGGCCTCGTCCTGACCAACTACCCGGCGGTGCAGAGTTTCCTCCAGCTTCAGCAGGCGCTGGCTCTCCTCCTCCGTAAGCTGCGTGACGGGCACCCCGGTCCACATGGAAACAATATCCGCGATATCCTCCGCCGTGACCACGCTGTCGCTGCGTTCATTCTTTGCAGCCCACTCATCCCGGGCCTTTTCCAGTTCCTCCTGGAGCTCCTTCTGCTTATCCCGAAGAGCCGCCGCTCGCTCGAAATCCTGGGAGTTTACCGCCGCGGCCTTATCCCCCTCCAAATCCTTGATCTGCTTTTCCATATTCTGTAAGCTGTCCGGAGCGGTGAAGGCCCGCAGACGTACCCGGGAGGCTGCCTCATCCACCAGGTCGATGGCCTTATCCGGAAGGTATCGGTCAGAGATATACCGGGCGGAGAGCTTCACGGCGGCGTCAATGGCCTCGTCGGTAATCTTCACCTTATGATGGGCTTCATACCGGTCTTTAAGCCCCTGCAAAATCTGCCCGGCCTCCTCCTGGGTGGGCTCCCCCACGTTCACCGGCTGGAACCGGCGCTCCAGGGCCGCGTCCTTTTCAATATGCTTGCGGTACTCGTTGATGGTGGTGGCGCCGATCACCTGGAAATCCCCCCGAGCCAGGGCGGGCTTGAGGATATTGGCCGCGTCTGTAGAGCCCTCCGCCGAGCCCGCGCCGATGATGGTGTGGAGCTCGTCGATAAAGAGGATGATGTCCCCGTCGTTCTTCACCTCGTCGATGGCAGACTTGATCCGCTCCTCGAAGTCGCCCCGGTACTTGGTTCCCGCCACCATACCGGTAAGATCCAGGGAGACCAGCCGCTTCTTTTTCAGAATCTCCGGCACATCGCCTGTGTTGATTTTCAGGGCCAAACCCTCGGCCACAGCCGTCTTGCCCACCCCGGGCTCGCCGATGAGTACCGGGTTATTCTTTGTGCGCCGGGAGAGGATCTGGATCACCCGCTGGATCTCCTCAGAGCGGCCGATCACCGGGTCGATCTTTCCCTGGGCGGCCAGCTCCGTCAGGTCCCGGCCAAACTGCTCCAGGGCCTTGCCGGATTTCTTCTGGCCTGCCTCTCCCTCATGATTTCCCGCGAAGGAGGCGCTGCTCACCATGGAGGAGAGCTCCCGCACCACCCGGTCCGGGTCCACACCCAGGATCTTCAGAAAGCGCATGGCATAGCAGCTCTCGTCCTGCATAATAGCGATCAAAATGTGCTCAGTGCCTACGTAGGCGTTGTTCAGCCTTGCCCCCGCCATGGCCGCGACCTGTAGAATCTGTTTGGTGCGGGGAGTGAAGTTCTCCGGGGTGAGGCTGGTCTTTTCCCCATAGCCGATCCGCTCCCGCAGGAGCTTTTCATAGCCCTCGGCGGTAACGCCCAGCTTGTTCAGCACGGTATAGGCCACGCCGCTGCCCTCTTTCAGCAGACCCAGCATGAGATGCTCACTGCCGATGTAGTCGTGGCCCAGCTCCTGGGCGGATTCCACCGCCAGATTCAGAGCCTGATTTGCCTTTTCCGTAAAACCGTTGAAGCGGTACATAAAATCACTCCTTTTAGAAATTTACAGACCTTGGGGACGCCGTCCCCAAACCCCTGCAACCTTTGAAAAGGTTGACGAAACTTTTACCCTGCTTCCTCACTTCGTTCGTCGCAGACATTTTACGTTTTCTGGCTGAGCTGACCAACGTAAAAGTTTTGCAGACTTCGCTCTGCGAAGTCTTAGCTTTCTTCAAAAGCTCGTGGGAGTTTGAGGGGTGAGCGTTCTGCCGGATACTTGGCAAAGCCAAGTATTGCAGACAAGCTGCGAACCGACCGAAGCGGGGAAGCTCCCCCAGTGGGGAAGAGTTCATGCAAGCATGAACTCTCCCGACCGAGTCGGCAGACGAGACCAGCTGAGACCCAACGCCCCACAGTCTTAGTATGCCCGTTTTATTCCCCCATCCGCAGGGGCTCCAGCGCTTCCCGCAGGAGCTTTGCCCGCAGCTGGTCCCGTTCGCCCTCGCTTAGCTTTCGTCCTGCGGAAGTCATTAGCGTAGCCGGTTGAACCTTTACCGAAAGGGCATTCATGGTTCCCAAGTCCACATCGGCCAGCAGCCCTTGCGCGATTCCCAGCCGTACCAGCGACAGTAGCTCCGCCGCCTCGCCACCGGACAACAGCCGGGCGGATTTCAAGGTCCCCGCCGCCCGTGTGATTTTGTCCTGCCAGGCCAAGGAGCCGCCCATCTCCTGGCGAAGCCTCCGCTCCTCGTTCATCAGCTGCCCGGCGATGGCGGAGAGGTTCTCAATGGCCTGGTTCTCGCTGAGCCCCAAGGTGATCTGGTTGGACAGCTGGTACAGGTCCCCCACGGCCCGGGTCCCCTCCCCAAAGGCTCCCCGCAGGGTGAGCCCCAGCTTGGAGAGATTGGCCCCCATCCGGGCCATGCCGCCGCTCTCTGTCAAGGCAGGCAGATGGAGCATCACAGAGGCCCGCATTCCCGTGCCCAGGTTGGTGGGGCACTGGGTCAGGTAGCCGAATTCCTGGTCAAAGGCGAAGTCCAGGTTTTCGCCCAGCAGCGTGTCAATACGGTCGGCGGTCTCGGCGGCCTCCTTCAGGGCCATCCCCTCCCGGAGCACCTGGATCCGCACATGGTCCTCCTCGTTAATCATAATGGCTATGCTCTCATCCTCTGAAACCAGCACCGCTTTACCCTGGCGGTCCGCGATGAACCCCGGGCTCACGATGTGCCGTTCCACCAGAGAGGCCGCCGCCTCGTTGGTAAGCTCCTCCAGCTGCAAAAAACGAAACTCCCGGGAGAGGACGCTGTTGCCGTTCAGCAGAGCGCCCCGCACCTCTTGGACTACCTTTTCCTTTTGCGCGGCGTTGGCCCTGGCCGGAAAGGGCTCCCGGCGCAGATTTCGGGCCAGCCGCACCCGGGTGCTGGCGGTCACATCCGGGCTCTCCCCAGCCTTCTCATACCATTTTTTTGCTTGGTTCGTCTCTGCCATACTTCATCCATCCTTTCTCTGCAAACGGGGAAAGCTCCTCTATTCCAACCCGTTTTTCGCCTTGAGTTCTTTGATTTGGTCCCGCAGCAGAGCTGCGTTTTCAAAGTCCTGCAGCTGGATTGCCTCCTGCATCAGGCGCTCCTTCTCCCGAAGCTCCGCCTCCGCCGGCTTTTCCTGGCGGGGGCTGGCTACCATCTGATGGTTGGGGTCCGACACCCGCAGGGCCGAGCCCCCCGGAGACTTCCCCTTGTGCCGGGCCGCGCCATGAATCCGTTGGATCACTGGCAGCAGCTGGGCCCGGAAGGTCTGATAGCACTCTCCGCACCCAATCTGGCCAGTCTGGGAAATCTCCCCAAAGCTGGCCCCGCAGCCGGGGCAGCGCTTTACCTCTGCCGCCGGAACCTCTCTCAGCAGCCCGCCCAGCAGACTGCCAAAGCCGCCCCAGTCTCCCAAAATGTGGCCATAGCCCTGTTTCTTCGCGCATTGGGCGCAGAGATGGGTTTCCGTAAGCTGTCCGTTCACCATGGACTTGATGTGGGTTGTAGCGGCCCGCTGACCGCAGGATTGACACAACATATAGCGCACCTCCAAATTATGATTCTATATCTGGAATATCTTCCTTCTCTTTACTCCGCTTTACGGCGTCCCGCAGGACGCTTCGGTAGTCATCATAGGCATAGTCCTGATTCCACGCGTCTCCCTGGCGCATGGACAGGTAGATCCTCTGGAAATGCTCCTCCCCCGTCAGGGTAAAGGACCCGTTGAAGGAGAGCAGCGGGTCCTCGCAACCGGCGCCTACCTGGAAATCCCCGTACAGGCTGTCGAAGCGCTCCTTCGCCCAGACAAAAGCCTGCGCGGCCTCTTCCAGCCGGTCCGGGCTGTCCAACCCGCCAAGGCACACCTCAAAATGCCTGTCATAATGATTGTAGCTGGCATATTTCCACTCAAATCCCAGCTCGGTCAATTTCTCCTCCAGAGCGGTATAGAAGCCCTGGGCCGCCAGCCACTCCTCCAAATAGTGCTCGATGATCTGGAACTTCCCTTTGGAGCCGGGGGCCGTCCAGGCGGGAAACTGGGTGCCGTCCCCGGCCAGAACCTGATGGACCGCGCCTTCGCTCTGCCCGGTACAGGAAAATTCCATTTGGGGGTATTTTTCCCCCAGTCGCTCCAGCAGGGCCCTGTCCTGGTCCTTGTGGAATCCCTTGAACACCCATCCGCCGCCCCTGCACCCTGAGAGCAGGAGCGCCACGGCCAAAGCCAGCAGGAATACCCGTCTCATCTTTCCCGCCTAGGCCCTGGTGGCCAGCAGCATATTTTTCACGATCATGGCCCGTACCGTGTCTCGGAGCTCTCCCGGCACAGCCACCAGTGCCTTCTCCGAAGCAGCCGCCTGAATCAGTTCCGCAGAGCGCTGGTCTAGCACCCCGCTTTGGAGCATATTCCCCAATATGGCCCGAGTGGTGGCCCCGTCCAAAGAACTGCCTATTCCGTTTACAATATGCATAATCATATCCGTGGTGGAGAGCTTCAGCCGGGTGATCCGCACATAGCCTCCGCCTCCCCGGCGGCTCTCCACCAAGAACCCCTGTTCCGGCGTAAACCGGGAGGTAAGCACATAGTTGATCTGGCTGGGCACACAACCCAGCACATTAGCCAATTCATTGCGCTGAATCTCCGCAATCCCCCCGGCCTGATTCAAAAGCTCCAGAATATAATTTGCCACGCTGTCGCTGATCCGCATCTCTGTCCCTCCATGGTTTGTCTTTGACTTTCTTTGACTTTAAGTTTACTCAGTTTATAACAAACTGTCAAGGTCAAATAAGATCAAATTCTACTGTTCCAGCCCCTAATAAAGGTTATTTCCTCTTCTTTTCTCTCTTATTCTCTCTCAATCGCTTTTTCCAAAAAAGATTTTTTCAGCTGTCACAGTTTTTCTACCAGGGAATAGTATGGAATGTAAACGAAAGGAGGCGTTCCCAAATGTGTAACAACGGTTGCTCTTGGATCTTCATCATCATCCTGCTCCTGCTGTGCTGCGGCGGCTGCGGCAACGGCTTCAACAGCATCGGCAACGACTGCGGCTGCGGCAATGGCTGCAACAACGGCTGCTGCTAAGTCTGTCTGAAGCGTCCCCTAGTCCCCTAGCGGGCGCAATTTGGGTACGAAAAGAGGGTGCTGCTTTTCAGCAGCACCCTCAATTTATTTATATGCGTTTTTTTCTTGTGCAGTTCTTACGGCCGGAAGGCAAAATACATTCCCGCGCTGCCATGGCTGCAATAGTGCTCCTTTGCGGCCATGATCTCCTCTTTGCTGATTTCTCCCGAGAGGATCTTCTGGCAGAGGGTGAGCATATCCTCCACCACTCTGGGACGGATCGGATTGAAATATGCAGATTTTCTCCCGTTGAAGTCCGGCTGATGGCGCATATCGCAGCCGTTCTCCTGGAGGACATGTCCCCCCAGCCAGGCGTAATCCTTCAGTCTGGGCAGATGTTTTGCGAAACGCTCCAGATTATCCCGGTAGGTCTCGATGTAGGGAAGCATCTGGTCCTCCGGGCAGATCATCAGGGCAATATAGCCGGAACCGATGGCGTCGCCGGTGCACAGCAGCTTGTGGAAGTCGTCCGCGAACACCACAGAGTCCGGGGTGTGTCCTCCCAGCTCCAGGGTTTCAACCACCACTCCGCCGCCCAGATCGATCTTGGTCCCCTCCTCGATGGGGACCAGCTCCGGCCATTGACTCCCCTGGCTGAACGCCGCCGGGAATTTCTCCGGATGCTCCCGGAGTCGGGCAATATCGTTTTTATGCAGATAAATTTTGGAGAAACGCTCCGCTTTATGCATATGGTCTCCATGGGGATGGGTAACGGCCACCTCCACAGGCAGGCGGGTCAGCCGCCGGACAAGCCCAGGCAGGTCCCCCTGGCCCATGCCGGTGTCGACCAGCAGCGCCTTTTCCTTCCCCTCGATCAGGTAGCATGTGGAGGTGAAAAAGTCGTCGATCCTCCACACGCCCGGCTGAAGATTGTACACCTGGAACTGGCGCTTTCGGTCCTGCTCCACCAGCCATTTCACAGTTTCTCCGCCGGCAAAAGCCCAATCCCAGGCGGCTTGACCGTCCAGCCCTTCCGGCACATCCAGGCAGGAGATGTTTTCGCCTCCAACCACCCGGATGCCCATAACGGTGCGTTCCACGTCCGCGTAGACCTTCCCGGCTCGTACCTGGCAGTCCTGCCCGGCCAGGGCATAGGCCCGCAGAGGCACCTGGCTCAATTGGCGGGCCTCATAGGGATCCGCATGGCCGCCCACCACGCAGACCGCTGAAAACCACTGGGGGAAATGGGCCCCCAGCCGCCAGACCGCGTCCCCGCAGGCGGCAGTACCTGTCAAAGAGATCCGAGTTTCCTCCACCTGCTCGCAGTTTTTCCAGGCGAAGATCAAGTCGCCCAGATCCTCTTCCCAGGCATCCATGCTCCCTTCCGGCAGAACCACCGCCGCCAGAATGGCTCCCGTCTCGCCCTCTGCCATCTGCTCCAGGCGCCGCTCTGCCGCCGCCTCGCTCTCCGCCAGACAGAGCGCCAGAGGCTGTTTCTCCTCCGCTTTCTCTCCCTGCCATACCCAGGAAAGCTCCTGATTTTTTCCCGCTTTCTTCCAGTTTTCCACTGAGAATCCTCCCTTCTATTAGGGCCGCACGGCCGTGCCGTCGGTGGTCCTGGCCAGAAGCCATCCCGGCTCCCGATAGGAGCAGGGATACTTGGCGGCCTTTTCCTCGTCGATATCCACACCCAGACCTGGCTTGTCGTTGGCGTAGAGGTAGCCGTCCCGCACCTGAGGACATCCGGGGAATACCTCCTGCTCCTCCTCCGAGAAGCCCGCGAACTCCTGGATGCCGAAATTGGGGCTGGCCAGATCCAGATGCAGCTGCGCCGCCGCCCCCACCGGGGACAGGTCTCCGGGGCCGTGCCAGGCCGTGCGCACCCCAAAGGCCTCGCACAGAATTGCCAGCTTCCGGGCCGGGGTCAGTCCGCCGATCTGGCTCAGATGCACCCGGATGTAGTCGATGAGCCCCTTGGCCACCAGCTCCCGCCACTCCAGGGGGTTGTTGAACAGCTCGCCCATTGCGATGGGCACCGCCGTTTGGGCCCGCATGGCCTGGAACCACTGGATTTGCTCCGGGGGCAGGGCGTCCTCCAGGAAGAACAGCCGGTAAGGCTCCAGCTGCTTTGCCAGACCGATGGCCTGGATGGGCGTCAGCCGCTCGTGGACGTCGTGGAGCAGTTCGATCTCATACCCCAGTTTGTCCCGCAGGTGGGCAAAGAGCTTCACCACTCCCTCGCAGTACTGATGCGCGTCGTAGTAGGCGCCGGGCTTGCTGTTCTCCGGGGAGACGATCCGTTGCTTCCCCTTGCCCATCTGGCCCCCGTAGACCCCCATCTGGCACCGGAGATAGCGGTAGCCCTGCTCCATATACTTGCAGACGTTCTCCTCCACCTCTTCTGGGGTGGCTCCGTCCGTGTGCCGGTATACCGCCGCGGCCTGACGGCATTTCCCGCCGAACAGGTCGTATACCGGCATGTTCGCCATTTTGCCCTTGATGTCCCATAATGCCTCGTCCACGCCGGAGAGGGCGTTATTCAGCACCGGGCCGTTCCGCCAATAGGAGCTTCCCATGGCCGTCTGCCAGATGTCCTCAATGTCCTCCACGTTCCGGCCCTCCAGAAGGGGCTTGAGGTACTCGTTCACCGCCGTGGCAACAGCCTCATAGCGCTGGGTGAAGGTGGCGCAGCCCAGGCCGTAGAGCCCCGGCTCGCTGGTCTCCACCTTGACCACCACCAGATCAATGCCCCGGGGGGCGGTGAGGATGGTCTTGATGTTCCGAATGGTTACCATATGATCTCTCCTTTACTCGTCTGAATTCAATACACTCTCCGCGTATTTGGATGCGGCCCGGCCCCAGCAGCCGGGGTCCTCCCCCGCCGGCACATGCTCCGGCATTCCGGGGAGGATCAGGCCCCCGTCCACCTTGACGGTCATGCCAGTGATGTAGGAGGCCTTCTCTGAGGCCAGAAAGGCCACCGCCTCCCCGATATCCTCCGGCGTGCCGCAGCGTCCCAGAGGGATTTTTTCCCCCAAAACACTCCAAAAATCCGGCCTGCCCTCTGCCTCCAGCTCCTCCTTGGTACGGATCCGGGTCGCGCCGGGGGCCACGTTGTTCACCCGGATGCCATAGGGGGCCAGATCCAGGGCGATGGACTGAATCGCCCGGTTCAGCCCGGCCTTCAGCCCGCCGTAGAGGAAGTCCCCCGCATAGGCCCGCTCCCCCCGGGTGGAGGTGATGTTCACAAGGCTCCCATGCACCCTGTGCTTCACCATATGCCGGGCGGCGGCCTGCATCATCAAAATGTAATTCTGGAAGTCCAGCCGGAACAGCAGCTCGAACACCTCCGGCGTCATATCCAAAATGTTCTCGAAGCGGGTGACCCCGGCGTTGTTCACCAGCAGGTCCAGGCCGCCCAGGGCCTCCACGCTTTTTTCCAGCAGCTCCACCCCGGCTCCTGGCTGCTCCAGAGAGGCCTGAAAGCAGAAGCACTCTCCGCCGTACTCTTTTTTGAGGGACTCCGCAACCGCCTCCCCCTCCGCCTGCTTGGTGGAATAGGAGATGGCCAGATCATAGCCCTCTCTTGCCAGAACTCTCGCGATTCCCCTGCCGATGCCCCGGCTGGCCCCGGTGACAATGGCCTTTTTTCGTTCCATACACAAATCCTCCTAAGAATATAGCTTCTAGAGCGTGTTCACACAAGTTGAGTACCCGGATTTTCGAGGGGATTTTGAACAGGTTCAAGGAGAAAAAACGCAGGCAATCTCGGAATTGGCAAGTTTTTTTGACACAGAAACTGCCAAAATCCACCGAAAAGGCGAGTACGATTACTTGTGTAAACAGGCTCTAAATCTCCGCCCCTCTGAACTTCACGCAGGAGACCGTCGGAAAGGCCAGCTCCGCCGCCTTCTCCCCCAGCGCTCCCGTGGCCTTGTCCAGGGGGAACACCACGACGCTCCCGGACGACTGATTGGCCGCCGCCAGGAATTCCCCGTCCGGGCTGATGTGAAAACTCCTGGGCTCCTTCCCCCCGCTGGAGAAAACCCCTGCAGGCTCCAGAGCGCCGTTCTCCCGCCAGCGGAAGCAGAAAATCCGATCCGTGCCCCGCACCGAGACATAGAGCCAGTCTCCCTCCGGCGTAAAATGAATGTCCGCCGCCAGAGAGCCCTCTGTCTCCGGCTGGCTGATATCGTACTCCCCAAAAAACTCGATGGCCTCCTCCGCGCCCCGATACCGGAAGCCGTACAGGGTCTTTTCCAACTCGTTCACCAGATAGAGCCAGTTCCCGCTGGGATGGAAGGCGAAGTGCCGGGGCCCCTGGCCGGGGGCGACGGATACCCAGGGCTGGGCCTCATTGGGGCTGAGCTCCCCCTTCTCCCCGATCCGGTAGCGAAAGAGCCTGTCCTGGCCCAGGTCGGCCACCAGCAGCTCCCGGCCGTCCGGCGAGGGCAGCGAGGAGTGCACATGGGCCTTTTCCTGGCGCACAGGATTAGCGCTGTGACCCTGATGCTCATAAAACGCGCACACCGCTCCGCTGTCCTTGTCCAGACCCGTCAGCGTGCCGCCCGCGTATCCAGCCACGTACAGAAAGCCCTTGTGGCTGCACACATGGCAGAGCCCGGACCCGGGCACGGAAAACCGCTGGATTTCCCCGCCCAGAGGCTCCAGGGGAATCTTCACCACCGAGGCCTGGCCCTTCCGCTCCTCCACGCCGTAGAGCCAGTCCCCCACCGGCAGCACATAGGAGGAATTCACAAGGCCGGACCAGCTGTGGACCTTTTTCAGGCCCGTGCCGTCCAGTTCCAGAAGCGCCGCGCCCTCTCCCGGCTGGCTGGCCGTGTATCCGCTGGCGAAGAGTTGATATTGTTTCATGGCTGCTACCTTCCTTTCAGGCCTGGATATAGGGAAAGCCGGCCCGCAGTGCGCAAACACACAGGGGCCGGCTCACGCCTATTGTCCCAGTTTATTTTATTTTGGTCAGTATATCACACCAGGACAAAAAATGCAATGCTTTCCTTTCGTTGGGAGTGCCTAAAGCGAAGAGTTATTGAGAGATACGGAGTGGCCTCCGCCGCCACAGACCGGCGGCTACGGCAAGGTCGTGGGGCTCCGCGCCCCACACCCACGCCAGCGTAAGGCCCGCTGGACCGGCCAAAGCTGTCCAGGGAAAAAGTTTCGTCAACCTTTTTAAAGGTTGCGGGGTTTTCAGGGGTGGAACCCCTGAACCGCCGGAGGCCAAAACATCGTCCCCCAAAACATTCCCCTTTAGTTGGCGTTCAGCTCGTCCAGGAGAGGCTGCACCAGCTGCATCTTCTCCTTCACCCAGGCGTTCCAGTTGGCCTCCAGGTCGCCCTCCTTCAGGATCAGCTGGGCGTACTCCTCGTCCAGGCTCATGTTGGCCTGGGTCTTGGTCCGGGAGCTGAAGAACTCGTAGTCGTACTCTCTGGGCAGCAGGCTGCTGTCGTCGCTGATCTCATCCCGGAGCTGGTAGAACTTCTTGATGGTGTCCCGGGTCTCCTTGGTGTAGTTGGGAGTGACGAACTGGAAGTCGTCGCCCAGAATCACGCCGCCGAACTGGGTGTCCGCGCTGGGATACTTGCTGCCCAGGATGGACTTGGCGTTGCCGGTGATCTCGTTGGGCAGCAGGCTCACATACTCGCCGTCGGCATCTCTCTCCCAGTCCTCGCCCTCAAAGCCCATGTTGCAGACCTCCTGGCCCTCGGGAGTGGAGCAGAAGTCCAGAATGTCCATGGCGCGCTCGAACTGCTCGTCGGTGATGTCGGGGGAGAAGATGATGGAGCCGTAGAAGTTCATATCCTGGCGGTAGTAGTACTTGCCGTCCTCGCCCACCAGCTGGGCAATGTGCAGGGCCTTCTCAGGATCCAGGCCCAGGTTGGTCTGCAGGCCGTGCTGCATCCGGCTCTGGATCATGTAGCCCATGCCGTCGTCCAGCACGATGCCGGCGGTGCCGCCGATGTAGAATTTCTCGGTGCCCTCAAAGCGGGTCAGGGTGTAGAACTCGGGATCCAGCAGGCCGCTCTGGTACAGGTTCTGGTACTTCTTCAGACCCTCCAGGGTGCGGGGATCCGCAGGAGCCCACTGGAACTTGCCGTCCGCGTCCTTGTAGTAGCCGTCGCCGATGTTGATGGACTCGGGGAACACGGTGCCGGGATAGATCTTGGGCACGTCATAGGTCCGGATGCTGATGGGAACCAGCTGGCTGCCCACCTTGCCGGGATCCTGCTCCTTGAACTTCTTGGCGATCTCCTCCAGCTCGGAGGGGCTGTAGGTGTCCTTGATCTCCACATCGCAGGCCTCCATCCAGTCCTTGCGCATGTAGAGCAGGGCGTGGTAGCTCAGGCGCTCGGCGGGACGGTTGTTCACGAAGATGGAGCGGAACAGCACATAAGTGCCGCCCAGGTTCTCCTCCGCCACAGCCGCGCCGGGAACAAAGGCCTGGGTCTTAGCCACGTTGGGCCAGCGCTCCTTCCAGTCGTCGGGGAAGCGGTAGACGGCCTCCTGGCGGGCGTAGTCGGCCAGCTCGCCATAGTTGAAGCCCCAGTGAGCCACGTCGGGCATGTCTCCGGAGTTAATCCAGATGCGCAGGCGCTCGTTCCAGTCGGAATCGTCCATGGTGGCGGCGGTCAGGTCGAACTTCACGTTGAACTTGTCCTGCCAGAATTGGCCCCAGGCGTCGCCGTCATAGTTGATCTCCTGGCCGGTGATGCCCTCTTTGTACCAGGAGAGTTCCACCTGATTCTCATAGCCGCTGTCATTGGTCTCCTGCTCAGAGGCCTCGCTGCTGGACTCGTCGGAGCTGGTCTCCTGGGAGGAGGAGCTCTCAGAGGAAGAGGAGGAGGAGCTCTGGGAGGAGCTGCTCTCGCTGTTGTTCCCGCCGCAGGCGGCCGTGCTCAGCGCCAGAAGGCCAGCCAGAAGCAGGGGAAGAATTCGTTTCGCAAGTTTCATTTTTCTAGTCCTTTCCTTTCTCATATTTTTCTCGGGATTCTCTCATGGATTCTCTCGGTTTGGGGCCCCACCTCCTTTCAGAACCAAAATTTTACGCTATTACCTCTGCAACAAACAACAGGAAACACTATGTCGGGACTACGTCCCGAAGGGGCCTAACGGCCCATAAAAGTACGGTTAAAGCCTCCGGCGGCTTAGGGGCTTTGCCCCTAAGAACCCTTACCAGGTGCCTAACGCACCTGGACCGCGCAATGCTTCCTACAGTTAAATACGGGGGTAATATTATGCCTTCACCGCGCCAATCATTACGCCCTGGGCAAAATGCTTTTGCAGGAAGGGGAACACGCACATCACCGGCAGAATGGTAACGATGACCGCCGCCATTTTTACGCCCATGTCGAAGTTCTGCATGGCCTCCATGGCCGCCGCGCTGGTCACGTTGTTCACGATACTGGACTCCATCACAATGGACCGCAGAACCAGCTGCAGGGGCTGCAGATCGCTGTTGCGGATGAAGATCAGGGCGTTGTACCATTCGTTCCACCTGTCTACCAGATAGAACAGGGTCAAGGTGGCGATAATGGGTTTAGAGAGGGGCAGGATAATATGGAAGAGCACCCGCCACTCCCCCGCGCCGTCCAGCCGGGCGGACTCAATAAGGGAGTCCGGCAGAGACTGGAAGTAGCTGCGCATGATCACAAAATAGAACACGTTCACAGACCCCGCCAGCAGCACAGACCACAAATGGTTTGTCAGACCCATCTCTTTCATCTGTAGATAGAGAGGGATAATGCCGCCGTTGAAGAGCATGGTAAACAGGATGCCCCCAATGATGATCTTTTTGCCCGGATAGCTGCCCCGGCTGGTGCCATAGGCCAGCACCATGGTGAGCAACATGTTCAGGGGCACGCCCATCAGCACAATCAGGAAGGAGGTGCGGAAGCCCGTCCAGATCCGGTAGTCGTTCAAAAGCATCTCATAGCTGCGGAAGGTGGGGTTGGTGGGGAACAGCATGAGGGGGTTGTCCACATACTCCTTCTGGGTGGCAAAGGAGATGGAGACCGCGTTCACAAAGGGAATGATGATGATCAGCAGCCATATGGTCAGCAGAGTGAATACGAACACGTCCACCCCGTCGATCTTCCGTTTTTTTCCAGCTATTTCACGCTTCATAAGTAATCTCCTTTCTCATGCGAACAGTCCGCTGCCGCCCAGGGCCTTGGCCCCCCGGTCCGCAGCCACCAGGAACGCGCAGTTCACAACCGAACGGAACAGGCTGACGGCGGTGGAAAATCCGAAGTCCGGCGTGGAGCCGAAGGAAATGTTGTAGATGTACATGTCCAGGATCTCCGAGACATCCTTCACCGCCGGGTTGGACAGGTTGAACACCTGATCGAAGCCGCCGGACATCAGATTGCCCATCTGCAGCACGAACATCACGGAGATGGTGGGCAGAATGTTTGGGATAGTGATGCGGAAGATCTTCTGCAGGCGGGAGGCTCCGTCCAGGTCCGCCGCCTCGTACTGGTCCACGTCTATGCCAGAGATGGCCGCCATGTAGATGATGGCTCCCCACCCGGCGGACTTCCAATCCTCCGTTATGTACAGAAGAGGCTGGAACATTTTGGCGCTGCCCATGAAGTTCACGGTCTCCCCGCCAAAGGCCGCGATGACACTGTTCACCAGGCCGTCATAGGAGAGGATGTTGATGACAATGCTGGCCACGATGACCCAGGAGAGAAACTGGGGAAAGGTAAGCACCGTCTGCACCACCTTCTTGTAGCGCTTCAGCCGCAGCTCGTTAAAGAGCAGGGCCAAGATGATGGGGATGGGGAACTGGAACAGCAGCCTGCCCGCGTTGATCCACAGGGTGGTGCCCACCGACCGCAGGAACGACGGGTCCCGGAATACGTACTGAAAATTCTCCATGCCGCACCAGTGGCTCCCCCAGATTCCCAGCTTAGTGCTGTATTCTTTAAAAGCCAGCTGCAAACCCGACATGGGCCCATAGGCGAATATGATAAACCACGCGATGCCAGGCAGCATGATCATATAGATCGCCTTGTTTTTCCATATTTCTTTGAATACCGAATCTTTCTTTTTTACCGTTTCCGCCCTGCCCTTCATTTCTCAGAACCCCTTTCCTTTGTTTCCAGAGAAGTCATTGTACGCTTTATACAAAGCTCGCTCTGCTTCTCCCTAAAACTCATAGCATTATGATAACAGAACCAAAACATTTTTCACAGCAACAATGTTTTGCTCTACTATAACAAAATTTATTTTCACTATGGATTTCTCTCTTTTTTATTTCTTTTTATGCAATTCGTTAATTCTGTCTCTTTCCCTTTTGTCTTTCTTCCTGTATACTGATAGAAAATCCAATTCATTCCATGGAGGAATTCCTATGGGGAAAAAACTGCGGGGGCTTTCCACCACGCAAATGCTTCGAATTTTTCTGGCAATGATGCTTCTTTTTGTAACCGCGCTGTCCTCGGTCACCTTTCTCTTCGCCTACCGCTTTTCTGAGCGCCAGTTTGCAAAATCCTTCCAGGCCTTTTCCCAAAACATCGAAACACAGCTGGACGCTCAGTTTGAGGGTATCGAAAAATCCATCCGGCAGTTCACCTATTTCTCTAATATGCAGGAAATCCTTTTCAGCAAGGACCCCATCGTCTACCTGCAAAACATCTCTGGCTGCAACCAGCTGCTGGATTATCTCCGGCAGTCCTCTCCCCTGATTGCTGAAATCATGATCGACAGCCCCTTCGGGCACTCCTTCTTTTCCGGCTCCACAGGGAAATACCAATATAAGCAGTTGGTAGAAACGATCCGGGAAGAATCCCCCGGGTTCTCTGGACCCTTTTTCCGCACACTGCCCGATGACTCCTCCCCTCTGCCTCAGCTAATCTACTGCTTCCGGGTAAACAATACCCAGCGCCGGGGATTTCTGCTGGAAGAATACGCAATCGGCGTGGCCCGTGTTAACGTGAACCAGCTGATTAACCTGAAAGGCGCGGGAGACTATGAAAACGAGATCAAGGCCCTGCTCTATCAAGACGATGTGGTATACACCAGCCGGGATGCCTCCCCGGAAGAGCTGGCTATGCTTCAAGAGTATGACCAGCACGAACTTCTTTCCGGCAGCGTGGAGTATATCCGCCATGCGGTCCCTCTCAAGGATATGAATCTGACCATGATCGATCTGGTTCCCAAAAACAGTCTGCTTCGGGACATTCACGCCACACGAAATATCCTGTTGCTGGCAATGCTGGTGGTTTGTCTGCTGCTGGCGGTTTTCACCGAGCTGATTGTCCATGAGATCTCCAACCCCATCAAACAGCTGGTAACCGACATGCAGAGGATTCAACAGGGAAAGAAGCGCCGCATGGCTCTGCCGGGGTTGAAGGACCTCCGCTATGTGGCGTATACCGTAAATGAAACGCTGGAGGTACTGGAGGCCGCCAGCCTGCGCCAGCAAGAGATGTCCCTGCGCCTATATCAGACCACCCTCGCGCAGAAGCAGGCCCAGCTGAATGCCTACCGCAACCAGATCAACCCCCATTTCCTCTTTAACACATTAGAGAGTATGCGCAGCATGGCCCGCCACTACAAGGCGCCTATGTTGGAGGCCATGCTCACCTCCCTGGCCGCCCTTTTCCGCTACAGCTTGCGCAGTGAAATCATCGTGTCTCTGGAAAAGGAGCTGGCCCACACCCGGCACTATTTCACTGTGATGGATATGCGGGCCCCCCAGCGCTATGAACTGCGGGTGCATGTTTCTGATGAGGCCCGGACCCAAAACATCCTCTCCATGATTCTTCAGCCGTTGATTGAGAACTCCATTCAGCATGGCTTCATCCAGAAAAAAGGGCCCTGCATCATTTTGATACAGGGCCGAAAAAATCCGGATGGCTCCCTCTCTCTCGCTGTCACGGACAATGGCAGGGGAATGTCGCAAAACGACCTGCTCCAGCTCCGCCACGCCCTGACAGAGAAGGGCAACGCCGCCCAAAACGAGCATATTGGCCTGGATAATGTGGTTCAGCGGCTGCGGCTATTTTACGGAGAAGGGTTTCGCTTTTCCATCCGCTCCATGCAGGGGCATTTCATGACAGTGCAATTTCAAATCCCCCATAGCCCACCTGGCCTGCATCCTACTCCCGGCAACTTTCCGGCGTGATCCCCTGGTATTTTTTGAAGAGCTTGCCAAAATAGCTGTAATTGTTAAACCCCACTTGCTCGGAAATTTCTTGAAGCCGTTTATCCGTGGCGCGGATTAAATAGGCCGCGTAGTTGACCCGTACCAGCTGGATAAAGCGCATCACCGGCACTCCCGCTCCCCGCTTGAACAGCACGCAGAAATAGGGCTCTGAAAAATGGTAGTGCTGGGCTATCTGTCCTAGAATCAGGTCCTCGCCCATGTTTTCGCACAGATACAGCTGAATCTCCCCCACCAGGTCCTTGGCAGAAAAGTGGAACCGGCATTGCAGCGCGTACCAGGCCTCCTTCAAAAGCACGGGGAGGTTCTCCTCCACAGAGGCATGGGCCTGGCTCACGCCCCAGCCCTCTCGGCAGGGAAAGGCGGCCAGGGCGGAGCGGGCGTCGTTGGACAGAACCAGAAAGCTCTTTCCCGCCCCCTTCACGGACAGGGGCAGCAGCTGGACCCCCTCCCAGGGCTCCAGGGATATGTCCGGGTCCTCGTGCAGGCAGAGAAAGCCGCCGGTATAGCGCCGGAATTCCTTCTCCCAGGCCGCCGCTTTCTTCAGGGTCAGCTCCGGCGGGTCCTGCCAGTCCAGCTGGGGAAGAGCGTTCCGCCCTTTCAGGTGCTTTCGGAGAATCCCCGCCACCTTGCCAATCTCCTCCGGGTCGTAGGGCTTCAGCACATAGCCGCACACGTCCAGCAGAATGGCCTGCTGGGCCGCCTTGAAGTCCTCGTAGGCGCTGATGAGGACGAACTCGCAGCCGATTCCCCTCTGGCGGGCCATGGAGATCAGCTCCACTCCAGAGATTCCCGGCATGCGGATATCGGTAAACACCACGTCTGGCTGATTTTCACATAGAAACGCAAAGGCTTCCTGGGGATCGGTGAACCGTCCCTCAATGGAAAATCCCGCAGCCTGCCAGTCGATTACCTCGGCCAACCCCTCCAGCGCCCAAGGCTCGTCGTCGATCATCACTGTTCTCCACATGCCCTTCACCTTTCTTTCCTTAATTTCCGGCAAAAGCAAGACAAAACATCAGAACCGGCTTTTGCCTTTTCCGATGCTTTGCCCGCTTCCTTTTTTACTTAAAACGGATTTCTCGCCGAATAGGTTTTCCCGCCAAAATGCAGATTATGGGCCAGCTCCACCACCATGCGCATCTCATTGGGAGAATGCATCTCCTGGCCTAGAATTACTACGTTGTCAAAGTAGAAATCCTGCGGCCTGCTCATTTCGGTTGCCATCTCGAAGCCCCGGATGATGGAAACCGGGAACTGGCCGTTGAGGATCTCTACGTTCTTGAAGTATATCTTCTCCACCCGGCCCCGCTTTCTATCCAGAGAATATTTGGAGTCCAGCACCTTGATGTCGATGAACTTCTCCTGGGCGTCCTCAATGCGGATGTCCTCGTAGACGATGTCGTGGATGTAGGGCCTGTCCGCGTTGTGGATGGTGAGCACGCCGCCGGATTGGTTTCCTTCATACTCGCAATGGACGATGTCGATGTCCTTGAATACGATATCGCAGACCTCGTCACAGCGCACCTCGTAGCCGATCTCCACCGCATTACCCGGCTCGGCGTTCCACAGCACGCAGTGCTCCACTCGGATGTCCCGCACGTCCCGGTTGGCCGCCGGGTCGGGATAGCTGGCCGCCTTGATGCACACGCAGTCGTCGGAGGCCCGGATGAAGGAGTTGCGCAGGGTCACATGCTCGCAGCCCACGATGTCGATGCCGTCGCCTGTGCACACCCGGGACATGATGTTCACGTCCTCGATCTCCACGTTTTTGCAGGCGCCGGGCACCAGATGCCAGGAGCCGCCGTCCACCATAGTGACGCCCTGGATCTTGACATTGTTGCACAGCACAATGCGCATCAAGGGCTTGCCGCCGCCGTTCTCCTCCTTGGGATGCCACACACAGCCGTTTAGAATGCCGTTGCCCAGGATCTGGACGCCGTCGGCGATGTAGGCATCCAGGCAGCCGAACACCATGCAGCCCTCCTCCAGATAGACCGTCTCCCCGGCCTTCACATGGAGCACGCCCACATTGTAGATCTTGCCGCTCTCAAAGAGATGGTCCACCTTTTCGGGCTTGGGCACCCAGTGGGAGCACAGGATGTACAGGGGGGTTTTCAGGTCGCCGTCCAGCTCCAGGGTGAGCTTCTGGGGATGGTCCAGGGTAAAGGAGAGCTTGTTCCCCTCCCGCTGGGGCACGATTCCGGCCTTTGCGGGCCGGACCACCGCCTCCAGAAACTCCTTCTGCACCTGGACCTCCACCTGGATGGGAGAATCGTCCCGAACCACGGGAATAACGTAGTCGAAGCTGTCCGTGTGGTAGACTGTCTGAGGCTGTCCGTTACACACCACCGTATACAGGGAGGACTGCTCCACCTGATCCCAGGTGTTCACCTGGAACAGGGGCTCCTGAATTCTGGCCGGATGGGGATTGTACCTTACTGCCATAAACTTTCACTCCTCTTCTTGTAGGGGGCCGCCACATTCCTATATTGATAGGCCCCCAATATTCAAGAAAAGTATAGCATTCAAACCCCTTTCAGAACAGTAACAATCCTTTTATTCACTCCTACAATATTAAGCAGGTTGACCAATTTCGTTCTATTAGTGAAATATTTCTCAGCGTTTTGAGATAAGTTCTTTCCCTATTTGGAATTGGAGACGGAAATGACAACCTATTTTCAGAAGAGAATTTGAAAAAATTTTTAATTTCTGCTTTTCGCTTTTAAAAACAAAGCACCACCTGATTCTCAAATGAGAAACAGGCGGCTATATCAATCCTCGTCTTCTGTTGCGAAACCATTGTATGGGAAATCAGGAAAAACTGATATTGTGAACTCCAAAAGACAAAAAGCCCTTTGAGAAAAGAATTTCTCCTTTCTCAAAGGGGAATTCGACAAACCGGAATTGTTACTTTATCACTTTTGTATTTCTGTCAATGCTTTTTGAATATCCTTATAAACCAGCGGCTGCATACTATCATCGTAATCACCTATAACCTTTCATAAATCAGCGTATTCTGATTTGGTTTATATAACAACCTCTGGATATTTGCCGTTACAGAGCCATTTATTGGGATTTCGACCCTGTTTTCCGGGAACCGCGGAATTATCACACCTATTTTAACTTGTGCTCTTGAAAGCCCGGAATCCCTTGAAACGACCGGCATTGCCGGTCGTCGTGACCCGGAGGTGGGGAGCATAGCAATCCCACCTCCTTTCTCCTGCTTGCTTTTCGACCTTGCCCATACCGCCCCAAAACCTGTGATTCTGAGGCTTGCCCAAACTGGCCCACATTGGCCCGACACGGCCTGCGCTGGTGCTGGGCGGGGCTTTCCCGTCTCACAGTCCTGCAAGCCCCCCGACACGTGGGGCCTCACAGGGGCTATCAGGAGCCGACAGGCGGCAATGAGTGGCAAAGAAAAAGCGCACCGCGATATACGATGCACTCAGGGCTGGCATTCTTTTTTCCATCAAGCGTGGGTACTGGTGGCTCCGGCATAGGGGCCGGAGTTGGTGTATCCGCTGGTATGGAAGTGGGAGTTGCTTTCACGGTAACTGTCAGAGTGGCATCAGAGTCGGTGTTAGACTGCTTTGGCGCAGGCGTGGGGTCTGCTGCCTTTGGTTGTTCGATGGGGTCTTCACCTTGCATGTCGGTATCTTCTAAACTGGAAATGGGCGCCTGTGAACTTGCAAGTTTCGTATGGGGAGAAGTGGTTTGACTTTCGTTTTCAGCTTTAATGACAGATTATTTGATTGTTGATACAATCGGTTTGATGTGGTACAAAAAAAGTAGACACCTCCAACTCACGGAAAAGGAGTAAAATAACGAGAGTAAGGAAGGTGGATAAAATGGCGCGGGAACAAAGGAAATATGAGAAGGAGTACAAGGTGCAGGCAGTAAAGCTGACGGAGGAGATCGGAGCGGGAAAGGCAGCGAAGGAACTGGGTATACCTGTGGATACGCTGTACGGGTGGCAGAAAGCGGTGCGGGAGGGACGGCTGGAGGCAGGCCCCGGCACCCGAGGTCCTGGCGAGGCCATGAGCTTGGCAGAGGAGTTGACGGCGCTGCGCAAGCAGGTAAAAGCTCAGGAGCGGGAAATCCGGCGGCTAAAGGAAGAGAACGAGTTTTTGGCGGAGGCCAGCGCTTTTTTCGCCGCGAGCCGTCGGAAGTCAGCAAGGAACAGCGAATGAGGTTTCTTGCGCAAAAGACGGACGGCGGCAAGAATAAGGGGAAGATTTCGCTGTATTGCCGGGTCTTGGAAGTGAGCCGGCAGAGGTTTTATCCGTATCTTTCCCAGCAGAATCGGCCCTGGAAGTACCAGGGCCTGGCGGATGCCATGCGGGAGATCCATGACGAGGATGTCTGCAATGACACCTATGGGCGCAAGCGGATGTACCATGCACTGCTGCTGAAGCAGCCAGAGGGTGTCGCCATCCCCAGTGAGCGGACGGTTTACCGGGTGATGAAAGAGATCAGCCTGGTCCACCATCCGAAACGCAAGCCCAACGGCATCACCAAGGCAGACCGGGAAGCCAGAAAGTCGGATGACCTGCTGAAACGGGACTTTTCAGCGGACAAGCCTCTGGAAAAGTGCGTCACCGACATCACTGAGTTGAAAGCGAAGGATGGAAAGCTGTATGTCTCAGCCATCTTCGACTGCTTTGATCTCACCGTCCTGGGCCTGGTCATGGATGACAACATGAG
>NZ_RAZF01000021.1 GCF_003612555.1 Acutalibacter sp. 1XD8-33
GATTTCAACCCTCTTAAATTTTAGATTCTCATAGGGCGGCTTTCCGCCCCTGAGTGGAAGTTAACTATATACTCACACTTGAGATCAGGCGGCCAGGGGCGCCACAGGAATTTTCTGGGAATTAGCGCGGGCTTTTCGCGCCGATTTTTGCTTTTATTCAACTTTTGTTCAACTCCCCCTCCGTTTTCCACTTAAAAAGGCCGATTTTATGTTAACAAACGGCAAATTCGACCCTATTCGCGCTTTTTCGCATCTCAATTCAACTTTTATTCAACTCATTTGGAAAGAGATTTCCGGACACCTTTTTGATCCTCCTTCACGCTGGGAAGAAAAGAGAGAGCCTGAAGCAGCTGCTCCAAGCTCTCCTTCTTCCGTTTTTAGCTTTCTCCCCGCCGTTCTTTTGGCAGGTCCCGTTTCTTTATTGCCCTTTTTCTCCGGATCCTGATTTTGCCCGGCTCATAATCTCCTCCATTCTGCCGCTGATGCGGTCCTCTGCCTGCTTCATCAAGTGGCCATAAATATTCGTTGTCGTAGCCACGCTGGAATGTCCCAGCCGGTGGCTCACACTGATGCTGTCCACCCCACTGAACAAGAGCAGGCTTGTCATGGTATGCCGGAAAGCATGGGGATTCAGATGGGGGAGGCCGTGCCGTTTTTCAAAGCGAGTTAGCCAATTGCCCAGCTGGGAGGGATTCATGGGACCCCCATGTTCTCCCGTGAACATATAGGGAGAGGCCTTCCACTTTTGTCCCTGGCAGCGGATTTCCTCCTCCTGCCATTTTTTATACTCTGCCAATAAGTCGACCGTCTCTTCCGGCAGGCGCAGGGTCCGGATGGAATCCCTGGTTTTCGGCGGGCCCTCATAGAGCCCCCGGTCCGCCGCATAGTGCATGGCGCAGTCGATCCTGATGGAACGCCGCTCCCAATCCACCTTCTCCCACTTCAGTCCCAATAGTTCCCCTCGCCTGCATCCTGAAGCCAGCAGAAGGTTTATAGCTGCCCGCCATTTGATGGGTTCTGCTTCCAGAGCGTTGAGAATGGCGCCCACCTGCTCTTCCTGGAAATAATTAGGCTCTGCGCTCTCATTCCGCCGGGGCGGCACGGCCCTCCTGGCAGGGTTATACGGGATCAGAAGCTCCTTTTCCGCCTGGCCCAGTACTGTAGAAACCAACAGATGACAGTTCATCACTGTGCGGGAGCTGAGGGTCCGCTCTTTGCGCACAGGAGTAAACAGAGCGTTCACCGGCATGTCCAGCACTTCCGCGATACGCCGGGCCGTAGCGGGTTTTACCGGTTCTCCCGCCCGAAGTCGGGCCAAACTCACCCTGCCACCCCCTTTTGTGGGCAGATCCCCAAGAATCCCCCGCTCCTCGAGCGTTTTCCATAAGATAGGCTTTACCTCTTCCATTTCATTATCGTTTCGAGCCTCTGGAGAGGATAACGCCTGATAGAGCAGATTCAGGTGCTGGGGCTTGATCTCGCACAGCTTCATCGGGCCCAGTACGGGCAGTACCCTCTGCAGGCTTTGGCGGTAGTGGATTTCCGTCAGGTGCTTCATTCCCATTGTGGTTTTGCAAGAGAGCACATACTCTGCGTATTCCCCAAAGGTCTGTCGCCCGTCCCCAGCGCCTCCCTGGCGGCATCGCCGCTCGAACAGGACCGCCTGCTTTTCCGCCTCTTTCCGGGCCCGTTTTTCCCCCCATCCCTCAGGCACCCTCCAAGTGCAGGCATAGGGGGAAAGCTGCCTGCCGGTTTCCGGGTCTCGTCCGCGATAAACCCGTATGCTGTAAGAAATGATCTGCCCTTCCTTGTTTTTCCTCGCCTGTATGTTTGCCATGCCATCCAACTTCCCTTCCCGCAGGCACTTGATGGACCGAGACACTTTCAGCCCACCACAGCCCACTTTTTAAAATTAATACAGGTATAGGATAACAGGCTGTTTCCATCGCTGTCAAAACGCGGAGAGACATCCTCCTCCGGCCGCGAACGCCCCAGCACCGCAAGTCTATCCCACGGCGGGGAGTATAAATAATAGTAAATTCATAGAAGAATCGCCAAAACTGGTTCTTAAGTTAAGCGGCTCTGCCGCCTGGTTCAGAAGAGCTAGGATACCTTTTTTGAGCTGCGCTAACTATAACTATAGACCGCAAAAATCTATTCAGATTCCGCATAATAACTAAAAGTAAAACCCGCAGGGAAATCCCTGCGGGTTTTACTGACTGATTAGGAAATTACTGCTTTGGCTCACAATAATTGGCGGTTTCTAACACCTCTTCCGGCAGGTGGACATCCAGCAGAGACATAACGGCCTGGTTCACGTTCACCCTTCCACTGGAGAAGGTATAAACAGGCAGTTCCCGCACCGGGCGGCCCGCCGCCAGCTGCACGGTCATATCCGCCGCTTTATTCCCGGCCTCGGCATAGTCCACGCTGATGCCGGCCAAAGCCCCTTGCCGTACCACGTCCTCTGTACAGGAATACCAGGGCTTATGCCCTTCCTGGGCAGCTTTCGCGGTATCCGCAGCCGCTGTGGATATCGTACTGTCTACTGGGGAGAATACCGCGTCCACACTTTTACAAAGTTCTGCCATCTGGGCGGCTGCTTCTCCGGAATTTGCGGCCTGTCCTTCGGAAACAGCAATGTTCCGTTCTTCGCAGACTTTTTTGAACGCCTGCACATAGGCCGTTCCAAAAGTACAGCCGGGATCGTAAAGCAGTCCTACAGAGGCAAGCTGGGGATTTACCTGTGCCGCCAGATCCAGCGCGGCTTGAGCCGTAACCAAATCCACCACACCGGTTACATTTCCTTGAGGCTGCTCCAAGTTCTCCACACCCAATTCTCCCTGGGGATCATTTGCCAGAAGAAATACCACTTTTACCTGGGAACCTTCCGCCGCTTTTGCGGCCGCTTTCGCGGCGGGCGTAGAGATGGCTACAATAACGTCCACTTTATCTTTTACCATCTTCTGGCAGATTTCCGCCGCCTTATCTGAGTTTCCTCCCGCGTTCTGGTAGTTGATTTCCACCTTGCCGTCATCATAGCCCCACTCATCCAGCCGGTTGACAAAGGCCTCCCGGGCTTCATCCAGAGGGGCATACTCCATATATTGCACCAATCCGATATGATACGGGCCCGCAGCCTCATTTACAGGAGCATGGGAAGCCTCTGGCTCCGAGGGAGTCTCCTCTTCCTTCTGCTTGGAGCATCCGGCCAGGATGCCGGCAATCATCAGTAGCGCAAGCAGTGCGCAGGCAATTCTTTTCACAGGCTCACTCCTTTTTTAATGCCTTTTGAGATGTCAAGGCACCAGCTCCACTATGGTTTTTACTTCGCTCCCTCGTACCTGGCCGTTGAACACGCCGTTGAGCAGGGCGGCATAACGATTTTGTCCCCCGCCGCTGATGGCATACAGCTCCAGCACATCCTTGCCCCCATCAAAATACTGATATTCCACCCGGAGCGCCGGAGTACCCTCATATTCGACTGCTTCCTGAGAAAATACCGCCAGGCCGATCAGCTTCTGATAAAAAGGCTGGTAGGCCTCCTCATAGTTTACGGCATTTCCTTGGGAATCCACAACGGCGAGATCATACTTCTTTGAATCTTCTGTCGACTTCTCCTCATTGACAGTACGAGTCACGTTATATTCTTTCACCTGATCCCCATCCAAAGTAATGGTAAGTTTTTCCACATTCTGAATATGGGGAATCCAGATATAACTCATCCGCAGGCCAGTGACATTTGTCTCCGCCCATTTGTTTACCAGGCCGTTTGCCACCCGATAGATAATATCCTTGTCGTCGGCGATCATATACCGATAGCCTTCGCTGTCCTTGGCGCTGACAGCCAGCTTATGCTCGCTGTCGTTCAGGTTAAAAGCAATCTGCGCGTCCGGTTCTGTCAGACCATACTTCTCCAGCTTTTCCTCCGTGATTTTCACATCGGCGATGCCGGTTGCGGTCAGACTTTTGAGGGTAGACATTAGCTCGTTAAAGGGTGTGTTTCCCGATTCCGCCACCACCGGCTGGGTCATCAAATACTCGCTGCTGGATTTAGAACTGTATTCAATCGTGATGGGATCCGGATACTGGGCACCGCTGAAGGTAATCTCATAGAGGATATCCTGCCCGGCGCTTTCAGAGGAACTGCCATCTTCGTCCACCTTGACCTCTGTGCGGTCGGCAACGGTGTAGACGGCAAGATTGAAATATTCGAACTTGCTACCGTAGAAATTCGCAGGCACTCCGGCTACAATATATACCGTGCCGTCTTTGAGTACATAACGGCCCGCGCTTTCTCCGGCCTCGTTGCCAAGCACCAGCTTGTCGCTGCCTCCATCTTTATAGTTGATGGTGACCGCGGCCCCCTGAGAGTCCAGACCAAAGGCGCCCAAATCCTCCTGGCCGCCCAGATTTTTAGAAGCGCTCAGGTTTAGAAGCGTCCGGGCGTTGGATGAGATCTGCGCGGTGTTGAGGTCAAAACCGCTGCAATCCTCCAGGGTAAAATCAATCGCTTCGGCGGTTTTCTCTGGGATAAGCGTGAACTCGTCCTCGCTGTTTTTTATCTTGATAGACTCTACATCCGCTTCGTCCGCTTCCATTACCGCCTCTGTGGCCTCGCTGGAAGAAGAGAGAAGGGAAGAGCTCTCTTCGCCGGTATTCTCCTGGGGCATTTGCAACAGTACAAACGCCGCTCCCCCCAGAACCGCCAGCACAACAATCATGATAATAATGTTTCTTACGGTCTTTTTCATCTGCTTACAGATGCCTCCTCTTCAGGAAGATTACCAGACCGGCGGCCAGAATCACCAGCGGCAGGCCAATGGTAAACACGCCCAGGCCCAGCACCACAATAGTATTCTGGGTGGCCATCACATCCAGGGTGTTGGTCTGCACCTTCTCGGTATAAACGGTGACGGAGCTGCCATCCGTATTCGTAGAGAGCCTCAGCAGGTCGGAGATATACTGCCGGTTGCTGAAAGCCGTCTCCATGAAGGTGTCGGTAAACACCTGGGAAGAGCCAAAGACAATTACGCCCCGTTGATAGAACTTGTTGTCAAACTGGACCAGAGACGAGGACATGCTGGCCACCACCTGCTGGGAGGTGACCGGCTTCTCTATCTCCTCCTCGGCGGTATTCTCCGTAATGGTATAGGCGCTGCTGGCCGTAGTCCACAAAGCCTCCGCCCCAATCTCGCCGTTGCCGGAGAACAGGAGCTTGATGGGCACGCTGGCGGGAGATACCAGCCGGCTGTATGTGCCCTCTATAGCATCGTTGGCGGAGTCTACCAGCACATAGCTGGGATTGGCCAGGAGATACCGAGAATCGTCGCTTTCCGCCACAACCGAGCCGGTTTCCACCGCCACGCCCCACTCCTCCAGGAAGCTATTCAAATTTGGGAAGTTCCCTTGGTTGGGGTAGAAGGTTGCCAATATCATAACAGATTCCTGCCGCTCCTGGTCCGCCAACAGAGCGCGCAACTTTGCCAGCTCCTCCTCTGTATAGTCAGTGGTGGGGGTAGGGAGCATAAGAATCTGGGTGTCCGCGGGAATCTCCTCTGTGAGCAGGTCAATCTCCTCCACCTGGAAATTCTGGTCCTCCATCATCTTCAGGAAAGCCGCCATGTTAGTGGAGTTCAGCATTTCTCCGTGGCCAGTGGCAATGGTGAACACCGGGACCTTGTCCATGTTGGCAATTTCCAGGGCTCCGGCCAGGGCGCTATCCACCTTGGAGAACATATCAGTGCCGCCGGTAGTGGAATTCTGAGACAGGGAGAACATGTCGTCCACCGTGAGCACCTTATAGCGCTTGTCCGTCTTGACCATCACCCGGCCGGTAGCCAGATTTTCCTCCGCATAGCGGCTGATAAACTCTGGGTTCGTGTCCGGCTCAATAAACTCCACCTTGATATTCTGGTTAGCCTCAGCCAAACGCTCCGCCAGATTGGCCACCTGGCTATATTGCAGGCCATAGTTGGAGTAGATGGTATCGTTGCGGTAAGATTCTTCCGCGCCGATGAGATAGATAATCGTTTCCTGCTCTATGCTTTTGGCCACATCCGCCGCCTGCTCAGAGAGGGTGTTCATCTTCTGGGCGGTCAGGTCCACGTTCATAGAGGGAAAACGCTCTGACAGAATGGATACCAGCAGGTTCACCACCACTACAATGGCAATAAACACCACCGTCATCACGGTAGCCATACCGCCCCGCTTGAATTTATTTCCCCGGAAGAAAGATCCCTTCCTTTTTTGGCCGGGCTGAGCCTTGGGCTCGGGCTTTCCCTCCAATTCCTCCTGGAGGACGGCCTCTTCCACCTCAGGCTCCTGCTCGGGGGCATTCCCCTGTTCCGTTCCAGCCCGGGCGTTTTCCTCTATGGTTTCCAGATTTTCCTGGTTCTGATTTTTTTCATCCATTTTTTTATCCTCCTTAACTCCAGCGGCGGCTCTCCACCCTGCGGGCGGTGAGGAAAATGAAGATGGCGATTACGCTTAGGAAGAATACCATGCTGGATACACTGAACAGTCCCTGGGTAAACATAGTATAACGGTTGCTGAAAGAAATCCAGCCCACCACCGTGGCGACTACCGCATTATTCATAGATGAGGCCAGGGAATCGATATACATCAGAAACACCGAAACGGCAAAAGTACCGATGGCGGCGATAATCTGACTGATGGTCAGGCTGGAGATGAACACGCCGATAGAGATCATGGCCCCGCCGTACAGAAGAGTGCCAATATAGTTGCCCAGGATCTCCCCCCAGCTGGGGCTGGCGAAGAAACTCATGGCTACCGCAGGCAGCAGCCCAATAGTAGAAGCGATGAAGAACACAAAGAAGCACGCCAGAAATTTTCCGCCTACAATGGCAGTGACTCCCACGGGAGCGGTAAGCAGAACCTGATCGGTTTTGTTTTTCTGGTCATCGGTGAGGCTCCTCATGGTGATAATGGGAATCACCAGCATAGAGAAGCTAAACATGCTGCCATAGACGTACCGGGAGATATAGCTGGAGGATCCCTGGGCCATGACCATGAAGTAGAACAGGCCATAGAGAGCGGCTAAAGCCGCCACACAGACATAGCCGATGGGGGAGTTGAAATAGGAGCGCAGCTCCCGCTTGAATATCGCGTTCATTTTCAGTTTTCTCCTTTCTCGCTGTCCGTGCCGGAGGCGCTGTCCGTGCTGGTCAGCTGCAGGAACAGGTCCTCCAGAGTAAGGTCGGTATTTTTCAGGGCCAGCACCGGCCAGCCTTTTCTGGCCATCAGGGCGAAGAGATCCCGGCGGATATCCGTATCCTGCTCAGACTCCACGCTGAAGTCAAAGGCGCCCGGCTCCTTCTCGCCCAGAGAATACACATCCGTCACATGATCCAGGGCCTCTATGGCGTGGAGAATCTCCCGCTCAGGCCCCTCGGCCCGCATGATGAGCCTATGGTCCTGAGAAAGGTCGTGGGCCAGGGTGTCCGTGGCGCCGTCGGCCACCAGCTTGCCATTGTTGATAACGATGATCCGTTCACACACGGCCTGCACCTCCGGCAGAATATGAGAGCTGAGGATCACCGTGTGGTTACGGCCCAGGTTCTTGATCAAGGTGCGGATCTCGATGATCTGCTTGGGATCCAGGCCCACGGTGGGCTCGTCCAGAATCAGCACCGGCGGGTTGCCGATCAATGCCTGGGCAATGCCTACCCGCTGCTTGTAGCCCTTTGAGAGGTTGCCGATGAGGCGAGTGTACACGTCGCTGATCTTCACCAGCTGGCAGATTTCTTCCAGGTGCTGCTGCCGGGGCTGGGTGGCCTTTTTCAGCTCATACACAAAATTGAGATACTCTTTCACCGTCATGTCCAAATACAGAGGGGGCTGCTCCGGCAGATATCCAATCAGCTTTTTCACCTCGTTGGGGTCGTCCAGGGTGTTCTTGCCCGATACGGACACGCTGCCCTCTGTGGCGGACAAATATCCGGTGATAATGTTCATGGTGGTGGATTTTCCCGCGCCGTTCGGCCCGAGGAAGCCCACGATCGAGCCCTCTTCAATCGTGAAGCTCACATGGTCCACCGCCAGGTTCGCGCCGTAGCGCTTCGTCAGATTCCTGACCTCTACCATTTCCGTGATTCCTCCTGTTTTGTGAAACTTTCTATAGTATGACAAAAAAAGCGCCTTTTGTCAAGCCTGCCGCTGGGGATGGAAAGACCTTGAGGGCGTTGCCCTCAAACTCCCACCGCCTTTGAAAAGGCGGGCGAAACTTTTACATTGGTTAGTATTGACCGATCCAGCTGGTCTTAAGCTGGCGAGGGTGTGGGGCGCGGAGCCCCACGATCTTGCCGTAGTCGCGCCTTTTGCGACGGAGGCCAACCATTATTATTCATCCAAAGTATACCCCTTGATTGTGAATATTGCGTGAAATCCCGGTGATTCTTGTTGACGGGAGGGGCGATTGCGATTACAATGAGAGAGGAAAAAAACAAAGGAGGAATCCCCATGGCAGACATCAGACCCTTTCGGGCGCTCCGCTATGACACAACTAAGGCCGGAGGCATAGAGGAGCTCACCTGCCCGCCCTACGATATTATCAGCGAGGCCCAGCGCCAGGAATACCTTGCCCGCAATCCCCACAATGTTATCCGCCTGGAGCTGCCCAAGGGGGAGGACCCCTACGGCGAGGCCGCCCAAACCCTCTCCAGCTGGCTGGAGGAGAGGATCCTGAAAACCGACATGGATCCGGGCCTGTACATCTACGAGCAGGAATTTCTGAGCAAGGTGGACAAAGGGGAGAGGAAGGTCCTGCGGGGGCTGATCTGCCGGGTGCGCCTGGAGGAGTTCGCCACCGGGGTGGTCCTGCCCCACGAGGAGACCCTCAGCAAGGCCAAGGAGGACCGCTTCCGCCTGATGGAGGCCGCCCACTGCAATTTCAGCCAGATCTACTCCCTCTATCAGGACGAGGGCCATGTGACCCGGAAGCGGCTGGACAACCTGGCCGCTGGAACCGTCCCCCGCTATGATTTCTCTGACGGGCTAGTCACCCACCGGCTTTGGGTGGTAAATGACCCTGCCGCCATCGCGGCCATACAAGAGGATTTTGCCGGACGAAAGCTCTATATCGCAGATGGCCACCACCGCTACGAAACCGCCTTGAACTACCGCCGGCATCTGGAGGAACAGGGGCAATACTGCCCGGGAGCGGACTTTGCGATGATGATGCTGGTGGACATGACGGACGAGGGCCTGATAGTCTTTCCCACCCACCGATTGGTGAGAGGACTGGAAAACTTTGAGAGTGCCTCTCTTCTGGCTGCCTGTGGGGAACTCTTTGATATTTCTCCAATCGAGAATCTTGAATCTGCCCAGCTTGGCCTGGATGAGGCTTATGCCCAGGCCAAGCACGCTTTCGCCTATTTTGATGGAAGCCAGTGGAGCCTGCTTACCCTGAAAGATCTCTCTGTGATGAATGCCCTTCTGCCAGACAAGAGCGCCGCCTCCCGTGGGCTGGACGTGAGCATCCTACACACCCTGGTTCTGGAGCGGATTCTCAAAATCGACAAAGAGAACATGGCCCGTCAGTTGAATCTTACCTATACCCGCTCTGGGGAAGAGGCCGTAGAGTCGGTGGAAAAGGGGGAGAGCCAGTGCTGCTTTCTGCTGAATCCCACCCGAGTGGAGGAGATCCGGGATGTGGCGGCCTGCGGGGAAAAAATGCCCCAGAAATCCACCTATTTTTATCCCAAGCTCATCACCGGTCTGGTGATGAACCACCTAGAGAGAAGCTGAAAGGAAGGAAAACCATTGAAACTTTTTGAGAAAACTCTGAGCAGTGAAACTATCTACGATGGCAGGATCATCCACGTCCATGTGGACCAGGTAGAGCTGGAGAATGGCCATACCACTATGCGGGAAGTGGTAGACCATCCCGGTGGGGTAAGCGTAGCCATTCTCACAGAGAAGAATGAGCTGATTTTTGTGCGGCAATTCCGGTATCCATACAAAAAAGTGCTGTTGGAGCTTCCCGCTGGAAAACTGGAGCCCGGCGAAGATCCATTCGAGGCCATGAAGCGGGAGCAGCTGGAAGAAACCGGCACCACCGGGGAGAACTACATCTCCCTGGGAGAATTGTACCCCACCGGCGGCTACTGCGGGGAGATCATCCGGCTGTGGGCCTGCCGCGCTGTAGGCCAGAAGCAGGACCTTCACCTGGACCCGGACGAGTTTCTCTCCAACGAGAAAATTCCCCTGGAAAAGGCCGTGGAGATGGTGTGCGACAATGAAATTCCAGACGCAAAAACCCAAGTTGGTATCTTGAAAACCGCCGCGCTGGTGAAAAAGGGCCTGCTTTAAGACCTTGGAGGTTCTGGGCCTCAGCTGCCGGTTCGGTCGGGTCAGAACAATCGCCACTGGACCGTGCAAAGTCACTCCTCATTTCATTCGTCGTGAATGTTTTACGGTTTTTGGCTGAGCTGACCAGGGTAAAATATTTCGTAGAATTCGTAAAACGAAGTCTTACCTTTCTCAAAGGTTGCGTGGTATGGAGCGGAGCTCCACGGTCTTGCCACAGTTCGAAGCATGGAGGCCACACAGTATTCCTACAAAAATTTTTATTCTGAAAAGGAGCGTTATGCCCGTGAAAAGACAAAAACTCGCCGTCCTGCTGGCGGCTTTCTGCCTGATGCTGCCCTTTCTACTTTCCGGTTGCGAGGGCCAGGGAGAACCGGAATCCAGCGTCTCTTCCCAGGAGGCCAGCCCTACGCCTGAACCCACCCCCACTCCCGAACCTACGGCGGAACCTACTCCAGAGGCCAGTCCTACCCCAGAACCCAGCTCCGGGCCTAGTTTTGAGGAGGTGTTCGCCGACAATATGATAGACGAAAAATTGGCAGAGGACCTGGACAGCGCGTCCTCAACCAACGCTATTCTTACCGCCTACAGCAATGCTGCCAAGAGCTGGCAGATTGCGATTCCCTCTTTCTATACCTCTGCTCTGGAGGTTCTTTCAGACAATGACAAAGAATCCCTGCGTCAGGAACACGGAGACTGGCAGAATACCGTGGAGGAAGAGGTAGATCAAATTCTTCTGGAAAGAGGTGAGGACAGTGACAGCCAAGTCAGCGCTGCCATAGCGATTATGAAGAAATATCGGGACCACGCTCAAGCTCTCTGCGAAATCTGCTTCTCCGGAAAAGGGGAGTTACCCGACTTCGACGCCGCCCTAACTGCCGGGCCCATGGGATGAGACAATTACAGATATAGTAAACAGAAAAGAGCCCCCAAGCTGGGAGCTCTTTTTTGTTTATTTGTCAGTCCTCCGGCAAAGAAGTTTCTTCCAAGTTTTCCTCTTTACCGTCTATCTCTTCTGAAACAGCGCCTTCTTCACCGGGCTCCGGCTCTTCCTCCTTGGGAGCGCTAGTCAAAGTGACCACTTTGCTGCCCTCCTGAATTTTCATCACTCGCACGCCCTTGCTGGGCCGGGCACACTGGCGGATATCGGCCGCCGGGATCCGAATGATAATGCCATCGCTGGAAATCAGAATAATGTCCTCCTCCGGGGAAACCACCTTGACACCCGCCACAGCGCCGAACCGGTCAACATGATAGTTAATCAGGCCTTTTCCGCCCCGCTTCTGTACCCGGTATTCCTCCGGCAGCGACAGCCGTCCGAATCCCGTCTCCGTAACGGTCAGCACCAATTGTCCCTCTCGGATCACATCCATGCCTACAATGGAGTCTCCCTCATTCAGACTCATTACCTTGACGCCTCGGGCAGTCCGGCTCAGCTCCCGAATCTCCGTCTCATTCATCCGCAGAGCCATGCCATTTTTGGTGGCGAAAAGCAGATCGTCATGGCCCGTGGTAGCCTGCACCCAAGCTAAGTAATCCCCTTCGTCCAGGTCCACCGCAATCAGTCCGGCCTTACGCACATTCTGGAATGCGGACAGCTTTGTGCGTTTTACCACGCCGTTTCGAGTGACCATAACCAAATAGCAATCCTCATCCACACTGTCCAGATGCAGAACAGAGGTAATTGTCTCTTCCCCTTGCAGAGGTAGCAGGTTACGGATGTGCATTCCCCGACTGGTGCGGGAGCCCTCGGGCACCTCGTAGCACTTCACCCGGTACATCCGGCCCAGATCGGAGAAAAAGAGGATATAGTCATGGCTGCCGGTGACAAAAATATCGGAAGCCGCATCCTCTTCCCGACGGCTCATGGCAGAGATGCCCCGACCGCCCCGCTTCTGCGTCTTATAGGTCTCCATTTTCTGCCGCTTCACATAGCCATACTGGGTAAGAGTGAGCACGCATTCTTCTACCGGGATCAGATCCTCCACGTCCACCTCGCCGCTGATAGCCGCGATCTCCGTGCGCCGCTCGTCTCCAAAGCGCTTTTTCATATCCAGGGCTTCATCTTTGACAATCGCCAAACGGCGGTTCTCACTGGTTAAAATATCGTTCAAGTCGGCGATCTGCTCATACAACTCATTTAACTCTGTCTCGATCTTCAAAATTTCCAACCCCGCCAACTGGCCCAGCTGGAACCGGCAGATGGCCTCCGCTTGGGGGTCGTCAAAGTCGAAATGCTCCATCAGCGCGGCCTTGGCCTCGGGGCGCCCTCCCTTGCAGGAGCGGATTACAGCAATGATCTCGTCCACAATGTCAACGGCCCTCTTTAGACCTTCCAGGATATGTGCCCGATCCTGGGCCTTTTTGAGATCGAACTGGGTGCGCCGGGTGATGACCTCCATCTGGAATTCTACGTATTTCCGCAAAATTTTTTCCAGATTGAGGATTTCCGGACGGCCGTTTACCAAAGCCAGCATAATGACGCCAATGGAAACCTGCATCTGGGTCAAGGAAAAGAGATGATTCAGCACGATCTGGGGAGAGGCCTCCCGCTTTACATCAATGACGATGCGCATACCCTCCCGGTCGGAGTGGTCGTCCACATTGGTAATACCCTCAATGCGCTTATCTTTCACCAGATCGGCGATACTCTTAATGAGCTCCGCCTTGTTCACCTTGTAGGGAATCTCTGAGACGATGATTTTGGACCGGCCAGACTTCTCGTCCTCCTCGATCTCCGCCCGGGCGCGGACTACCACTTTTCCTCGGCCTGTGGCATAGGCCGAGCGGATGCCGCTGCGGCCCATAATGATGCCGCCGGTGGGAAAGTCCGGCCCTTTAATGTGCTCCATCAGCTCATCCAGGGTGGCCTCGGGGTTGTCGATATAGCAGCAGACGCCGTCCAACACCTCATTCAAGTTGTGGGGAGGCACATTGGTGGCCATACCCACGGCGATACCCATAGAGCCGTTCACCAGCAGGTTAGGAAAATGGCTGGGAAGCACCTCGGGTTCCTTCAGGCGGTCGTCATAGTTGGGCTTAAAGTCAACCGTATTTTTACTGATATCGTCCAGCATCGCCACAGAGAGCTTAGTCATTCTAGCCTCGGTATAACGGGGGGCGGCGGGGGGGTCTCCGTCCACAGAGCCGAAATTGCCGTGGCCGTCTACCAGCATGTACCGCATAGAAAAATCCTGAGCCAGGCGGACCATGGCGTCGTATACCGCCGCGTCCCCATGGGGATGCCAGGAGGCCAGGGTCTTGCCCACGGTGTCCATACACTTGCGGTATGCCGCGTCTGGCCACAGGGAATCCTGGTACATCTGGTAGAGGATTCGCCGGTGCACAGGCTTCAGGCCGTCCCGCACATCCGGCAAAGCGCGCTGCACAATTACAGACATGGAGTAGTCCAAAAATGACTGCTCCATCTCCTTAGTCAACGCTACATCGATAATTTGTCCGCCCGGCTCTTCTGGGGGCGTGCCGTTGTTTTCCAATTCAGCCATCTGCTATTCTCCCTCTTTATGGATAGAAGCCGCGCCCAGAGCCGGCTGGTTCCGGGACTAGGCCCTTTTTTCTCAGTTGCAAAAGAGTTTCACCTCGCACGGCGAGATGAAACTCTCCGCGCCCTCTTACAAGAGTTTTGCTTTGCAAAACTCGGATAGTTAAACCGAGCAGAGCGAGTGTTAACTTTTATTCACACACCAAAAAATGAGCTTCTCAGGTGTTTAAGGTCAAGAGATTAAGATCTTGAGGGCGTTGGGTCTCAGCTGTCGCTTCGGTCGGTTCGTAGCTTGTCTGCTCCTGGCAGACACTCACCCCTCAAACTCCCATGAGCTTTTGAAAAAGCTCGCGCAAAACTTTTATGGTTGTTCGGTAAGCTCGACAAAAATACGTGAATTGTCTGCGACGAACGAAGTGAGGAAGCAGGGTAAAAGTTTTGTCCACTTTTTCAAAAGTGGCGGGGTTCTTAGGGGCGGAGCCCCTAAGCCGCCGGAGGCCCCTAGACGTCCCAGTTAGCCTTCTGGGCGTTCTCTACGATGAAATCCCGTCTGGGCTCCACCTTATCCCCCATCAGAATGGTGAACACCTGATCCGCCCGGGCGGCGTCGTCCACCTCCACCCGGCGCATGGTGCGGGCGGCGGGGTCCATGGTGGTCTCCCACAGCTGAATGGGGTCCATCTCGCCCAAGCCCTTGTACCGCTGAATGGGACAGTTGCCCCCCAGCTCCGCGATGATTTTGTCCCGCTGGGGGTCAGAAAAGGCGTAGTAGTGCCGCTTGTTCTTGGTGATCCGGTAGAGCGGCGGCTGGGCCAGATACACATGCCCCTGCTCCACCAAAGGCCGCATGAACCGGAAGAAGAAGGTGAGCAGCAGAGTGCGGATATGGCTGCCGTCCACATCGGCATCCGCCATGATGATCACCTTGCCGTAGCGCAGCTTGCTGATGTCGAAGTCCTCGCCAATACCCGTGCCCAGGGCTGTCACCACGGGCATGAGCTTTTCGTTGGAATAGACCTTGTCTAGCCGGGCCTTCTCCACATTCAGCATCTTTCCCCAAAGGGGAAGGATAGCTTGGAATTTCCGGTCCCGCCCGCCTTTGGCGGAACCGCCGGCGGAGTCTCCCTCCACGATGTAAATTTCGGTCTCCTCTGGGTCCCGGGATTGGCAATCCGCCAGCTTGCCCGGCAGGGAATTGCTTTCCAGCGCGGTCTTACGCCGGGCCAGCTCCCTGGCCTTTCTGGCGGCCTCCCTAGCCCGGGAGGCGGTGAGAGCCTTATCAAAAATCGCCCGGGCGGCGGCGGGGTTCTCCTCCAGATACTCCATAACGCTCTTGTAGATCAGGTTGCTCACAAGGCCACTAATCTCCGTGTTGCCCAGCTTTGCCTTAGTCTGGCCCTCGAACTGGGCCTCCTTCAGCTTCACGCTGATCACACAGGTCAGTCCCTCCCGCACGTCCTCGCCGGAGAGATTCTTGTCGTTCTCCTTCAAAATATTGTATTTTCTCGCGTACTCATTCATAGCCCTTGTGAGCGCGCGCTTGAAGCCATCCTCATGGGTGCCGCCGTCCACGGTGCGGATATCGTTGGCGAAGGAGAGGATCAGCTCATTGAAGCTGTCCGTATACTGCATGGCAACCTCGGCGGTGGAATTGTTGTCCGCCGCCACTGTGGAGAAGTGCATGATATCCGGGTGAATGACCTCCACTGCCTTTTTCTTGTTCAGATAGTCCACAAACTCCCGTATGCCGCCCTTATAGCAAAAGCTGTTTACCACCGGGCGCTCCAAGTCCCGCTCCTCGGAAATCCGCTCCTCCGGGTCCCGCTCGTCTATCAGCTCGATGGTGATTCCCGCGTTGAGGAAAGCCTGCTCCCGGATCCGGGTCTGCAAGGTCTCGTAGCTATATACCGTGGTCTCCTTGAAGATCTCCGGGTCTGCCTGGAAGCAGATCACAGAACCGTTGCTGCTGCCCTCGGGAGCCGGGCCCTTTTCGATGAGCTCGGTGACGGCCTTGCCCCGCTCAAAGCGCTGATAATACCGCTCGCCGTCGGTGATGACCTCCACCTCCAGCCAGGTAGACAGGGCATTCACCACCGAAGCGCCTACGCCGTGGAGGCCACCGGAGACCTTATAGCTGCCCCCGCCGAATTTTCCGCCTGCATGGAGGATGGTAAAGACCACGGTCACCGCCGGCAGACCTGTTTGGTGTTGAATTCCAACAGGAATTCCCCGGCCATTGTCTGATACATAGACTACGTTTCCCGGAAGCAGCTTCACCACAATTTTATCGCAGAAGCCAGCCAAAGCCTCGTCTATGGCGTTATCCACAATTTCATAAACCAGGTGGTGGAGCCCCCTCGGCCCAGTGGAACCAATATACATACCAGGCCGTTTACGAACAGCCTCTAAACCTTCCAACACCTGGATCTGGTCGCTGTCATAGGCCTGATCGGTTTTCGTCATGTCGTTTATCTCATTGACCGCGTCAATTTCATTTTCTTCTTCCATGACTTCATTCAAATCCTTATTATCCAAGAAAAACTGCCCTCCACCCTAGAGTCTGTCTTAGAACTCCGCATACAATTACCTATTCTATCATTCTAACAGATTTTTTCAGATTTGTAAAGCACTACCGCTGGTTTTGACTATTTTTACCAAGTTCATTTCCTCTTCTCTGCATAGAGGCAGAATCTTGATAGCGGTTTAAATAACCGCTATTCTGAACAGGAGCTCCTGCACTGCCCACTACTCCGGAATGCCGGCTGGGTTCTCTATTTTGCACAGACACAGACCGATACTGCTGCTGGGCGACCGCCCCCTGTTGGGCAAAACTCATCCTCTGTTGAGAGGACTGAACCGGTCTTTGTACAATTTTTTGCTGTTGGGCCGCAGGATACGCCGCCGGACGCTGGAGGTGCTGGACCGACTGAGCCGGAACACGCTGCTGGGGCACATAGGACGACGGTTGGGCCCGGGGGACAGAAGGGGCTTGCTGTCTCGGTGCCTGCTGCTGTGGAGCTTGAACTCCATTGGCCGGGCGGGAAATGCTTCTCATCCGCTGAATCTGCTGGCTGTTTTCCACCTCTGCCTGCTGTCTGGCCCTGCTGAAAGCCTCTTGATTTACCACACTCTGGCGGGAATCCTGCTGGAGAACCGGGCCTGCCCGGTGAGAACTTCTGGGCAGGTAGCTGTCGTCGTCATAATAATTCTGATTTGCCTGGGCAGTGGGAAGGGGTTCCCTATCAGCGCGTCCCGGACGCTTTTTACCATACTCCGATTTTGAAACTTTTTTTATCACCGGCTTTTCCAGATAGACCATAAAGAGACTGAACAAAAAGAAAATTGCAAAAGGGATGAATACATAGAGAGCTGTTTTTAATTCTATATCATCCAAAATAAATTTATGGAAAAAATAGATCACTCCGCTGGCAGAGACGGCCAGCAGCGCCAAAACATAAATCAGCGGAGACAGATAAATATTAGAAATTCCAGCGCATCTGGGGCACTGGTATTCTCCCTGCCGCTTCAGTGACCAGGTTCGGATCAGATTCACCCGCTTTTTGCAATACGGACAAGTAGGCACTCCGAAATAACGCATTTTTTCAAAACCATCCCTTTCTGCTATACTTTCTGGAAGATAGGTGTATATAAGCCGCTTTCTTTACTAAAAGCACGCTTTTTCCTTGTTTAACGCGCCCTGCGAAGGAGGGTAGCCGGAGACATTTGAGAAAGATATACCATTTCCACGCCGGCATCCTCACATACAATAAAAGACTTGGGCAGCTCCGTGCTCACTTCCACAACCCGGCACTCTCGCTGAGCTTTCGCTAAAAATTCCCGAGTTGCTTTGGAAACCGTGGAATTATCCAAATCAAAAACGCCTATGATTCGGTCTGTCATCACAATGGTATCTTGCCCCAAATGCAGGTACATTAGTAAAATTTTTCCTTTCCACTTTAAAAAATTAAAGCTCCTCGGGAAATATTACTCCCTTTTCTACCCGGAAACGCATCCCATTTTCCATCAGGCTTACTGTCTCCGGACTACAGCAGGTAATAAATACCTGCTGGCCCTGAAGATGGTTTAATAAGTAATCCTGGCGTTCCTGGTCCAGTTCGCTCATTACATCGTCTAAAAGCACGATGGGCGGTTCACCAGAAAAATCCGTCAAAATCTTCGCTTCCGCCAGCTTCATGGCCAGAACCGCGCTGCGCTGTTGGCCCTGAGAGCCGTAAATCCGGGCGGAATTTCCATCTATGGTAAGGGCAAGATCATCTCGATGGGGTCCTATGGAAGTAAAGCCCGTCCGGGCGTCTGAAGCCACGGTTCTCTCCAGCTCCTGAAGAAATAGGCTCTCTATTTCTTCCTGGCTGGCTCCGTCTTTAACAGACGGGCAATAGCACACCTGTATTTTTTCCCGACCCCGAGCGATCCCGCTGTAAATCTCCTGAATATCCGGTTCAATTTTCTCAATAAAACGTCCACGCTCCAATATAACCTGGGTTCCCAGCTTTACAATCCTCGCATTCCACAATTCCAAGGTATCCGGTATGTTTGCGTTCTTGGCAATCTCCTTCAGCAGAGCGTTTCTCTGCATCAGAGCCCGGCGGTAATTGTTAAGCAGAGCCGCGTATCCCGGCTTAATCTGGCACAAGGCGGTATCAATATAATTTCTCCTGTGAGCGGGCCCCTCCTTAATCAGCAACAAATGCTCCGGAGAAAAAATCACCGCCCGCACCTTCCCCACCAGAGCTGTTCCGGAGTTCTTTTTTACCTCATTGATCCAGCTTGTCCGCCGTCCGTTCTCGATTTGCAGCACGGCGTTCTGTTCTCGCTCCTCACTGAAGAAGTCCAACTCCAAGGCCGTGCCAGGGGTATTTTTCCCAGTTTCCGGATCCAGCCGGGGCAATTCGGTATCCCTGGCCCCTCGGAAGGAATGGCCTCCTGTAAAAAGCCAGATCGCCTCCAACAGATTTGTCTTTCCCTGGGCGTTTCCGCCATAGATGACGTTCACATCCTCACAGGGAAAAATCTCCTCCTCCTCCAGGTTCCGGAAATTCCGGACCTCAAATCGCATCACGAACATCTCTCTACCCTGAACTTTCTCCCGGCGGCTTCCACCACATCGCCATCCCGCAGTTTTTTCCCCCGCATCAGGCAGACCGCTCCGTTTACCGATACCGCTCCATCCTGTACGGCCGCTTTTGCCTGCCCGCCGGTGACTACCAGTCCGCTCAGCTTTAAAAATGAATCCAATTTAATATATTCAGTATCTATCTGAATGTTTTCCATCCATACCCTCCGTTTATGACTCTGCTCTAATCGTTTTTCAGCCGTACCGGCAGCACTAGAAATAGAAAACTCTCTCCCTCTTTTGGCTGTATGGTCATAGGGCTCAAAGGCCCGCTTAACCCTATCCGGATTTCATCGCATTCTGTGTTCCGCAGCGCGTCTAACAGATAGCGGTTATTAAAGCCGATTTCCACGTCCTCGCCTTCCATAGAGACGGAAATTTCGTCGCTGGCACGACCCATAGAAGTGGTGCACAGCAACTTAACTTCATTATCAGAAAAAACGCATCGTATGGGACTTTTAATCCGGTCTGTAATCAAAAGGGAAACTCGCTCCACGCTTTCAATGGCCTCTCGGGATTTCAATACCACATTGGTCTTGCTGCTGGTGGGAATGGTAGCTTTATAGTTGAGGAATTCCCCTTCCAGCAGACTGGAAATCACGGTATAATTGTCTATTTTAAAAATAATATGCCGCTGGCCTGCGGAAATTTCCAGCGCATTTTCTGAATCTTTCAGAAGCTTCAGCACCTCCACCAGAGTTTTCCCCGGCACCACAAAGGAGAGCTTCCCAGGATATTCAATAGTCTCCGTACGCTTTGCTAGCCTGTAGCCATCCACCGCCACTACGTCCAGCTGTCCCTCTTCAATATGGAACATGCTGCCCTGATGGATAGGTTTCGCGTCACTTTCCGCTACAGCGAACACAGTCTGCCGGATCATGCTTTTCAGAACGCCGCCAGGCAGCTGAAAAGTTTCTGATCCGGTTACCTGGGGCAGTTCCGGAAATTCCTCCGCCGGGATGCCAATGATGGCAAATTTGCTGCACCCGCTTTCGATGGAGGCCATATCCTTCTCGTCTACAGTGACTTCAATGGTATCGTCCGGGGTTTTCCGCACAATGTCGGAGAAGATTTTGGCGCTGAGTACGGATTTTCCCTCCTCCTGTACCTTAGCGGGAATGACTGTTGTAATGCTCAGCTCCATATCATAGGCGCAGAGCTCCAATTGGTTTTCCGCGGCCTTTAGCAGGATGCCTTCCAAAGCGGGAATGGAGCTTTTCGTGGAAACCGCTCTTTGTATATTGGAAACCGCTTCTGTGATGTCGCTTCTATTGACAGTGAACTTCATGTTTTTTTCCTTTCTTAAGAGAATTTTTAAGTGATACGGAGCAGACGGTAGCAAGAGTTCGTTAGACTTCGTCGCTCTCAGAAACTATAAGTTTTGAGAATTTTTATGGGGGGAACGGTGCGCGGGGCAGCTTGGCGACAGGCACACAGCCAGACGGGAACTTTAAGCCGGAATACTGCGCCCATAGCTGGCTTACTCCGAGACTAGGAAACTTTTTGCAAGAGAAAAAAGTTTCCTCTTGGCACTACGTGCCAATTCACCTTTAAAAAATGCGCTTCTAAGGTGTTTAAGGTCGTGGAGCTCTGCTCCACACCTCGCCAGGGGTTAGGCCACCCCTGGACCCGGCAATGTGCTCGGCTTTAGCGCACTCAGCTAACCAGCGTAAAAGTTTCATCCACCTTTTTAAAGGTGGTAGGGGTGGAGGGGGGGTGACAATCGCCAGTGGCGATTTCCCGTCGCCGACCGAGCCGGCAGGCGAGACTCGAAGCCCCTCCCGCCGTAGACGCGTCCTTTACGGCGGAGGCCACACAGTATTACTCTGAAAAAATATTCTTTTCTTCTTTCTAAGATTTAGAAGTAGTAATAGGGCCTGTGGAAACTGTGGAGAACAGGGAAAATCCCAGAAATTTCCTGGGTGTCCAGGTCGAAAGAATTTCACTTTCCCCTGTGGACAAGATGGTGGACAAGTGGAAAGGCAATCTGCTTTTCCACGGCCGGTTGAGATTGTGTTGGTGGAATGTTGAGGAAAAGTTGAATTACCTGTCCCGGATGTTTTTGATGATATCGTTTACCGTGTCCCGGGTGTGGCTTTCCTTTTCCAGCTTATCCTCCATCTGCCGCAGAGCGTAGACTACTGTTGAATGATCCCGGCCGCCAAAAGTCTCGCCAATCTCCACCATGGGCATCTGGGTGATGTCCCGCACCACATACATGGCCACCTGTCTGGCCTTGGATACCATGGCGTTGCGCTTTTGGGAACAGATATCCTCCGGGGTGACCTGATAAGTCCTGGCCACCTCTTCGATGATCTTTTCTACAGTGACGGGGGTGGGCTGAGAGTTGTTGATAATGTCGCTGATGGCTGTTTGAGCTGTAGCGATATTTACTGGACGGTTTTCCAACAGATGGAAGGCACGCAGCTTTTTGACGGCTCCTTCCAGCTGGCGGATATTGTTTTTCAGTTTGTTGGCCATGTATTCACATACATTTTCAGGAATATCAAAATCAAAGCTCTCGGCTTTCCGGCGGATAATGGCTACCCGGGTTTCAAATTCCGGTGCCTGTACGTCTGCGGTGAGACCCCACTCAAAGCGGGTTTTCAGCCGGTCCTCCAGGGTTGCGATATCTTTGGGAGGACGGTCTGAGGTAAGGACAATCTGTTTTTTTGCCTCATAAAGGGTGTTGAATGTGTGAAAGAATTCCTCCTGGGTAGAAACCTTTCCGCCGATGAACTGGATATCGTCTACCAAGAAAAGATCCGCATTCCGGTATTTGCTTCGCAGCGCGGAAGTGGAGCCTCTGGCAATGGCTTCGATCACTTCGTTGGTAAAATCCTCGCTTTTTACGTAAACCACACTGCGGTCTGGAAAATTGTTCTGAAATTCTTTTGATACGGCGGAGAGCAGGTGTGTCTTGCCCAATCCGGAATTGCCATAAATGAAGAGCGGGTTATATAATAGAGCCGGCTTGCTGGCTACGGCCTGGCAGGCGGCGTGGGCAAAGCGGTTGGAAGGCCCTACCACAAAGGTATCAAAGGTGAGCTCATAGCCCTCGTCAGAAGGCGTGTCCTTTTTTGTGGGTGCGGCCGGTTCTTCTCTGACGTAAAGGGAAAACCCGATATTATCTCCGAAAACGTTTTGCAGGGCCTGCTCTAAAAGATCGCTGTAGCAGCGTAAAAGGGTTTGCTTGTGAAAGTCATTTGGGGCCTCGATAATGGCCACGCCATTTTCAAAGTCCAGCGAAACGGGCTTCAGCCTGCTGAACCAGGTTTTATAGGCCACGTCTGTAATTTGCGATTTGCAGTAGTCGCAGATAATCTCCCATGCCTGATCAAAAGAATCCAAGAAAAGCACCCTCCAATTTTCATTTTTTCCCCATTTTTTGCGGCGCTTCAAACTTCCCGCAATTTTATTATGTGAACTAGTATAGCACACTTGCGGCTGTTTTTCAAATATTTTTCAACATTCCTCTTGACTTTTCCGGGAAACCAGACTACTATATTATTAACAGTAATATTTTTGACAGTAGATGTGAAATATCAGCAGATAAAGGAGGAATACAAGATGAAGGGTTTTCCATATCTAAAGGAGCTATCGCTGGAGGCAAGGTGGTTTCTGCCACATCAAAAAGCCGTGGATTTGATTGAGGATTATCAAGAGCTTTTGAAGGAGCTGGGAGAGGAGGAGGTGAGGAAACGGTTCGGATCGCCAAAAAAATTGGTGCGGGAATTCTCTCAGCCATTCCAGCGGCGGCGATGGCATATTGTCTTGGGGTTGCTTTTGTTCTGCTCTCTCATTCCGATCCTCTATAGCCTTATCCATTTCTACGCGGTGTTCGACAGCCATTTCGCCATGGACATTCTCGCGGCGGGATTTGTCCTGTGGGCAAGTCTGGAGATCCTGTGGGAGCGGCGGAATTCCTGGAGCTCCAGAAATATTTTTCCGCCCAAGCCGGTTTCCCTTCTGCTGGAGGCCGTGCCGTGGCTTCTGGCGCTGCTGGTTCTGTTTCTGCGCCCCGCAGAGGGGGGATGGTGGATCTATGATGTGGAGCTCTACCTCTTGATCGCCGGAGTCCTCTCCCTGGGATATTTCGGGTTTTCCAAGCTGGGGGCTATGCCAAATTCCCTGATCGCCGCTTTTGTGGGAGCTTTCCTGGTTACCGGGGGAATCTATAGCTTTTTCTGCTATCTCTGCTTTACCAAGCTGGAGCTTCTTGTGGCCCACACTGCGGAGATGTACTACATTTTCTATGCCCTTCTGGTTCTTTTGACGCTGGCGGCGCTGGTATCTCTCTTCCTTGCCAGGATGCGGGAGCGCCGGTGGCGGGGCGTATTCCTGATGACGCTGCTGGGGGTGCTCCTCTGCTTCAGCCTGTCGCGAACGGCATACTGGGTGGATGAAGGGCAGGTCCCTCAGGTTTTGCCGCTGCTGAACCTTTTTAGGGCGTTTTCGGTGCCGGGATTTCTCATGGCCCTTGCGGGGCTGGTCTAAAAGAATAAGACCTTGGAGGCTCTGAGTCTCGCCTGGTCTCGTCTGCCGACTCGGTCGGGTCAGAACGCTCCCCACTGGGGAGCTTCCCCGGATCGGTCGGCGATGGGGAGAGCAAAGCATTGCTCTTCGCCATTGGCGATTATTGCCCTCCAAACCTCCGCAACCTTTGAGAAAGGTAAGACTTCGTAAAACGAAGTCTACGAAACATTTTACCCACTCCTCGCTTTGCTCGTCGCGAACAATTTAGTTGTTTTGGCTGAGCTGACCAGGGTAAAAGTTTTTGATCAAACTTTTTTCAAAAAGTTTGCGAGGTGTGGAGCGGAGATCCATGGTCTTGCCGTAGGGCGCGAACTGTGCGCCCGGAGGCCTCATATTACTCAAAAAAATGTGATCTGGACACTCTCAGTGATAGGAGGAAATATAACATGAAAAAAATCGGTTATTTCACAAAGCTGTCCCTGGCGGCCCGGTGGTTTCTGCCCGAGACGGAGGCCGGGGCCGTGATCGAGGATTACCGGGAAATTCTGGCGGAAATGGGGGAAGAGGAGGGGGAGAAAAAATTCGGCCCGCCGGTGAAGGCCGTCCTGAAAATCGCGGACAAGCGGTCTGTGGCGGCGTGGCATCTGGCTTTCGCGGCCATGGCGGTGCTGACCTTGTTTCAGGCCCATCATGTGGCCTGCCATGAATATTATCCCATGGTTTCCCTGGCCTTCAATGTCATGACAGGGGGGATCTTGTTCTTTTCCCTTCCCTGGGGGCCGTGGAAGAATCCCTTTTCCCAGCTGAAACAGTCCAAGCCTCTCTTGGCGTCGGTGGCGGTCCTCCTGGCACTCATCCTGGGAATTCCCCTGCTGTTCGGCGGGCTGAACTGGAAAGCCATGAGCGGGACTCTGCTCTTTTTCGCTAGGCGTGGCTTTCATCTCTTTGAGATCCCCAGGTATGTGCCCATCTTCTCCGCTATATTCAGCGTTGGATCCATCGTCCTGGCCAGGATTGCCAGCCGCCGGTGGAGGGCTCCGGCCATTCTGGGCCTGACTTTGATTACGGAATGTCTTATCATTATCTCGGTGGTGGGAAACATGGATCCGGCGGCTGGAGTCCGGGAGGAGTCTGGCAGCCTTCTGGCCGTGATTGTGCTGGGCCTTTTCGGGGCGGGAGCGGGACTATGTTGAAAAAGGACTTGATGCGCCTGTGTATGCTCCACCTACTCACCTTGCAGGACCGGTACGGCTATGAGATGCTCACTCTTCTCCATGATGTTTTTCCAGATACTCAGGAAAGCGCTATTTATGCTTTACTGCGGGAACTGTGCCGGGAGACGCATACAGAAAGCTATTATGGAGAGGTATCTGGCGGGCCGGCACGGAAATATTACCGGATTACCTCCAGTGGAGCAGGCATTTATCATCAGCTGCTTTCCCAATGGCGGGCTTTGAAAGAAGCTTTGGATGAACTGGGAGTGGAGTGAAGAAATCCCCCTCTCTGAATGGATTGAGGGGGATTTTTACTTTGGATAAAAATTGTATTTAAACAAGCCGAGCTGAAAACTACTTCTCAAAAGAACATTTTTCCGGCAGTATTTCCTGAAAAGCTCTGCGGATTTCTAAAATGATATTATCTATATTTTCTCTGTCAAGATGGATGTCATTAATACATAGAACCTTCTTTTTTTGAATTTTAATGGCATAAATTAGCTTCGAGCCGCTTTCTGGTATCTCATAATATCCTAAATCTCGCTTTACATTTCTGGGATGGAAATTACCAGATATTTTTTGCCATTCTCGGAAAAGGCGGATAGAGATATCCGTATTGCTGCGGAAACGGTTGGCGGAAATCCTTATGAAATTCTCTTTTTCTAATTCCCAAAGTTTCTGGTATGTGGATTTTAAGAGGGGATACGGACCATGTACTGTGTACATACCGGTATAAGAGGGAAAAGCCATCTCTAAAATATTATAAAAAAAGTAGAGCGGTGGATAGCCGATATGAAAATACTGCCTAGGATGCTCGGCGGCCTTTTTCCTTTTCTTGAAATATTTGCAGAGCACCAGGATATCGTTTAAGTATAGATATGACATAACGGGATTCTCGGGATTGGCTACAACGGGCTGAAAGGCCAGCATGTCGCAGGGCTTTCCATTTTTAAAGTAGTTTTTTGGATGAACAGGCTGTGTTAAGTAGAAGTCATCATTAAAATAGACAAATTGTTCTGAGAGGCTTTCTATCTGGTGCATCCACAGTTCGATGACATTGCTGTTAAAAGTGGGGAGGAACTCCTCAGGGATATAGTCGGCGTGCTTTACAATATGGAGCTTTGGATTTTCCGTGTTTAGCCAATGTGGAAGATGCCCCTCTGTGACAAAGTGGACTTTTCGTACCCAGGGGGCAAATTTTTCCACGCCTCTGAACCAATATAGCAACAGCCCGTAGTCCTGGTAGCGGCATTCGCTGTTGTCTGTATCTGTGCCGGGGGTATACTGCGCTCTGCGTTTTTGCCAGGCTTCGTCCTGCCCGTTTACCCATGTGACCACGAAATCAATTTCTTCCCGCATCTTCTCCCCTTCATTTCGTAAAATTTCTACTGTTTCATTATACTATATTTTTATCACGATAAGCAAGAGAGAATCGGTAATTTTGGGAAGGAATCCCGGTATTTCAAGGGCGAAAACAAAAATTTATCCCGGGAAAGTCAATTCAAAGGGATTTCCTTTAAATTTTATGTTGACATAAGGGGGGCATTTAGGGTATAATCTGAAATTGCAAGGGATAAGCCCGAAAGGAGGGACTTTTTATGCTGAGAACCTATCAGCCGAAGAAGCTCCATAGAAAAAAGGAGCATGGTTTCCGGAAGAGAATGTCCGATCGGAACGGACGTAAGGTACTTGCACGCCGCCGTGCGAAGGGCAGAGCGCGTCTTTCTTATTGATTGTAGCTCTCTGTTTTGCAGGTTTGCAAGGTTTGTCGTAAGGTACTTTGCATGTCGCCGGGCAAATGGCAAAAGGGCGTTTTCTTATCTTTCCGGCGCTTAAAGGTCACCTCGCGTGGCCTTTATTTGTTATGGCGGTTTTGATGTTTTGGGGGCTTTGCTTTTGAATAACTTGGTGTCTCTTTGTAAAAATAACGATTTCCGCCGGGTTTACGCGAAAGGAAAAAGCTATGTTTCTCCTGTGGTAGTTGTGTATGTATTGAAAAACCGACGCAAGATACTGCGTGTAGGAATTACCACCAGTAAAAAGATTGGAAACGCTGTACAGCGCAATCGCTCTCGCCGGGTGATTCGGGAGGCTTTCCGGCAGATTATGCCGGGGGTGAAGTCTGGTTTTGACTTGGTTTTTGTGGCCCGAGGGCGTACGCCTTTTGTGAAAAGCACAGAGGTTCAGCGCCATATGGAGAAGCAGCTGAAGGCTGCCGGGTTGCTTTTGGACGGATCTCAATAATGGTCTGGCGGCAGAAGTACTATGAAATTTATTTTCATTTATTTGATTCAGTTTTATCGGAAGTATATTTCTCCTAGGACGCTTCCTTCTTGTAAATATATCCCCACCTGCTCCCAATATGGGTTGGAGGCTATTGAACGGTTTGGGGCACTGAAGGGCGGTGCGCTCACCTTGTGGCGGATTCTTCGATGCAATCCTTGGAGCCGGGGTGGATTTGACCCGGTACCTGAAAAAAGAAAGAAAACTTGAAAAACAGCTGGGAAAATCAGGTATTGGTTGTGAAGTAAATTTTAAGATTGGTTTGGAAAAAATAAGTCTGGCCACACGGTCCGAGGAAAGAGGAGATACTACTCTATTATGGCTATTTTTAATTTTTTTGGCAGTATTCTAGGTTATCTGCTATGGTTTTTGTATTCTATTTTTAAAAATTACGGTGTGGCTATCATACTCTTTACTGTTATTTTGAAGGTATTGATGTTCCCAATGTCTGTTAAGCAGCAGAGGAGCATGGCTTCTCAATCCAAGCTGGCGGAAAAACAAAAGGAACTGCAGAAGCGGTATGCCAACAATCAACAGAAGTATAATGATGAGCTGATGAAGCTCTATGAAAAGGAAGGCGTAAATCCGGGCAGTGGCTGTCTGACTACGCTGATTCCATTTCCAATTATGTTGGGTATTTTCTATAGCGTTATTATGCCTCTTTCCAATACGCTGCATATTGCCGCTGAAACTGTTCAACAGGCTACGGATTATATTTCCAGAATACCCGGCGTGGCTTCGGCAACAGGGTTGGGCATGTATTCGGAATTGCAGATTATCCGGCATTTTGAGGTTCTGAAGCCTAACCTGACGATGTTTTCCCAGAATGATTTGGAAAGAATCGAGTTTTTTTCTCATGGATTCAAGTTTTTGGGGTTGGATTTGCTTGCTTCCCCTCAGGGGTCCAGTTTTCTGACCTTTTTGTGGATTATCCCGGTTCTGTCCTTAGTACTTAGCTTTGGTACTCAATTTTATAGTAATAAGGTGATGGGTCAGGCCTCTCAAACAGGCTGTACAAAGGCCATGATGTATGTATTCCCCTTGATCAGTGTTTACTGGGCTTTCATTATGCCGGCGGCAGTTGGTATGTATAATATTATTTCTATTGTTACCAGCTTTTTGCAGACGATGGTGATGAACCGGTATTTCAGCAACGATCAGCTTACCGCTACGGCGGAGGCTCGCAGGGCTGTCGCTTTGGAATTGGCTGAGGGAAATGTGCGCCCTTTGCCTGCGGCTCAACAGAAGCTCATTGCGGATAAGTTGACCGCGGTTCCACAGCAGAAACAGGCAAAGGAGCAAGGAAAGCAGAAAGCCTCTCAAAAGAAGAAGAAATCTGGGTCAGGGGATAGCGCCAGCTATATGGGAAGTAAAAAGTAAAATGAAACGATTGGAGGAAAAGTCATGATTAGAGAAGCAATCGCAACAGGCGACAACGTGGAAGTTGCCTTTGCCAATGCCTGCCGGGAATTGGGCGTGGATACTACGGATGCCGGCTGTGAAGTTTTGGAAATGCCTCAGAAGAAAACATTGGGAATTTTTGGCGGTAGGCCGGCCAGAGTTCGTGCATATATTGAGGTACCAGATCCGGTTGTAAAGCCGGTTGTTCCCGAGATGAAGCCGGCGCAGCAGAGTCGCCGGCCAGTAGAGGCTTCTGCTTCCGTGCCAGAGAAAGCCAAGAAGCCTAGATCTTCCGGCAGCGTGGACCCGGCACAAGATGCGGCAGATTACCTAAAAACTGTTTTAACCTGCATGGGTCTGGGGGATGCTACAGTGACAGTCGAGAAGGGAGAGTCTGGTGCAGAGCTGACTCTGAGTGGCGAGGATGTCGGCTTTGTGATCGGGCACCGGGGAGAAACGCTGGATGCTTTGCAGTATCTGGCCTCTTTGGTTGCCAACCATACGGATGGATCTTATTATCGGCTGACGCTGGATGTGGGAAACTACCGGGAAAAGCGCAAAGAGACTTTGGAAACCCTGGGAAGAAAAATGGCTTATCGTGCGGTAAAAACCGGAAGAAACTCGTCTTTGGAGCCGATGAATCCCTATGAACGCAGAATTATCCATACGGCGGTACAGGCAGTGGATGGTGCAAGATCTTGGAGCGAGGGGGAGGATCAGGCCAGGCATGTTGTAATTGGACCAGAGGGCGGCGAACGGTTCCCGTCCCGCAGGGACGATCGCAGAGACAACCGCCGGAATGGCCGCGGTAACTATAATGGCGGTGGCCGGGGATATGACAGGGACCGCAGAAATGGCGGCAAATCTCAGAGAAATTCCCGTTCCGGAGGAGCTCCCAGAGCCGAAGGGCCAAAGTCTGATGATCCGGGCGCACCTATTTATGGTAAAATAGAGGCGAAGAAGTGAGATATAGTTAACGCGGTTTGGAAGAGATAGTTCACTCTTTTTGAACTGGCGGGGAGCCGTTTACTTGAAAATCGATGAGTACCGGTTTTTAAGCGTGTTTACTATAGCACTGAAAATTGCGGGGCGGCTTTGGCTGTCTCGCTTTTTTATAGCTTGTTAGGGAGATAGAAGAAAGTATGATGATTGGAACAAACAATATGGGCGGTACGATTGCCGCAATCTCTACCGGCCAAGCTCCCGGAGGCATTGGGGTGGTGCGGATTTCCGGACCTCATGCCTTTGAGATAGGAGAAAAGGTTTTTTGTCCGGCATATGGCAGACATCTGCGTGATTTGCCGGGATATACGGCGGCTTTTGGAAAAATCCAGCGGAATGGGAAAAAGGTGGACGACTGCGTAGCTTTGGTTTTTCGCGGTCCGAAAAGTTATACTGGAGAGGATGTGGTGGAGTTTTCCTGCCATGGCGGGCTGTATTTGACCCGGCAGGTGCTTCATGCCGTTTTAGATGCCGGCGCTAAATTGGCTGGCCCAGGGGAGTTTACCCGTCGTGCATTTCTGAATGGAAAGATGGATCTTACTCAATCTGAAGCTGTGATGGCTTTAATTGGCGCGGAGGGAAGCCGTGCGGCTTCTCTGGCCTGTGCGGCAGAAGGTGGAGCTTTAACCAGCAAGATTGAATCCCTTGCTCACCGCTTGGAGGATCTGTTGGCGCATTTGGCCGCCTGGGCTGACTTTCCGGAGGAAGATGTAGAAGAGGTAGCTTCCGATAAGGTGGAAGAGATCTTGAAAAACTGTGATTCTGCCATAACCCGGCTGTTAGCGGGTTTTGAAAAGGGAAAGTTGGTGCGGGAGGGAATTCGTACGGTGATTGCCGGGCGACCGAACGTGGGAAAATCTACCCTGATGAACTTATTGGTGGGTGGGGAAAGATCCATTGTAACTCCCTATGCTGGTACAACGCGGGATGTGGTGGAGGAAAAGGTTTCTCTGGCGGGAGTTCCGCTGCTTTTGGCGGATACGGCGGGAATCCGGGATTCATCCGATCCAATTGAAGAAATCGGGATTGCGGCCAGCAGAAGGCGTTTAGAAATGGCTCAGCTGGTCTTGGTAATTTTTGATGGCTCTCAGGAGTTGATGCGCGAAGATGAAGAATTGATGGATTCTCTTCCTTCCGTGCCGGTGATCGCTGTGGTAAACAAGTCCGATTTAGACCAGAGGATTGATCTGAAGTTTCTCAAGAGGCGTTTTCCTTCTTTGGTGTTGATTTCTGCTAAAGGAGGGGAAGGCCTGGAAAAATTGGAAGAGGCTCTCTCAGATCTTCTTGGTACAGCGGAGTTAGATTTAGTGGGAGGGGAGCTGTTTACAGACCGGCAGCATTCCGCGGCATTGGCTGCGGAAAAGGCCTTGCGGGAAGGGTTGGAAGCGCTCTCTTTGGAGATGCCTTTGGACGCGGTGACTGTCTGTGTGGAGGATGCTCTTGGTGCGCTTTATGAACTTACCGGACAAAGAGTTTCCGATGAAATTGTAGACAAAGTTTTTGACCAATTTTGTGTGGGAAAATGAGGAGTGGCGATGGACAATCGGTATGACGCGGGAATGCTGGATGTGGCGGTAGTCGGCGCGGGACATGCGGGCATAGAAGCTGGATTGGCTGCGGCAAGGCTGGGATGTAAGACAGCAGTGTTTACCATTAATTTGGATGCGGTGGGAAACTGTCCTTGTAATCCAAGTATCGGCGGCACGGCAAAAGGTCATTTGGTACGGGAGATTGACGCTTTGGGAGGGGAGATGGGAAGAACCGCAGATGCTTGCACCTTGCAAAGCAGGATGTTGAACTTGGGTAAGGGCGCGGCCGTCCACTCTTTGCGGGCCCAAATTGATAGAAATCATTATGCCCGAATCATGAAGCACAAATTGGAGCAATGCCCCAATTTGTTGCTTCGCCAGGCTGAAGTGGTGGATTTGATTCCGGATGGTTCCAGATGGCGGGTGGTAACCCGGCTGGGTGCGGTCTATTCGTGTGGCGCGGTTATTCTTTGTACCGGCACTTTTTTGGGTGGAAAGGTCTTTGTAGGGGATGTTTCCTATGAAAGCGGCCCGGATGGAATGTTTTCTTCCGCTTTTTTGCCGGATTCTTTGAGAAGGTTGGGAATATCTCTGCGGCGTTTTAAAACAGGAACTCCCGCCAGGGTGTTAAAATCCTCCATTGATACCAGCGGGTTAGAAGTTCAGGTGGGAGATCAACCTGTGATTCCCTTTTCCTTTGACACAGAGGATCAGCTGGTGAACAGAGAAGTCTGTTATATCAGCTGGACGAATGAGAGAACCCACCAGGTCATTCGGGAGAACATTCATCGCTCTCCCCTTTATGGTGGTTCAATAGAGGGAATCGGGCCCAGGTATTGTCCCAGTATCGAGGACAAAGTGGTACGTTTTCCAGATAAATCCCGACATCAGCTTTTTATTGAGCCATGCGGCGTAGATACAGAGGAGATGTACTTGCAGGGAATGAGCTCTTCTCTGCCTGAGGAGGTGCAGCGGGATTTTTATCGGACGATTCCAGGCTTGGAGCATGTGGAGATGATGAGAAGCGCCTATGCCATTGAATATGACTGCTGCGATCCTTTGGAGCTAGCGGCGACTTTGGAATTTCAAGACTTGCCTGGTCTTTATGGCGCCGGGCAGTTCAATGGCAGTTCTGGCTATGAAGAGGCGGCGGCGCAGGGATTGGTGGCTGGAATCAATGCCGCGTTGAAATTGCAGTGTAAGGATCCTTTGATTTTGGATCGGGCGGGTTCGTATATCGGCACTTTAATTGATGATTTAATTACAAAGGGAGTGTCGGACCCTTATCGGATGATGACTTCCCGCTCGGAATACCGGCTGGTGCTAAGGCAGGATAATGCCGATGAGCGGTTGACTCCCGTTGGCAGGCGTTTGGGCTTAATTTCTGACCGGCGCTGGAAAAAATTTACGCAAAAGCAAGCGGCGAAGCAGCGGGAACTTTATCGGGTGAAGAACACGCATTTGCCGCCCAGTGAGGCGCTGAATCAGATTCTTGTTTCACGTGGAACAAGCCCGGTAAGCACGGGAGTAAAACTGGGCGAGCTGTTGAAGCGCCCTCAGATTTCATATCAGGACTTGGATGGAGTGGATTGCGATCGGCCGGAACTGCCTTTGGAAATACTGGAAAGCGTGGAAATTGAGCTGAAGTATGAGGGATATATCCGCCGGCAAAAAGCTGGTATTGAAGAAATGCGCCGGGTAGAGAGCAAGATTCTTCCAAACAATATAAATTATCAGGAAATCAAAGGCCTGCGGCTGGAAGCGGCTGAAAAGCTGTCAAAAGTCCGGCCGCAAAATATTGGCCAAGCCAGACGAATTTCTGGGGTAAGTCCGGCGGACATCTCTGTCTTAATGATTTGGCTGGCGGTCTATAAAGACAGCGGAAGAAATGCTGAAGTTGAGTGATAGCGAAAAGGGGGAGAGTATGGTAGATATACAGGATCATTTAGTCCAGATGGGAAAGAGTCTGGGGGTGAAAATCTCTCAAGAGCAGGCAGGACAATTTCAGATCTATATGGAAGCTCTGCTGGAATGGAATGAAAAGTTAAATCTGACGGCAATTACGCAGCCGGAGGAAATTATTGAGAAACATTTTTTGGACAGTGCAACCGTGCTTTCCAGCTGTAAGATAAAGGAGAATGGGAAGCTGCTTGATGTGGGAACCGGGGCGGGCTTTCCTGGAATGCCCATAAAAATTTTGCGTCCTGATTTGCAGGTGACGCTGCTGGATGGTTCTCAGAAGCGCTTGCGATTTTTAGAGGATCTGTGTGAAAGATTGCATTTATCCTGTGAACGAGTTCACAAACGGGCGGAAGAAGCGGGTCTGGATAAGGCTATGCGTGAGAGCTTTGACTTGGTAACTGCTAGGGCGGTAGCGCCCTTGCGAATTCTCTGCGAGTACTGTCTGCCCCTGGTAAAAATGAAGGGTTTCTTTGTGGCAATGAAAGGTCCTGGAGCAAAAGAGGAGTTGGGGGAGTCTCAGAAGGCTCTGCTGCTGCTGGGTGGCAATCAGGTGGAGGTTAAAACGTTCTCTTTGCCTACAGCGGGGGAGAGAAATCTGATTGTGGTGAGAAAACTGAGCTTTACCCCAAAGGCCTATCCTAGACATGGGGGAACTATTATAAAGCATCCCTTATAGGATAATATCGCAAAGCATTTGTAAATCAGTATTTGCCTACTTTTAGTTGGACAAATCAATGCCTGGTTCAAAAGAAATTTTTACCTCTTTTGAATCATGTCGGCTATAGCAGTTACAGCCCATGAAAAATAGAATTTCCGGATTGATGAAGCGAAGCGGTAGGAGAAAGGAGAATTTGATGAACTGCATTTTGCGAGAAGCGACTCCCACTGATGTAGAAGGACTGGACCGGGTGATGCGGGTAATCAGCGACGGTCCGGGTGACCAGAAGAAAATGGCGGAGCAAATTGAAAAAATGCTCAGTGAGGACCAAAAATACCTATTGGTAGCGGAAAATTCCGAGAGCGGGGAAATTGTAGGGAGCCTTCTGGGTGTTGTTTTTGAGGATATCTGTGGAGATTGCCGCCCCATTCTGCTGGTGGAAAATGTGGCTGTTCTGGAAAGCTGCCAGGGACTGGGAATCGGTAGACAGATGTTTCAGGAGATCGAGCGTTGGGGCAGAGAGCGGCACTGTCACTATGAAATGCTTGTTTCAGGTTTGAATAGAACCGGGGCCCATAAGTTCTATCAAGCCCTTGATTTTCAGGAGGTAAAGGGCTTTAAAAAGTATTTATAAAAAATTTTTTTTGCCGACAGATTCCAACAAAGCCCGCATATCCGGTGTAGTAAAATAAGTCTTGCAAGGGAGGTGTGGCGGATGTTTACAAAGGACAAGCTGAAGCTGGTGAAACTGCCCCTGAATAAGATCTTGCCCAATCCCTCTCAGCCGCGGAAGATTTTTCAGGAGGACGAGCTTCGCAGCCTGGCCCAAAGCATCATAGAAAACGGGCTTTTACAGCCGGTAACCGTTAGGCGAGAAGGAAGCATCTATTATCTGATCGCTGGAGAACGACGGCTTCGGGCCTGTAAGCTGGCTGGGTTGAAAGAAATTCCCGCGATTCTTTCTGACTGTGAGCCGGAGGACAGTGCGGTACTTGCTTTGCTGGAAAATGTCCAGCGGCGGGACCTGCAAATGTTCGAACAGGCAAATGCCATTCTCAGTCTGTTGCGAGAGTGGCAGATCACACAGGAAGAAGCTGCCCGGCGGCTGGGTATGAGCCAATCCTACTTGGCGAATAAGGTGCGATTATTGAAGCTCAGCCCCGAGGAACAGAATGAGATCATTCGCAATAAGCTGACAGAACGACATGCGAGAGCCCTTTTACGGGTGGATGATATTGAATTGCGGCAGAAAATCCTGCGCGCGGTGATTGCACGAGGATTGAATGTAGCTCAGACAGAAGAATTGATTGCCGGTGCTTTAAGCCCAAAAGAGCCTGTGCGAAAGGCAAAGCGTACCTTTGTAGCCAAAGACATCCGCTTGTTTATCAACACCATTGACCATGCGGTAGACGCCATGAAAACAGCTGGAATACAAGCCCAGACGGAGAGAAAAGAGACAGAAGAGTATATCGAGTGCGTCGTACGCATCCCTAAATTATCCAGAGTACAAGTTTAACCCATTCCCTTATTCATTTCCCACAGAAGGCGGCCGGAGCGGAAAAGCTCCGGCCGCCCGCTTGTGTTTCATGTGAAACATTTTATTTTGGGCTAGCATTGCGGAGAAAAATATGCTATAATATTCGAAGCAAAAGAAAGGATCGGAGAGAAGCGAATGGGTAAGATAATCGCAATAGCAAATCAGAAGGGCGGAGTGGGAAAAACCACCACTGCGGTGAATTTGGGAGCCGCCTTGGGAAATTTGGGGCAGAAGATCCTTCTGGTGGACGCGGACCCTCAGGGAAACTCCACTAGCGGCGTAGGAATCAACAAGCGAAACTGCCAGCAGACCATATACAATGTGGTAATCGAACAATCCAAGGTAGAGGACGCCATCTATAAAACAGAATTCCAGAACCTGGATATTCTGCCTGCCAGCATTGATATGGCAGCGGCGGAGATCGAGCTGGTAACTGTGGAAAAGCGAGAGGAGCGGCTGAAAGAGCCCTTGTCCGCCATTCGTGGCAATTACGATTATATCTTGATTGATTGCCCGCCCTCCCTGGGACTGATTACCACCAACTCACTGAACGCAGCGGATACTATTCTGATCCCCATCCAATGCGAGTTTTACGCTCTGGAAGGTCTGTCTCAGCTGATGAATACAATACGCCGGGTAAAAAGACAGTATAACAATTTACTGGACCTGGAGGGGGTTTTGCTCACCATGTACGACGGCAGACTGAACTTGACCCAGCAGGTAGTGGAGGAAGTGAAAAAGTACTTCCCGCGAAAGGTGTTCAAAACGGTGATCCCCCGAGCAGTGAGATTGTCCGAGGCGCCGGGATTTGGTCAGCCGGTACAATATTATGATAAATCCTCCAAGGGAGCGCAGGCCTATCGGGAACTGGCTGAAGAAATTCTTAAGGAAAAGAATAAGAAAGGATAATATGTGAGCATGAAAAAAGGAGGCCTTGGTAAGGGGCTGGATGCCATTTTCGCAGAAAACGCCGCTGAGGGCGGCGAAGGCGCCGTTACGGTGCGGATTGATGATATCGAACCAAACCGGGACCAGCCCAGAAAGGAATTTGACAGCAGGGCGCTATCAGAACTGGCAGAGTCCATTGCTCAGCATGGAGTGCTGCAGCCGCTGCTGCTTCGGCCCATGGTCAGTGGCGGGTACCGGATTGTAGCTGGAGAACGACGCTGGAGGGCTTCCCGAATGGCGGGCCTAACAGAGGTGCCTGCTGTGGTCCGGGAAATGTCCGACAGCGAAGAAATGCTCTTCGCTCTGATCGAAAACCTCCAGCGGGAGGATTTGAGCCCCTTAGAAGAGGCCAGGGGCTATCAGCAGCTGATTGAAACCCAAGGCCTGACCCAGGAAGAAGCGGCGTCTGCGGTGGGAAAGTCCCGTCCGGCAGTGGCAAACGCCCTGCGACTGCTGAACCTGCCGGAAGACATCCAGGAAATGGTAGAGCGGGGAGAGCTTTCCGCTGGTCATGCCAGGACCCTGTTGAGCTTCAAAAATGAAGATACTATGCGGGAAGCGGCGCAAAAAGCAAAGGCGGGGGCCTCTGTCAGAGAGCTGGAGGGGCTGGCAAAAAAGACCGCGGAAGAAAAAGTTATTTCGCCTCCGCGATCTACAAAGCCCGGCCAGCTTTATGAGCGCTATTACGCGGAAGCTCAACTGGCAGTCAGTGATTGCCTGGGCCGAAAGGTAAAGGTGGCGGGCACAAAAAAGAAGGGAATTTTGCAAATCGAATTCTACGGCCAAGAGGACCTGCAAAACCTGCTGGTAGATCTGAAACTCCAGGACGGCCAGGGGGAGACGTAAGGCCGTGGGGTTGTCTCAGTTGCCGCTTCGGTCGGCGACGGGAAATCGCCGCAGGCGATTGTCGCCCCCACACCCCATAAACTTTTTGAAAAGAAGTTTAAGACGTTACCTTCGGTAAGTCTCAAAAACTTTTACCCTGCTTCCTCACTTCGTTCGTCGCAAACATTTTACGTTTTGGGGCTAAGCCAATCACCGTAAAAGTTTCGTCGTCTCACCTGTCGGTTCGGTCGGGTCGGTCTCCACCGGAGACCAGCGCCCTTTTCAAAGGTTGCAGGGGCTTGGGGGTGAGCGTTCTGCCGGATACTTGGCAAAGCCAAGTATTGCAGACCATGCTGCGAACCGACCGAAGCGGCAGCTGAGACTCAACGTCCTCAAGGTCCTGACCTTAACACCTGAGAAGCGCAATTTTTGCGGGTGGTGAATAATAGGTTAACGCTCGCTGCGCTCGGTTAACTATACAAGAGGGGTGCGGAGAGTTCATCCCGTATAACGAGACGAAACTCTTTTGCAACTGAATAAAAAGCACCCCTGGAAACCGGAACCAGCCAGCGGCGAACGTTCGCACCCAGCCCGGCGAGTTTTCCGCAGGAAAATGGAAAGATAAACCGAGCCGTGCGAGAGTTTATCTTTTTGACACCACGGCGAAACTCCGTTATATCCTTTCGCCCTTGCTTGGCGCGGTGTGCCCAGCCCTGTGCTCCGCAATCAGCCGGCGCGCGCACCTACGCGCCCATATAAAAATATCAATTTCCAAAAATATAGAATAAAGATAAAGCGAGGAATCAAACATGCTGGATATCAAATTGGTCCGGAGCAATCCGGAATTGGTGAAGGAAAACATCAGAAAGAAGTTTCAGGAGGAAAAGCTGCCCCTGGTGGACGAGGTCCTCCGGCTGGACGGCGAGTTCCGGGCCAGCAAGGCCAGGGGGGACGAGCTGCGCCAGCAGAGAAATACCATCAGCAAGGAGATCGGCAGGCTGATGAAGGAGGGCAAAAAAGAGGAGGCTCAGGAGACCAAAAAGCGGGTGGCCGAGATTGCCGGGGAACTGGAGGAGATGGAGCGCAAAGAGGGGGAGATGACCGAGGAGATCAAAAAACGGATGATGGTGATCCCCAATATCATCGACGATTCCGTGCCCATCGGCCGGGACGACAGCGAGAACGTGGAGCTGGAGCGCTTCGGCGAGCCCGTCGTGCCGGACTTTGAGGTCCCCTACCACACGGATATCATGGAGCGCCTTCAGGGCATCGACCTGGACAGCGCCCGGCGCACCAGTGGCAACGGCTTTTACTATCTGATGGGCGACATTGCCCGGCTTCACGAAGCTATCTTGGCCTTTGCCCGGGATTTCATGATTGATAAAGGCTTCACCTACTGCATCCCGCCCTTTATGATCCGCAGCGACGTGGTCACCGGCGTCATGAGCTTCGCGGAGATGGAGAATATGATGTACAAGATCGAGGGGGAGGACCTGTACCTCATCGGAACCAGCGAACACTCCATGATCGGCAAGTTCGCCGGGAACCTCCTCACCGAGGACCAGCTGCCCCAGACCCTCACCAGCTATTCCCCCTGCTTCCGCAAGGAGGTGGGCGCTCACGGCATTGAGGAGCGGGGCGTGTACCGAATCCACCAGTTCGAGAAGCAGGAGATGATCGTGGTCTGCAAGCCCGAGGACAGCATGGACTGGTATCACAAGATGTGGCAGTATTCCGTGGAGTTCTTCCGGGCGCTGGATATTCCCGTGCGCACTCTGGAATGCTGCTCCGGTGATCTGGCCGATCTGAAGGTGAAGAGCTGCGACGTGGAGGCCTGGTCCCCCCGGCAGAAGAAATACTTCGAGGTGTGCAGCTGCACCAATATGGGAGACGCCCAGGCCCGGCGGCTGGGCATCCGGGTGAAGAACAGCGAGGGAAACTACTTCCCCCACACCCTGAACAATACCGTGGTGGCCCCGCCCCGGATGCTCATCGCCTTCCTGGAGAACAACCTCCAGGCGGACGGCACGGTGAAGATTCCGGAGGCACTGCGGATGTATATGGGCGGAAAAGAGCTCATCGGATAAAAGGAGGGGGCCATGGAGCGAAAAACCTTGATCTGGCTGCTGTGTACGGCGGCGCTCAGGCTGGGAATGCTGGGAACCGCCAGAATCACCTCTGTGGACGGCTTTATGGTGGCGGTCCTGCTGGAATTTTTCGTGGTATGCCCGCTGTGGTCCCTGGCCACGGGAATTTTCGCTGGCTGGGACGGAAGGCTCCGCTGGTGGCTGGCTGCGGCGAATTCCCTCCTGTTCCTCCTGAGCAGCTGGATTTTCCTGGAAATGGGACAGCTGGATTTCCTCTATTTTACCCTGGTCTATCTGGCCATTGGCCTGCTGAGCACATGGATCACCGCCATGGCCCGGCGGAAATACGCGAAGAGATAGAAAAAAGCCATCCAGAACATCTCATTCTGGATGGCTTTTCTGCCGCTATATTTCGTCTCCAGGCTGGAAATCCTCCGGCGGGCGGTGGTTGGGCAGGGAGAGGAACCAGTTGACCCCAAACCGGTCGGTGACGCAGGCGGCCCAGGGGCTCCAGGGCAGCTCCCGGGGCTCCATGGTCACGCGCCCCCCTTCCCGGAGCAGGGAGAGGGCCTGTTCCAGATCCTCCCGGCTTTCAAAGAAATGGCCCAGCTCCACAGGATTGCCCACAGGGGCGGGAGTCTCCCTGGAGGCCTCCACCACCGAGAGGGCGGGCTCGCCCTCCTGAGAGGAGAGCTCCGAATGGAAATAGCTCCCATCCTCGTTCAGCACATGATAGCCCAGCTGGAGCTTGAAGGCCCGGCAGTAGAGGTCTACCGCCTCTTTGCTGCTTTTTACGTTGAGGCCGATCCCGAAAACCATAGATAACGCTCCTCTTTAATGCTGCTCAATGGCTGCCTTTAGAGAGTGATATGAGGGCCTTTTTGGGCCCAATGTCGCGGCAAGATTTCAGCGGGCATTGGCGGGCGTTTTGGCTTTGCCGCCCGTTGCACGCCGATGGCTTTTTCCGCACCCAAGGGAGTTTCCTGTCTGCAATGCAGACAGGATAGGGGACCCCCGACGAGGGTCCCCTACGCAAAACGTCCCACTGGGACGTTTATGCTACCCTCCTGCGTTGTTTTCTCACGATTGTAAGGTCAAGAGCAAGGTCGTGGAGCGCTGCTCCACACCTCGCAACCTTTGAAAAGGTTGACGAAACTTTTACCCTGGTTAGCTGAGCAATAACTATAAAAACGTTTACGATGAGCAAAGCAAGGAGTGGGTAAAAAGTTTTGAGATTTACTCCCCACTTATGAAGCCTGTTTCCCAAAATCCCGGAACAGCTTTTCCGCCTTTTCCTTCTGGGCGGCGTTGACCTCGTCCGTGTCCGCATCGGTATAGACCATCAGGAATTTTCCGTTGAGCACGGCGGGCACGTCGTTGCCCAGTAGGGAGAAAAAGCCCTTCGCTCCCACGCTGTCCAGGCATTCCTGACCCTTCTGGTCTAGGTTGTCCAGGTCGAATTCGTAGAACTCCGCTTGAACCGTGCTGCCGTCGAAGCGGAAGCGGTAGCGGTATCCACCAATTGCCCCGATTTCTTTATAAGACATCTCCGTCTTTTCCCCAATAACAGAATCGCTGGCCTCCATATAGCGGCACAAGCCTTCCAAATTACTGTCAAAGTCTCCAGGATTCACCGCAGCCTGAACAATTCCTGAGGAGGCAGTTTCTAAGGTTTCCAGAGACTCTACCGGTCCAGCGCAGCCTGACAGGGCAAGACCCAATCCGGCGGCAGCCAGCAGCATGACAATTGGTTTTTTCATAATTTAACACCTCATAAAAAAAGAAAAACGCCGTAGCTCCCGCCCAGCGCCCTTCCTACTATAGATCCCCTTAGTCTCCGGAAAAATCCTACGGCACAACCCGTCCAAGGAGACTTTTGTGGTGACCCGGACGAGAATCGAACTCGTGTTACCGCCGTGAAAGGGCGGTGTCTTAGCCGCTTGACCACCGGGCCATTTGGTAGCGGTAAATGGACTTGAACCATCGACACTTCGGGTATGAACCGAATGCTCTAGCCAGCTGAGCTATACCGCCACATATGCGCCCCAAAGAACGGGACGCTAATTATTATAGAGGATAGAAAAGAGATTGTCAATAGGTTTTTCAGGAAATTTGCGGAAAATTACATGTTCACTGAGTAATTGGGGGCTTCCTTTGTGATCTGGATGTCATGGGGATGACTTTCCTTTAACCCCGCGCCGGTAATCCGGACGAACTGGGCTTTATCGTGAAGCTCCTGGATCGTGGCGCAACCCGTATAACCCATACCGGAACGCAGTCCACCTAACAGCTGAAAAATAGTATCCGCCAGAGGCCCCTTATAAGGAACCCGGCCTTCCACGCCTTCTGGAACAAATTTCTTCTGCTCGCCCTGGAAATAGCGGTCGCTGCTGCCCTTGCCCATGGCGCCCAAGCTGCCCATGCCCCGATACACTTTAAACTGCCTGCCCTGGTACAGCTCGTAATCGCCGGGAGCCTCTTTGCAGCCCGCCACCATAGAGCCCAGCATTACCGCGTTGGCTCCAGCTGCCAGCGCCTTTACAATGTCGCCGCTATACTTGATGCCGCCGTCCGCGATCACAGGAATTCCATGCTTGCTGGCCTCGCTGGCCGCGTCGAACACGGCGGTGATCTGGGGCACGCCAATGCCCGCCACTACCCGTGTGGTGCAGATGGAGCCAGGACCGATTCCCACCTTGATGCAGTCGGCCCCCGCGTCGATGAGGGCCTTGGCCCCTTCCGCCGTGGCCACGTTGCCCGCGATGACGGGAAGGTCCGGATAAGCGGCCTTGACCTTGGCCACAGCCTTGACCACACCGTCGTTGTGACCGTGGGCAGAATCCAGAGCCACCAGGTCCACCTGGGTTTCTACCAAAGCGGCGACCCGGTCCAGCACGTCGGCGGTGGCTCCGATGGCCGCGCCGCACAGCAGCCGGCCGCCCTGGTCCCTGGCGGAATTAGGATAGCGTACGGCCTTTTCAATGTCCTTAATGGTGATCAGGCCTTTCAGGCGCATATTGCCGTCTACTAAGGGCAGCTTCTCGATGCGATGCTGGCGGAGAATTTCCTGGGCCTCTTTCAGGGTAGTGCCCACAGGCGCGGTAACCAGATGGTCCTTGGTCATCACGTTTTTCACCGGCTGGTCGAAGTCCTCTCCCTCCATAAAGCGTAGGTCTCGGTTGGTGATGATGCCCACCAGCACGCCATCCTCACAGATAGGCACGCCGGAGATTTTGAAGCGTCCCATGAGCTCGTCCGCCTCCCGGACCAGACTGTCCGGGGAGAGGAAGAAGGGATTGACGATAACGCCGTTTTCCGAGCGCTTTACCCGGTCTACCTGGTCGGCTTGCTTTTCGATGGGCATGTTCTTGTGGATGATGCCAATGCCGCCCTCTCGGGCAATAGCGATAGCCATGTCGGACTCGGTGACAGTGTCCATAGCCGCAGTGAGAATGGGGGCGTTCAGCCGAATGGTTTTGGTGAGATAGGTGGAGAAATCGGCCTCGCTGGGCAGCACATGGGATTCGGCGGGGATAAGGAGGACATCGTCAAAGGTGAGTCCTTCTTTCGCGAACTTGTGTTGATAATCCATTTTCAGCATATTCACATCTCTCTTTCCTATAATTTGTACCTCTTTTCCGGGCTGCGGGGTTATGTATTTAATCGAAAATTATAGCACAAGAGGGGCGCTTTTTCAAGTAGAAGAACTGCCAGAAAATCCTTTCACAGATTGGCGAATTCGCCAGCAATAGAGAGAGGAAAATTCTAAACCGGAAAATATTTCCAGAAATAATTTCTTCTATCCCTTGACAAGCGGTTTCAATGGAATATACTTTAGGGGAGTGATACGAGGGGGAGTGTTGATGTCCTCCGGCACACCTCGCCAAGTAAGTGCAATACGCAGGCTGGTTTTCGCGGTGTGTCATGAGTTTCCGCCCCAGCCGTGAGACGGCTGTCTTTTGCTACGCAAAAGTGCGGCGAAAACTCTGCCAAGCTGAGTGCGGGCTCTCTCAGCTAACCAGGGTAAAAGTTTCGTCCACCTTTTCAAAGGTGGTGGGGTTCTTAGGGGCAACGCCCCTAAGCCGCCGGAGGCCACTCCGTATTACTTTTAAAAAATTCAAAGACCACAAACAGGGGAGAATAAGGACATGATAAAACAGCTTTTCCACCGGATGGGTCCGGTGGGCCGGCAGGCACTGATCCTGGCGGGGGGAAACGGGATCTTCTATTTTGCCTGGGCTTTTGCCTGCTATCAAACGGTCTACCTGCAAAACGTTGGGTTTTCAGCCTCATCCCTTGGCGTGGTAAACGCCATCTGTTCAGCGGTAGGCATTGCCTCGGTGGCGTTCTGGGGCATGGTAAGCGACAAAACCGGCTCTCTGCGTCGGGTTCTGATTATTGTGTTGGCGGGGAACTCGATTCTATACGCGCTGATTCCCCAGATCCCCACCGGCCTTGCGGTCTCTCAGCTCCTCCTTTTCTGCTATGTGCCTGTGGTGAATTTCTTTCGGGCGTCTATGACAACTTACGCGGATAATCTGCTGGTGCGCAACTGCAATGAGTTGGGGCTGAACTTTGGGGTGCTCAGAAGCGTTGGTTCTCTGCTCTTCACAGTTTCCAGCCTGATGGCGGCTGCCTGGCTGCCTACCCTGGGCGTACGGAACACTTTCTGGCTTACCGGAGTGCTCATGATTGTACCTATTCTCTTTACCGCGTTTTCCCGGGAGCCGGCGGCAAGGGCTGTGGAAAAGAAAAGCGGCGGGAAGAAGGAGAAAAACAAGTTGAATCTGGGAGAGCTCTTTCAGAACAAGGCCTATATGGCTTTTCTGATTTTCGGCTTCCTCTTCTACATTGCGGCGGCCTGCGGGGGCAATTACATTCCCTTTTTTATGGAGAGCATCGGCGTGGACTCCCAGCAGTACGGAGTGATACTGGCCTATCGGGCTATCCTGGAGATCCCCTTTTTGGTGCTGATGCTCCGCCTGCGAAGAAAATTTTCCCTGCGGGTGATGGTTTTGGGCGCGGCGGTGCTTATGTCCCTAGAATCCTTGGGATTCGGATTTTTTGCCAATTCTCTGTCCACCATGCTGCTGTTCTGTACCTTTTTCGGCCTGGGAAACGGACTGTTTCTTGGCTCGTCCGCAAACTATATCTATGAGCTGGCCCCCAGTCATCTGAAAGCCAGCGCCCAGGCCTTCTTTACCTCTGTGGCCTCCGTGGCGGGGATTCTGGGCAATCTGCTGGGCGGCGTTGTGTACGACGCCATTGGGGCGAAGCCCTTTTACCTGCTGGTGGGCGGAATCTACCTGCTCAGCGCGGGGGTCTTTCTGGTTTCTTTTCGGAGAAAATCCGCCGGACAAAACGGAGCAGGGAAAGACAGGACGGAACCCACCGTTCCGTGATAGAATATCAGGCAGGGAGGCGACGGCGTTGGACTGGGTGAAATCCCTGCGGGGAGCCATTGAATATATGGAGGAGCACATCCTGGAGCCCATTGGGCCGGAGGAAACCGCCCGGGCGGTGAGCATGTCTCCTTTCTACCTGCAAAAGGGCTTTCAGATCGTCACCGGATATGGTTTGGGGGAGTACTTGCGGAACCGGCGGCTTTATCTGGCCGCTTTGGACCTTTTGGCAGGGGAAGAAAAGGTGATCGACATCGCCTATAAGTACTGCTATCAGACTCCAGAGAGCTTTGCCAAGGCCTTCGCACGGTTTCATGGTTTCCCGCCCTCCCAGATAAGGCGGGAGAGAGTGAGGCTGAAGCCCTTCCTGCCTCTAAAAGTGAAAATTTCCATACAAGGAGGAAACAATATGGACTACATCGTGGAAAAGATGGACAGCTTCCAGGTGATCGGATTCGCGGAAGAGATCCCTATGGAGCGGGGCTATGAGTTGTGCCCGAAATTCTGGGATAGAGTGAAGGAGGAGCATTTCTTGCCTCTCTGGAATGGGAAGCCTGCGGAAACCAGCCTGGAGCGGGCCATTGTGGAATGCAATATCGGTATGTATGGGGTGTGCATCGAGGACGGCGGGAATCCTGGCGCCTTCACCTATCTGGCCGCAGGCCGCTACGACGGCCGTCCTGTACCGGAGGGCCTGGAGGTGGCGCGGATCCCGGCGGCAAGCTGGGCCAAGTTCCGGGCGGTAGGCCCCTTGCCGGTGGCCCTGCAAAGTCTGAACAGCCAGATCTTCCAAGAATGGCTGCCAGGAAATGAGGAGTACGATTTGGCCTTTCCCATCAATATTGAATTCTATACGCCGGGAGAGTCCGGCGCGGACTATGAAAGCGCCATCTGGCTGCCGGTGAAGGAGAAATCCCATGAAAATTGAGAAATGGAGCAAGCCCTCCTTTTCTGTCATCGGAAAGGAAGGGGGCACGGAGGACGGGGAGGGCTTTATCCAGAAGCTCTGGCAAGAGGCCAACTCCCATTTTCAGGAGGTAGAGCCCCTGGCGAAGAAAACCCAAAGCGGCGGGTTGGCCGGTGTCTGGGGGGTCATGACCGACGCCTCCCGGAGCTTCGCACCCTGGGAGGAAAACTTCACCCGAGGGCTGTACCTGGCTGGGGTGGAGTGCCGGGATGAGGTGGAAGCGCCCAAGGGCTGGACCAAGTGGACGGTGCCCGGCTTCGTGTATCTGAAAGCGGAGGCGGGACCGGGTGCTTTTTCCGAAACGCTCTCTTATATGGAAAGGGAGGGCATTGCCCTGGCGGGCGCAGTGCAGGATTTCACGGATCCCCGGACAGGGAAGAGCTACCAGCTTTTCCCTGTTGAAAACTATACTTTTTGAGAGATGGCGTGCGTAGCCGCTGGCGAGTTGCCGTAGCCATGTCCTTTGCGGCGGCTACTCTGTATCATCCTGGAAGATAAATATGTAAAGCCTCTCCACTTTTTCAGCGGGGAGGCTGTTCCATTCAGATTGCGAAGCGGTGGGCACCAATGACGGCCACCACCTGCCGGGACCAAATCCATTTGTTGGTGGTCTTTGCCGGATTGTAATAGTAAATAGCGCCTCCGGTAGGATCCGAGCCGTTGATGGATTCTCGGGCGGCGGTGTAGGCGGAGTCGGCTACGGGGGCGTTCACTCCTCCATCAGTTAAACAAGAAAATGCCCCCTGCTGGTAAATGACTCCGGAAAGAGTGTTAGGGAAGGAGGGGTGGGCGATGCGGTTCATGATTACCGCTCCCACCGCCACCTGGCCCTGATATGGTTCGCCCCGGGCCTCGGCGGAGATAATGGTTGCCAAAAGTTGCACGTCGCTTTCGGAGAAACCTCCATAACTGCCGCCCCCGGAGCCGCCTCCGCCACTCAGACCGAGAGCTTCCAGAGTGAGGGGGCCCACAATGCCGTCATCGGAAAGGCCATAGTCCCGTTGAAAGGAAATGACCGCGTTCTTCGTACGGGTCCCGTATATGCCATCCACTGTGCCGGGATTGTAGCCCAGCTCCGTGAGGCGCTGCTGGATTTGGGTGACTTCGCTGCCGGTAGAACCATATTTGGAAAGCGCTTGAGCCCCACCGGAATCTAGAAGCATGACAAGAATCATGATATTCACCAGTGTGATAACCATAATCCTCCAGGCAAATAGAAATGCTTTCTTTTTCTGAATTCGCATGTACAAGCCCCCTCCTTATCATCATTTTATGTGAGTCTTGAGGAACTATGCCTGGGAATGGCAGGAAAAGTGATACATGTAGGCGAGGATAAAGGATTACCTACTAAATATAGATTTGTTAAGAAATCTGAAAAAATTTCCAAAAAAGTCAGAAAAAGCGCTTGACAAACGGGAGGAGATATGATAAGATAGTCAAGCGCTCGAGAGAGGGGCCGGAAGGAAACGGAAGGCGACGAAAAAAGTTGAAAAAAGGGCTTGACAAAGGGACCGAGATATGGTAAGATAGTTGAGCGCTTGAGAGACTAGAGAGCGCAGCCAAGAGACGGAATGCCAGGAGCTTTTAAGGAAACTTAAAGCTACGGGCGGACCGGAAGGAGGCAGGGCGAGTTCTCTGAGGGGAGTGAGCCCAAGAGTTTCAATCTTGAAGAGATTGAAACTCGGCAAGATTAAATTTACGTGGAACGCGCAAATTTAATTTTGAAGGACCTTGAAAATTAAACAACGATGACAGGAAGACCCGTGAATTCTTTGAGAGTGAGAGCTTGAGA
>NZ_RAZF01000001.1 GCF_003612555.1 Acutalibacter sp. 1XD8-33
TCTGTCATCGAGCTGGAACGGTATCTCTCCGGCGGTAGTCAGGCCGGAACCGATTTTTCAGAAAGTAGTCAATCCGTAAAAGACCACACCTGACCACACAAAGCAAAAACCCCGGAAGCCACATAGCTTCTAGGGTTTTCGTGGTGGGCGCTAACGGACTTGAACCGCTGACCCCCTGCACGTCAAGCACTCCGGGTCAGTACACACTTGTACAAAAACCCGCATAAAATCTGGATTTTTTTGACTTCCCGGCACGGGCGGGAATGGGGTATTTTCAGCCGCCGGGTAGTCAAAAAGTAGTCAGATGCAGGAACACACCAAGTACCAATTTGCCGCGCCCGGCAAATTGGTACTTGACTTTTTGCAACGCAAGTAGTATACTTATTGCGTTGCAGAAAGTGAGGTGACAAGATGCCGCCCAAAATGGGCCGGCCAAAAGCAGACAAGCCAAAAAGTGTAAACTACACTATTCGCATGGATGTTGAAACAGAAAAGCGACTGCAAGCCTATTGCCTTAAACATGAGATTCCTCGAAGTGAGGCAATACGGCAAGGGGTACATCTCCTTTTGGCCCAAGATAAATAACGGAACTGCCCTCCCGTGGAAAGTTGAGCAGTCCGTTGCACACCAATCCCCGAAAGGCTTGGTAAATCTATTCTACCAAACCTCCGGGGAAATTACAAGGAGGTAAATCAAAAATGTGCATTGAAACTGAAAGCACAGCCGAGCCCGCAATGACCACCAAAGACCAGGAGCGTGAGGCCCTGCAGCAGATCAAGGCCCTGGTGGCCGACCTGGGGCCGAATAGCTACATCGCCACCGCTTTCCGCGGCGTGTTCGATATCGCCGAAGAGAACATCGACAACGACTTCTCCGGAAACCCGGTGGACCACGCCCAGGAGCTGGGGGAGCAGCTGGCCCAGCGCACGGTGCAGGTCGGCCAGCTGGCAGATGAGCTTGCCGAGTACAAGGCCCGGGCCGAAACGGCAGAGGCCCAGTTGATTGTTCTGAAAGCCAAACTGTACGACTACATGACAGCCTAAAGAAATACACAAAAGGGGCGGAATAACTTTCCGCCCCTTTGCTATGCCCTGCCGCTTTCCCCTTGCGCTATCCTGTCCAGCTCCAGCAAGTCCTCAATGTGGCACCCCAGCACCTGCGCCACCTTATACAGCTGGTAGACATTTGGGCTGGTGCGCGTCCTCTTGGCCCAGCCCTCTATGGTGCGGATCGGCACCCCGCTCTGCCGGGCCAGTTCCCGCCGGGTGATGCCCTTCTCCACACAGAGCTTGTCCATTGGAGTCATGTCCTCGCTATAAGTCATACGCCTCATTATAAGCGCCTCCTTCTCCATTTTACTCTATTATCCCTCAAATGCGTGGTTTTGTCAAGCCGGCATATGCACCAGGTATCAAAGCGAAAGTTTGTGCGCCTTAGCCTCTTGTAATTACGGCGATTGCATGGTAATATACAGACACAATCAAACCACGGAGGTAAACAAAATGAACGCGAAACTTGCTAAAATGGTCGAGGACATGAAGAAACAAACCATCGGCGTGGAAATCGAAATGGCGGAAATCACCCGCCAGCAGGCCGCAAAGGTGGTAGCAAAATATTTCGGTACCGAGCGCACTGTCCGGCACGATGGCGGCAGCTATGATTCCTGGAGCTGCCAGGACCGGCAGGGCCGGACCTGGAAAATCACCCGGGACGTAAGCATCCATGCCAGCTCCGATATCAAAAAGGCCGAACTTGGCACTCCGATCCTTACTTACGATGACCTGGAGGACCTGCAGGAAATCGCCCGCCAGCTCCGTCACGCCGGGGCCATCAGCAACCCGGCCCACGGCTGCGGGGTACATATTCACATCGGAGCCAACGGCCACACACCCGCTTCCCTGCGGAACCTGGCAAACCTCATGGCCAGCCACGAGAGCCTGCTGGCCAGCGCCCTGAATCTCGACCAGAATCGAATGGGCACCTACTGCAAAACCGTTGACCCCCGCTTCCTGGAGCGGCTGAACCGGGAAAAGCCCAGCACGATGGCGGCTCTGTCCGATGTGTGGTATAAAAGCCAGAACGCCGATTATGGCCGCACCCACCACTACAATTCCAGCCGCTACCATATGCTGAACTTCCACGCCACCTTCACCCACGGCACCGTTGAATTCCGGCTTTTCCAGTTCGACAACCCCGGCGAGGGCCGCAAGGGTGGGATCCACGCAGGCCAGCTGAAGACCTACATCCAGCTGTGCCTGGCCCTGAGCCAGATGGCAAAGGTCGCTAAAAGCGCCAGTCCCCGGCCCCAGCAGAACGAGAATCCCCGGTACGCAATGCGGACATGGCTGCTCCGCCTGGGCTTCATCGGGGAGGAGTTCAAAACGGCCCGGGAAATCCTCACCCGGCGCTTGAGCGGCGATACCGCTTTCCGGCACACCAGCCGCCCTGCAGCTTGAAGGACTTAGGTGCAGTTAATGCAGTTAACTGCTATGCCCATACCGAGAACCCGCCAAAGAGCGGGCTTTCGGTGGTAGGAGAACTATGTTATAATAAACCTGAAAGGAATGTTGAATCATGAAAAAATACTACCTTGCTTATGGAAGCAATCTGAACCGGGAGCAGATGGGGTACCGCTGCCCCAATGCCCAGCCTGTGGGCACTGTCCAGCTGGAGAGCTGGCGGCTGATTTTCCGGGGGAGCGGAACCGGGAACTATCTCACCATTGAACCGGCTCCCGGCTATTCCGTGCCTGTGGCCGTGTGGGCCGTTACAAAGGCCGACGAAGCGGCCCTGGACCGCTATGAGGGCTTTCCTGTGTTCTACCGTAAAGAAACCCTACCTATTACTTATACCGGCCTTAAAACGGCGCAGGAGCGGCAAGTGGAGGCTTTTGTCTATCTCATGAACGACGGGCATCCGGCGGGCCTGCCCACCACCCGGTACATGGACACCTGCGAGGTGGGCTACCGGGACTTTGGCTTTGACCCCGAGGCGCTGCTGGGGGCCAGGGCATACACGAGGGAGGTGATGGCGCTTGAAAGAAACGAGGGATAATCTGTACCAGCTGATGGTCTGCCCCAAATGCGGCAAGCCCTACCGGGGCGCCCCGGCGATCTCACGGGACAACACCCGGCTGATCTGCCCGGACTGCGGCACCCGCGAGGCCCTGGAGGGGCTGGGCCTGAGCCAAGAGGAACAGGAGCACATCCTGGGGAATATACACCGATACCAGGAGGAGCAAGAGTAAAGGCATGGAGCGGTCGAGTTGGCAGCCAACTCATGGGCCGCTCCCATGCGTTATTCCTATCAATTATTTGCGTAAAAAAACAAGCCGTTTGTGTAGACACACACACGAATTCGTGCTATAATGACAAAAAAACGGAGGTGGAGGATGTGCTAACTATTTTGAATAATGTCTCACCATCATGCTGGGAATCCTTTTGCAAATTGGTTTCTGCATCTCCATTTGAGTTTATTACTATGCTTATTGCTGGCTTATCGGCTATTATCGCTTTTTGTGCGTATGTGCATCAACGCCGGCAATCAAAAAAGGCATCAGCCTGTAAATTGGCGCAATACTATGCTGAGAGCATCATTCCCAGAGCATCTTATACTTCTTCCGTTTATGTGGCAAATAAGTATGCTGAAACTAATAAGGTTGCCTTTCCTTTGGACAAGATTACATCATTCTCAAAAAAGGAAATGGATAGACTAATTTCTGAGGCTAAAAAACAGTTAGCAATCGAAGAAACTGAAAAAATTTCACCCACGTCTTTGAGGATAAACAAGATTATATTTGCTAGTTCTGAAGATGAGCGCAAAATGTATGTAGATATGCGCGTCGAAGAAAACAGTGTAGGCAAGTCTCCTGAAAACTTAAATGCAATGCTTTTGCAACGGGACTTTGATAGAGAAGTCAATCTATTATTGAATGATCTTGAGTGGTTTTCAATGCAATGCCGATATAAAGTTGCAGACGAGAAACTGATTTATCAATCCTTACATCAAGTTTTTTTATCCGAAGTACAGATGTTATACCGCTGCATCTGTGCACATAACATTAATGGGGAAGATAAATATTACACTAATTTGATTTGGTTGTTCAATATTTGGAAGAAACGATTGCTAAAGTACAGAAAAAAGAATGATAGAGCACGGAAAAAGGCTCAAAAGCAGGTTGTTTCTGCCACCAGAAAAGCTGAGCAAGCAGGAGAAACTACTCATCACGGAAAGTCTGTATAGAACTTGACATTTCACATCTTTTCGGTTATACTAAAATACGTGTAGAGGTATTCTGCACCTGAAAGGAGGGCTTTCGATGTGGTCTACGGCAGCAGAATTCTTTAATCCGTATGAGGAAATTTTGCCCAAGACTTTCTCGAAAGACGACAAAGGCAATTCCTCAGAAGAAAAAGCAAAGGACCGTCAAGAAGAGAACGGCTAAAACAAAAAGCCCCCGACCCTCCCAGCCGAAACATCGGCCCGGGAAAGCCGGGGGCTTCCGTATGTCCTTATGCGCTAAACGTCAAAGTGCCCACGCCCATCTTCTGATTCCGCACCTCCGCCTCAATCCGGCTCTTGAGGTACTCATTCAAGTCGCCGTAGGCGTTCTCGAGAAAGGCCGCGGCTTCGGCAGTCAGCAGGTTCTTCGCCTGAGCCACCGCAATCCCCAAGGCCTCCCGCTGGTTCTCTTTGGTGAACTGGCCGGTCTCCTTCAGCTTGTCTACATACACCTGGCTGGTGTACGTCACGGCGGTGGCCACCGCGTCAGCCGCAGCGGCCAGATACTTCTTTGCCGTCTCGTTCTCGGACTTCTGGCCCAGGTATCCGGCCAGAGCCTTGAGCCCCTTACCGATGAACGCCGCGCACACGGGCACGGCGGCCACCAGGACAGCCTGCAGCAGGGTTGTCAGAAATTCATTCATACAGATTCCTCCTAGCCCATCGGGCCCTCAGTATTGGTTTCGTCAGCTACGAAGCTATTCGCTTTTGCGCTCTCAAAGGTGATACCGCCCTCCTTATGGTCGGACTTGGCCATGTTCAGGTAGAATGAACACACCACCCCGTGAGCCGTCCAGGGCAAACCCACCATCGCCGAGAGCCAGGGCAGCGACCCCACATAGCCGTTATGGATGCAGTACGCTGCCAGCAGCAGGCCGCCAATCGTTACGGCCCACAGCAGCCAGCGGATGTCGGTAATCAGCTGCTTGGAGTAGTCGGGACGGGTTTTCACCTTGACAGTCTGCTCCTTCATGTGCGCGGCCATTACAACTTCTCCCGGATGCGCTTGGCAATCACAGCGGCCTTGCAATCGGACTTGGTGAGGCCCAGCTTGCCGCCGCCAGTGCCGGCAATAACGCCCTTGTCCACCAGTTCCTTGATATCGGCTCTCCAGTAACTGGGCACTTCCTCCAGCGTGTTGTAGGTGGGATTGATTTCATCGTACATTTTCTTGAAAGTCTTGCCGTCCATAATCGTTTCCTCCTTAGCCGCCGGGTCTTTGGCCGACGCGATTTTGTTGATGTAGTCCAGGCACACCCAGCCCTCGCCGCAGTAGCCCCAATTCCCATCCTCTTTGGTGATGGTCAGCACCGTACCGTCAGGATAGGTCTTGAGGACTGCGCCGCTCACAGGGGCCGTGCGGCAGTTCAGGCCGTCATCGGCATTTACCTGGCCCTGGTACGCCTTGAAAGGCTCGGCGGGAGCGCCGCTGAGTTTTTGGTTGACTTCCTTTGCCAGCTGGCCGTACCGGCTATAAAGGTAATCGCCAGGACAGGATTTGTTGTCAAACCAGCGATGGGCGCTGAGCACCATTTCGTTTGCTTTGGGCGAGTAGGCCAGGGTAGCCTCTTTGCTCCCCAACCAGAGCACCTTGTTTTTGCCGTGTCTTTTGCAGATGTCCGCACACAATTCCACCAGAGATTTCCAGACGTTGGCGTTGACGGCGTAGGGATAGAACGCGTCACTGGCGCACTCGATGGTGATGGCCCGGTTGTCGTTGCTGGGGCTGGAAGAGCACCAGGAGCGGTCGCACTCATCCACTACGACGCCGCTGCGGCCATCGCAACCGATGCCATAGTTGCAGCTTGCGCCTTTGGACGTCCGGCTGAACTCATTGCATAAAGCCTCTACGCTCATCTGCCCAACCGCACAGTGGGGCGTGAGCGTGTCAGTATCGTGATTTCTGGGGCTGTTGCGGTTGGGGCTTATCAGCCGCATACAGCTGAGTGGGCTGTTGCTCATAGAAAAAACCTCCTTGTCTAATTCCGATTCGCGCTTTCCAGAGTGGTGATCCGCACCTCGTGGTCGTTCACCTTACCATCTACGGCATCAATGCGCTCATGGAGCCGCGCCCGGGCTTGGCGTGTGGATTCCTGAAAATCCTTGTCGGCCACCTCCAGCTTGTTCAGCCGATCAGTGACGCTGTCTAAAATGGTGGAAATTTTCGTCAGGTTGGAGCTGACTTTTATCATGGGCCCAGCCACGGTCACGATCAGGCCCACAACGGCAATCAGCACGCCGACTACACCCCATTCGTTCATGATCTCACCTCCTTCCGCGCGCAAAAGGAAAAGCCGGAGCACACACCGTGCTCCGGCCACAGCCTTTGTTAAATTTTCGCGCCCACCAAGTCTGCAATGTGCTGCAGATCCCCGATGGGCGCGTTGTAGAAGTCCTCTGTCCATATCCAGTGTTCTTCCAGGTCAGGGCGCTTGTAGGCCCTGCATCTGCGGTCGGCCCATATCTTCTCCCACCTTGCGTTGGAGGCCCCTTGCCGGGCCTCCTGCGGGTCGAGACAGGCAAGGATAGCCGTTACCAGCCGCCCCCGCGTTTCACCCTGCCCGTCATCATCCTGCACAAAGAAATCCTTTGTGTTTTGGGCGCTGGCCGCACACAGCAGCTTGTCGCCGCGCCAGAGAAAACCGTCCCGCTTCTCGGCCGCCGTGCCCCAGGGGAGATTCACCACCCCATTCAGGCTTTGGAACCGAGCACGCCTGCGTGTGATGTACCGTTTATACATCAGTCTGCTCATCTCCCCGCAGCCTGCCCAGCATGGCCGTCAGTTCCAGGTATTCCGCCTGGGTCAGCCTGTTGGCGGCGAAGAAGATATCCAGCTTGCTGTCCATCCCGTCAAGCTGGCCGCGCTCGATCATGCGCTTCAAGGTCCTATACAACATTCTTTTTCCCTCCCCTCTTTAGTTATTCTCATCAGCCGCGGCCAGCCCCAAGCTCACCAGGGTCAGCCGGTACTCATGGTCTATGTTCATGGCGTCAATGTCGGAAAGAGCGTCAGTGGCTATGAAAAGGTCCGGGCCGCTGTCCATTTCCTCCAGCATGACGGTTTCGGCGCCCTCCAGCTCATCCCGGCCCAGCAGATGGAGGGGCGTCCCCTCCCAGACTATGCCGACGGCCTCGCTTTCCGGGCATAAAACAAGGCACCCATTGGGTGCCTGCTTAATATAGGTGGGGCGCTCGGTCAGGCCGAGGCTGGCCCCGTCTCTTGTGATTTTATACACTTTGTACCTCCTGTCTTGCTCATGATATCCCCGAACAGAGCGTAGCAAAGCTGCAAGAGCCGCAGCTCCCGTCCGTGGTCGTTATAGCCTTTGTAGTACGCCAGCTGGCAGTCCATGAACTGCTTCACGGTTTTGATATCCCGCTTGCCCGCTGCCACCTGTTCCTTAAAGAGCCTCAGCTTGCGCCGGGCGCGTTTCACTCCGTCCCGGCAGCCGTTGACGATTACCTTCCCGGTTTCGCGTAAACGAAACTTAGCCTTGCAAAACTTGAAAGGCTTCGTCAGGGGGATAATTTTGCACTTGCGCTGGTTCACTGGGATCCCGATGGCCGCGAACCGCCGGACCATCTCATGGGCCAGCTTCTTGAGTTGGTCGATGTCCGGCAGAATCACATAGTAGTCGTCCATGTAATGGCCGCAGCAGTGGATCCCCTGCTGGCACTTGAGCCAGTTATCCACGGGGCTTGGCAGGGCCACCATCTCCTGCTGGGACGGTTCCACACCCAGGGGCATACCCCTGCCCGGCGCGGATGATGGCACACCCTCCACGATGGCGTCCCCCACCCACCTCAAATCCGGGCTGGTTATCAGCTGCTCATGCCGCTGGAAGATGGCCTTTCGCGGCGCGCTGGGGAAAAACTGCTTCAGGTCCATCAGGAGAACCGCGCCCGCCCGGCCATAGTGCCGGAAGTGCCAGCGGAGCTGCTCCTTCAGCTCCCGGAAATGCCAATGCAGGCCCTTGCCCTTTTGGCTGGCTCCATTGTGCTTTATCATGCTGGGGCTGTAGAGCGGCACCAGCACCTTGTTGCAATACACCTTTTCAACTTGCCTGTCCGTTACATGGGGCGCGTCAATAGGCCGCACCTTGCCCCGCTCACACAGGGTGAAGTGCGTACACTTTTGCGGCTTCCACTTCTTTTCTAGTATCAGCCTCCGGCGCTTGGCCGTGCCGGAGAAAAGGTGCATTTCGTAATTCTGGACGGATTGTTTCCAGCGGACCCCATTGCAGCACTTGGTCCCATACTTGAACATATCCCGGTATGAGAACACTTCCTCAATGGGGCCTAGCCGGAAACACCTCTCGTCCTTATTCGCCGCCCGATATGCCTTGCGGCGTTGGTATCGCGCCTCCCGGCGCTGTTCGCTTGTCAAAATGATTCGCTCCTCCGAACAGATATCTTGTAGGGTGCCGTCTAATCTGCTTTGCCCCAGCACATGAAACGGGATAGGGCACATCCACCCGCCATGCAAGCAGCGTCCGTGCAAGGGCGTCAAAGGGCACTTTCGGCCTTACGACCGGGAAGCATCTCTCCTTCTGAAGAGGTCGTCTTTCACTTTTCAGCTACTCCGTTTGACCTATGTTATATCAGAATCCGGCGCGCACGCCGCCAGAGTAGTAGGCGTTGTTGTTGTTGTTGTAGTTGCCGTTGTTGTTGACAATGCAGAAGTTATTGTTGTTATTGTAATAGGGCGACCGCAGCCACCACCACACCGCAGAGCACGCATTTACAGAGATACACCCATATCAGGAATTACTTTTTCAGTTCACGCCTCTTTTTGGCTACATAGTCCAGAGCTCCTTTCAGCAGGTCGTTTTCTTTATCGATAAGCTCTCCCAGCTTCTGGGCCATTTTGTCCAGCTTTTCCTCAGCTTTTTTAGGCGGCAGATACTGGCCGGCCGAGTTGGTGAAAGCTCCCTGGGGATTCTTCATCATGAGCCGGTAGCACCGGCCCAGCCGAACGTCCAGGGCCATAAGAGCGGCCCTGGCTTCCAGCAGGTGGACTTCCCGCCGGTCTACCCGCAGCAGACTGGATGGGAAAATGCTGTTTGCCTTTTCCGCCTCATCCAGAACTTCCCCGGCAAGGTCGGCGGTCTTATCCGCTATCAGCCGGGAATACCGGGCCGAAAGCCGGGACAAAAACGCCACGGTTTCATCGAATATCTCGCCGGCTGTGTTCACAAATTCCGCCTTGCTGACAGCGCGCATATCTTTCAGGACCGACAAAAAACCACCTCTTTCCGCAGAACATTATAGCACAACGGCGGCAGGCGGAAAACCCCTATTTTTGAAATTTCGCGCGACCGCCTTACGGCGGTATGGGGTAAGGGCTTTAAGGGCATTTCCCGCCGCCTCGCTGCCCTGCAGTACGGGCCGCTGGCGCGTCCCTGATGGTGGGGCCGATCAGGCCGCCGATACGCAGAAGCCGGCGCGCACGCCGCCAGAGTAGTAGGCGCTGGTGTAGAAGTCGTAGGTGCCGCCGGTGTTGACAACGCAGAAGCTAGTGTTGGTATTGTAATAGGGCGACCGCAGCCACCACCACACCGCAGTAGTCACTGCGGTGTGACGATTTGCTATCTTCGGGTTTCCTGCCTTAAAGTAATCATACTGCTGCTGGTAGGTTTGTTCGGCGCTATTTGCATAGCTTCTGCCTCCGAATACCTCAAACTCCGATAACAAGAACAGTTTGCACGGTTTGCCGGTTACACTGGCAGCATTGTTTTGATTTCCACCCACATTGTCAGTGTATTTGGTAATAGACTTGATGGCACTCTGCAGGGCCGCAGGCAGGGCTTTCAGCAGGCTGTTGCTGGCACCGTTCAGCAGTGTCTTGTTCATGTAGCAGCCATCCCAACCACCACTGTTGCTGTTATTCGTATTCATGTTGAAGTAACCGCTGCTAGTAGTATTACTGCCGTGCTGACTGTCACACAGCGCGATCTCCGCCGTGCCTATCTTGCCCAGCAGGAAATGCACGCCGTTGCCCTCCCGGCTGCTGTTGTGGTTGATGCCAATGATGAACGCCTTGACCGTCAGGTTGGAGAATGTGAAATTACCCACCTTGCCGTTTATCACCACGTCCTTGCTGTCGCCCACGCTCCAGAAGTTGGCGGCATTGCCGGCCGCGCCCACGTCCGCTATCACGTCCCAGCTGTTATCGGCCATAGACGTAGTGGGCAGAGTAACCGTTACCGGAACCTGCTTGCTCTCGGGAGCCGTGTGGTTCGTCCCCTCCGACACGTTGATGGTGATAGTGGCGCTGCCCTTGGTTTTGGCCTGCACCGTTACCCTCTCACCGCTCACCGTGGCCGTAGCCACTGCCGCGTTGCTGGAGGTAGCCGTAATCACGCCGTCACCGGGCCGGGTCACCCCTATGATCTGGCTCATGGCCGAGGCTTTCAGGTTTAGGGAGCTTACGGACAGGGTAATGCTGCCAGGGGCCTTTGCAATCGTCCACATGACCTCTTTTGTTCCGTGCGTCCCATCCGGCCACTGATAGTTGCGGCCTGGCGTGACGTCTACCGTGTAGCCGCCCGCGTCCGTGGCGCTGGTGGGGCCGGTCATCGTCATCTTGGTTTCATCATAGCCCGTCCAGCTGGGAGACTGCTCCGCGCCGGTATACACGTTCTCCACGCTCTGGCAGGGGACGGACTCCAGCGTGATCCGGGCGATGCTCCACGGGAAATCCTTTTCACCGCAGGTACCGTCCGGCCAGCAATAGTTGTTGTCCAGCGTGATTTTCTGGATGTACTCCCCGGCCTCTGTCCCGCTGACATCCCCGGACACAGTCATGATATCCTCCCGGATGCCCTCCCAGGTAGGGGCTTGTTCCTCCCCGGTGTACGTCAGTTCATTGCTCTGCGTCACTGCCTCTACCGGCTGCCGGCCTATCTTCCACTTGATGGGCTTGGTGTCGTTAGAGCCGTCCGCGCCCCAAAAATAGGGCTGTTTCGGCGTGGCCAGGGCTTCATATTCACCCGCGTCCGTGGCCTTGAGGACGCCTGTCAGCAGCACTGTGGCACTGTCGTAACCGTTGAGCACCAGGGCCTGTTCCTCGCCGTTGTAGGTCAGTTCCCCATACTGCGTGGGGATATTCTGGATGGCGCGGTCCGTGCTGGCCGATTCTTCCAGGGTTTTCAGAAACGCGGTCAGGGGCTTGCCCTCATACATGATCTGGCTGGCGTCCACACCAGCGCCGGTGATCATCCACAGGTAGTTTCCTTCCTCGTCCTGCCCGATGCAGATGTACTCCTTTTTCGCCTCGGCGTCAAAGTAGTGCTGGCCGGGTTCCGCGGGGGTGTCCGGGCCAGGAGGCTCCGTCCCCGGCTCCAGATTACCGCTCCCCGCTTCCTCCAGCGCCTGGTCCAGCACCTGCTTAATAGCCAGCGTCAGCCCAGGATGGGCCTGGGGGTCGGCGTTGTGGTCGGCCAGCAGCTGGGCCAGCATAGCCGGGGTTACCATGGCCTTGCTGCCCTCCAGGCTGATTTTTATCTCCACATCGTTGGTGATGTAGATGAGGCCCTGCACCTCCAGGGCAAAGCTGGGGTTGTCCGACACCGAGGGGATCTCGATACCGTTCTCATGCTCGTCCTGCAGGATGAACAGCAGCTGTTCCGGCTCGTCATCCAGACGCGCATACACGCCGATCTGGTGCAGCTGGTAGCCCTGTTCAATGCCCACATTGTTGATCTGCACCCGGACCATCTTGCCCTCCGGGGTCTTTTCCAGCCCCAGCAGGCCCAGCTCATGCCGCTCCCCGCATACGTCCGTAAGACCGGCCAGCTCGTCCTCCGCGGCCTTTTCCGTGCCGCCCCAGGCGCTGCAAATGGTCATCTTCCGGCCGGCCATCAGGTCATTGAGCATTTCATTGCCCACGTCCGTGACAGCTCTCTGCTGCCAGTAGGCCATTACAACCACCTCCCCGTTTTCGCCCACTCAAAAGTTTTGCGGTTTTGCGAAGCAAAATTGCGGCGCTTCGCGTCGCAAAGCGAAACTTGGTAAGTTGAAAACACAGTTTTCAAGCTTATCATCTCCTTATACTGATAATTTTTGATATACTCCCAGCACGGCCACGCCGAACTTTGTTGTGGCTGTGCTTTTGGGCCATGATAATTTCCCGGGCCGTACCGATGCCCGGTGACGCATGGTCTGACTCAGCACTACCATTCCCGCGGCCCCGGACACCTCTGCTTTCGGCCAGCGGAGCGTCACCCTGGGGACATCCACGGAACACACGCTGGACATCCCCAGCAGAGCGCCGCCCAGCAGCGCCCGGGTCTTTACCCTGGGCCATTGCAGGCTCACTCTGGGAAGTTCAACCGAACACACGCCAAAGGCGCCCAGATGGACCGCCCCAGCCAGAGCGCCTGTCCTGACGCGCGGCCAGCTGGCCTTTATCTCCGGCAGCTCCACCGAGCATACGCCTGAAGAAGCCAGAAACACAGCGCCGGATGCGGCGCCGACCTCCGACCGGGGCCAGTGGGCATCGGGCTTCAGGTCAACGGATACTTGCCCCGCGTGGCTCAAAAGGACAGCCCCCGCATATGCCAGGGCTGTGGGCGCTTTTATGAAATATTCGATACTGTCTAAATGGGAGCGCAGATTTTTACATACGTTGATTGCATTGATGACCTGGCGGTCTTTTTCCAAGCTGAAGATGTCATCCGTTATATTCACCCGCATCTTGAAATGGTACGGCTCCCCGCCATACTCAAACCATTCCTGCATCTGGCTCCCGCCGAAGATGGTTTGCGTAGCCCAATTGATAGCCTTTGGCGTCCCCAGCTTGGCATAAAAGGGCAGGGTACCCGCTATCAGCTCCCGCTTTATCTCAATGGGGAAACTGTCCTCATAGGCCGGAGCCCGCAGTTCTACAGCCAGGTAATCCAGTACCCACTCATCCAGATTTTCCACCACGGCCATGAGCCTGGTACGATCCACAAGGGACATGAGCCTCTGCTTCTCCTGCAGGATGGCATACCCGATGGACATGGTTTCCGGGTTATAAGCCATCTGGTTGTTTATCAGGTCTGTGATTTTACCGTCCCGAAGGTCAATCATCTTCCAGCCCCCCATACTTCACGGACAGCTCGCCCAGCTGGGCCACCTGGGTTTCCATTACCGGGGTGAAGATGGGGCTTGCCAGCTCCACCCTTTTTGCCCCGGCCTCCCGGATCCGCCGCACCAGCTCCGTAGGGTTCACGTCCCGGCCTATCTCTGTGGTCTGCCAGATGATGAACTCTTGGATCGCTTTCTGCACCTCTGCCTGGATGGCAGCCGCTGTGGCCTGGTTGGAGCGGGCGATGCGGTAGGTGAGCTTGAGGTCAAAGAACTTGACATCCGGCGCAGACACAGTCACATGGTCGGTCATGGGCCGTACTTCCTCCCTGGCCAGATACTCTGTCAGGCCCTGCACCACTTCCTCACCCGGCAGACTTCCATCCCGCATAATGATGTACACTACCACTTCACCTGGCGTGGGGCTAACAGGCCGCACGGAGCCGATATCCGTGTTGTAGGTCTTGGTCCAGAAGGTATAAGCGTCCTGAGAACCGGCGGTACTGTAGCCGGAGGGGGCCAGGAACGTGCGCTCCGCCAGGCTCTTGTCGTCCTCCACATCCGTGCCGCCAGCCGTAATGGTGACATTTTCCACGCTCTCAACATAGGGCAGGGGATCTACCAGGATATTGAGCTGTCCCGGCAAGAAGCCGTTGCCATCCACACCGCTGACGGTACACTCCGCTTCCACGTCCGCGAACATCTCCCCGGCGGGCACCTCCCCATACTGCAGGGTCTTGAAATACAGATTATTTCCGTTGGTCACCCGGGTTTCCGCCGGGATGGCGCTGGCGTAGGGCTTCTCCGCCGAGAGAGTAAACCGCAGGGTAGTCCGGGCCGGGCTGGCCCCGTGCCGGGTGACTCCCCTGGTTCCGGCCAGGTTGTCCAGAAAGCCGCCATAGCTGTACTTGAGCAGGTCCTGCTTCCCGGCCCTGTCCACGAACTGTTCTATCTGGTACAGGTCCAGGGCGATAGCGTAAAGCTGCACCCGCACAGGGTCGGCGGCGCCCAGGCTTACGGTTTTCCCTGTGACCTCCTTATACCGCTTTTCATAGTTGCCCACCAGCCTCTGCATCATAGCGTCCAGGCTGTCGTTCTCTATGAAGGAGATATCCGGCAGGTCATACACCGATTTTAAGAGGTTATCCACTTCCAATCACCACCTTTACGCCCAAGCTGCCCGACGGATCGGGGACAAAACTCACATCCCGCACACGCACACGGGGCTCCCATTTCTCTATGGCGTCTATCACCTCCACAGCCATCATGCTCTGGGCCGTGTCCAGCGGGTAATCCAGAGCGGAGGTATCAATGCCGAAATCCCGGTAGAGCGGGTCAGTGCCCACCGGGGTCAGAAGGATGTTTTCGATGTTTCGGACGACCTCCCGCCGCAGGGCCTCATCGCCCCCGGCGCGGTCAAAGGATATTTCTATTCCGGACAGGGTGATACTCATACACGCGCCCCCTACAGGTATTCTTCCATCGTCACAGTGACTTTGGCCCTCACCAGCTCGCCCCGGTTCAGCACGGTTTCCCATGCCTCACTGAGATTGGTGATGCGCCACTTGTTCTTCCCGATGCGCCTGCTGCCTATCACCAGAGGATACACCCGGCCTGTTTCTGTATACTCGGAGAGCCTGTCCAGCATGGCCCGGGGCCGCACCCCCAGAAGGGCGTTGAGCTCCATCGTGAAGGTCAGTTTCTGCAGCGCCGGCCGGAGATACTCCACCTGATCCTTCAGCCCGATCCGGCTGTGGGTGGCCCACTCGGAGGCCACGGTCCGGCTCATATCGTTAAAGGTAAGCACTTTTTTGTCGCTGACAGAAAACACCAGGCCCGGCCCCCAGCTGCCGATTGCCATACGCACACCTCCCCTTAATGCGGTTTACTCGTTTCTCCATGCACACCAGAATGGGTGTGGTTTTCCAGGCTGATACCGTCCGCTATCACATCGCCGTTCACGGTCACATTGCCCGGAGCGGTAATGCTGATATTCCCGCTGTCCCGGTTCATCTCCAGGATGCAGGAGCCCACCTGAATCTTATAAACTCCGGTATTGGCGTCATACCGTTCATAGGCTTCTCCCGGCTTTTTGTAGTTATACTCTTTGCGGTACAGCCCCTTGAAGCCCTCCACCGGGCGCCACTCGTTATGCCAGGTAGGGCCCAGGATGAACGCCATGCCGGTACCGTTGGACAGGTGTGCCACCAGCACCTGATCCCCAACCTCCGGCATCATGTACTGCCAGGAGAGAAAAGGGAACTCGGCGGTGGTGCTGCCGTCCTTGTCCTCATAGGTCACCCGGGCTGTGCCTTTGGGATAGTTAAAGCTGGATATTTTTCCGATACGCAGGTATTGGGTCTGCATGGTATCACCTCTATGAAACCGTACTTGAGGCCGATTTGGCCGCTGTCACCCTGGGCTGCACCAGCCGCATATCCAGGGCCATCTTGTAGCCGCTGCCGATATCGTGGTCTATCTTCTCCACATAGAACTTGCCGGAGAGCTTGCCCAGGCCCTTGATCTCCACGCAATCAGAGGCAATCAACCCGGGCCGGGCCATCATGGTGATGCTCATAGTGGTGGCGTCCCGGTTGGCCTTGTTCAGCGCGGCCAGGGCTATCAGTGTAGCCTCTCCCAGATTCTCGGCGGCGTCGTTCACCTCCAGGATGCGGTCGCCGCCCCCGGCGGTCACTGTGAAGGTGCGGTTCTTTTCGCTGTTGGTGTACTGGTACTTTACCCCAGTATAGGTCTGGTCCAGTTTGGTGTTCCAGGACCAGCCGGGCTCAAAGTCCTTTTCGGTGAGGGTGAATTTCGGGGCTTTGGCCTCATATTTCCCCTCATCGAACACCACCAGCTTGTCATTGTAGATTTTCAGCGCGTAGCCGTACTTCTCCACCAGGGAGCCGAAGAACGCGCAGTCGGTCTGGTTGTTCTGCTCCACTTTCTCAATGCTCACCGCCCCTGCCTCATAGTGCAGCGCTACTTTGGCCCTGGAAGCCACGATTTGGCCGATTTCCTTGAGGGTGGTACTCTCATAGGTTTCTGTGCGTTCAGTGGCCTTAAAGCCGCTGGCAGCGGGCAGAGCGAGGCCCTCCAGGTCCAGGCGGATGGGCCCGCCCTTGAAGCTGAAATCGTCCACCAGAAACTTCCCGCAGGGAAACTTCTTCTTTTGGCCATCCCTCTCCCAATTATAGGTTTCTATGGTGGGCTGCAGCCGGTCCCCCTTTTGGGGGAACCAGCCGTTTATCCACTTGCGGTCCCGGTCATTGATGGAGATACTGATACTGTCGCTGGAGCCGGAGGCCACGTCCGTATACTTAAAGGCGCTGAGATAGGGGGCCAGCTGTACCTCGGCTTTCACACCGTTGTACAGTATGTCCACCGTTGCTTTTCTTGGATCCATTGGCTATTTCCTCCAATCGGGCAGGCCGTCCACCCCGTCATAATCGTCCGCCACCGGTACCGCTACCACGATGCCGGTGGGGAACACCTGATAATCCAGAAGCCGGATATTCTCTCTGGCCTCCATAAGAAGCTGGGTGTGCCGGGGGAGAGCGCGAGGCTCTCCCCCATAGGCCCGCAGCGCGATGGTGTCCCAGGTATCGCCCATTATGGTGGTTATGGTGTTCACGGCCTGCACCTCCTAGAAGTCTTTCCTGCTATGGTCTTTCATCCACTTGCTCATCATCTCATTGAACTTGCTCTGGGACATTTCCTCCGCGCCCTCCAGGTCCTCTTTGGTGGGAGCCTCGCCCTGGAAGTAATACTGGGGCGAATAGTTTATCTGCATGGGGGGCCCGCCCGCGGCTGCAGGCTGCGGCCCGCCTTTCACACCGTCCAACAGGTCGGCAAAGGAAAGCCGCCTGCTGTTTTCCGCAAGCCCCAACTGCTGGCCCAGAGAGTTGATGCGCTCACGCACACCGCCGATGGACTCAGCGAACATCCCACGCATCTGCTGCCACAGCACGGAAAGGGGCAGTACGGCCTCTTTCCCGTCCTCGCCGCCGCCCAGAAGGTGGTTGCCCTGCATACCGAATATCTGAGCCCCGCTCAGGATGCCGCCATCCTTATACCAGCTCACGCTGAAATTGGGAGCGGTAGGCGGCTGCAGGCTGAAAGCCCCGCTGATATTCACATGGGGCACCTTCAGGTGGGGCAGCGACCAGGAGAAGTTCATGGCCGCCCGCATCTTGCCTACGGCGTTGGTGACTGCCGTAGCCGCGGCGTTCATCTTGGTTTCCACAGCGGACCGCACCCGCTCGAAGCTGGAGGTGGTCTGCTGCACCACCGCGTCACAGCCGGTCTGAGCGGCGCTCTGTACGCCGGGCATACCGCTCTGCAGGCCGGCGGTCATACCGTCCGTGTAGGCCGTACCGGAAGCCACGGCAGAGGTATTCACGGAGGCCAGGCCCTGACTGATGGAGCCGTTCAGGGAGGCCGTGGCGGACGCGCCCATGCTGGCTACCGTGCTGTCCAGCTGGCCCGCGCCGGACGCCACCCCGGAGTTGATCCCGCTGGTAAGCGCCGCGCCGGCCGCGTTGGCGCTGGCGGTCATGCTGGGCAGGGCCGTGTTCAGGCTGTTCTGCATCCCGGTCACGGCGGAGCGCCCCACGCCGCTGGCAGCTTCCTGCACTGCCGGAGTGGTGCTCTGTATGGCCGCCGCCGTGCTGTCGCCGGTTTCCTTGCCCTTGCCGGAGAAGAAGCTGGTCACATTGTTCCAGATATTCCCCACAGATTCGAACAGGCCGCCAACCGCTGACAGGATACCGTCCTTAATTCCGTTGAGAATATCCATGCCCAGCTGGAGCCAGTCAATGCTCAGAACACCGTCCACCAGGGTCATGAAGATGTCCCAGCCCACCTGCAGCCAGTTCACCGAGGTGAGGGCCGTAATGATGGACCAGCATATCTGGGGGATAGCTGCCAGCAGGGAGGGGATCGCCTGCAAAAGCCCTTGGGCCAGCGTGACGATCAGCTGAACGCCTGCCTGCAGGATAGTGGGGATATTGGAGATGATGCCGTTTGCCAGGCTGGAAATGATGGATGGTACCGCCGAGATAATTGCCGGCAGTCCCTGCATCAGCCCACTCACCAGGCCGTTGATAAGGGCGACCGCCCCATCAATGAGCATTCCCGCGTTGGCGCATATGGAGGCCACCAGGTCGACCACCATCTGCACCCCCTGCTGGATGACCGTCGGCAGGTTCGCCTGCAGCTGGGAGCCGAAGTCGCTCATCAGCGTGAAGGCGGCGGTCGCTATCTGCGGTATGGCGGTGAGGATCCCCTGCACCAGCTGGCCTAAGATTTGACCGCCCATAGAGAGCAGCTGGGGCAAAAGCACACCGATCCCGCCGATGAGCTGGACAATGATGTCCGTCCCCGCGGACAGGATGGCGGGCAGATTGGCTGTGATTCCGGCTCCCAGGCTTTGGATCGTCTGGGAGCCTATTGCAATGATGTTGGGTATCTCCCCGGCCATGCCCTGCAGGAATTGGGCCAGAAGCGCGGCCCCGGCGCTCCAGAATTCCGCGTAAAAACTGCCGAAAGCTCCCAGCCCCTGAACTACCAGCTGGGAGAGGCCCTGCGCCAGCACCGGTCCGTTCTGCACCAGGCCGTTCAGTAAACTGGTAGCGATGACCGAAGCCATCATCACGAACTGTGGGGCAAAGTTTACCGCTTTCGCCAGCACGTTGCTCAGCACGTTTCCGACGGCGGAGGCCATGCCCTCAAAGCCGCCATTGGTGAGAGCGTCCGACAGGGTGTATATCTGCTCTGTGGCAAACTGCGCCGCTCCCCGGAGAGGCTCCTGCAGGTTCTGGTATACCCTTATCCCGGTATCCTCCAGGGCCGATTGCAGGGTAGCCAGGTCACCGTTGAGGTTGTCCAGCTTGGTGGCCCTCATGGCCTCCAGCGCGCCGTCCGCGTTATACAGCTGTTCGCTCAGGGCCTCCCATTCCGTCACGCCGTCCGCCGTAGTGGTGTTCAGGCCGGACATCAGATCGTTCAGCGCGTCAATATGCTGCTTGCCACCTATTGCCGCAAGCGCCGCGTTGCGCTGTTCCTCCGACAGCCCGGCGGTGGCCTGGTTTACTTTCTGGAGGGTAGCTTCCAGGCCGATAAACTTCCCCTCACTGTCAAAGGCAGAGATGCCCAGGCTTTCCATCATCTTGCCCGCCGCGCCTGTGCCCGTGGTCAGATTCGCCATGATGGCGTTCAGAGCGTTGCCGGCCTCCGAGCCCTTCAGGCCGCGGTTGGCCAGCACACCCAGCACAGTGGCCGTATCCTCTATGGGGATATTCAGCCCCTTCATGGTTCCGCCTACGCCGATGAACGCTTCCATCATCTGTTCGGCGCTCTGGTTGGATTTGTTCTGGGCCTTTGCGGCTATATCCAGATATCCAGCCAGATTGTCCACGGACACACCCGCCGCAGACATGGAGTCCGTTATCATGTCAGAACAGTGGGCCAGCTCCATACCAGATGCCTCGGACATTTTCAGCACCGAGGGCAGAGCCGATATGGAGGTGTCCACGTCCCAGCCCGCAAGGGACATATACTCCAGGGCGTTAGCGGATTCCGTTGCGGTCTTGGAGGTAGTGCGGCCCATTTCCATTGCCGCCGCCTCCAGCTTTTTGTACTCTGCTTCGGTGGCGCTTGCCGTAGCCGCCGCGGAGGACATAGCCGCCTCAAATTCCCGCCCTGTGTTCACAGAGGCCACGCCAGCCGTGGCCAGCGCCCCGCCTACAGCGGCCAAAGAGCCGGCGGCGATCTTCATACTGCCCGCCGCCATGCCCCCCAGCCCCTTCAGGCCGGATACCGCTTTCTGTGCTGCGGAGATGGCAGAGCCAAAGTCCTTTTCCAGCTTGGCCGCGATCTTTATTGTTACTTGGGACGGCCCTGCCATACTCTCACCTGCCCTTGTTGGCCTTTAGGTTCTTCACATAGTCCGCTAGTTCTTTGGCTACCTGCAGAAGCTCCAGGTAGTCCATGTTCATCAGCTGGAATAAGTCACAGCGCATAGAGAAGGAGAGCTGCACACACAATTTGCGCAGCTCCCCTCCGTCTCCCGGTCTTATTCCTCGCCGTAGAAAAAATTTGTTACCTTATTCTTGACCTTCTCCATCTCCCTGGGGGGCAGGCCCTCGAAGAACTCCACCGGGAGCTTTGCCGCCTTTGCCGCCATGATGCACACATAGTTGATGTTCATCTCCGGCAGCGGGGTGAACACCCCGGTGCGGGCCAGCCGCTTCTCCGCCTCGATCATATCTTTGGTGGAGAGGTCCTCCAGGCCCGCCAGGTCCACCTCGGTGTAGTCTTTGTCCTCGAAGCGGTACGGCTTCTTAAACTCTACCAGGGTATCGGGTATAGGCTCCGCCTCGGGGGCCGCCGCCAGCTCGGTCACGTTCTCGGTCACGTCAATGATGTTGTTGTCTTTTGCCATGATGATTGCCTCCTAAAATTTTTTTTGCTTTCTATCAGGTGAGGGCGCGGACCTTTGCCAGCTGATCCACACCGTTTACCACGTACTTGGGGTTGAGCTTGTCCAGCTCCAGCTTCTTTTCGTCGCCCATCTCAATGAGAATGTAGGTCAGCTCCAGAGTGACGGAAGCGTCCATCACGTCATGCAGCTTGACCGTGCCGGGCTTGACCTTCTTGCACTTCCCCCGGAACACCACACGCAGGCCCATATAATTGGTGTTCTGCGTGGCCTGGTCCGTATACTGGATGGCGCCCCGGAGGGTAAGGTCTACCGCTTTCGTGGGGGCGATCATGTCAAAGAAATCTTTGTTGACCACCCGGAACGGTACCTCCTGCTCCAGGCTGCTGAAGTGCCCGGCTACCACAGCCTCGTATTCGCCCAGGATACCGGCCCCGGATACAGAAGCCGTGAGGGCCTCCAGGTCGGGGAGCGCAACCTCGCCGGTTACACCGACCTGCTTTTTACCGGTATTATAGGTGTTGAAGTCATGGACGACTTCGGGGATTCCTGTTACTGCCATTTCAATTCATCCTTTCCAGAGTTTTGCGGTCCCGCATAGCGGGATTGCGGTTTTTCAAACCGCAAAGCAAAACTCATTAAGTTGAAAAATTTATTTTTCAATCTTATCAACCCCCAGTCAGAGCCGCGCTGAGAGCGTCGGGGTCAAATTCCAGAATGTTCAGAATGTCCTCCGCCGGCACATAGGGGGCAAGGTGCTGGTGGAAGGTGAGCTTGCCGTTGATCAGGTCCGTCACCGCGTTTTCCTCGGCGTTGAACTCAATATAGGCCGCCGCGCACTTCCCCTGGGCCACATAGGCCCCGCCCCGGATATTCTCCGTGTCCACAATGGCCTGGATCAGCCGGGGGTCAGCGGGATCGTCCACCTTCTGGGCGTAGGTCAGGATGAAGCTGTTGCCCCACCAGCTGAAGAACCGGCGGCAGCAGAACCACATATCTTTGGGGTCAGAGTTGGCCGGGTAGGCCGCCGTGCGGTTGCCCCAGGTTTTCCAGCCGTTGTTGTTGATGGCCGCAGTCACGCCAAAGCTGTTGACGGCGTTCCCCTGCAGCTGGTCCAGAATGACCTCCGTCCCGTCCGCCAGCACGGTGCCGGTAGCGCCGATGAGCTTGTTGGAAGGGGAAAGGTTCGGCACATCATCGTTGCTGGCGTCCAGCTGGGCAGTCACAGCGGCCATAATGGCGGAGTACCAGAACCGCTGGGAGCCCACCTCGATGCAGGGCCACAGGGCCATAATGTGGATGGAGGTACACCCTGCCGACTCTTTGGACATCTTCACCTTGTCATAGGAGGTGCAGCCCTCGGAGGTGCTGTCGATGTCAATGAAGCCCTCGCAGGAGAAGTAGCCGTTGACCTCCACACACTTGGCCGCCAGAGCGATGCCCACGTCCGGGATATGGCTCCAGCCGGGGGCCAGCAGCAGGCCGGGGGTCATACCAAACCGGGGGTACACCTGCCGGAGCACCTCCAGGCCCTTCTCGCCGCCGGAGGCGCTTGCCCCGATGATGTCCCACTGGTCTACGGCGTCCGGGTCGATGGAGGTACACTCCACCTTGAGGGTGGCCGCCGCGGCGCCAGCCCCTGCAGGGGTAAGACTTACAGCCAGCTGGCCGTCATCGTCAAAGGAGAGGATGTAATCCACGTCCGGGGCCAGGTCGGTTTCCGTGGCCGCGTCCCCCTCGCCGGATACGGCCTTGATCGTGACCGTGTCCGGCAGGATGCCGGTCAGGGGAACTACGGCCTCCATATCCTCCACAGTGACGGTCTGAGGGTCGTTTTTCTTCTTATGGGTCTTGGGGTCCAGGACGTTCACAAAAATCACCGGGGCTACCGCCGCCAGCTTGAAGCTGGCGTACATGGCTTCACACAGGGTGTACTTGTGATGCCCCAGCTCATTCAGTTCCTGACTGTACCCCAGCTTCTTCACCGCCTCCGCCCAGGAGTAGGCGATCACCGGGGTGTTGGTGACGGAGTAGGGATCCTCCGCCAGATTGACAGGTGCGGTACCGAACACTACCTGCAGCCCGGCAGTCCCCAGAATAGGGGCCACCAGGCTTGTGGCCTGTTCCTGCACCCTTACGCCATGCTGAAACGCCAATTAAATCACCTCTTTCTGGACGATTTCCTGAATCTTGGCGCTGTCCTCCTGCGCCTTGCAGAACAGGGTATAGCTGCTGCCCGCCTGCCGCTGGATCTGCGTCATGGCCTTGCCAAGCCCGGAGAAAGGAATGCAAAGCCCCGCCATGTACGGCAGGGCCTTTACAACCTTATTCAGTTCCTCCGGCAGGTCGTCGTACACCGTGTTCCTTGCGGCCACGCCGGTAATGGTGGGGCCGATGTACACGGTCTTGGTTTTCTTTGCGGCCTTTTCCGCCGTCTTTACGGCTTCCTTTTTGGTCACACTAAATCACTCCATTTCGCTCTGGGAGCCTGCATCGCAAAGGTCAGCTGACAGGCCCCGAAATAGTAAGGGTAGCTTTCTTCTTCCTGAAGCGCCCACTCAAAGGGTTCCTGGCACACGAACTGCCCGGCGAGGAGGGACGTTTCCTGGTAGTGCATCTGGATGCGCTCGATGATCTCCAGAACGGCCTCATGGCCCTGGTTTTTAGGGTCGTCGTCAAATATCCCAATGAGCAGGATAACATCGGCCTTGTGGGCCGCTGTGGGGTCCTCTATGCCCCCTTTGTCCGCCCGGACGATAATGTAGGGGAACGGGTCCTCCGCGCTGGGGTCAATGGCGCCGTTGTCCATCGTCTTGAGGGGGAGATACTGCTCATAGGCTTTGGGGGCCGCCATACGGTGCAGATGCCAATCGGGCACCGGCTGGGGCAGCTCCTTCAGCCATTCGGGCCATTCTTCCTCCGGGGCCGTTTCCGGGGTCTTGAAAAAGTCATTCTTGAACAGGGCCTCCAGGTCGGCGGCCACAGCCTTTCGCAATGCGCGGACGGTCATTTACCCATCAGCTCCCCGATTTTCTGATTCACTTTCTGGCTATAGATCTTCTGGATCTCAGGTTTTAGCGCCCGCTTGGCCGCGCCCCGGCCCTCATACACCATTTCCAGCATTTTGGGCACCGACACCGAGTGCAAGACCTGCACCGGGTACCGGGCAGCGCCCTGCCGCTGAAGGATCTGCTTGGTGCGGCTTTTCCCGGATGGGACGGTAGAGGAGAACGCCTTGATGCCGCTTGAGCCGCGAATCTCCTTCAGCCCGCCGCCGGCCACCACCTCGGCCTTTGCGCCGGGAGCGCCTTTCTTGTGGCTCCTGGGCCGGGTGACATGGAACCGGGGGATGTCCAGCCGCTTGCCGCCCGCCTGGATGGTGGCCACCAGATTGCTCACTGTGGCCCGGCGTATCTTGGCCGCGGAGTTAAAGCCGGGGTTTTTCACCGTGTACCGGCTCTGGGCCTCCTGGGCCAGTATCTTCCGGGCCTCCACCGCCGTGCTGTTGATGGCGCTACGCAGCACCTTCGGGGCCTGGTCTTTCATTTTCCCCAGCCGCCGTTCTACGTCCTCCACGCCGGATACCGTTACATCGATATCTATCATCGGCTTCTGTTCACCTCCAGCATGATGGCGTACACGCCGCATTCGTCTGTGGCGTCCGTCACCCGGTATTGCTGGCCATCCAGTTTGATAAGGACGCCCTGGGGCGGCAAACTGCCGAAATCCTCAGAGGCTACATAGAGCAGGAGCTGACGCACATACACACCGTCCATGTTGGACTTCATGCGCTTCTCCCGCTCGATGTGCTCCATATCGTCCAGGACCGCCATCATCTTGCGTCCATTGACCACATGAGGCTCCCCAAACTCAGCCGGGTTCAGGAACACCGCCTTGACGTCATTCTGGAGGGTCTCCTTAAAATTCAGCGGCCTCATCCCAGCAGCTTCACCAGCACAGACTTCTCACTGGCCTCACTGGGGGCCGCGGCATAGCCCGCCGGGGTGGTGGTGCCCTCCGCCGCCGTGGCGGTAATACCAGCGCCGTCAAAGTGGACAGCCGCGCCCATCTCGATAGCGCCCTCGCCGCTCTTGGGCAGCTTGAACACACCCACCATGTGCAGGGAGCCCAGCTCCCCGGGCTTTATCTCACCGCCGGTAATGCCGAGCCTGCCGCCCACGACTACCACTGTATTACAGGGGATGGCCGTGTCTGTGGCGTTCTTGTAGTCCAAGGTTTCGCCCCGCTGGACATATTCAGCGGTCACACTGGCCTTTGAGGCCTCTTTTGCAGTTGCCATAGTTTATCTCCTTCCTTTACGCCAGAAGCGAGTTCTCAATTTTAATACCGGGATTCTTCACCGCGCCCCGGAAGTCCATAACCTGGATACCCCAATCCAGATAAATATCCCACACAAAGCCCAGCTGGCCGGCGGTTTCCATGCGGCGGATGCTGGGGATCTCCTGGCCGTTGAGGTAGTCCACCTCGATAAAGGCGGTGTCCTCAGTAGCGCCCAGCAGGAACCAGGGGGCCGCGCCAGCCCCAGCCAGCCGGTTGATCTCCGGGTCCTCCACCTGCTCCAGGCCGTAGCGGTACAGAGGGTTCACCGCCTGGGTGTTGTCCGTGGTCTGGATGGTGGGGGAGTTGAACAGGGTGAACAGGTCGAAGCCCATACCCACCGGCAGCACCAGCATGGCGGGTCGGATGGTGATGGCCTGTTCGAACTGGTCTTTCTGGGTGGAGATGGCCATAATCATGGCCTGCACAGCCTCTTTGGTGATGCCGGTGCCGGTTTTGAGCAGGTTCTTGTGGTCCGCGCTGAACAGCACCTTGTCATCGTAGATTTTGGGATTCTTCATGAGGATCTCGTAGCACTGGCGGTTGATGGTGCGCCGGGCCGCGGCGGCGTGGCGGGCGGGGATGGAAGTCACCAGCCCGATATCGTCATTGATGAACGCCTGGCGGGTAAGGGTGAACTGCTTGCCGTAGGTTTTGAGCTTACGGGTGGGCAGCTTGGCGTCCACCGGCTTGTCATGTTTCAGCTCGCCGCCCTCGGGTACCTCCACAAAGTCGCCGATAGGCCCGGCCAGGTAGTTGTTGTCGTGGGTCTTGAAGTCTGGCAGAGTGCCCTTCTTCGTCCACTTGTCAAAGGTGACAGGCACCTGCTTGTGTCCGGCCACATACGCCTTTTCGATGGCGTTATCGAGAATAGCCGGGAACGCCGCCGTGGGGGTCAGGTACTGGCGCTGCATGATGGCTGTGAACAGCTCATCCGAACTCATACGCCGGGCCCCGGCCTCGCCGGCCCGCTCCAGGCACTCAATGGCCAGGTCACGAAAACTCATAGCGGCAAACTGCCGCGCACCGTCCCCGGCGCCCTCGGGGGTATACCCGCCCCGCATGACCAGGCCGTCAGCCGCATCCCGGCGGAACTCATCCTCGCCGCTCTCACCCACAGTGATTCTACTGCCCAGAGGCGCGCCGTTCTTCTTCAGGTGCTCCAGCACGGCGGCGCGGGTTTCATCCAGGGTCTTGCCCTCGGTGATGAATTTGTCCGGCTCCATACCGAACTCCCGGCACAGGGTGGTGATTTCCGCGCTGCGCTGGCGTTCAGCCTGCAGAGCCTCATCCACCAGCTGCCGGGTGTTCTCCGGGGGAACAGGTTCGCCGTCCGGCTCCTTTTCCTCTGCCTCGATTTCACGGGTCAGGTCGTCGATCTCTCTCTGGAGAGAATCGAACTCTGCTTGTTCCGTTGCGGTAAGGTCGCGGTTTGCGTCCTTTGCAGCATTTACAAGCTCCTGCTGGCGCAGCAGCTTCGCCGCCCGAATTGCTTTTCTGCCCATTTCACATACCTCCAATGATATTTTTGTTTATTTGTAACTGCCGCTCATACACCGAAAGGGGAGCGCCAGCGGTCAACGTTGCCCTGCGGGCAAGTTGCGGAGTTTCCCCCAATGGGGAAAACTCCGGGCCGTCCCATTCCCGGCCCACACCAACAGTGGAATCGGCGGGAATGCTTACTATGCTGATCTCATAGGGCTGCCACTTTTTCATCACGCGGCATGGGCCGGAAAATCGGCCATCCTTGGACTTCTTTCCGGCCCGGACGTCCTCCGCTTCCCTCATGTTGACCATATAGCCCACGGATACACCCTTGAGGGAGCCGGATTTCACCTTGCGGTATATGGTGTCGGATTCAGCGTCATCATCAAACTCCACCTCAGCCTGCCCCCGGCCGTTTTCCACCCAGGCGCGGGTGATTTTGCCAATCACCTTATCCCGGTTGTGGTTGTAGAGCACACACCCGATGGAGTTGAGCCGGGAGAGGTCCACCGCCCCCTCGGAGTGGTCCAGAATCTCCGGGCCGAAGATGCGATCATAGGGCTCCTCACTGGAAAAGGAGAGGGTGACCTTGCGCCCCTCTCCTTCCTCCGCCCGGATGGCCGATACCGTCATGTCCCGGTGGAAATTATTCTCCGTCTCCGCTGCCCTTGTCATCGGTATCGTCATTCCCGGCAGCATCGTCCTTATCTGGCTCATCTCCGTCGCCGTCCTCTTTGTCGGGGTCAGTATCATCCTCGCCGCCGGAGCCTGCCTGTATTGCCTGTCCAAAAATCATCCCTCCCAAATCCAGGCCGTGTTCGTCCTGGGCGTATTGTAAAACCTCCGCGATATCGTCTATCTGATCCCGCCAGTCAGCGCCGTTCTCAGCCGCCACCTGCTTAAAGGTTTTCTGGCCGGTTTTCAGCGCGGTCATCACCGCCGTGGCCTCTTTTGCCGGATCGATCCAGGGTTTGGGCGGCTTTACCCATTTATGGGCAAAGTACACCTCTTTCTGGTTCCAGAAGTCGGGAGCAGAGATTTTTCCCGCCAACATGGCCGAAATGACAAAGGTTTCATATATCTCATCAATGACCTCCACCAGCAGTTCTACCTCGTCAGCATAGGTCATGCCGTCCTCAATAAGATTCTGCCGGGTGGAGCTGTAGGTGCTGCCGCTCATGTCACGGGCCACGGCCTCATAACTCAGCCCCTGGCCGGAGGACACCAGCCTCTGGAGCAGCTTGATATAAGTGGCGGCGTCCGTGGCCTGCCCCTGGGGGTTGATCATGTCCACCTCATCCCCCACGTTCAGCTCACTGACCATGCCGGGGGTGAACATGGCCCGGGAGTAAGTCTTTCCCGTCTGCCCTCCCGCGGCGCGGCCCAAGCCGGTGGGGTTCAGCCTCTTGATGAACAGCGCCACACACGCCTGGATGCGCTGCTTGGTGTCCTCCGCCACCATGAACTCATTGGCGTCCCGGATGCGGGGGAGGGTCTGGCTCATGTCGCTCATCTCCCGGAGCTGGGAGGGCCGGCGCTTGCTGAAGTAGAAGATCACGTCCTTTGCCTCCACATACACCGGCTCCGGGGCGGTAATACCGTCAATGGAGTACTGCCGGAACCAGTACCCCACCGGCTTATTGTAGGGGGTGTACTCGATGCCCCCGCACACACGGTTGCCCTTGTGCTTTGCCACAATGGCGCTGCCGTCCAGCTCGTCCACCTCCATAGCCTGGAGCTTGAACGGCAGCAGGCCGTCCCCGGTGTACCGCTTGACGAATAGCATACCGCCGTCCACCTTTTTTCGGCGGATGGCCATGCGCAGCATCTGGCTGAAGCTCTGTGTGCCGGTGACGTCGCAGTTGCGCTTTTTGCACCACTGAGCCCACAGCTTTTCGATCTGCTGATTGAGGCCCGTGTCCCCGGTTTCCGCCTGAAGAGTAAAGCCCCCGCCCACCACATTGCGGACGAAGGCCCCCATCACTCCATTGAGCATATCCGAGTTGCGCTCCAGGTCCCGGGCCCGGGCGCGCACCGTGTCCCGGCTGTAGCGGTCGGTCTGTTCCGCGCTGGCATTGATGGCCCGCCAGTTTGCGTTGAGCCGGGAATCGTCCCCGGCATCGTAGTTGCGCAGGGCGTCCCGCCAGGCCAGCCGGGTAAAGCCCCGCTGGGGGCTCACCCAGCCCACCACTCTGTCGATTATATTCATGTAAATCACCTCCCCTCAAAAAATGCCGCCACCGTTCCCGGCAGCAGGCTTCCATCTCCAGCGTTTTCCTGAGCCAGCAGTTCATTGCGCATCTGTCGCAGAAGCCCCAGGTCGGCGCGGGTCAGGCTCCGGCTCCCCAGCTTGTAGCTCTGCCCACCCACCAGGATGTTTTGGATGGCGGCGTCAACATGGGCCAGCAGTTCCCGGTTGGGGAAGGTTTCCAGGTTGATAGCGGTGCCCTCGTTATTCTCAGACATGTGAATTCCTCCCCGAACTTCCCGGAGCCAAGTCGACAATAATTTTTGCTTGAGGATATTTCTCCAGTAAGCGGTCGATAAATTCACAGATGTGTTCTAATTGCGATCTCCCGGTCAAATTTACATGAATTTCCAGGCTTCCGTTCATATGGCATTCCTCCCTATATCCAGTTCTCGTGGGTCTTGATCCATTCTTCCTCCGGCGCGGGCGCGGGTTCAGGCGGCACCGGGGGCTGGGCGATATCCTCCAGATACAGTTTCCGAACGTCCAAAATATCAGCCGCCGCGGCGGCATACACCTCGCAGTCCAGATAGTGGTTGTCGCCGTGGGAGTTTTTCTGCACCCATGTCAGCACGTTCTTTTTCCCGGAACGCACATTCACCTTGTGTTCGGCGGTCACCTGTTCAGCATATTCCCGGTCGCAGCCCTGATACACCATCCAGCTCCCTTTGTCCGCGTTTTTCTTGTGCATCCGGCCCGCTATCATATCCTTGTATAGCCCGGTATTCACCAGTACCATCTGCATACCGTGGGCCCGGCTGGTGGGCCGGTTCACCTGAGTAATACGGTAGTGGTCGTTCATGGCCCCGCTGGCCCCCTTGCTGGGCAGTGCCCACTCAGAATTTTCCGAGCAGAAGTCATACACCATATCAGTATCATAACCGCTGTCGATGAGGCAGAGGTTCACCACCATCGGCGCGCCGCCGTCCTCTCGCTGGTACTGCAGATTCATGACATGCTCCACATCCGCAAGGCTCAGCGCCTGGCCGTGGGCGATGTTCTGAGAGGTGATGTAGCTGCCCCAGGCCCGGATGGTCCAATACACACAGGTCTTTTGCACGTCTACCCCGGCAGTAAGCAGCTTGGCCCAGGAGGGAACCACCAGCTCCGGCACATGGGTCTGTCGCTCCAGTACCAGGTCGGCGTCAGTCTTGAGGGCTGTGTCCTCCCAGGGCTCTGCCATCCAGGAATTGATGAAGTTCTGATGGGATTCCGGGTCGTGTCGGCTCTTGAAGTATTCTTTGGCGATATCCGCGAACCGCACAAAGGGAGAGTAAAAGGTGTTGATCCAGAAGCCCACCCGCTTTCCGTGGGGGCTGTTCTGTTTGACCACCCGCCACTCCCCGAGCCTCAGCATCTGCCCCTTGTGCTGGTCTGTGATAACCCCGCCGCACTCCGGGCAGGCGTACACCGCCAGCTCCGCCCGGTCAACATAAGACATGCCCTCATCATTGGGGAACTTGAGGTTTGCCCACTTGAACTCTATCATCTTCCCACAATGGGGGCAGGGGACAAAGTAGTGTTTCTCGATGTCACAGTTCTGCAGGGCTTTCCAGACGTGCCCGGTGGTGATGGTAGGGGTACTGGTGATAAATATCTTGCGGTTCTGGAAGGTCTTGGTGCGCTCCCGTGCCAGGGCGATAGGGTCCGCCTCTTTGGCGCTGGCGCCGGGGTACTTGTCCACCTCATCCAGGAAAAGAAAACGGATAGCCTTGCTGGCCAGGTTCGAGGGAGAGTTGGAGCCCACCAGGCTCAGGTACATCCCGTCAAACTGAAGCTCCAGCTTTTTGCTCTCCAACGCCTGGTACCGCTCCCGCAAGGATGGCGAGGCCAGCACCATCGGCACGATACGGTTTTTGGAGATGCTCTCTGCCAACACGTCAGATGGATACACTACCATTGTGGGGGACGGGTCCTGCTGGATGATGTAGCCCAGGGCATTGAGGATCGCCTCTGTGCCGCCCAGCTGGGCTGACTTGCACAGCACAATTTCCTCTGTTTCGTAGTCCAGCAGCGCGTCCATGATGCCCACCAGATACGGTGTCATCTCATTGCGCCAGGGGCCGGGGAGGGCGCTGGTCTTGCTGTCCAGCATACGATACTTCTCGGCCCATTCAGATACAGTTAAGTCCTCCGGGGGCATGAGGCTTTCCAGGGCCTTGCGCTGGTAATCTGTCACCGGGTACTTGCGTATCCGAGGGGAGCGTTTCATTTTGCACCAGTCCCTTTGATCTGGCTCTCATCCACACCCGCCACCACAAAGGCCCGGAGCAGCTGAGTCACGCCCCCCTGCATCTCCTTTTCAATGCGCCGGGCCTCTGTGGGCTCCACCGCCCCGCCGATCCGGCTGATCAGCCGCCCCGGCAAAGACAGCGCAAACTTCTTAAAAGCCACGAAGAACCGGGCGTAGTCCAGGGTCGCTTCCTCCACGGGGATGTATTTTCCCGCAGCTATGTCCAGCTTTAGGCGGTGCAGTTCATTTTGGGTACCCTTGAGGGCCAGGTCGGCCTCCAGCTTCTGCTGCTTCAGCTCCTGCTCCCTCTCGGAGCCGGTCTTGCCGTGGGCGGCGTCCCGCAGGTAGCGGATGTACGCCTGGATGGTGGGCACCAAGTCATACTGCCGGCCGTTGGAGGTTTCTGTGGCCGGGAGCACACCGTCCTTTGTCAGTTGCTGGATGTGCCGCTCCCCCACACCGAACAGCTTTGCAATGACGCGGGTGGGATACATGGAGCCGCCGGTTATTTCGCCATTTGCACTCACGATGAGTTCAACTCCTTCCAAAATCAATTCCAGGGTATCGAGCGCAAGATTGCGCCGGTTGGTTTTTTGCCGTCCCCTGCTCATAACCTCACCGCTTTCTCCCCGGTGTATTCCTCCCAGCGCCGAACGATGACATCACAGTTGCGCTCATCCAGTTCCATGAGGTAGGCCGTGCGGCCCAGCTGCTCACAGGCCATGAGCGTGGATCCGCTGCCGGCAAAGAAATCACCTACACACCACTCCGGCTTGCTGGAATTGTTCACCAGCCTGCCAACCAGGGAGACCGGCTTCATGGTGGGGTGCATATCGTTCCGGCTGGGCCGTTTTTCGTAGAGGACGGTGGTCAGGTCTTTGTACTGCTTGACGTAGCCCTCCACAAAGGTCAGCAGTTCCTGCTTGCTCATTTTCTTAAAGTTCGGCTCATCCTCCAGAAGGATGGTATCCTGGGAGCGGTCATTGATAAAGTAATGGCCCGCCCCTTCCTTCCAGCCGTACAGAATAGGCTCGTGCCGCCATTGATAATCCTGCCGGCCGAGGACAAAGCTGGACTTTTCCCAGATAAGGCATTGCGCCAGCTTAAAGCCCGAATCGCTGAACGCCTCCCGGAACTTGGTGCCGGTGCTTTCCGCATGGAAGATGTAGGCAGCCGCGCCCTTCTTCATCACGTCAAAGGCGCAGCGGAACGCCGCCCGAAGGAATTTGTAAAAGTCGGCGGAGGTCATCTTGTCGTTCTTTATCTCGCTGGTGGCCCTGGGGCCTGTCTGGCCCAGGTAATTTTTCAGGAACACGGCCTTGCCGCCGTAGTCCACGTTGTAGGGCGGGTCTGTTACCAGCAAGTCCAGCTGGGCGCCGTTCATGAGAAGGGCCACGTCCTCACTCTCGGTGGCGTCGCCGCACAGCAGACGGTGGCGGCCCAGCTGCCAGATCTCTCCCCGGTTGGTGACGGGAGTCTGGATCTCAGCCGCCGCAGCATCCGGGTCGAATTCATCATCCTGGGCCTCATCGGGAATGTCCAGGGACTGTATCAGGTCCTCCAGCTCGTTCCGGGTGAAGCCCGCAGCGGTGAAGTCATAGCCGTCCAGATCCAGGCCCACCAGGATCTCCTTCAGCTTCTCAGTGTCCCAGCGCCCGGAAATCTTATTGAGGGCAAGGTTGGCCATGCGCTCCTTGTTCTTGTCCTGGATGTTCACCACGACTACACTTGCCTCGGTGTAGCCCAGGTCCATCATCACCCGGCGGCGCTGATGCCCGCCGATGATGGTGCCGTCAAAGTTCACCACGATGGGCTCCACGTAGGTGTTCTCCTGGATGCTTTTCTTCAGGGCCTCGTACTCCGGGTCGCCGGGGGCCAAAGGTTCTCGGGGGTTGTAGTCCGCGGGGACCAGGTCAGCCAGCCGACGGACTTCCATCTTCATGTCGGCCCCGGCGGTCATGGGGGTGATTTCCATATGGTTTCCTCCTTTAGACGCCCCTGCGCCATATCTCCGAGAGGTTTTCCAGGGCCCGCAAAACTTCCTTGCGGGTCTTGCTGGCTTCCTCGGGGAGAGGCTGGGCGGCGTCAAATTCGTTTATGTACCCTCGGATGATATCCTCTATCACAAAGCCGCTGAGGTCGTCCTGAGCGGGGGCCTTGTTCCCGGCCTTGTCGTCCCAATATTCACTTGCCCCCACCTTGCGCGGGGCGGTGCCGAAGGCGCTCACCCATTCCGGCAGGCTCTCGTTCACGGCGTCAAACCGCAAGCCCCACTTGCGGCATGCATCCACCGCTGCCTGGAGCAGCTCCCCCTCCCGGCAGGTCCAGAGTATCAGAGCCGCGCCGGATCTCTGGGCTATCAGGGCCTCGGATATGACCCTCCAGTTGGGCTTGCCGATGCCGGGGTAGGAGTTGGTGCATATGCACCCGTCAAAATCTATCGCTATCACTTTTCTCATGGCTGGGCTCCTTTGGGGGGAAAATCAGGGGCAAACGAAGCGAAGTGGCGTTTTCAAAATTCTTTTCATGCACAAAATCCGCGGGGTCACGCGGCCGCATTGGGTGCCTGGGTCAGGTAGTACCTACTCATGGGGAGGCCATAGCGGCCTCACAGACGCGCTCTGGCGGCCCTTGTGGGCCTCTCATGTGTACGCGCCTCTCCCTGTGTGTGCTGCCTGTCAGCGGCCTTGTCAAGCCCTCTGCTGTGCGCCCTCTCATGTGTCTTGCTTGCTGTGTGTGCTATGCTATGACACATGGCCTGGGCCTATGGCTGGTGCCTGTGTGTAAGTGCGCTGTCCCTCATGTTAGCTGGGCCATGCTGGCCCCTTGCTATGGGGAGTATACAGAATAACCCCCATATGTAGGCCCTGTGTACCCCCAGAAATTCGGGGCTATACACGGCCCCGCCATATAGGGGTGCGCTTTTGCGGGTGGGCCTCCAAGGGTAACACACAGCGCCCCATGCCAAGCTGCACGGGGCGCTAGTGGGAGGACAACCACATGGATGAGCCTGCTATCTGCGGGCCCTAGTATTTATTATATCGTGCGCTTTGTGCGTTTGGTGCGAAAAGTGACTTTATTTTAAATTTTCAAAGAGCTTGTAATAATGGCGCTTGACGGAGTACACAGATACCCGGTGCCCTATTTTCGCGGCCACTTGTTCCCAGCTCATGCCCTGAAGCACCCTATAATCCACGATTCTACGAAGCCTGCTGTTAGGCAACCCCCTTATAAATCCCTCTATTTCTTCTTTTTGTGCTTGTAACCCGGCCTTAACCGCCAGTAGTTCAGGCTGGATGCCGCGTATGGAAACCGTATGCTGTGTAAAGGGGAACTCTGACCCACTGCCGGACACGGTATCCGTTACAGGCTGATGCAGCTTGCGTTCTACGTCCTCCAGCTCCCGACAGATATCCGGGTACTGCTCTAAAAGTTCTTTAGTCATTGGAAAGCTCCCCCTTTTTGCTGAAATTTCACGCTGTGTATTTCTCAATCCGGGCCTTAAGGGCCTCCATCATGGACGCCTGCTCATCGGCCTTGATTTTCAAGGACTGCATGGCCTCTTCCTCCACGGTACCCTCTGCTACCAAGTAGATGATGCTGGTAGTCGATCTTTGCCCCTGGCGATAGAGGCGGTCATTGAACTGTTCGTCAAGTTCTAAATCATAAGTGGGCCCAAACCAGACGATAATGTGCCCTCCGTCCTGCAGGTTCAGGCCATGCCCTGCCCCGGCAGGATGCGCCAGCAGGATGGGTATCTCTCCCCGGTTCCAGGCGGCTATGGTGCTGCTGTCCTTCATCTGTACCGCTTGCGGGAACCGGGCTAGGATGCGGTCCCGCTCATGCTGGAAGCGATAGGCGACCAGAACTGGCTCTCCATTCGCCTCGGCTATGATATCTTCCAGGGCATCCAGCTTTTCGCAGTGAATCTCACGCGCCCTGTGGTCGTCATCATACACCGCACCGCCGGCAAGCTGTAGGAGTTTACCGTTGACGGCTGCGGCACTGGCCGCGTCTATGGTACAATCGGCCAGGGGAAGAACCGCCTCCCGCTCCAGCTGCTCATACTGGGCTTTGGATGCGTGGGAGAGAATGACGGGCCGGTTTGTTACCACCAGCTCTGGCATCTCCAGGTTGCCATCTGTTTCCAGGCTGACACAGATGTCAGAAATGCGCTCCGTGATTTCTTCCTCTGCCCCTGGCCGGGGATCCCAATCAAACACCACATAACCGTTGCGGCGACCGGGAGTGAAATACCGGTCTTTGTACCCGCCGTAGGTTTCCCCCAGCCGCTTTCCACGGTCCAGAAGGTACACCTGCGCCCAGAGGTCAAGGAGACTGCGGGGCCTGGGGGTGCCGGTAAGGCCCCAGATATGCTTAATAAGCGGTCTAACTTTCCGTAAGGCCCGAAACCGCTTAGAGGTAGGGTTTCGGAAATTGGACAGCTCATCAATAATCACCAGGTCAAAAGGCCAATGTGGGCCATAGTGCTTTACCAGCCAGGAGACGTTTTCCCGGTTGATGCAGTAGAGGTCTGCATCGGCCTCCAAAGCCGCCAGCCGCTTCTTTGCGTCTCCCAGGACCTTACTCACCCGGAGGTGCTTCAGGTGGTCCCACTTGGCGCTCTCCCGGCTCCAGGTATCCTCCGCCACTCGCAGGGGTGCAATCACCAATACCTTTGACACCTCGAAGCTGTCGTACAGAATATGGTCGGCGGCAGTCAGGGCGATAGAAGTTTTTCCCATGCCAGGCTTCAGGAAAAGCCCCGCTGCTGGATGTTCCAGAAGGAAGTCGATACAATAAGCCTGATAATCATGGGGTATGTACCTCATAGGTATCCCTCCCGGATACACGCCATCATGCTGTCTACCGCCGCTTTACTGTCTGGCACGAACACCCAGAATCCCAGCTCTCTCAGCTTTTCATGCACTCGCTTCTGCCGGGGCCGTGGCGTTTTTCCTGCATCCTTCGTCTCTGCAAAGCACATCTGACCTCCCGGCAGGAGAATGAGGCGGTCCGGCACACCAGTGAACCCGGGGCACACCAACTTGAGTGCAAGGCCCCCCGCCTTTTTCACCTGTTTGCGTAGGTATTGCTCTACTGTTTTTTCCATGATTCTTTCTCCTTTTCACGGTTGGTATCAAAATGCGGTATCAAAACGTCAATTTTTCCCTTACGCGCGTGTATTAGGCGCATTAGGCGTGTGTGCGTGTGCGCTTTCCCTTTATTCTCTTTATTTTTAGCCTTATTAACTAAAAACTGATACTTGTGATACCAAAGGCCATGAAGCCTAGCGGCTATTGGGTTTTCACGGTAGCAGTTTAGTGATACCTTACTGTTACCAGTGATACCAGCGGTATCACTTCTCATTGCGGTTTTGATACCGCTTTTTCTGCGTTCTGATATAGAGGCGGCGTCCGCCTAAAACGGTTCTGCAGGCCGTAGGGGCCGCATTTTTGCCGCCCCTTTTCCTCTGTCCATCCGTCCAGCTGGCGCAATATGGCCATAATCTCATTGCGTTCCTGCCGGGGCATCCTGGCTACATCGTTTCCTAAGCATTCACTCCATACCTCTATTGCGCTGATGGTTTCCCGCTGGATACGGCCTACAGAGGTCAATTCATCGCAGGCAGTAAACCACGACCGGCGCTGCGCTTTATCCTTTTTGGCCCAATCATCGGGGAGCAAGGTTTCCAGGTAGTCCTCTATGAGCCCCCGCCGGGGGTCGTCCTCTGTAAACTCCCGCTGCTGTTCGGCGGCATAGCTGTCCAGTTCATGGGGCAGCATCAGGGGCTCCCCCTCATGGTACCGAAAGAGGGCTTCCGCCCAGAGCTGATTTACCACGTCCGGGGTCAGGTCGTCCCACACAGTTTTCACCGGAGGCTGGGCATCCAGGCGAACCGGCCAGAAGCGGCGGTTGCCTGTGTCGTCCCGGAGAAAGCTGGTGGAGTTGGTGGTGGCGATGAACACGCACTGCCGGGGGTGGTCCTCCACCCGGCGGCCGTAGGCGGCCCTGAAGCTGTCTATCCGCTTGCTGATGAAGTTCTTGATGGCTTCGATCTCCACTTTACGCAGAGCGGCCAACTCTCCCAACTCTATGAGCCAGAAGCCTTGTATCCCCTCATACGCCTCTTTGGTGCCGATCCCGGCCACGCTGTCGGTGTACCAGCCCTTTGACATGACGGCCACCAGAGTGCTCTTGCCCCGGCCCTGGGGGCCGGAGAGGGTGAGCACATAGTCAAACTTGCAGCCGGGATCCAGCACCCGGGCCACCGCCGCCACAAAGGTCTTGCGGGTAACGGCTCGGGTGTATGGCGTGTCCTCGGCCCCCAGGAAGTCCACCAGCAGGGTGTCAAGGCGTGGGGTGTTATCCCATTCCAGCCCCGCGAGGTAGGTCTTTATGGGGTGTATGGCGTTATCTCTGGCGGCGGTTATCATCCCATCCATGATCTTTTCCTTGCCGGAGAGCTTATAATATTTTTCCAGGTAGCGCCGCAGGGCGCTGTCGTCGGCGTCCGTCCAGGTGCTGCCGTTTACCCCGTCCGTCACCTTGCGCCAGGGCAAGTCCCGCAGGGCTACTGGGCGCACTTTCAGGTCGTTATAGGCCACACAGCCCTTGAGCATAGGGTCGTGCTGCAGGATGGTGTAGGCGTTGTCAATTGTATTAAGTACATTGCCCTTGCGGTCTACCTCCAGCTTGCTGAGCCAGTCTGTATCGGCATCCGGCTCCAGCGGCGTGTCAAAGTCCGCCTGGGCCCGCTCCTGCCGCTCCCGGTTCAGGAGCCGCTTTACCTCTATGTCATTGGCGGCCAGCTCTTGCATTGCTAAAAATGACGGCCTCCGGCTCATGGGGGTGTCAGGTGCCGCATCCTCGTCCTGTTCGCCGTAAAGGTGGACGCGCACCAGGTCAAAGGCATTGCACAGTTTGCCGCTGGCGGGGTCTGTGGCGTGGTTGGAGTAGGCGAACAGGCTACCGTCATACACCACCAGGCCGGCCGCTGTGGAGCCCTTTGCGTAGGTGTAGCGGCCCTGCATGGCGCATTCAGTGTACACCTCCGAGAGGTACTTCTCTATGGCCGCATCGATGTCATAGCACCGGCAGAACGCCCCCACCAGCCCGGGCTTCATCCGGGGGTCGCCCTGCTTTTTAGCTTCTCTCTTTCGTGCTTCCCCGGCGTAGGGGGATACCGGCCAGTAAGAGGTATCCCGCCAGTCAGGGTATTGTCTGAGGATTTCGTCCGGGTCAAGCCAGGGGTTGTCGATATAGGCCGGTTCGAATACGCCATCCGCTGCAGTGCTGGGGTAGTACATGATACGCGTCGGCTGGTGCGTGGTGTCGTCAAACTGTTCTATTCCCAGGTCGTAGGCCAGTTTTCGGCTCATAGCTTCGTATTCTTCCGCTCCGACGGGGCGGGAGAGGGGTATGACCAGCCGGAGCCGGTTTCTTTCCGGGGTGTGTTTATGGGTGGGGTATACGGCTCCGGCGCAGCCGTATACCAAATCCAGCGCATCCAGCAGGCCGGGCTTGGCAAAGTCGGCATCCAGGGTGAGCAAGGTGCGGTGTTCCAGGTGGTCTGCCTTGCGGCGGCCCTCCTTCAGCCAGCCCCCTACAAAGCCCCCCACATCTTTTAGGGCGTCTTGTTCCTCTTTGCCCATCTTGAAATAATCCCGCAAATTCTCTTTGGTGCGGGTCGTGGTCAGCAGCGAATCCAGGAACTCTGACCAGGGGAGCTCTTTGTTTTTGCCGGTCTTTGCTTTTCTGGAGGAAAATACCGCGATGTGAATACCACCGTCATATTGTAGCGTTGGCATGAGCCGCCCTCCTTTTAATCTTTCATGTAAAAATCAGCTTCAAAGCCAGCCGCCCGAAGCGGCAGGCCCGGAGCCCAGGGCAGGGGCCTGCTCATGATTTCCTGCATTTCTGCCAGGGAGCCCTTTCCCTCCGGCATATCCGCTATGATCTCATCATGTACATGAAACACGATATTGTACCCGGCGGCATCCAGCGCGGTCATGGCGTCCCGCAGGCAGTCCCGGGCGGTGGCCTGGGTGATGTTTTCCACCAGCTTGCCGCCGTAGGTCTTTTGCCGGGCCAGGCGTCCGTTCTGGCCCTTGCCCAGATAGGTCAGGCACATTTTATTGAACTCCGGCTCCCGCCGAAGCTCCGGCTGGAAATAGGCCAGCTTGCGGCCCGAGGGCAGGGTGATAAACAGGTACCCAGCTTTGCATTCAAACTCGACCATGCCATTAAGGCGGCCGGGGTGGCCTTGTACGGCCTCGATGGCGCAGTCCTCAACCTGATACCAGAAGTCCACGATGTTGGCGTTAGCGTCGCGCCAGCGTTTCACAATGCCCGGCAGTTCGTCCTCCGGGATCCCGCTTTTCAAAGCACCCATGTTGATGAGCGCGCCCACGCTGCCCTGATAGCCACAGGCCAGGGTCGCGACCTTACCTTTGGAGCGCAGGTCGGTTTTGGGGCCTCCCTTTTTGATGTCGTTCTTTTCAGCGTGGAACATCATGGCCGCGGTGGCCTCATAGATCAGGCCCTCCCCGGCGAACTCATCCAGCACCCATTGTTCCCCGGCCAGCCAGGCCAGCACTCGGGCTTCTATTGCGCTGTAGTCCGCAATGATGAAACGGCACCCCTCCGAGGGGATGAATGCCGTGCGGATCAGCTGGGACAGCACGAAACTGGGGGAGCCGAAGGCCATCTCCAGCATTTCAAAGTCGCCGCTCTTTACCAGCTGCCGCGCTAGGGCCAGATCGTTCAGCTTGTTCTGGGGCAGGTTGTGCATCTGCACCTGACGTCCCGCCCAGCGCCCGGTGCGGCCGGCGCCGTAAAACTGCAGGGTGTTATGTACCCGGCCATCCCGGCACAGCCCTCTTTGCATGGCTTCATACTTCTTTACTGAGGTCTTTCCCATCTCTTGCCGAAGCTGCAGCACCCGCTTAGTGATCTGGTCGGGGGCGGCAGCCAGCAGATCGGGGATAGCGTTTTTGTCCAGGCTTTCCACCTCCATGCCGCGCTCTGTCAGCCAGCGTTTCAGCTGGGCATCGCTGCGGGGATTCTCCAACCCGGTGAGACGCTGGGCCTCGGCCCGGAGCTGAGAGGAATAATCCTTGTCCAGCTCCAGAGCCTTTTCCAGCAACCCGGTGTCGATCCGCACACCTCTTTCATTGATTTTCTGATCCAGCGCCCAGGCGTCATGCTCCGCCTGGGGCCGGGGAAATTTGGAAAGCCGGTCCCGGATGTCGGTTTCCACATCCACATCCCGAACGTTGTACTGCCTAAACCGTTCCCATTTCTCCGGGGCCTCAGATGGCAGACGTCGGTGACCATCCTTTGTGGGGCTGCAGAAGGTTCGGATCAGCTCCTTGCCTTCGGTCATTTTCTGTTTGTCCAGCCCCAGTGCGGCACCGACCTGGGCCAGCGTTCCCGGCAGGCCCAGCGTGGCCGCTTGCACCATCGTACAGCGCCATTGCTCTGGGGGCAGGGTTATGTGGAATTGCTGTTCTAAGCACGTCCGCTCAAAGGGGGCATTATAAGCGGTCTTGATGAGCTCCGGGTCTGTCAGCATGGGGAGGAACTCATCCAGGCTGCCCTCGGGTATTGCAGAGAGCTCGGGAGGCAGCAGCGTGAGGGCTTTCTGATTCTCATCCTCGCCCAGGTCAATGAGCTTCGTGAGCTGATTCCCCAGCTTGTAGCCTATCAGCAGGATCCGAAAGTCCGGGGATTCCACATAGGGCCGGACGCCTGTTTTGGTGAGGTCTACGCTGGAGTAGGTTTCAAGGTCTATGCCTAGCTCAATCATACGCATCCCCTCCCATTTTTTGTATCCGCTCTTTCAGATCTGCGAATGCTGATTCAGTTAATGGCCGACCGCAATTCTCGCAATAGGGATGAGCGGGAGTCCACTGACTATGCCCAGTACAATGTTTGCACTCTGTCTCGTTTTTGAACGTGACACCCCAGAAACAGGTGCCGCAGGTTTTGCTTACGCAGCTTACGCAAGGTTCCCAACGGTCGGGCAGTAATACGATTGCATTATTTGTTTCCTGGGCAGCCTCGATAATTTTTGCGGCTTCCTGCAGCGCAGCCATGTCATGAGCGAATATACTGTCTGGCTCATCTGCTGGTATCATGCTCTCCCGGTCCTGTGCCTGATCGAGCAGGCTGTCAATTATTTCCTTTATGTTCATTTTGTGCGCCCTTTCCTCTTAGTCACCTGCGGCCTTACCAGCCCACACTTTTCCGGGCTGTTCTTACATGGCCGCTGGCAGGTTTTCTTGTATCCGCAGTCGGCACAGCAGTAATTGCCGTGCCGGCGGTCGCAGTTGAAAGTGACGCAGCCGCGGGGGAACATTTTACTCATTACTTGTTTCTCCTGTTTGCTTCTCCAAAGCCGCTATATAATTATCGGCCTGAGCCTTCGCGATTTCCGCGTCCATCTTTTCACCGCAAAATGGGCAGTATAGGAATTCTGGAGGGACTCCTGGGTCATCATACTCATCAGGGAGTACTGACTTGCATTTTGAACACCGCCAGCCATACTCCCACTCATAAGCGTTAGGGTTTGATATGGTTTCTTCATACCACGCCCAGTAGCTAGGAGGGGGAGCCGGCTTATCCATAGCATCTTCTGCCCGGAACACGATGCCCACTGAGACAGTTTCTCCATCCTCAATAATGTTAAATGTCTCATGCGGGATGTCGGTAAGGATGGTCCAACAAGGGCCAGACCCATTGTGCCAGACAGTGGTCATCTTATGGGCCGTGCTTAGGAACTCCTGGTACAGTTTGCACTCATCGGCCTCGACACCGCAGCTGGGTTCGGGAATCAACTCGCCCTTTTTCAAATAGGCAGTCACACCCCCATACGCACCGACCTCATCGCAGATAGCGCCCTCAAATTCCAGTAGGTCGTCGGAATAGCCGTAGGCCACCACCAGGTTGGCGGCTTTCGCTTCAGCTTGTTCTTCATCAGTAATCACATAACCATATTTCCGCCCATCCAAAAGGCAGGCTAATTCTTTTACCGTCATAAGTCTATATATCCTTTCCGAATCTGTATTTTGTCACCGCCACCGCAAACTCATCTATCTCACTTGCCCACAGGCAGGTGCCGGGGCCGTTGAGCCGCTCCCAGATCAGCGGGAAGCCTCCGATTCCGTCAAACAGGCTGGCCATCGTTGCGGGGTGTTCATAGCAAGCGCACAGGCGCTTGAGCACCCAGGCCCAGGGCGGTATGGCTATGGAGTTGCCCAGGGCCGTGTACCGGGCGCTGGCAGTGCATTCCTTGTGCCGCTTGCCTTTGCTGTCCACCCAGGGGCCGATGTCCGTCCACCCGTCCGGGAAACCCTGGAGCCTTTCGCACTCCAGTTCCGTCAGGCGGCGCACAATACGGGCGCGCCTTACCACGTTGTTCAGATTAAGGCTCTGGCCCCCGGTGCTTTTGGCCTGCAGGGTGCCGTTTACCTCTGCACACTCCCTGCCGTTGCGGCAGTCCACGGCGGCCACGATAGGCTGTTCATGGTTGCAGTTCAGGGTGGGGCTGGCGTCTACGGTAATTTCCGCGTTGGATTGCCCGGTAGCCATGACCAGCGGAGTGTTGTTCCCGCCTGTCCCAAATTGCCGGGCTACTGTGGGAGCCACATCCAGAGGCCCTGTCAGGCGGCTGTCTTGGCCGTGGTTTTCGTACACAGCGCATTCCTGCTCTGCCGTAAGGGTGGGGGCCTGCTCCGGCTGGTAGCCGATACTCCCGGCCTTTGCCCCAGCGAAAGGCTTGAATCCAGCGCACACCACCGGCTGGTGGCCGTGTGCCTCTGCCCGGAGGGTCCCAGCCTTGTCGGCGCTGACGTCCATCAAGCTGCCGCCCTGGTCGTTCAAGCACAGCACCGCATGGCGGTCTACCGTGTTCAGGGTGTACATAGGGCCGTCTGAAATGCCGGAGCCGTTCATGCCTACGTCCCGATCCACGGCGTTGCCCTGGAGGCTCCATACTTTTTCCCTCATGGCTGGGGGTAGGTGGTCTGTCAAAACACAGGGGTAGCTTTCACCCTCTGAGGGCGCGGCGGTAAAAAGAGCCTGGTCATTATGGCAGGCCAGCGTCCCGGACTTCTCTGTCTGAAGGAGTGCCCCTTTGCCGCCGCCCTCACACCCGGTCCTCATGCTGAGCGTGACTGCAGTATTAGCGCCGCCTCCAGCTCCGGGGGCAGGGGTTTCCCCCTCCGGCTGGCCCGGTTCAATATCCCCGCACACGCTTTTGCGGACAAAGAGTATTTCTGGTGCGGATTGTCCTCCAAAATCTGCGACAAGCGCGATCCTACGTCTACGCTGGGGGACTCCCCAAAACTGAGCGTCGAGAACTCTGTAAGCGATTGACCATCCGTCTCCCATGACGCATCCGCTGGTAGTCCACTTCCCCTTTGGAGGTCCAGGTATAACGGCGGACGGGTCCGCAATTTTCGCCGTTTCCTCAAGGACGGCTCTGAAATCGGCCCCCTTGTTGCTGCTAAGTGCCCCGACCACGTTCTCCCATACCATGTACCGGGGTCGGATGAACCGGCCCTCGTTTCCTCGCTCTGCATCTGCCTGCCTCATCTCCTTTATGATTCTGATCTGCTCCATAAACAGCCCGCTGCGCTCGTCAGTGAGCCCCTGCCGCTTTCCGGCTATGCTAAGCCCCTGACAAGGTGAGCCGCCGATTACTACGTCCACCGTGGGCGCGGTATGGCCGTCTATGGCGGTTATATCTCCTAAATGTTCCATATGTTGTATACCTCTATTTTTGGAAAATCTCCGCCAGCCACCGCTGGCTGACGGGGTTTCCATCTTAAGTTACCATTTCCGTTTTCCGAATCACACGGGCCTCTGCCAGCTTCGTTTTGACTTCCTGATTGAGCGTGTTCAAATGCCTATGTATCTCGAACAGACCATCCAGGTATCCCTCTGCTTTGTATTCGCCGCAGGACATGGCGACTTGAATAGCGTCCAGGGCGTTGAGAGCGCAGGCCATTTGAAACTGCAGGTCCTCCAAAGCTCCAAAGAGGGAAGCCATGCTCTGCTTGGATTCATTACAAGAGGTCATCATCATCCTCCAGCAGTTCGTCGATGAAGTCATCATCAAAGTCATCCTCCGCCCGGCTGCCACCGCCCAGGCGCTCACCATCGCACACCTTTTGGATGTTGTTCAGGCCAGCTGCGACACCTTTGTTACCCCTGACGGAAAAGGGGTAGAAGTTCAGGGAGAACCGGCAGTAGCACCCGCTGTACACCAGTTCCTCATCGGTGATTTCCTGTCTGGACAGATCCACGATGCCGGGTTTGTTATTGGAGGTGGCGTTGAGGAAGTAGCACCCCACATAGTTGGGATCATCGGGCCGGTCCTCGTCACCATCACGCAGGGGGAGCTTCAGCTTGGCGGGCTTCTTGCCCTCCCACTTACTCTGAACGCCGTCCTTAACGGCGGCCTCTTGGGCGGCTTTAATCTTTGCCAGTGTGGCGGCATCCGTCTTGGGGATGATAATGCTTGCACTGTACTTAGCCTGGGAGTCCTCATCCATCTTGCTGGGCTTCCAGATGTGCTCAAAGGACAGGCGGCACTTGCCAGTGATAACTTTCGTGGGGTTGTTTGCTTTGTCAGCCATTTTGAATATCTCCTTTATGTTATAGAAATTTTAGGTTGCAAAATCTTCAGCCGCTTTGGCGGCAGTGTTCAGTTCAGGGCGCTTGTCGCTCAACGGCACCAGCGTGGGCGCACCCTCGGGTTTGATGATGTACTTCCCAGCCAACTCTCCGAACTTTTTCTTGCCCACCAGCTTTTCCATTGCGGTGATGCCTAGCAGTTCTTTGGGCTTGTAGATGGCTGCTGAAGAAAAACCTGCCCTGATCAGCTGATCTGCGATGGCATCTTCATTTGTGTACTTGCGGTTGCTCCGGCCCTCGACTACCTTGTAGCCGGGGAAGTGGACACCGTGGTTCACGGCGGCGTCCTGGGCGTATTCTTCGAGCTGTTTTACCCAGGCCTTAAACTCGGGCAGCCTTGTCAGAATATCGGCAATTTCGCTTTCGTCCAGAGTGGGAGGCGGTGCAAAATCGTGTTTGGCCAGCTCCATCTGGTATTCCGCCCTAGCCCGGCAGGTAGCCGCGGCCTTGCACCACTTACATTGCTTTTCGCCGGGATTGAATTCGCCCTTGCCCTCCCAGGCCAGCTTAGCTTTGGGCTTCAGCTCTTTCTCCGCCCATTCCAACAGGTCAGTGACGGTCATGGTGTCGCTGGAGATGCTGTCCAGTCGGGGCTGGTAGATGGTCATGCGTACTCTTTGGATATCATAAGCCCAGCACCATGCCAAGTAAGCCCCCAGGCCGTAAATACGCATTTGCGGGTTCCCCTCCGCGCTGACCGGGATGCCAGAGCCGTATTTCAAATCCACCACCTCCATCTGCCCATCGGTGATGATCACCACGTCCGAGGTGCCGAAGCCTTCAGGAGCATACTCTGCAAAGGCTACCTGCTGCTCTATAAAGATGTGTGGGTCTGAACACTGGGCCTTTGCCTCTGCCATGCGTTCCTCCACAAAATCGGCGTAGGCTTTCATGTACTCAAGCATGGAGGCAGAATACAGAGGGTCTGTTTGCGCTGAGGCCATGTCCTCGCTGATATCCATATCTTCCCATTTCTCCCGGAGGAGCAGTTCACCGACATGGTGGGCCAGTGTGCCCTCTGCAGCGTACTCGCTGCCAGTGTCCTCTATCTTCTCCCCAAGCCGGGCGCTGGGCGGACAGGCCATCCACATGGCTGCGCTGGAGGGCCCCAGCAGGGCGTGGACGTCAGGCATCGCCATCACCCAGGCTTTCCAGATTCTGGAGGAATACGGCCCGGTCGCCCTCGGCCAGCTCGGACATCTTTGCGACACCCATCTCCTTCAGGATGGCTTTCACTTTCGGGTTGCCGTATTTTTGTCCGGCGGCAACCCCCGCGGCCCTGACTTCCTCCATTGTAGGGATCTTCTCAGCCGAGGGCGCTTTCTCCGGCGCCGGATCGGCGGCAGGGGCCTCGGGCTCAGGGATCAGGGTATCGCACTCGGGCGGCACCGTAGGGGCGGTAGGTTTCGATACGGAATTTCCCGTATCGGGCTGGCCAGCTGCTTGCTTGGTAGCTTTCCAGTGCTTCTCCATGTTCAGGACTAGGTCGGAAGCCTCGGACACCTCCGGGATCTGCAGGAGCTTCACTCCATAGACAGCTGCCTGAGCGAAAACCTCCAACGGGTTCTCGCCTGAGATTTCAACTTTGATCATTATGTTACCATTCCTTTCTATGGGGCGCATAAGGGCCCCTGGTTTCTCTATTCTTTCCTTTAGTATTTGCTTCCCTTTTCGTGCTCCAGCAGGTTTAACGCCTGCGTGATTAGTTTGGGAAGGTTGTAAGGATTGGCGACTGACACCATAACCAGCCAATGTGGCCTAGCTTTATGCTTTTCATCTGTCTCTATCCAGTGAATCTCTACGTTGTCGTCATTTTTGGGGTAGACGTCCACGAGCCAATGGTCGCGTTCGGGGGCAACCTGAGAGATGGGGATAATTTTGGCCGGTTCAGCGTTCATGTCCTGCCCTCCCTGCACTTTACCACCCGGTCCAGAATGCACTGGGAGAGGGAGGCTGGGCTGGCAGACACCTCCTGGATGGCCTGGGCTACCCGCATACCGTAAAGGATGGCAGGGTAGTCGGTTGCGCTAGCCAGGCCCCAGGCTGCGGCCCGGAGACTTTCTATCTGTTCGTCAGATACAATACCCTCCAGAGCTTCCAGATTGCTGTCCAACTCTTTTTCAGCGTCTTGAATCAGCGGGTCGGTCATCAGGATGTTATTCCACATCTCAGTTTGAGTCACATGGTCCATGATGTCATCCATAATGGCTACGCTGTCTTTCATAGGGTTCACTTAAAATCCTCCTTGCGTTCCCGGAGGGGCTGTGCTATAATAAATACAGAACCTTCGGGTTTGATTGTGCCTTTATTCGCGTTGCTTGGTGGCGGTTGCGAATAAGGGCTTTTACTTTACCAATTTTCCGGCCAGGTGGATTCATCCCACCTGTAAATGCCCATGCGTGGGTCGTGGGGAGGGGTCTTGACCTTGTATGTTTTACGGTCGTAACAACCGCCGGGCCGGCCGCATTCCTCATATTCGCATCCGTGTGGGTCAAATTTTTTGCGGGCGTATTGACAATACTTACAGTCTTTCATGGTTTTCCTCCTTGCGGCGTGTTTCATATAACGCCACGATTTCTCTGTATTTTTGAATCTGCCGGGCTTGGATGCACGCGAACTTTGAAAGGCGGATGATGTAGCTGAACAGGGCCGCATATAAAAGCGCATTTCCGCATATGGTCAGCATCAAGCGCCTTTCCTCCCTTCCACGCTCTCCAGCACCTCCTGCATCTGGGCTAGGTAGTTGGCATGCCGGCGATGAGAGTCCTCCCGACGGTTGAGCCGATGCAGCTGGCGCTCCTGCCGCTTTGCTTTCCTGTTCTCCTGCCATTCGATGATAGTGCCCAGCAGGGCAAGACCGCCCAGAAAAAGGGCAAGGGCTAAGAAGAACAGTATGTAGTCTTGCGGGCCATACATTTTACCATCTCCCGTCTTTCGGGGTGAGGATCTCCCTGGTGAGGGTGATGCGCTCATGACAGTAGGCGCCGAAGTTGCCATCTATCAGCTCAGAGTCCATAAACTCATCCTCGCTGTAGATGTCAGCGCAGTTGAGCCTTCCGGCACTGCCAGGGCGGTTGGGGTGGTAGATCTGAAACAGTTTGCAGGCCGAGGGCCTGTCCGGGGCCTCGATCTCCGTCCAGCCGCCCAGGAAAGGATAGGCCGGGTCGGTACCGTAGGAAAAGTAAAACTTTGGCATAACTTTACTCCTTTCAAATTCCCAGCGGCTGACCCTGACGGGCGGCCGCCGTTCGGCTTGTGCGTGTCCGGGCTTTGCTGGGCTGCTTTTTCATGGGGCCGCTGTGGTCGGCGATGAACTTGTCCACTCCGGCCTGGGTCACCCTGGTGGAGCTGCCCACCGTCACCGGCTCCCCGAACTTCCCTGCGCGTACCCACTCCCGCACCGTGCTCTTGGACTTGCCCAGCATCTGCGCCAGGTCGTCATAGGTGTACAGGCGGGTGGGGGGCGGGGGCTCGTCCCTGCCGTTGCCTAACAGTTCCAGACAATCCATAAGCGCTTGAGCTAGGTTGGCGCAGATGGTTTCTTGTGATTTCACAGTGCTTCATCCTCCTCTCCAAAATCCCTAAGCAGCGTTGGAAGGTTAAGATCCCCTATACGGTCCTCCCAAATTGCATAGGTGATGGCCCGAAACAGTTCAAAACCCATGCAATTCAGCGGGTCGTCTTTATCTGGGCCCCCGGTTACGATCAGGCCGTGGTCGCTTTTCTGCACCTTGTAGCTGTTCTGGACGCAGTAGGCGTAAAGGCGCGGGTCCTGTTTCTGCAGGTCATCCATAGCCGAGGGGTAGTGCGTTGTCCAGGGGATGATGTGGGCCTCTGCCGCTTCTTCCAGCGTTACACCGAAATGGGAGCAGGTCATCTGTGCTTGCAAGGCTATCACCCTCGGTGGCAATCCTGCATCTTGCATGGTCTTTCCTACTGTGTCTATCAGCTTGGCCACGCCTACTACGTGCTGTTCATGTTCAACTTCTGATCTTCTGCTGTTGGCCACTGTAGCTACTCCTTTCTCTTTGCAATCAGCTGGTCGAGAGCTGCAGTCAACTTGTTCTTTGCGTCCTTTGGATTTCTGTGACCATTCATCACGGCGCTTAGGTACTTTTCATGCCAGCCAACCTCTTTGGCCAGCTCTTTGAAGGTTATGCAATTCAAATGCATTTGCCCAATAATATCTGCTGTCCATTGTGCAGGCATACAAATTTTCACCTCCTTATAATTATGGTGTTGACCTTGGTAAGCGTTTGTGATATCATTACGTTGTCTAAAGTCAATATCACAAGTGCATTCGCTTTTGTTGTCTGTGGTCAACTTATGGGCTTATTATACGTTGTCTTTGGTAAACAGTCAAGTCCTTTTTGTTGACTTTGGGAAACATTGTTACTTTGCACAAAAAGGGAGCGTTGTTTTCTATGGCTTTTGTCTTTTATGATGTGTTTTCAATGCTGTGTAAAAAGAAAGGGGAGAGTGAGTCAAAAGCGGTAGAAGGGAACGATGTACAACTAAATCGGTCTGCTGTTGTAAAATGGAAAAAGGGCTCGACTCCAGAGATGGCAACCATCCAGAAATTAGCTGCACATTTTTCCGTGTCTACAGACTATCTTATTGGCACCGACTCGGCAGCGCAGTTAGATGTGGCTCTGTTTAAGGTACAAGATAGCCTACGCCTTTGGGGCGCCAAACTGGACTTTGCTGAGAATGAGGAGCAACGTGCTGAAGCTGAAAAAGAAATCAAACAATTAACAAAGGAGCAGGAGCGCCTCAAAGCAGAAATCTCCGAAAGCAAAAAAGCGCCCGCCCAAGAGGGCGAGCGCAAACCTGATATCGAGGAGCTAAAGCTGGCTTTATTCGGCGGTGACGGCGAGGTTACGGATGAAATGTGGGAGGAGGCTCTGTTTGCTGCGGAAATGATTAAAGCACGTTATAAGCGAAAGAAGGCGCAAGATGAATAAACTATTTCAAATTGCCCAGCGTTCGGGTGTGACTGTTGAATACTGCCATATCCCTCTGAATGAATCTATCTCTGTGGAGGACGCTGCCGGAGATTTTGTCTTGCTCGACTACGGCCTTATCTCTGCTGGAGCCAAGGAGCGGACGCACCTTGCCCACGAATTGGGGCATTGCGTGACCGGGAGCTTTTATAACCGCCATTCTGGCCTGGATGTCCGCCAGAAACATGAGAACCGAGCAGACAAATGGGCTATTGAAGAACTGATAGGGGAGGAGGCTTTGAATGAGGCGGTGTCTGAGGGAAACACCGAAGTGTGGCAGCTCGCCGAGTATTTTAACGTCAGCGAGGCTTTCATGAAGAAGGCGGTCTGCTGGTACAAATTTGGGAACTTAGATGTGGAATATTATATGTGAGGAAATGGAGATGAGAATGTGCTCTTGGATTCTACAACTGCTTCACAAAATCTTGCAGACTCGACCCCTCTTTGGGTAACGATTATTGGCTGGGGTATTACTCTTTTAGCAGCCGTTTTGCCAAGCATTTTTAACTTTTTTTCGACACGCCATTTGCGAAAAGATGTCGAAGCCTTACAGAACGCAAAGAAACAGGCTATCGATAAAGTGAAATTTGTTGAGCAACGTATAGGGATTATAAGTAATCTTGAAAAATTTATAAAAGCATTAGAATCCGATGTAAAAGGGAAAAGCACGGTAGCAAATCTAAGCCGTACCCTTGCCACAGTTCAATCGTATGCAGAACGCCTCGGGTTCTCTACGACCGATAAAAAAGAAATTACCGATTTACTTGAGCTTACTCGGGATATGCAAATGAACAGTACTTTACGATGTAATATCACACCTGATATGATACAGAGTATAATTGAAATTCTATCTAAAGGAGAATATTTGGCATGATTACTGACGTAGCAAATCACTTCATTAAGGAACTCACTGCAAAAACAACAAAGTCTGAAATAGAATGGAAACCTTTGTGCGAACTATACTCAGACACCAGTGGTTTCCCCGATTTTTTAAATCAATCCTGGGAAATGCTGAATTGTAACGAATTCAAGATGGTCCAAAGGGAAAACTCCTTTTTCTTCTTCCACAATCAAGGCATTATTTCACTTATGCGCATCGAGAATTATAGCGGAAGAGATTCCTCTCACTATGCCTCCTACTCCATTATTTTGCAAATACGGAAAAACTATCCTCCCCAAAGTCTATGCGAGGGTTTGTTCCAGGATGAATTGGAAATATTATATATGGCTGTTTTAGATTATATAAATCGTGATATTTCCCTACCCGATGATTTATACAAGTTCCTCAATTTCTGATGCGAGAGGCTGGTGATCTTCAAGATAGCACAGTAGGTCAAATACCTCCGCCGACATGGAAACATCTTTACCATACTCGGTGCATTCTGGATTGGTGCAATGATAATGAATTGTTCTGCCCTGATTTGTGCATAAATCAGATACCCCACTTTGTAAGCACTTAGGACACACGCCGAATCGGAGCACTTTCAGGAACGGTTCTTGTTTTATGATATCTCTTTTCAAGATTGATCCCTCCTTAGCAATTTGTGATGCCTCTATATTTATATGATAGAACACTTGTTCTATTCTGTCAAGACCTTTTCTACAATAAAAAAAGCCGCTTTCGGTGCTGGAACACCAAAAGCGGCAAGTAATGAGGCCGGATAGGGCACATCATCACCTAGACAATGATATTGTACCCCATCCCGCCCTTAAAAGCAAGAGGGAACGTATTTTCTCTTTGCAGAAAGGACGGTTTTATTTTCATGAAAAAAAGAAAGGACGGACGCTATCAGAAAAAAGTCACCCTGTCAGATGGCCGGCAGAAGCTGGTCTATGGCCGCACCATTGCCGAGGTGAATCAGGCCGCCGACGCTCTCCGCGACCAGGACCGGCAGGGACTGGTAGTGGGGGATACCACCACGGTGGATGAGTGGGCAAAGACTTGGTTTGCCACCTACAAGAGCGGCCTGCGAAACAACACCCAGAACGTCTACCGCAACGCCTATAACAACCATATCCTGCCGCTTTTGGCTACGCTCAGGCTGCAGGACATCCGCCCGGTTCACGTCCGGCAGGTGATGCAGTCTGTGGCTGACAAATCAGAGTCCCTCCAGGGGAAAGTGCTTGTCACCATGCGGCAGTTGTTCACCACCGCCAGGCAAAACGGCCTGATGCAGGGGGACCCAACCGAAGGTATCAAGATTACGCCTCACGCCCGGCCAAAGAAAAAGGAATACCTCACCCTGGAAGAACAGGACGCTCTTATTGCCGCTCTGGAAAGCGCCGATCCCCGCGCCCGGTGCTTTGTGGGGCTGTGCCTTTACTGCGGCCTGCGCCGGGAGGAGGCCCTGGGACTCCAGTGGGGGGATATTCAGGGGGACAAGCTGACGGTGAATCGGGCGGTTACGTTCCTGAACAACCAGCCGGATCCCATTCAGGAACTGAAAAGCAAATCTGCCCACCGCACTCTCCCGGTTCCCCAGCGCCTGCTGGACTTACTGGCCGCTGTGCCCCGGACGAGCCTTTACATCATCACCTGCGCCGATGGGGAAATCATGACCCGTATCGGGTTCCGCCGGATGTGGGACAAAGTCAAACGGGTTTCTCCCTGTGAGGTGAGGCCCCATCAGCTCCGGCACAGCTATTGCAGTAACCTCTACCGAGCAGGCATCGACCTAAAGACCGCACAGTACCTTATGGGCCACGCCACCATCCAGATGACCGCCAACATATACACCCACATGGAGAAAGAGGACGCCTCTGCCTCCCTTTTCCAGCTGGAGCGGTATCTTTCCGGCGGTAGTCAGACCGGGGGTGATTTTTCAAAAAGTAGTCAAAAGGTAGTCAACCCATGATTGACCACACCTGACCACACAAAGCAAAAACCCCAGAAACCGCATGATTCCTAGGGTTTTCATGGTGGGCGCTAACGGACTTGAACCGCTGACCCCCTGCACGTCAAGCAGGTGCTCTAGCCAGCTGAGCTAAGCGCCCTTAACGTGCCTTATTATACACTATCTCAAGACAAAATGCAAGCCTTTTTCTAGGATTTTTCTCGTGTGTCCAATTCGTTTTTGGCAATACAGAGAAAATCCTGGCGGAAGCAAGCCTGATAGATACGGTGACTCCTTTTTTGCGCCCTGCGCGGCGGCTGGTTGGGTATCCGTTTTAGAAAAGGAGGCCCCGTGTAAGCTGCCGCTTTTCATAGTGTCTCGTGTATGGAATCCGAATTAGTCCAGAATCATCAGGCTGCGGATGTATTGAATTGTATAGCGTACGCCTTTTTCGCCCTTCTCCCCCTGCCAGGTACGGGAGTGGGGCTCAATGGCCAGATATCCATCGTATCCGTACTTATACAAAATGGCAAAGAACGCCCGCCAATTGATAGCGTCGATGCCTGCGGGAGGGTTATCGTAGTAGTCATTTTCACCCCAGCTGCCCATCAGTTCATCCTTCAGCTCGGGGTGCTTTGCCAGCATGGCCCAGGTTTTCATATGTTCCGGCTCTCGAGACTCGCCTCGCTGAATCACGCCCTTCACATGGCAATACTGAAAATGCGCGCCCCATTCCAGGCCCTCTTCCAGGTACGCGCCATTCTGACCGCCATGAACAAAGCTGTGGGAGGGGTCGTACTTGATACCCAGGCCAGGTACTTCGCTGAGCACCAGCTTCCATTGTTCCGGGGTGCGGATGTAGTTGCCGCCCATCATGCAGTTGACGATGGAGGTCTGCATCCCCCGTTCTTTGGCATAGGCCACAATGTCTTTCAAAAGCGCGATGGCAGCGGTGATATTCTTATAATAGCTCAGTTCTTTCGCGTAGTTCACGCTGCACAGATAGTGCTTAGCTCCCAGATAGGCACCCAGGTCGATAACGGCTTTCACTTCTTCCCACTCTGCGGGAATGACCTGACCGTTCTCGTCCAGAATCTGGCTGGCCCAGCGGCCTACCGCGCCCACCTCCACGCCGGTTTCCTGGCTGGCGGCCTTCAGCTGTTCTTTGACAGCCAAAAGCTCGGCCATAGGCACGCCAAAAAACGGAGGCGGGTTGCAGTCGAACTCCACAAATTCCAGGCCCAGGTCTTTGGCCTGCTGGAAGCTTTCAGGCTTCGGGGGCATGATGATCCCAAGTTTCACAATGGTTCCTCCTTTGAAAATGTATATTTTTAAGACTTGGCATTTTTATATGGGCGCGTGGGTGCGTGCGCTGGCTGATTGCGGCACACGGCGCGAAGAATGGCGAAAGGATATAGCTGAGTTTCGCCGTGGTGTCAAAAAGATAAACACTCGCGCGGCTTGGTTTATCTTTCCGTTTTCCTGCGGAAAACTCTGCCGGGCTGGGTGCGAACGTTCGCCGCGGGCTGGTTCCGGGACTAGGGGTGCTTTTTATTCAGTTGCAAAAGAGTTTCATCTCGTTACACGAGATGAACTCTCCGCCCCCCTCTTGTATAGTTAACCGAGCGCAGCGAGTGTTAACCTATTATTCACCACCCGCAAAAATTGCGCTTCTCAGGTGTTAAGGTCAAGGACAAGACCGTGGAGCTCCGCTCCACACCTCGCAAACTTTTTGAAAAAAGTTTTGTCCACTTTTTCAAAAGTGGTGGGGTTCTTAGGGGGCGATAATCGCCAGTGGCGATTTCCCGTCGCCGACCGAAGCGGCAGCTGAGACTCAAAGCCCCTGAGCCGCCGGAGGCCGTCCCCATCTCAACCGGGCAGCTTCCCGTCTCCAGCCATGGCATCGGTCATCTCCTGGATCCGCTCTAAGGGAAAGGGGGGCTGGGCTAAAGGGCGCATGGCAATGGACATGAGCTTCATGGGGTTGTCATCGGCGGCCACCCGGTTGGAGCTAAGCGCGCCGCAACGCTTGCAGCGGTGGATGAGGGCCCACTCGCCGTTCTTTCGCACCCATACGCCGATGGGCTCCATAACGCCCCCACAGTCTGCCGCCCGGTCCCCGGGGGAATCGTCCACATGAAGGCTGGAAAGACAGTTGGGGCAGTGGTTGCGGTGCTGGGTGCCGGCCTCCTCGGGAGTGACCAGTCGCCCACAGACCTTGCAGGTGAAGCTGTCGTTGCAGGGATGATTTTGGAAATACCCTTTTTCATATTGTTTCCGTTTGTTTTCTCTGTTCAAGCGGATTCCCTCCCTCGCGATTTTCTGAAAGAGCCTCCCTCTGCCGTAGCCACATGGCCTCCGGCGGCTGGGGGTTTCACCCCCAGACCCCTAACCAGCTTAAGGCCAGCTGGACCGGCCAAAGCCCTCCAGGGTAAAAGTTTCGCCCGCCTTTTCAAAGGCGGCGGGGTGGAGGGGCGGAGCCCCCCTGTCGGAGGGCACGAACTGTGTGCCCGGAGGCCAGCATATAACTATTATAAACTATACATCCTGTAAAAACAAATGCGGCCAGCTTGCACCGGCCGCATAGCTTCCCTCTTCTCTATTGTACCGTAAAACCGGACGATTTGCAAGAGGGGGCCAGGGAGAATGTGAAAGAAATCTTCTCCTCGTTCAGCTGGTACTGGGGCAGAAGGGCGGGGCCGCAGCTGTTGGAGCCCACGCCGCTCATCTTGTAGTCCAGGCAGAACACCGTGTCCCCGCAGGGGGCCAGCTCGTAGTCGTGGGCCTTCTCCGTCAGCTCCTCCTGGGTGTAGAGGGAGGCGTTCATGGAGAAGGTGTCCGGGGAGGCGGCCGTGAGGGCGAAGTCCCCGTCGGAGAGGGAGGCCCGGCGGCAGCCGTAGTGGGAGCCGTTCTCCTGGGGCATGAGATAGTGCTCGGTCTGCTCCTCCACCGTGCTCTGGAAGATCCCCAACCGGGAGGCCCGGCGCTTGTCCTGATAGCTCTCATAGGGCCCGAAGCCGAAGTACTCCACCTGGGCGAAGTATTTGGGCAGGAACATCCGCAGGCCGAACCGGGGCAGGAAGGGGAACCGGGCGTCCCGCTCCGCCTCCAGAGCGCAGGAGATCTGCCCGGCGGCGTCCACGGTCCAGGTGGCCTTCACGTCCAGGAAGGGCTTGATGGCAAGGGCCCCGATGCCCAGATGGCAGGTGACCTTCGCCGCGCCCTGCTGGGTATTTCCCGCCGCGATGGAATAGACCCGCACGGTATGCCGGTCGTAGCCCGCCTCGGTCCACTTCATCTTGATATACTGGTCGTTGTCCGTGGGGGCCCGCCAGACGTTCCACTCCATGGGCCGGGAGAGCAGGGGCTTGTTCTCATAGCACAGGCTCTGGAATGTACCGGTCTGCTTGTTGAACTCATAGCGGAAGCCCGGGCCGGTGAGCACCAGCGCCCGGCGGGTATTGGCGATCTCCACCTTGCCGGGGGCGGGGGCGGACAGGGGTTCCCTCTCCTCGCAGAGGGGGATCTGGTCGAAGCCCAGGGGGTGCCCCGCCGGGAAGAAGAGCCCGTCCTCTTTGGCCTCGTAGAAGAAGGTGACCGTGGAATCCCCGGAATCCGGCAGGCCGGGCAGGGCGACCTCCCTCTCTCCGTGGGGCGGGATGGAGGGCATCTCCAGGGCCCCCTCCGCCACGACTTTGCCCCCGGTCTCCGCCTGATAGCGCAGCACGGCGAAGTCCCTGGCGTCGGTGAAGTCCCGGTAGTTGTGGAGGGTAAAGGCGTCCGGCCCGGCCTTTCTGGCCCGGATGGGGCGGATCACGTTCTTGAACTCCAGAAGGCCGGTATGGGGGGTGCGGTCCGGGTACACAAGGCCGTCCATGCAGAAGTTTCCGTCGTGGGGGAACTCCCCGAAGTCCCCGCCGTACCGGTAGATGGGCCGGTTGTCCGGGGTCTGGCCCCCGTAGACCGAGTGGTCGCACCACTCCCACACGAAGCCCCCGCAGAAGCCGTCGTGCTTCATGATCAGCCGCTGGTAGTCCTCCGCGTCTCCGGGGCCGTTGCCCATGGCGTGGATGTACTCGCACAGGATGAAGGGCATCCGCCGTCCGTGGAGGTTCTCGTCCAGCTCGCCGCCGGAGAAATACTCCTCAATGGACAGCTCCTTGCCGGGCCAGGGCAGGTCCTGGGCCACGGTGGGGGCGTACATGCGGCTGTAGAGGTCCAGCATGGAGAAGTCCGGCTTGTAGCCCTGGTGGTAGGTGAGGAAGTTTTCGTAGTGGAGCAGGCGGGAGGGGTCGTAATCCTTCACCCAGCGGCCGGCGGCCTCCAGGTTCTCCCCCCAGCCGCTCTCGTTGCCCAGGGACCAGATCACCACGGCGGCGCAGTTCTTGTCCCGGATGACGTTGCGCTGGCTGCGGTCCACGATGGCCTCCTTGAACTGAGGGTCCGCCGCGGCGTCCGAGTAGTTCTCCAGACTGTAGGCCCCCAGCTTGGTGGCGTTGCCGTGGCTCTCCAGGTCCGCCTCGCCGATCACATAGAAGCCGTACTCGCTGCACAGCTGGTTGAACCAGGGGGCGTTGGGGTAGTGGCTGGTGCGGATGGCGTTCACGTTGTGCTGCTTCATGAGGAGCAGGTCCCGCACGGCCTGCTCCCGGCTGATGGCATAGCCGGTGACCGGGTCGCTGTCGTGGCGGTTCACCCCCCGGAACTTGATGGCCGTGCCGTTGAGGAGCACCACGCCGTCCTTCACCTCAATCTTCCGCAGGCCCACCTTCTGCTCGATTACCTCGTCGCGGGTGGAGAGGATCAGGGTGTACTGGCGGGGGTGCTCGGCGTTCCAGAGCGCGGGGTTCTCCAGCTCAAAGCGGAGGGAGCCCCTGCTCCCCTGGAAGGAGGCGCTGCCCGCCAGGGCGTTGTCTGGATCCAGCAGGGAGGCGGAGAGGGCGATCTCCCCCTCGGCCTCCAGCTCCACGGTCACCTGGGCCTGGGAGAAGTCCTCGGAAAAGCTCTCCTTCACGAAGAAATCCCGGAGGAAAGCGGCGGGGCGCTCCAGCAGGTACACGTCCCGGAAGATGCCGCTCATGCGCAGCTTGTCCTGGTCCTCCAGATAGGTGCCGTCGCACCACTGGAGCACCAGCGCGGTGAGAGTGTTGGGCCCGTCGCTGTGGAGGAATCTGGTGACCTCGAACTCGGAGGTGCTGTGAGAGACCTGGCTATAGCCCACGAAAGCGCCGTTCATCCACAGGTAGAAGCAGGAGTCCACGCCCTCGAAGTTCAGGAAATACCGGGCGTCCTCCCGCTTGTCCAGGCTCAGGGTGAGCTGGTAGACGCCGCAGGGGTTCTCCTCTGGCACATAGGGGGGGGCCACGGGGATGGGGTAGCGGACGTTTGTGTACATATGACGGCCCCAGCCCACGCTCTGCCAGCAGCTGGGCACAGGGATGGAGGTCATGGAGCCGGTGTCCAGGCGCAGAAAGCCGGACTCGTCTACCGCGTCCAGGAAGGAGTCGAAATACCGGAAGGCCCATTCGCCGCTGAGGCTATGGACCCGGGACTGGCTCTCTGGGCCGTGGGGGAGGTAGTAGCCGCGGTTGGGGGTTGTACCCACGTGGAGGGCGGAGGGGTCCTCGTGATAGAGGGCGGGGAGGCGGTACGTGTTGCACATAAGCAAGATCCTTTCTTCACTATATTAAGGATAGGGGATACCCTTAGAGTACACAAAAACCGGGGAGCTGTCAACTGTTATTTTGGAAAGAGGCGGGGGGATTTGACTTTCCCGGTGGAATGGAGTATAGTATAGGGTAAGAGTTTTGTTTTGAAGTAGTATTGTGTGGCCTTCGGCACATGATGCCACGAATGGAAAGATGAGATAGCTGAGTTTCGTCATGTGTCATGAGTTTTCCTGCGGAAAACTCTGCCAAGCTGAGTGCCAAATGCACGCAGGCGGCTTGCTCCGGGGCCCAGGAAACTTTTTTCTCAGTTGCAAAAGAGATTTATCTCGACGTGCGAGATGAACTCTCCGTTTCCTCTTGCTGATGTTTTGCGAAGCAAAACTCAGACAGTTAATCGAGCGAAGCGAGCATTAACTGTTTATTCACACTTCAAAAAATGCGCTTCTGAGGAGTTTAAGACCTTGAGGGCTGCGCGGGTCTCACCTGCCGGCTCGGTCGGTTCGCGGCGTGTCTGCCACTGGCAGACGCTCACCCCTCAAACTCCCCGCCAGCGCAAGGTCCACTGGACCGGCCAATGTTGTTCCGCAAGACGTTCACGACGAGCAAAGCGAGGAGTGGGTAAAATGTTTCGTAGACTTCGTTCTACGAAGTCTTACCTTTCTCAAAGGTGGCAGGGGTTTGGGGACAGCGTCCCCAAGGTCTTAAAGTTTAGGCAATGTGGAGGGATTCTATGACTGGATACATCTACCTGGGCGCGGCCTTCTGCGGCGGCGCCATTTGGCTTTCCAACCGGCCCTGCGGCCAGAAGCGGCGGCAGGCCTTCGGGCTGTGGGCGGGGCTTCTCTTTCTGGGGGCCCTGGTGCTGCGCCTTTGGCTGGGCTACTATTCCGAGGGCTTCAGCGTGGATATGGGCACCTTCAAGTCTTGGGCCTATTCCGTCAAACAGGTGGGGTTCGGAGAGATCTACCAGCAGGACATGTTCCTGGACTACCCCCCTGGATATCTGTACATTTTAATGCTCCTGGAGAATATCCGCCAGCTCTTCGGCCTGACTCTGGAGGGCCAGACCTATACCGTGGTGATGAAGCTGCCCTCCATCCTCGCGGACCTGCTCTGCGGCGGGGCCCTGCTGTGGCTGGGCCGGAAAAAGCTGGGAGATTTAGATGCCCTGCTGGTCTCGGCGGCGTACCTCTTCTGCCCGGCGGTGTTCGTGAACTCCGCCCAATGGGGACAGGTGGACTCCTTCTGCACCGCCATTTTGCTGGCCTCCGCCCTGCTGCTCTATGGCGAGCGGTACGTGCCCTCGGCCCTGCTCTACGGCCTCTCCATCATTTGCAAGCCCCAGATGCTGGTGTTCGCCCCCCTATACCTGTGCTTCGCCATCAAACAGAAGAAGTGGCTCCAGCTGGGGGCGGGCGTGGGCTGCGCGCTGGGAGTCATTCTACTGGTGGCCGCGCCCTTTACCCGGGACTTCAATTACTGGTGGCTGGTGGAAAAATACAAGGCCACTATGGACTATTACAACTACTACTCGGTGAACGCCTGTAATTTCTGGGCCCTCATCGGCCGGAACTGGTGGGGCCTGCCCGAGGGATTTTCTTCGGCGCTGCTTACGGTGGCCGCGCCCCTCTTGGCTACCGCCGCCTGCTGTGTCCTGATCTTTTTCTCCAAGCGGAAGGACGCGGTGTTCGCCGCGCCCCCGGTCCTGATGAGCATCGTCTACCTCTTCGCGGTGAAGATGCACGAGCGCTACCTGTTCCCCGCCCTGCTGTTCATCCTGGTGAGCTTCCTCTTTGTCCGGGACAAAGGCCTTATGCGGGCATACGGCTTTTTAGCCGGGATACACTACATAAATGTCAGCTACGTGCTGTGGCTGTTCCGGGAGCTGGGGGGTAGCTATGATCCCAACGCCTTTGCCAGCAGGTTTATTTCCGCAATGCAGGTGGCCGCCGTGGCCTACCTGTTGTGGACAACCTACCGGGTCTATCTGCGGGGAGGCCTGCAAAAGGCCGGGAAACCGGGAGAAGAGGAGGAAGAAGAGATGAACCAGAGAACTGTCCCTGCGGAAAAGCGGAAGCAGGGAAAAAAGAAGGGCCGGAACGCCCGGCCGCAGAGCGGCGCCCCGGTCCGGGCGGAGGCGGTCACCTCTTTGCGGCCGCCGGAAAATCGGAAAATGCTCCGCTTGGACTGGATCGTCATGGCGGGGATCACCTTGATATACGCCTTTGTGGCCTTCTGGCATCTGGGAGACGCCAAGCTGCCTGTTACCAACTGGACTCCGGCGGAGGGGGAGAGCGTGGTGCTCCACTGCGAGGAACCCGCCAACAGTTTGGCCTTCCTGCCCGGCCTTGCGCCGGACGCCGAGCACTATGCCGCCCGGGTGGGCTCCTCCATACGGGTGGAAACCAGCGAGGATGGCGTCACCTGGACACCCTGCGGAGAAACCGGGAACAGCGGCGTTTTCGCCTGGGTCATCAAATGGCTGGACGTCCCCGGCAGCTATGTGCGCCTGACGGCCCTGAATGATTCGGTGACCATCAGCGAGGCGGGACTGCTGCCCGCCGGGGCCCTCAGTGCTCCGGACATCACCGCCGAAGGGCCCGGGGCCCAGCTCCTCTGCGACGAGCAAAACACGGTGCCCGCCTTTAAGACCTACGAGAATTCCAGCTATTTTGACGAGATCTACCACGCCCGCACCGCCTACGAGCATATTTTGGGTCTGGAGCCCTATGAGAACACCCATCCCCCTCTGGGCAAGCTGATTATCTCCCTGGGCATCCGGATCTTCGGGATGAATCCCTTTGGCTGGCGGTTTATGGGGACCTTCTTCGGTGTGCTCATGTTGCCTGTGCTATATCATCTGTGCAAGCAGCTCTTCGGCAAGACCTGGCTCTGCGGTCTGGGGACCTTCCTCTTCGCCTTTGACTTCATGCACTTCACTCAGACACGTATTGCCACCATCGACACGTATTCCGTGTTTTTCCTGTTGCTTATGTACGACGCCATGGTGTGTTTCATGTATAAGGATATTGTGAAGGACCGGATGCGGGACCTGCTGGTTCCCCTGGGCCTCAGCGGGATTTTCATGGGCCTGGGCGTGGCCTCCAAGTGGACGGCGGCCTATGGCGCGGTGGGGCTGGCGGTGCTCTTCTTTGGAAAGCTCTACAGCGCCTGGCGGCTGGAGGTGAAAAACCGCCGGTCCACGACGCCGGTGCTCAAACGCTGCGGCCTGCTGTGCGCCTGGTGCTGCCTCTTGTTCATTGCCATTCCCTTTGGCATCTACTTCTGCGCGTTTCTGCCCATCACCGCTCTGCCCCATAACCGGCAGCGGATGCTTTGGGCCTTCGGCAACTACCAGACCACCATGTTTAATTACCACTCCCAGCTGGAGGCCACCCACGATTTCTCCTCTCCCTGGTATGACTGGCCTCTAGACGTGCGGCCTATCTGGTTCTTTGGCAGCGACAATGTAAACGCCCAGGGCCAGTACAGCACCATCTCCTCCATGGGCAACCCCCTGCTGTGGTGGTCCTTTATTCCGGCGCTGGCGTTTGGAGTCTGGCGTTGGGTCAAAGAGCGGGGTCTGGCTTGGAGCGTAGCGATTGTAGGCTTCCTGGCGGTGTACATGCCCTGGGTTCTGGTCCCTCGGTGCACTTTTATCTATCACTATTTCACGGCGGTGCCCTTCCTGACCATCGCGTTGATGGCGTGTTTCAACTATTTTTCAGAGACGGGTCCCCTCAGCCGCCCTCTGGCGGCTGAGGACAAGGGCAAGGACGGTTCCGCCGCCGGCCTGGGCTTCGCGCTCAATAGGAGCCAGGCCCTTATGGCCGCGATGGTCCTATGCTGTCTGGCGCTCTTTATCGTGTATTTCCCGGTGATTTCCGGCGCGCCCACAACCCGGGAGCATGTGAAGTCTTTGGCGCTGTTTAGCACATGGTATTTTGGCTAACCAGAAAAGGACGGCGTGCTGCGGCGTCCAAAAGATAAAGAATCCCGCGCGTTTTATAAGGCGGGACCTTGGCCTTTTGAGTGTCAGATGCCGCTTTGGCCGGCGATTGTCGCCCCCAACCCCCTGCAATGGGGTGGAGTTCCAGCCGCCGGGGGTGAAAACATCTTCCCGAAAATCCGCGCTTGACTTTTTCAAAAAGAGATGCTATCATAGGAAAACCGTCACATCATTTTAAAGCGATTGAATCGCGACTGTCCATATTTTGCCCCATGCTGTGTACGTTGCACAGAGATCGGCGCAGTATAGTTCAGGCCGGGCGCTCCCATCCGTGCTGTGGGAAGCGTCCCCCTGAGGCTTGCTGCGCTTTTTTGCGGCAAAAAACCATTGAATCCAGTTTTGAGGTATCGTATGAAAAAGAAAGAAAGTTCCAAGAAAAAATCCAGCATCCTGCGGTTTTTCCCCTTTACCAGGGGCCTGCGGGGGAATTTTTTGCTGGCCATGGCCACGGTCATTCTCTCCGCCCTGGCCAGCTACATGACGCCCCAGGTGGTCCGGGTCACGGTGGATTCCGTTATCAACAACCAGCCCTTTGTCCTGCCCGGCTTCCTGCTGCGCTGGGTGGAGTCCATGGGCGGCCGGGAATTTCTGCGGCAGCATATCATCGTCTGCGCCGGGGCCGCGCTGTTTTTCGCGGCCATTGCCGGAGCGGCCAACTATGTTTCCCGCATGAACCTGGCCAAGGCCTGCGAGGGTACGGTAGAGCGCCTGCGCAATCAGCTCTTTTCCCATATCCAGCGCCTGCCCTATGCCTGGCACAACGCCCACCAGACCGGCGACATCATCCAGCGCTGCACCCAGGATGTGGAGCTGATCCGGGTGTTTGTCAACGACCAGTTGACTACTGTGGTACGCACGGTGCTGTCTATCCTGATTTCGCTGGGGCTGATGTTTCTGATGAACGTACAGCTCTCTCTGATCGTGCTGGCCTTCATTCCCATCGTCATCGGCTATTCCATGATCTTTTTCGTGATTGTGGGAAAAAAGTTTGAGCAGGCTGACCAGACCGACGGCCAGCTCACCGCCCTGGTGCAGGAGAACCTCACCGGCGTGCGGGTGGTGCGGGCCTTTGGCCGGGAGCGGTTTGAGATCGACCGGTTCAACAAAAAGAACCAGGAGTTCGCGGACCTGTGGTCCCATCTGGGCAAGATCCTGGGGGTGGACTGGGGCATTGGCGAGCTTTTTGCGGGCCTGCAGGCCCTGGTGATCATGGTGGTGGGCGTGTTTTTTGTGGAGAACGGCGCCATTACCGAGGGGGAATTCCTGGCCTTTACGGCCTATAACTCCATGTTGGCCTGGCCCGTGGCCCAGCTGGGCCGGGTGCTCAGCGAACTGAGCAAGACCTCCATCTCAGCCACCCGTATTTTTGAGATTTTGGACGCGCCGGAGGAACAGGACTGCCAGAGTCCGAAAACGCCCCCCATAGATCGGGACATTGTGTTTGACCATGTGAGCTTTCGCTATGGGGAAAGCGGCGAAGTGCTGGAGGACGTGAGCTTTACCATCCCGGCGGGGAGCACTTTTGGCATTTTGGGGGCCACAGGCAGCGGAAAATCCACTTTGATATACCTGCTGGACCGGCTCTATGAGCTGCCGGCGGGCAGCGGAGCGATTACCATCGGCGGGGTGGATATCCGGCGCATGAGCCTGGAACATCTGCGCCGGAACATCGGCGTGGTGCTTCAGGAGCCCTACCTGTTTTCCAAGACCTTCCGGGAGAGTATTGCGGAAGGGGCTAGCCGCCAGGACCTGGATACGGTCCGCCGGTATGCCCGTATGGCGGTCATTGACGACGCCATCGAGGGCTTTGCCCAAGGCTATGAGACGCCCATTGGAGAACGGGGTGTCACCATCTCCGGCGGGCAGAAGCAGCGGGTGGCCATTGCCCGGATGCTCATGCAGGACACGCCTATCAAGATATTTGACGACTCCCTCTCTGCGGTGGATATGGAGACGGACCAGAAGATCCGCCAGTCCATTCAGGAAAATGTCCATGGCACCACCATCCTCATCGCTCACCGGATTACCACCCTGATGAATGCGGACCGGATTCTGGTGCTGGACAAGGGTCGGGTGGCCCAGATGGGGACCCACCAGGAGCTGATCGCCCAGGAGGGAATTTATAAGAGAATTTTCGAGCTGCAGAAGGCTTAAGGCGGGGGACGAAAACCGCAAGAGGCCAAAGCGCACTTTTTTGAAGTATTAGAGGGCCTTCGGGGGCAAAGAAACGCGCGTTTTGGGGACGATGTTTACGGCCTCCGGCGGCTCAGGGGTTTCACCCCTGAGAACCCCACCACCTTTGAAAAGGTGGACGAAACTTTTACCCTGGTTAGCTTGAAATGCTACAGTGAACAATATCGACCGGTCCAGCTGATCTTAAGCTGACGAGGGTGTGGGGCGCGGAGCCCCACGACCTTGCCGTAGGGGTGAGCGTGTGCCTGTGGCACACAAGCCGCGAACCGACCGAGCCGGCAGGCGAGATCACGTCCTTTGGCCCGGAGGCCTTCTAACACTCAATAATATTTTTCGCAAATGACAAGGAGATAATTTATGGATATGGAAACGAAAACGCCAAAAAAGGCCGGCGTCTTTCGCGTTTGGGGCAAAATGCTGCCCTATATCAAGCCCTACCGCAAATGGGTTGCGGCGATTATCGCGGCCATGCTGCTGGACGCGTGCATTGCCGTGGCCTATACCCTGATTGCGGGATACGTGGTGGACCGCTTCGTCACGCCCCGCACCCACCAGGGAATCACGACCTTTGCCATCCTCTATTCCGGCCTGGTGCTGATAAAGACTCTCTGCCAGATTGTCCTGGGGAGCCTGGCGCTCAGGCTGGAGATGTACATTGGCCGGGACCTGAAGCGGGACCTGTTCACCCACCTGCAGACCCTGAGCTTTTCCTACTACAACCAGACTCCAGTGGGAACCATCGTGGCCCGGGCTCTGAACGACCCCGGGCGGATCGCCGAGGGAATCCCCTGGATTCTGGTAGACGCGGTGTATTGCAGTGTGTATGTGTTCACCTGTCTTGGAGTGATGCTGGTGCTCAACTGGAAGCTGGGCCTGCTGGTGCTGGCGGTGGTGCCCTTTATCGCCCTCTTTACCGTATACTTTGAAAAGAGGATCCTCAAGGTGAACCGGAAGGCCAGAAAGATCAACGCCGAGGTCACCCGCCACTATAATGAAGGAATTTCCGGGGCGAAAACCTCCAAAACCCTGGTGATTGAGGACAAAAACCTGGACGCGTTCCGGGAGGTCAGCGGTAGCATGTGCCGCACCAGCATCCAGGCTGTGATGCTGGACGCCATCTATATTCCCATCATCAGCTTTCTGACAGCGCTGGCGGTGTCCTTTGTGATTACCGGCGGCGGAAACATGGCTATGGCCGGAGGAATCAGCATTGGCGAACTGACGGTGTTTGTGAACTTTGCCCTGCGAATCGCCGACCCGGTGCAGGGCTTTGCCTTCCAGGCAACCCGCTTCGTGTCCATGCAGGCCAATATCGAGCGGGTCGTGGAGCTGCTGGAGCTGAAACCCCAGATCACCGACACCCCGGAGGTGGTGGAGAAGTACGGCACCTCTCTGGAGCCCAGGCGGGAAAACTGGGAGCCCCTTTTGGGGCGGGTCACTTTCGAGGATGTGACGTTTCGGTATCCGGACGGCACAGAAAATGTGCTGGAGCACTTTGACCTGGAGGTCCCGGCCGGCTCTACCGTGGCAATCGTGGGGGAAACCGGCGCGGGAAAGTCCACTCTGGTGAACCTTTGCTGCCGGTTCTTTGAACCCACGGCCGGGCGGATTCTCATCGACAGTCGGGATTACCGGGAGCGAAGCATGCTCTGGCTCCACAGCAATATCGGCTATGTGCTACAAACGCCTCATCTGTTTTCCGGCACGGTAAAGGAGAATATCCGCTATGGCCGTCTGGACGCCACGGACGAGGAAATTGTGGCGGCGGCCAAGCTGGTGAACGCCCATGACTTCATCATGCGCATGGAAAAGGGCTATGACAGCGATGTGGGCGAAGGCGGCGGGCAGCTCTCCACCGGAGAGAAACAGCTGGTGTCCTTTGCCCGTGCGGTGCTGGCGGATCCCCGGATCTTTGTGCTGGACGAGGCCACGGCCTCTATTGACACCAAGACCGAGGCGCTGATCCAGGAGGCTATCTCCACGCTGCTGGACGGGCGGACCTCCTTCCTCATTGCCCACCGGCTCTCCACCATCCGCAAGGCGGACATGATTCTGGTGGTGCGGGACGGCAAGATCGTCCAGCGGGGAACCCATCAGGAGCTGATGGACCAGGGTGGTTATTACGCGGACTTGTATAACAAGCAGTTTGAGGCGGAAAACACGGAGGCGGCGTTCCGCGTCTGATACTTTATATAGAATGGACGCCTTGTGAAAAGCGGCCGGGAAGCATCTTAGGCGGAGGCTTTCCGGCCTTTGCGTTTCGGGGAGAGCCGCTGCCTGGGATTCCCGGGCCGGCATGCTTTTGCTTCCGGTAGCATCGTTATGGTAAATTAACTATAACATAACGCGGTTCAAAAGGGTAGAATATCGGCGGCTAAGGCGGTTCGGATTTCGTGATGGCGGCCGAAATGAAAGAAACGCTCCGGCCTTCTGAAAAGGAGGGCCGGAACGTTTTTCATTGGGCGATGCTCTGTTGCTGCCGAAAGATCGCTGAAAGGTTAGTGGACTATGAGATGAAAAGAAGATTTGATGAGAGACAAGTCTCCAACAGGATCTTTCGCGAAGGTGTTTTCTTCAAAAAAGAAGAAACAACGCAAAGAGCCAGAGGATGTATCCGGGACGAGAAAAAACAGGCGATTGACCAGATGCCGGTCATTTTCAAAGACATCCAGGTCCGCAATAGGAATAACCGGAAGTTCCTCGACGGGATAGGCCGCAAAATCACCAAGCCAGGCTTGGCAAGCCTGTAGCAGTTCAGTTTTTGTCAAAATCATCACTCCTTATTACGAGTTGGGCTCTGGCCTTTGAGATCCATCAAAGCCTCCACGGGAACATCCAGCGCCGCGCTGCACTGGAACAGAAATGCCGCAGAGGGGTTATCTTTCTGGCCGTTTTCCAGGGCGCTTATATAGCGGGGAGAACAGCCGGTCTTCTCGGCAAGGGCCTCCTGTGAAATGTTTTGGAGCTTGCGGAATTTTCGCATGGCGGAGCCATTGAACGAGATCAAAACCTCACCCCCTTTCCCAATATCAAGGATAAAGGAAGATGGGAAAAAGAGTAAGGAACTACGGTGCAAAAAATAGTTGAAAATGGTAAAAAATCAATAGAAAATGAGATTTTCGACAAAAACCTCCCGAAAAATCCGTGCTTATGCACAAAACAGTATCGGGCGCAATCTGGTCTTGACCAGCATTGTCCACAAGGGCGCGGGCTCATCCTGCCGGAAATTCGCTGGGAGAGAAGAAGGCCCGAAAGAGCGGCAGCATCCCCGGGAGAATAGCAAAAGCCCTGAAAACCACGCGGCTTTCAGGGCTTGGTGACCCATCGGGGATTCGAACCCCGGACACCTTGATTAAAAGTCAAGTGCTCTGCCAACTGAGCTAATGAGTCGTTTCGCTGTAAACATGCGGCCAGACAGCTTTCTCATTATAGCAAGTTTTTTCCTCTCTGTCAACTGTTATTTCGCGATAAAATGCTTTTGCGGGCTTCGGGGCAGAGGAGAAAGGTCCCGCAGCATATCAGGGCAGCCCCTTGTTTCTCAGGCAGTCGGAAGAGCTCGGGACGCAGCCTGTGGAAAAGTTGAAAATACTGGGGAGAAAGAAAAATTTTGAAAACCTCTTAATATTCTTGAAACGCCGCCGATATACTGTGTGAACGGGGAAATGTCCGCCCCTCGCAACAAGCCTTTCTCCGAAATGTCATGACATCTGGAGGCGGCTGGCGGACGATGAGACTGCGTTTCAGATTTCCGCCGGTTCCGGGCCGGTAGAAATAAAGCAAAGCGTCAGGAGCACATGCTGGAGGGGTTTGGCCAACTTCACGGCCGGCATGTGCCACGGACGCAGAAACCTCAGATTTCCGGCGAGGAGCGCTGGGATGAAGTTTACGCTTAAATTTTATATAAGGAGAAAAGAATTATGCGTATCCAACACAACATTATGGCGATGAACGCCTACCGTAACTACAACAACAACACCTCCAAGCTGTCCGCCAACCTGGAGAAACTGTCCTCCGGCTACCGCGTAAACCGCGCCGGCGACGACGCCGCTGGTCTGGCCATCTCCGAGAAGATGCGCGCCCAGATCACCGGTCTGGAAGCTGCCACCAAGAACGCCAAGGACGCCAACGGCCTGATCAAGACCGCTGAGGGTGCTCTGCAGGAGGTTCAGGACATGCTGAACCGTATGGTGTATCTGGCCGAGCAGTCTGCCAACGGCACCTACGATGATGATATTGACCGCAACGCTCTCCAGGACGAGGTGGACTCTCTGACCCGTGAAATCAACCGTATCGGCGAGACCGCCAACTTCAACGGCAAGAAGCTGCTGAACGGCGAGATGGGCTTGGCCAAGACGTCCGGTGGCACAGTTGGCACCCAGGGTATGGTGTTCCAGATTGGCGACTCCGCCGCCACCGCCGACCGTCTGAAGATGACTGAGGCTCTGGGTTCCACCTACAAGAGCTTTGACCTGACCAAGTTCATCAGCTCCAAGAACTTCACGGCCAAGAGCAGCGGCACCGGCAAGTTCCTGGGCAATAAGTCCTCTTCTATTTACACCATCGACATCACCACAGCCAGCAAGGCTTTGAACGCAGTGGCGTTCCTGCGTGGCGGCACCTTGGCGATGAGCCAGACCACCAACTACAAGAAGGGCGGCAAGATCAAGGCTACCCAGGGCTTGATCAACATCATCTCCAAGTTCCGTGGCAAGCTGGGCGCTGTGTCCAACCGTTTGGACCACACTGTGAACAACCTGAATGTAATGCGCGAGAACATCCAGGACGCCGAGAGCAGCATCCGCGACACCGACGTGGCCGACGAGATGATGAAGTACACCAAGAACAACATTCTGATCCAGTCCGCTCAGGCGATGCTGGCCCAGGCCAATGCTGTTCCTCAGGGTGTACTCCAGCTGCTCCAGTAAGCTGTGTGATTCTTAGCCCGGTCATTTGGGTAATGTTAGTACACAGCCCGGTTATAACAGAAACCTCAGATTTCCGGCGAGGAGCGCTGGGATGAAGTTTACGCTTAAATTTTATATAAGGAGAAAAGAATTATGCGTATCCAACACAACATTATGGCGATGAACGCCTACCGTAACTACAACAACAACACCTCCAAGCTGTCCGCCAACCTGGAGAAACTGTCCTCCGGCTACCGCGTAAACCGCGCCGGCGACGACGCCGCTGGTCTGGCCATCTCCGAGAAGATGCGCGCCCAGATCACCGGTCTGGAAGCTGCCACCAAGAACGCCAAGGACGCCAACGGCCTGATCAAGACCGCTGAGGGTGCTCTGCAGGAGGTTCAGGACATGCTGAACCGTATGGTGTATCTGGCCGAGCAGTCTGCCAACGGCACCTACGATGATGATATTGACCGCAACGCTCTCCAGGACGAGGTGGACTCTCTGACCCGTGAAATCAACCGTATCGGCGAGACCGCCAACTTCAACGGCAAGAAGCTGCTGAACGGCGAGATGGGCTTGGCCAAGACGTCCGGTGGCACAGTTGGCACCCAGGGTATGGTGTTCCAGATTGGCGACTCCGCCGCCACCGCCGACCGTCTGAAGATGACTGAGGCTCTGGGTTCCACCTACAAGAGCTTTGACCTGACCAAGTTCATCAGCTCCAAGAACTTCACGGCCAAGAGCAGCGGCACCGGCAAGTTCCTGGGCAATAAGTCCTCTTCTATTTACACCATCGACATCACCACAGCCAGCAAGGCTTTGAACGCAGTGGCGTTCCTGCGTGGCGGCACCTTGGCGATGAGCCAGACCACCAACTACAAGAAGGGCGGCAAGATCAAGGCTACCCAGGGCTTGATCAACATCATCTCCAAGTTCCGTGGCAAGCTGGGCGCTGTGTCCAACCGTTTGGACCACACTGTGAACAACCTGAATGTAATGCGCGAGAACATCCAGGACGCCGAGAGCAGCATCCGCGACACCGACGTGGCCGACGAGATGATGAAGTACACCAAGAACAACATTCTGATCCAGTCCGCTCAGGCGATGCTGGCCCAGGCCAATGCTGTTCCTCAGGGTGTACTCCAGCTGCTCCAGTAAGCTGCTTAGCTGGTTTAAGGAACCAATTATTTGCTATTCCGGTTCTGCTTGTTCCCCAAGCAGAATTGAGCGAAGGAAAGGGTTGGGGCGGGCAGGTGCCCGTCCCAATTCTTCATTATTGCCTGAAATCCTGAGATATAAAATTTGTTTGCGCTTTTTGGGAATTTTCTACGATAGACGGCTATGGAGAGGAAATTTATGGAAACCATACAGATGGCGAAACGCCTGGCAGAATTGGGAAAGCCGGAGGAGGCCTGCAAGGGCTATGAGCTGGCGCTGCGGCTGCAAAAAGACCTGGCTCCGGAGGATAAAATGGAGGCGGCGCTGTTTGTGCTGCAATTTGGAGGGGACTACACCTACGCGTACAGGGCGTTTCTGGAGCTGAACCATCAGGGAAAGTTTAAGGAAGAAACCGCGGCGATTATGACAGAGGCGTTCTATGCGCCTAATGAAAAGCTGCTGCGTTCCCACTATGAGAACAACTGCAAGCAGCTGAGGAAGTACAAGTACATTTTTCGGAAAGATTTTCTGCCTTTTGAGGAACTGCCTATCCGGTTCTATCCTTTTGACGACAAGTCGTATGTGCCCTACTATCCGGGGGAGGACCGCTTTGGAGAGATAACGGATTATAGCTATCCGGTGGTGAGCCGGAGCTTCTTCCATGATTTGGAGAACCCCATCCTGGCAAAGGATGTTTATTCCCAGTATGAACTGGAATATTTGAACGACAATGTGCGGCCCAGCGAATATGTGGCAAAGGAAAACCATATTTATCTGCACTATACGGACTGGGCGGAGTTCTGCGCCTATTTGCAGGTGCTGTTGCTGCGGAAGATGCTGGTAGACCAGAAATTTGTGTTTTTGATTGATGATGAGATCGAGATGTATCCCATAGACTTCAAGGAAAAATATGGGATGGACTATGGCAGCTTCCCCTTGAAGCCGGTGGGCCTGCGGGAGATCAACCGCCTGGTCTGGCACACGCAGCTTTCCTATCATAACGGCGGCGACTTTTTCAACGAGGTGCTGGACGGCCACCCCAACCTGATCTGCACCAACTCCATTATGAACCACAGCATGGAGGAGGCCCTGGAGGACATCCGGGAAACCCTCAACGAGGTGCGGAGCATTCAGGAGCTGATCGAGGTGTTTGACGCCAATGACTGGGGAGATCCGGAAATTATCAAGGATCTGTATCGGATGCGAAATCGGACGGATAAGGACATCCTGGTGGGACTTCTGTGCCGGGATAAAAATCTGATGAGCTGTCTGGACCCGGAGTCGCGGATTGTGCCGGCCATCATGTATCAGCCCCACTTTGGGCACGTTGCGAATAACCTGGTGGGAGACAGTCAGGGTCGGGCTATGATGACCTCGGATCAGTTCGACGCCATCAAGAAATCCTCTGTGTTCAAAAACTTTAAATATATCAAAACATTCACGCCCATGCGCCGGATCACTACCAGCTATGGAGCGACTATGCGGTTTATGGCCCTCCAGCCGGACCATCTGCCGGACGGAAAGGTAGGCCTCATCAACGACGAGGTGTTAGCTAGGGTGACGTTCCGGGGATTTATGAAGGACGAGGAGCAGAGGGTGTTCAAAGACTGCGTGGTGGTGCGGTTTGAGGACGGGAAGCTGAATCCCACGGCTACCTTTAAAGCGCTGGCGGAATTTCTGGACCTGCCCTATACGGAAAGCATGACCTATTGCTCTTTTAACGGCCAGCAGATGGATGAAATCGTTCCGGGCAATGTGCAGGGCTTTGACGCCGCTTCGGTGTATAAGACCTATGACGAGTACGCCAACGACGCGGAGCGCACGTATATGGAGTACTTTCTTCGGGACGCTTATGAGTATTATGGCTATGACTTTCACTATTATGACGGCGAACCGATGACGAAGGAACGGGTAAAAGAGCTTATAAAGGGATTTGATATCATCAATTCGTACATTCGCAAAACCCGCCTGCTGGGATATAGAGAGGGCTTTGAGAGGCTCCGGGAGGAGGACAAAAAGGCGGGTCTGGAGAAGGAATATGCCATGACGCCGGAAAAGGAAGCGGAAATGAAAACCGAGGAAGAGATGGAGTACTATGAGGAAAAGCGGCTCTTTGTGGCGGATCTGCTGATGAAAGGGCTGAACTTTGTAAACGAGGCCGGGGCGCCGATGGCTTTTATGCCAAAGCTGAAACTGGATCCGGCGCTTTTAGAGAAGCCGCTGTATCGATAGGAGGAATTATGAAGAAAAAGGGAACAGTGTATTTTTTCACGGGCCTGGCCGGCGCGGGAAAAACGACCATTGGAGGATTGTTTTATCAGAGGCTGAAGAAATACCGGCCAGACGCGAGGCTTTTTGACGGCGACCAGCTACGCAGTTCAGGCGGAGATCGGGACTATTCCACCGAGGCCCGGCGGCGGGGCGCGAAGGGCGTGTTCCTTCAGTGCAGGGATTTGGCCGAGCAGGGGATAGATTGTGTCTACTGTGGTATTGGCATGTATGCGGATGTGCGGGCCTGGAACCGGGAGAATATTGAGAATTACAAGGAAATCTATATAAAAGTAAGCATGGACACCCTGTATCGCCGGGACCAGAAGGGGTTATATTCTTCCGGGGTGAAGCAGGTGGTAGGGGTGGACCTGCCTTGGGACGAGCCCACGACGCCGGATATTGTGGTATGCAACGACTACGACGAGTCTCCGGAAACCATTGTGGACCGGCTGGAAGAGCAGCTGGGGCTCTTGGAGGAAGAGGCATGAATATTGCGCTGATTCTGGCCGGAGGCACAGGCCGGCGGATGCACCAGGAAGTGCCCAAGCAGTTTTTGAATGTGAACGACAAGCCGGTCATCATCTATACGCTGGAAGCCTTTCAAACCCATCCGGATATTGACAGGATCGGCGTGGTGTGCGTGGACGGCTGGCATGATATTCTGAAAGCCTATGCCCGGCAATATAAAATAGACAAGCTGGATTGGGTGATTTCCGGGGGAGAGAATGGCCAGGGATCCATCCGCAATGGGGTGTTTGAAGCCGAGAGCCGGTATTCGGGAGAAGATATCATTCTGGTTCACGACGCTATCCGGCCGATGGTGTCCCATGAGATCATCTCAGACTGTATTGTCCAGTGCAAGCGGCATGGGTCGGCGATTGTGGTGACGCCTTGCAACACGGTGGTTTTAAGACGGGGAGAGGGCGAAAGCTCGAAGGAAGTGGTTCCCAGAGATCAGCTGGCAGTGACGCAGACGCCCCAGGCCTTTCCCATCAAACGCCTGGCGGAAGCGCATCGCAGGGCATTGGAACAGGGGATTACCAATTCCATTGCCAGCTGTACGCTGATGATTGAGCTGGGGGAGGTCGTGCATTTTTCCATTGGCGCGGAGACAAATATCAAGCTGACAACGCAGGATGATCTGAAAATTTTTAAAGCCCTGCTGGCACTGCGGGAGTAGTACGAAGAATATGGAGAAAGGGCGGCACATACCTCGGTCCTTTTGCGCGGATTTTGTGCCCCATGGCCATTGCAATGAAGATCAGGGAAAATTCAAAGTATACTGCCCAGCTGCGGGAGATCCGGGAGCTGAGCTTTTTAGCGGGAAAGACAGTTTTGGTCGCCGGGGCCGGAGGAATGCTGGGCGGCTGTCTGGTTGACGCGGTTCTTCTGTGGAACCAGGAGCAGGAGCGGAGATGCCGGGTGGTCGCCATGGGCAGAAATCGAGGGACCCTTGAAGCGCGGTTTCAAGATTCTCTTGGGGATCCGAATTTCACAATAGCGGCCCATGATGTATGCCATCCCCTTGAGGATTCCTTGGGGCATGTGGACTATATCATCCACGGGGCGAGCAATGCGGACCCGGCCAACATGGCAAAATATCCGGTGGATACCCTTCTGGCCAATGTAACCGGCACGAAAACCCTTTTGGAATATGGACTCTCCCATGGAATGGAACGGTTTTTGTATGTTTCTTCCGGAGAGGCCTATGGACAGCCGGACGGAGAGCTTCACGCGTTTTGGGAGGATTACTGCGGACCGGTAGACCTAAAAAATCCCCGATCTTGCTATCCAGAGGGCAAACGGGCGGCGGAAGTGCTGTGCCAAAGCTACGGCAGCCAATATGGGGCTCAGGTGGTGATTGTCCGGCCCTGCCACCTTTTTGGACCCACCATGGCCCAAAAGGACAGCCGGGCCGCCGCTGAGTTTTTTTGGCGGGGCGCAAGGGGCCAGGACATTTTGCTGAAAAGCGCTGGAACAACGGAACGCTCCCATTGCTATGTGGTAGACGCGGTGGACGCCTTGCTGACAGTGCTGGCACGGGGTGAGGCGGGAAGTGTCTATAATATCGCGGACAGGCGGTATCAGATGACAGTCCGGGAGCTGGCGGAAAAGGCTGCTGCCGCTGGCGGAAGCCGCGTGATCTTTCAAGAGGCCGGGAACCAAGAGAAGAAGAAATACCTGGCGGTTAGCAGACAGGTATTAGATAGCGCAAGGCTGGAGAAGCTGGGCTGGAAGCCGCTGGCCGGAACAGAAAACGCCATAGAGGATACGATAACGATATTGAGGGAGGCGGAGAAATGAACATTGTGGATCTGCACACCCACAGCACCGCCTCAGACGGGCAGTATAGCCCCAAAGAGCTGGTTCGGCTGGCGAAAGAATGGGGAATTGAAGTGCTGGCGCTTACCGACCATGACAGCTTTGCTGGGACGGCGGAGGCACAGCAAGCCGGAAAAGAACAGAATCTTCTGGTCCTCCGGGGGATTGAACTGGGAGCGCGGGAGCTGAGAAACCTACATATTTTGGGTTACGGGTTTTCCGGGGAGGACGAAAGGCTGAACCGCCTGTGTGAAAAGCTGAAAAAGGGCCGGAAGGAGCGGAACCAGCGGATCATTGCCTTTTTGAAGGAGAAGGGCATTGAACTGGACCTGGGAGAAGTGGAGGAGCTGGCTGGAGGCGGAGTCATCGGGCGGCCCCATTTTGCCCAAGTGATGGTAAGGCACGGATATGTGTCCAACAACCGGGAAGCCTTTGATAAATATTTGGATACCCATGAATATAAGCGGATAGCTCCATGGAAGGCCAGCGCGCAGGAATGTGTGGAAACGCTGAAGGCGGCGGGCGCGAAGGTTTCTCTGGCCCACCCCTATCAGTTGGGGTTGGAGGATGCCATTCTGGAAAAGGTAGTGGCGCAGCTAAAACTCTATGGTCTGGACGCGTTGGAATGCTATTATCCCAAGCATACGGCACGGCAGCAGGCATTTTATTTGGAACTGGCAGAGAAGTATGGGCTGTATGCCAGCGGCGGCAGCGACTTCCATGGGGAGAGAGTGAAGCCGGAGGTGAAACTGGCCCGGCTGGAATTGGATGTGGGGTGGCTGTTGACATGAGCGGCGCAAGAAGTGAAATTCCCGTGACCCGATCGTCCATGCCGGACTTTGTGGAGTACTGCCAGGAGATCGCCGGGCTATGGGATTCCCGGATGCTCACCAACATGGGGGCAAAGCACCGGCAGCTGCAAGGAGAACTTGCCCAATATCTGGGGGCGGAGCATGTAGATCTGCTGGCCAACGGGCATATGGCCATTGAGATGTCCTTACAGGCGCTGGGCCTTTCGGGTGAGGTGATCACCACGCCTTTCACATTTGCCTCTACCACCCATGCCATTGTGCGCAGCGGGCTGGAGCCGGTATTCTGCGATGTGGAGCCGAAGAATTTCACCATGAACCCCCAGGAAATTGAAAGGCATATTACGAAGAGAACCACCGCGATTCTGCCGGTGCATGTATACGGTGCCCTGTGCGACATAAAAGCCATTGAGAAGATTGCGGGACAATACGGCCTCAAGGTCATATACGACGCGGCCCACGCCTTCGGAGCGCGGTATCAGGGCCAGGGGGCTGGGAGCTTCGGGGATGTAAGCTGTTTCAGCTTTCATGCCACCAAGGTGTTCCACACGGTGGAAGGAGGCTGCGCTTGTTTTCGGGATGCGGAATTTGGACAGAGACTGGCCAGGATAAAGAATTTTGGGTTAGCCGGCCAAGAGTCTGTGGAAGAGGCTGGGGGCAATGGAAAGCTGGATGAGTTTCGGGCGGCCATGGGGCTGTGTAATCTCCGGCATGTGCAAGAGCAGATTGCGAAACGCCGCCGGGCGGCGGAGCGGTATCGGGAACGGCTTCTGGGGGTGCCCGGGCTGCAGCTGGCGGCGGAGCAAAAGGATGTGGAGTCCAACTATGCCTACTTCCCGGTAGTGTTTCATCCGGAAGAGTTCGGCGCGGATCGGGACGAGGTCCTGAGCTGCCTGGAAAGCCAGGGCATTCGGGCTCGAAAGTACTTCTACCCCCTGACCAGTGCTTTCGGCTGCTATCAGGGAAGGTTTGACTCGGACAAGACGCCGGTGGCCCAAGGGATCAGCCGGCGGGTGTTGACGCTTCCGTTGTATGCGGACCTGACCCTGGAGGATGTGGACCGGGTGTGCGATGGTGTGCTGAAGATCAAGAGGAGGGGATGAGGAGGATGAAGGGGATTATCCTGGCCGGCGGCGCGGGCACTCGGCTCTATCCGCTGACGAAAGTGCTGTCCAAGCAGCTTTTGCCGGTGTACGACAAGCCCATGATTTACTATCCTCTGTCCACGTTGATGCTGGCGGGGATCCGGGACATTCTGCTGATCTCCACGCCGGAGGATTTGCCCCGGTTCCGGGATCTTCTGGGAGACGGCGGGCAGTTCGGGACCCGGATTTCCTATGCGCCCCAGGAAAAGCCGGAGGGTTTGGCCCAGGCTTTTCTGATTGGAGAGGAATTTATTGCCGGGGAGCCCTGCGCCATGATCCTGGGCGACAATCTCTTTTATGGGGGCTGGTTCAGCCAGAACCTGAAGGAGGCTGTGGAGAATAGTGCCCAGGGATTTGCCACGGTGTTCGGGTATTATGTAAAAGACCCCCGGCGGTTCGGTGTGATGGAGCTGGACGGAGAACACAAGGTGCTCTCTATAGAGGAGAAGCCGGAGAAGCCGAAATCCAACTATTGCGTCACGGGACTATACTTCTATGATGGGGACGCGGTGAAGATGGCGAAGCAGGTGAGACCGTCTCCTCGGGGAGAGCTGGAGATCACAGACATGAACCGCCTATATTTGCAGGAAGGCAGGTTGAGGGCCCAGGTGCTGGGCCGAGGATTTGCCTGGATGGACGCGGGCACCATGAACAGCCTGATGGAAGCGGCCACTTTTGTGGAGACGGTGCAGTCCCGACAGGGAGTAGTGATTTCCGCGCCGGAAGAGATCGCCTATTATGCTGGATGGATCAGCAAGAAGGAGCTGCTGCGGGCCGCCGGAGACTGCGGAAACTCGCCTTATGGAGAACACCTGAAGCGTGTGGCGGAGGACAGATTTATTCGATAAGGAGAGGACTAGAATGACCATTCTTGTAACCGGCGGCGCCGGGTTTATCGGTTCCAATTTCATATTCTACTGGATGAAGGGGCATCCAGAGGACCGGGTGGTCTGTCTGGACAAACTCACCTACGCGGGAAATCTGTCCACGCTGAAGCCCGTGATGGAGCACCCGAAATTCCGGTTTGTGCGGGGGGATATCTGCGACCGGGAGGTAGTCAAGGCACTTTTTCAGGAGGAGCGCCCAGAGGTTGTGGTGAACTTTGCCGCTGAGAGCCATGTGGACCGGTCCGTCACCGGGCCGGAGGTGTTCCTGCAAACCAATGTGATGGGGACGGCTTCCCTTTTGGACGCCTGTCGGGAGCTGGGGGTGGAGCGGTTCCACCAGGTTTCCACCGATGAAGTCTATGGGGACCTGCCCCTGGACCGGCCTGAGCTGTTCTTTATAGAGGAAACGCCCCTGCATACCAGCTCTCCCTATAGCGCTTCCAAGGCGGCGGCGGACCTGCTGGCGTTGTCTTACCACAGAACTTACGGCCTGCCAGTGACGATTTCCCGGTGCTCCAACAACTATGGGGGATATCAGTTCCCAGAAAAGTTTATTCCGTTAATGATTCTCAACGCGCTGCGGGATATGCCCCTGCCGGTCTATGGAGACGGCCTGAACGTGCGGGACTGGCTGTATGTGGAGGACCACTGCCGGGCCATTGAGCTGATTTTGCAGCGAGGCCGGACCGGCGAGGTCTATAATATAGGCGGGCACAATGAGAGGCAGAACATCGATATCGTAAAGTTGGTATGCAAAACCCTGGGAAAACCGGAGAGCCTGATTTCCTATGTGGCCGACCGCAAGGGGCATGACCGCCGCTATGCCATCGATCCGGAGAAGATCCACCGGGAATTGGGCTGGCTGCCGGAGACACCCTTTGACGATGGAATCCAGCGCACCATCCAGTGGTACCTGGACAACAAGGCCTGGTGGGAGGAAATTGTCTCCGGGGAGTACCAGCAGTATTACGAGAAGATGTATGGGAACAGGCGCTGAATGCGTTCAACAATTTCTGGAGGTTGTAGAAGAGATGAGCAATTTTGACGTAAAAGCGATTCGGGAAGAACTGGAAAACGCTCTGAGCCGCAAGTTTGACACAAGCCGTGGCATCGCGGTATATGGGGCGGGAGATACATCCACTAGATATAGCGATATATTCGCAAAGGAAACACAAAATATAGATGGGGGGGGGGTATAACCCGATCAACCCCGCCTACTTTATAGACGACACGCCGGAAAAGCAGGGAACCACCTTTTTGGGCAGGCCGGTGATCAACTATGAGGAAGCCCATGAACTGTGCAAGGGATATGTGATTCTGGTCTGCAGCGGCTCGCCCCAGGCCCGCAAGATTATTTTTGACGGGCTGAGGAATGACGGCGTGGAGGACGCTGATTTCTGTGGCTTCCAGGAATATTTTTTCTGCGCCAATAGGGATAAGGTGCTGGCTGTTTTTGACATGCTAGAAGATGATCTTTCGAAGGCAACATATGCAAACTTAATTCTGCTTCGGATGGAAAGGGCGGAACAAGCTCAGGATTTGGTCCGAAATCCGGCATACTTTGACATTCCTGTTTTTGTAAAGGCCGATAAGAATGAAGTTTTTGTTGACTGCGGAGCTTATGTAGGAGATACGGTGGAGGAATATTTGTTCAGCCATATGATGTTCAAAAAAATAGTTGCGTTTGAGCCTAGTGATATGGCTTTTCAAGCTCTGTCGGCACGAGTTGAAAGACTAAAAAAAGAGTGGGCTATTCCGGATGAGAAATTTGAACTTGTTCAAGCCGGGGTAGGAGAAGGAAACTATCAGGCGGATAAAAAATATGCTGACGAACAGCTGAAAAATGGAATACAATTGTGCGCGCTCAAAATTGAAAAGGTAAGTGAGCCGATAGAGAATGCCATTCCGGTATATGCCCTTGATGACTATTTTGCAGAGCAGCCGCTGTCTTTTATAAAGGTAGATATTGAAGGTTATGAATGGAAAATGCTTATAGGAGCTGAAAACGTTATAAAGCGAGATAAGCCTAAAATGGCACTTTCCATTTATCATATGCCGGTAGATATGTTCCGACTGGCTATAAAACTAAAAGAAATTTGTCCGGAGTACAAGTTCTATGTCCGGCAGGACCAGCCGTCTTGGGAAGATACTGTCCTTTGCGCATATGTTGAAAAACCCAGTGGCATTTTGGAATAAACAAATTTTGAGAAAGGTGAAAGACGCATATGGAAATTTTTGATGTGAAAGCGATTCGGGAAGAACTGGAAAACGCCCTGAGCCGCAGCTTTAACACAAGCCGTGGCATCGCGGTATATGGGGCGGGAGATACATCCACTAGATATAGCGATATATTCGCAAAGGAAACACAAAATATAGATGGGGGGGGGGTATAACCCGATCAACCCCGCCTACTTTATAGACGACACGCCGGAAAAGCAGGGAACCACCTTTTTGGGCAGGCCGGTGATCAACTATGAGGAAGCCCATGAACTGTGCAAGGGATATGTGATTCTGGTCTGCAGCGGCTCGCCCCAGGCCCGCAAGATTATTTTTGACGGGCTGAGGAATGACGGCGTGGAGGACGCTGATTTCTGTGGCTTCCAGGAATACTTTTTCTGCGCCCATAAGGACAAGGTGCTGGCCGTGTTTGATATGCTGGAGGATGACTTCTCCAAAGCGTCCTATGCCAACGCGATTTTAACCCGGATGGGCAAAACAAAGGTGCGTTCGGAGCTGGTAACGGAGGATTCCTATTTTGAACTGCCTGCTTTCGCAACATTTGACGGAAATGAGGTTTTTGTGGATTGCGGCGCATATGTGGGGGATACCATCGAAGAGTATGTGTCAACGCACATTGACTTCAAGAAAATTGTAGCCTTTGAACCGGTGGATAGAAACTTTTGCGCCTTAATCGCTCGAGTGAATAGATTGAAGCAGGAATGGAATCTTCCAGATAGTAAGATTGAAATGGTCTGCGGTGGGATTGGAGAGAGCAGCTATTACGCGGGAAAGGAGAGCATGATTCAACAGGCGGAGCACGGAGTGCATCTTTCTGGAATCCGGCTTTCTCATAAAGACCCTTCAGGAGAGGGGGGCGTTCCGGTCTATGCGTTGAATGAGTACTTTGCAACCCAGCCGATTTCCTTTTTGAAAGCGGACATCGAGGGATATGAGTGGAAGATGCTTGCCGGTGGAGGAAAGGTCCTTCGGCGGGATTTGCCCAAACTGGCGGTTTGCATTTATCATACTCCGGCAGATATGTTCCGGCTGGCTATCCAAATAAAAGAAATTTGTCCCGAATACAAAATCTTTGTTCGACAGCATCAGTTAAACTGGCATGATACGATTCTGTATGCCTATGTAGAAAAGGAATATGGAATTATAGAATAACCAAGCGAGACCTCAAAAGAAAGGATGATCTCATGAACGGAAACGCAGGCTCTATAGACGTCAGCGTGCTGGTCCTGAGCTACTATCACGAAAAGTATATCGCGCAGGCGCTGGAGAGCGTATTGACCCAAGAGACAGATCTCACCTATGAAATCCTGGTGGGAGACGATGCCTCAGGGGATCGGACGCCGGAGATCGTCCGGGAGTACGCGCAGAGGTATCCGGATATTATAAAACCTGTACTGCGCAAGAAAAACACAGGAGCTGGCTATAACGGCTGGGATTTGATCCGCCGGTCCAAGGGGACTTATACCGCTACGCTGGAGGGGGACGATTTTTGGCTGGATCCGAAAAAGATGCAGAAGCAGTGGGAGTTTTTGGAGGCGCACAAGGAGTATGTGGGCTGCACAGGAAAATGTGTCATTGTGGATGAGAACGGGACGCCGGATTACCAGCGGGGATGTCACTTTGCCTGGAACAAAAAGGTATTCACCCTTCAGGACCTGATCGACAGCTGGCAGGTGCCTGGCCAGGTCGGGGCAGGTATGACCAGGAACTTTCTCCGGGATATGGATCCCGAGGAGTATTCCATTTTTTACACAGCTCATCCCAACGTGGGAGATAAAACGGGGACTTTGCTGGCGCTGGCACATGGCCCCATCTATTGCTTCAACGAGGTGTTCTCCTGCTATCGCGTGGTGGATAAAAAGGGAGAGCACAACTGGTTTTCCATCCACCACTCGAACCCCTACCGGAACTATGATATGTTTATGTATCCCTGCAAGCTGGAGAGCTGGGCGCGGAAGAATATGGACCTCCCCCGCAACCAGCACTTGGGAAAGCGGAACGCCTACCGTTTCGCCCGGTTTGTGGAGGAGTGCGTCCATAGCCCCACGCCCAAGCGCCTGAAATATTTGGCGGAGATGGTGGCGGGCAGCCATCAGCCTCTGAAATATTGCTGGTACATTTTGAAAGCACTCATTGAGATGGAGGATTGAGCATGAGCAGAGAACAGCATCCAATGATGAAAATGGTTGGGCTGGGCGTGGCGGCGCTGGCAGGGGCCGTAGCGGGAGGCGCATTGGTAAAAAAACTCTGGCTGGAGAAATACCGCTGGCAAAAAGAAACGCTGAAGGAAATCAATGGGGAGCGGGACCTGCTCTACACCTGGCTGCGGCTAAAAGCTGCGGGAGCAAGGTTGAGCGAGTATTTCACGGAGAACGGCTGTCAGAGTATAGCGGTGCTGGGCATGGGCCGGGAAGGCCGGTTCTTCCTGGAGCAGCTGGCGGAGGAGGGCGAGATTTCTGCCGCCTACGGCGTGGAGGCCGACTATTTCAGCGCGGTCCACGAAACGCTGACAGTATACCGCTTGGGAGAGGATCCCTTGCCTTCTGCGGATTGTTTGGTGGTGTGCGACCTCTGCCGGACAAAGGAAAAAATCGGGGCGGCTCGGGAGGAATTTTCCAACCGGGTGGTAACGCTGGAGCAGGTTCTCAATTGGCTGGCAGAGAAGCACAGCGTGAAGCCCTGGAGGGGACAGTCTACCTCCAGTCGACCGGCAAAATAAATCAACCAATGAAGAGGTATCCTATATGAAATTCTGTAAGCGCCCGTTCATGTATGCGTATTTAGGAGATAAAGGGGAAGTATGGCCTTGCGGCTGGATGCATTATACGATCGGAAATCTTTATGAGCAGGATATTGATGAGATCTGGCATAGCGAAGCGGCAGAAAAAGCCCGGCAGTCCATTACAAATGGGTCTTTTGCTTTTTGCAGGGAAACTTCTTGCCCGTTTTGTGAGCGAGGGGAGTTATTAAACCTGTCAGAAGAAGAGATTGCGCGGGAGGCTGTGCCTACAGAGCTGCCTTTGGTGGTCAATATGGCCAACGACCACATTTGCAACATCGCCTGTACCAGCTGCCGGAAATCGGTCTATTGTCCAGAAGAGGGAGAGCGAGAGAAAATTGATGGAGCTCTAAAGCGCTTTCTGCCTTTTGCCAACAAGATGGAAGAGATCAGTATGAACGGCGGCGGGGAATTTTTGGCGAATTCCAGCTTTATTGAGTTTTTGGAAAACTTGCGTCCGGAGCGCGAAGATTTTAGGCTGGGCTTTGAAACCAATGGCGTCCTTTTTGACGAGGAACATTGGGCGCGGTTTTCACATCTGGGGAAATACAACATCTCTGTTACCGTTACGCTGAATAGTTTGCAAAGAGAGGTTTACCGTTATCTCTCCGGTGGATTCGACCACATGGAGAGAGTAAAGAAGAATCTGAAATTCCTCAGCGACTTGAGACGGGAAGGAAAAATCAACAAGCTGAACGTCACAATGGTGGTGCAGGAATGTAATTTCTGGGAGGTGCCCAGTTACATAGGCGCCTTTACGCAGTCAGATGAATACGCTGTTGATGAGATTGTGATGAAGCCTTTGTATAAGTGGTGGAAGATGGACGAAGAAACCTATTGGTTCAAAAACATCCTGAACCCCATGCATCCGTATCACAAGGAATATTTGAAGATTCTCGCGGACGACTGCTGGAAGCACCCCAAGGTGTATGATTGGGGTTGCCACAATATCCGGGAGGCCATGCCCCATCCCCTGAAGCAGGAGGAGATCTATCGGAAGCTGCTAACACAAATTTACGCCAACGAGAGGGGGATGTCTCCGACGGAGTATGTGAAGGAGCGCCTGGAGAAGCTGGGCGCGAAGCGCGTGGGATTCTATGGGAAGAACGATTTCTCACAGACCTTTGCCAAGCTGATGCGGAAGGCGGGCGCGGAGGTGTTCCAGCTGACCTGGGTGCCGGAAGATTGCTGTGGGTCGGAATTCCCCAAGGTAGCCAAACAGGATTTTAAGCCGGAGATGGCGGACGCTATGATCATCATCGACTTCTTCAAGGGCGGTTATTGGTTCAGCGATCTGCGCGCCCTGGGCTATCAGGGGCCTCTGATAAGCGTGGAAGAATTTGTAGAGGGATGATTTGCTCCGGCAAACCTTAGAGGAAAGGAACGCGGTGGTTGGATGAAACTTGCGATTTACGGAACCGGCGGGGCGGGACGGGAGATGCACGAATTGATCGTTTACTGTGCCGCGCTGAATAAAAGATGGACGGAGATTGTGTTCATTGACGACACAAAGGAAGCCGGGGTCTGCTATGGCGCCAGGATGTTTCCCTTTGAGGCCTTCCAGCGGGAATTCGCCAGGGACGAGATCGAGGCGATCATCGCGGTGGGGGAGCCGTCAGCTAGGAAGGCGCTGTATGAGAGACTGAAAGACGCGGGATACCGTTTGGCTACCATCGTCCACCCGACCTCTGTTGTAAGCCCCAGCGCGGTCCTTGGGGAAGGCGTTATCATCAAGGACAGCATCTCCATCTCCTCCGACGCGGTAATCAAAGACAATGTCTGCGTGAACGGGATCTCCATGATCGGCCATGGGGTGGAGATTGGGGAGCACTGTGAAATTTCCAGCCATGTGGTTGTGGCGGGGAATACCAAGGTGGGGCCTGGGGTATATATCGGAATTTCCGCAAGCATTCGGGACCACATCGAAATAGGGGAAAATGCTATTATCTCCATGGGAGCGGTGGTGCTGAGAAGCGTCCGCCCCAACATGACGGTGATCGGGAATCCGGCCAGAGAAATTGCAGAGAATAAAAAGCAAAAGGTGTTTTAGTTGTGAGCAGAAACGTTGTGATAACTGGGGCAAACAGGGGAATCGGCAGGGCGATGGTTCAGGCCTTTGCGGAGGCTGGAGATAACCTCTGGGCCTGCGCAAGAAAACCCTCTGTCGAGTTTGAAAAGGATATGGCAGAGCTGGCCGCGTCAGCCGGCGTTTCGATCCAGCCGGTCTACTTTGACTTGCTGGACGAGGCGGATGTGCAGCGGGGAATGCAGCGGATCCTTCAGGAAAAGAGACCGCTAGATGTTCTGATCAACAACGCGGGCATCCCCCATGGTGGACTCATGATGATGACGCCCCTGAAAACCCTCCGAGAGGTTTATCAGGTGAATGTGTTTGCTCAGGTGCAGATGATGCAGCTGGCTGGAAGGCAGATGATGCGGCAGAAGCGGGGATGCGTCATCAATATCTGTTCGGCCGGCGGAATCGAGGCTGAACCGGGGTATCTGGCCTATGGCTCCAGTAAAGCCGCCCTGGCGTGGATCACCCGGATGGCCGCCAAAGAATGGGGCGCCTATGGGATCCGGGTAAACGGGATTGCGCCGGGATTGATCGACACAGATATGGGGGCGTATAAGCCGGACGGGGAGAGGGAAAAGATGCTGAAGCGCATGAGCATCCAAAGAGCCGGAAGGCCAGAGGAGGTCGCTTCCGCTGCGCTCTACATTGCTTCGGATCAGGCGGCGTTTATGACAGGGCATATCTTAGTGCTGGATGGAGGACGGGTATGACAATTGATGTTTCTGCAAAGAATGCCGGCCGGCTGGCGGAGATGGCCCAAAGGATGCGCTTAAGCGCTTTGGATATGGCCTTGCAGGCGGGAAACTATGGGTCGCATGTGGGGGGCAGCTTGTCCTGCATTGAAATTCTTGCCGTTCTGTATGGCGAGGTGTTGCGCTATGACATCAATCATCCGCTGGATGAGAACCGGGACAGATTCCTGCCCAGCAAGAACCACTGTGTCCTGGCCCATCTTCCCGCCCTTGTGGAGGCCGGTTTTCTTTCCCGGGAGGAGCTTTTAGAGTTTCAGAAGGATGGAGGGCGGCTGACAGGATATCCCCGGCGGCCGGAAATTGGGTTGGAGTATTCTGGCGGAAGTTTGGGAATGGCCATTTCCGTGGGAATCGGCCTGGCACTGGCGGCGAGAGAACAGAAACGGCCCAGTCGGATTTATGTTCTTTTGGGAGACGGCGAGTTGAACGAGGGATGTATCTGGGAGGCCTTCATGGCGGCAGCCCATTATAAGCTGGATAATTTGACTGCGATTATCGACCGCAACCGGCTTTCCTATGATGGGGATACGGAGGAAGTGATGGGCCTGGAAGACCTGGAGGAAAAGCTGGCCAGCTTTCACTGGTCCGTTTCCCATTGCGACGGGCACAGTAGCCAGGAACTGCTCTATGCGTTCCAGGACACACGTGTGGGCCTGCCCCACGGGATTATAGCGGATACGGTGAAAGGAAAAGGACTATCGTTTGCGGAGAACAGGCCGGAGTGGCACCACCACAGGTTGTCTCGATCCGAATATGAACAGGGAAGAAAAGAGATTTTGGGAGTTGACCGATGAAGAATACAGCGGCAAATATACGGATGCTGTCCAAACTGGGACAACGAGGCGCGTTTTTTGGCATTGCCCTGCCGGAAATAGCGGAGCGTCAAAAGAACGTGAAACTTCTGACGGCGGATCTTGCTCTTCTTTCCGGCATGGATCGCTATGAGAAAAAATATCCGGACCAGTTTCTGAACGTGGGGATTGCGGAGCAGAACATGATTGGTATTGCGGCGGGGTTGGCAATGGAGGGATACTGTGTGTACGCTTCCACGTATGCCGCTTTTATTGCTGTCCGCAGTCTGGAGCATATCCGGCAGCACCTCTCCCATATGCGGTGCAACGTGAAGATAGTGGGTACAAGCGCGGGAGTTGTGGCTGCAAAATCTGGAATCTCCCACTGGGCTACGGAGGATCTGGCTTTTATGCGGGCGCTGCCCAATCTTACGGTTCTATCCGCCGCAGACAGCCTAGAAGCGGTAAAGATGGCGGAGTATGCGGCCGAAACGGAGGGGCCCATGTATATCCGGCTGAGCGGTGGACAGAACTGTCCCGTTGTCTATCAGGAGGATTACGACTTTGTACCCGGCAGGCTGGCAGAAATAAAAAAGGGCAGCCAGATTGCCCTGATCGCGACGGGCCTAATGGTGGCGGAAGCCTGGAAAGCTGCGGACCTTCTGGAGGAGCAGGGGCTGTCGACTGCGGTGTACAACATGCACACGATCAAGCCTCTGGACTGTGCTGGATTGCAAAAAATTTTTTCGGACTACCAGCTTATCGCGACGGTAGAGGAGCATACGGTGCTGGGAGGCATGGGAAGCGCGGTAGCGGAGTATAAGGCTGGGTTTGCGAAGGGGCCCCGGCAGATCTTTATTGGGTTTCAGGATTCCTTTGCAGAGGCGGGATCCCAGCGGTATGTCTGGCAGCAAAAGGGTCTGACGGATGTCCAGATCGCGGAACGGGTCCGGCAAGAATGGGGGCAAGTGACTTGATAGATGATTTTTATTCCTTTCAGCCCTATGAACTGGAAGCGGAAAAAAAGGAAGGGCTGCTGTTGAGAGAGCTGACGGAGCTGACAAAATTTCATCAGGAACATTGCCGTGCCTACGCGGATTTTTTGGAAATGACAGGATACGACCCGGCGAAGGTTCAAGCACTTTATCAGATTCCTTTTTTTCCAGTGCGTCTCTTTAAAGAGTATGATTTGATCAGCATTGACCGAAAGAGTCTCTTTAAGACCATGACATCTTCCGGTACCACAGGACAGAAGGTGTCCAAAATCTTTCTGGACAAAGAGACGGCCATGGCTCAGCAGAAGGTAATGATCCGGATTTTAAGCGATTTCTGGGGGAAAAAGCGGCTTCCCATGCTGATTATCGATACGCCGGACGTGTTGAAGGATCGGGCGAAGTTCTCCGCTCGGGGAGCGGCCATTATGGGGCTGAGCTTTGTGGCCAGGGAGTCCGTATATGCCCTGCGGGAGGATATGTCTTTGGATCTTGACAAGGTCCGGGCCTTTGCAGAAAAATATGCGGGGCAGAGGTTCATTATCTTCGGTTTTACCTTTTTGGTTTGGCAACATTTCTATCAGGAGCTGTGCCGGACAGCCCAGAGGTTTGACTTCTCCCAAGGCTTTCTGATGACCGGGGGCGGCTGGAAAAAACTTATGGGGCAGGCGGTGTCTCAGGCGGAATTTAAAAGGCGGATTCATGAGGCGTGCGGGATCCGCCACTTTTTGGACCACTATGGAATGGTGGAACAGACGGGAGCTATCTATGCGGAATGCGAGTATGGGCATCTTCACGCCAGCATTTTTTCCGATGTGCTTATCCGGAACTACCGGGATTTTTCCCTTTGCCCTATAGGACAGAAGGGAATTATTCAGGTGGTGTCGGCGTTGCCCCGCTCTTACCCGGGGCATTCCCTCCTGACGGAGGATGAGGGCGTTATTCTGGGAGAGGACGATTGCCCCTGTGGCCGGAAGGGGAAGTATATTCAAGTACTGGGCCGGATGGCTCAGGCGGAATTAAGGGGGTGCAGCGATACCTATGCGGAGGAACATGGAAGGGATCCGGGACGCGCAGTTTCTAGTAGGTGATGAGGCGTGTTTAGCGGCTATGGAGAGGGTCCCGGTATTGCCGGCATTTTCCCAGCCTGCCATAGAATTTCTTTCGGGTCTATCCCAGAAATTGCGCCGAGACCCCGTGGCAAAGGAATATGGAGACATTCTTTCCTATGCGTACTGGATCCGCCGTGCCTCTCTGGAACAGGCCAAGGAAGCCTGTGCTGGCTGGGAGAACCGTCTGGGTCGGGGGATCGCTTTTCATATTACTCCCTCCAATGTACCGGTCAACTTCGCGGTATCCCTGACCTCGTCCCTCTTGGCGGGGAACTGTACCGTGGTGCGGGTATCCGACAAGGTTTTCCAGCAGGTTGGCATCATATGCGGCGCGATAAACCAGCTTTTGGAGGGAGAATGTGCGCAGATGAAACCATATCTGTGCATTTTGCGGTATGGCCACCAGGAAGAGGCCACTAGGGCGCTATCTGATATGTGCAGCATCCGGATTATCTGGGGCGGCGATCAGACTATCGAGGCGATCCGGCAAATCCCCATTCCGCCCAGGGCAAAGGAATTGACGTTTGCAGACCGGTTTTCCCTGGTGGTTATCCATGCGGACCAATATTTGAAAAAGGATCCCAGGCAAGTTGCCAAGGGCTTCTATACAGACACCTATTATACCGACCAGAATGCGTGCAGCTCCCCACGGATGGTGGTTTGGATGGGAACGGAGCCCGCAGTGAAAGAGGCCAAGAGAATCTTCTGGAAAGCCCTGGAAGATCTGGCGGCAGAGGAATATCCTATGAGACCTGTTCAGGCGGTGGATAAATTCACATCGCTGTGTATGCTGGGAATGAGCCGTTCCGGCGTGCGGCTGCGTTCAAAAAACACCTATGTGATGCGGGCTGAGCTGGAGAGCCTGACGCCGGATCTGTCCCAATATTTCAGCAAAGGCGGACTGTTCTACGAATATACCGCCCTCCGGTTGGAGGAGCTTCTTCCGGTTCTTACGGAGCGGTGCCAGACGGTGTCCGTTCTGGGGGTTGAGAAAGAAGCGGTGCTGAACTTGGTCTTTGCCAATGGGGTCCGGGGTGTGGACCGCATTGTAAATCTGGGGGAGACCATGACGCCCTCGTTCATCTGGGACGGATATAAAATGATCGAAGAAATGAGCCGGTATGTATTCCGGCAGAAAGAATAAGGAGAGGCAACAATGCTGTTACAAGGATTGACGGCGGTGGTGACCGGATGCAACCGGGGAATCGGGAAGGCCATATTGACCGCGATGGCGTCAGAGGGCGCTTCCGTTTTTGCGATAGTCCGGAAAGAAGATCCGTCTTTTACGGAACATTGCGCCAGCTTGGCGGAAGCCCACGGCGTAGAGATTCCGATTGTGTACGCAGATTTTGAACAGGAAGACGAGGTCAAGGCCGCCGCGAAGCAGATTCTGCAATCCAAAAAAGGCGTTGATATTCTGGTGAATAATATTGGCGTTGCACAGCCGCCAAGGATGCTGGCCATGACAAATATGGAAACCATTCGGAATGTCTTTCAGGTGAACCTCTTCTCAGGAATTCTTTTTACCCAGCTTATTACCAAAGCGATGATGCGCAGAAAACGGGGAAGCGTCATTTTTCTGTCCTCCAGCGCCGCCTTTGACGGAGGAGCGAACATCGAGTATTCCGCCAGTAAGGCGGCTGTGATTGGAGCGGTAAAAAGGCTGGCGATTGAGCTGGGGCAGTTTGGCGTCCGGGTGAATGCTGTTGCCCCGGGACTGACTGACACAGATATGGGCAACATGACGCCTCAGGAGGATATGCAGGTTGCGGTCAGCCGGAATGTAATGAAGCGGCTGGGAAAGCCGGAAGAAGTGGCGGATGCCGTCGTATTTTTGGCGTCGGAGCTTTCCCGATTCATAACCGGGCAGGTGCTCCGGGTGGACGGCGGGCTGTTGTAGTTTCGGCATGAAAGGGAATCGAAAAGATTAGGAGGAGATTGCCAATGACAAAACAGAGGGATAAAATTAGCCTGTTGGACTGTACTCTTCGAGACGGAGCCTATATTACGGAATCAAAATTCGGCAGCGCGGCTATCAAGGGAATTATAGAAAAATGCCAGAGCGCCGGAGTGGAGATTATAGAGTGTGGATGGCTAAAAAATGACGATTACCGCCCTGGCACGACGTTTTATCATGTGCCAAGCGATCTGGAACCTTATTTGTCTGGAAAAAGCCGGAATACGGTCTATGTGGTTATGATCGACTGGGACCGCTATGAATTGGACTATCTTCCGCCCTATGATGGAAAGTCCATTGATGCCATCCGGGTGGTATTTCCCCACGGAAAACACCGCCAGGCGGTGGAAGTCGGCCGGCAAATCAAAGAGAAGGGCTATCAGATCTATTTTCAGGCGGCCAATACGCTGGCATATTCAGATGAAGAGCTTACCGAGCTTGCCGGAGAAATGAACCGGTTAGGAATCCAAGGTCTCTCAATTGTCGATACCTTTGGGGCGATGTATCCAGAGGATTTGGAGCGCATTGTTCATGTCCTGAATGAGAATTTGGACCGGAAAGTCAAGTTGGGTTTTCACTCGCACAATAATCAGCAGCTTTCTTTTGCATTGACAATGAACTTTATTCAGCTGCTGTGGGAAGAGGAGCGGGAGGTTATTGTTGACGCCAGTCTGTGCGGGATGGGCCGCGGAGCGGGAAATGCAACCACAGAGTTGGTTGTGAGTTATCTGAACCGGAAATGTGGATGCCATTATGATATGGATTCCATCATGGACGCGATTGATATTTATATGGAATATTTTACGGAGAACTATCATTGGGGGTACTCCACGCCATACTTTATCGCGGGGTTGTATTGCTGCCATGTCAATAACATCGCCTATCTATTAAAAAACCACCGGACAAACGCGAAGGATATGCGCAATATTATTGAGTCTCTGCCAGCGGAGGACAGAAAGAAATACGACTATGACCTGCTGGAAAAGAAGTATTTGCAGAATCAAGAACTTTACGTAGACGATCAGGCCGCGCTAGAGAATTTGTCGGCATGTTTGAAGGGTCGGGAGCTGCTCTTGATCTGTCCCGGAAAATCATCCTTGGAGGAGCAGCAAACGATTCAAAGATATATCCAGGAGAACCGCCCGAATGTTCTTGGTGTTAACGCCATTTTGCAGGGCTATAATTATGACTATTTGTTTTTTGTCAGCTCCGCGCGCTATGAATATGCAAAGGCCACCTATCAACGCTCTTTCGAAAAGGCCGAACGGATCATTCTTTCTAGCGTGAAAAATGTTCCGGAGGGCAATGAAAGAATTGTGGGATACCACCATGTGGTAAAACGGGGATGGGACTATTATGATAACGCGGCAATCTGCGCCTTGCGGCTGGCGGATTTGCTGGGGATAGAAAAGGTTACGATTGCGGGGTTTGACAGCTTTATGATGAAATATAACGAGAGCTATGCAGATCCCTTCCTGCCCACCCACAGTTCTGAAGATTGGAAGGCCATCAACGCCGAGATCGCGGATATGTTCTCTGATTTTCGGAAAAACGCGGTACATTGCAGGGAGATCACATTCCTCACCCCCAGTGCTTTTGGGCCTTGAGAGGATGAAATCGCATTTTTCGGACGCTGGAAATTGAATACAGGAGGTTTGACAGTGCAATGATTCGAGTGGCGGATTATATTATCAAGCGGATTTATGAAGAAGGGGTTCATCATGTTTTTTATGTCCCTGGCGGGCAGTGCGTCTATTTGACCGACGCCTTGAGGAGGCATACAGGGATTCAAAGCATCGCGATGCACCACGAGCAGTCAGTTTCCATGGCAGCGCTTTCTTACGCGCTTTACAATGAGAACCTGGGGGCCTGCATTGTGACGACAGGTTGTGCGGGGACAAATACGATGACAGGAGTTCTGCATGCTTGGCAAGACAGCATTCCCTGCATCATTGTTTCAGGGCAGCAGGCTTATGACCAGACAGTTAAGGCCTCTGGACTGCCTCTGCGGCAGGTCGGCATACAAGAGGCAGATACGGAAACTATTATGAAACCCATTACCAAATTCGCGGTAACAGTAGAAAGCGCGGATAAGATTGCCTTTTATATGGATAAAGCGATTTATTTGGCAAAGACGGGCAGAAAAGGCCCGGTCTGGCTGGACGTGCCGCTGAATATTCAGAACACCATGGTAAATGAGGAGGAACTGGAACGGTATGTGCCGGAGCCTGCGCCAGAGCTTGCCGTCTCCCAGGAAGAGCTGGACTTTGTAGTTGACTCGCTGAATCGGGCGGAGCGGCCCATTATTCTGGCGGGACAGGGAGTGCGCAGCGCGGGGGCGGCTGTACAGCTGAGAAAGTTCGCGCAAAAGAACTCCATTCCCGTAACGTTCTCGCGCTTTGCCTACGATATGTTCCCCTATGAAGATCCGCTTAATATGGGGATTGTAAGCGGTGCGGCGGGCGCGTCTCGGTATGGAAATTTTGCGCTCCAGAACTCCGACCTTGTGATTAGTATCGGGTGTCGTTTGGCTATAGAGACGACCGGGCCGGAACGGGAAAAATTTGCCCGGAGCGCCAAAGTGATTGTAGTAGATATTGATGCGGTGGAACACTCCAAAAAGGGCGTGCGGATCGACCGATTCATCCATGGAGACGCGAAGGACTTTTTGGAAAAAATGAATGGAATGGAAACACATGCTGTTTCTCAGAGCTGGTTAGATCAATGCCGGCATTGGAAAGATATTTTCCAATATAAAAGCGAGTGGAATGATGCGGATCACCTGGTGGACTTAAAGGTGTTTATGGAGAAGCTCTCCCTGCGTCTGCCGGAAAAAAGCGTTCTGGTTTCCGATGCGGGCTTGACAGGCGCGGCTGTTTCAGCAGCCAGCAGAATAAAAGAATCTGACAGGTTGATTATCTCCTTTGCGCAGGGAGAGATGGGCTATTCTCTGCCAGGTGCCTGCGGCATTGCGCCGATTTCAGAAGGGCCGGTGATCTCCTATACAGGCGACGGCTCCTTTATGATGAATTTGCAGGAGCTGCAAACCGTGGTGCGCAATCAGTTCAACATCAAAATTGTTATCATAAACAACAATGGATACTCCGGTGTGCGCCATGGGCAGCGGGCCCATTTCCGGGGGAAAACTATTGGGACCGATCCCAGCAACGGATTGGACTTTCCCGACTATGGAAAGCTCGCGGCGGCCTTTGGAATTCCTTATGGAAAGGCGGAAAAGACAGGGGAAATTGATGATGCCATCACCCAACTGTTGGCATCAGATGGTCCGTATATCTGCGAAGTCATGTGCGACCCGGACCAGTTCGACCTGCATAACGCCCTGGTGACCTATGGGAAGCGGAAATTCGGGTTCCGGCCCATTGAGGACCAGTCTCCATTTATCGACAGGGAGGTTTTCTTCCAGGAAATGATCGTGGAGCCTATGGAAGAAAGCCATGGAACGCCGGTATAATTTGGGCGGATACTTTTGTAAAGATAGAAGCGGAACAATAGAACGGTAAAAATCAGAAAGAGGGATTTCATTATGACAAACGCAGAAAAATATAACCAGGCTTTTTGCGAGGCATTGGAAATTGCGGAGGACCAGCTGGAGGGACTGGAGTATCAAGGGATTGAACAATGGGATTCCGTGGGGCATATGGGCTTGATTGCCGCTTTAGAGGATGCCTTTGATATCATGATGGACACGGATGACATTATTGACCTCAGCTCTTATGAGAAGGGGAAGGAAATCCTTGCCGGCAATTATGAAATTGCGTTCTGAGGGGAAGGAGAAAGACAGATGAAATGCTTTGTGTGCGGTTCTGAGATGAAGGACTACCTGAAAAAAACCATTGAGCCGGAGCCCTTTGAGAGGGATTATGTGCGCTGTGAGCGCTGCGGCCTGAAGGACCCAGTGATTATTTAGCGGATGAGGACATGCTGCCCGGCGATTTCGACGCGGTGGTATCGTGCTCTGTATTTGAGCACCTGCTTGGCAGGCGGGATGTGGACGAAATCATAGGCCTTTTAGAAGAAAAGGGTACTCTCTGTATGCATACATTAGTCTGTGAGGAGGTTCCCCAGGACCCAAACTGGTTCTATCTGTTAGGCGGGCATTGCACGCTGTGGACAAACGCCAGTATGGGCCTGCTGTTCCAGCAATATGGATTTGTTGGCTGCGCCTATCACATAGAAGCGCGCATGTGGTTTTTCTTTAAGGACCGCCGGCGCTTTGAACTGCTGAAGGAGAGAAGCCCGCTGATACCGGGAGAGTGGGTGTTCTCCGATCAATTTGTGGATTATTGGAAGCAAAAGCCGTATCGATGAACCTGCCTCCATCCGAAGGGAGAGAGAACGCGAATGATTTGGGATTTTCAAAAATACCGCAGCGACATTGCCATACTAGACGAATACGGTATGTCCTTAACCTATGGTGGACTGTATGAGGAGGGGCGACGCCTGCAAGAGGCGATAGGCCGCCGCTGTCTGGCTTTTGTCCTGTGTCGGAATGAAACCGGCGCGCTGGCTGGCTACACTGGGATGTTGAACGGCGGGATTGTTCCGGTTTTACTTAACAGCCAGCTGGACCGGTCCTTGCTGGACAATCTTCTGAAGGCATATTATCCGGCGTTTCTCTGGGTCCCGGAGGATATGCGGGAACAGTTCCCAGAGATGGGTTTGATTTTTTCATCTAATCGGTATTGCTTATTAAAAACCGGATATCCGGAGGCCTACCCTATGCACCAGGATCTGGCTCTGCTGCTGACCACCTCCGGTTCTACAGGTAGTCCGAAGCTAGTACGCCAGAGCTATAAAAATGTTTTGGTAAATGCGCAAGCTATTGCAGAATACCTTGCGCTCACCGAAGCGGAGCGGCCGATTACCACGCTGCCTATGAACTACACCTATGGCCTGTCGATTATCAACAGCCATCTGCTGGTGGGAGCGATGCTCCTTGTCACAGATAAATCTCTAGCGCAGAAAGAATTTTGGGCATTTTTTCAAGAGAAAGGAGCCACGTCCTTTGGCGGCGTCCCTTATACCTATGAGATGCTGGACAGAATGCGCTTTCAGCGGAAGGATCTGCCTTCTCTGAGGACTATGACCCAGGCGGGGGGAAAACTCACCCCTGAGCTTCACAAAAAATTTGCGGAGTATGCCAAGGAAACCCACAAGAAATTTGTGGTGATGTATGGGCAGTGCGAGGCGACTGCCCGTATGGGCTATCTCCCTGCGGAAAGGGCCATTGAGAAATACGGCTCTATGGGAATTGCCATACCGGGGGGGAGATTCCATCTGATTGACGAGGCGGGCACGGTGATTACGGAACCGGGAATTACCGGCGAACTGGTTTATGAGGGGCCAAATGTAACCCTAGGCTATGCGGAACGGGGAGAGGACTTGGTAAAGGGGGACGAGAGAAACGGCGTTCTCCAGACCGGCGATATGGCGAAGTTCGATTCTGACGGATATTATTATATTACTGGAAGAAAGAAGCGGTTCTTAAAGATTTATGGAAATCGGGTGAACCTGGACGAGGTGGACTGCCTTGTGAAGGAGAAATTTCACCACATGCCCTGTGCCAGTGCCGGAGTGGACGACCACATGGTTCTCTTTATTACAGACGGTGGCTTAGTGGAGAAAGTTGAGAAATATGTGAGCCGGACGCTGAAGCTGAACCCTGCGGCCATTCAGGTGATAGCGATTGAGGAAATTCCAAAGAACGATGCGGGAAAGATACGGTATACCGAGCTGGAGAAGTACTATAGCCCAAAAGATTGAAAAGTATCCATTTGACAAGTCTTTTGGCTATAGTTTAAGTAGGTTCTTGGGTGGAGGAGAAGTTCTGTGCAGCTATTTTGCTTTCCCTATGCAGGTGGTACGGCATCATTTTTTGATAAGCTGGAGAGTTGCCTGCGCGCTCAAATCAAGGTGGAAAGGTTGGAGTACGCAGGGCATGGTGCAAGGAGGAAGGAAGCGTTTTATCAGAACTTTGCGGAGTTATCTGGGGATATGTATGCTCAGGTAAAAGAGCGGTGGAAGCCGGAAGAGGCATACGGCCTTTTCGGATACAGCATGGGGAGCATCGCTGTGGTGGAAGTGCTGAAACGTATTTTGCTGGCCCAGGAGATAGATCCCCCCTGTCATGTGTTTCTTGGCGCTCATGGTCCTGCCATGAAACGAGAGCTTCGGGAGGACTCCCAATGGGAAAGCGACGAGTGGGTCAAAAAGCGGACGATAGAGTTCGGAGGAATTCCGGAGAGCCTTGTGGAAAACCGAGCCTTTTGGCGGGTTTATCTGCCCCAGTACCAGGCGGATTACCGGTTGATTCGAAGATATCCCTTTGACAAAATGGATATCGCCTGTCGAATTCCGGCAACGGTTTTCTATTCAGAGACGGATACCCCTTTTCCAGAGATCCGCCGGTGGACGCAGGTGTTCCAAGGAAGCTGCAAGTTTATAGAATATCCGGGAACTCATTTTTTTATCATAGATCATTGGCCGGAAGCTGCGGAGATCGTGAAGGCAGAACTGGCACTTTGAGAGAAGGAAGGGAGGATAAAAATGCAGTTTGAAGAAATCCAGCGAGTGGAACCTTATTTGCTGTCTAAAGAGGAGAAGGAACCGCTTCTAACAAAAAGACTCCTTTCCTTGACCGAACATCACAGAAAAAATTGTCCGGAGTATAGAAGAATCCTGGAAAGCATTGGGTATAGCAACAGGGAGATATCCTCTTATACGGAGCTGCCGTTTTTGCCGGTGAGATTGTTCAAGGAAATTCCGCTGAAGAGCATGCCCGGGCAGGAGATTGTAAAAACGGTCACCTCTTCAGGTACCACAGGTCAGGCAGTCTCCCGGATCTTTCTGGACAGGACAACGGCATCAAATCAGCAGAAGGCCTTGGTGAAGATTGTGTCCAGCTTTACCGGATCCAAGCGTATGCCAATGATCCTGATTGATTGTCCTTCCGTGCTGAAAAACCGGGCGGCTTTTTCTGCAAGGGGAGCGGGGATACTGGGTTTCTCCATCTTTGGAACGGAAAAGATGTATGCGCTGGATGATGAGATGAAGCTGAACCTTTCTGCCCTTCGAGACTTTCTAGACAGGCATCGGGGAGAGCGCATTCTGCTCTTTGGATTCACCTTTATGATCTGGCAGCATTTCTATCAGGAGCTGCTGCGTCTGAAGCAGAGTGGTACGGTTTTTGATCTGTCTGGCTGCATGCTCATCCATGGGGGCGGGTGGAAGAAGCTCATACAGGAGGCGGTTTCCCGGGAAGCCTTTCATCAGAAGCTGGAGGAGGTGTGCGGCCTTACGGAGATCCACGACTATTATGGAATGGTGGAGCAGACCGGCTGCATCTATATGGAGTGTGAATATGGACATCTTCATGCTTCGGTTTTCTCGGACGTTATAGTCCGCAGCCCCTGGGACTTTTCCCCGCTAAAACCGGGAGAGCGGGGGATCCTGCAAGTGCTCTCAACGATACCGGAATCCTATCCGGGCCACTCCCTCTTAACGGAGGATAAGGGAATCCTGCTGGGCGAGGATGACTGCCCCTGTGGAAGAAAGGGAAAATACTTTACAGTGTGCGGAAGATTGGCAAATGCGGAGATCAGGGGGTGTAGCGATACCTATGCGGCTGGATTTTGAGAAGATTCAAATTTGTCTGGGAAGCCAACAAATTCTGGAGCGTATGTCAGAGCTCCCCGCAGAACTTCCCTTTGCCCCTGCTCGGATCGAGTTTTTAAACCAAGTTTCGGGCATGCTTTTGGCCAGCCGGGAGGCCAAGAGGTATCCGGATGTGGTTACGTTCGCTTTTTGGATTCGAAAAGCAAATGTACTTCGAAAAAGAGACGAGGTGATGCAAGAGGGCAAATTCCGCATGGGCAGGGGGCTGGTTTTCCACATTGCGCCCTCCAATGTCGCGGTAAACTACGCATATTCTTTTGCGGTGAGTTTCCTTTTGGGAAATGCCAATATTGTCCGGCTGCCTAGCAAAGAATTTCCTCAGACAGATATCATCAACCAGGCGATCCGAAAGGTTCTAGAAGAAAGAGGTGGGGGGCTGGAAAATACGATGGCCTTTGTCCGCTACTCCAGGAGCAAAGAGATTAACGACTATTTCTCCCAGAACTGTAACGTGCGGATAGTGTGGGGCGGCGACGAGACGATCCGTGAAATCCGAAAAAGCGAGCTTCCTCCCCGAGGAGAAGAACTCACCTTTGCAGACCGGTATTCTATCTGTGTGATAGACGGAGGAACGTATATATCGATACCTGATAAAGCGCGGGTTGCCCAGGACTTTTACAATGATACGTATCTTTCGGATCAGAACGCCTGCAGTTCGCCCAGGCTGGTATGCTGGACAGGACAGAAAGACGAGGTAGAGCGAGCCAGAACGGTATTCTGGGAGGAGCTTTGGAAGATAGCGGCGGAGAAGTACCATCCACAGCCTGTACAGTTTATGGATAAGCTTGTAAACGCCTGCCTTGCGGCTGTAGAAATTTCAGGGATTCGTGTTGTAAAGATGAAGGATAATCTGATTACGAGGATAGAGCTAGAGAGTATAACCTCCCAAATACAGGAACGCCGGGGGCACTCGGGATTCTTCTATGAGTGCTATCTGAACGAGGCGGTAGAGCTGGCGCCGGTCTGCGGAGAGAAGCTACAGACCATTGCCTGCCTGGGATGCAAGGAATGGCTGATGCCCTTGATTGGCTCTGGGGTAAAGGGAATCGACCGGGTTGTCTCCATTGGCGACACGATGGATTTCGACTTTGTCTGGGACGGATATGATCTGGTAGAAAGGCTAAGCCGCGAGATTTCCATAGGATAGCCTTACGGACCGGTTTTAAACGAGGACGTCCTCGTTTATTGCCACAGTGCACTGTGGCAATAAACGCATCATGATAATGAGCGATTGAAAATAGCAAATTAGCTAAAAAAGAAAGGTTTTCTGGAAGGAGAAGGTATGAAGGCTATCATCCTTGCGGGAGGCTTTGGCACCCGCATATCGGAAGAGTCCCAGTTCAAACCCAAGCCCATGGTGGAACTGGGCGGTATGCCCATTATCTGGCATATCATGAAGCTCTATAGCTACTATGGCTTCCACGAGTTTATCATCTGCGCGGGTTACAAGCAGCATGTTATCAAGGAATATTTTGCGGATTACTTTCTCCATACCTCGGATATCACATTCGATTTTACCGAAGGCAGAAACGATATGACTGTCCACAAAAGCACGTCCGAACCTTGGAAAGTAACCGTTGTGAACACAGGACTCAATACCATGACCGGCGGACGGGTAAAACGGGTAAAAGAGTATATTGGCGGAGAACCCTTTCTGCTTACCTATGGAGACGGGGTGGCAGACTTGAATATTGCCGAGTCGGTGCGGTTTCATCAGTCCCACGGGAAAATGGTAACGATTTCAGCCTATAATGCGGGGCAGCGCTTTGGCGTACTGGACATTGACGAAAGAGGCGGCATCCGGGAGTTCCGGGAGAAAACCCAGGGTGATGGAAACCTGATCAATATTGGCTTTATGGTGTGCCAGCCTGAATTTCTGGATTACATATCTGGAGACGGCGATATACTGGAAAAAGCGCCGCTGGAGAGCGCCGCGAGAGACGGTCAGCTTATGGCCTATAAGCATACAGGGTTCTGGCAATGCATGGACACGGTGCGGGAGAAAAATCTACTGGAAACCATGTGGGCGGAAGATCGAGCCCCGTGGAAGGTTTGGTAGAGGAGATGAGTATGATGAATTTGGCTTTTTTAAAGGGCAAAAGGGTCTTTGTGACAGGGCATACAGGCTTTAAGGGAGCCTGGCTCTGCCGCATTCTAGTTGGTGCGGGCGCGGAGGTGACGGGTTACTCTCTGCCGCCTCCAACAGAACCAAATTTGTTTTCTTTGGCCGGCTTGGATGGAAGGATGACCTCAGTGCTTGGGGATATCCGAGATAGGAGCAAGCTGGAACAGACCTTTCATGCCGCTCAACCAGAGATCGTCTTTCATTTAGCAGCGCAGCCTATTGTGCGGGATAGTTACAAAGCCCCTGTGTATACATATGAGATAAATGTGATGGGAACGGTAAATTTGCTGGAGTGCATTCGGACCTCGCCGAATCTTGTGAAGTCTGTGGTAATCGTTACGACGGATAAGGTATACGAAAATCAGAATTGGGCCTGGGGATATCGAGAGAGTGATCCATTAGATGGACATGACCCCTATTCCAATTCTAAGTCCTGCGCGGAGTTGGTAACGCACAGCTATGTCGGCAGCTTTTTTGCCGATACGGAGACGGCGGTATCCACAGTGCGGGCAGGCAACGTGATTGGCGGGGGCGATTTTGCCAATGACAGAATTATTCCGGACTGTGTGCGGGCGGTTCAGTCTCAAATGCCTATTGTTGTTCGGAACCCTCATTCTGTCAGGCCCTATCAGCATGTGTTGGAGGCCCTCTTTGCCTACTTATTAGTTGCACAACGGCAATATGAGAACAAAGGGGATTCTGGATGGTATAATGTGGGGCCGGAGGATGAGGACTGTTTGACTACCGGAGCATTGACAGATTTGTTTTGCCAAATATGGGGGGAGGGAGCGGCCTGGGAGAACCGGTCCGAGGCTGAGGCGCCTCATGAGGACCAGTTTTTAAAATTGGACTGCTCAAAGCTGAAGTCAACGTTTCACTGGAGGCCCCGTTGGAATATTGCGAAAGCGGTCGGCCAAACCGTGAAATGGACAAAGATTTGGCTGGAGAATGGTGATTTGCCCCGGGAAATGGACAGACAGATTGAAGAATTTTTGAATAAGAAATAAGGAGAGCCGTATGCGTACAAAAGAGGAAATCCGGCAGGAGATATTTTCCCTGGTAAAAGAGTATCATGAAATGGAGCAGGCGGCAAAACAGCCTTTTAGGCCCGGGCAGAAAATCCCCTATTGCTCCCGAGTCTATGATGAAAAAGAACAAATCAATCTGGTGGACTCAGCCTTGGAATTCTGGCTGACGGCCGGACGGTTCTGCCGTGAATTTGAGCAGGGACTGGGTAGCTTTCTGGGTATAAAGCATGTGGCCGCAGTAAACTCCGGTTCTTCCGCAAATCTGTTGGCTTTTATGACGCTGACATCGCCCTTGCTTCAGGAGCGTGCTATCCGGCGAGGCGATGAGGTGATTTGTGTAGCGGCAGCATTCCCCACTAGTGTAACGCCAATTTTGCAGTATGGTGCGGTGCCGGTGTTTGTGGATGTGGAGCTGGGAACCTACAATGTGGATGTTTCTATGTTAGAGAAAGCGCTTTCGGAAAAGACGAAGTGTGTTTTTCTGGCCCATACCCTGGGGAATCCCTTCAACTTGAAGGCGGTAAAGGATTTTTGCGACAAACACGGCTTATGGCTGATTGAGGACAACTGTGATGCCCTTGGCGCGGCTTATGACAGGGGAGAGGGTTATGAAAAAACAGGCACTATTGGCGACCTGGGGACCTCCAGCTTTTATCCAGCTCATCATCTGACCATGGGAGAAGGCGGCGCGGTATACACAAACAATGATCTGCTCAGCCGCATTATGTTCTCCATGCGGGATTGGGGGCGGGACTGCGTGTGCCCGCCTGGAATGGATGATACCTGTGGGCACCGGTTCGACGGGCAGTATGGCCTGCTGCCCAAGGGGTACGACCACAAGTATGTTTACTCCCACTTGGGATACAATTTGAAGATCACGGATATGCAGGCGGCGGTTGGGTGCGCCCAGCTGAAAAAATTAGGCGGCTTTGTGGAGAAAAGGCGGGAAAACTGGCAAATCCTGCGGGGAGGGCTTGCGCCGGCAGAGGATAAACTGATTTTACCCTATTGCGAGAAAGAGGCCTGGCCTAGCTGGTTTGGTTTTTTGCTCACGGTGCGGGAGGGAATCAGCCGGGAGAAGGTTGTGAAGTATATTGAGGACAGGGGCGTGCAGACGCGGATGCTGTTTTCGGGCAACCTGCTGCGGCACCCCTGTTTCGATGAACTGCGCAAGGCGGAAACTGGCTACCGCGTGGTAGGTGATTTGGCAAACACGGATAAAATCGTGAACGACACTTTCTGGGTAGGCGTGTATCCGGGGATGACAAAGGACATGCTGGACTATATGGTCCAGACAATTTTGGAGGCAGTGGAGGAACAGTGAATATTCTGCTGACAGGTGCGACGGGGTATCTTGGAAGTTGTCTGGCTCAGATGCTGTTGGCAGAAGGGCATACTGTTTCCTGTATAGTAAGAGATGTCAATCGTTTAAATCGATTAGCCCCATTCAGCAATAAAGTCAATTTGGTATCTATAGAGCAGATAAAACCTTGCATGGAGCAATTGAAATGTGAAATGGTGGTTCATACTGCATGTACCTATGCCCGAGGGAGTAATACCATAGAGGACGTAATTGCCGGAAATTTGACATTTCCCCTGAGGGTTTTGCAAATTGCGGCAGAGGCTGGCGTTCAGCGGTGGATTAATACAGGTACGGGGCTACCTTCTCAGGTGAATTCATATGCTTTGGCAAAAAAACAGTTTGCCCAATGGGGGGAAAGGTATGGGAAAGGAGGGATGCTCCAATTTATCGAGTTGCAATTAGAGCACTTCTATGGGCCTAACTTGCCAGAAGAAAATTTTCTAGCTTGGGTTACGTATAAGTTAAAAAAGAATATGCCATTAGAATTGACGGAAGGAAAGCAGCGTAGGGATTTTATCAGTATCTATGATGTTTTGCGTACATATAGGACGGTTATAGATGCCAACTTTGCGGAACCATACTTAGAGATTCCCGTTGGAAGTGGAATTTCAGTAAGCCTCCGCGAGGTGGTCGAATATTTAAAGGAAAGAATTGCCTCTCAGTCTCTTCTGCAATTTGGGGCGATTCCCTATCGGGAATTTGAGCCGGATAGTTGTTGTAATGTAGAAAAGATGAAGTCTCTAGGCATTAAGTCTACAATATATTGGAAGGATGGCATGCAGGCTTCGCTTGTTATGAATGAATCGACTACAAATAAACTCTAAAAGGAGTTATTGATAATGGAAATATGTGAAGTAGAAAAGAAACTGCGAAATGCAATTTTAAAATTTCAGCCTAATTGTGGCTTAGGATTTCTGGTTCCTGTTGTGGAGCATTGCAATCTGAATTGCAGATCATGTGTTCATTGTGCGCCGTTGGTAAAAGAGAAATTTATGGATATAGCAGAATATGAGAAAGATCTGGCGCAGTTATCAGAGCTTTTTCATGGAGAAATGAATTATGTCTTGTTGATGGGAGGGGAGCCGTTGCCGCATCCGCAAATAAATGAATTTATGAGGGTGACTAGAGCTGCATTCCCAACGGGAATAATTGAAATTGTGACAAATGGTATTCTTTTGCCCGCTATGGGAGAAAAGTTTTGGCGTACCTGCCATAGCTGTAATGTGATCATTAGTCCAACAGAATATCCAATCAACTTTGATTATAATTATTGCTCTGAGATTGCAAGTCAATTCAATGTGAAGTACCAGTTCTATTTTTCTGGCAGCAAGAGAATGAGCAAGTGGTATCCGCTTTTTCCAAGCGCAGTGGGAGAGGCGCGAAGGTCTGCTCCAGAGCATTATTCTCGTTGTTCTATGGCAAATCAATGTGTTACTTTAAAAGAGGGTAAAATGTATCCCTGCACACCGGCTGCATTTGCCTACCATTTGAAAGAGTATTTCAAAATAGATTTGGCTTTGTCTCAGCGTGATGGGATTGATATCTATTCGGTGAAAACTGGAGATGAATTACTGGAAAAATTGGCAAGGCCGATTCCTTTTTGCAGCTTTTGTGATATTGTTGATCAGGATAAGGCGATCTCTTTTGAATGGGAGATATCAAAAAGGAATCCCTATGAGTGGCTTGGTTTTGAATTTTCGGAATTCGATATCCAATACCTGAAAGATAATAACTTAACTATATACATATTTGGAGCTGGCGAATGGGGGCGAAAGGCTGTTAAAAAGCTACGGGAAGCCGAAATTTCTGTAAAGGCGGTGCTGGCAACGCGGTTAAAGGGCAATAGAAATGAAATTGAAGGCGTACCAATTCTCCACATACACAGTTGCGGGGATGTAGAAAAGGACAGTGTCTGCCTTGTAGCAATAGAAAAGTACGAAATGAAAGAGGAAGTTTATCCTGTGCTTTCTGAAATGGGCTTTGGAGATGTAATTCCGGTCAGAATAAATTTTTGATCCAAGGAATTTGAATGTAAAGAACAATTTTTTGGAGGAACTGGCTGATGATGAGAAAGATTGCCATGTGTATTCCCATTTACAGGACATATGAGCTAGCGCAGGAGTTTTTAGAGAATTATTCAAAAAATTATCTTGAAACGGGCATTGACATCTACTATTATGATTCTACTCCCGACGACAGCGTAAAAAGTGTAATAGACAAATGGGTGGACAATGATAGAATATTCTATCTAAAAATGGATTCAAAATTGCATTCGTCTGAGAAAGTGTTTAAAATTTATCAAGGATATGGTCTGCAGTATGAGTATCAGTATATCTGGCTCTGCAATGATGGAATAAGATGCTCTAAGATGGCTTTAGAAACGATTTCATTACAATTAGCGGAGAACTACGATTTTATAGTATTGGACCCTTTATCAACATCAAGGACGGATCAGAATATAGAAAAAAACCAGAAAGTGTTCTATTCTCAGAGTGAATTTTTTGATAAATGCTTAGTTGCAACAAGGCTATATGGAGGAACGATCTTAAACGCTCGCACCATGTTGGCGGGGGTGGATTGGGAGCGTTACGAGTCGGCATACTTAAAGCAAGGGGAAACCATGATATGGCATGCCTATATGAGTTTCTATTTCCATCGAATTTTAGAACTTGAGACATTTTCTGCGGTGTATTTGCCATTTAGAAGCGATGGTATGAGAATTTCTGAACTAAAGGCAGATTCGCAGTGGACAAATGGATTCTTTTTTGTACTCTGTGAGGGACTGGTGCAAACGATAAGAGAGCTGCCGGATTGTTATCTCAATAAGCAGACGATCTGTGTCCGGAATACCGAGGAACTTTATTTTGACCGATTATCTACATTGATACGTGCTTATAGAAGAGACAACAGATACTCTTTGAAAGTGTTTTTACATTACTTTCAAGTATGGGACTGGGTTACCTCAATACCTAGATGGCAGCTTTTCCTGGCAGCGCTGGTGCCCAAGTGGACGGTCTCAGCGATTGGCGCTTACCATAAACGGATGGGTCAGCGGAAGCTGGAAAAGCTGTGCCGCACACATTCTCGAATCATACTTTATGGCGCGGGGGGATGCGGATATGTTTACTCCGACTATTTCAAGAAAATGGGAATGGACTATGAGGCATTCTGCGTCACGCGCCGAAAGCCGGGCAAATTCCAGTACTGCGGCCATCCAGTGTATGAGCTGGAAGAGTTGAAGTCGAATTTGAACAATGTTGGCTTCATCGTGGCGGTAGGAGGAAATTCTACTGGCGTTGTATTCCAAAACTTGCTTGCCCTGGTAGACCGCAAAGACATCTTTTTTGAGCCCAAATTCCAAGCGGAAATAAGATATGAGTGGGCGCGGGAAAAGAGAAAGAGCCGCTAAAAAGCTGATCAACTTCGACGAATGATGACAAAAAGAAAAAGCAGCAGGGTTAGGTTCGTTCCCCGGCAGCTTTTTCTTTCCTTTATCAGCTTTATTGATTAACTTCCCAGTACATTCGGGTCTTGGTATTCACGGAGCCTTCCGAGAGGGTGAACACCAGAGCGGGGGCAGGCAGATCCCCCAGGCCAACAGGTTCGGGGAGAGTTGATTCGTCGGTGATGGTGAGCTTGTCCCCGGCAAAATGAAGTAAGAGCCGCCGACCGGTGGCCATGCGGATATTGCGCAGCTGTACTTCCAGCACATCGCGGGACCGCCAGGAGGCGTTGGCGCCAAAAGGTATCCCATTGATCATGGCAGAGGCGAAATGTCCCTCCATGCCCAGGTCAATGACGGTTTCACCGCTGTCCTCGGAGGCAATCAGCTGAGCCGCGTTCTCCTCAAAACGGAAAGCCAGAGAATTCAGGCAGTTCCCCTTGGGCTCGAAGCTCCCCGCGCCGCCCACAATGTCCAGAACACCTGGCAGGGGCTGGTTGGGCACATAGACCGCCCCGTTAAGCGAGGCCTCCGCACCGGGGTTGCGCATTCCTAAAAGCGGGTTTAGCTCCAGCTTTTCCAAACGTTTTTGAAGCATGTGCTGGGCCTTGGGATCGTCCGGAAGAGGCGCGGCGGCAATTTGGGGCAGGAGCTTGTCCCAGATCGACTGGAGGACTCCTTGCAGCTTCAAAGAGGCGGACTGAATCACCAGGGCCGTGTGCTGTTTCGTCATCACCACGCCGAACTGGCCATAAGCGCCGTCTCCCCGGAACACGCCATCAGGAGCACAGCGCCAGAACTGGAAGCAATATCCGGCCTGCCAGTCTGGGTCGCCGCCCCAGCCGGCCCCGGCGTTCTCAATTTGCTTGGCGGTGGCCAAGTCAAACCACTCGGAGTTTAAGAGCTGCTTTTCCTCCCAGGCCCCCTTATTGGCAACGAACTGTACAAACCGGGCCATATCCTCCAAGGTCAGGAACATGCCCGCGCCCCCCATTTCTGTTCCATCAGGCAGGGGCTGGCAGAAAACCTCTCCGATGCCCAGAGGATCAAATAGCCGGGGCTTTAGGAACTGGGTGAGGGTGAGGCCGGTTTTCCGAGTAATGATCGCGCTAAGCATATTGGTGCCGGCAGTATTATAGAGGAAATGGGTGCCAGGCTCGTAGACAAAGGGATGGTGCATGAAGGTTTTGATCCAGCTGCTGTCACCGCCGGAGGCCCACTCAATCTCCGACTCGTGACCACAGCCCATCATCAGCAGGTGGCGTATCTGGCACTTTTGCAAATTTTCGCTGGGGTTTTCCGGAGCCTCCTGGGGAAACAGGTCCAGCAACCGGTCGTCCAAAGAGAGAATTCCCTCTTGCACAGCGAAGCCAATGGCGGTGGAAGTCAGGCTCTTACTGAAGGAGAACATGATGTGGGGCACATCCGGCCGGTAAGGAGCCCAAGAGCCCTCGGCACAGACCTTGCCATGGCGCAGGAGCATAAAGGAGTGCATCTCGATGCCCTGGCGGTAGAGCTCGTCCAGCAGGTCCAGCACGGCGGCGGAGGGGATGCCTACAGATTCGGGGCTGACACGGGTGAATTGCATGGTGATTACCTCTTTTCATAAATGTATTTCAGTTGGATTGAGCTTTGCGTACAGATAAGTGTCTTTCCAGACAGGCCGGCCCGCCTGGTCTTTTTGAAAATAGACATTCTGGCGGAGATGACCTTCCCGGAAAAGGCCCAAGGCCTCCAGGAGTCTCCAGGAACTCTCGTTCTGCGGGTCACATTCGGCGAAGATCCGGTGGATTCCCCCCGCGTAGGCGGCCTGCATCAGCGCCCGACAGCTCTCTGCCGCCAAGCCCTTTCCCCAGTACGCCCGGTTGAATACAAAGCCCAGTTCCAACGACTGAAAGTCCCGGCTTCCCAAGTAGACGTTTCCAATCATTTTGCCGGATTCCTTCAGCTCGGCGGCAATCATCTCCTCTGTGGAGACGCGCCACTCCAGATTTTTCTGAGCTTCTTCCAGGTTCATAGGTTCATAGGGCTCGAAAGCTACAGTTTCGGGGTCGGAAAGGTATTCAAAAAGATCTTGCAGGTCGCTGGGGCGGTATCGCCGAAGAATCAGCCGTTCCGTCTCCATGGCGGGGGTGACGAAGTCCATGGGGGACCCCTCCTATCTCTAGAATATATTTTTAAGATTGGCGGTTTTGCCTCCCTGTTCCAGGGAGCCATTTTATCTTTTTGAACTATATTAACTATACCACAGTTTATTTCCACTTGCAATGCGCAATACTAAAAATATGCTAAATACGGAAAGGTGGAACAGCTATGGTAAGAATTCAAAAAGTATATGGCTGCGAGATTCTGGACTCCCGGGGCAACCCCACGGTAAGCGCCACGGTGCAGCTCACAGATGGCACTATGGGCACTGCCGCTGCGCCCTCGGGGGCCTCCACGGGGAAGTTCGAGGCGGTGGAGCTGCGGGATGGGGACGACCGGCGCTATGGAGGCAAGGGCGTGCTCAAGGCTGTGCGCAATGTGAACGAGATTATCTCCCCGGCGCTGGAAAAGCTCCACTGCCTCACCGTGCGTGAGGTGGACAGCGTGTTGAAGAAGCTGGACGGCACCCCCAACAAGGCCCATCTGGGTGCCAACGCTACCCTGGCGGTTTCCCTGGCTTGCGCCCGAGCCATTGCCGCCCACTACCGGATGCCTTTGTATCGTTTTTTGGGAGGCGCGGCGGCCTATAAACTGCCGGTGCCCATGATGAATATTCTCAACGGCGGGGCCCACGCCAGCAACAACATCGACATCCAGGAGTTCATGATCGTGCCCACGGGGGCGGAGTGCTTTAAAGAAGGCCTGCGCTGGTGCAGCGAGATCTATCATGTTCTGGGAGCCCAGCTGAAGGCAAAGGGACTCTCCACCGGCGTGGGAGACGAGGGGGGATTTGCCCCGGACCTGAGCTCTGACGAGGAGGCCATCGAGGAGATCCTGAGAGCGGTGGAGAAGGCCGGGTATGGGGGCCGGGTCCAACTGGCCTTGGACGCGGCCGGCAGCGAGTGGGCCCAGGAGGACGGCAACTACCGCCTGCCCAAGCGGGGAAAAACCATGGATCCGGACGATCTGATGGAGTATTGGGAAGGGCTGATCGGCCGGTATCCCATCATCTCCATTGAGGATCCCCTGGGCGAGGAGGATTTTAAAAGCTGGACAGAGCTGACAAACCGCATTGGACACCGAGTCCAGCTGGTGGGGGATGATCTGTTCGTCACCAATATAGAGCGTTTGCAGCAGGGGATCGACCAGGGGGCGGGAAACGCCATTCTCATCAAGCCCAACCAGATCGGCACCCTGAGCGAAACCCTCCAGGCCATTGACCTGGCCCGGCGCAGTGGGTACAACACCATCATCTCCCACCGCTCCGGGGAGACGGAGGACACCTTCATCGCGGACCTGGCTGTGGCGGTGAACGCGGGGCAGATCAAGACCGGCGCCCCCTGCCGCACGGAACGGGTCGCCAAGTATAACCGCCTGCTGCGGATTGAGGAGTGCTGACCGGGAACGCGTTTTTGGGACGATGTTTACGGGGTCTCGCCTGCCGACTCGGTCGGTTCGCAGCTTGTCTGCCGCAGGCAGACGCTCACCCTCCACCCCGCCAAACTTTTACCCTGGTTAGCTTTAACGCACTCAGCCAGCCAGGGTAAAAGTTTCGTCCACCTTTTCAAAGGTGGCGAGGTGTGGAGCAGAGCTCCACGACCTTGCCGTAGGGCGCGACCGCTGCGCCCGTAGGCCTTCCATTACTTCAAAAAATATGCGTACGAGAGCTCCCCGATTGACAAACCCTGCAGGATCAAGTAAGATAGTAATAGTAAACGCACTTGAAAATCGGTGAATACCGATTTTCAAGCTAGGCGGCTATGCCACCGGGTTCAAAAGAGATATTCCACCTCTTTTGAACTGCGTTAACTATATAAAAGGGGGGACCGCTATGGGGATCATATGGGACCGGATTCAGCGCTGTGTGGAGGATATCCGGAAGGTGACGGACTTTCAGCCGGAGGCGGCTCTGGTGCTGGGTTCCGGCCTCGGGGGCTTCGCCGCCCGGATCCAGCCGGAGGCCCAGGTGAGCTATGGGGAGATTGAGGGATTTCCGGTTTCCACTGTGCCGGGGCATGAGGGCCGCTTTCTGTTCGGCTATGTGGACGGCCGCCCGGTGGCGGTGATGCAGGGCCGGGTACACTATTATGAGGGCTACTCCATGGAGGACGTGGTGCTGCCCATCCGGGTGCTGGGAGCCTTGGGGGCAAAAGAGCTGCTGCTTACCAACGCGGCCGGAGGGGTGAACGAAGCTCTTTCGCCCGGAGATTTGATGCTCCTCACCGGGCAGATCACCAGCTTTGTGCCCTCGCCCTTGATTGGCCCCAACGAGAACCAGCTGGGGCCCCGGTTTCCAGATATGACAGAGGTCTACTCCCAAACCTTGAGAAACCGGGCAAAAACAGCGGCGGAAGGGCTGGGGGCTCCCCTGAAAGAAGGGGTCTACCTGCAAACCACGGGTCCCAGCTATGAGACGCCGGAGGAGATCCGCATGTTCCGGCTGCTGGGGGCGGACGCGGTAGGGATGAGCACTGCCTGCGAAGCAATGGCGGCCCGACACATGGGCCTGAAGGTCTGCGGCATCAGCTGCATCACCAATATGGTGGCGGGAATCAGCTCCGTGCCTCTCACCCACCAGGAAGTGCAGAAGGCGGCCGACCAAGCGGCGGATCGCTTTCAAAAGCTGGTGTGGGAATATTTGCGCGCCCAATAGAAGCTCTGGAATGGGGCGGCGGTAAGAGCTGTTTTGTCTGACGAGAGCGGCACGGCATAAAGACGAAAAAGGACAAGCAAAAGCGATTGCTTCTTGCTTGTCCTTTTATGCATCCCGCAGCAGATGCTCTAGCGGGCTGCCGATTGCGCTTGCTTTCAGGCGGCTATCCGCCCCGGAACGCTCTAGTTACTCGTCCTCGGCTACGCCCTTCTTGTAGAGGTTAAAACGGAACAGCTTGGACTCATCCGCTTCTTTTTCGCACATAACAAAAGCCTCGGCGATTTTGCCACCCTCGATCAGGGCTGTAAGCCCTACCAGCTGGCAGAGTTTACTCTTCAGATTCAGCCGGTTGCCGTCCCGGGTCATGAGATAGACCTCGCCTTCACAGCTGTCCAGAACCTGCAGGAAGGACGGCACGTCAATGTCGTGTAGTTCCACCATTTTCGGGGACATTTGATCTCCTCCTTACATTTGGATACCTATGTAGGGCACTATTATAACACAGCTTCTGGAAAAAGGCAAGTCTCGAAAAAGAAGGGGACATGGACAGGCCGCAAAAGGCTATTTCCCGAAGATCCTCCCCAAAAGACCGGACTTTCCAAAAATTTTAACGCTTTTCAGCCAGGCGGGCTCGATCTTTTCCAGCACCACCTGGGGACAATCATACTGTCCTGGCTTTTTCTGGGTTTTTAGGTTTTCCAGCAGCTGGTTGTACTGGCGCACGGTGATTTCCTCGCAGTCTGGCCGCAGGACTTTATAATTACCCGGCCGGGTGAATTTGAACGCATAGAGAAAATCGGCCCATTCCGCATACTCGGTGAGATGGATGTATTTATCGGGTACTTCCAGAGTCAGCCGCACGGAACTGGAAACCTTACCGCCGGTGTTCTGTCTTTTCCCCTTCACCACAGCGAAAATCGGGCACTCGCAGTGCAGGCCGAGCATGTCGATCATGGCGTCGTATTCTCCCCGCAGAGACAAGTTTGGCTTAGCACGGTACACCTCGCCCGCTTTCAGCGTGCGCAGCACAAGTTTTGATTGATAGGTTTGCACAGTCATTCTTCGGTCACTCCTTTCGCCCTTTCCAGTTGGCTGGGCTTCTTGGTGGCCCAGTCGTAAAGATAAGTGTCAAAGTTGCCCAGACGGTTGGGCCGGATGAGAAACCGCCGCAGGAGGGCGTCCTCCTCCTGGCCGGTGCCGCCGTAAAAGGCGTCGGCAATCCCCCCGGCAATGCAGCCTACCGTATCCGTGTCGCAGCGCACGCTGTAGACGTTGCGGATGCAGCTTTCCCAATCCTCCGATTCCCAGAAGCATCGCAGAGCCAGGGGCATGGTGCCCATGGCGGTCACGTCAAATTTGCCAAAGGGACGGTACGTCAGAAGAGGGCGCAGCACGGTATATTTATACTTCTTGTGGATATAATATGCAATCTCCCGCTTACTGGCCCCTGTGCGGGCCATATAAACCGCTACGGCGGTAGCTTGCGCGGCCTTGATGCCCTCCGGGTGGTCGTGGGTGCAGCGGGAGCTGAGAGCCGCCTGAGCCTCCACCTCCTCCAGGGTCTGGAAATGCCAGCCGATATAGCTGACCCGCATGGCCGAGCCGTTTCCGTAGCTCTGATAGCCCCGGTCAGACTGGGCGTGAAGCCAATTTTTGAACATGGGCCCATAACCTGCCTGCATATACCGCCGCCCGAACTGCCGGTAGGCCAGATGATAGGGCGTTCCGGTAAGCACCGCGTATTTGGTGGCCACAGTAAGCACCGTATCATCGGTGTATTTGCTCATACCGGTGAACAGCTGTTCTGTTCGCCAGTTAAAATGCTCCGGCCGGGTAAACTCAAACCGCGAGCCCGCAATATCCCCCAAGATCGCCCCGTACATCCGGTCTGCCCCTTTCTCCCTCTTTTTTCTTATTCTAACATAAACGCGGGAGAATTTCCACCACAAAATAAAAAACAGGGAAAAGCCCGCTGGTAGGGTGCGGACAGGTTCAGGACTTTGCGGAAGGACAAAAGACAGCGGCACGGTGCTCAAAAATAGAGAAAAGCCGGGTCCAAAGACCCGGCAAAAGTCCCCTTGGCAAAAGGATTAGCCCTCCTGGAAGGTGCAGCATTCGGTGCCGCTTTTGCTGGTGGCGTCCTGGCAGCAGCAGCCTACGCAAACACATTCCGCCTCGCATTTGCAATTGTCATTATAAACGCAGTTGTGGGCCTTGCAGTCGATAGAGGTTTCCGGGGAAGGGGAGGAATAGCCGGAAACGGAGTTAGAGCTCCGCTGAGAGCGCTCCTCAAAGGATTCGCAGCAGGTCTGGCTGCTGCACCGGGCCCCGGGACCCTCCACCTTGATGCTGGGCAGGTCGCAGAGATTGTTGCTGTTGTGCAGGCAGGTGGTTACAGAACATTCCAGTCTGTTTTTCATGGCAAATACCTCGGCTCATAAAGATTTGTAAAACCGGTTTCAGCTTTACGGCCTTAGTCTGCCCGAAAAATTCACATTTATCATGAGCTTTTATCGTAAATGCGGTTCAAAAAAGACAGAATATCTTTTTTGAACCAAGCCGCGACGCGCGGTTACGATACGCCATGCCGGGAAAAGGCAGCGGCCTTAAAAGAGCCGATCCAGGTCCTCTACCCGGGCGTAGGTGTTGGCGGCCATGGTGCTGTTCAGGAAGAGCAGGTCCGTGATGCCGTTTTCCTGACAGAACCCTGGCAGATTGCCCTCAAAACTGCGAAAATCAATAGCGTACACCTGGTCGAAGCTGGCCGCCAGAAAGGCCCCGATAGCGTTGCCGTAGGACTCTTTTACCAGGGCCAGCCTTCGGCCGGTTTGGGCGCTCTCATTTACCACCCGCAGGCAGGGATTATCCCCCCACAGGAGCATACTGTAGCCCATAGAACTGTCGGTGCTGTTGATTCCCGCCAAGGGTGAAAAACTCTCTCCATCATAGGAGACCTCGGCGGTGTAGGGGAATCCAGGCTCATACAGCTCGATCTGCTCCGGGTGGGTCTCCAGGGAGCTGTCCCCAGTCATCTGGTATAGATAGCCCAGGAAGCCCGGATAGGAACTCTTGGTGAAGTCCGAGAGGGGGGCCGCCGGGACTCCCGCCTGGGAACAGAATACTTCATAGGCATAGTAGGCCCCCAGGGCGGTCCAGTGGGTGTCGGTGTTGAAGTAGATGGGCTCCTCCTTGTGCTGGTTCAGGGCGTCGTAGATGTCCACCGGGGTGACGCCGGAACCATAGCTCTGGTAGATGAAGGAGGTGTTCGCCCGCTGGGAGCCGCAGCCCAGGCCGTCCCGCAGGCGCTCCGGCAGGCCGAACTCGCTGTGGTTGGGCACCACCATATTGTACACCCGTACCCCCGGCAGCTTTTCGGCGTAGCCGGAGATGGCCTGGGCGTAGGGCTGGGCGGACTCGTCATAGCCGTAGAACAGCTCGAAGGCCATGTTGTTCCAGATGTACAAGCCCTCGGAGAGGTAGCCGTCCTCGCCGTTGTCCGGGATCGGGCCGGGGGTGGGCGTGGGCTCCGGGGTAGGCTCGGGGGTGGGCGTGGGAGGCGCCGTGGGGGTGGGCGTGGGAGGCGCCGTGGGGGTGGGCGTAGGCGCGGCGGTGGGCAGAGCTGTGGGAGCGGGCGTCTCTATGGCGGCTCTGCCGCCGGACCCCGGTTCAAATTTCTTCCACAGCAGAAACCCGGCGGCGACAAGTCCGGCCAGGACGATGAGAACGGCGGCGATGAGCCAGGGCGCGCGGGAGGGCTCCGGGGCGCGGTGTCTAGCGGGCATGAGGATTCCCCCTTTTACAGATGATATGGATTATTATATAGGAAATCGGGGGAAAAGGCAAGGGGTTTGGGGAGAAGGAGGCTGGTCCGCGGTTTTTTGGGGACGATGTTTTGGCCGCTGGCAGGGAGGGGCTTCGCCCCCTCCACCCCCACCACCTTTTGAAAAAGGTGGACGAAAACTTTACCCTGGTTGGCTGAGAGCGCCCGCACCCAGCTTGACAGAGTTTTGCGAAGCAAAACTCATGACACACCGCGAAACCTAGCCTGCTCATTTCGCCTCGCTTGGCGCGGTGTGCCGGAGGCCTCCCACTACTCAAAAAAATTTTTTCAGGATAAACTTCCCGGCGAACTGCATTACCAGAGCCGCCGCAAGGCATGTGATCAGGATTTCCGGGAGCATATAGGCGCCGTTATAGCAGATGGAATAGATGAGGGCCAGACTGTTCCCCGTGAGGCCCCCAAGGCCCGGGAAGAACCCGGCCACCAGCTCCTGCATGTAGTTCACCTCCATGAATTGCGCCCACAGCAGCCAGCCGGAGAGGATGGAGGAAATGTAGCGCAGCAGCATGGCCACAAGACAGCCCAGGGTGAAGGCGGCGGGGTCGTTCTGGATCCTGTTCCGGAAAATTCCGGCCAGGCCCAGCACGGAAAAGGCCAGGAGATAGTCTAAGAAGATGGAGCCCGCGATGGTGGCGCCGGAGATTCCCTTGAGCCCGTCCAGACCAAAGAGCAGTTGGAGCACGCTGAAGGTGAAGCCAGCCCCCAGGCCCCATCTGGTCCCGGCGCGGTAGGCGAAAAGCATCACGGGCAGCATGGAGCACAGGGTGACGGAGCCGCCCCAGGGCAGGTTCAGAAACTTTACAAAGGAGAGCGCGGTGCCCAGGGCGATGAGTACCCCGGCCAGCACCAGATTGTAGACCCCGGTTTTTTTGGTTGGCGCGGGAGAGGGATTGGTTGTGTTGTTCATATAAATTGTCCTTTCCAGAAAATTATTCTTTGAAAAATGAAAAGCGCCGCCTGGATTTTCTCCAGACGGCGCGCAGCGCATTTTCCGCAAAGGACAAGGGACTTTCCGGCCCCCGGAACGCCTGGCCCCGCTCCCCTGTTGAGAAAATGAAATGCTTCCTCCGTCGGTATGATCCGCATCAGGTTCGTAGGGTTTAAGCTCGAAGCTCCTCTCAGCCCGCACCGGGTTCGCTCCCGCTCTTCCACGCGGATCAACCATCGCTGGCGGATCGCGGCAAGAGTTTGCGAAGCAAACTCGGATACTTCATGGAACGCAGTTCCATGAACGTATAGGACACCCCTGCTTTTCACTTTTCGACATTCATTTTAAATCAAGAGAGAGGTTTTGTCAAGTTAGCCCTTGCATTTTGTCCCCGGATAGGGTATTATAAGTTTATAAAGAGTTTATAAACTTGCTGGGGTGTTTACCATATGAAAGCAAAAGACCTTGCAAAAAAACTAGGGGTTTCGCCCGCCACGATCTCTCTGGTGCTGAACAATAAGCCAGGAATCAGCGATTCTCTGCGGAAAAGCCTCCTGGAAAAGATACAGGAGCTGGGCCACGGGGAAATGCTCTGCCAGTCCTGCCGGGACGGCGTGGGGCCAGAGGCCAGGCCTGCGCCCCAGGAAAAGGAAAAGCCTGGGGGCTGTGCCTGCGATGTGATCGCCTATATCATTACCGATGACTTCTTCGCGGATCGGAACGATCCCTATAACTTTTTTTCCGGCGTGATGGCTGGTGTGGAGGCGGAGGCCTGGGAGAACGACTGCTGCCTGATGATGGTCCACAGAAACCGGTATAAAAACCTGAGCTTGGCCGAGCAGCTGCGGCGCACGGGAAATGTGGTGGGAGCGATTGTGCATCCCTGCCGGCTGACAAAAGAACTGGAACGGGATGTGGAGTCCAGCGGCATACCGTTTGTCTTTATGGATACATATACGTCAATCGGTTGGGAACCGCCCAGCGTATGCATCAGCAACCGGCAGGGGATTTTTAGTGTGGTAAATTACCTGAAGGAAATGGGGCATAAAGAGATCGGCTTTACATACAGCGGCTGGCAGGGCCAGGTGCGGGAGGACCGCAGGAAATGTTATCAGCAGGCTCTGAAGGAGCTGGGGCTGGAGGACCGGCCGGAATTCTACTTCTGCTCTGGCACAGGGGAGGACCTGTTTGAATATCAGCGGCTGGTGGAGGCTTTTCAGAGCGCCAAAGCGCTGCCCACGGCCTTGGTTTGCGAGAATGACCGGCAGGCCTGGCGGGCGGTGAAAGCCCTGAATCAAATTGGCAAGAAGGTGCCGGAGGACGTATCCGTCACGGGCTTTGACGATCAGCCCCTCTGCACCCAGATCAAGCCCAATCTCACCAGCGTACGCAATTCCCCCCAGCTGATGGGCCGGGAGTGTGTGCTTCTGCTGAAAAATCTGATCCGCCTTCGGGAGCTGGGCGAGAAGGACCCCTGGCTGCGCTATGAGCTGCCCGCCCGGCTGGTGGTGCGGGACAGTGTGAAAAACTTGAATGAAAAATAGGTAATAATGAATATACGTATTCTGGAATCGGGGAAAAGGTTTGTTCTCAGGGAAAATATTAACTTTTTTGTAACCCTTTTCGCCTTGACCTCAACTATAGAGGGGAGTATAATGCCAATTGGCCCGGTAAATCGTCTGAAAGCTGGGCGCTGCCTGCATCAAAAGAAAATGAAGAAAGGTGATTGCGTATGAAAAAGAATCTGGTTCGGATTTTGGCCGGGGTTATGGCGCTGGTAATGGTGCTGAGCCTGGCGGCCTGCGGCGGAAAGCCGGAGGGCGGCAAGAACGCCGACGGCAAGTATGTTTCCATCCAGGCTTTTCTGGAGGACCCGGAGGTTAAGCCCGAGATCGACGCCATAATTGAGACGCTGCTGTCCAGCGATTCTGGAATGTCCGCTGCGGTAACCGGCGAAGGGGAAAAGCTGGTGTATACATTTACTTTCTCTGAGGAGATTCTGCCCGAGGGCACCGACTTGGAGACAATCAAAACCGCCCTGGAGACGAATATGGGCACAGTGACTTCCACATTTGAGGGGATTGCCGCTGAGATTGCCAACGTGGTGGATGTGAAGGATCCCAAGGTTGTGGTAACCTATGAGACTTCCGGCGGTGAAGAGATCTATAGCGAAGAGTTCAGCGCGAAATAACGCGATCGGCGAATAAGGACGAAAAATCGAAAAGACAGAATGAAAACCAGAAAAGCCGCAGGGAGAAGTCCCTGCGGCTTTTCGTTTTGGACTTACATCTGCTCCGGCGCGGTCACCTTGAACAGGGCCAGGGCGTTTTCGATCACTGTTTTGGCGGCACCGCACAGGCAGAGCCGGGCGGCGGTGAGGGAGGGCTCTACGCCCTTTACCCGGCAGGTATTGTAGAATTTATGGAATAAAGTGGACAGATTCAATACATACCGGGTAATCCGGGCGGGGTCCATATTCCGGGCGGCGTTTGCCACCTCGTCCGTAAACCCAGAAAGATAGCGGATCAGCTCCACCTCCTCCGGAGCGGTGAGCAGAAGGAGCTCTTCGGGTTCGCAGTGCCGGGGCCGGATGCCGTCCGCCGCCAGATTCCGCAGGATGCTGCAAATTCTTGCGTGGGCATACTGCACGTAGTAGACCGGGTTCTGGGCGTCCTCTTTCACCGCAAGATCCAGGTCGAAGTCGATACGGGTGTTGGGCTCATAGGAGTTGAAAAGAAAACGAGCCGCGTCGATGGGAACCTCGTCCAACAGGTTCGCCATGGTGATGGCCTTGCCGCTGCGTTTCGAGAGCTTTACGGCCTCCCCGTCCCGCACCAGGCTCACCATCTGCATGAGCACCACCTTCAAACGGTTGGGGTCGATGCCCAGAGCCGCGATGGCGGCCTTCAGCCGGGGGACATAGCCGTGGTGGTCGGCCCCCAGCACATTGATGGCCGTGTCAAAATTCCGGGTCACCAGCTTGTTATAGTGATAGGCGATGTCCGGCACCACATAGGTGGGCACGCCGTTGGAGCGCACCAGCACGAAATCCTCCGAGCCAAAGGGCTCTCCCCGGAACCAGAGGGCTTCCTCTTTTTCATAGGTGCAGCCCTTCTCCTTGAGAAGTTGGATCACCCGGTCCACCGCGCCACTCTCGTGGAGGGAGGACTCGTGGAACCAGTTGTCATATTCCACCCGGTAGCGCTGGAGATCATCGTGGAGCACCTGGATGTTTTTGGGAATGGCATAGGCGATGAGGGCCTTGCGCCGGGACTCGCTGTCCAGGTTCACGAGCTCGTCTCCATGGACTTCCGAGAAAGCCTGGGCGTTTTCCGTCACATCCGCGCCCAGATAGCCGTCCTCCGGGAAGGGGAAATCCGGCTGGAAGAGCTGCATATACCGGGCCTCGATGGACAGGCCGTAGCGGTTTACCTGGTTGCCCGCGTCGTTCACATAGAACTCCCGCTCTACTCGATAGCCGGCAACCGCCAACGTGGCGGAGAGGGCGTCTCCCAGCACGCCGCCCCGGGCGTTGCCGATGTGCATGGGCCCGGTGGGGTTGGCAGAGACGTATTCCACCAGTACCCGCTGGCCCTGGCCCAGGCGGCTTCTGCCATAATTCGGGCCCAGAGCCTCAATATCCTGGAGGATTTTTCCGTAAAAAGAGGGGGCATAGGTGAAGTTCAGGAAGCCGGGCCCGGCGGTTTCGCATTTAGAGAAAAGGGTGCCCTCCAGATTCAGATGGGCCTGGATGGCTTCGGCGATTTTCCGGGGGGCGGCGTGGAAAGCCCGGGCCCCGGCCATGGCGGCGTTGCAGGACCAATCCCCATGGGCCCGGTCGGCGGGGACCTCCAGGGCGAAGCCGGGAAGCTCCGCCGGGGGCAGTTCCCCTGCGGCGATCGCTTGGGTCATGGCCTGGGAGACAGCCTCCCGCAGCTGCTGCCGGGCTTTTTCAACGAGTTGGGACATGATATTTTCTTCCTCTCTATTTTAGACGTTTGGTGAGTCTCTATAATGGATGGTCCATGCCGGCTACAGCCCTATCGGGGGCAGAGGGGTGACCTCCACCCGGAGTTCATTGCGGCTGGACAGGTTGGAGTCGATGTCCAGGGTGTACTTGATTTCCAGGGAACCGCCGGTATGGTCCAGGGCGGACCGGAGCTCGCTGGTGAAAACCCCTACTGTCATGGAGCCGAAGCCCGTGTCATATAGGCACAGATGCCGCCGGCCCTTTTCCAAAATTAGCCGGGTGGTGGAACCAGCCCGCATCATGGTGACCTTGCCGGGCTCCACCTTCAGCACCGCCGTGTGGGAGAGCCGGGCGTCCTCCTCATCGTACTCTTTATAAGCGATAAACTGAACTCCATCCCGTTCCTTGTAGGTGCCCACGGTGGAAAGGGTGATCTCTCCGGTGTCCTCCTCGTAGATCTGCTTTCCCTTGATATTGATGGTATAGTCCTCTTTCATTTCCCGCCCTCCTTTTCACTAAAACAGGGGCTTCTTTTTGTGTCAGTACTTTTCAATGTCCACACGGGTTCCCTCTACCGGATGGCCTAAAAAGAGCTTTGCCGCAGCGGAGAAGTTTTCCGGCGCGTCGGTAACGTAATATTGGGCCTGACGGGGAATGCCCGGCGGACAGAGCAGATCCTTTTCCCGGAGAGCCTCCCCCAGGGCCAGAGCGGCTTCTTTGCCGCTGTCAATCAGCGTGACGCCGGGCCCCATCACGCGGCTGATGGCCAGGCTGAGCAGGGGATAATGGGTGCAGCCCAGAATCAGCACGTCCACCCCGGCCTCCCGGAGGGAAGCCAGATACCGCTCCGCCACCAGCAGGGTTACCGGGTCCTCCGGAGAGACGAAGCCGCTCTCCACTAGAGGGACGAACAGGGGGCAGGCCATGGGGTAGACCTGGACCGCCGGGTCCGCCGTTTTCAGGGCCTGGACATAGGCTCCGCTGTGGATAGAGGCATTGGTGCCGGTGACGCCCACCTTCCCGTTTCGAGTGGCTCTGGCGGCGGCCCGGGCCGTGGGGGCCACCACGTCGAAATAGGGGACCGGCAACTGTGCCCCGATGTCTGCCGAGGTAGAGCTCACCGTACCGCAGGCGGCCAGAACGGCCTTTACGTCATGAGCGATCAGGAAAGCCATGTCCTGGCGAGCGTAGCGCCGCACGGCCTCCCGGCTTCGGGTGCCGTAAGGGACCCGGCCTGTGTCCCCAAAATAGACCACGCTCTCTCCGGGCAGGATCTCCTCCAGTTCCCTTACCGCCGTAAGCCCCCCCAGGCCGGAGTCGAATACGCCGATGGGCCGCTTATCCATGGGGGTTTCCCGCCCTCTCCAGGGCCAATTCTACCAGCCGGTCCAGCAGCTCGCCATAGGAGTACCCCTCGGCCATCCACAGTTTGGGGTACATGCTGATAGAGGTAAAGCCCGGCAGGGTGTTGATCTCGTTGAGCACCACCTTGTTTTCCGGGGTGACGAAGAAGTCCACCCGGGCAAGGCCCTGGCATCCCATCAGGCGGTAGGCCCGCAGGGCAGTCTCCCGGATCTCCTCCGCCACGGTCTCGGGGATGCGTGCGGGGATATAGAGCTGGCTGGTGCCGTTGATGTATTTGTCGTCGTAGTCGTAGAACTGGGCGGAGGCGCCGATCTCGCCGATCATGGAGGCTTTTGCATCTACCCGGCTGCCCAGCACCGCGCATTCCACCTCTTGTCCCTGCACCCCCTCCTCGACTACGACCTTGCCGTCCTCCCGGGCGGCCTTCTTGATGGCGGCGTCCAGCTCCTCGGGAGCCTCCACCTTGCTGACCCCTACAGAGGAGCCGGCATTGGCGGGCTTCACGAACACGGGGAAGTTGAGCCGGGCCTGGATTTTGTTGTGGATGGTTTCCGGGGCCACTTCATAGCGCTGGGAATAGAACCACAGGTAGTGGGCCTGTGGAATGTCTCCGGCGGAAAGCAGGGTGTGGGTGACAGCCTTATCCATACAGGCTGCGGAGCTAAGCACTCCGCAGCCCACATAGGGGATACCGGAAAGCTGGAACAGCCCCTGGATGGAGCCGTCCTCGCCATTTTTGCCATGAAGGGCAGGGAGGAGGCAGTCCAGCCGGATAATTTTGCCGCCGTCTGCCACCAGGCCATGAATGCTGGGATCAGGGGCAAGGAAAGCGGGAGTGGAGTTCTGCGGCCAGGAGCCGTCTGCGAGGCCGGAAACCGGGCCCTCATAGAGAAGCCAGCGGCCCTCCTTGGTGATGCCGACCGGGTAGATCTGATATTTTTCCGTGTCCAGGTTTTTCAGGATGGAGCCGGCGGACATAAGGGAAACCTCGTGTTCGGAGGACTGGCCGCCGAAAATAACGCCCAGGCAGATTTTTTCGCTCATGAGTATCACGCTCGATTCTTAAAAATATAAATATTTCCAGCTATCTAGCTATATCTATGCTCTGGTCCATCCCCGTCATTATACTATAGATGAAAGGATTTCGCAACTGTTTTGCGAGGGAATTCGTTGACAAAGGCGCGGGGGATTGGTATAATGAGAAAAATATGGGTGGACGAAACTTTTACCCTGGACGGCTTTGACCGGTCCAGCTGGTCTTAAGCTGGCGGGGAGTTTGAGGGCGAGAAGCCCTCAAGGTCTTGCCGGAGAACGCGTTTCTGTGCGTTCGGAGGCCACACAGTATTACTCTGCAAAATATACCTTTCATATAAAAAATCTGGAGTTGATTGATTTGAATTTTGACGCCTTTCAGCTGATCGAAAACGCCCTGGGCGCGGAGCTTTCCGGCCAGGGCTTCAAGGAGCCTGCGCCTTTGGAGGACCCCGCCGGGAGGGCGGCGATGTTCGCCACGGACGAAGTGGCCTACAGCCTTCTTTATGACGACAAGAAGCAGAGCTTTCTGCTGCGCTCCACTACTCTGAACGACAAGGGGGAGCCCGGGGATTGGCGACAGCTTTCCGTATGGCTTTTTGACAAGCGGACCGGGGAGCGGGATGACGCGGAGAGCATCATCAATGACTTCTTGGAGGTGGTCCGGGGACCCAAGCGGGTGGCTATTGTCCAGCAGAGGAAGAAGTCTGGCAAGGGCGAGGACCGGAACGTGGACCCCCTGTTCTTTATCAACCGGCTGGTGGGAATTTTCCCGGAGCTGAAAGAGGCCCTCAACGAGGAGAAGATTGTCTACGGGCAGGTGCGTTTTGTCACCTTTATCCGGGGCCATGTTCTGCCTTTGGCGGAGGACCTGCTTAAGCGCTATCCGGACAGCGAACCCGCGGATAAGCTGGGAGCCTTGCTGGAGGATATGTACAAAAACGGCGACATGGACCTGCGGTCCATCCTCACCTATGTGCTGCTGAACGGGCTCACCCAAGAGAGCTACGATGCCATCCAGCCTAAGCTGGGGGCCGACCTGCAAAAGGTAGCCAAATTCTCCCGCAGACTTATCGGAAAGAACATTAAGCCTGAAAAGAAAAAGAAGAAGCGGGGCAAAAAGGTGGAGGCCCGGCTGAGCTGACGCCCTCGGAATGAGAGAAGAAAGACCGGCCTGCATAGTCGCGGGCCGGTCTTTTTGAGTAGTGGGAGGCCTCCATGCGCACAGAAGAGTTCGCAAGCGAACTCTCGCGCATTCCGGCAAGACCGTGGGACTCTGTCCCACACCCTGCCACCTTTTGAAAAAGGTGGACGAAAACTTTACCCTGGTTAGCTATGTGCGATAAAGACAGACACATTGCGCGGTCAAAGACTTGGCGAAGCCAAGTCTCAGGCGTCTAGGCCCCTGGTGGGGTTTGGGGGTGAGTGTCTGCCAGTGGCAGACAAGCTACGAACCGACCGAGTCGGCAGGCGAGACCCTTTGCGACGGAGGCCTTCTATTACTTCCCCAAAAACACACGCCCAGGCCGTTCCCCGGGCCCAATCTCCTCTTGACAGTCTGGCCCGCTTGTGCTATAGTATAGATACCTCGAAAAGGGGGGTTCTTTTTTTGCGCCCTGCTTTCTGAGGGAGGCAGAGACGTTGAAACCGTTGTTTCAAGTCTCGACCAAAACCAATTTTATGGAGGTGCCGATATGCGAGTCAAGATCGTGCTGGCCTGCACAGAGTGCAAGCAGCGGAACTACCTGACCAAGAAAAACAAGAAGAACGATCCGGACAGGCTGGAGATGAACAAATACTGCCGGTTCTGCCGGAAACACACCCTGCACAGGGAAACAAAGTAAGGAGCGGGAATATGGCGGATAACGAGAAAAACGCTAAGAAGCCCGAGGCAAAAAGCAAAAAGCCCAATCCCGTGGCCGCTTTCGGCAAAAGGGTGGTTAAATTTGTAAAGGACTGCAAGGGCGAGATCAAGAAGATCGTTTGGCCTACGCCCAAGGCAACTTTTAAGAATACCGGCGTGGTGCTGGTCACCATCATCGTGCTGGGGCTTTTTGTGTTTTTGCTGGACACAGCCTTTATGAATCTTTTGGGGCTGGTAATGAACGTGGCCGCGTAAAAGCGGCGGACGGCAGTGTGGATTCGGAGGAGAACAGATGGCAGACGAAGCAAAATGGTATGTGGTGCACACCTATTCCGGCTATGAGAACAAAGTGGCCTCTAACCTGGAAAAAACGGTGGAGAACCGCCAGCTGCAAGAGCTGATCCAGGAAATCCGGGTGCCCACCGAGCAGGTGACGGAGATCACCGAGGACGGCAGGCGCAAGGAAGTGGAACGGAAGATCTTCCCCGGCTACGTGATCGTCAAAATGATAATGACCGACGAGAGCTGGTACGCCGTGCGGAATATCCGGGGCTGTACCGGCTTTGTGGGACCGTCCTCCAAGCCCGTGCCTCTCACTGAGACAGAGGTCGCCCGGCTGGGCATTGAGCAGCGTGAGATTGAGGTGAGCTACAAGGTGGGCGATTCGGTGAACATCACCGACGGTCCTCTGGAGGGCTTCATCGGCGTGGTGGAAGAGATGGACCCGGAGAAAAATCGGGTGCGGGTCATGGTTTCTATGTTCGGCCGGGATACCCCGGTGGAGCTGGAGCTGGATCAGGCCGAGCCGGTGGACTGATCGGCCCCTGGGAAGGAGGAACTGCTATGTCGGGAAAACGCTTTTTCGCGGCCTTGCTTTTGGCCGGAGCTTTCTCTCTGGCCGGATGCTCGGCCTCCCCTGGAATCGTCCACCCCTGGGTTCAGGAATATGAGCCCGGCCAGGGGAACGTGAAGGGGAATGTGGACGTGGACAAGTACACTGCCCTGGGCTCTTCCTTCGCTATTGGGGCGGACGCGGAGGGCTACGCGGTGTTCAAGGACCCGCAGGCCGCTTTCGAGGGGCTGAAGGAGAATTGCGGCCAAGGCCTGGCTTTGATTCAGGAGGAGTTCGTCCTGGGTCCCATTCGTAAGAATGACTATGCTGGGTATAAGATCTATGGCTGGCAGGTGACTGCCGGAAGCCAGGAGGAAAAGGCCCAGGCACGGTTTGTATCCAGTTTTCTGGATATCTATGAGAACAGCTTTGAATCCCGGTGAAATTTACTAGACCTCTTGCAAAGTCGATCAGATTGGGCAAATTACGCGGTCCAGGGGCGTTAGGCCCCTGGTAGGGTGTGGGGGTGAGTGTTCTGCCGGATACGTGGCAAAGCCAAGTATTGCAGACAATGCTGCGAACCGACCGAAGCGGGGAAGCTCCCCAGTGGGGAGCGTTCTGACCCGACCAAGTCGGCAGACGAGACCAGCTGAGACTCAAAGCCCCACGGTCTTGCCGCAGGCGGCGGTCTGTGCCGCCGAAGGCCCCTCAGTACTCAAAAAAATTATTTTCGCAAGAGCTCTGCTGGGAAAATGGCCTTACGCGCGGCCGGAGCCAAAGACGGCGCTGTCCGCGTTCAGTGTGGGAGGCATGGGTAAAATTTTCCTGCCCCTGCCGCTAAAACCACAAATATTGGAGGTAATGTAAAATGGCACAAAAGGTAACGGGCTTTATCAAGCTCCAGATCCCCGCCGGAAAAGCCACTCCGGCCCCGCCTGTGGGCCCCGCTCTGGGCCAGCACGGCGTGAACATCATGGCGTTTACCAAGGAGTTCAACGAGCGCACAAAGAATGACGTGGGACTGATTATTCCCGTTGTAATTACTGTGTACGCAGACCGCTCTTTCACCTTTATCACCAAGACTCCGCCCGCTGCGGTTCTCATCAAGAAGGCCTGCGGCATTGAGACCGCCTCCGGTGAGCCCAACAAAAAGAAGGTGGCCAAGATCACCAAGGAGCAGGTGCAGAAGATCGCCGAGACCAAGATGCCCGATTTGAACGCCGGCTCTTTGGAAGCGGCCATGAGCATGATCGCCGGAACCGCCCGCAGCATGGGCATCGAAGTAGTAGACTAAGGGAAGGGGGAAACTGCAATGAAACACGGAAAGAAATACAGAGAGAGCGCAAAGCTCATTGACCGCGCGAAGCTATATGATACCGCAGAGGCCCTGGACCTTTGCGTAAAAACCGGCACCACTAAGTTTGACGAGACGGTAGAGCTCCATGTAAAACTGGGCGTTGACGGCCGCCACGCGGACCAGCAGGTGCGCGGCGCCATCGTGCTGCCCAACGGCACCGGCAAGAACGTGCGCGTTCTTGCCATCTGCAAGGGCGACAACGTGGAGGCCGCCGAGGCCGCCGGAGCCGATTTCGTGGGCGCGGAGGAGATGGTCCAGAAGATCCAGTCCGAGGGCTGGATGGACTTCGATGTGGTGGTCACCTCTCCCGACATGATGGGCCTGGTTGGCCGTTTGGGTAAGATCCTGGGCCCCCGTGGCCTGATGCCCAACCCCAAGGCCGGCACCGTGACCCCGGACATCGCCCGGGCCGTGCAGGAGGCCAAGGCCGGTAAGATTGAGTACCGCCTGGACAAGACCAATATCATCCATTGTCCCATCGGTAAGGTTTCTTTTGGTGCCGAGAAGCTGGCAGAGAACTTCAACACGTTGATGGACGCCATTGTGAAAGCTAAGCCCGCTGCCGCCAAGGGCCAGTATGTGCGGTCCTGTGTGCTCAGCGCCACTATGGGCCCTGGAATTAAGATTAACCCGGCCAAGTTCGTTTAACGATCAAGAGGCGGATGTGGATTTGCCGCAATATGGCCGGTTTGTGGACGTGTTGTGTTCTTTACCGCTGATTTCTATCTGAAGAATCAAAACGGGCATCTTTTGATGCCCGTTTTTCTTGTCTGTTGAAGGCCAACACAGCTTCGCGCCGCTCCGGTTTTGTTCAAAATGGTCTCCGCTGCCCGCGTCCCTCGGGCTAGAGCCGTTATAGCTTAATGGGAACATGCCCTAGTTGAGCGCCTCTTCCAGGGCTTCTACCACGATCTTCAGCGCCTTGATACGGGCGTATTTTTTGTCCACGGATTCCAGAATATGCCAGGGGGCGTAGGTTGTGCTGGTCTTTTGCAGCATCTCGTCGACAGCTGCCTCATACACATCCCACTTCTCTCGATTGCGCCAGTCCTCGTCAGTGAGCTTCCACTGTTTGGAAGGGATGTTCTGCCGGTCGGTGAACCGCTGGAGCTGCGTATCCTTGTCGATCTGCACCCAGAACTTCAGCACCACCGCGCCCCAGTTGTGAAGTTCCTGCTCGAATTCATTCATCTCGTAGTAAGCCCGCTGCCAGTCATTTTCTGAGCAGAAGCCCTCCAGGCGCTCTACCATCACCCGGCCGTACCAGCTGCGGTCAAAGATGGCTACATGGCCGTCCTTGGGCAGATTGGTCCAGAAGCGCCACAGATAGTGCCGGGCCTTCTCGTGGGGCTCGGGGCTGGCAACCGGATGCACCTCAAAGCCCCGTGGGTCCATGGCCCCGGTAAGGCGCTTGATGTTCCCGCCTTTCCCGGCGGCGTCCCATCCCTCATAGACGATGACCACCGGCACCCGCTTGCGGTACAGCCGGTTGTGGAGCATCCGCAGCTTCCCCTGAAGCTTTTTCAGCTGCTCTTTGTACTCCCCGTCGCTGAGTGTCTTGTCTGCAAGAGAAACCTCGCTGAGTTTGGGCATTTTGATCAGGGGGAATACATTTTGCAGCAAGGGCACAGCTAGGCTTTCGTTGTGCAAGGCGGTTTCAATCCCGGTGCACAGGGTTTCCATCACCTGCAGCTCAGCGAATTTTTTGTTTTTAGCGTCTACAATGTACCAGGGCGCGCTGGGCGTGTTGGTGTCCTCCAGATAGCGGTCGAAAACCTCCAGACAGCGGTCATAGTGGGCATTTTGCCACACATCCCCCCGGCTGACTCGCCAGGCGGTATCCTTGTCGTCCATCAGGGCGTCAATCCGCCCGGCTTGTTCTTTCCTGCTGATCTGGAAAAAGAATTTCAGTACCAGATAACCGTTGTCGGTGAGCTGGCGCTCAAAGCGCTTCACGCTGTCAACGCGCTGGGCGTAGCCTTGGTCGGTGAGCACCCCGTTGAGGCGCTCTCGGGTAATTTCATCCATCCAGCCGGAATCCAGAAAGGTGAATTTCCCGGCTTCGGGAATCTTCTCAAAATAGCGGGTGAGAAAGGGCTTGCGGCGCTCTTCCATGGTGGGGGCGTTCATAGAAAAGACTTTGAAGAATCGGGGGTCGATGTGCCTGATGATCTGGCCGATGGCGCTGCCTTTTCCGGCGGCTCCCCAGCCTTCGATCAACACCAGCACAGGGAGCTTTTTATCCTTCAGCAGCATTTGCTGGGTTTCCAATTTCTCCTGGGCGGTTTTCAGGCGGGCTTTCAGCTCGTCTTGTTGGGGACGGCTGGGCTTGATCCAATTTTTCAACATAGAATTCACCTCGAAAACATTATAGCAGTTTTTGTGAGAAAAAGCTACCATTCTTTCTTAAAAGCTGTACCAATAGGATTTGTGTTATAGTTAACACACTTTCCCGTGCTCTGCCTGGAAAGGCCTGTGTTCTAACCGCTTCTCTCCCCGCATAGTCTGAATGGAAAGCGGGGCGGGGTTATGTTCTTTACCATAAAAATGAAGGGCAAGATTTGGGGCGGGGTGCTGGCGGCAGTGCTCCTGCTGGCGGCGGTGCTGCCAGCATTCAGCCAGGCTTGGGCCGCGGAAGCGGAGGGTTCGGAAAAGCCCAAAGGATTTATCAAATGGGTGGATTTCGACGTGCCCGCCAAGCTGCTGCAAATGGCGCTGGACGCGGACCAGGATGCCCATGACAGCGGCTCCCCCATCAGCTGGGTCGATCTGCTGGCCTATCTGGCGGCAAAATACGGTGGAGACTTTTCCCTGTTCCGGCAAAAGGATTTCGAAACCGGCCTGGAAAAGCTCCAGGCCGGGGAGGATCTCTCCTCTATGCCCTCCTTCCCCTACTACCAGGAGGCCTATGGCGCGGTACTGGGCGGCTTCGTGGGGGAATATGAGCTGGAAGAGGGGGAGGGCTGGAAAAGCTACTATGGCCTAAAGGCCTACTCCCCCATTGCGGAAACCTTTCCCTATAGCGACTACGACGACTTCGGGGTCAGCCGGGAATACGGCTACCACCGCCGCCATCTGGGCCACGACATGATGGCGGCGGTGGGGACCCCGGTGATCGCGGTTGAATCGGGTCGGGTTGAGGCCCTGGGCTGGAACCAGTATGGGGGCTGGCGAATCGGGATCCGCAGTTTCGACGGGCTGCGTTATCATTACTACGCTCACCTGCGGAAGGACCGTCCCTTTGCGGAAGGTCTTGCCCTGGGGGATACAGTTTTGGCGGGAGATGTAATCGGATATGTGGGCCGCACAGGCTACAGCGCCACAGAAAATGTCAACGGCATTGAGCAGAGTCATCTTCACTATGGCCTGCAAATTATCTTTGATGAAAGCCAGAAAGAGGGAAACGGAGAAATCTGGGTGGACGTGTACTCTCTGTGCCGCCTGCTTCGGGACCGTCAAAGCGCCGTGCAGCGCAATGATTCCACAAAGGAGTGGACCCGGACCCATGGATACCGGGAGGCCGTTCCATCGGAAGTGCCGGACCCGTCCGGTACAACTTAAGGCGTCTGCCGGATCCTTTTTCGCTATATAGTTAATTAACTATACTTTACTAATAGTACGTTTTGGCCTCCGGCAACTGGGGGGGCTTTTCACCTGCCGGTTCGGTTGGTGCTTGACGGTCCCCACCGGGGACCAGCACCCCCACACGACGACCAGCTGTAAACTTGGCGTTGCCAAGTTTTGACCAGCTGGACCGGCCAAGGCTATCCAGGTTAAAAGTTTCGTCCACCTTTTCAAAGGTGGTGGGGCTTTCAGGGGTGAAACCCCTGAACCGCCGGAGCCGCCGATCTGTGGCGGCGGAGGCCACACAGTATTACTCTCAAAAAGTATAAGAACCTGTATTCATTGTCGAAACTGCCGACTGTGAATACAGGTTCTTAATTCACTGAGGAGATTTATTCCACGTCCACCTTCCGCAGCTCTTTCTTTGCCAGGATATCATACATCGCGGGCACCACGAAGAGGGTCATCAGCGTGGCGTAGAGCAGGCCCCCAATGCACACAATGGCTACCGGCTGCATCATCTCGGCCCCCATGCCCGTGGCCAAAGCCATAAAGACCAGGCCCAGCACCGTAGTAAGCACCGTCATGAGGATGGGGCGCATCCGGGTGCGCCCCGCCAACAGAATGGCGTCTTGCCGGGACATCCCTGTCAGGCGCAGCTGGTTGATATAGTCGATGAGCACAATGCCGTTGTTCACGATGATTCCCGCCAGCATGATAAAGCCAATCATGCTCACCACGCTCACCTCCATGCCGCAGAGATACAGAGCCAGAAAGCCTCCTGTAAAGGCCAGAGGAATGGTGAACATCACGATAAAAGGCAGCAACAGTGATTGGAACTGGATCACCATAATCAAATAGATAATCAGGATCGCCAGGGCTGCCATCTGCATCAGCTGGCCCATGGCCTCCATAATCGTCTCGTTCTCTCCCGCCATCTCCCAGACCACGCCCTGGGGCGGCTGGTAATTCCTCAGGGCCTTTTCCGCCTCCCCGGTAACCAGGGTGACGTTGTATCCCTCCTCCAACTGAGCGCTTACCGTAAGGACCCGGTTCTGATTTTCCCGCCGGACGGCGTTCAGGCTCTGGCGGTCCTCAAATCTGGCAATGCGGATCAAGGGAACTTCCTCTGTCTCTCCGGTCAGCCGGTCTGTGGCGGATACCGTAAGGCTTTTGACATAGCCCTCGTCCATCTCTCCATCCTTGGGATGGACCACCAGCACATCCTGGGCGAAGCCTTCGATATTCATCGATGTAGCGGCTGAGCTCTCTCCAATCGCCGCGCTGACGCTCTGATAGACCTGGGCAATGGTGAGACCGTTTTCCATAGCCTTGTTTTTGTCCACCACAATGCGCAGCTCCGGGGAGGAATCCTCCAGGTCGCTCTCTACCTCCCCGACTCCGTCTACGTCCGCCAGAAGCTCGCTTATCTGATTGGCCGTGTCGATCAAGCTGTCCATATCGTTCCCCCGCAGCTTGACCTCCACGCCGGAACCGCTCATCGCAGACATATAGGCGCTCATATCCATACTTCCCTGGGCAGAAACCTGGCAGTCCAGATCTCCGCAGGCGGCTTCGATGTCTTTGGCGGCCTCGCTGTCCTTGACGCCCGTGTTTTCATCCAGAAGCACATAGATGGACACCGCGCCGTCTCCGCCGGCCATCATGCTCATCATGTCGCCCGCACCAGAGCCGGAACCGCCGGAGGCCATGGCTCCCACTGTGGTAACATAGTCCAGACCCAAAATCCGCTCTGTGATCTGGTCTGCCATGGCGGTGCGCTCTTCAAAGCTGTGGTCCTCCCGATCCTCCCCGGGAAGGGTAAAGCTGACCGTAAGCTGGCTGCCGCTCATGGCGGGCATGAAGATGAAACCACGGGATAAGGCCAGAACCACGCTTCCCGCCAGCAGTACCAGGGACAACGTCAGGCAGACCCATTTGTGCCGCAAAGAGGCCGCCCCCAGCCGCCCGTATCCATTGAGCACCCGGTCAAAAACCCCGTGGGATTTGGGGGTGCTGGCCCGCAAGGTCGTGGAGGTCATGGCAGGCACCAGGGTGATGGCCACAAAAAGGCTTGCCAGCAGGGAATAGCCGATGGTCAGGGCCATGTCTGTAAACAGTTGGCGGGTAACCCCATCCACAAAGACGATGGGCAGAAACACGCATACCGTGGTGAAGGTGGAGGCGACAATGGCCCCTGTGACCTGCACCGCTCCCTGGACAGAGGCCTTGGCGGCGGAGACGCCCTCATTTCGCAAGCGGTAGATGTTCTCAATAACTACCACGGAGTTATCTACCAGCATTCCCACGCCCACCGCCAGGCCCGAAAGAGAGATGACGTTCAGGGTGACCCCTGAGAAGTGCATGAGCACAATAGCTACCAGCAGGGAAATCGGAATGGAAAAGGCAATGACAATGGTGGGACGCAGATCCCGCAGAAAGAACAGCAGAATCAGCACCGCCAAACCCGCGCCCAAAATCAGGTTTTGCAGCACGGTGTCCACCACAATGTAGATGTAATCCCCCTGATCGGAGAGGGTGGAGAAGCGCATCCCCTCATATTCCTCCGAGAGCTTCTCAAAGCGCTCCTGGATGTTCCGGGAAACCTGAGCGGTGGAATAAGTAGACTGCTTGGTAAAGGACAGCAGAAGGCCGTCCTCGCCGTTAATTTTGGCATAGAGCTCAGAGGCGTTGCTTTCAACGGCCACATCGGCCACGTCCCGCAGATAGACCTTACCGATGCCGTCATCGCCGGTGTCGAAGAGCAGCAGGTTTAGAAGCTCCTCCGGATCCTCCAGCTCGTCGCCCACCCGCACCATGCATGAAACGCCGTCCTGCTCAATATATCCGGCCGGCATGGAGAAGTTCTGGGCTTTCAGGATAGAGGAGACCATCTCCATGGTGATCTCCAGCTTGGCATTTTGATAGGCGGCGGATTTCTGGCTGTCAAAATCCTCCCGGGCGGTGTCCAGCTGTTCCCTGGCGGCTTCCAGCTGCTGCTGGGCGGCGGCCACGGCGGATTGACCTGAGATGATCTGGGAGAGCCCGGAGCTGATCTGCATTATACCGCTGGCCTGCTGCTTTGAGAGCTCTTTGAGAGCCTGGTCTACCGTCACCCCGCCGGTCTCCAGCTGCTTGTTGGTGGCTTCCAGCTGGGCTTTCCCGGCGATGAGCTGGTCCAGGTTTTTTTGAGCCTCGTCGATGGAGGCGTCTAGCTTTTCCGGGTCAGCGCCCCCGGCGGAGGCCATGGCTTTCGCCTCCGCGATGGCCTTAGCTACCCTCTCCCGGCCGGCCTGGAGCTCGGCCAGCTTCTGGGGTGCTTCCCCGGCGGTGGTTTCAAAGGCGGCGAATCCCGCCTCTGCAGCGGCGATCTGAGGGGCAAGGGCTTCCAGCTGCGTCTGGATGGCGGCGGCTTCCGGGCTTTCCGGCTCCAGCCCGGCCATCTGCTCTTGGAGGGCCGCCCGCTGGGCTGTCAACGCCTGATAGCCGTTGAGGAGCTCCTGAAGCCCGGCGACAGCTTGGTCCAACGAGGCGAGCTGTTGGTTCAGTTGATCCAGGGAGAGCTTCAGGCTGTTCAGCTTATCTAAAGCATCCTCCAGCTGTTTCTGATTCTGTCCCATAGTGGTTAGCTGGGCTGTGATCTGGGCCTTGGCGGACTCCAGCTCCACCTTCTGAGAGATCAGCTGTCCCTGGGCTCCCGCCGTCTGCTGGACAAGCTGTTCCTGACCCTGTTCCAGCTGCTGGCGCTGTCCGGCCAACTGATCCGCTTGCTCCTGGGCTTCGGAAAGACCGTCCTCAATCTCCTTGCCGCTGCTGTCCAGCTCCTCCTGGGCTTCGGCGAATTTATTATCCAGCTTCTCTTTCATCCGGGCGTTGAGAGCGTCAATTTTGTCCTGACGCAGCCGGACGGCAACGCTCTCTTCCACATTGCCGCTGGCGGACACGCTGGCCACGCCTTCAACGCCCTCCAGTTTGGTCATCAGTTCAGAGTCCAGCAGATTGGTAAGGGCAGCGTTGTCCATGCCGTCCATTTCTACGGCGGCAACGGTAACGGGCAGCATACTGGGGTTGATCTTCATGATGTAGGGCGTGCCCACCATATCGTCCCAGCCGCCGGAGACAGAATTGAGCTTCTCCCGAATATCCGCGGTAAGGGTATCCATATTGGCGTCATCGGTGAGCTGGAGCATAACCTGGGAGGCGTTCTCCTGGGAGACGGAGTTGATCTCCTCCACATGATCCAGCGTAGCCATAGCCTGCTCAATGGGCCGGGTGACCTCCTGCTCTACCTCTTCCGGAGTCGCGCCGGGATAGGCTGTGACGATCACGGCATAGGGCAAATTGATGTTGGGAAGAAGGTCCGGGGTCATCCGGGAAAAAGCCACGGCCCCCAGGACCAAAGCAATCACAACGCCCACAAGAACGGTCATGGGCTTCTTAACGCTGAATCGGGAAAACATGGGGATCCCTTCTTTCTCTAAAGGTAAGGAGTTATAGCAGGCGCACTTGAAAGTGGATATTTACCGATTTTGAGCTGGGCGGTTCAGGAGGCTGTGACCTCCCCGCCGGGTTCCAAAAGGCCTTTTACCTCTTTTCAGCTGCGTTAACTATATATTCCTATTCTAGAATAAAACGACAAAACAAGTATAATCCACCCTGACGGCGGTTTCATGAACGATTTGTAAACCTTGTGAGAGGAAATCGCGGTTTCCTCAAAAACCTCAGAGAAAGCGCAAAAGCCGGCGCGGTTTCACACCGTGCCGGCCCCTGCCATATGATTGGATGACGCTTTTCCCTATGACTATATCTTAAATAGTAAATTGGCTTTAGAAACCATTTCTTTTGGGAGTTTTAAGACAGGCTCTAGCCCAGAATAAACCGTTCGACAGCTTTCGCCAGCCCGTCCTGGTCGTGGGCATCCGTTATGTATTTCGCGGCGGCCAGGGCCTCCGGAGACCCATCCCCCACTGCTACCGAGCAGCCTGCCGCTTCCAGCATGGTCACATCGTTGCCGTTGTCGCCCAGGGCCATGATCTGTTCCGCGTCAAGACCCAGCCTCTCTGCCAGAGCCGTCAGCGCCCCGCCCTTATGGGCAGCCTCCGCGTTGACCTCGATATTATCCGGGATGGAGGAGGTAAGCCGCAGGCCCCCCAGCTCCGCCAGCCGCGCCCAGATCTCCCGCCGCTGGCCGGCCTCCATAAATGGAAGGTTGATCTTTTCCGGGCAGAGGGCCGTCTCCCGAAGCATCTCTCCCAGACTGTCCACCAGGGTGTAGTGCTTCCCGTCCACAAAGCCCCATTTACTCTCCGGCAGGCCAAAATGGGTCCGGGCCAGCGCCGGCATATCCCGGCGGGTGATGGCCTCTCCCTGGGTGTAATACTCAATATAGATGTCGTAGTCCTCCAGGACTTTCTGGACCTCCCGCGCCTTCTCGTTGGGAATCAGGTTTTCCACAATAGGCTTTCCCGTGGAAATATCATAGACCGCGCCGCCATTGGAAGTGATGGCGTACCGCACGGGCAACTCTCGGATATTCTGGGGCAGAAACCCCATCATCCGCCCGGTGGCCGGGACCAGAATGACCCTTTTCTCCGCCGCCGTAAGCAGGGCCCGGCGGTTTGCCTCGGGCAGCAGACTGTGCTTCACCAGAGTGGTGCCGTCCAGATCAAAAGCCAGCAGCTTGATCGCCATTACGATTTCTCATCCTCCACCATATATTTCCGCCAGCCGCCCTCCACCTTCTCATAGCGCCTGCGACGGTTGATCTCCATCTTCCGTACCACTTCGTCCTCCAGGTCGTAGCCCAGAATCTCCGCCAGTCCCAGCAGGTAGATGGCAATGTCCGCCAGCTCCTCTCCCAGGTCGGGCTTATTGTCCCGCCAGGCGGCATGGGCCTCGGCCGTTTCCCTGTAGAGATAGCAGAACTCCAGATTGATATCCGTCACATTGAAATTGTGGTCCAGCTTGTTCTGATAGACCCGCTTCTGCAGCTCTTTCCAGTCTGCCATGGGACTTCGTCCTTTCTATAATCGCGAAATATGGAGTATCCGAACCACGCACTCTTTTAGTATAATATTTCGCCTCCGGCGGTTTAGAGTTGATCCAAATCAAAGATTTGGTCAACTCTTGGGTTCAAGACTTCGTCTTACGAACTCTACCCCTAAAAACCCCGCAACCTTTGAAAAAGGTAAGACTTCGTTTCACGAAGTCTACGAAACATTTTACTGTTCTCTTGCCGGAGCTTTTCCTTTAACTCCGCGCTTTGAACACTCCAGAAAAATTCGCTGTTTTTTATTTCTCCGATTTCCTGGCCAGATAGCGGCCCGTGGCGGCCATCAGTCCCAAGGCTTCCGGGGCCAGCTCCCGGGGGAAGATCTTGAGGAAGTTGTCCGCCTCAAAGGTGAAGTCCCCCTGGTAGCCGATGTCCCTCAGAGCGTCGGTGAGGGCCTGGAAGTCGATTTTGCCGGTAAAGGGCAGGGTGTGGCTGTCGGCGCGCAGGTCGTTGTCGTGGACGTGCAGGGCCCGCAGGCGCTCCTTGCCCATGGTCCGGATGAAATACCCAAGATCCTCGTCCGTCAGGGCCACATGGCCCACGTCCAGGCATCCCACGATCCAGGGGCTGCCGATCTCGTCCAGATAGCTGCAGAACTCCTCGGGCCGAGCGCAGGTGCTGGGGACGATCCGGCCGCTCTCCGGGCTCTGCTGCCACATATTTTCAGCGGCCACCTGGATGCCGAATTCTTGGCAGTAGGGGACCAGCGCCCGGTAGAACGCCACGTTCATCTCCCGCAGTTCCTGGATATGGGTGCGGTAGGGCAGGTGCTGCTTGGGATGGACCACAATGATCTTGGCCCCCACAATGGCGGCGCCCTCCATGGACCGCACGATGGAGCGGAAGATGGCCTTGTCCCGGTCCGGGTCGCCGGTGCTGGAGGCAAAGGGAGCGTGGGCCTGGTTGCACACGATGCCGCACTCGTCCGCCGTCCGGCGCAGGCTGGCGGCAAATTCCTTGTATTCCGGGCCGTTCATAGGATAGCCCGGATCGGAGAACATGGAGAACAGGCTCAGGTCGAAGCCATCGAACCCGGCCCCCGCCAGCATCCGGATGGCCTCCTTCTCGCCGTACAGGCCCGCCAGGGCCTCGGTCTGTGTTGATAAGAGCATGGATACACGCTTCCTTTCTCAAAAATTCACTGCTGTGTCATCGGAATTCCCCAAAAAGTCCAGCCCGTCCACCAGCCGGAAGCGGCTGTCCTCCTGAATCAGCCGACGCAGGATGTGCAGGTGCCCGGAGCCATAGAGCACGAACACTCGCTCATGCTCCTGGGCCAGCCGCTGGATGTTGGAGAAGATCTTCAGGTTCCGGGCGTACCACTGGGCCACGGCACGGGTTCCGGCCCCCGTCTGGTTGGCCCGCACATAGATGGCGTGGTTCCGTCGGACCCATTCCGGCCCGCCGCAGAAGCGGAGCTTTCCCAGCAGGCCTTCCAGCTCCCTGGCCCCGGCGTATTCCCCGAACTCCCCCATGGCCGCAGCTGTTTCCGGGGCAGGATTTTCAAAAGGGGCCCCGTCGATCTCGCTGTCGTCGTCCACGGCCCAGACCTTGGGCAGGTCCAGCAGCTTTCCCAGCCGGAACCCGATCTGCACCGTCTCGTTCCCGTAGTTCATGGGCACGTCCCGGCCGAACACATGGATGGTCCCCAGGGTTTGGGTCCGCATTTTCTCCGGGTCCTCCAGATCCTCCAGCCGGAAGCGTCCGTAGGCCTCCACCAGCACCCGCTGCTGGTGGGCGGCCGCCTCCAGCGCCAGGGCGTCCGGGGCGAATTCCGCCAGCCGTCCGGCCAGCTCCTCCAGCTCTTTCTGAAAGCCGGGGGCGAAAACATCCAGCCCGCTCTCCTGGAAGTGGAAGCAACCCAAAAGCAGAATCTCCCGCATAGCGCCCCTCAGCCCAGGATGTCTACGGCGAACTGGTGCTCCGCCTTTTCTCCAGGAGCCAGCAGGGCCATGCCTTTCTTCTCTATGAACTGGTCCCCCTCCTCTGTGCCGGTGGCGCAGCCGGTCCAGGGCTCCAGGCACACATAGGGGCCGTCATTAGCTGCCGACCAGATCCCCAACAGCGGGAATCCGGAAAAATCCATCTCCACTCCCCTGCCGGTAGACCGGTTCACCACCCGGACCTTTTTAGAGCGTAGGTTCTCAAAGACCAAGGCGTCCCGGTAGAAAAGAGAGTGCTGCAGGGGGATCTCCTTTCCTATTAGGCGGAAGCCCTGGCCGTTCCAGTTGATGAGCCCTGCCTGCATGTCGATCAACGGACAAGTCTGATCCTCTTCCTCCTCAAATTCAATGGTATAGTCCTCGAACGCCGCCGCCTCGTTCACCGGGATATTAAAGCCCGGATGCCCGCCGATGGAATAGGGCAGCTCCACGCCGCCGGTGTTCTCTACCGTAAATCGGGTGTCGATCCCCTTCTCGGTAAGAGTATAGGCGACGGTGAGGGCGAACTCAAAGGGATAGGCCGCTCGGGTGGAATCATTGGCCGTCAGGCGCAGCGCAATGCGGTCCTCTCCCTGCTCCGCAAGGGCAAATTCTGTCTTTTTGGCAAAGCCATGTCTGCCCATCTCATACCATTGGCCGTTAATCTGGGTCCTGCCCTCCCGGATAGCCCCCACAATTGGGAAGAGGACGGGGGCATGCTCCCTCCAGTAGCTGGGGTCGCCCACCCAAATATGCTCAAAGCCCCCCTCCTGGAGGGAAACAAGCTGGGCGCCCAGAGTATCGACCCTTGCGGTAAACCTGCCGTTGGATATTTCGTAGATCATGGAAAGGCTCCTTTCGGTTTTTCTGGTCTAAAGAGGCAAAACAGCTCTTTTGATCCAGGCGGAGAGGTCGCAGCCTCCTGATCCGCCCAGCTTGAAAACCGGTAAATCCCGATTTTCAAGTATGTTTGTTATAATTATAGCAAAACCGGCGGGGACTTGCAAGAAAAAACGGAAATTCCGGCTGGCGCAAAAGCCCCGCTCCCTTTTTTCTCCGCCCGCCTTGCAAGTACACCCTGTTTATACTATAATAGGGGCATACTCCCTATTCCCATTTCAGCGGAAACAGCGCGTCCTCATAGTCCCGCACGTAATACCGCAGATTCTTCCGCCCCCTGGCCGTGATGGTATGCCCCTCTGCCTCCAGCTTCTCCTTTTGAGCCTCCACTCCACCCGGATATTTGGGATTCAGTTCGCCCCCCGCCTTTAATGTCCGCCAGTAGGGCGTCTTGTCCGTCTCCCGCTGTTCGCTGGCCCAGGCCGCAATGGAGACAAAAATTCCCGCTGTGATGGGTTCCGTGAAATCCCCGCCGCTTTCCTTGGCCAGAAATTCCCGGATGTCCCCCACTGTTGTCACCTTGCCGAAGGGCACCTGGCGCATGATCTGGTCGTAGTCTGCCGGCGGGGCAAAATACATGGCATCCCCGCCGTATTTCTCAATGGTTCCCGGATCTGTCACCTTCTGGAATTTGGGCATATCTTTGGGATTGTTCAGCATCGCATTGAAGTCTTTTTTGTCCTCATTTGCCATTTCCATCGCCTCCTGCCTATCAGCATACCCCATTTCTGCCCTTCGCGCAATGAGGCGGTTGAAAAATTTATAAAAATTGGAGTGTGGTCCTTATGCGTGCAGTCGTCCAGCGGGTGGCCTCCGCCTGTGTCACCATCAACGGCGGGGAAACCCGGTCCATCGGCCCGGGCCTGGTGGTATTTCTAGGCGTCCTGAAGGGAGACGGCGAAGCCCAGGTCCAGTTTCTGGCGGGGAAAATCGCCGGGCTGCGGGTATTCTCCGATGCCGAAGGCAAAATGAATCTTTCCTTAAACGATATCGGAGGCCAGCTATTGGTGATCTCCAATTTCACCCTGGGTTCCGACTGCAAAAAGGGCCGCAGGCCCTCCTTCGACCTGGCCGCGCCGCCCCAGCTGGGAGAGGCGCTCTACCGCCTGTTTGTGGAGGAGGTCCGAGCCCTGGGCGTCCCTGTCTCCACAGGAGAATTCGGGGCGGAAATGCGGGTCCTGGTGGAAAACGACGGCCCGGTAACGCTGGTCATAGATACAGAAACGCTCGGCAAATAAATTTCTCAAATTCTCTAGGAGGACTTTCTATGAACAAAGAATTCTTGCAGCTCTTTCTGGAAAAAACCGGCTTCCCCCAGGAGGCCAAAGAGGCCTACGCCCAGGCTGTGGAAAAGCTGGATGGAGAGGCCATGGACGGCGCCATTGAATTTTTCTATGAGAACGACTTCTCCATCCCGCTGACCCAACCCCTTGTGGACGATATGGCGGAAAACGCCGGGCTCAGCCCCTACACAGTCTGGGGCCTGCTCCTGGTTCTGGCCGCGGAATCCGCCCGGCAAGACTATCTGGAAAACGGAATCTCAGAAGAAATTTTCTGGGACACCTTCTGCGACCTGCGCTACAAAGCGCTCGAGTGTAAGGAGAACTACGGCGTTTTTGGCACCTTTGTGGCTTTCTGGTATCCTATTTTCTACCGCTGCGATATTGTGAAGCTGGGACGGCTGGAATATGAAACCATTATCTACGATGGCCCCCCGCGCACTCTTTCCGGCCACACCATCCGCCCTGGGGACAAAGTGCTGAACATCCATATTCCTTCCAGCGGAGAGCCCTTCGACCGGGAATCCCGGTTGGACTCTTACCGCCAGGCCTACGCGTTCTTCCGGAAGCTGCGTAAGGATGGCCCCCTGGTATGCCTGTGCCACTCCTGGCTTCTGTACCCAGAGTATCGGAAAGCCCTGCCCAAAACCTCCAATATTCTGAGCTTCATGGACGATTTCACCATTCTGGAAATGGACGACGGTGGTTTCGACGATGCCTGGCGGGTATTCGGCCCCAGCGCCGAAGGTCCGGCAGCAGAGCTGCCAGAAAGGACCTCCATGCAGCGCGCTTTCAAGCAATACTTATTGTCCGGCGGGAAAACCGGAGCGGCCCTGGGCCTGCTCCTCTTTGACGGGGAAAGGTTGCTGTACTAGAAGCCTTTGAAAAGCAAAATAACCAAAAAGCGGCGTGCTATGTTCTATATGATACAGCCTCTAAACACTTGAATCCGCAAATTTATCCCGAAAAGAGGAATAAGCCATGGTCTGCCCCCGATGTAAAGCCCAGGTCCCCCAAGGAGCCTCCCACTGCCCAAAATGCGGCGCGAAATTCACACGGGGCGTCTACTGCCCCCATTGTCGAGCGGTTATCCCCGCCAGCTCTCCGAAATGCCCTCAATGCGGGAAGCCACTGCGGCAGGCTGGTACAGCCCCACCGGCCTCCAAGGGAAAAGAAAAAAAGCCGCTCACAAAGCGGTGGTGGTTCTGGGGAATCTGCGGGCTCCTTGTCCTGGGCATTCTGGGGAATATCGGACAAGCTCTTTCCGGCGGCGGAGATACCGATTCCATCTCTTCCAGCACGACATCCGCTCCGGAAACCGGCCTTCCTGTCTCCGAGTCCATGGTTACCCCCGCTCCCAGCTCCACACCTCTGAATCTCCTGTTAGCCGCAAACGTGCATGTAAACGATGTAATGAACGGGACAAAGACCGAAAAAATTGGCCAGCGGGCCCATATTAACATGCGAAAATCTGACGCAACGGCTGCCTCCATGGAGGAGTTCACGGCCTTTGTTCAGGAAAAAGTCCGGGACAGCGGCTACAACTGGTGGTCTATTCTCTTTGAGGACGGCACGGGAATCTGCTTCCCCGCCAGCAGCTCTTCAGCCGCCTCCTATGGAGAAGTCGACGAGGAGGGCTGCATTACCCAGGTGGAAGGAGACATCTTTCTGGCTTCCGGCACAAAAGGCTACACCTATGCCCAGCGAACTCCTGCGCCCGAGCCCACGCCAACCCCTGCTTCCACGCCCACGGCCTCTTCCGCGTCCGCTGCCCAAAGCCAAGCAAGTTCCGACACCAGCGGCAAAGCCACAGAAAGTCCGTCAAATGCTTCCAGTAGCAGGGAGACCGCCAGCGAGAACGGCGGCAACGCGGACAATTTTAATGCTCATGACAACCCAGACCAGCAGCAGACATCCGCAAAGTATGTGTTGAATACCAGCTCTATGAAATTCCACTATCCTTCCTGCAAAGACGTAAAAAAGATCGCCGAGAAGAACTACTCCACCTTTGATGGAACTCGGGAGGAGGCAGTAGCCGATGGTTACTCTCCCTGCGGCCATTGCAAACCTTAACCGAATCTCCAAAGGACATAGCCGCGATCCTGTAAATGGGATAAAAGCAATTCGGTCAGAATCGGTTCAAAGGTCAAAATTCTATCCAATTCCTACACCCGTTGCCAAAGCAGCATATTGTTTTCAAACAGAGCGTTCAGCCTGCCGGCGTCCTTCAGCCATGCCAGATAGGAACGGATGGTGCTGCCTACCAGGACATATTGCTCAAAGTTCATTGCCAGCCCATGGTCCGTAAACAGTTTTTGCAGGATGGTCTCAAAGCAGAGCGGCTCCCGGCAGATATCGACAATTTTTTCCGCAATCTCCAACACCTTGTCCATATTGTACTGCACGAGGCCGGCTATATCCTCCGCCGCTTCCGCATGGGCCGGGACGAACAGTTTTGCTTGCAGGAATTTCACCGTCTCCAGGGTTTTCAGATAGGCGGCAACGTCATAGATAAAGCCAATCTGATACTTGTCCAGCGTTTCCCGGCTGGACAGGCAATCCGCCAGATAGACCACATCGTCAGGCGTCCGAAAGCCCACCATGTCAAAAAAGTGTCCGGGCAGGGGGATAAGCTCAAAGCCCTCCGGTAGACATTCCTTCGTTAACTCCTGGGCATCGCTCTCTTGGGCCATGAGGAATTTATGCCGCAGCTCCTTACACGGATAGCCGCCGTATAAAAAGGACGGCTCCAGAATGGGGTGGCGGGTAAAGGCGCAGTCAATTCCCGGCGCGTAGATTTTGCATCCGGTCTGGCCCTGCAAATATCTGTTTCCGCCGATGTGGTCAGCGTTGGAGTGGGTGTTGTAGATGGCTGTGAGCCGCCAGCCGTTGGCATCCAAAAGCTGCCGGACCTTGCGGCCAGCGTCCTTATCATTGCCGCTGTCGATCAGGCAGACGTCCTGCCCGTCCAGCCGCACCAGCCCAATCTTCGCCGGGCTCTGGATGTAATAGCTTCGCTCCGAAACCTGGATCAATTCGTACATAGTTGACATCCTCCTATGGCTTGTTATTCAAAATTCGCAGTCATGGTTCCTTTTTGAAGAATATGGCCTTCCGCTTTCTTTAAAAAGGCTCTTTTTAGAGAATGAACACTTAATTGGACTTCGCAGTCCAGCGCATAGACAGTGAAGCGATAGGTATGTGTTTTCCCGTTTGGCGGTTTTGGCCCCGCGTACCGGTGAAAACCATACCCAACGCCTTGGCAAGCGCCACCCAATCCGGGCACATAACTCCCGGCAGAAATCCCACTGTCCACCCGATTGGCAGCGGGAATGTTCCATATAAGCCAGTGAGTAAAATTCTTGATAGGATGCGATACATCTTCCAATATGATTGCAAGTGTTTTTGCCTGTGGAGACAGGTTCATCAAAATGAACTCTGGCGATTTATCTTGTCCGCGCCCGGTATTTTCTGTTGGGAATATGCCGCCATTTTCTATGCCAGTACAGATAAACTCTAACGTGTCAGCTTTCATATTTGCCCTCCTAACGATTGGGATAAAATATGGTGTTGTAGACCTCGCACCTGTCCCCGGTCAAATTCTGATAGGCGTGGGGAATATCGGCCCGGAAACGGATGGCCTGTTTCTCGCTGACCTCCACCGGCCTGTCTCCCAGAACAAGCCGGAGCGTCCCCCGCAGGACAAAGATGTGCTCCTCCACTCCATCATTGTGCTTGTCTGAGAAATGGCGGCAGCCCGGGTCAAACTCAATGTAGAATGTCTCCACGCTCCGACCCGCCGGGTCATAGGTGAACAGCGGATAGGCTCTCATTTTACCGCTGTCCCCCAAGACCACGTTTGCCTCGTCCGGGCCGGCGGCGGTGTATTCCGTCTGCGGTTCTTCCAGAAAAGCTGACAGTGGTGTTTTCAGTCCCGTGGCGATCTTCCAGAGGGTCGTCACCGTTGGAACGGACTGCCCGCGTTCGATCTGGCCCAGCATGGGCTTGCTCACACCTGTCAGCGCCGCAGTATCATCCAGGGAAAGTGTGCGGGCCATGCGGATGCTTTTCAGCTTCTCACCAATTCTCAAATTCATAGGTTCCATTTTATATCCGCTCCGTATGTTTTCACAAACTAGAAAACTATTATAGCATATTTAACGGATAAATGGAAGCCCACAAAGAAAAAAGTTATTTCCCGTGGTCTTTCCTCTGGAGTCTGATTTAAAACCGAAAAAAGGTCGGGCCCTCTTAAGGAGCGCCCGACCTTTTCTTTATATAGTCACGCAGTTCAAAAGAGGTACTTTATCTCTATTTCAAGCGCGTTTACTATATTATGTTGCAAATGGTGCCAAAGTTACGCCAGCTCTCTCTTCCGCTTGCGACGCTTATAGACAATGATGGCGATATACACCCCCAGAAAGCCCAAGATGATAGCCACCAGCACCGCCGACTCCCCAGGACCGCCCATCTTCACCTCGGCCCAGAGGCTGTCCACCAGCTGGGCAGTCTCCCCCGGCAGGTTCACAAAGACCTGGGTGCGGGACAGCGTCTCCTGGCTGGGGTAGTGCAGCGGGCTCTTTGCCACCTCCGGGTCGATGTACTCCTTGGCGGCGGTCTCCGGGGTGGAATAGCCCACGTAGTCCATATTGGCCCCGGCAATCTCCGGGTCGCAGAGGAAGTTAATGTACTCCTCCGCCTCCGCCTGATGGTCGCTGGTCCTGGGGACGCAGGCTGCGTCCACAAAGAAGTTGGTCCCCTCCTCCGGCACCGCGAAGGAGATGTTCTCCGAGTTGTCCACCAGGATCGCCGCGTCCCCGGCGTAATAGGGGGCGATCCAGGCCTCGCCATTCTCCATCTTGTCGAAGATCTGGTCCATCACGTACCCCTGGAGAATGGGGCGCTGCTGCTTCAGAAGCTCCGCTGCGGCCTGCCAGTCCTCCGGGTCGATGGTGTTCACGTTCTGGCCCAGCAGGAACTGGGCGATGGCGAAGCTGTCCCGGGGGTTGTCGAACATGAGGATCTTCCCCGCGTACTCGTCGTCCCACAGGCTCTCCCAGCTGGTGACCTCCTGGATGTGGTCCGTGTTGTAGAACACCCCCACCACCCCCCAGGTGTAGGGCACGGAGTACCGGTTGTCCGGGTCGTAGTCCGGGTTCCGGAACTGCTGGTCCACATACTGGAAATTGGGGATATTCCCGAAATCCAGCTGCGCCAGCATGTCCTCGTCAATGAGCTTGGACACCATGTAGTCGGAGGGGAAGATCACGTCGTAGTCCGCGCCCCCTCCGGCCAGCTTGGAGTAGAGGGACTCGTTGCTGTCGAAGGTGGTATAGTTCACCCGGATTCCCGTGCGCCGGGTGAACTCCGCGTTCACGTCCATGCTTCCGTCCGTGCCGTTGGCGATGTACTCCCCCCAGTTGTACACATTGATGGTCACCCCCCGGTCTGGGGCGGCCCCGCCATCTTGAGCAAGGGCTCCCACCGGAAGCAGCAGCGCCCCCAGGCAGGCCAGAAAAACAGAAACCAGCCGTCTCATCATCCGTTCTCCTCCATTTCCTGAATCTGCCGGTTCACCTTGGCCGTGCGCACGTTCACCACAATGAGCAGAGCCATCACCGCCGCGAACAGCACCGTGGACAGGGCGTTGATCTCCGGGCTCACCCGCTTGCGGGTCATGGAGTAGATGTAGATGGGCAGGGTCTGGGTGGTGCCGCTGGTGAAGTAGCTGATGACAAAGTCGTCGATGGACAGGGTGAAGGCCATGATCATCCCGGTGACGATGCCCGGCATAATCTCCGGGAGCACCACCTTGAAGAAGGCCTTGACCGGAGGACAACCCAGGTCCTGGGCGGCCTCATAGAGGGCTGGGTCCATCTGCCGCAGCTTTGGCAGCACGGAGAGGATCACATAGGGCAGGCAAAAGGTGATGTGGGCCGCGATAATGGAAGTCATGCCCAGGCTACGCCCTCCGAAGAGCCCCACCGCGAACACAAAGAGCAGCATCATGGACACGCCGGTGACGATCTCCGGGTTCACCATAGGGAAATTGGTGATGTTCATCATAATGCGCTTAGGAAGGCGCTTCATAGAGCTAATGCCAATAGCCGCCACAGTGCCCAGCACGGTGGACACCACCGCCGCGGCCACAGCAATCAGCAGGGTGTTTCGTAGGGCCTCCAGAATCAACCGGTCCTCAAAGAGCTTTTCATACCATTTCAGAGAAAATCCGCTCCATACGGTGCGGCTGGAGGTCTCCGTGTCGTTGAAGGAAAACACGATGAGCACCAGAATGGGTGCATAGAGAAAAAGAAAAATCAAAAAGGTGTAGACGCGTCCGATTGCCTTGGTCACAGCAGCATCCCTCCTCCCGCGTTTGTTTCCCCGTCGTCAAACTGGTTCATAATTCCCATGCAGATCAGGATGATCACCATCAGCACCAGGGAGATGGCGGAGCCCAGGTTGGGGTTGTAGGCGCTGCCCAGGAACTGCATGTCGATCAGGTCCCCGATGAGCAGATTCCCGCCGCCGCCCAGCATCTTGGAGATAATGAAGGTGCTCACCGCGGGCACGAACACCATGGTCACCCCGGAGATCACCCCGGGCATGCTCATGGGCACTACCACCTTGAGAAAGACCTTTCTGCCGTCGGCTCCCAGATCCTGGGCGGCTTCAATCACGCTCTGGTCGATTTTCGTCAGCACCGAATAGAGAGGCAAAATCATGTAGGGGATGTAGTTGTACACCATGCCCAGCACCACGGCCCCGGCGGTGTTGATCATATGGACCCGAGGCAGGCCCAGGGCGGAGAGGGCGGCATTGATCAGGCCGTTGTCCTCCAGAAGGGTCATCCAGGCATAGGTGCGCAGAAGGAAGTTCATCCACATGGGCAGCATCACCAGCATGACCATCACGCTCTGGCGCTTGGCCGGGAGCTTGGAGATGCTGTAGGCCAGGGGGTAGCCCAACACCAGGGAGACTGCCGTGGCCACCGCCCCCAGCCAGATGGACCGGAGAAACACATTGGAATACTGCCCCACGCTGAGGATATTCTCTAGAGTAAAGGTCCCGGACTTGTCCGTAAAGGCGAACCAGGCCACCAGAAGCATTGGCAGCACGATAAATACCGTCATCCACACCGTATAGGGCGCGGAAAGGAGCTTAGAATTCGTTTTCATCGGTGACCTCCTCTGCCTCTTCGCTGGCGGCCATGTCCTCTTCCATCTCGTCGGAGAAGGTGCTGTAGTCGCCGAACATGCCGGAGTACTCCGATTTCGCCATAACGTGGATGTCATCCGGGGTTAGGGAAAGGCCGATCCGGTCCCCTACCTCCCGGTAGTCTGTGGACTGGATCATCCACTTGAAGCCCGCCACGTCCACGATGATCTCGTAGTGGACCCCCTTGAAGGTGACGTTGGTCACCTGGCCGGTGATGTGGGTAGAGTCCGCTTCCACCACATCAATATCCTCTGGGCGAATCACCACGTCCACGGGGCTGTTCTGTCCGAAGCCCTTGTCCAGGCACTGGAACACGTGCCCGGCGAACTTCACCTCGTAGTCCTTCACCATCACGCCATCCAGAATATTGGATTCGCCAATAAAGTCCGCCACAAAGGCGTTCCGGGGCTCGTTGTAGATGTCTGTGGGAGAGCCGATCTGCTGAATTACGCCCCCATCCATCACCACCACCCGGTCTGACATGGACAGGGCCTCCTCCTGGTCGTGGGTGACGAACACGAAGGTGATTCCGGTCTGCTGCTGGAGCTTTTTCAGCTCTACCTGCATGTCCTTGCGCAGCTTCAGGTCCAGGGCGGAGAGGGGCTCGTCCAGCAGCAGCACCTTGGGCTCGTTTGCCAGGGCCCGGGCCATCGCCACCCGCTGCTGCTGCCCGCCGGAGAGTTGTCCCACACCCCGGTGGGCGTAGCCGGTGAGGTTCACCATGCTGAGCATCTCGTGGACCGTGCGCTTCACCTCGGACTCCTTCTTCCCCTTCAGGCGCATCCCGAAGGCAATGTTGTCGTACACGTTCAGGTGGGGGAACAGGGCGTACTTCTGGAAGATGGTGTTCACCTCCCGCTTATGAGGGGGCAGGGCGGTGATGTTTTTTCCATAAAAAAAGACCTCGCCCCCGTCCGGCTTGATAAAGCCTCCGATGGTTCTGAGCACGGTAGTTTTTCCACAGCCCGAAGGGCCCAGAAGAGTAACAAACTCCCCGTCGTGGATGTCCAGGTTAAATCCGGACAAGACCTGCTCGCCATCATAAGACACGGCAATGTCTTTCATGGAGATGATAGAGCTTTCCCTTGTGTTCATTTCTGTGCGTCTCCTTTGCGGCCACCAAAGCAAGCGCTGGCAAGGAGAAAATACGCCTCTGGCCAAAAAATGCTTCTGGTGGATGATAAAATTAGGTTGCGTGTCTTTCGTTATTCACAACATAACCCGGTCCGGAATAGGGCCCGCTGCCTCCCGCAAAGGATTTTAGGTCCTCCCAATAAGGGATGGCCGGAGCAGCGTAACCGAACCGCTTTTATGGCCGCGGACCTCCTGAAAGCGCGGCCTTTTTACAGATGCAAACGCAATATACATACTATACGAAAAAACGCGGGATTTGTCAAGGGAGAAATTTGAGGGGCAGTGCGAGTGCTTTTTTGAAGTAGTAGGAGGCCTCCGGCGGGGAGGGGTTCCGCCCCTCCACGCCTCCAAACTTTTTGAAAAGAAGTTTAAGACGTTACCTTCGGTAAGTCTCAAAAACTTTTACCTTGGTTAGCTGATTGCGATAAAGCCAGACACATCGGCCGGTCCAGCTGGTCAAAACTTGGCAAGGCCAAGTTTACACCTGGTCGTCGTGTGGGGGTGCTGGTCCCCTGTGGGGACCGTCAAGCACCGACCGAACCGGCAGGTGAGACCGAAACCCCACGATCTTGCCGTAGGGGTGAGCGTGTGCCTGTGGCACACAAGCCGCGAACCGACCGAGCCGGCAGGCGAGAGTACGCCCTTTGGCCCGGAGGCCACTCCGTATGACTTTCAAAAACGATAACCCTCTAGCAAGCTGAGAGCGCCCGCACCCAGCTTGGCAGAGTTTTGCGAAGCAAAACTCATGACACACCGCGAAACCCAGCCTGCTCCTTTCGCCTCGCTTGGCGCGGTGTGCCGGAGGCCTTCTATTACTCAAAACAAAATTCCGCCAGTAGCGCCGTTCTGGGCAAAAAATTGAGCCGGCAATAAATGCCGGCTCAATTCGAGGTAAAATATGAAAGGACGAAAACCCTTATACTCAATATTTATGGCCAAAAGTTCCTTGCAGGCTCATATTTTTTCTAGGTCGATAGCTCTGGCGGCTCTTTTTATTGTCACACCCCGCACGCTTGGATCTGGCAAAAGCCAAAAACCCCGCCACCGGAATAACTAACATTGCAAGAAATCCTATGGAACTGGCTACAAAGGAGATTTCAGGACAACCCTCCGCCGGGGCTGAAAGCTCTGCCGTTTCCTCTTCTTGATCCCGTACCTGTCGAAGATACCGATCCGCAGCAGCTTCTGGGCTTACATGGCTGGCCGCGCTCAATACCGCCACCACGCCTAAAGTAACCACAAGCACCAACAGAAATGTAAGAAACTTTCCCAAACCTTTCCGAACCATCTTGGCCTCCCAACGTCCTACGGACGATGAATTATGTCTATCGAAAATTACATTTTAATCACAAGTGTTACAAATTGGTTACATTTTATCATGGATTGCGAGAAATTGCAAGCGTATTTCAAAATATTAACACTTTGTTCACAATTTTGCGAAAATCGAATAAACATTATAAAATATAGAAAGGACAGGCAAGCGCCACGCACCTGCCTGTCCCAGTTCTTTGCAAAACTTACTTCAGCTCAACCTCAGCGCCAGCCTCATCCAGCTTGGCCTTCAGAGCCTCGGCATCGTCCTTGGAGATGCCTTCCTTTACAGCCTTGGGAGCTCCGTCAACCAGAGCCTTTGCTTCCTTCAGGCCCAGGCCAGTGGCTTCCTTCACAACCTTGATCACATTGATCTTATTGGCGCCGGCGGACTTCAGGATCACGTCAAATTCCGTCTTTTCCTCGGCGGCAGGAGCATCGCCGGCAACGGGAGCGGCAACGGCAACGGCGGCGGGAGCGGCAGCGGATACGCCGAATTCCTCTTCCAGAGCCTTAACCAGCTCGGAGAGCTCCAAAACGGTAAGGGCCTTTACTTCTTCAATCAGGTTGGTTACTTTCTCAGACATGATAATTTCCTCCAAATCATTATAATTGTCTTTGCTCAAGTATTTCTTACGCAGGCACACAAACACAGCTCGCCTGCAAGGCAGTTCCATTCCTTATGCGGACTGCTTCTCGGCAATGGCGTTCAGCGCAATGACCAAACCGCGCATCACACCGCTGCACACATTGGCAAAGCCCTGGATGGGGCCATTCAAGCCGCCAAGGACCTGGGCCACCAAAACCTCCTTGGGGGGCAGCTTTGCCAGCCGCTCAATGCTGGCCGCGTCTACCGCGCCGCCGTCAATAAAGCCGGCTTTCACGGCAAAATCAGTGTTGGGATTGGCCTTTACATAGTCGGCAAAGATCTTCGGGGCCTCGGTGTATCCCTTGTCGCTGTAGGCAATGGCAGTTGAGCCGCTCAGGTACTGGTCCAGGCCGTCAATCCCCGCTTCTTTGAACGCACGGGAAAGCAGGGTGTTCTTCACAACCTTGTACTCGCAGCCAGCCTCCCGCAGCTGCTTACGCAGCTTAGTGTCCTTTTCCACGGAAATGCCGCTGTAATTTACCAGCACGCCTACATTGGCGGCTTTGAAAGCCTCGCAGAGTTCAGAAACCTGCTGCTTCTTCTGCTCCAGAATTTTCTCGCTGGGCAATTTGTTTCACCTCCGTCACATGTGGTTCGTCCAAAACAAAAGCGCCCCTCCCGGCGGAAAGGCGGGAAAAGCGCTGGAATTTAATCTGTCAACCGGAGGCGGACCTCCTGTTCCATACGCTTATCTTCCCTCGGCAGGCCGGATATCCGTTTACCGGCGCGAAACCGCGCCGTACCTGCTGTCTTTGGTTGGACAGCTTGTTTATTATAGCACTTTCCAGAAGATCTGTCAACTCCAAATTCAGTCACTCCCTCTGAAATCCTGGTCTTGACAAGCTCTCTTTCTTATAGTATACTTTACTTTATTATAGCAGCGAGGTGAATCGCATGATTGCAATCATTGACTACGGCGCGGGGAACCTGCAGAGCGTGGAAAAGGCCCTGCGTCATATTGGCTGCGACTGCCTGGTGACCAGCGACCCCCAGCGGCTGGCAGAAGCCCAAAGCGCAATTTTGCCAGGCGTGGGAGCCTTTGGGGAGGCAATGTCCGCTCTTCGATCCCGAAGGCTGGAACCGGCCATTGGGGACTTTGTGGCCTCCGGCCGCCCTTTTTTGGGAATCTGCCTGGGCCTGCAGGTGTTGTTTGATACCAGCGAGGAATCCCCCGGCGTAGCGGGCTTGGGACTGCTGCGGGGAAAAATTCTGCGCCTGCCGGAAGATTCCGGGCTGAAGATCCCCCACATCGGCTGGAACTCCCTGGAGATCACCCGTCTTGGAAAACTTCTTTCGAACCTTCCTCCAGAACCCTACCTTTATTTCGTCCACTCTTATTATTTACAGGCGGAGGGCAGCGTGGTTGCCGCCACAGCCCAATATGGAGCCACCATTCATGCGGCGGTAGAGTACGGGAACCTGTGGGCCTGCCAGTTCCACCCGGAAAAAAGTGGAGAAACAGGTTTGCAAATCCTACGCAATTTTGCCGCCCAAAAGTGAGGGCCCCTGCCAATGGAATGCCGCGCGGGCAAAATCTAGGGCGTGTTTCCATAAGATTGGTACGCGGATTTTCGAGCAAAAATTTTGCAGGATTCAAGGCGAAAACCGCAAGAAAACCTGTCTGTCGGTTTTCGAGGATTTTTAACATAGAAGCCTGTAAAATTTGCCGAAAAGGCGTGTGCGTTAGCTTTATATGAACACGTCCTAACTAAAATCTGCGAAGGGAGAGCGCAATATGTACGCAAAACGGATCATTCCCTGTCTGGACATCAAAGACGGCAGGGTGGTAAAGGGCACCAATTTCGTGGGCCTGCGGGATGCGGGGGACCCTGTGGAGGCCGCCAAAGAATATGACCGCCAGGGCGCGGACGAGCTAGTACTGCTGGACATCAACGCCTCCGCCGACAGCCGGGGAATCTTAACCCAGGTGGTGGAGGGGGTTGCCAACAGCATTTTTATCCCCTTTACGGTGGGAGGCGGCATTCGAACGGTGGACGACTTTACCGCCATTCTTCGGGCCGGAGCGGACAAGGTGTCCATAAACTCAGCGGCCCTCCGGCGGCCCCAGCTGATTCAAGAAGCCGCAGAGAAATTCGGCAGCCAGTGCGTAGTGGTGGCCATGGACGCAAAGCGCCGTCCAGAAGGAGGATGGACTCTCTATCTGAACGGCGGTAGGGTGGACACCGGCAAAGACGCGGTGGAATGGGCCCGGGAGGTCCAGGCACTGGGCGCGGGGGAAATCCTGCTGACCAGCATGGACCGGGACGGCGTTCAAACCGGCTATGACCTGGAGCTGACCCGGGCGGTTTCAGAAGCGGTAAGCATTCCGGTGATTGCTTCCGGAGGCGCGGGAGAACTGGGCCATTTCTATGACGCTTTTACCGCCGGAAAAGCGGACGCGGTTCTGGCTGCCTCCCTGTTCCATTTCGGGCAGATGAGCATCCCCCAGCTGAAAACGTATCTGGCTGGGCGAGGAGTGCCGGTGCGGCCGGCGGAGCCGGCGTAACCGGCCCGCATCCTAAATCAAATTCTAATCCTCCAGATAGCTCACATACTCTTCCAGGCACATGGAGAGCTGCTGCATGGCGGCGGCATTCTTTCCTCCCACATACCGCAGCACTGTGGGATCAGCTTTCATATTCGTATAGTCCTCTTTGTCCTCCGGATACCGGAACACAAAGCCATAGCGGCCCATATTGGTCTTGAGCCAGGTGTAGGTTTTGGACTGGGCAAAGGTTTCGCTGTCCGCCGCCAGCCGCAGACAGAGCCCTGTCTGAAAATCACTCTCCCCCGCCCGGGGGGCTTGGGCCCTAGCGTCTGTCTTAGCCATCACCTTGCTGGTGTTGCCCTCGTCCAGCAGCTCCTGCACTTTTGCCTGAAAGCGCTGCTCTTGATCCTCAAAAGAGACATAGCCATCGGTAAAAAACAGCACCAGGTCGTCCTCTTTTGCGGCGGAGGTAAGCTGGCGCAGAGCGTCGGTAATCCGGGAGTCCACCTGGATATTCTCCATCTGGGCTAATTTGGGCTGGTAGGTTGGATTGGGAAAGATCTCGTTGATTAAAAACAGGCTCACCGCGTCATCGTAAACAGGTAGGCCCATGTCGTCATACTCGGGAAGCGGCTCCGCCTCGTCCGGCTGGCCAGCTGCTTCCACTGGGGTAATCAGTTCCTGATGGAAATAGGGGACCAACCCAAACCAAACAAGAAGCCCGGCAATAACGGAGACGCCCAGAATAACCGCCGCGGCTACCAGTCTGGACCAGATTTTCAACCGTCGGGCAGCCTGATGCTGGGCCTGCTTTTCTTGAGAGACAAACATGCTCCGGCGGCCCAGACCCAGCTGGCCCCGGCTTCCATTGCCGATAGAATATTGTTTTCGCCTGCGCCTTGCCAAGCCCCCACCTTCTTTTCTTAGAATTGCTGTTTCTTTTATTATACACCAACCGGGCGAAAAAAGAAACTGCAATTTTTATGTATAGCTTTTGAAAGTAATACTGTGTGGCCTCCGCCGCCACAGATCGGCGGCTCCGGCGGTTCAGGGGTTTCACCCCTGAAAACCCCACCACCTTTGAAAAGGTGGACGAAACTTTTAACCTGGATAGCCTTAGCCGGTCCATCTGGCCAAAACACACTCTTAAAAAGTATACATTCATTCTAAAGACCGTCATGATCCGCCTTGGCTGGGATTCACAAAAACGGTCTTATAGTTCACGTAGATCACCATACCGGGCCGGGCGCCCTGGGGCTTGCTCACATGGCGCACCTGGGTGTAGTCCACCGGCACCTGGGCGGAGTCCTTGGCCTTGCTGTGCCGGGCCGCCAGCACCGCCGCCTCCTCCATGGCCTGGGCCGTGGGCTCCCGGCCCTCGGTCACCAGCACCGTATGGGAGCCGGGGATGTTCTTCGTGTGGAACCAGATGTCGTTGTTGTTGGCCAGCTTCATGGTCAGCCGGTCGTTCTGGCGGTTGTTCCGGCCTACCAGCACTGTGAAGCCGTCGGAGGTGGTAAAGCGCAGGGGCTCGCTCACCGCCGGGGGCTTCTCCTTTTTTCCCCTGGCCCGCACATAGCCCTGCTCCCGCAGCTCCGCCCGGATCTCCGCCAGATCCCGCTCCGTCTGGGCCCGTGCCAGGGCGTCCAGCACCGAGTCCAGATAGACCAGCTCCTTCCCCGCCAGCTCGATCTGCTCCGTGAGCTTCTCCTCGGCGGTCTTGGCCTTGCGGTACTCCTTGTAGTACTTCTGGGCGTTCTGGTTGGGGGTGAGGGCCGGGTCCAGCTTGATGTGGCACAAGGGCTGGCCCTCCTCGTAGAAATTGGGCAGGTCGGCGCTCTCGGCCCCCTTCTCCAGATTGTAGAGGTTGGCGCTGAGAAGGTCCCCGGCCACCCGCAGGGTCTCCCGCTGGGCGCACTGGTCCAGCTCCCCCCGCTGGGCGCTGATCTTCCGGGCTAGCCGCTCCGAGTGATTGGAGAGTAGCCGCAGCAGGTCCTGCTCCCGCACCCGCATCCGCTCCAGCTGGTCCCGCTCCCGGTAGAAATCGTCCAGCAGCTGGGAGAAGCTCTCCCCCTGACGGACCACCGCCGAGGTGCCGTACTGCCGGATGTCCACGAAAGAGAAGTCCATGGGCTTCTTTTGCAGATTCACCGCCATGTGGGGTGTGCCGGACACGTCCAACACCGTTTCCCGCAGCTTCTGGTAGAAGAAGCCCAGCCGGAAGGCCTCCTCCTCTCCCAGAGTCATGGTGGTGAGCTCCCGGCCCCGACCCGCCTGGTGGGCCAGTTCCCGGCATACTACCGGGGACGCCCCCTGCAAAACCGCCAAAAGTCCCTTGGAGAGCTCCAGGTCCCGGGGCAGGGCCCGAAGGGCCTCCAGCACCTGCTGGGAGGAGGCTGTGAGCATACAGAGCTTGTCCTGGGGGGGCGGCAGGCGGTAGGTGAGCCCGGGCAGCACCAGCCGCTGGGAGCTCATCTCCGCGTCCACCCGCTTCAGGGCATCGATGATCTTTCCGTCCGGGCCGGTGAAGATCAGGTTGCTGTACCGGCCCATGATCTCCATGGTGAGGGTGAGGGTCACGTGGTCCCCCAGCTCGTCGATGGAGTCGAAGTCAAAGTGCAGCACCCGTTCCAGCTCCGGCTGGCGGATGGCGGTGAGCCGGGCTCCCTGGAGTTTCTTGCGCAGCAGCATGCAGAGCATGGGGGGCTGCTTGGGATTTTCCAGGGGGATGGCGGTCAGGTGGACCCGGGCGCTGTTGGCCCGGGCGGAGAACAGCACCTTTCCGGCGGTGTCGTACCCCCGGAAAGCCACCACCAGTTCCTCCCGGTTGGGCTGGTGGATTTTGTCCACCCTGGCCCCCAGGAGCTGATTCTCCAATTCCTTTTTGATATGGCGCAAAAACGCCCCGTCTAGTGCCATTTTCTGTTCCTTTCTCTATTACAGGTTTCGTTCCATGACCTTTCTCCGCTCCTGGAAGCCCCGGCTCTCATACAGGCCAATGGCCGGAAGATTCTCGCTGAGCACCCCCAGCTCGATAAACTCTGACCCCCGGTCCCTGGCCCAGTGCTCCACGGCGTCTAGCAGGGCCTTGCCCACACCCTGGCCCCGGCGGCTCTCGGTGACTACAAGGTCCATCAGGCAGGTATAACGGCGGGGGCGGAAACAGGGGTATTCCGGGGTGTTCTGGCAGCGCACCAGGGCGAAGCCCAGCACCTCTCCGGAGGGCTCCCTGGCCACCAGGATGTCCCCCTCCGGGCTGTCCAGCATGGCGCGGAGAAAGTCTGGGCTCTGGGAGGCGGGCCGGAAATTCTCCGGCTGCAAAGCGGCCATACGGGCATAGAGCTCCTCATAGAGCCTCCCCACGGTCTCCAGGTCCCCGATATTTGCCGGTTCAATTCTCATGGCGTCCTCCTTCGCTGGTATGACTTCTCAGGACTTGATTATGTAATAGACCACGTATACCCAGCTCAGAAGGCCGTGGAAAATTGCCCAGCCCACAGAGTGCCAGTTACAATAGCTGATCACCATGGCCAGGGCGCTGCCAAAGGTAATGCCGGTTTTCACCGACTTTTTGAGGCCATCCTTTTTGCCGTCTCTGTTGGCTTCATACGTTTCTTGTGCTTCGTGGTTTTCCATTGTTCTCTCCTTGTGTCAGATTATGTTATGAAGGGCTGCACACCGCGCCTAGGGCGTGCGAACACTTGTGTGAACACGCCCTAGTATGTGGGATGCTGATTTTCTGCTGCCAAAGCGCTGTCACATTTTATTATAGCAAATCCCAATAAATTAGCAACTATTTTTTGAAATCTTACGCATCAGCAGCTTTCTCCTCATCCCCCTCATTACAAGGGGTTACCGCCATGTTCAAATAACCAGCAGGCAGGAACATTTTCCCATCTCCATGACAAGCAGGAATCTGAAAATCATATATAGAGAAATTTTCCATACGTATTGAATATGCTCTTATATATCTTTCTCTCAAGAGGCTAATCTGTTTTTGCTGTCCATCCACTGCCACACACTCGCAGCCTTTAAAAAGAGCGCTGGTCTCCAATGGAGACCAGCGCCGTCCGAACCGAGGAAGTTCCTGGGTGGGGAGCGTTTTGACCTGACCGAGTCGGCAGACGAGACCAGGTGAGAGGAAATCCCTAGCCGCCGGAACCGTCTCCTTATGGCAGCCTGTTTCCGGCGGCCAGATACAGGGCATACCAGTCCTGGCGGGAAAGGTTTACGTCGCAGGCGGTGCAGAAGTCTTGGAGGCGCTGGACATTGGTAGTGCCGCAAATGGCCTGAATCCGCGCGGGATGGCGGAGAATCCAGGCAATGGCCAGAGTCTGAGGGCTTGCTCCATATTTTTCCGAAAGCTCCCGGAGCTTCTGGTTCAGCTCCGGACACTTTTCGTTATCCAAAAAGACGCCTTCAAAAAAGCCGTACATTAAAGGGGACCAGGCCTGAACGGTAATCCTGTGGAGACGGCAAAAGTCCAGAACCTCTCCGTCCCGGTCTGCAGCGCCGGGGAAAGGGGTGTTGGCGCTCAGGGCATGGGTGACCAGCCCGGTACACATAAGGCCGAACTGAAGCTGGTTTACCAACAGCTTCTGCTTGAGGCCGGACTGCAAGAATTCCAGCTGCCGGGCGCTGAAATTGCTTACGCCAAAGCGTAGCACCTTGCCGGAGCTCTCCAGGGCGTTGAAAGCGGCGGCAACCTCTTCCGGCTCCATCAGGGCGTCGGGGCGGTGGAGAAGGAGCAGATCCAGCCGGTCGGTGCCCAAACGGCGGAGGATGCCCTCCACGCTCTCCAGAATGTGTTCCTTGGAGAAATCATACATCTCCTTGCGGATGCCGCATTTTCCCTGAATAATCACCTTGTCCCGCAGGCCGGGCTCTTCCGCCAGCACCCGGCCGAAGGCCTCTTCGCAGGCTCCCCCGCCATAGATATCCGCGTGGTCAAAAAAATTCGCGCCGCCGTCCAGGGCGGTGTGGATGTACCGGGACAGGGCCGGATGCTCCAAAGACGTGATGCGCATACAACCCACAGCAATGGCAGGGGCTTTCAGCTCCCCGCCGATATGGATATATTTCATAGTTCAATCCTCCTTGGAAACAATGAATGCAAAAAACGGCATGTCCACCCGCAGGCGGCGCATACCGTTTCCCGTTCGTAGCCCGCTTACTGAATAGAGCAGTCCAGATAATGCTCCAGTTCCTCTTCGTCCTTCTTATGATCCAGATAGAGCATCAGGGCGGTTATAGAGGCTGCCACAGCCGCGATGGCGGTGATCAGGCCGATCAACAGAGTGAGCTTGGTTCCCTTCTTCATAGATGGACACCTCCGGTGAGAAAGATGATAGAAAATTCTAAAGAAATAATACCCAAATTTTCAGAAAAAGTCAACAGGCCCGTGGAGATTTTTTAAAAACAAAAAGGCCCGGCGCCCAAGGAAACCGGGCTCCAAGCCTCTGCGGCGAGAATAAAAAATTATGCGCCGACGCTCAGCTTCTTGTCCAGAGCGGCCTTTTTGTGGGCGGCGTTGTTCTTGTGGATAATACCCTTGGCGGCAGCCTGATCTATCTTCTTCATGGCGATGCGCACCTCGGCCAGCTTATTATCGGCATTGCTGTCGATGGCGGCGTTGGCCTTTTTGATCTGGGTTTTCAGCTGGGAATTGGCGGCCCGGTTCTGCAGGGTCTTTGTGGCGATAACCTTCACGCGCTTTTTAGCGGATTTGATGTTTGGCAAGCGTAACACCTCCTTACCCATCGGCTTACTGGAGATAATCATAGCACAAAGCGCCGGAAAATGCAAGGCTTTTTTTCTTGTCCGCGCGGTCCGGCCTCTTTTGGGCTTTCCGGCGTTTTTCTTTAATTTATATGGTCGCGCCCCGGCCTTTGGGAAAGAGAGGGAGGCTTTCGGCCCGCGGGGAAGGCGGCCAGGCTCTCCGCGCGGGCCGAAAGCCTTTCCGGGTCCACCTGGATTCGGCTGTGCGCCAAAAAAACATCCGGGAAATATGACGGAATTGTTAAAAGTCAAAAAAATCCAAAAAGACTCTTGACTTTTACTGACCATGTGATTAGAATAGGTTTAGCACTTGGAAGTTGCGAGTGCTAAAACGCCGGGGAGGAAGCCCGGCAGGTAAAGCTGGTATTTCTATTTTACCGGTTATCCGGTTCTCGCCACCCCGCAGGCGAAAAGCGCGGGGAGAAAGGAAGGGCCCGGCAAACAAATTATGGGCCCAGGGTGTTTGATATGAAGGTAAAGCCTCTTCTGGACAGAGTCCTGATTCAAACCGAGGATGCCGAGGAGACCACAAAGAGTGGCATCGTGCTGGCTGCCAAGAGCCAGGAGAAGCCCCAGATCGCCCGCGTGGTGGCCGTGGGCCCCGGCGGCGAGGTGGACGGCAAGGAGATCAAGATGTACCTCAAAGAGGGCGACCGGGTGATCTCCGCCAAGTATAGCGGCACCGAGGTGAAGATCGACGGCCAGGAATACACCATCGTCAAGCAGAGCGACATCTTGGCTGTGGTGGAGTAAGACAAACGGGATAGGGGTCTCCTGCGAGAGGCTTTGTCTCGCCTGCTCCGCAGTCGAGATAGGGAACCCCCGACGAGGGTTCCCTACGCAAAACGTCCCACCGGGACGTTTATGCTACCCTCCTGCGTTGTTTTCTCAGGAGTATAAGGGCAAGACCGTGGGACTCCGTCCCACACCCTGCAACCTTTGAAAAGGTTGACGAAACTTTTACGTTGGCTGGCTAGGCGAAAACGTGAAAATTTCTGCGACGAACGAAGTGAGGAAGCAGGGGAAAAGTTTTTGATCAAACTTTTTTCAAAAATTTTGCGGAGTGTGAGGCGGAGCCTCACGACCTTAAATAAAGAAAGGAACGATGCGATATGGCTAAGAAAATTGTGTACGGCGAGGACGCCCGCAAGGCTCTTCTCAGCGGCGTGAACCAGCTGGCCGATACCGTGAAGATCACTCTGGGCCCCAAGGGCCGCAACGTGGTGCTGGATAAGAAGTTCGGCGCGCCCCTGATCACCAACGACGGCGTGACCATCGCCAAGGAGATCGAGCTGGAGGACGCCTATGAGAACATGGGCGCCCAGCTGGTGAAAGAGGTCGCCACCAAGACCAACGACGTGGCCGGCGACGGCACCACCACCGCCACCCTACTGGCCCAGGCCCTGGTCCGGGAGGGCATGAAGAACGTCACCGCAGGGGCCAACCCCATGGTTCTGCGCAAGGGCGTGCAGAAGGCCACCGAGGCCGCTGTGGAGGCCATCGTGAAGAACTCCAACAAGGTCAGCGGCACCAAGGATATCGCCCGGGTCGCCGCCGTCTCCTCCAGCAGCGACGAGATTGGTCAGCTGATCGCCGACGCCATGGAGAAGGTCACCTCCGACGGGGTTATCACCGTGGAGGAGAGCAAGACCGCCGAGACCTACAGCGAGGTGGTCGAGGGCATGATGTTCGACCGGGGCTATGTCACCCCCTACATGGCTACGGATACCGACAAGATGGTCGCCGAGCTGGATGACCCCTATATCCTCATCACCGACAAGAAGATCTCTAATATCCAGGAGATCCTGCCCCTCTTGGAGCAGATCGTCCAGAGCGGCAAAAAGCTGCTGATTATCGCCGAGGACATCGAGGGTGAGGCCCTCACCACCCTGATCCTCAACCGCCTGCGGGGCACCTTCGTGTGCGTGGCCGTTAAGGCTCCCGGCTTCGGCGACCGCCGCAAGGAGATGCTGGTGGACATCGCCACCCTCACCGGCGGACAGGTGATCTCTGAAGAGGTAGGCCTGGATCTGAAGGACACCACTATGGACCAGCTGGGCCGCGCCCGCCAGGTGAAGGTGGACAAGGAGAACACCATCATCGTGGACGGCGCCGGGGACAGCGAGGCCATCAAGGCCCGTGTTGGCCAGATCCGCAGCCAGATCGAGACCACCAGCAGCGAGTTCGACAAGGAGAAGCTCCAGGAGCGCCTGGCCAAACTGGCCGGCGGCGTGGCTGTGATCAAGGTGGGCGCTGCCACCGAGATCGAGATGAAGGAGAAGAAGCTGCGCATTGAGGATGCCCTGGCCGCTACCAAAGCCGCTGTGGAAGAGGGCATCGTGGCCGGCGGCGGCACCGCCCTCATCGATGCCATCCCCGCCGTAAAGGCCTATGTGGACTCTGCCGAGGGTGACGAAAAGACCGGCGCGGCCATTGTGCTGAAGGCTCTGGAGGAGCCCGTGCGCCAGATCGCCGCCAACGCCGGCATCGAGGGCTCCGTGATCGTGGAGCGCCTTAAGACCGAGCAGAAAACCGGCTATGGCTACAACGCCCTCACCGGCGAATTCCAGGACATGATTGAGGCCGGCATCGTGGATCCCACCAAGGTGACCCGCTCCGCCCTGGAGAACGCCTCCTCCGTGGCCGCCACCATCCTGACCACCGAGTCCCTGGTCGCGGACATTAAGGAGCCCACGCCTCCCGCCGCTCCCGCTCCCGACATGGGCGGCATGTACTAAGAAAGATAAGCCAATCATAGTCCCGCGCTTTTGGCGATATTAAATTGAGAAGCCAGCGCTCACTTCACCGGTGGGTGCTGGTTTTCTTTCACCCAGGGGTTCGCCGCCTAACTTTTAGAATCCAATTTTCCGGCTCTATAGTGCCGTAGCGTCCTCCATAAGGCCCGTCCGCAGAGGCCCGCGAACGTTTACCGCGCTGACCACGTACTCCGGCAGCTTCCGGTAGCCGGGCGCCACGCATTCACAGCAGCCGCCGGACTTAAAGTCATCCGCCAGATCCTCCAGCAGCTGCCGGGCCCCCGCCGGATCGGTCTTTCGCAGCACATACCAGACCCACCCGCTGGCAGTAGCCCAATAGGCCCCGTTTTGATACTCGCCGGGAAGGACCTCGATCAGCAATTTCTGCCAGGGGGCGGCGTCGGGCAGATGGCAGGCCTGGCCCCGATACAGATACCGGGACTGATTCTCCGTGAGCCAGCGGGCCAGGGCTTGACGCCGTTCCTCAGAGGCGGGAAAGCCAATATACAGCAGGAACGCCGCGCCCCACACGTCCGGCTGGCGGCAGTCCAGTTCCGCCGCGAAATATAATCCGCTCTCCGGATCGTAGAGCTGTTCCAGATGCTGTTCCACCCGCCGGGCCCGATTTTCATATCCGGCGGCCAGCGCTTCCCGTCCTCCGCACCGGCGGAACAGCTCCGCCAGCTGGCGGCAGGCACGCCAGTACAGCAGCGACTCATAGAACAGCCGTCCGGTTTTACACACCGTATCGGTGAAGCCATAGGGAGAATGAGGGTGGGCCGGGTCGTTATATACCAGACCATCCGGGCTCAGGGGGATGCAGGCCATGCCCTTGTCCAGCGCGTCCACCCACCGGCCTAGGGCAGCGGCGGAGGCGCCGGGCAGCTCCAGATAGCTGTGGACCACGGACACCAGAAAAGGCGTGTTGTCCAGGTTTGCCAGCCCCACCGGAGAGCCCTTGGCCCCGGCGGAATACACCGGGCAGCCGTCGGCCTCCACCCGGTCGGGAATCCAGCCGTCCTGCCGCTGGCCCAGAAGAATGAATTCGATGCACTGTTCCAGCTCTTGGGGCCGAAACAGGTCCCCGCAGTACTCTGCCATATATCCCAGGTCCCGAACCCACAGGGCGTCGTAGTTGCCCACGCCGTCGGGGGTGAAGAGCACTGTGCCGTCAGTGGCGGTCTTTTTGCAGCCTTCCAGCAGCCGCCGGGAAAGGCCGGTAAAATAGTGGAGGTATTCTGTCATAGCAGGTGATGCCTTTCTGCAATAGATTAAGATTTAGGGTCAACCTATTATACAGTGCGGTAAAGCGGATGTAAAGAGAAAATGTAAAATTGGAACAGAACCGTTCTGGTGTATAATAATATACTTTATCTAACAGCCAGCGGCTTACGCACGTTATCTCTCAAAAACCTATACTTCAATTTGGAAAACAGAAAGGGGATGCCACAATGAAAAAATACGCGCTGGCCTATGCGGCCAATGATTCGCTGCCTGTCTTTACCAGAGAGGATTTGAACTGTCTGACGCACATTAACCTGGCCTTCGGTCTGGTAAACGGCTGCCGGCTCGACATGAGCCAGCTCACCAACATCGGCCTGATGAAACAATTCCGGGAGTGGAACCCTGGCATTAAAATCGTGCTCTCCATAGGGGGCTGGGGCGCGGGCGGCTTTTCTGAAATGGCAATGACAGAGGCCGGGCGGGACAGCTTTGCCAAGTCCTGCCTGGAGGCCGCGGAGCGTTTCGGGTTGGACGGGATTGACATTGATTGGGAATACCCTTGCAGCAGCCAGGCCGGGATTGCATCCGACCCCCGGGACAGGGAAAACTTCACCTTGCTGCTGCAAGCGCTGCGGGCCTATCTGGGGAGCCGCAGCCTGTCCATTGCCGCCGGAGCCGGCAGCTATTTTATTCAGGGCACGGAGATGGACAAGGTGGCCGGAGTCGTGGATTATGTGCAGATTATGACCTATGATATGCGCAACGGCTTCACGGGGCAGGCGGGGCACCACGCGGCGCTCCGGGCCGGCGCGGGGGACGCCAGCGGGCTGAACACGGTGGACATGGTGGATCTGTTCCACCGAGCCGGCGTGCCGCTGGAGAAGCTGGTGATCGGCGCGGCGTTCTACTCCCGGCGCTGGGACGGCGTGGAGGGGGGAAACAACGGTCTGCTTCAGCCTGCGGCCACCACCGGCCAGAGCGGCCCCGGCTACAGTGATATTACCGGCGAATTTATCCGGCGAGGCGGCTACAAGAGCTGCTGGGATGCGGAGGCCCAGGCCGCGTATCTGTGGAACGGCAGCACATTCATCAGCTATGAAAGCCCGGAAGCCGTGGCGCTGAAATGCCGGTATGTGAAGGAAGCGGGCCTGCTGGGCCTCATGTACTGGGAGCATGGCTGCGACAAGACCCACACGTTGCTACAGGTGATCGGCCGGGAGCTGGCCTAGGGCGTGTTCCCATAAAGTTAACGCACACGCCTTTTCGGCAAATTTTACAGGCTTCTATGTTAAAAATTCTCGAAAACCGACAGGCTTTCTTGCGGTTTTCGTCTTGAATCCTGCAAAATTTTACTCGAAAATCCGCGCGCTTATCTTGTGGGAACACACCCTAGAACCGCCGGTTCAAAGGAATTCCCGAATGGCAAGAAAAACATGTAGAAAAATTCCAGAAGATGTGATATACTAAATATAGAAAAGTATTGCGGAGCTGTGTTCGGAATCTGTCAGATACCCGCGGACAGATTCCGGACAGGCTCTTATTCCAAAAAAGGTGAGGTGAGCCAAGTGAACGTTCCCCGAAGTAACGACAGCGCGGAGCCCCGAGAACGAACCGCCCGGCCCCTTGGCTCGCCTGTGATATAGGAAACGCACTTGAAAATCGGCGTGCTGCATTCTATTTGGCACGGCTTCTGACTATGGAATAGACCAGAAGGATACGGCCCCGGGGCGCAACGGGCTGGTTTGCGCGCTGTGTACTTCTCCCCATGCAAAACCAAAAGCAAAGGAGGATACACGGATGAATTATGATGAGAACAACGAAATGCTGGAGCGCCTGGAGGCGCTTTTGGACCAGCGGAACTACAACCAGGCGGGAGCGCTGGTAAAAGACATGAACCCTGCCGACGCCGCCTTTCTGCTGGAAGAGCTGTCCGAACAGAAGATGCCCGTCTTTTTCCGGCTGCTGCCAAAGGAGCTAGCCGCCGACGCTTTCGCCTATATGTCCCCGGAGGCCCAGGAGGTGCTGGTGCGGGGCTTCAGCGACCGGGAGCTGGAAGAGGTGATGGAGCAGCTTTTCTTGGACGACACGGTGGACATGATCGAGGAGATGCCCGCCAATGTGGTGAAGAAAATTCTGCGCCATGTGGATGCGGAAACCCGGAAGAGGATCAATCAGGTGCTGAACTACCCCAAGGACAGCGCCGGAAGCATTATGACCATGGAATATGTGGATCTGAAGCGGAGCATGACCGTGGAGCAGGCCTTTGACCGCATCCGCCGCACCGGGGTGGAAAAGGAGACGGTGTATACCTGCTATGTCACCGACAGCCGCCGGAAGCTGGAGGGCATTGTCACGGTGAAAGACCTTCTGCTGGCGGAGAAGGACCAGGTGATCCGCAATATCATGGAGACGAACGTAAAATCCGTCAGCACCCATACGGACCAGGAGGAGGCCGCCCGGGAGCTGAGCCGCTACGACTTTCTGGCCCTGCCTGTGGTGGACGCGGAGGGGCGGCTGGTGGGGATTGTCACAGTGGACGACGCCATAGACGTCATCCAGGAGGAGGCCACGGAGGACATTGAGAAGATGGCGGCTATGGCCCCCTCGGACCGTCCCTACCTGAAAACCAATGTCTGGGAGACCTGGCGCAAGCGGGTGCCCTGGCTTTTGATTCTGATGATCTCCGCAACGTTCACCAGCGGGATCATCTCCGCCTATGAGAGCGCTCTGGCGGCCAGCGTGGTTCTGACCAGCTTTATCCCCATGCTGATGGACACGGGGGGCAACTCCGGGGGCCAGGCCTCGGCCACGATTATCCGAGGCCTTTCCCTGGGCGAGATTCACTACCGGGACGTGCCCAGGGTGCTGCTGAAGGAATGCGCCGTGGCCCTGCTCTGCGGGGGGACCCTGGCCGCTGCCAGCTTTTTGAAGCTGCTCTTTCTGGACCGGGTGGGCCTGCCGGTGGCCCTGGTGGTGGCGGCAACGCTGGTCTCCGCGGTGGTGGTGGCGAACCTGGTGGGAAGCAGCCTGCCCATTCTGGCAAAGCGCCTGGGGCTGGACCCCACGGTGACGGCCAGCCCGCTGATCACCACCCTGGTGGACGCGGCGGCGCTGATGATCTATTTCAATGTGGCGAAGCTGGCCCTGGGGATTTGAAAAATACCCCTTGCATACCGGAATTTTCCATGCTATACTGAGGGTGAAATCGATCCCCCGGACAGCCCGAAGAAGGCCCTGCCGAGGAAATAAGGAATCACTGATTTAATCACGCCTAGCGGCTTGGCACACAACTTGCGTGTGTATTTGTGCGCCAGATTAAATCAGCGCTTCCTTAACGAAAACTTTATTGGAGGTACAAAATGGGTAAAATTGTGAACGTCGCCGTGGTGGGTTACGGCGGCATGGGCGGATGGCATACAAGGCGCCTGCAGGAGATCCCGGAGGTCCATCTGGCCGGAGTTTACGACATCCTGCCCGAGCGCAATCAGGCTGCGGAGGAGGCGGGGATCCACGCCTACGCCTCGTATGAGGAGCTGCTGGCCGATCCCGCCGTGGACGTGGTCACCGTGGCCATCCCCAATGACGCCCACCGGGACGTATGCATAAAGGCTTTGGAGGCCGGAAAGCTCGCCATCAGCGAGAAGCCTGTCACCATGTCTACCGCAGTGCTGGAGGAGATGATCGCCGCCTCCAACCGCACGGGCTCTAAGTTTACCGTGCACCAGAACCGCCGCTGGGACGAGGACTTCCTGGTGGCCAAGAAGATCGTGGAGGACGGCCAGCTGGGCCGGGTATTCGCCATCCAGAGCCGAGTCCACGGCAGCCGGGGCATTCCCGGAGACTGGCGGAACACCAAGGAGCACGGCGGCGGCATGGTGCTGGACTGGGGCGTGCACCTGCTGGACCAGATGAACATGATGATGGGCCGGATGCCGGAATCCGTCTACGCCACCCTGTCCAACGTGACCAACGAGGAGGTGGACGACGGCTTCACCGCCACGTTCATGTTCCCCGATGAGAACGGCGGCATTGTGTTCACCGTGGAGGTGGGCACCAGCAACTTCATCAACCTGCCCCGGTGGTATGTGGAGGGCCTGAACGGCACCGCCGTCATCGAGGACTTCGCGGTCAACGGCAAGATCGTGGTAGCCACCAGCGACGAGAAGCACGACGCGGTGCCCATCGTCACCGCCGCGGGCCTGACCAAGACCATGGCCCCCCGCACCGACGACACCATCAAGGAGCTACCCCTGCCCCGGGTGGACACGGACATTAAAGATTACTACCGGAACATCGCCAAAGTGGTCAACGGCGAGGCCGAGCAGATTGTCACCCACGACCAGCAGCGGGAGCTCATGCGCCTGATGGAGGCCATTTTCGAGTCCGCCGAGAAAAACCAGGTGGTGAAATTTTGATTGAAGACCGAAAAGGAACGCAAGGACACGTAGAAACCTCTGCTTTACGACCTCCGCCTGATTTTCAGTACAGGTGAAAAAGAAGAATATAGTTAATTCAGTTCAAAAGAATCAAAACATTCTTTTGAACCAGGCGGCAGAGCCGCCCAACTTGAGAATTGGATTTTTCAATATCTCAAGTGAATTTACTATTCACCCGGCAGGAGATTGTGGAGCTGCCGGATAAATTGGCGCTGGCCAAGGATCAGGAGTAAAATACAATGACATTGGAGCAGAGAATCCGGAACCTCGCCGTGCCCCAGGGCCCGGTGGACGTGGTGCTGGATACGGATACCTATAACGAGATCGACGACCAGTTCGCCCTGGCCTACCTTCTGCGCTCTTCGGACCGGCTGAACACCAGGGCCATCTATGCCGCGCCTTTTTTTAACGAGAATTCCACCGGCCCCGAGGACGGGATGCTCCGTAGCTATGAGGAGATCTTCAAGGTGCTGGAGCTGATGGGGGAGGAGCGGCCGGTATATAAGGGCTCTCCCCGGTATCTGCCGGACGAGCGCACCCCGGTGAAATCCCCCGCCGCAGCGGACCTGGCGGAGCGGGCGAAGGCCTATTCCCCGGAGCGCCCCCTCTACGTGGTGGCCATTGGGGCAATTACCAACATTGCCTCAGCCATTCTCCTCAGCCCCCAGGTGGCGGAGAATACGGTGGTGGTCTGGCTGGGAGGCCATGGCCTGGACTATCACGACACGGCGGAATTCAATATGATGCAGGATGTGGCAGCGGCCCGGGTGGTCATGGGCAGCGGCGTCCCCTTTGTGCAGCTCCCCTGCATGGGCGTGGTCAGCGGCTTTGCCACGTCCCGCCCGGAGCTGGAGTATTGGCTGAAGGGCAAGAACCCCCTGGCGGACTACCTCCAGGCCAACACCATTGCGGCGGCGGAGAGCTACGCCAAGGGAAGCGCCTGGACCCGGGTGATCTGGGACGTGACCGCCGTGGCCTGGCTGCTGAACCAGGAGGACCGGTTTATGCTGTCCCGGGTGCGCCCCGCGGCCCTGCCCGCCTATGACAACAAATACACCTTGAACCAGGACGGGCTCCTGATGCGGTATGTGTATCATATCCACCGGGACGCGCTGTTCACGGATCTGTTTACCAAACTGGCGGCTTCGGAAGAAGGACGCTGAACAAGGAAACCGAGAAAAGACCGGATATCCCAGAGCGCGCAGGCGTTTGGATACCTGGTCTTTTTTAAGTATGCTTTTTCAGAGAGTGTTTTGGGGTCTCGCCTGCCGGCTCGGTCGGGTCAGAACGGTTGCCACTGGCAACCTTCCCTCTCCGCAGCCAGAGTTAACCAAACTTTTACCCTGGTTAGCTTTGACCGGTCCAGCTGGTCAACGTAAAAGTTTCGCCAGACTTTTCAAAGGCTACGGGGTTTTTAGGGGGCGACAATCGCCAGTGGCGATTTCCCGTCGCCGACCGAACCGGCAGGTGAGAAGAACCCCTAAACCGCCGGAGGCCTGCGCAGCGAAGCGAGCGCCACTTTCAAAAAGTATACAAAAAAACAGGACCCCTCCTCCACATGAGAGGAAGGGTCCTGCTTTTTTATGGGTTTTAGGGTTTAGTTGCTGGCGTTGGTGCCGTCCCATTCACTGGGCGTGACTCGGGGCACGAGGCGATAGCCGTCAATCAGCGTGGGATCCGCTTCGTTGCGGATGGGTTCCACGTTCAAGATGATGGAGAGAGGCTTCGACTGGAAATGGTAGCTGTTATCCGAGAGCCTGTGACTGAACTGGATGCGGTCGCCAGGGAAAGCGTCTTTCACGGTAAATTTAATCACTCGGGCAGGAGTGTCTGTACTACCAGGCACAAAGGAAAAACCGGTGGGGAGATTGGTGATATAATTTTGGATGCTCTGATATCCCTTAGACGTTTGGGCGTGGTTGAGCGGTCCGACGTCCAAGGGGATGAGCTTGCCGGGGCGGTCCTCCGTGTAGAAATAGGGATCCGCAGAGAAGGTGACAGTTAGGTCGCAGTCAATCTTCTGTGTGGCGGGATCATAGGAGAAGCGGTTGCCGATTACGCTGAACACCTGGATGGGCGTGCGGTCCGCAATCACCACAGGCCGGGTGGCGGCGAAGGAGAAGTTGGAGCGGTTTTCCCCGGTGCCGCTATAGCCGTAGGCAATCAGGCAGTACTCCTGGCCCTCTGCCATATCTGTCCACTTTTGGGGGCAGTCCACGGGGAAGGGGACGTTCTCGGAGAGGTCATCCTGGAAGAAACCAAAGGAACCCATGCCGATATCCGCCGGGGAGTCGATATACTGGGCGATGCGGTTTTTGATGGTGGGATTGGCGCACAGGTCAAAGAGAGAGCCCAGAGAGCGGCCGCTGGCATCCCGCATATCCTCCAGAATGGCGTCCAGAATGGTGTAATCCGCGCTGGTAACTGCTGTGCCGGTTTTGATGGAGGAGATCATGGTTTTGTAGTCCTCGAATTTCTCGGGGTCCACATAGGCCGGGATTGTGGCGGGATTATCAGGGTCATAATTGGCAAAGTCTGCGGCAAAGGGCTTCTGGAGTACCTCGTCCATATCCTTGGTGTACTCAAAGAGCTTATACTTCACCGTGGCGTCCCGGTCCACATTGATGGTGGCCTGGGACTGGTTGTGGCTGATGGTGATGATGGGCTGGGTGATGGGGTCCGTCTTGAATTGATAGACCGTGACCTCAGAATAGATGTCCGTCTCGCCCTTGGTGACCAGATACACATAGTAGACGGTGTCCGCAGCAAGGCCGGAGACGGTCTTGGTATTGTAGGCGGAGCCCGCGTCCATGGTGCCGCTGACGATCAGGGGGCTGATCATGTCCGGGTCGGTGGGGGTGATGACATGGTTTTTGGCAGGGAAGTCGAACCGGTATTTTTCCGGCACAGTCTTGTCTGTGGTCAGGGTGTAGCCGGTGTACTGGCCATCCTTGTTCGGATCGTTTTTCGGATCCAGGACAGGGCCGTCGCCGTCCAGCTCATAGGTGCCCTTGCCGTCCAGGGCAATGTAGGCTCTTTCGCTTTCAGTCAGCTGGACGCGGGAGGAGCCTCTGGCTGGACAGAGCACGGGAATACCGGTGGTTTTGTTCACCGGGGCCATCACATAGTAGACGGTGCCTGCCCGGTCCATGGTCACGCCCATGGTTACGCCGCTGGGAGTGGTCTTGAAGTCCGGGGTCTCGGAAATGAAGCTGGGGGCCTTGCCGTCATAGAACTGCTTGTTGCGGGTAAAGAGCTGGGGATCGGTGATGTTGGTGACGCCGCTGGGGCTTACACCGCTGGTGTTCACATCGTCCAGGGTAATGACACGGCCCAGGTCCGCATAGGAGCCGGAGACAAAGGTGACCCGGCAGGTGACCAGCTCGCTGAAGGTTTCCCGGTCGTCCTTGCCTACGCCCAGCTTTTTGAAGCGGATGGCGTACTCGTAGACCATACCGTCGGTGTCGTTCATGCCGCCGTTGATGCCGTTGGTGTCTGTGTCGTAGGGCAGGTTGATGGCCCGGAAACGGCCGTTGCCCATCTGCTTGATGAGGCTGGCGCTGCTCATGGCCGTGCCGGTGGGCACGATCACGCTCTGGGTATTCCGCTCCATGCCGTCCTGGCCCTTACCGGTAACCAGGTTCCATTCCTTGCTGGGGTCCCGGTTGGCGGGGTCCTGCACCCGGGTATAGAGCTCATACTCGCAGGTGATGTCGAACCAAAGGAGCATATCATAGAACACGCTGTCATCCGCGGTGCTGGTGGAGCGGGGCTCGGCGGTGAAGGCGATATCCACCTCGTAGTCCTCAGCAGGATCATGAGCGCCGTCTGAGGTTTCCGCAGTGTGAATGAACAGGTCGCCCACAAAACGCTCCACATGGATTTGAGCGGAAACGGTCTGGAACTCCGGCAGAGAGGTGCGGCCCATGGGATTGTGCATCTCGGAGTCGTCGCCGATGTTTTGCAGCCGGAAGTAGTAGCGGGCGCCGCTCTTCAGCTTCACCGCGCCGTCGGCCACATTGTTGGTGGCGTGATAGGGGAAGCTGACGATGACCTCCTTGCCGTCCCGGTAGATCTGCACCTTCTCATAGTCGATGACCCAGTCGTCGCCTACGCCCTCGTCTCCCTTGATGTTCACGGGAACATTGGCGTCCGCGTCGTATAGGATGATGGAATCCCGAAGCACGGCCATCAGGTCGTCGTGGGCCTTCTGCTTATCCGCCTCGGAGGCAGTAGAGGATTTCCAGGTGTTGTACATCTCGTCGTAGACGGCGTTGGTAATCTTGCCGATGGTGGAGTTGCTGGGCTGGAGATAGCGAATGGTTTCGTTGAACACCAGCTCAATGGTAGAATCGGCATAGGGAGTAGTGGGGCTGTCGTCCGGATACTTGTCAAAGCGCTGGGTGACGGTAGGCGGGGTCTCATCCAGGGTGTGAGCGATGGACTTGTGGATGATCTCCGAATAGTTCCCGGCCAGGTCTTCGCCCAGATAGTACACATCGTACTCCGTCTCCTTGACGAGGCCGTTGATGGTGATGGTGAAGTCCTTGTTGGCCTGAACCGTCACCTTGCCGAAGCGGGTACCGGTAGAGCCGCCGGGTACGTTCATACCGTTCTTCACCTGGAGCTTAGCATATTCGCTCTTGAGGAAGTCCTCGTCGTCCGGACGGCTACCGTCGCTGGGAACGGGATATTCCGCGCCCTTGTCCACGCAGACCCAGTACACGGTGCCGTCCTCGTTCATGGAGTTGCTCATCTGTACGGAGGTGGCCGTGGTGGAGGTCTGGATCATATCGTCCCGGTTGAAGCGGGGCGGGGTGATGTCCTTGGTGGTGATTTCATACTTGGTGACCTGAGAGCTCTTCTCGCCGTTGGCGTCGGTGAGCCACAGGTACAGGTCGTACTTGGTGTTCTCCTCTACCTCGCCGTAACCCTCGGCAAAGCCGTCCAGATCCATGTCCACGTCGGTGATCTTGAAGCTGTCCAGGGTGTTTTTCAGCAGGTGGACCCGGCCGTAGCCATAGGGATCCACAAAGGCGCTGGACAGGAACTCGGCGGTGGTGGGCTGGGTGCTGCCGGACCGCAGAAGTACATAGTAGAGGTCGCAGCTCTTGTTGGCCATCACGCTGGCCTGAATATCAACGATCTCCGCGAAATCCAGGTCCGCGTTCTCCTCGTTGCGGGTGGGCGTGCGGTCGGCGAAGGTGGGGAACTCGGCGGTAAGCTCAGGCACGCTGTCATTGGGCGTGGTGAACTTCTGGGACTTCACCGGGCTGCGCCGGCCGTGTGCGTCCAAAAGGAGCGCGGAGAGGTAATAGGTGCCATCGGGTTCTAGGCCGGTGATCTGGGTGGAGAATTCTTTCTTGGAGGCATCCACGGGGATGCTGCCAAAGGCTTTGAAACCGGAGCCGTACTGGGAGGGCTCGATCATCCGGTCGGCGTCGCTGTCATCCAGCATACCGCCAGCCGCGTCTGTAAGCGCCCAGTAAATGGTGCCCGCCTTGTTGGTGGAGAAGAAGCCCTCCGCCGAGGTGGGAGACACGTTTTTCACCTTGGGATAGCCCTGGAGCAGATTGGGGTTTTGAGAGATCTCCTTGGCGATCTCAGAGTCCACATTGGGCTGGCCGTTAATTTCGGTGACCACGCCGGGGCGCACCACAACCTTATCGGGCAGGATCTCGCAGGAGCTGCCGTTGGTGGTCACGTCCAGCTCGCCGATATCGCCGCTGCCAGTGACGTCGGTGCCGGTATCCAGCTGGATCTTATCTACAACGGCGTTTACCTCCAGCTTTAAATGGGAGCCGGTGGCCTCTTCCTCCACGGTGATGGAGGATACACTGCCGCTGCCGGTATCGCCTACGGTGAGGGTGGAGCCGGGGGTGCGGTTAAGCACATCCTTCATGTTGCCCGCGATGATGAACTCCCCGCCGTTAGGCCCTTCCAGATAAACCCGTTGCAGGCCTTTCTGGGGATTGCGCACGTCGTCCTGTATGTAGGCGTCGGAACGGACCAGGGTCTCAGGAATATTCGTAGTGCCCACGGCCCGCAGGGACACGAACTGGCCGGTGGCCGGGTCCACAATCAGTTTCTGAGCTTCCACATGGTTGAGCACAATACTGGCCTCGCCCTCCTGGGCCTCGCCGCCGCCGGAGATGATGATCTTACCCAGCACGCGCACGTTGTCCAGAAGCACATCGCCCAGGCCCACGCCGCCGGTAAGGTACAGGTCGCCGGCGATGGTGGTGTCCTTCAGGGTGACATGGGGGCTGTTAATGGTGACGTTGCCGAACACGCCGCCCAGCTTGTGTTCGCCCCGAGTGTTAATGAGTTCGCCCAGGCCAACGCTGAGCATTTTAGCCACCTCGCCCCGGGAAACGCTTCTGCCGGGGGCAAAGGAACCGTCCGTCAGGCCGCTGATAATGCCGGCCAGCACGGCGGAGCGCACATAGATGCTGCTCCAGGTGTTGAACTTCTGCCCGTCGGTAAAGTCGGTGACTTCGCCGGGAGTCTCGTCCAGGCGCATACACCGGGCAATCAGGGTGAGGGCCTGCTCTCGGGTGACGGGGGCGTTGGGAGAGGCGGTGGTGGCGGAGGTGCCCCGGAAAATGCCCTCGTTATAGCCGGTGGCAATGTCGTCGTAGAACCAGTCCCTACGCCGGACATCCGTGAAGGGGATGGATCCGGTGCGGGTAAAACCAAAGGCCCGGTTCAGGGTGGCGATCATTTCCGCCCGGGTAATAGGGTCGCCGTCCCGCCCGTTGTTCATAACGCCCCACCGCTCCATCTTTTCCATATAAGGCTGGGCCCAGGAGACGGCAGAAGCGCCGGGAGAAATGGAAAGATCCGTGGGCAGCACGCCCAGGAGCACCAGAGTGCACAGAACCAGGGCGGCCAGCCGCTGAAGATTTTTTTTACATTTGCTCATTTTAGTCCCTTTCTCTAAGTAGAGTCGTATGGTATCAAAAAGCTGAAAATTATTTGACGCACCGAAAAAATCCGGCTGTCCCCCTCCTTTCCTGTTCCAAAATATAAACTTATTCTATTCCATTTTTATGGAAAAATCAATATTTCTGTCAGATTTGCCAAATTTTACCGCCGACTCATCTTTTGCATCGATTTGAGTTGTACGTTAAAAACAGATTCCCGCAGCATACTCTCCTGTTCGTTGAGCAGGTCCAGAAACTTGGCGGCAAAGAAATCGGTGCCGGATTCTTCCCACCGGCGCAGCACCTGGCAGGCCAGCAGCAGGGGAGCCGTGCGGGTGATGGGAATTACCACCTCCACCTGCTCTCCCGGCTGGAAGCTGATGCCTTCACAGGAAAAGCTGATGCCGCCGCAGCTCAGATCGTTGGCCTTGGCGGGATACCGGCCGGGCCGGCCGTCCATAGGATAGAGATAGGTTTCAAAGTCCACGGGCATGCGTAAGTTTTCCCGAACCCGGTCTTTGGTCAGTTCCCGGAGGGATTCCATAATCAGCAGATTTGTTTTGCGCTGGATCACATGGCCCAGCTTAGGAGAGATTTCCTCATCGGCGGGGACGATCTGCACGTTTTCCGCCACAACCACCGCCTGGATATCCCCCTCGGTAATATTTACCTGAATGTTCATGCCGTCGGGAGGGCCTTCCAGACTGCCCCGGGCCAATACCCGGGAAGTGCTGCTGTCCAGGATCACGCACATATTTTTGGGCTTTTGCTTTTTGCTGAGAAACATGGATAAAACCTCCTAGTTTGCTTCGGATTCTTCCAGACCTGATTCCGGGTTCCGGGCCTGCCGGCGGTGGTCCTGACTCTGGCGCTCAAAATCAAAGTTGAGAAAATATACGTAAATTTCCACCACAGCCCGGTAGAGCTCTTCGGGAATTTCCTGACCCAGGTTCAGCTGGGAGAGAATGGTGGCCAGAGAGTTGTCCTCATAAATGGGTACGCCATTTTCCTGGGCCACGTCCAGCATTTTTTCCGCCAGGTATCCCATGCCGGAGGCCACGATTACCGGGGCGGAATCGCTTACTCCATATTGCAGGGCGACAGCCCGCTGGCGGGAGGGCCGTTTAGATTGCTGATCAGACCTTGACGTCGACACCGCTTTTCACCTCTTGAAATAATTTTGGGAACGCATCGGAAATGGTCATGGGCTTGCGCATGGCGGACACACGCACGTCGCCTGGAGAAAGGCCGTTTCTCTGAAGAATTTCCGAGAGGTCCCGGGAGACGTCCCCGGAGAAGGCGGCCACCCGCTGGGGGCAGGACACCTGTAGAGAGGTGCGGCCGCCCTGGGTTTCAATGAGCAGATCAAAAGCGCCCAGGCCCTCGATATCCATCTTGATCAGAAGCCGGGGCGCGGGCTCCTCCCTGCCTTCGCTGTGTTCCGCGTCCGGATCCACCCACATTTCGGAAAACACAGCTTTATCTTCCCATTGGAAAGGCAGAAACAGGTGCTGCAAAGGCATATAAACGCTCTCATTCAATAGGATGGCGTTCATCAGGTTTCGAAAGATCTCTTGGGCTGCGGTGCCGCCTTCGCCCTGCATGGCTTTTTGGGCCATTTGCACAAAGCGCTCCGCAAAACCATCTGCCCGGGTGGCTTTGGCAAATTCTGTGTCGTTCAACAGGCGCAGGATGTTTTCATCAGAAAGCTGGCTCAAGTCGCCCTTGAAAATATTATAGTTTCCCAGATGGCGAAAGGACTGAATCAGATCCTGCTCGCCGCCGTTTTCATAGCGGACCATGTCCAAAGTCAGCAGGGAGAGCAAGCTGCGGGCCATGCCGTGGTCGTGCGTGCGTCGCACATAGTCGGAAATCAAAGGGAATACCTGGTTGCGCAGCAGATCCAGGTTTCCCTGGCGGTCTCCGGCGGCAATGCCGTTTTCCATTTTGGCGGCTATATCCGTAAGCTGGTTGGACCAGTGGGAGGGGAGGGACCGGGTCATGTCGTACAGGGTGCGCAGCATGCGGCCCTCCAGATGGTCGGTGGAGGAGTAGTCGCTGTATTGGCGGAGGAATTGGAGAATCTCGTTTTTGAACATCTCCGAGCCAGAGCTATTATAGGCGTTGCGCAAAGCTTGGAACAACGCTCCGCCAAAGCGCAGGCCGCTTTGAATCTGTCCCTGGAGAAACTGGGCCAACTGGGCTTCGTCCATCTGGAGCATCTCCAGAAAGCCCTGCAGTTCCGCCGCAAGCCCCGGCGTGATCCCGGAGGAAACCTGTAGGCCCTGGCCCTGCAAAAGGCGCAGAAAGGCCGACGCCGTATCCGGGGCGTTGGCCAGGCGTTGTAGGAACGTAAGAAAATTGGATTCGTACCGCATCCGGTGGGAGACGGAGGGATCTCCGGCCTGCTGCTGGTCGGACCGCTGATCCCCCCTGGTCACCCGGGTGGGATCTACCACATTCTGGATGTGGGTGTTGGGGTCCTGGGGATTGATAGGCTGATTTCGGGCCCCGGCGTTGTCATAGCCGGGGACGGGATTGGTGGGGCGCAATATTTCTGGCATGATGATACCACTTTCCTTTTTCGCAGAGCCGAAATTTTTTCTGGGCTTTTCCGTAAGGGCCTGGATTGAAGCCGCTTTCGTCCAAATATGGAAGGAGAAACGCAAAATTTACAAAAAGTTCACAAAAGGAACTGTCTGGAAAATGTAGGGAGGACAGCGCCGGCATAATTCCTATTTTGAGAACAAAAAATGAAAAATCATAGGGATAAACCCGGGAAATCCCTTATTTTTTCAAGATATGCTGCCGAATAATTAACTGAAGAGCGGGCGTTTTTTATGTGTTGCGAAACGGCTGGCCCTGTGTTATAATAAGCGTGGCCTGGGCAGGCAGCTGTCCGGCAATCTATGCAGAAAAGGTGGAAACAGTATGGGCAACGACATGATGGAAGCGTATTTATATGAAATGAACACGCTTTTGGAGTCTCTTGACGAGATGGTTCTAGGCGCGGAAGATCGAAAGACCTTCTCTCAGGAAGACGTAAACGAAATATTCCGCATAATGCACACCATCAAGGGCTCTTCCGCCATGATGGAATTTGACAACCTGATGACGGTTGCCCATAAGATAGAGGATATGTTCTTTATCATACGGGACAAAGGCATGGAGGCCGTGGCGGAAGATCTGCGGCCGGATCTTTTCGACCTGATCTTTAAGGCCATTGATTTCTTTAAGGCCGAGGTGGAAAAGCTGGAAAATAACGAAACCCTCACAGAGGATATCGACAGCATCTTAACGAATATTAAGGCCTTTTCAAATAAAATTCAGGGGAAGCCTGTGGAAGAAGAGCCGGACAAAGAAAAGGGGGAGTCTCCAGCCTCTGGAGAGGCCCAGAGCGGCGCCTCCGCCCATTATGCCAGCAGCCAGTTCCCCTATGGTATTCAGGTGTTTTTCGATGAAGGCAGCGGTATGGAAAACCTGCGCTCCTTTATGCTGGCCACGTCGGTAAAAGACGCAGTGGACGGAGAGGATCAGTTCGACTATTACCCGGAGGATGTGGGGACCAACTCGGAAACGGCCACGTTTATTGTGGAAGAGGGATTTTTCCTGCGCTTTCTCACGCCCGAGCTGCGGGAGAAAGGCGTGGCTGTGGTAAAAGAGGCCGGCTCTGTGGCGGATTATCAAATGTTTGACTACGCGCCGCCGGAACCTGAACCGGAGGCTCCCGCGCCCGTTGCCGCAGTTCAGGAGGCCGCCCCGACGGCAGGCGCACCGGCCGCAGCCCAGGCTGCTCCGGCATCTCAGCAGAGCCAGCAGAACAAGCAGCAACAGCAGCAGAACCATAACAAGGAAAGCCTGATCAGCGTGAACCTCTCGAAGCTGGATGAGCTCAACGCTGTGGTAGGTGAGATCGTCATCACCGAATCCATGGTGACCGCCTCTCCGGACCTGAAGGGCTTAAAGCTGGACAATTTCACCTCCGCCGCCCGGCAGCTTCGGTCCTTGACAGACCAGCTCCAGGATGTCTCCATGTCCCTGCGGATGGTGTCGGTTTCCGCCACCTTCCAGAAGATGCGCCGCATTGTACGGGATATGAGCAAAAAATTGGGCAAAAAAGTGAATCTGGTGCTGGAAGGCGAGAATACCGAGATCGACAAGACCATCGTGGACAGCATCGGCGACCCGCTGATGCACATTGTGCGCAACTCCATGGACCACGGCATCGAAGAGGACGTCCAGGACCGCATCCGGGCCGGCAAGAACCCGGTGGGCCAAATCACCCTCTCCGCCCGGCACACAGGCAGCGAGGTGATCATCGAGGTCATTGACGACGGCCAGGGCGCGGACGACGACGCCATTCTGAGTAAGGCCATCCGTCAGGGTCTGGCTGTGCCCGGGACGGAGTATTCCCACAAGGACATCCTGAACTTCCTCTTGATGCCTGGTTTCTCCACCAACACAGAGGTAACGGAGTATTCTGGCCGAGGCGTGGGTATGGACGTGGTGAAATCCAATGTGGAGAGCGTGGGCGGTACGGTGTCCATCGCCAGTGAGAAGGGCCTAGGCATGACTACTACACTGAAGATCCCCCTGACCATGGCTATCATGGACGGCATGGAGGTTTCTGTGGGCGATTCGGTGTTTACGGTGCCTATCAATAATATCCGCCAGATTCTCCGGGTAAACTCCGGGGAGGTAATCCACGACGCGGCCCAGGGAGAAACCCTGCGGGTGATGGATAATTTCTATTCTATCGTGCGGGCCAAGGAGTTCTATCAGATGGAACAGGGCAAGGATGAGTTCGACGAGGGGATCGTGCTGTGGGTAGAGTCTGGAGACAACTCCTTCTGCCTGTTTGTAGACGATCTGATCGGCGAACAACAGGTGGTGGTAAAGCCCCTGCCTGATTATGTGAACGACTACGGCATCCGGAATTACGGTCTGGTGGGATGCACCATTCTGGGCAATGGGGATATCAGCCTGATTCTGGATGTAGCCAGCATTTACGCCGCCTCCCATGTAGGCTGACCCTCTTGCAAGGCTCGGGGTTTTATGGTATACTTAACATCAACAACAGCTGCGCGGGAAAAGCGGGCGGTAAAATGCTCGCGGCGCAGAGCGGAAAGGAAAGGACTTGTGCTTATATGGCGGAAGAGACTATGACGGCTGTGATAGCGGAAGATATGGAATCCTATGTCGATGGGGATTTCACAGAAGTGGAGACGGATAAATACCTGATCTTCCTCTCTGGCGGGATCTATTACGGCGTGGATACCAAGTATGTAAATGAGATGCTCACCCAGTGGGATACCTCAATCACCTGGCTGCCTATGCTGCCCCCTCATATCAGAGGAGTGATCAACCTGCGGGGTGGGGTTGTGCCCATTATTGACTTCCGGCTGCTGATGGGGCAGGATCCGGGGGATAAGTTCTGTACCGTGATTCTGGACATGGAGGGCGCCCAGATCGGTATTTTGGTGGACGAGGTAGATCAGACGATCGATATTGAAAAGAACCAGATTCTGCCCGTGCCCAGCCAGAGCGGCATGGAGGCCCAGAAGATGGTGACCGGAATGTACAGCGTGCCCGGTGAAAACAAGACTTTGATGGTGCTGGATTGCACTATGCTGCTCCATGGACACCAGTAAAAAGATAAGAGAGGATAAAGCCACTCTCTCCATGGTGATATCCGAAAAGGACTTTAACCGGCTGGTTTCTTTCGTGCAGGGGAAATATGGCATTGACCTGCACCAGAAGAGGCAGCTGGTAACCAGCCGTCTCTCCGGCACGGTGAAGAGCATGGGCTTCAATAACTTCACCGAATATGTGGATTATCTATTAAAAAAGGGCTCCGGGGACGATATCAATCAGCTGCTCTCCCGGCTGACCACCAACTATACCTATTTTATGCGGGAGGTAGAGTCCTTCGACTACTTCACCCGCGTGATCCTGCCGGAGATGGTGCGCAAGCATGAGCGGGATAAATGCCTTTCCATCTGGAGCGCGGCCTGTTCTTCCGGAGAGGAACCCTATAATATTTCCATGTACATAATGGACTATTTGGGCAACAAGGCCCCCGCCTGGGATACCAGGCTTTTAGCCTCGGATATCTCTTTGGACGCGCTGACTAAGGCCAATCGCGGCGTCTATGAGCTGCCGGACACCATCCCGCCCCACTGGAAGAAGAATTACTTTAAGCCGGCGGGGGGCAAAATGTATGAGGTGGCCCCGCAGATTAAAAGCAACGTGATCTTTAAGCAGTTCAATCTTATGGACCCCATCCAATTTAAGCGGAAATTCGACGTGATTTTCTGCCGGAATGTGATGATTTATTTTGACCAGCCGACCAAGTCTGCCTTGACCAGGCGTATGTTTGACGCCACGGTGCCAGGGGGCTACCTGATTATCAGCAAGGCAGAAAACCTGCCTGCGGACCTTCCCTATGCCCGGGTGGCCACGTCGATTTTCCAGAAGCGCTGAGGCTAGATTCTTTGTGAAATGAGGAGGGGTTAAATTGCCTTTGAAAAATATACGGGTCTTGGTGGTGGACGACTCTATCATTGCCAGAAAGACGATCATGGAAGGCTTGTCCAAATCGCCGCGGATCGAGGTGGTGGGCTACGCCATCAATGCCATGGATGCGGAAAACAAGGTGAAGCAGTTAAATCCGGACGTGATGACCTGCGATGTCCAGATGCCGGGTATGACGGGGATTGAGTTTTTAAAGAAATTCCTGCCCCAGCATCCTCTGCCGGTGGTGCTGGTGTCCTCGCTGAACCTGAAAGTGTTCGACGCACTTCATGCCGGGGCGGTAGGATTTGTGCGCAAGCCTGACGGCGTGCAGAGCCGGGAAGGCTTTATTAACTCCTTGGTTGAGGCGGTGATCGAGGCTTCCAGCGCAAAAGTCCGCAGGCCGGCCATTGTGAAGGAGCAGCCGGATCTGGCGCCGCCGCTGACAATGGGGCCCTTGAAAGTGTCCCAGCCCTATATTATCGGCCTGGGCGCTTCCACAGGAGGAACAGAAGCCACTTTGGAAGTGATGAAGCGCCTGCCCGCGGACATTCCGGGCATGGTGATTGTACAGCATATGCCCCCGGGATTCACTAAAATGTATGCGGAACGGCTGAACCGGCTCTGCCGCATGGAGGTGAAGGAAGCGGAGAATGGGGATAAAATTCGTCCGGGCCTGGCAATGGTAGCTCCGGCGGACCTTCAGTGCCGGGTGAACCGCACCGCTTCCGGGGAGTACTATGTCTCCTGTACCCCCGGGGAAAAGGTCAGCGGCCACAGGCCGTCGGTAGACGCGCTGTTCCACTCTATGGCGGATAATGTGCGCTGCAAGATGATCGGCATCATTATGACGGGCATGGGCGCCGACGGCGCGGAAGGACTTTTGCGTATGCGTCAACGAGGCGCATACACCATTGGCCAGGACAAGGAGTCCTGCGTGGTGTACGGAATGCCCGGGGTGGCCTTTGAGAAGGGCGCTGTATGTGAACAGGCCAGCTGCGAACGGGTGGCAAGCGTTTTGTTGCGAAGTTTACAGACCGGAAAATAAAATTTTGCCGGGCCTGCCGGACTCTCCCAGAAACGTGGGATGGCGGACAGAACAGAAAGAATTGAAGAAATATCGGATGACCTCTTAATTTTTTGAGGGGTTATCCGATATTTTACTTAGAACGTTTTCAGAAAGAATTGGAATGACCGTGTTCCCATTTGGAAAAGAGGGATGCAGAATGATTATGATGCCCAATAAGATTGGCCCTGTGGGCAGCCCCCTGCGGGTAAACCAAATTCGCCAGTATGCCCCGGCTTCCGCCTCGCAGGCGGGGTCCAGCGGGGAGAAGTTTGATAAAATCACCCTGAGCGCCAGGGAGAGCGGCGAGCCCCGCCGCATGGAGCTGCAGAGCAAGCTCTCCCAGGAGGTGCGCACCGCTACTACCACCGGCACGCTGGCCTCTTTGCGGGATCAGGTGCAGTCGGGAGAGTATCGGATAGACGCCGGCAGCATCGCGAAAAAAATGCTGTTGTTGGGGGAGGTATAATTTGGAGGCCGTGTATCAGGAGTATCTGGGCTATCTGGAGGAGCTGAGCAGCCTTCTGGCCCAGATGACGGAGACCGCCGAGAAAAAGGCCGATGCCGCCAGGGACAGCGACCTTGTGCGGCTAGACGAGTGCATGAAAAAAGAGCAGGCGTATAGCATGACCCTGCGCAGCATGGACCAGCGGCGGGACAAAATGCTGGGGGAGATGGGTCTTTCCGGGATCACCCTTTCCCAGCTGGCAGAGCACTACCCCCTGGAGAGCCGGACCCAGGCGGCCAGGGCGGCGGAAAAGGCCATGGCCCGGTATGAACACTATATGAGCGCCTCTAACCGGGCGCGCACCACCATGGAATGTGCCCTTCGGGATATCAGCCGGATGCTTCCGGAAAATCAGCCCCCGGAGGCGCTGGAGGATCCGCCTCTTCGGATGCGCACGGATTTCCGAGCCTGAGCCCGGCCGGAAAAGCCAGCGGCCGGCAAACGGCCGAAACCCCATAGAGACAGGGAGGAATCTTTATGAGCACCATTTCAACTTTCAGCGGCTTCACCATGGCCCGGCTGGGCATTATGGCTTCTCAAAAGGCGCTGGAGGTCACGGGAAACAATATTTCCAACATCAACACCCCGGGTTATACCCGGCAGGCCCTGGACCAGCGGGCCCTGTATATCGGCGGAGCGGACCGCTACGCCTCGCAGTTTGACGTGCGGGTGGGGGCGGGCACCCTGACCACTGGCGTCTCCCAGCTGCGAGACCCTTATCTGGACATCCGTTTCCGCAATGAGAACGCCAACGTGGGCTTCTACAGCAGCAAGGTGAACGTTCTGGACCAGCTCTCTTCCATTTTCGACGAGGTGGGCAAGGGTGAAGAGGATAACGGCGTGATCGAGGCCCAGCTCAGCCGGTTGCTGGAATCCTTGCAGAGCATGAACACTGAGCACGCCGGGGATCAGTCTTATGACGCCATCGTGCGCCAGACCGCCAAGTCCTTGGTGAGCTACTTCAACACCTACGCCAACAAGCTGGAGACCTTGGCCAACGATACCCAGAAGGAATTCCGGGAGGGTCTGGGAGAGGTCAACAATATTCTGGACAGCATCCGCAACCTGAACGAGTCCATCAAAAAGGCGGAGATCAGCAGCGGCGCTCTCAGCGAGAGCCAGCGGAAAGAGGGCATGATCGGCGAACGAGGCCAGCAGGCCCTGGAACTTCGGGATGAGAGAAATCAGCTGATCGATAAGCTCTCCGCCTATCTGCCCATTGACGTGAAATATTCTGATGAGCCAATCGGCGCGGGTATGACGGTGGAAAAGCTCACCATCACCCTAAGCGGCCGCAGCGACGTGGTGCTGGTGGATGGCATCTACGGCGGCCATCTCTCCATCCAGCAGACCCAGAAGCTGGACCAGAACGGCCAGCCCGTAACAGGCGCCGGCGGCAAGCCGGTCATGGAGGAGGACCCCTATCTGCGCCTGGAGATCTCCGCGCTCTATGACAAGCGGGGGGAGAAGATCCGGGACGGCAAGCCTGGCGACACCCCTGTGCAGCTGAACGACCAAGATCTGGTAAGCGGATCTCTCCAGGCCACCCGGGAAATGCTCACCAAGAACGGCGAGTTCTCCAGCACCATCGAGGTAGACCAGATGGACCCCAAGGCCGCCACCAAACGGGGAATTCCCTACTATCAGAAGGTTTTGGACGCCCTGGCAAACAAGATCGCCAAGATCTTCAACGAGGCCAATACCACGGACAAGGACGGGAAGCCCGTCACGAACACTGACATTACTGGCGCGGGCGTTCTCTTCAGCAAGAGCGGCGACGGGGACGATCCCACCGGCATCACGGCCAAGAACATCTCCATCTCCCACAGCTGGTCCCACGAGCAGGTGCATATTATCCAGACCCGGGATCCGGCCAACAACCACCTGACCACGGCCAACGACAATATCGCCCATCTGATCTCCCTGATGCAGCAGGACTTCGAGTTTAAGCCCAGCGACATCTATACCCCCGCCGTGGGTGCCCTGAAGAGCGATGCGGTCTACTTCAAGGGCAGCTTCCACGGGATGCTCGGCTATGTGAACGGGGTGCTGGGAGAGGACACCAAGAGCTCCGGGGAGGTTCTGGACAACTATGCCCAGATGGCCGAGGACCTGGACCTGAGCCGGGATTCGGTTTCCGGCGTGGACCTGAACGATGAGGCCCTGAACATGATGCAGTTCCAGAAATCCTATTCTGCCGCCTGTCGGCTGCTCACCACCCTGGATGAAATTTTGGATAAACTGATTAACGGCACCGGCCTGGCCGGGCGCTGACATGGGGTAATTTATTCCGGCTATAGACGATAATATAGAAATTCAGCATAGAAAGAAGTGAGGGAAAATGGTTCGGCGTATTACCACTAACGGCATGATGCGAAGCTATCGGACAAATCTGATGCGCTCGTATAACACGCTGGCGAGAGTCAGCGAGAAGATGACCACCCAGCGGCAGTTTAACTCCTATGCGGAGAGTCCCGCTATTGCCAGCCAGGCCTTCCAGTTGCGGCGGAACCGCTGGAATGCAGAGAGCCAGATTGCCAACAACAAGCAGGTGACCCATAAGTTCCAGCAGGCCTGGAACTGCCTGCAGACCACCCACCAGGACCTGGGCCACAAGCTGGGCACCTATTCCGCTCTGCGGGCGGACAATGGCGCCACTGCGGGCGGTCGGTTTGCCCTGGGCGAAGTGCTCAAGGGCACGGCGGAATCCATCATGCAGACCATGAACGCCAAGTTTGGCGAGAACTACATCTTCTCCGGCGCGGACGGGGAGAACGTCCCCTTCAGCTGGGGCCCCAACGGCGAGGTCCTGTTCCGGGGGAAGGCAGTGGACGACATCGCCAATGACGCGGATTTTCAGAAAATGCTCAACGATGAGCACACCTTCGTGGACCTGGGCATGGGAATGCAGGAGGACAATGCAGGCCAGCTGATTGATGCCAGCGCCTTTGACACCGCCCTGCAGGGGATTCAGTACATCGGCTACGGCATGACAAATGAGATTACCCTGTCGGATGGGGTGACCAAGGTGCAGAATGTGCCCAACAACCTGGCCTCCATCCTGAAGGAGATGGGGGAGATCTACTCCAACTGCGATGCGGACAGCGGTAATTTTGCCAGCGTGGACGACCAGCACCGGGCTGAGGCCCTGGAGATCCAGCTACGGGATAAACTCAACGACCTCCACTCCGGGTTTGTGGAGCTAGACACCCGGGGGACTTATTTGAAAACTAATGAGGACCGGCTCACTGACCTGGACGACTCACTGAACACACAGATCACCACCTTGGAGGATGTGGATCCTGCCGATGCCATTACCGCCCTGATGTGGGGGCAGTATTCCTACAACGCAGCTCTGCGGATTGGCACCAGCATTCTGTCCCAGTCGTTGATTGACTATATGCGGTAAAATTTGGTTTTGGCTGAGAAAAAGCTCAAAATAATTTAGTAATACAGTGAATGCGCGATCTTTCTGAAAGAGGGGATTATCATTGGGTCCGCTAATTGAAATTACCACAGTACCAATTGAAATCGAGATGAAAACCACGAATGCCCAGCTGCTCTATTCCAGGGGTACTGCGGAAGTGGAGGTTTCTCGGGACAAGGGCGGGCTGAATATTAAGAGCCGGCCCATCCAGCTGAAGATTGATTCTTTTGAGGCGCAGAGTTCTGTACGCCCTACCACCATGCAGAGCGTCCAGCAGGCCGCCCAGCAGGGAAAGCAGGCGGCGTATCAGGCCACGGCCACTTATGCCAGAAGAGGACAGCTGGTGATGGACGCGCAGTTGGGACAGGAACTGGTCACGCAATTTGCAAAGGAAACCCAGGATGCTCAGATGGGCAGGACGGTAGACGATTTTGGCATGGGATTTTTGCCGGAAGGCAAGGTGAATCTGAATTGGGAGCCTGGGCAGATGCAGATTCGCTATGAAATGGATAAAATGAATTTCGACTGGAAAACGGGAGGCATGGGCTTCCAGTTTGTGCCGGGTGATATTGAGTTTACCATGACGCAGCGGCCGGAGGTTATTATCAAATATGTGGGCGGCGCGATGTATGTTCCCCCTTCGGCGGACCCCAACCATCAGCCTGTTGATGTAAAGGCTTAAAAGGATACTAGGAGGAGCGGTCTTGAGGCTTTCAACAAAGTACTTTGGCGAAATTGAATATAGCGAAAGCGATATATTGACTTTTCCTCGGGGATTGTTTGCCTTTGAGGAGGAGAAGGAATTTCTGTTGCTGCCTTTTTCAGGAAGTGACGGAACCCTGCTCTGCCTGCAAAGCCTGGTGACCCCGCAGCTGGCGTTTGTAGTCATGAATCCTTTTGCACTGGATGCCAGTTATGCGCCGGTGCTTCAGCCGGAAGAGCTGGCCGAACTGGGTGTGGAGCATAGTACAGAGCTGTGCTATTATGTGCTGTGCGTGGTGCAGAATCCGGTTTCCAACAGCACAGTGAATATGAAGTGCCCGGTCGCCATCAATGACGATACCCGCCAATGCATCCAGGTGATTTTGGAGAACGATGACTATGGAATGCGGCATTTGCTGGCGGATTTCCAGGAGAAGGAGGGATAAGCGCGATGTTGATCCTTCGCCGCAAAGCAGGGGAATCCTTTCTCATTGGCGATGACATTACCGTAAAGATTATTGCGACCAAGGACAAAGAGGTGCAGATTGCGATTGATGCGCCGAAGGAGGTTCTGGTGATGCGGACGGAATTGGTTTCTGCCATGGACGCCAACCGGGACGCCGCCCAGGAGCAGAGTCTGCCGCAAGATTTGCTGGCCGCGTTTCCCTCTATGCTTTCAGGGGAACATCCGGAAAAGCACTAGAGGCTGTGAAAGGCTATCAGGTTTCTTCTTGACTGTGGGCCAGTTTCATAGGAAAAACCGCAGGGCAGAAGAATCGGAGGCTATGAGATTTTGGATAAAATAAAAGCGCGGAGCAATGCTGGAAAACAGCTGGAGCTCCGCGTTTTTTTAGTTGTCTTTGCGGGGGGCGCCCAAACGGATGCCGCCATCTTCCCCGAGAGAATGGCGGGGATGTTCGGCAACCTTCTGACAGGCCCACATGAGCTGGGCGGTGACGGCGGGGCTGTAGCGGCCCTCATAGATCGAGAGCATCGGGACGCCTTCATGCTCAGGGACAACGATATATTTTGCCGGCAGGCTGGTGAGAGTGAGGGCGATAACGTCTGTGCGGCAGCGGGAGCAGCGGCACATCTGGAAGCGTTCCATATATTTATCGACCTTATCCTCCACCAGAGCCTGCATCACGTTGATATATGTGACGTTTTCAATGGATTCCTCTCTTTGCTCCGGCAGGGGGTCTGGCACAGGGGTCGGAGCAGTCTCTGGCTGAGGAGCGGACTCTGGGGCCGGGACTTGCTCCGGTTGGGGAGAAGGCTCCAGATTGGCGAAAGGCGGGGCTTGCTGGAATTCCGGTTCGGGCTCCGGCTCCGGTTCAAAAACGCTCTGGGAAATAGGCTCAGGCTCTGGCTCCTGTTGAGGCTCGTCGGCCAGTTCCGCCAGAAGGTCCTCTTCCAGGGCGCTGCGGATGGTTTCCGCAACCTCTTCTGTGTTGTCGGGAACGGAAGGCGGAGGGGCGGAGGGGCTGGCGTGTCTGGTGGGGGTAGCTGTGGTTTCGCCGGGCTCAGTGAGCAGGTTCAGCACATGGGCCGTTTTGTTGGACTTGGATGACTTCGCTGATTTGGAATTTGCCATAGTTCATTACCTCTTTTCTATCAATTCATCCAACAGTGCCTGGAAATCTTGGGCGGGGTTGGAGCTGGGAGCATAGGAAAGCACGCTTTCCCCATGGGCGGGGGCCTCTGCCACTACCACGCTGGTGCGTATTTTGGTATCCAGCACACAAGTGTCCAGCTTTCGGGCAATTTCGCTGGAGAGCTCCAGGACCTCCCGGTTCAGGGTCAGACGGTTGTTAAACTTGTTCAGCAGGATTCCCAGAACCCGCAGGTCTGGATTATAATACTTGCGTACGGTATTGATGGTGTCCCGAATCTGAGAGATGCCCAGCAGGCTGAGGATTTCCGGCGCCATGGGAATAATCAGCGCCCCGGAGGCTACATAAGCGTTGATGGTGAGCACGTTCAGGGCGGGGGGCGTGTCGATGATGATATAGTCGTAGTCCCGCTCGACCTTGCTTAGCTCGTTTTTCAACAGGTATTCCCGACCGGGAGTATTGAATTCCAGCTCGGCGGTGGAAAGCAGGATGTTTGAGGGAAGCATGTCTCCCAGATCAGTGGAGACGATTACGTCCTCAATGGCAGCGGAGCCTTTCATCACCTCGTAGACAGTCTCGCTGTTCTCAATATCCAGCCCGGCAGAAAAGCCCAGGCTGCCCTGAGGATCCAGGTCAACACCCAGCACGCGGTATCCCCGCATATGCAGGGCGTTGATGAGGGAAAGGGAAGTGGTTGTTTTGCCTACGCCGCCTTTTTGGTTGGTAACAGCAATAATTTTTTCCATTACAAGAGTCCTCTCCAAGAGCAAAATTTTCGCGGAAAGCTCTTATCTTTCCAGTGGTAATGTCGATATAAATAGGGAATGAGTTAAGTGTTTATCCGCTATTTTTTCTGGGGGAAGGGGGATTTTTTCTCTGGAACGCGGTAAAAACAACCGAGCTGAACCCTATCATAGATATGTTATCACAAAAAAGGAGTGAATGCAATGGCTTCTGTATCAAGTTTGATGAAAAACAACAGTACCTCCAGCAGTTTGTACGGCAACAAGAATATTATTAGCGGCCTTGCAAGCGGTATGGACACGGAGTCCATGATTGAAAACAGCATTTCGGGATATAAAACGAAGATTACCTCACTGCAGCAGAGGATGACCAAGCTGCAGTGGAAGCAGGATGCATACCGGGGCCTGATTGGCTCTATGAACTCCATTTTGAACAAGTACCTTTCCTATACATCCAATACGAATCTTCTCAGCACCACCTTCTTTAAGAAGGCGGTGAGCACCATCGCCAATGGGGAAAATGCTGCCAAGGTGAATGTGACCGGCAAGAGCACCAGCAGCGTGGCGATTAACGGCATCAAGCAGATGGCCAGCGCCGCCCAGTATAATATCGACGCGAAGCGGCTGGCTGTGAAGGCCTCTGCCAATGAGAAGATCGATTGGAGCGCCGAGTCAGTAGAAGTAAGTAATGTGAGCGGTTCTATCAGTCTGGCCCACGGCAACGGCAACAATACCAAGATGATCACGCTGAACTTCGGGGCGGACGAGATCTTTACCGACGATCCGGATACACCGGTGCTGGATGCGGACGGGAACCCGGAGAAAAACGACGATGGCACAGATAAAGTCATCAAGGGAAAGACTGCCAAAGAGAAGTTTGTGGACGCAATCAACAGCAAGCTGGCGGAAAAGACCATCACCACCAACGGCGGCACCAAGAATGCCTCCGAATTGATCCAGGCCTCCCTGGATGAGAATGGCAATATCCAGTTCACCGAGAAGAAGGGCAACGCCCTGGAACTCTCCTCTGTGAGCGGCGACATGGCCAAGGTGTTCACCAAAAACGGCAATACCATGGAGCAGAACAAGGTTGGCTCCACAGACATGGCTCTGTCCGGCAAGCAAATGGTAGTCACCAAGCTGCTGGGAGAGACTCTGACTGTGAACCTGGACGGAAACTCCAAGACCTTCAACCTGGGCGACGTTATTATGCGCGCGGTCAGTGCGGATCCGGATCGACCCACCGGCGATCCCATGAATATCACTACCGAGAAATTTGCCGAAGAGCTGAACAAGCAGCTGAAAAAGGAATTCGGAGACGGTGTAAGCGTGACTGAGGACGGCAACGGCGGCCTCCAGTTTGAGATCAGCGACAAGCATAGCTCCTTAACGGTGAACACCACCACCGCGGCAGGAAACAAGGCCCTGGGCCTGGGCGAGGGCGGCTACAGCAACACCATGAGCACCAGCTGGACTCTGGAGAAGGTCCTGGGAGACAAGGCGGATAAGCTGTTCAACCTGAAAGACGATGAGGGGAACCCCACGGGCAATGGCGTTCTGACCATTAACGGCACCGATATCATCGTGAATCGGAACGATACAGTGCAGGATGTGCTGGATAAGATCACCAATTCTGCCGCCGGAGTAACCGCAAAGTATTCTGCCTTTACGGGCGAGTTCTCCTTCACCAGCAAGGAGACCGGCGTGGCGAAGCAGATTACCATGGGCGCGGAAGGACACGCGGACGAGACCGGAGCCATGCAGGCCGCCACGGAGGACAATGATATCGCTATGGCATTGTTTGGAGACGTGTCTAAGGCGGCTACAGATGACGACACGGCCACAGCGCGGTACTCTGCGGGCCAGGACGCCATTCTGAACGTCACCGTGAACGGGAAGCGCATGGAGATCCAGCGGTCCAGCAACACCGTAGACCTGGACGGCTACAACGTTACCCTTAAGGGCACCTTCGGCTATGACGAGGACGGCAACGCCATAAAGGATACCGAGGCCATCACCTTCACCACGAAAACTGATTCAGATAAGATTGTGGACGCGGTTAAGGGATTTGTGAACGATTACAACGCGCTGGTAAAGGCGTTGCACAGCGCCTTCCGGACGGAGCCTCTGAAGAACAGCAAAAAGGAAGAGTACCAGCCTTTGACCGATGAAGATAAGAACACCATGAGCGAGAGCGCCATCACCGCCTATGAGAACAAGGCAAAGACGGGGCTGCTCTTTGGGGACAGTGACTTGGCCAGCCTGTATTCCAAACTTACCAACGCGGTACAGGGCTCTGGCGGAATGGGAGCTGCTTTGCGGTCTATTGGCATTAAAGTGGGGTATGAGAAGGAAGGCGGTCTGACCACAATCGATTTGGACGAGGACGCTTTGCGCAGTGCCCTGGAGACGGATCCCGACAAGGTAACCAATGCCTTTACCCAGACGACGTCCAGCGGGGCCTCTGTAAACGGCATGATGGTTAATGTGCGCAGCGTGTTGGAGCAGTATGGTAAGACTTCCATCGGCGACCCGGGTATTCTCGTGAAGAAAGCCGGCACAACTCTTTCCTCGTATTCTCTGAACAACAACGAGTTGAATGACCAGATCGACTCTCTTAACGAGCAGATTGAAAAGTGGCAGGACAAGATGAGCAGTAAGATCGACTATTATACAAATCAGTTTACACAGCTGGAATTGCTCATCAATCAGATGAACTCTCAGAGCTCCATGCTGGCTGGCCTGTCCGGCGGGTACTAATTGAACGTCAATAAAGGCAAGAGAGGTAGTTATGGAGAATAACCCTATCCAGCATTATAAGGAACAGTCCATTAGTACGATGACATCTGGCGAGTTGCTCCTGTTGCTGTATGACGAGCTGGTCAAAAATCTGATGAGATGTGACTTGGCGCTGGATAAGAATGAATTTGAGCTATTGGAAGCCTCGGTAGACAAAAGTCTGGATATTATCCGCTATTTAGACGACACGCTGGACCGTCAGTATGAAATCAGCAGGGAGCTTCATGCTTTGTACGACTATTTTGACTACCAGTTGGCTAGGGTGAAAATAGGCCGGAACAAGGCGGTGCTAGACGATGTGCGCCGCATGGTGATAGAACTGCGGGAAAGTTTTCGTCAAGCGGAGAAGAACTGCGCGGATGAACAGGAGAAAAAATTCCAGGGAGAGTCTACGTAGGGGGTGCTGGATGGACAGCCGTATATTGGATGAGCTCTATTTGAAAGCCAGGCGGCTCTATATCAAGCTGGTAGAGTTTGAAGATATCAGCAGGCAGCTGGCGGAGGCGGTAAACCGCAAGGACGAGGTATCTGTTCAGATGCTGTTGAATATGCGCGCGGAGCCGGCCAATCAGTTGGAGGAGATCCAGCAGGGGCTCCGGCAGCAGGTGTTGGATTTACCGGAGGAGGACGCGATCCGCGCCCGGGAAATTCTAGAGGGCGGAGAGGCGCAGGATGCCAACGAAGCAGCACTATGCGGGCAGGTTTCGCAGAATCGGAGGCTGTTGTTGCGGTGCCAGGAAACAGATAAAAGAATCAGTATGGGACTGGACAGCCGGCGGTCATTCTATTCCAAATACCGGTAAATTTCAAAACGCAATCAGCAAACTACAGAATATAGAAGGAGCGCTGCCGGGAGAAGATTCCAGGCGGCGCTCTTGCTTTCCTGAGAAAGAAACGTTTAGATCTGTCAAAACATCATGGAGAGAAAGGGCATATTTGGGGAAGGAAATGATTTCAGAATAAGGGTGATAGAAAGCGGAGAAGATTACTGCCAGCTGGTAGAGAGCATTTTTAAAAAGGAATGATTTCTCCTCTTGTTGTGGGAGAAAAATGGTGGTATAATGAAGGCGATATCCAGATAGCAAGTCACTATATTATGTGCGGAGGGACGGTTTGAAGCGCCAAATTGGCAAGCTATCCACCTTTATAGAGCTTTATACAGAAGCAAAATGTAAAGGTACATACTTGCAACCAGCCTTTTTGAAAAGTGAATCCCTTTACAGACTAGCTTTCTGGAGAAGAGATCAGCCATATACGCACGCCATCGCCATTACTGGCGGCCGCCTCGTCGAGGATGAACTGGGGATCCCAGAGGGCCAAGCTGTTTTCCCTGCTGTTGGAGTCAGCAATCAAGACTTCACCGGAGGGAGCGGAGCCGTGGAGCACAATAAAGTGTCCGTTAGAGGCGAAATGCCCAGGACCCATTAGGGCTATTGCAAACCCACCGCCGTTGAGATGCTCACGAAGGGCGGCGGCAGTGCATTGCTTGTCAAGAATGCAATCAAGGGAAAAGGCTTTACATGTTTCCTCTACAATGGTCAGATAGGAACCGCTGCCAGAACACCAGTAACCGTGCTCATAGGCCCATTGGGCCATTTGCGCCGGGTCCATTTTCTGGCTGGTCATGCTGGAGATTACAATAGACATCGCGGTGGGCCCGCAGCCGTAGGGACCGATGGTGTCGTAGCCGTAGGGCTTATCCCGCCAGGCCTCGTCAGTCTGATTATAGTAGACACAAGGAATTTTACCGCCTGTCAGAAAAGTGCCGTCATCTTTCTCCAGGAATTCCGTGATGGCGGGAGCCTTGGGGGGAACCTCGGGAATGACGGGAAGCGGAGTTACTTGCGGCGGGTCAGGAAACGGCACGGGCCTTGGGGTGAAGTATTCCCCGGCGGCGCCGACAATCGCTATCACGGCAAAGTCCCGGCGCCGACGAAAGCGCCAGAGGTCCATCTGGGATTTGACTGCTTGGACTGCCTCTACCACAGGCTGCACCACGGGGCCCGTAACTTTTTGGAAGAGTGCCGGGGCAAAATAGGAGCAAAAAGCCAGCTCTGTGCCACAAACACACAAAAAGGCCAGAGCCAGAGCCAGGGCAATGGATTTTCGGTTTCGTTTTGGGGGGCTTTTTCCGGCGGTAGGCCGGAACACGTTGCTGGAACTTTTCAAGTGGTCCTCCAGAATCATGGAAATAGTAGAATTGTACCGCAATTTGATTTGATTATAGCAAAAAAAGAATGCTTTGTAAAGCACCGCAGATGAAGGGGAAGGAGCAATAGCAGCCATGCCAACGATTCGCCTGGAGAATGTTTCGAAACTGTTTAAGGGTTCTAAAAAGACCAATAAGCGATATGAGACGCTTTCTCGAGTAAACTTGGAGATCGAACAGGGAGATTTTGTCTTTTTTGTAGGCAGCAGAGGTGCGGGCAGCAGTACGTTGCTGAACCTTATCTCTGGAGTTTTGCAGCCGGATGAGGGGGCGGTATATCTGGACCAGGTCAATCTGTCCAAATTGAACCGACGGCAGGAGAAAAAGCTGAAATATATTTTCGGCCGGGTGCCGCAGGAATCCGGGCTAGTACGCACTGCCACCATCTACGACAATCTTTGTCCTCCGGGCCGCTTCGCGAAAATGGGCGGGGCGATTACGGACAAGCCGCTGATCAGCAAGGCGCTGGGGCTGGTAGGAATGCCTGACTGCGAGGACAAGTATCCGGCGGAGCTGTCCTCTTCCGAATGCCGAAGGGTAGAGCTGGCAAAGGCCATTGTCTATAGTCCGCCCATCCTGATTCTGGATAAGATAACGGACCGGATGGATGACGACAGCATCTGGGATGTGATGCATCTTTTGGACGAAATGAACCACAGAGGAACCACCATTCTCATGGCCACCCATGCCAAACAGTTTGTAAATATTATGCGCAGGCGGGTGGTTACCCTGGTGGATGGGAGAATCGTGGGAGATGTGCAAAAGGGCAGGTTTGGAGACATTGTTTGAACCGTTATTTCATAAATATCAGAAATATCAGAAAGAAGAAATTTATTGTTTGACAATCTGAATATTGGGGTTTATAATAGGCCTTAGGGAATGCCAAGGGACAATTCTGGCTATTGTTTCCAGCTTGATTTTGTTGACAGCAGGAATCGAATGGCTTATAATTGGTATGGCAGGTTTCCAAGCCGGCTTGAGTGGGAAATTACGGAAACGGCGGAAAACCTCAATCCCCGCCGCGCCCGTTATAAAAAAGAACCAAAGAGAAGGAGGAGCAGTCATGCTCAAAAACATGAAAATCAAGATGAGTCTTATCCTGGGCTTTTCGGTCACTGTTGTGGTAAGCATTGCCATTGTGGTGGCCACGCTGGTGATTATGAACATTCAGTCCAGCAGCTATCAGAGAATCATCGACACTAATGTTCGTGCCAGCACTCTTGTTCGTACCTGCCGCCTGAACGTGAATATGGCCGCCCGCAACCTGCGTGACGTAGCTTTGGCGCCTGATTCGGAGTATGTGTCTACTGCGTCAAAGATCATAAACGAAAAACTCAGCACGCTGGAGAAGGACATTCCGGAGCTGATGGCTCTCCATGCACTGGAGGACGATACCTCTTTGAACAACTACATATCTGAGGTGCAGGTCTGGGGACAAATAGTGCCGGATATTTTAGCTAATGCGACTGGCGGCAATCTGCAGGAGGCTATCCGCCAGTTGCAGGAGGAATGTACTCCGGCGCTGAGCAAGGTAGATGAGGCAGCGGCCGCGCTTCAGGAAGAGATTACTGCCAGCCAAGATGCGATCCTGAAAACGCAGGCGAATACCAGCATGATTTCTATCATCATAATTATTGCGGTGCTGGTGCTGGCAACGATTCTGGTTATGCTTTTAGAGCTGCGTATTATCCGTAACATCATGGCTCCCGTGGAAGAGGCCCGCACAGCCCTGATCGGTTACAGCGAGGGCAAGCTGGACATTCCGGTGAACTTTGAGAGCCAAAACGAGCTGGGTGATATGTGTCAGGCTTTGCGTACTAGCCAGCGGGTGCTGAGCAACGTGATTGCGGATGTGAACCGTCTGCTCAAGGCCATGGCTGAAGGCAACTTCGATATCCGTACGGAGGCGGAGGACGACTATGTGGGCGCGCTCAGCGCGGTGCTTACCTCTATCCGGGGTATCAACCTCAATCTGAGTGACACGCTGACGCAGATCCAATCCTCTTCCGAACAGGTTTCCTCTGGCGCGGATCAGGTTTCCAACAGCGCCCAGACGCTGGCGCAGGGAGCAACCGAGCAGGCTAGCGCTGTGGAAGAGCTCTCCGCAACCATCACGGAGATTGCCCAGGGCGCTGAGGAAGGCGTAGGCCTTGCCAGGGATTCCAGCCAGCTTTCCAACGACGCGAGTGCTCAGATTACAGTATGTAGCGATTTGATGCAGAGCACGGTAGGCGCTATGAACGACATCAAGGCAGCCGCCGAAGAGGTGGGCACCATTATCGACACGATTTCTAACATTGCGTTCCAGACCAATATTCTGGCTTTGAACGCCGCTGTGGAAGCTGCCCGGGCAGGTGTTGCCGGCAAGGGCTTCGCGGTGGTAGCCGATGAGGTCCGTGTGCTGGCCTCCAAGTCTGACGAAGCCAGCCGTGCCACGAAGGAGCGCATTGAGCACGCCATCAACGCCGTACAGAAGGGCAGCTCCTATGTGGCCGATGTTTCTGAGGCGCTGGATAAGACCGTGAGCATGGTAAACGGTGCTGTCGCGAAGATGGGCGATGTGGCGGATGCCAGCGAGCATCAGGCCGAGTCCATTGAGCAGATTCGCGAGGGTATCAGCCAGATTTCCGCCGTTGTGCAGAGCAACTCCGCCACCAGCGAAGAGAGTGCTGCCGCCAGCGAGCAGCTGTCCTCTCAGGCTCAGATTATGGATCAGCTGATGAGCAAGTTCCAGCTACGCAAGGATGGAATTGGCACTCCGGTTACTGTTCCGGTTCGCAACAATGAGGGAAGCTCCAGCGACAGCTTTACCGGTGCAGGCTATGATAAATACTAATTGCCTGACCAGTGCTGAAAGCCGCGGTGTGTAAATAGCAAACGAGATCCGGGCGGCCTATATATCTAGGCCGCCCGTTTTTTTGTAAGGGTAGAGGCTTATGGCTGGAAGGGAAGAGGAGAGGCGTTTGACTAAAAGGCGAGCGCATGAAAGCGCCCGCTGAATCTCCCCGGATATAAGGGAAATCCTAATTGTATGCCTGGGAGAAGCAGGCCTAGGCTGGAAAACCGTAATTGATAAATGAAGAGGTGAGTGCTTTGCCGGAGAGCTTGAAAAAACAGGATGCAGGGACTGTATTCGCGCTGGATATCGGCACCCGAAGCATTATTGGCATGTTGGGCCAGGTGGAAGAGGGCCGCTTTCATGTGGAGGCCATTGAAAAAGAAGAGCACGGCCGCCGTGCCATGTTGGACGGGCAAATTGTGGAAATTGAACAGGTGGCAGCAGTAGCCCAAGAGGTAATCCACCGGTTGGAGAGCAAAACCGGCACTAAGCTCGGCCGGGTCTGTGTGGCGGCGGCAGGCCGGGCATTGAAATCGCAAAGCGCCAGCTTTCGGCTGCAATTTGACGACCTCCGCCGGGCCGACGCGGATGTAATCGGCCAGCTGGAGGCAGGAGCAGTTTCTGAGGCAGAAAAGCGCATTGCGGGAGAGAGCGCTGGTCAGGGCCGGTTTTATATGGTAGGCTATACCGCCCGGCAGTACGTGGTGGACGGCTATCCCATGATGAACCTGTTGGACCACCGGGGGCGGGTTTTTGAGGCGGATGTGGTGTCCACGTTTCTGCCCAGCGGGGTGGTAGAGAGCCTGTATGCTGTTACCAATCGTTTGGGGCTGGAGGTGTCCAGTCTGACACTGGAGCCCATTGCCGCCCTGAATGCCGCGATTCCGTCGGATATCCGTCTGCTGAACCTGGTTCTGGTGGATATCGGCGCGGGAACTTCGGACATTGCGGTGTGCCGGGAGGGCAGCGTGGTGGGATATACCATGGCTACTGTGGCCGGGGACGAGATTACAGAGCTGCTGATGCGCAGCCTGCTGGTAGACTTTAAAACTGGAGAGCGGCTGAAGATGGGGCTGGGTTCTGTGGAGCCTTTACAGTATCCAGACATTTTGGGCGTCAAGCATGAGATCAGCAGTGAGAATTTGTATGACATCCTGCTTCCGGCGGCACAGCGGCTGGCGAAGGAGATCGCGGCCCAGATTATGGAACTGAACGGCGGCGTGCCTTCGGCGGTATTCCTGGCGGGAGGCGGCAGCAAACTGATGGGCCTTACCCAGCTGATTGCCGCTGAGCTGGAGATGAGCGAGGCCCGGGTGGCCTTGGCTGGAAATCATTTTGGCAGCAGCGCCTGGTCTGACGAATACGAACTGAATGATCCGGAGTACGCCACTCCTTTGGGGATTGGCGCCTCGGCGGCCTTGGGCATGATCAATGACAGCTATATGGTGACACTGAACGGATTTCCGGCAAAGCTGTTCCGGAACGGAGCGTTAAGCCTGCGGGACGTGCTGCTGATGAATGGATATCATTATGGGGATATGATGGGCCGTACCGGAGGAAACTTGTCTTTTACGCTGAACGGACAGCGCGAATTTTTCCGGGGCATGCCGGGCGTAGAGTCCAAGATGTCCATTAACGATCGGGAGGCGGAGTTTTCCACTGTCGTACAGGCGGGGGACCGAATCCAGTTTACACCGGCCAAGCCTGGAAAAGCCGCCACTCAGACCTTGTTTCAACTGCTGGGCCAAGATTTTTCTGGAACCGTAATGGTAAACGGCCAGCCGGTAGAGGATTTGGCATATGAAATCCGCCAGGGAGACGCGATTGAGACGGCGGGAGGAAAGATTCCTGCACGGCGCGGGATGGCAAACTCCATGACTAAGCTGGCAAACGTGGAAAAGCTGGCCGGGAAGGAAAGGGCGGATGCTGCGGAAACAGCTACGAAAAAGCCGGAGGAAACAGTTTCTCGTTCTGAAAAGACCGAGGAAGGGCTGCCTGTAGCGCAGGGATTGAAGTTGGCGGAAAAAGAGGAAAAAGAGGCGGTGGAGAAACAGCTTGCTGAGACCGTGGAGCTGGCTGCAAGCAAACCAGAAAACGCGAAACCGGCCTTGCCGCAAAGAATGGCCATAGAGTCAAAGAAGAACTTCCAGCCGCCTGCGAGAGAAGAAAAGCCTGTTCAAAGAGAAAAGGTTTCCCAAAAAGAGCTGGAGGCTCCGGAACAGCTCTCCTTTGGAGGGGGGATGCGGGTGATGCTCAATGGCGAACCCATCCAGCTGAAGCCAAAAGCACAAGGCGGGGATTATTACTTGATGGACCTTTTGGAGCTCTCCGGACTGGATTTCAGCCATTTGGACCGTCCGGTGGATTTGCTGGTAAACGGCGCGGAGGGACAGTTCAGCCAGATTTTGCGCAGAAATGACCAGGTTACCATCAAGTACCGGGAGTAAGCTGACCAGAGTAAGAACTTGTGCCGAATTAGCCGGAAACATAGGCGCGGAATCTTATTGGAGCAAGTTCTAAGCAAAGTAGAAAGAAGGGATACCAATGAAACACAACAGTCTTGCCCTGGGCGCTGTAGTCTTGGCTTTTGGCCTGTCCATGGCGGCCTGCGGCAGCGGGAATGGCGGTTCCTCCTCTTCCCAGACCTTGGCGGAGGGCTCTAGCCCAGCGGTAAATGGAGAGACTTCGGGGAGCTTAATAAGCTCCGAGGGAACTTCTTCGGCCCTAGTGGAAAGCCAGGAAGAGCTGCATATGATGACAGTGGAGGAGACGGTGGACTTTTTTTACCGGCTGAACCCGGAGGATCTGGGCCTTTCCGGCACAGAAATGGCAGAATACCAAATTTATCCCAGCGAAAAAGCGGTGCCTGTGGATAATCTGCCCTGTATGAAGATCATCGTCTATTCGGACGCCTCCGGGAGCAACCAGCCAGAGGGCACGTTCCTGGTGGCCCGAGATGGTACGGCTGTCTACCGGCTGGAAGAGAATGAGGTTACCAGGGTGGAAAAATAAAGACTGAGACAAAGCGCGACAAAAACGGGATAATATTTTGTCTCCTCTTTCCATAGAATGAAGGGACAGCCTGGCAATCGCCTGAAATTCCAGAAAAGTTCCGGTGTTTCTTGGGAAAGAATTCCTGAATATAAAATTCAACGTAGGGCTTGCAGAAAATGCGAAAACGTGTTATACTAAAACGGAATTCCTTTTGGGTAGAGACACTGCCCAGAAGAAACCAAGTTAGGAGGGTTAGCTGTGAACAGCATTACCAATAACAGTATGCGCATGATGGAACGCTCCATGGAGTTTCTTTGGACAAAGCAGGTGGCCATGCTGGACAATATTGCGAATGTGGAGACACCCAACTACAAGCCAAAGCTGGTTACATTTGAGGAAAATTTTCAGGCCCAGCTGGAGGCAGCCGACCACGGTAGGAACAGAGCCAGCAAAAGCTCTATGCGCCAGGCGATTGAGGATGCCAGCGTGAGCATAGAAGAGATTGGGGAAACCACCCGCCGGGATGAAAACGGCGTGAATCTTACAGAGCAGATGACCGAGCTGGTGCGCAACGCTTATCAGCTGCAATATGTGTATCAGAGCCTGACCAGCGATATCAGCGCCCTGCGGACCGCGATCGGGTAAATTTGGCCTGCCCGCTGGAATCGGATAAGTAGAGAAGAATACCGCTAAAACGGGTTCTTTTCGCAGAGTCTTTTTCAGAAAGGAAATGAGTACATAAATGGCTTTTTTAGGGTCAATCAATGTGGTAGGCTCCGGCCTGACGGCGCAGCAGCTGCGGCTGGATGTGATTTCTGAGAATATCACCAATATCAATACCACCCGTACGGAAAACGGAGAAGGACCTTACCGCCGGAAGATGGTAGTCTTTGAGGCGGAGGGCGACCGCAATGGTTTCCGCATGGCTATGGCCAATGCTATGGGTGCTTCTAACCGAGGCAGTGAAAAAGACGGCGGCGTACGCGTGGTGGAAATCATGGAGGATCCCTCAGATTTCCCCATCAGCTATGATCCGGCCCACCCGGATGCCAATGAAGAGGGGTATCTGGAAATGCCCAATGTTATCCTGGTGAAGGAGATTGCCGACGCGATGGCGGCCAGCCAGGCCTATTCCGCCAATGTGACGGCGTTCAACACGCTGAAAACGGTGATTTCCCGGGGATTAGAGCTGGGTAAATAAGAAGTGCTGTGGCTCTTTTCAGCCGCCGCTTGACGGATGATCAGATCGCTTATGTGAAGTTGAAACAGAAAGATCGTAATAGCTTGTGCAGAAAACTGTGGCGGCAAGGCGCTCTGTAGACGCCCTGTGCTTTGCCGTGATGTGGGAAAGGAAGTTTTGCAAGAATGATTACCAGTTCTATTACTCCGCTGTTCCCTATAGAGGGGGCTCAGGCTCCAGAGCAGAAAAGTGCTCTCGGACTGGAGGGCGGCTTTGCCGGTATATTCCAGTCTGCCGTGGACAATGTGAAGGAGACGGACGCGACCAAGACGCAAATGCAGTACCTGATGGCGACAGGCCAGCTGGATAATCCGGCAGCCCTGTCTTTGGCCAGCAGTAAATATGAGCTTTCTGTAAACCTCCTGGTCCAGTTGCGTAACCGGGCGCTGGAGGCTTACAATGAGCTCATGCGCATCAGCCTGTAAAGCCGTGCGTATAGATTACCCACAGCCGGGCTGAGGAGGATACGCAAGTGGAAGACAAAGCGAAAGATATGTGGGCCAAAGTCAAAGACACTGTAGGCGGCTTGAGCAAAACGGTAAAAGCCGCCATTATCGCGGTTATCGTGGTGCTTCTGGTGGGTTTGGCAGTGTGGCTGTCATGGAATTCCAATACAGACTATAAGGAGCTGTTTACCGACCTGAACGCTGAGGACATGAGCTCCATTACCAAATATTTGAGCGATAACGGGATTACGGACATCCTCATCAAGGACGAGGATACCATCATGGTGCCCGCTAGCCAGGAGGCGCAGCTCAGGGCCCAGCTGATCGCGGAGGGCTATCCCAAAAGCGGCACAGACTACTCCCTGTATCTCACCCATATTAGCGCGCTGTCTACCGAATCTGACAGGGCGCAGCTGGCATTATATGAAACCAACAACCGCCTGGCCGCCACGATCCGCTATCTTGAGGGCGTGCAGGACGCGGTGGTGAATATCGCTCCGGGAGAGGACAGGCGTTTCGTGCTGGGCCAGGACGAACCCCTAAATGCTTCCGCCTCCGTGGTGGTTACCATGAAGGACGGGGCCGCCATGAACGCCAAACTGGCGGAGTCTATTCGTGCCATCGTGAGCCACGCGGTAAAGGGTTTGATTATCGACGACGTGGATATTCGGGACAGCCAGGGCAACTCCTTTGACGGTTCTGACAACATGGACGTCAAGACCATTGCGGCCATGAAGCTGGATCTGGAGGACCAGTGGAACAAAAAGCTTCGCCGCCAGGTTTTGGATGTGTTGGAGCCCATGTTCGGCGAAGGGAATGTCTCCGTCTCGGCCAATACTACGGTGGAGATGAGCACCTCATATTCCGAGTCCACCACCTATTCCCAGCCCGATTGGGCGGGAGGCAATACAGGTGGCGAGGGAATCATCGGCAAGAAGGTTTGGTCCGGCAGAGTGGCCAGAGGTGAGGGCAATGCTGGCGGCGTGGTGGGTGCAGCTCCCAACGCCGATCTGAATACTTATGTGCAGGAATACACCCCTACCGGAGACGAGGACGCCCTGGAGGTGAGCGGTGAAACCGAATTTGAAAACAACAAGACGACGACCCAGCAGGAGCGCATCGGCGGATACATAGATGACGTGACCATTGCCGTTAGCATCAACAGCCGGGTGCCCAACACCACCAATCCCCAGGACCTGGTGGCCCATGTGGCTCGTTCGGTAGGCATCAATGCCAATGTGCAGGATCAGAAGATTTCCGTCATCAGCCATGACTTCTACTCGCCGGAGGAGAACCAGCCGGCTGTTACGGAGCCGGTGGCCAATCCTTTGGCGGATATTCCCCTGTGGGTATACCTGGCCCTGCTAGCCGGATTGTTCTTGTTCATGACCGTGTTTCTGGTGTTCGTTTTGCTGGGACGCAGTCACAGCCGGCGCAGGCTTCAGCAGCTGGAGCCTGCGGTAGTAGTTGGTCCAGAGCAGCCTTTGGAGATGGAAGAGAATGAGGAAGCGGTCGAGCCGGCCGGCGCGGATATTATGGATGTACACACTGAGAAGAGCATGGAGTTGCGCAGAAGCGTGCGCGAGCTGGCCGAAAGCAATCCGGAGATTGCGGCTCAGGCGATTAAGACTCTGCTGAGGGGAGATGAAGAGGGCAATGGCGGATAAGGTCAAGGTGGAAAAGCCGAAAAAGGCCAAAAAGGGAGAAGCGGCAGCGCCCCCTCCCCCAGAAGAGGTCGCTGTACCCGAGTTGCCCCCCCAGACATCCCTGATACAGGCCATGAGCGGCGCCCAGAAGGCAGCGGCGGTCATTGTCTCCCTAGGAGTGGATAAGGCCTCCCAGCTGTATCAATATATGGAGCCTGAGGACGTGGAAATGATCACCCTGGAGGTTGCCAAGCTGGGGTATCTGGACGCGGACTCCACCGAAGCGGTGCTCAACGAGTACTACCAAATGTGCATGACCAACAAGGCGGTGACAGAGGGCGGATTGGAGTACGCCCGCACTGTGTTGGAAAAGGCGTTTGGAGCCCAAACAGCCAATGAGCTTCTGGGTAAGGTGACGAAATCCCTGAAGAACCGGGAATTTTCCTTTATGAACAAGGCGGGAGAAAAGGATCTGTTCACCGCCCTACAGAACGAACGGCCCCAGACCATCGCCCTGGTGCTCTCCTATGTAGAGCCGGATAAGGCGGCGGCGGTAATCGCCCAGTTAGAGCCGGATACTCAGATCAAGGTGGTGGAGCGCATTGCCACCATGGACAGCGCTTCTCCCGCGGCGGTGAAGATCATTGAGGCGGAAATGTCCAACAAGTTCGCCAACATCTTCAGCAGCAGCAATATCCAGGTGGGCGGCATCGACTTCGTGGCCGATGTGATGAACAATGTGGACCGGGTCAGCGAGAAGAGCATTTTCGACGGCCTCACCATGTACGACGCTGTGCTGGCCGACGAGATCCGCAAGCGCATGTTCGTGTTCGAGGATATTCTCACCATGGACGACCGTTCGGTGCAGCGCTTTGTGCGGGACTGCGACACCCACGACCTGGTGCTGGCCCTCAAGCCCGCCAGCGCAGAGCTCGCCAACAAGTTGTTCAAGAACATGTCCACCCGTATGGCGGAGTCTATCAAGGACGACCTGGAGATTACCACCAATGTGCGCATGAAGGACGTGGACGAGGCCCAGCAGCGTATTGTGGGACTGATCCGCGATTTGGAGGCCAAGAACGAAATTATTATCCTGAAGGGCGGCAAAGACGACATTATCGCGTGATGGGCGACTGGCAGAGGGCTGGATGTGAATATAGAGCGGAAAAGGGCGGCAATCGCCGGAGGTTGCAATGGATGAGAGCCGCCCCCTATGCTGGGATATTTTCTTTAGAAAGGAGGTTTTCTACATGCCGGGAATTTTTAAGCGGTTACTGAATGTGACTGCGGACAAATATGTGTTTCCGGACGCGGAGGACCTCGCTTTTTCTGAGCCCGAGCCGGAGCCGGAGGAGAGCGTCCAGACGGAGTCTGCGGTGGTGGATCACCTGCGGGAAGAACCGGAGCCGGAGCCTCAAGAGCCTTCACCGGTGGATTTTGCCCAGGTTCAGGCGGAGGCCATTTTGGCCCAGGCAGAGAAAGAGGCAGAGGAGCGAAAGGCCAAGGCTTTGGAGGAGGTTCAGGCCGAGTTGGAACAGCTGCGGAAGGTCGCCAAAGAGGACGGCTACAATATGGGTTTTGCCCAGGGAGTGGCCGAAGGCCGTTTGGAGGCGAAAAAGCAGCTGGAGGAAATGGCTGCGGCCCAAGAGCAGGACGTGCAGAAGTTTTTGAAAGAAGCTGTGCGGTTGCGGGACCGGCTGTTGGAGGACAGCAAGCAGGACTTGAAAGAGTTAGCGCTGGCCATTGCGGAAAAGGTAATTCGCGTGAGCCTGAAAAGCAGCGGGGATATCCTGATCCGTATGATCGAGTCAGCGACGGCGAAGCGCCGCCGGTGCGAATGGGTGCAGGTCTATATCGCAGATTGCGACGCCAGGGCCTCCGCGTCCACAGTGCCAGAACTGGCGGAAGCTCTGTCCAGGCTGTCTGAGCGGGTGCGGGTTATCCCCATGGCGGACGATGAGTCCGGCACATGTATTATTGAAATGCCAGATGAGATTATTGACGCCAGCGTGTCTACCCAACTGGATAATCTGCGGGGCTTGATTTCTAACTCTGAGCCCGATGGCAGCAGATCCGGCTGGCCGGGCTGATAAATGCCGAAACGGTGAATTTATGTTTCAAGATATCATAAAACAGGTGCGGCAGGCCGAAACCATAGGCCACACCGGGAAGATTGAAAATATTGTGGGCATGTCTATTGAAGCCAGCGGCGGCCGGGCTGCGGTAGGGGATATATGCCGCATTTATAGTGGAGAATCCGGCGGACAGGTGCCTGCCGAGGTGGTGGGCTTTAAAAACGACCGGATGCTCTTAATGCCTTATGCGGAAATGACGGGCATTTCTTCTGGAAATTTTGTTCGTAACACGGGCCATCAGCTTCAGCTCAGAGTGGGGCCCTTCCTCAAGGGGCGGATCATCAACGCTCTGGGACAGCCAATTGATGACAAGGGGCCCTTTTCTGGAGGCAATACTTATTTTTTAGGTAGCGAGTACATAAATCCCTTGACAAGGCCGCCCATCCGGGAACGCATGGAGTTTGGAGTGAAGGCCATAGACGGCCTGCTTACCATTGGTAAGGGACAGCGTATGGGGATCTTCGCCGGGTCCGGCGTGGGGAAAAGCACGCTTATGGGGATGATCGCCAAAAACGTCAAGGCGGATATCAACGTGATTGCCCTGGTAGGAGAACGCGGCAGGGAAGTTTTGGAGTTTGTGGAGAAAGACCTGGGCGAGGAGGGCATGGCCCGTTCTGTGCTGGTGGTGGCTACCTCTGACCAGCCGGCTATGCTGCGAAAGAAGTGCCCTACGGTGGCCACAGGCATTGCGGAATATTTCCGGGATCAGGGGCTGGATGTGCTTTTGATGATGGATTCCCTTACCCGATTTGCCATGGCTCAGCGGGAAGTAGGACTCGCGGTGGGTGAGCCCCCAGTGGCCCGAGGCTATACGCCGTCGATTTACGCGGAGCTGCCCAAGCTCTTGGAGCGCAGCGGAAATTTTCAACGGGGTTCTATCACCGGGATTTATACGGTACTGGTGGAGGGAGACGATACCAACGAGCCCATCGCGGATACGGTGCGAGGGATCTTGGACGGACACATTGTGCTGACCCGCAGCCTTGCCGCGGCCAACCACTATCCGGCCATTGACATTGGGGCCAGCATTTCCCGTTTGATGGTAGAGCTGGTAGACGACCGGCATAAGCAGATGGCTTCCCGTCTCCGGGACATTATGAGCACCTATAACCAGAATGCGGATCTGGTATCCATCGGCGCGTACAAGGCCGGGACCAATCCAAAGCTGGACTTTGCATTGACAAAAATCGACAAAATCAACGAGTTTCTCATGCAGGGCACGACAGAGGCCTTTAGCTATGAACAGTGCCTTGAGCAGATGGACCGCATTTTAAGCGGGCGATAGTTGCAAGGAGAGGCCAAATTTGTAGAAGTCTGTGCTTTTTGAAGGAAACGGCATCGCACATTTCCTTCGCATAAAGTATAGGATACCTATGGGGAAGGAGTGGCCGCCATGAAAAAGTTCCGGTTCCAGTTGGATACCGTGTTGCGATATAAGACGCAGATATTGGATATCCGGCTGGCAGAGCACGGCACGGCGTTGGCTCAGGTACGTAAGCAGGAGGGCGTGCTGGAGCAGGCAACCAGGAATCGCGTGGCCTGCGAAGAAGAGTATCGCCAGAAGAAAGCGGAGGGCCTGACAATCGCGGACGCCATGAAGTATGAAACAGGAATTGAAGTGTTGGAGCGTACGGTGCGCCGGGAGGCGGAAAAGCTGAGGGAGCTGCGAAAACTGGAAGAGGAGAAGCGGGCCCGTCTGGTAGAGGCCAAGCAGGAGACACAGTCTCTGGAGAAGCTGAAGGACATCAAACGGGGAGAGTATGACGCGGCGGCGGCGAAGGCCGAAGAAAAAGAGATTGACGACCTGGTAATGGCCAGGCGCTCGGCGGCAAGCCGGGAACAACAGAGCGTATAAGGCCGGGAACCTATAGAATTTGGGGTCAACCGGCATAATATATAGCATATCATTTAGAAGGGAGGTGAACGCGATGAATGTAAATATGTTGATTCAGGGATTGGCGGCTGAGATTGTTCGGGCTGCCCAAAGCGACGCTTTGACTGAGCCGGGCCAGGAGGGCGCGGAGTTTGAGGCGATGCTTCGGGAGCAGAGCAAAGCTGCGGGAACCCAGAAAAAGGATCCAGCTAAGGACCAGAAAACCACCAAGAAAGACGAAGGACAGGAAAAGCAGGAGACGGAAGAGTCCCAGAAAAACAGCACCAAGGGAGAGGGAATTCCAGCGGAGGGCTACGAAGTAGCGGCCGCGATGGTAACTTCTCAGCCCGTGGTGCCGTTTGAGCTTCTTGCCCCCGTGGCTGAGGAGCCTGCGGGAGACGGTGCTGTCATGATGGAGCCCGCCCCGGTGGAAGATATTCTTCAGGAGCAACCTGGGGAAGCCGAAGTGGAGAGCTATCCGGAAGCCCCGGTCACAGAGGGAAACCGACCGCAGGAAGCCTTCCAGGCGGATGCGCCGGTCCGGGAGTTCCAGGCACAGGTTGAGCCGAAAGCCGAGGCAGTGGAGGCCAAGGCCGCCGCGCCCCAGCAGGAGGCGCAGCCGGAGCTGAACGGTCAGCAGGCTGGACTCGCTCAGACAGTGGAGAGCCAAGTGAAAGCCGACACCAAGCCGGAGGGTGAAAAGGATACCCAGACGGCGGACGTGTGGCAGCAAAGCCAGCCGGTGTTCCATCAGGTGAATGCCGCGCCGGTGAAGGTGGCGGAAAACTACCAGCCTGCGGAGCCCCAGGAGACGGAGGTCCTCACCCAGGTGCGGGACCAACTGAGCCAGGCGCTTCAGCAGGGAGAGTCCATGGTGGAATTCCAGATGGAGCCCGCCAATTTGGGCAAGGTGCTGGTGGAGATCACCCGGGGCGCGGACGGTTCGCTGGCTGTTATGCTGACGGCCGCTACCGAGAAAACGGCCAGCATCCTGCAAAGGCATAGCGCCAACCTGCAGGAGTTGATGAACATCCACACTCAAAGCCCGGTGCAGGTGGAGGTGCAGCAGCCCAGAGAGCAGGAGCACAGTAGCCAATTCTTGAATCCGGACGGGCATAACCAGCACCAGGAACAGCACAAGCAGCAGCAAAGCCGCAGGCATCAGAACAACACCACTGACTTTTTACAGCAGCTGCGGCTGGGCCTCATTGGCCTGGAAGAGAAATAAAACCCTCTGAAAGAACCCAAAAATCTAGATAGAAAGGAGAGAGGCACATGAATGCGACAGCATCCATGATGGACGTAAACAACCGCCAGAACCTGGAGACAGGCGCGGTGAAAAAGGCCACCCAGAGCACCAACAAGAAGGCCGGCAGCGAACTGGACATGACAGATTTTTTGACGTTAATGGTGGCCATGTTCCAGAACCAGGATATTGACAACGCGGCTTCAACCACCGACATGATGAATCAGATGGTGCAGATGTCCGTGGTGCAGGCGATTACGAGCATCAGCACGCTGATCGACGATTCCACAGTGTTGACCTATGCGGCTTCTCTGGTGGGCAAGGAGGTTACCATCGGCGAATATAACGGCAAAGAGCTCAAAGAGATTGTGGGCACTGTCACCGGCACCGGCACCCTGAACGGACAGCAGGTGGTATTTATTGGCGACAAGAGCTACTATCTCAGCGACATTATGGCCGTTGGCCGTCTGCCTGCCAAGGAGGACCTGAAAGAGCCCGGCGCAGATGAATCCGAGGGTACGGAAGGCGTTGGAGGTACAGAAGGAGCAGAAGGCGGCGCAGAGGAGAATGGCGGCTCTGAGTCCGGTGGCACAGAAGGTACGGAAGGCACAGAAAACACCCAGCGGGTGTAACGGAGGGCGAGGGGTATGATAAACCGCGTACAGGGCGTTGGGGCCGTAGGTCCCCAGCAAAGTCAAAAAGCCCAGAACGCCCCCTCCAAGGCCAGCTTCGGCCAGATGCTGGAGCAGGTACGGCAGGAAAAGTCAGGGATCAATTTCTCTAAGCACGCCATGAGCCGCGCTGAGGAGAGAGGGATCGAGCTGACCCCCGCGCTGATGGAGCAGCTGGCGGGGTCCGTGGAAAAAGCCCAGGAGAAGGGCGCGAAAAACATCCTGGCGTTTAACGCCACCCAGGCTTTCATCATCAACGTTCCCTACGGGCGGGTGATTACCACCATGAACCAGGACGAGATGAAAGAGAACGTTTTTACCAATATTGACGGCGCGGTGCTTCTCTAGCGGGTCCCGAAAGGGGCGCTAGAGCCGCGGGCCCGAATGGTCCGCGGCTGACGTGCCGGGAGAAAAGGAGAATGTAACGAAATGACAGGTGCAATGTATGCGGCCGTAGCTGGTTTGAGAGCCCATATGAGCGCGCTGAATGTAATCGGCCAGAACATTTCCAACGTGAACACCAACGCCTACAAGGCTACCCGGTACACGTTTTTGGAGGCCCTTTATACCACAGTGCGGGGCGGCAGTAACGGCTCGGCTCTTTTGGGCGGCAAGAACCCCGCCCAGAACGGCTACGGCTCTTCCATCGGTACGATCGACCTGGATATGAGCACGAAAAACTACACCCCCACAGGCAGAGCCACCGACGTGATGATCGACGGCGACGGCATGCTGATTGTGGGCGACAAGACGGCCACCTTCGGCAAGAACGGCACAAATAAGCTGTCGGATATGTTCCTCACCCGCCTGGGCAACCTGGAGTTTGACAACCAGGGCTATCTGGTGGACGGCCAGGGCCAGGTGGTGTACGGCTTCCTCTCTGTAAAGAATCCCATCTATGAGGCGCAGATGGGAGATCCCACCAAGCTGCCTCCACGTCTGGACGCCAACCCGGCCCCGACGATCACGGCTGGAAACTACTATCTGGACAAGGACGGTCAATTGGTGCAGGTCACCGACGTGGACGCCACCACAGGCGCCTATAAGGTCAAGGTGATCGACGAGTACACCCCGGCCCCCACCCTCACCGCCATCCGACTGCCCATGATGGCCAGTCTGGTGGAGGAGGACATCAAGGACGCCAATGGCAATGTGACGGGTAAGAAAACCGTCACCAAGCTGGGCGACGCCCTGTATCCCACCTACGACAAGACAACCGGCGAAGTCAAGGACGTGGACGACCCCACCAAGTGCGAGGGCCGGCGCTGCAAGGTGGACAGCATCAGCATCGACGAGAACACCGGCCGGATCACCTGCACCACCAGTTCTGGTCAGGCCATTGTGGTGGGCACCATCGCCATCGCCAAGGTGGATAACCCCAACGGCCTGACCCATGTGGACGGCCACTACTACAAGGCCCTGGACGGCGCGGGAGACGTGAGCCTGACTTCCGTCGGCTTCTCCGTGAAGAACACTGACGACCCGGAGAGCCCCTTCTACGATCCGGCTGCCACCACCCACGACATGACCGGGGCGGAGGAGAGGATTATTTCCAGCGGCACCACCAAGCTCATCAGCGGCGGACTGGAGAGCAGCGGCACCGACCTGGCCAGCGAGATCAGCAATATGATTATGATCCAGCGCGGCTACCAGGCCAACACCCGCATCGTCACCGTAACCGACAGCATGCTGGAAGAGCTGGTGAACATGAAGCGCTAAATCCCGGTAATGTAGATTAGAACGGCTGCGCTTTCACTAAAGGCGCTGTTTTGGCGGCTGGAGCGCGTCCAGACTGGGAATTTGATTCAATCCAGAGCACAAAAGCCCGAATTGCACTTCAAAGCATTTGCTTTTCAGAGTTCCCAAGAAGAAAGAATGCCGCGCCCGGGGGAGGCGAGGGGCCTTCCCCAGGGCGGGCTGTATTTAAGAGGAGACGAGCGTCATGATCATGCTGACAAAGACCAGCGGAGAAAGATTTCTGGTAAACCACCTGCAAATTGAATGCATTGAGCTGATACCCGAAACCAAGATTGTGATGATGAACCGGGACTTCTATCTGGTTCAGGAGACGGTTCAGGATATCATCAGCCGCATCGGGGACTACAATGCCAAGGTGCAGGATATCCACCGGGAAATCTCCGTGAACGACAACCCCAAGCCCGGGCCTGCCGGGCGGACCTCGACCCAGCGACCTGGCTATCGGAGATAGTAAGGCCGAGAATTTCAAAATGAAGGTGAAGGACCTATGAACATTAGCTATATCATCGGCCTTGTGCTGGCTATTGCGGTTTTGATACTGGGCATGGCCGGGGGATTTCCCCCCTATACTTGGTCGCAGCTGGGCAACTTTATTGACGGCGCCAGCGTCATGATCACCATCGGCTGTTCCATCGCCATCGTGCTGGCCAGCTTCCCGCTAAAGACATTCCTAAGCATTCCAAAGCACTTTGCTGTGATGCTGAAAAACGTGAAGCAGAAGCCCGAATACATCATCGACCAGCTGGTGGACCTGGCCCAAATCGCCCGTAAGGACGGCCTGCTGGCCCTGGAGGAAAAGGCCAACGAGCAGGAGGATCCCTTCTTCAAGCAGGCGATCATGCTGATTGTGGACGCCAACGACCCCGACCGTGTGCGGGCCACCCTGGAAAATGACATTGAGTGCATGTCTGACCGGCACAGCGCTGCGGCGGCCATGTATGACAAGGCCTCAGCGGTTTCTCCGGCGTTTGGCATGGTGGGCACCCTGATCGGCTTGATCAACATGCTGAAAACCATGGACCCCACAGAGGGTTCCAGCAATATCGGTGCCCAGATGAGCGTGGCGTTGATTACAACCCTATACGGCTGCATCCTGGCCCATATGGTGTTCGGCCCCGTTGCCAACAACCTGCGCATCCGGGACTCGGAAGAGGTGCTGAACAAGATGATCATCGTGGAGGGCATCACCTGTATCCAGGCCGGCGAAAACCCCAAGCTGCTGCGGGAAAAGCTGCTCACCTTTGTGGCTCAGAAGCAGAGGGAGAAGTTAGCTGACGGTTCCGGGAAGGGCGGCGGAGAATAATTCTCCAATGGAAAACACCTGGGAAATATAGCAGCACTTTCCTTGCAAAAGACGCAGGATGCTCTTGACGTAAGGGGAAGAAATTTGGTATAATGATTCAATGCCGGAGGTTGGCTTTTCTCAAAGGCAGGCGAAGCGGAGGCTGCTACCCGAACTTTTAGGGTATCGCTTCGCAGGGCATGGGCGCGCCCATATCCGGCGAAGCGGTATTCGCCGGCGCGGAAAGCGGGATAATTTCCCAAAGCTTAGGCATATGAAAAAGAGTTTCTAAGGAATGGAGGCGCGACATGAAAAAGAAAAGCGGAGGCGGAGAAGGCGGCGCAAACTGGATGGATACATATGGCGACATGGTTACGCTGCTTCTGTGCTTTTTCGTCTTGCTATACTCCATGTCCACCATAGACGAGGAGAAGTGGAAACAGGTGGCGATGAGCTTTAACCCCAACGCACTGTCAACCCCCACCGATCCAGGGTTAGGTACGTCCAGCGGGCCTTTTCAGGAGGAAAACGAGAATAATCCCGGCGTTGCGGACCCCTCGGACCTTCTGGAGCAGGCCATGAAGGAAAAAGAAAAAGAGCAGCAGACCATTGACAGCAATATTGAAAAGCTCTACCAACAGATGAAGGAGTACCTGGACCAGAGGGATCTTGGCAAGAATGTGGAGATTACCAAGGGTGACGGGGGCATCTATCTCTCTTTCGCGGACGCGGTGTTTTTTGCCGGAGATAGCTATTTTCTGCTTAATGAGGGACAGGAGCTTTTGCGGGGCATCGCCCCTATGCTGACAGAGGCGAAGGATTCCATTGATGAGATCCGAATTATGGGCCATACCGCCCAGGCTTATGACCATCCTAATATTGTAGAGGACGACCGTATGTTAGCCTCTGAACGGGCTGCCCAGGTGACTGCGTTTTTGCAGGAGAACTGCCAGGTTGACCCGGCCAGACTGGTGAGTCAGGGCTACGGCCAGCACCGGCCTGTGGCGGAAAATGACGATGTAAACCGCTGGAAGAACCGCCGGGTGGAGATGGTGATCACTGGCAAGGATCTGATGGATAAGTTGGGCGACGCCCTGGAGCAGTACACCACCCTTCGGGAGGACGGCCCCGGCAAGACCAGCGATGTTTACGCCACGCCCGAGCCGGCGGAAGGCTCCAGCAGCTCCGAGGGCACAGACGGCAACCAGAGTTCAAGTAGTTCCAGCGCTGCGAGCGGCGGGGATAATTCCGGCAGCCCGGCAGAATCCAGCGGCGAAGGCCAGGAGGGTTAGGCTAATGCCAGAGGTATTATCACAAAGCCAGATAGACGCCCTGCTGAATTCCATGAACAGCGGCGGGAACGACAAGCCCGCTGAGGAAGAAAAGCAGCCGGAAAAGAAGTATAGAAAGTACGACTTCAGCACGCCGCGGAAATTCACAAAAGACAGGCTGAAGATGCTCAACAGCATTTTCGACAACTATTCCCGGGTGCTGACCACCAGAATCAATGGCCTTGTCCATACCACCTGTGAAATCAGCGTGGAATCTGTGGAGGAACAGCGCTACTATGAGTTCTCCAACGCCTTGATGGATAATGCCGTGCTGACCACCGCTCATCTGGTCTTGGACGGTGAGCAGAGAGAGACGCCTGTGCTGCTGTATGCCTCGGCTCCCATTATGGTGAGCATGATGGACCGTATGACAGGCGGCAGCGGGGATGTGGATAATCTTCCGGATGACTATGTATACACCGAGCTGGATCTGAAGCTGTATGAGGTGCTTTTGCAAGATTTCGTGTCCAGAATGGGCGTGACCTGGGAGAACTACATACAGCTGGATTTTGAGTTCGGCCGAGTGGAAAACAACCCCACGCTTGTACAGCTTATTGGGCTGGAAGAGACGGTGGTGTTGGTTGACATGAAGATGAGCTTCCCGAATGTGGAGGGGAGTGTCAGCATTGTGCTGCCAGAGGAAATCCTGATGGACATTTTCACCCAGATCAACGCTGGAAATCCCGCGAAGAAAATCAACAGCGTGGAACATCAGGAGGAGATCTTCGAGCATCTGCGGGACTCCACTCTGGAAATACGGGCGGAACTGGCCCGAACCACCCTGCGGCTGGATGATGTGTACCGGCTGAACGTGGGGGATGTGATTGACCTGAACCAAAAGAAGGACAGTGCGCTGAACCTGTATGTTGGCGGCCAACGGTGGTTTAACGGATTGATGGGAGTCAGCGATAAAAAGCTGGCGGTGAAGATTAAAGATGTATACCATAACGCCGGTGGAAGGGGCAGAATACAAAATGAACAATAATGTTTTCAAACCAATGGAGCTGAGCGCTATCGGAGAAATTATGAACATCAGTCTTGGCTCTTCAGCTACGGCGGTTTCCAATTTGCTGGACCACCGGGTGGACATCACCACGCCGACGGTGTCGATTGTAGATGTTAAGGATTTCGAGCTGGGAGACATTGAACCGGCAGTGGGCGTAGAAATCAAGTATGTTTCCGGTTTGGACGGCAGCAATCTGATGTTGCTGCGCATGAGTGATATCAAGGTGATTGTGGACATTCTGATGGGCACGGACACTCCATTGGATGAGTTCCAGCTGGACGAACTAAGCCTGAGCGCTGTGTGCGAAGTAATGAACCAGATGATGGGCGCGGCTTCCACGGCTTTGTCAGACTTTTTGGGCCGGGTGGTGAATATTTCCACTCCGGAAACTTTTGATGTATACGACATCGAGTCCATGAAGCGGGACCGGATGCCTGTAAAAGAAGGCCCCATTGTGGTGGTTCGATTTGCTCTTAGCATTGAGGACCAACTGCAAAGCGAGTTTATGAATGTAATTTCCGTGGATTTGGCGAAAGAGTTGGTAGCTGGCTTTGGACTAGAGGAGGACGAGGAAGAGGCAGTTGCGCCCCCGCCGCCGGCACCCGAGCCGGTTCCCCAGCCTGCCGCCGCCTCTGGTGGGGAGAGTGGAGGAAAGCTAAGCCAGGAGGAAATTGAGAAGCTCATGGCGGGCAGTCTTTCTCCGGCAGCGCCCCAGCCGGAACAGCCGGCCGTTCCTTCCATGCCGGTACAGCAGCCTGCTATGTCGCCTATGGCGATGCCCCCAATGCAGGCGCAGCCTGGACAGGAGGGAATGCAGCCGCCCTATCCGGGCTACCCCTATTATCCGCCCTATCCGGGCTATCCCTACTATCCCCCGCAGCCAGAGCCCAAGGTGATCAGCACCACGCCGCCGCCCATGCCAAAGCTGGAAAATGGCGAGGAGCTCAGTCGGGAGCAGTCGCAGAATCTGGACCTGATTATGGGTGTGCCTTTGGAGGTTACTGTGGAGATTGGCCGCACGAGAAAGCGGGTTCAGGAAATTCTGTCCTTCTCTAAGGGATCGCTGGTGGTTCTGGATAAGTTGGCTGGAGATCAGGTAGACCTGTTCGTCAACGGGAAATGCATTGCCCGGGGCGATGTGGTGGTAATAGATGACAATTTCGGCATTCGGGTGACGGAAATTTTGAAGAAGCCCGGCATAGAGGAAATTGCACAGCAGCTTTAGGGTCTGATTGAAAACCGAAGAAAAGCCGGGTTTATGTTCGGCAACAGGTCGATCTATGCCGCGAACTTGCCTGCGGCAGGGCACTTTGAGACGGAAAGGAACTGCTTCTTGTCCCGCCAGATCGGGCAAAAATCCGCCTGCTCGAAGGTTTACAACTGACTCTGCGCTGCTTGGCCTGCAAGAGCAAATCATTATTGAAAAGAGGATGAAAGACTATGGCAAAGATTTTACTGGTTGACGACGCTGCTTTTATGCGCAAGGTAATCAAAGACACCTTGTCCAAGAACGGCTACACAGAGCTTTTCGAGGCTGTGGATGGCGCCGACGCGGTGGAGAAATTCTCTGAGATCAACCCCGATCTGGTGATTATGGACATCACCATGCCCAACATGGATGGCCTGGAGGCATTGAAGGCCATGCGTGCCAAGAACAGCTCCGCGAATATTGTGATGTGCTCTGCCATGGGCCAGGAAGCCATGGTAATTGAGGCAATCCAGTCTGGGGCGAAAGACTTCATTGTAAAACCCTTCAAGTCGGACCGTATTATGAAAACCGTAACATCTATTGTTGGCGCGCCTTAATGAAAGGTGCGGCAATGCTTCGGGCTTTCAGCGCCAGCACGGGAGGGAACGTCCTCTCTCTTTTGGGGATGTTGCTGACTGTGATAGCTGTGCTGGCGCTGGCCTATTGGTGTACCCGATGGATCGGCCAGCGCGGTATGCCTGGCTGGGCCAGAGGTGCGGCCGGCGGGGAAAAGCTCCAGCTCCTGTGGCAGGTCAGTTTGGGCAAGGGAGAACGCCTGGTACTGGTGCGGGTGCATGAACGCTGCTTGCTGCTGGGAGTTACCGGCGGGGGAATCAGCGTATTGACCGAACTGACAGAGCAAGAGGCGGCCGGCTGGCTGCAAAAAACGGGAGATCCCCCCCAGGCGTCCAGCTTTTTGGAGATTTTGCGGGAGAATCTGCCGAAACGGAAATGAGCGTGATAGATTGCCTGATACTATAGACGGGATCATAAATATAAATGGCGACAGCGTGCAGGCTTTGGAAATTATTATTTTGACCACCCTGATTACGCTTTTGCCTTCGCTGGTGATTATGTGCTCTTCCTTCACCAGATATGTTATCACGCTTTCTTTTCTGCGCAACGCCATGGGAACACAGCAAACCCCGCCGAACATGGTTCTGGTGGGTATTGCCTTGTTTTTGACATTATTTACCATGGGACCGGTTATCGACCAGGTAAACGAAGTGGCCTACACCCCGTATATTAACGAGGAAATCACCCAGGATGAATTTTTTGACCTGGCTCAGGTTCCCTTAAAAGAGTTTATGCTACGGAATACAGAGCCCTCCGCGCTCAATATGTTTTGTGATCTGGCTGGGGTGGACAATCCCAGTACAGAGGAGGAAGGAGTGGAGCTGCCCCTGCGCATTGTTACTCCCGCGTTCATTACCACAGAGCTGAAACATGCTTTTGAAATCGGCTTTTACCTGTACATCCCGTTCCTGCTTATTGATATCGTGGTGGCTTCCACGCTGATGTCAATGGGTATGGTAATGTTGCCCCCTTCCATGATTTCCACCCCCTTCAAGCTGCTGCTTTTTGTTAGCATTAACGGCTGGGAGATGGTGTTTTCCACATTGGTGCAGACGTTTCACTAAGGCAGGGGCGGGGACAAAAAGAGAAGTGAGCGAAAGGATTAAGGAGGTGGCAGCAAAATGGAATTACCGGTTGTGGATGTGTTTCGAGACGCGATCGGCGTTGTGATCCGCATGGTTGCGCCGATGCTGCTCTTGAGCATGACGGTAGGCGTCTTGGTAGCCATTTTGCAGGCGGTCACGCAGATTCACGAGCAGACGATTTCATTTATCCTGAAACTCATTGTAGTGGTGCTGTTTTTGGTGATGGGAGGAAGCTGGATGATGTCCACGCTGCAGGAATTTACCCTGGAACTGTTCGAAGTGATGAAGGGGTGACGTTGTGGACGGCTTGAATTGGGACGCCCTCACGCTATTTCTTTATATCATGATGCGTATGGCCGGATTTGTGCTATTCACTCCGTTTTTTGGCAGGAACAATATTCCCAGGTACTATAAGGCCGGGATGATTCTGGTGTTTTCCATTGCGGTAAACGCTGTCTATGCCGGAGAAGCGGCCGCTCCTGGAACGATTCTGGAGTTTGCCGTAAAATCCATGCTGGAGCTGGCTATGGGGTTCTTGATCGGAACGGTGATGAATATTTTCCTGTATGTGCCCGCCTATGCAGGGCATATCATAGATGAGCAGATGGGCATGGCGATGGCCAGGACGTATGACCCCAGCTTTCAGGGACAGTCCACACCCATGGGGAATGTCTTAAATATCCTGAGCATTCTGATTTTCTTTACGGCAAACGGACACCAGACGCTATTGCGCCTGATGCTGGATTCCGGGGGACTGGTGCCCTTTGGAACAGCCAGCTTTGGAGAAATGGTGGCGGAAAAGGTGGCGCAGACCTTCATAGACTGCTCTTTGCTGGCAATTAAGCTGTGCCTGCCGGTGCTGGGGGCAGAGCTGATGGGCCAGGTGGGCATGGGTATTTTAATGAAAGCCATCCCGCAGATCAATGTGTTTGCCATCAATATTGAGATGAAAGTGATTATCGGCCTTGTAATGATGTTTTTCCTAATCAGCCCTTTCAGCGAATTTCTGCTTCAGATGGAAAACGATATGCTCTACCAGGTGGAACAAGCGATCTCCTTGTCGGGCGGCGGCTAGATAGCGAACGCATTTCATTGAAGCAGAAAGTCAGGAAAAGAGGTGGCGGCGGTGCCCGGAGAGGATAAAACCGAAAAAGCAACCCCAAAACGACGAAGAGATGAACGCAAAAAAGGCAATGTGCTTATGTGCCAGGACATCATTGCCGTGTCCACTTTGATCGGCAGCGTGGTGATGCTGAAATTTATTGGCCCCACTTTTGTAAAACAGATCAGCGAATTCTTTTTTCGCAGTTTTGACTATGCGAAAACCGCTGTTTCCAGCACAGCAAACGACTATATAGGAGCCGCGCTGTTTCAAGGCGTTGAAACCTTTGCGGTGACAGCGGGTCCTATGCTTCTGGTTACGATCTTGATTGGCATTTCGGCAACCTTTGCGCAGACTCGGTTTTTGGTGGCGGGAGAGATCATCCGGCCAAAGTTCAGCAAGCTAAACCCATTGAACGGTTTTAAACGGCTTTTTTCGCTGCATAGTATCATGGAGGCAGTGAAAGGGCTCATAAAGATTACCATTTTAATCATTTTTATTTACAACAATCTTGTGAACTTGATGGAAGTGGCGGGCAAGTTCATGTACACGGATTTAACGGCCGCCTGTCAAGCGTTGTTTGACGCGATTTACAGTTTGCTCCTGCAAGTCTGCTTGGCTTTTGTCACCATTGCGTTTTTCGACTATCTTTACCAGCGGTGGGACCATGAGCGGCAGATGAAAATGTCGAAGCAGGAGATCAAAGAGGAATATAAGCAGACGGAAGGCGACCCCCAGGTAAAAGGGCGTATTAAGTCGATCCAAAGAGCCATGGCCCAGCAGCGAATGATGCAGGCTGTGCCCCAGGCGGACGTTATCATCCGGAACCCCACCCATTTCGCGGTGGCTCTGCGGTATAAGCAAGGGGAGGATTCCGCCCCTGTGGTATTGGCGAAAGGGCAGGATGAGCTGGCTGCCAGAATTGTGGCAAAAGGTGAGGAACACAAGATTCCAGTCATCGAAAACGTGCCTTTGGCCCGGGCCCTCTATGCCCAGACAGAGGTAAATCAAGAAATTCCCCCAGACCTGTACGCTGCGGTAGCGGAAGTCTTGGTATACATCTTTAAACTGGACAATAAGCTGGCTTAGAGCCGCCCTTTTAAAGGGCTTCAGGCCAGAAAATATAGAACAATTGCATGAAAACGGAAGGAGGAACGACGATGAAACGAATTTTAAACAACGGCGTGTCCCTGATAGTTGTAGTAATCGTTCTGTTTCTGATTCTCCCCCTGCCCACCTTCATCCTGGACATATTGCTGGTAATCAATATTTCCCTGTCCATTGTCATTCTTCTGATTACCATGAACATCAAGGAGACGCTGGAATTTTCCATCTACCCCTCCTTGCTGTTGATTACCACATTGTTCCGGTTGGGTTTGAACGTATCCACAACCCGGCAGATCCTTTATCAAGGCTATGCCGGCGACGTGATCAAGGCCTTTGGAGACCTGATTACCAGCGGCAATGTGGTGATTGGATTTATCATTTTCTTCATCATTGTCATGGTGCAGTTTATCGTCATCACCAAAGGCGCCGAGCGTGTGGCCGAGGTTGCCGCCCGGTTCACCCTGGACGCCATGCCCGGCAAACAGATGGCCATTGACGCCGACCTGAACACCGGCCTTATCGATGAAGCTACCGCCCGGGCTCGCCGGGAAAAAATCCAGCGGGAGGCGGACTTCTATGGCGCCATGGACGGCGCCACCAAGATTGTAAAAGGCGACGCTGTAATGTCCCTGATTATTACAGCTATCAACCTGATCGGCGGCATTATCATCGGTATGGTGCAGGGCGGCATGGAGATCAACGAGGTACTGACCCGCTACTCTACCGCCACCATCGGCGACGGCCTGGTGTCTCAGCTGCCTGCTCTGATGATCTCCACCGCCACAGGCATGATTGTGACCCGGTCGGTGTCTGACGACAGTTTAAATATGGACGTGGTCCGCCAGTTTACCGCGCAGCCCAGGGCTATTATGACTGCGGCCGCCGCGTTGGTTTTCCTGGCCATAATGCCGAATACGCCCCACCTGTCGCTGGTGATCGTGGCAGTGGTGCTCTTCACACTGGGCTTTTTCCTCAACCGGAAGATGCAGGCCCAGCGGGAGATGGAGCTGGCGATGGCGGCCGCCCCGGAGGAAATCGCGCCGGAAGCGGCCCCCACAGAAGCCGATTATTACAAGGATATCAGCAATGTGTATTCCCTGCTGACTGTGGAGCCTATTGAGATGGAAGTGGGCTATAGCCTGATCCCTCTGGTCGATGAGGGCAGCGGCGGCAAGCTCATCAACCGCATCGTGATTTTCCGCCGGCAATATGCCCAGGAAATGGGTTTTGTGGTACCGACGGTGCGGATGCATGACAGCTCGGTGATCGGGACGAACCAGTATACCATCCGGATCAAAGGCGAGGAGGTCGCCAAAGGGGAGATTTTGGTGGACTACTATCTGGCTCTGGAGCCCTCCAAGCCCTTGGGTGAAATCGACGGCATTGAGACGGTAGAGCCGGCCTATGGCATCCCCTCCCGGTGGATTCTCCCAGAGAACAAGGAGATGGCGGAGATTTATGGCTACACGGTCATTGACCCCCTGTCGGTAATCTTGACGCATCTTTCTGAAACCATCAAAAAGCATGCCTATGAGCTGCTTACCCGCACAGAAACCATCCAGCTGGTGGAGAACTTGAAGCGGACCTCTCCGGAACTGGTGGAGGAGGCCTGCCCCAGTGTGATTTCATACGCCCTGTTGGAAAAGGTTCTGCGGAATCTTTTGATGGAGGGGATTCCTGTCCGGGATATGCAAACGATTCTGGAGACCATGGTGGATGCCATGGGCACTACCCGAGACCCGGATCTCATTACCGAAAGCGTGCGCAATGCTCTGAGTCGTACCATTACCCGGAGGTTCTGTCAGGACGGGCAGCTGCGCGCCATTACCCTGGACGCGGAAGTGGAGCGCAGGGTGGTATCCTCCCTTACCAAAAACGAGCATGGCATCTACTTAGCGATGGAACCGGACTTGATCCAGGCTCTGATTACGCAGCTGGCGGAACATATGCCGAAATTTGCCGAGCTGGGCCAGTCGCCTATTCTGCTTACCAGCCAGGTGGTACGTATTTACCTGAGCCGGCTGCTCTCTCAGTATTTCAACAACCTTTACGTGCTCTCCTTCAGCGAAATTGTGGGCACCGTACAGATACAATCTCTAGGAAACATTACGTTGCAGCAGCCCACGGTTAGAAGGGCGGTGGGCTCATGAGTGCTGCCCCCAAAGAGCGGAATTACGAAGGAATGACCACCAACGAGCTGTTTCAGGAATATCGTCAAAGCAGGGACCAGCAATTAAAATGGGAAATTGCCATGCGGTATACGGGGCTGATCAAGAGCATTGCCTTGCAGATCAGAGGCGTGTTTTGCAGCTTTACCCAGCTGGACGATATTATCAATGAGGGCCTGATTGTGCTGGCAGACGCGGTGGATAAGTTTGATCCGGAAAAAGGGCGCTTTGAAATGTATGTAGCCAAGCGTATCCGGGGGATGATTGTGGACCTGGCCCGGCAGCAGGATTGGGTTCCCAGAAGCGTGCGCCAGCGCGCGCAACGGATTGAAAAAGCAATGACAGAGCTGTATAATGCCACGGGGAAACTGCCTACAGACGAGGAAGTCGCCCACTATTTGGGATTTTCCATGGAGGAGTACCAAGAGGCTATGTCCAACGCCTCTTTGCATAATATCCTCTCCCTTGACGAATTGTTCGAAAGTATTGATCAATGGCCGGCCGGTCCTGAAGGTGAGGATGAAGCCGGGCTTCCGGAACAGGCGCTGATGAATGAAGAACTGACAGAAATTGTGACCCAAGCCATTGCCTCTATGAAGGAGAACGAGCAGCTTGTGTTATCCCTTTATTATGAGCAGAATTTGAAGATGAAGGATATTGCCACAGTGATGGATATTACGCCGCCCCGTGTTTCTCAGATCCATGCCAGAGCGGTGCAAAAGCTAAAAATTATTCTGGAGAAATACCTGCACGGCGGGGAGTAAGGGGACGGAGAAAAGTTTCTGAAAGAATTTCACTTTTCCTAGTGCAAAAAATCGGAAAAGGTGATATAATCAATATGAGTTCATTTGGATGGGGGATAGAGCTATGTTTAAAGGCTTCTATAATTTGACTTCCGGGATGATTACCCATGGAAAGCACTTGGATGTGATCTCCAATAATATGGCCAATGTAGCCACTACAGGCTTTAAAGCTGATACCTTTACAGGCCAGACTTTCGATGAGGTCATGTTCAGCCGGGTGGGCAACAAGGACAAGGAGTACATCGACATCGGCAACCAGAGTTATGTCACTGTACCCAGCCAATTGTATACGGATTTCAGCCAGAGCAGCTTTGACGAGACGGGTATGCCTCTGGATTTCGCGATTGAAGATGACGGCACCGGCTTTTTTGCCATTCAGACAGAAGGCGGCGTGGTGTACACCCGGGCGGGCGATTTTTCCCTGGACGACGAGGGGTATCTTGGCCTGCCAGACCATGGCCGGGTTCTGGATGTGAACGGAGAGGAAATTCTGCTTACCACGGATAAAATCACGACGGACGATTATGGCAGGATTTACACAAAAAACGGCGGCTTTCTGGGGCAGATTGGCGTGTATGTGTTTGAGAATACCGATGGCTTAGAGCGAGATCCTATGGGGATGTTCACAGCGGCTGGCGGCCCCCAGCCCCAGGTGCAGCCCACCCGGGTGCATCATGGAATGCTGGAGCGTTCCAATGTGGGGCTGGTACAACAGATGGCAAAGATGATAACGACCCAGCGGGCCTATCAAAGCGCGGCCACTTTGACCAAAATCTATGACCAGGTGATGGTCCATGCCTCTGACGATCTGGGCAGATTGCAGTAAAGGAGTGAGGGCACATGAATCAATCATTCTATACGGCCACAGTAGGCGCATGGCAGCAGCAGGTGCGGCTGAATGTTCACGGAAACAACATCGCCAATGTGAACAACTATGGCTTCAAGGCGAAAAAGCCCGTGTTTTCCGATTTGATGTACGGATACATTCAGGGCGCCGAGCAGGAGGAGATGCCCCGGGGCACCGGCGCTTACATGGTGACTGCGGATACGGATTTCAGCGCCATGGGCTTGGCGGATACAGGCCGGGCCATGGACTACGCCATTGAGGGAGACGGTTTCTTTGCCCTCTGGGATCCGGCTACCGGGAATTATAGCTACACCCGGGACGGCTCCTTTACCATGTCCCAGTATATGCTGCAGGGACAGGACGGGGAGCTGGAAACCAAATGGTATCTTTCAGACGGCCTGGGCCAGTTTGTCATTGGCAGAAACGGCCAGCTGATTGAGGTGACGGATCAGAAAGCGGAGCTGCCGGTGGGCATTTTCGATTTTGTCAATACCAACGGAATGCAGCATATTGGAGACAACCGGTTTGTGCCGGTGGAAAAGAACGGCCAGCTGCGGGTAGGCAGCGGAAAGCTGGTGCAGGGATATCTGGAGAATTCCAATGTGGACCTGGGCGGCGAGTTGGTAAAAGTGATTGAATCCCAGCGTTCCTTTACGTATGCGCTGAAGATGATCCAGACCTCTGATGAAATTGAAACCACGGTGAACGATTTACGCAGATAAGTTTTTGGTGGAGGGACCTAGAATGGTTATTAAGAATTACCAAGAGCTGAGCAGCCTGGAGATTGACACGCTGAGAGAAATCGGCAGCATTGGCACGGGCAATGCCGCGACAGCTCTGTCCGGAATGCTGGGATGTCCTGTGCGCATTACTCTGCCAGAAGTGCGCATTATGGAGTATAATGAAGCCATAGATTGGATTGGCGGTCCGGAATCCGTCACCGCAGGTGTACTGGTTCACATTGGAGGCCAGCTGAATGGCATTATGCTTTCCGTTCAGCCGCTGGAGTTTATCAATATTATTCTTGATCGTATGCTCTCAAACTCTATTGAGGACTATGGACAGCTGGACGAGTTGCAGCGGTCCGCCCTGCTGGAGGTAGGGAACATTATGATATCTACTTTTATTAACGCCCTGTCCGGCTTGGCTGGGCTGAAAGTAGAATTAACCGTACCCAGCCTGACGGTGGATATGCAGGGTGCCATTTTGACCGTGCCCATGGCTGAGTATGGTGGACAGACTGATTATCTGATGACCATCGGGGGAAATTTTTCTTGCGACGGGCATGAGCTTCCCTGCCGGTTGATCCTTTCTCCCGACATTCGGTCACTCAATTTCCTTTTGAGAAAGCTGGGCGTGGAAGATGACTAGTGGTTCTAAACTAGTGATAGGGATTGCGGACATGAAAATGACGCAGGCAGGCAATGAACTAATTACGTATGCGCTGGGGTCCTGCTGCGGTATTTGTCTCTTTGACCCCAATGTAAGGCTGGCTGCCTTGATCCACATTATGTTGCCTCTGAATATGGAGACCGGACGGAAGAACACGATGAAATACGCCGACACCGGGATTCGCGAGACATTGAAACAGATGGAGGCAAAGGGGGCAAGGCGGCCCAGAATTGTGGCCAAGGTAGCCGGAGGCGCAAAGATGTTCGCCGTGTCCGGGTCAGGCAGTCTGGGAAATATCGGACAGAGAAACATAGAAAGCGTACATAAGGTGCTGCGAGCGGAAAATATTCGTCTGATCGCGGAGGACGTGGGCGGTTCAGTGGCTCGGACCCTCTCGTTTGATCCTACCACAGGCAAGGCAACCATCAAAAGCTACGGCAAGCCGGATATTGTGCTGTAGGCTGAAACAGGAAAGGAGTTAGGAAAGATGGACATTATGAGGGACGAGATCCTGCTGGAGTCGGGCACGAACGAAATTCAGATTCTGGAATTTACCATTGATGGCGTGCTATACGGCATTAACGTGGCGAAGGTGCGGCAGATCACCATTTCCGAGCCGGTGAAATTTATGCCCCATACCCATGAGGCGGTGGAGGGAATCTTCAAGCCCCGGGATGAAGTGATCACAGTGATCAATCTTCCCCGTTTTCTGGGCAGCGCCAATTATGAGCCCAAGGAAAAGGATATGTTCGTCCTCACCGGGTTTAACAAGATGACCGTGGCGTTCCGGGTACATACGGTGGAGGCCTTGAGCCGCATTTCCTGGAAAGGCATTCAGAAGCCGGATACCACCATTAACGGTGGGAATGATGGCGTGGCAACCGGCATTGCCCAGTGCGGTGACGATTTGGTGACGATTCTGGACTTTGAGCGGATTGTGGCGGAGATTGCTCCGGAGACTTCCATCAAGATCAGTGAGATCGATGCTCTTGGCCCCCGGGAACGGAATAACAGGCCGATTGTGATTGCGGAAGATTCCATTCTGCTCTCTCATATGATTAAGGAGTCCCTGACAAAAGCAGGCTACACGAATCTGAGAATGTTCCCCAATGGCCACGATCTGTGGATATTCCTTTCCGCTTGTAAGAAAGAGAACACGCTGGATGAGAATGCGGCGCTGATCGTCACGGACATTGAGATGCCTCAGATGGATGGCCACCGGCTGACAAAGCTGGTAAAGGACGACCCGGAGATGAAGCATATCCCGCTCATTATATTCTCATCACTGATTAGCGAAGAAATGCGCATTAAAGGGAAAGAGCTGGGCGCGGATGAACAAATGAGCAAGCCGGAAATCGGCCGTTTGGTAAACGTGATGGATGCTTTGTTGGTAAAGAAAGAAGAAAAGGCCAAACAGGCTGTGTGAGGAGAGGACCATGAGAGAAAGGTATATCGTCCGGCAGCCGATTAAGAATACTCAGAATCAGATTGTAGCGTATGAAATTCTGTATTACGGGGAAAACCAGGCATATGGGAACAGCGACGAAAGCGGAGCCAATGAATTTGCCGTGGCAGATACTGTATATAGTTTTCTCATGCAGAATATGGAGAAGTCCCTGAAAGATACAGTCCATTTTATGACTTTTACCACTACACTGCTGATGAAAAAGACCCCCGCGCTTTTTCCCAAGGATAATTTGATTATTCAGATTGATGACAGCGTGGTGATCCATCCTCTTGCGCTACGATTCGTACAGCAGTATGCCCGGGACGGCTATAAGATTGCCGTGAATGAATTTCAGTTTGCGCCTCGATATCTGTCTCTGATTGACTATATTGATTATATCAAGCTGAACTTTAGGACCACCAATGAACGCACCATTACCAATATCATTGACTTGGCCCGGAGCATGAATAAGAAAGTCATCGCCACAGAAATTGGCGATGAGGAGCTGTATAAAAGGGCTATCGATGTGGGTGTAGACGGTTTGGAGGGGCCCTATGTGGCAAAGAAGCTGGCGACAAAGGCCCACTCCAGCGGGTATATGCAGAGTAATTTCTTCCGATTGATGGTGGCGGTTGTCCGGGAAGAGCCAGATATGGAGGAGATCGAGCAGATTATCTCCATGGACGCGACCTTGAGCTATGGCCTGCTGCGTGTGGCAAATACTGCGTATTTTACCACAAAGCATAAGGTGACTACCATTCGCCAGGCAATCGTCACTTTGGGAATTGCCCAGTTGAAGCAATGGATCTACCTGCTGAGCACTACCAATGCCAACAATGAAATTGACGAATCTGCCGAGGAATTCCTGAAGATGTCCTTTATGCGTGCCAGCTTTTGCAGCGAGCTAATGAACTATGTGAAGGACCTGCCGATTACCCGGTCTGAGGCGTACCTGATGGGAATGTTCTCTACCTTGAATTATCTGATTGACGCCCCCTTAGAAGAGATTCTCTCCACAGTGCCGATTGCGGACGAGATCAAAAATGCCATTTTGAAGCGTGAGGGCCGCTGCGGTGAACTCTTTAATTTGGTGTTGAGTTATGAGCAGGCGGATTGGAACCAGATTACCGTTCAGGCGCAATCTTTGGGTGTACCGGCTTATACATTGACGAATATCTACTTTAATTGCACCGAGTCAGTGAATGAAACATGGAAACAGATTTGCTCCCCAGCGGAGGTATCTGTGGAAAAGGCGGAAAGCTGAGCGGGGCAAGAATTTTACGCCTTTTGTATGTAACTGTCAGAAAGAAACGTCCCCGCTTGGGGGCGTTTTTTCTTTCTGATTCCTATCGTATCCACAAGGACGGATTGCGGCATTTCCACCGGAGAAAGGAAATGCACAGGGGGAAACGGTTGGCCTGAATTAGGAGCGTGCGGAAAGCGCGACAATATGAAGATAAAAGAATTTGTTGTATAATAAAAATGATCAATTATAGCGGAGCAAGACCTATACCATTCTAGAAAGGATGATATCCATGGAAAACAATCCATCTGTACACGCGCTGGATGCCCAGGCCCTTGACAAAAATGACGCATTGGCCAGCATGAAACTGCCCAGTAATATCCATCTGGTGCCTCTGGACTTTATCCAGTGCAACGGCGTGACCTATTCCATCCGACCGGGCTTTTATGAGATCAACGGCGCCACGGCCATCCCTGGCGGCGTGAACTTCACCGTGCACTCCAACGGCGCCACCGGCATCTCCCTGGTGCTCTTTCATCCGGGAGAGGCGGAGCCCTACGGGGAGATCCCATTTCCGGAGCCCTATAAAATCGGCAATGTCTACTCCATGATTGTGTTCAAGCTGGACATCGCGGAGTTCGAGTACGCCTATCGGGTAGACGGGCCCTATGACCCCAAAAAGGGGTTGATTTTTGACAGAAGCAAGGTCCTGCTGGATCCCTATGCCAAAGCGGTTACCGGCCAGCGGGACTGGGGGGAGAACCAGCCGGGAATGCAGCAGTATAAGGCCAGGGTGGTAAAGGATGACTTTGATTGGGGAAACTTTCACCAGCCGCTGATCCCTATGGAGGATCTGGTAATCTACGAACTGCATGTGCGGGGCTTTACCAAAGACTCCTCTTCCAGGGTAGCACATCCGGGCACTTTTGAGGGCCTGCGGGAGAAAATCCCCTACCTCAAATCCCTGGGCGTGAACGCGGTAGAGCTGATGCCTATTTTCGAGTTCGACGAGATGCAGGATTACCGGGAAAATAACGGAGAAAAGCTCTATAATTACTGGGGCTACAGCACGGTGAGCTTTTTTGCGCCCAATACGAGCTACAGTGCCACCACGGAGCACAACCGGGAAGGCAACGAGCTGAAAAGACTGATCCGGGAGCTAAATGAAAACGGTATAGAGGTCTATTTGGACGTGGTGTTCAACCATACGGCCGAGGGCAACGAACAGGGCCCCTTCTTCTCCTTCAAAGGGTTTGACAATAATATTTACTATCTGCTCACCCCAGAGGGGTACTATTACAATTTCAGCGGATGCGGCAACACGCTGAACTGCAACCACCCCATCGTCCACCAGATGATCCTGGACTGCCTGCGCTATTGGGTTACCACGTACCGGGTGAGTGGCTTCCGCTTTGATTTGGCCTCCATCCTGGGCCGGAACGAAGATGGCTCCCCCATGGATAAGCCGCCTCTGCTTCAGTCTCTGGCATTCGACCCCATCCTGGGCGGGGTGAAGCTCATCGCCGAGGCCTGGGATGCCGGCGGACTCTATCAGGTGGGCACCTTCCCCTCTTGGAACCGCTGGGCTGAGTGGAACGGCAAGTACCGGGATGATATGCGCAGCTATATCAAGGGCGACGGGAACTCGGCCCAGACCGCGGCCCAGCGCATCGCGGGCTCCCGGGACATCTACGGGGCCTCCGGCCGCACTAACGCCTCGGTGAACTTCCTCACCTGCCACGACGGCTTCACCATGTACGACCTGTTCGCCTACAACGAGAAGCACAACGAGCGCAACGGCTGGAATAACACCGACGGCTGCTGGACCAACTACAGCTGGAACTGTGGGACAGAGGGGGAGACAGGGGATCCTGGAGTGAATGCCCTGCGCAGGCGAATGATTCGCAATTCCTTTGCGCTGTTGATGTGCAGCCGGGGGACGCCTATGTTCCTGGCGGGAGATGAGTTTTGCAATACACAGTTCGGCAACAACAACGCCTATTGCCAGGACAACCTGATCTCCTGGCTGGACTGGAGAAGGCTGGAGCAGTATCGGGATATGTTTTCCTTCTTCCAGTACATGATTGCTTTCCGAAAAAAACACCGGGTCCTGCGCACGAATCTCAGCGATGGAACCATGGGCCTGCCGGATGTGAGCTTCCACGGGGTGACGCCCTGGCATCAGGGGGCCTTTGGAAGCGATGAACATTACATTGGCGTCATGTTTGCCGGATATGAACGCACGGGAGGTTCTGAGGCCGTGTACGTGGCTTCCAACGCCTACTGGGAGGAACTGACGGTGACCCTGCCGGAGCTGCCCCAGTCCATGAAGTGGGAGCTGGCGGCCAACACCTGGACTTCCGAGCAGACCCCCTGGCACATGGAGGGCCGCACGTTCCAGATCGGGCCACGCTCCGTGATGATATTCGTGGGGAAATAAGTAAGAGAAAATCCTGGCTTCCAGAAGAGGCCAGGATTTTTTTGAGTGTGAATAGGCCTCCGGCACACCGCGCCAAGCGAGACGAAATGATCAGGCTGGGTTTCGCGGTGTGTCATGAGTTTTCCTGCGGAAAACTCTGCCAAGCTGGGTGCGGACGCTCTCAGCCGGCCAGGGGCCTGTCTCGTCTGCCGACTCGGTCGGGTCAGAACGGTCTCCACTGGAGACCTTCCCCGCCCCTTGACCGCGCAAAGTGTCTCGTGGGCGCACATAGCTAACCAGGGTAAAGTTTTCGTCCACCTTTTTCAAAAGGTGGTGGGGTTCTCAGGGGGCGACAATCGCCAGTGGCGATTTCCCGTCGCCGACCGAACCGGCAGGTGAGAAAAGCCCCTGAGCCGCCGGAGGCCTTCCAATACTTAAAAAAATATTTTCACACACAGCTACCGTCAGGGCACCAGCTCCCGGCTCATATGGGTGGAGAGGACCTCCTCCTCGGTGAAGAGCTGGGCGGGAGGCTCCGGCCTGCCCACAAACTGCATATGGGGGTAGATCACCCGGAGGACCTCGTCGGGATATACCCAGTCAAAGAAGGCCTGAAGGGAGTTCGTGGCGGGGACCTCGTTGATCCGCTCGTATTGGCGGAAAACCGCCCCCGCGGACAGGGCAATGTCAAAGACCATAAACAGAGTGAACACAACCGTCAGGGGGCGGCCCAGCTTTTTGGGAACCTGCTCCAGCTTGCGGGAGACAATGGGATACAGGTCCTTCACCCACACCAGGCCCAGCACACCCCAGAACACGGAATACATCAGGTTGGTGCGCCCGCCCACGTTCAGCAGGGAGTCGCTATATTCCCAGGATACCGAGCCGAAGGCCACCTGCTGGAAGAGGCTGCACAGGTACTCGAAGGAGGCGCCCACCACCATGCTGGTGATGAAGATCAGCACGTCCCGCTGGTTGTACATCCGCCGCAGGAACAGGGTGATGGCCACCGCGCCGAAGCCGTAGACCAGGATGAAGGGCCCGATGACCACGCTGACCCGCAGCTCGAAGTGGTGGGGCGGCATGATCAGGGCGTAGACCGTCTCCAGGAACCAGCCCACCACGTTGCCCGCCATGAAGATCCAGAAGAGCTTCTCGTAGCAGATCAGGTAGGCGAAGGGCTTCTCCTGGCCGGGGGCCAGATGCTCCTCGTAGGCGGCCTCGGCGGCTTCGTTCCGGCGGCGGATGGCGTCCTTGGACTTGCGGCGGAATACGTCCAGGCTTTCCTGCAGGGCCTCCAGCTGTTCGTTATGCCGCAGGGAGCGCAGGTCGGGGAAGGCTTTGAGCAGGCGGCGGTGGAGCAGGTTGGAACGCAGGCTTTGCTCGTATTTCTCCCGGAGTTTTTCCGCGTCCATCTGTAGGACCTCTGCCCGCTTATGGGCAGAGGCGGTATGCCTGAACAGATCCTCTCCTAGCTTATCGGAACCCACCCTCAGCCGCTCAGAGACAAATTCCAGCATTTTCAGCTTGCGGTTCAGGCCAATGATGGCAACCACAGTAACGACCAAATCGGAGAGCAGAAGCCCGGACAGAACGGCCAGCAGGCCCCAGCCCATAGGCCTGGGAATGAGATTGACCAGATGGCTGGTGGCGGGTACCACAAAACGCACCACAACGGCCCCGGCAAAGCCCCACAGAACAGAAAAGCGCAAGCAGATATAGCCGTTCAGGTTGTGGGGCTCATTGGAATAGTCCCACCATTTTTGCCGGAAAATCTTTTCCAGTAGATATCCGGCAGCCCACTCCAGGGCGGAGCCAAGAATCATAGAGCCGATCATCAGCGCGGCAAGGCTTCCCTGAAAAGGGCGCATGAAGAAGGCGATCAGCACAACGCCCAGACCATATATGGGACAAACGGGACCGTTGAGAAAGCCCCGGTTTACAAAGCGTTTCTCAATAGCGGCGGCATAGACCACTTCACCGCACCACCCTAGAAAAGCATAGATAAAAAAGCAAGATAAATAGGTATATGCCATAAAAGCCCCTCCCCGCAGATTAAGAGCCTATCCCCAAATAGCCCGCACACAGCTTTCACTTGTCAATCGCGAGATTGACTGCGCGCAATCTGTGCGTTCTGGCGCAAAATCTGACAGCGCAATTTGCACACGTCTTATTTCAGGATAGGCTTTAAGAATTATTTTATCAGAATATCATAGGGTTGTAAAGGGGTTATCCTCTTTCAACTTTCTTACATATTTCCGGCAAATACTCTATCACATCCGTAGGCAGCATGGATCTGGCTGAGAGAGCGTCCCGGCAGAGATCCCCACAGAGGCCATGGAGAAAGGCCCCGGCCTGGGCGGCGGAGAAGGGCGAAAGCCCTTGGGCCATCAGCGCGCCGGTGATTCCGGTCAGCACGTCGCCGCTGCCTCCCTTGGCCATGCCAGGATTACCGGTGGAGTTCAGAGCCAGCCTTCCTTCCGGGGAGGCGATGACAGTGCCCGCGCCCTTTAACAGAGCCGTGCCCCCGGAAATCTCTGCCAGCAGCCGGGCCGTTCCGATGCGGTCGCGCTGGATTTCCGAGACAGAGTGCCCGGTAAGCCGGGCAGCTTCTCCTGGATGGGGCGTGATGAGCAGGGGGACGCCTAGGCTCTTCAGGGGGAAGCCGGAGCGTGCGCAGTGATTCAGGGCGTCCGCGTCCAGCAGCAAGGGGACCCGGCATTGGGAGAAGAGGATGGGGCAGAGGAGGTCCGCCAGGGCACCCAGCCCACAGCCCGCCGCGCAGGCGGTGGCCGCTTGCAGTGCGGATTCCAGGCGGCTGGCGGCGGCTTGGGGATCCTCCAGGTCCAGGACGGTGAACACCGCCTCTGGGACCGCCGGGGCCAGCAGGGAGTAGATCCGGGCGTCGGCGGCAATGTCCACCAACCCCACGCCCGAGCGCAGGGCGGCCCGCGCGGCCATGATGCAGGCTCCGGCCATGCCGTAGCTCCCGCAGACCAGGAGCAGACGACCCATGCTGCCCTTATTGGTCTGGACGTCCGGGCGGGGGAGCAGGGCCCGCACCTGTTCCAGGGTGGTGAGGCTGGCCCCGGTCTGGGCGGAATCTACCAGAGCGGGAGGCAGACCCACCTGCCGGACCACGGTCTCTCCGGCGAATTCCTTGGCGGGATAGCTCTGATGGGCGGGCTTTTCCCCGGTGAAGGCCACAGTGACCTGGGCCCGAAAGCTGCCGGGGTCCGCCCGGCCGGTGTCACACTCCGTTCCGCTGGGCAGGTCGGCGGCCAGCCGGGGGCAGCCCAGGGCGTTGGCCAGGGCGAGGACGCGGGCACAGTGGGGGTCCAGGCTCCCGTGAAAGCCGAAGCCGAAGAGGCAGTCGATCACCAGGGCGCAGGGGGACAGAGCCGGACCGGCCAGGGAGGAGTTTTTGACACAGTCGATCACCTGGACGGTGGGGGGCAGCCGGGAGAAAGCCTGCTGGGCGAGGCTGGTTTTGGGCAGCCCCTGCACCAGCACGATAGCACACCGGGCCCCCTCCTCAAAAAGAATCCGGGCGCAGACGAAGCCGTCCCCGCCGTTGTTTCCCCGGCCGCAGAGTAGAACCACCCCCTTCCCAGAGAGAGGCCCCCAGCGCTCCTGGGCCTCCCGGGCCAGGGCGGCTCCCGCGTTTTCCATCATCTGCTCCAGGCTGACGCCAAAACGAGCTCCGGCTGCCTCCAGATTTTGCATTTCCTCTTTGGAGAATAGCTTCATTGGGCGCTCCTTTCTTGGTGGACGGCAAGGTCGTGGGCCTGCGCGGCCCACACCCCGCCAAACTTTTTGAAAAGAAGTTTAAGCCGTTACCTTCGGTAAGTCTCAAAAACTTTTACCCACTCCTCGCTTTGCTCGTCGTGAACGTTTTATAATGCTTTTCACCTAGCCTCAACACATTGCGCGGTCCAGGGGCGTTAGGCCCCTGGCGAGGTGTGGAGCAGAGCTCCACGACCTTGCTGGAATGCGCGTTTCTATGCGCATGGAGGCCCCTACTACTTCAAAAAACACGCGTTTTGGACACTCCCCGCGTCTTTGGGGGTATTGACATTTTTCCGCCGATACAATATAATAATACCAGCAAAAGGTCTTCGGGGCAAGGTGAAATTCCTGACCGGCAGTGATAGTCTGCGAGCGGAGCGGGGGAACCCGTGTTTCGCTGAACTGGTGAAATTCCGGTACCGACGGTGAGAAAACGCCGCGCTTGGCGCGGGTTTCGCAGTCCGGATGAGAGAAGATCGCGGCGGGAGCTTTTCAGCTTCCGGCGCTGAATCTTGCCGTAAATCCCCCAGGCGTTTGACGCGTCCGGGGGATTTTTCTGTTGGAGTCGCAGATCGACTCATAGGACCTCTTTGCAGAAATGAATCTGAAAGGGTGTAGACAATGGAGAACAGAAGCAACATGGCACAGCAAGCAAAAACGTTGGAAGGAAGGAGCGGACGCGTCAACATAAGAAAATTAGCGGTGACGGCGGTGCTGGGCGCGGTGGCCGCAGCGCTGTATTTTGTCGGATTCCATGTGCCGTTTATGCCCAGCTTTATTCAGCTGGACGTCTCGGAGCTTCCGGCGCTGATCGCGGCGTTCAGTATGGGTCCTTTGAGCGGCGTGGCGGTGTGCTTGATTAAGAACCTGGTGCATCTGCTGGCTACCTCTACCGGTGGCGTGGGGGAGCTGAGCAACTTCCTTTTAGGCGCGGCTTTCGTGCTGCCGGCAGGGTTGGTGTACCGGATGAAGAAAGATCGTGTGGGCGCGCTGATTGGAGCACTGGCCGGGGCCGTGGCCATGGCGGCGCTGAGTCTGCCGGTGAACTACTTTATCATCTACCCGGTCTACTTTAATTTTCTGCCAAAGGAAGCGATTATTCAGGCGTATCAGGCCATCAATCCCAACGTGAACAGCCTTCTGGACGCCCTGATCTGGTTTAACGTACCGTTTACCTTTGTAAAGGGGCTTTTGAGCGTTGTGGTTACATTCTTGATCTATAAACGGATCTCCCCTGTCATCAAAGGCAAGTAAGACGAGCCGGGCCTTCTCCAGAAGAGAGGGCCCGGTTTTCCGTCAGTTCTATTCTTTCGAGGCTTTTTCAGCGGGCGTCGGGATCCCTTCTTCATAAAAGCGGCAGCCGCACCGGCCGTTCTCCTTGGCTGCGTAGAGGGCGGCGTCAGCCTGGGCGTAGAGACTGTCGGAGAAGCCGCAGCTTGAAAAAGCGCCGCCAACGCTGAGGGAAACCGGAGGGGCGCCGTCTGTGGGCGCGAGCAGCGTATCGTTGATAGAGCGTATTTTGGCTTCTACCATAGGCTGGTGTTTGCAGTCAATGTCCGGCAAGATCACAGCGAATTCATCACCGCCGATTCTGGCGGGATAGTCTGTGGAACGGAAGCTCTCTTCCAGAAGCCGGGCCACTTTTTTCAATACCAGATCGCCTGTTTCATGGCCATAGCCATCGTTGATCAGTTTGAATTTGTCCACATCAATGATAAGCAGCGCGAGAGCCTGGCTCTTGACCTTGAGTACCTGCCGGACATGTTCAAAGGCTCCCCGGTTGATCAGGCCGGTTAAAGAGTCGTGCTCAGCCTGATGGCGCAGGAGGATCTCGTTGGCGGCGTTGATCTCGTAGATATCGTTATAGGTCAGGGCCAGATATTTGAACTCATAGGCTCCGGTGATCTCCATGCGCTTTTCTTTTTTAATGCAGTTTACATAGATTTGCAGGGGTTTGACAATTAAAAGGATAATCATGAGGAAGATGGAGATGTTCATCAAAAAGAGAATACTGAAGAGAATGCGCTCCATGGCCATGGAGCGGGCGAGATCGTCCATGCTGGACTGCTGGCCCTGCTGGGTGGAGGCCATGACGTCGCTGAGAAAGTAGCTGATATTGCTGGTAATCAACTGCTTTTTTGCCTGATATTCTGAGCCAAACACCTTTTCCCGGGCGGCCTCCAGCTGTTCTTCCGGGGAAAGGCGCTGATGGCCGGGAAAGATCTGGGTATCGGCCACTTCCTGGGGAAGAGAGGCAGGGTCCATACTCTGAGCCTCGGCCACCAGGCGCATGGAATAGATTTCCTGTTCCATCAGGCGGTTGGAATTTTCCAAGGCTTTTTCCATGTATTCCAAGGCTTCCGAGCTGGCCTGATCGGTAAGGCTGATCAGGGCGCGCTTCCGGCGGCGGGTTACATGGACCTCCTCAAAATAGTTTTCCATATGTGCGGGATCCATGGTAACGGCGAACATCCTGGCCTGGTCGGTAAGGTAGTCGGAGGCCTCAGAGAGCATGGAGGCGTTTTCCTGACACTGTATGTACAGATTGGTGGCCGTTACCATAGCCTGATAGTTTTGAGAAGCTCGATACGTGACGGCCAACAGCATAGTATACAGCAGACAAGAAAGGAAAATCATAATGAAGTTTACAGTACGCACCTTTATGCCTTTTACATGGGCTTTTTTTCTGGCGGGGGTCTTTTCCATTTGCAGCATCCTCCTAAAGGGGCTGAACTGTTTGATTTTTTTCTGTCCTCTTGTTGGAAGCGAAAAGGACTACCCAAATTATAACCGATTCCGGCGGATTTGGATAGCCCTTTTTGCAAAATTTTCTAGATATCGTGTAAGAGAATAAATTCAGGTACTGTACATGAGATCTGCATAACTGGGATAAGGCCAATACTTGCTGGAAACATTCTGTTCCATTTCATCAATGGTAGCCCGCAGACGGTTCATGGCGGGAATCACCTCGTCCCGGTAATGGGTGGCGGCGGTAAGGATATTTTGGCTCTGAGTTTTCGGATCCTCTACCATCAGGAGGAGTTCTTCCACTTGGCCATAGGCTTTGTCCAGCAGGGCGGAGAGTTTCTCTATCAGAGCGGTTTCAGCCACACAGGGCAGACCTGCCAGGATGGCGCGTTTGGCGCCCACAGCCTCCGCCAGGGAGGCAATATAGCTGCTTACCGCTGGCAAAATTTCCTGACGCACCATGCCGCCCATCGTAAGGCTTTCAATATTCAGCGTTTTAACGTACTCTTCCATGATCGTCTCATAGCGGGCTTCCATCTCGGCCTCGGTATAGACCCTGTGCCGGGCGAAGAGCTCCACGTTTTTCTGGTCCAGATATCGGGGCAGAGCGTCCACTGTGGTGCGCAGGTTCAGAAGCCCCCGGCGCTGGGCCTCCTGGACCCATTCCTCCGAGTAGCCGTCGCCGTTGAAGATAATGCGCTTATGCTTCAGCACCACCTGGCGGACCAGAGCGGCAACCGCGGCGGGCAGGTCCGCCGCTCCTTCCAGCTCTCCGGTAAACTGCCGCAGCTCTTCGGCTACGATGGTATTCAGCATAATGTTGGGGCAGGCGATGGAAATCGCTGAGCCCAGAGAGCGGAACTCAAATTTGTTGCCGGTAAAGGCAAAGGGGGAGGTACGGTTCCGGTCGGTGGTATCCTTATTAAAATCGGGCAACACCCGCACGCCGGTTTCCAGCTTTTTCTCCTCCGTGCTCTGATAGGGCCGGCTATTTTCAATGGCCTCCAGCACGGCGGTGAGCTCATCCCCCAGGAAGATGGAGATGATGGTGGGCGGGGCCTCGTGGCCGCCCAGGCGGTGGTCGTTGCCGGCGGAAGCCACGGAAATCCGCAGCAGGTCCTGATATTCGTCTACACCCTTGATAACCGCCGCGAGAATCAGCAGGAAGGGGAGGTTTTCCCAGGGGCGCTTGCCGGGGTCCAAAAGGTTTTTGCCGGAGTCGGTGGAAAGGGACCAGTTGTTATGTTTGCCGCTGCCGTTTACTCCGGCAAAGGGCTTCTCGTGGAGCAGACAGACCAACCCGTGGCGTCCGGCCACAGTTTTCATCATTTCCATGGTGAGCTGATTGTGGTCGGTGGCGATGTTCGTGGTGCTGAAAATCGGGGCCAGCTCATGCTGGGCGGGGGCAACCTCGTTGTGCTTGGTTTTGGCCAGCACGCCCAACTTCCACAGCTCCCGGTCCAGGTCCCGCATGAATTCCGCCACCCGGGGCTTAATGGCCCCATAGTAGTGGTCGTCCAGCTCCTGACCTTTGGGGGCTTTTGCCCCGAAAAGGGTGCGGCCTGTAAAGATCAAATCCTTGCGGCGATTGTAAAGCTCCTTGTCGATCAGGAAGTATTCCTGCTCTGGCCCCACGGTAGTGATGACCTGCTGGGTCTTTTCATCTCCAAACAGCCGCAGCATCCGGACTGCCTGGGTGCTCAGGGCCTCCATAGACCGGAGTAAAGGCGTTTTCTTATCAAGGATCTCGCCGCTATAGGAGCAGAATGCCGTGGGTATGTACAGGGAGTTGCCTTTCACAAAAGCATACGAGGTAGGGTCCCAGGCAGTGTAGCCTCGGGCCTCAAAGGTGGCGCGCAGTCCGCCGGAGGGGAAGGAGGAGGCGTCGGGTTCACCTTTAATCAGCTCTTTGCCGGAGAACTGCATGATTACCCGACCGTCGCTGGTGGGGGAGATAAAGCTGTCGTGCTTTTCAGCGGTGATGCCATTCAGCGGCTGGAACCAGTGGGTATAGTGGGTGGCCCCCAACTCCACAGCCCAGTCCTTCATGGCAGAGGCCACGGCGTTGGCTACGTTTAAGTCCAGTTCCTTGCCTTCGTCGATGGTCTTGCGCAGAGACTTGTACACATCTTTTGGCAGACGCTCCATCATTACATCGTCGTTAAAGACGGCGCTGCCAAAAAGCTCTGGCACAGATTTGCGGTTTTCACAGTTTCCCATCAATAACCCCTCTTTCCGCAGATTCATTTTGTAGTTACTAAGCTACTACCATTATAAGGAGAAAGGCGCTGAAAGGTTCCCCCCCGTTCAGCGCCCTGCTTATGACTCTATTTTAGTCCGCCGGAGGAGATTTGTCAACGGGCCATGGGTATTTCTTTGGATTTTGCGGAGATTGCCCAATACGCTGGGAAATTGGAGGGAAAATCTTATCAGAATTTTGAGCGGGCTTTGTTCTGGGAGTTAGAGAGCCTTTTACGGCCCAGATTATAAAGCGGTAATTCTTTATAAAAGCGGACGCTGTGAAGGAACATGGCTGTAATGTTTTAAACGCTGTAAAGAACGGGCGCGAGGATGAAAAGGCAGTCGGCCTTATGGGCTTAGCACGAAAAAAACGGAGATTGATGGGAAAATGAAATTTTCCTCTTGCGCTCTGGCGCTGTTTCCTGTACAATATAAGATTGAACAGGAAGAGGCAAAACGGAAAGGAAAGTGTTGCATATGGGGAAAACGGCTTATTTAGTATTAGAAAACGGCAGAGTGTTTCAGGGCAGACGCTTCGGCGCGGATGGCGAGCTTACCGCCGAGGTGGTGTTTACCACCGGCATGACGGGCTATCTGGAAACCCTGACCGACCCTAGTTATTGGGGACAGATTGTGGTGCAGACATTTCCGCTTATCGGCAATTACGGCGTGATACCGTCTGATTTTGAAAGCGGTATGATAGGCCCCGGGGGGTATATAGTTAAGCATTGGTGCCAAGCTCCTTCTAACTTTCGTTCAGAGGGCAGCCTTGACGCCTTTTTTAAAGAAAAGGGCCTGATTGCCCTGGAGGGTATCGATACCCGCACCCTTACCAAAATCATCCGGGAAAAGGGCGTAATGAACGGCGCTATTGCGGACGACCCGGCGGGCGTGGACCTGGAAGCCCTTCGGGCCTGTCGGACGCAGAAAGGCGCGGTGCGGGCAGTCTCCACCAAGGAAAAATACCTGGTGGGGGCGGAGAACACGGGCAAGCGCATCGCCCTGATGGATTACGGTACAAAGAGGAACATTGCCGGGGAGCTGGCCAAGCGCGGCGCCCGGGTGACGGTCTGCCCCTGCGATACCCGGGCGGAGGAGATCGCAGCCATGGGCGTGGACGGCATCATGCTGTCAAACGGCCCTGGCGACCCGGCGGAGAACGTGGAGCTCATCGCCGACCTGCGGGAGATCCAGGACCTGGGGAAGCCCATGTTCGGCATCTGTCTGGGGCACCAGCTGCTGGCCCTGGCCCACGGGTGCCGGACCGAGAAGCTGAAATACGGCCACCGGGGGGAGAACCAGCCAGTGAAGAACCTGGAGACCGGGCGGGTATACATCACCAGCCAGAACCACGGCTACGCGGTGGTGGGGGAGAGCATTGATCCCAGCTGGGGCCGGGAGCTGTACCGCAACGTGAACGATGGCACCTGCGAGGGGGTGCGCTACACGGACTGCCCGGCTTTTACCACCCAGTTCCATCCCGAGGCCTGCGGAGGCCCCCTGGATACGGAGTATCTTTTCGACGAGTTCTTCGCCATGATGGACTGAGTTTTCTTTTGGGAAGGAGGCGGCTTCTCTATGGCGGAAGCCTCAACAGACTGGAGCCGGTCGGTGACCGGAATCGTCATCCGGGAGGGCAGAGTCCTGCTGGCCCGGCACACCTACGGCGGGGGCAAGGGCCTGCTCATCGTCCCCGGCGGGTATCTGGAGCGGGGAGAGTCTCCCCGGGACGCGGTGAAGCGGGAATTTCTGGAGGAGACCGGGGTCCTGGTGGAGCCCGGAAAGCTCCTGGCGGTGCGCTTCGGGGAGAAGGACTGGTATGCGGCGTTTTCGGCGGAGTATGTGTCCGGCGAGGCGGTCTCGGACCACGACGAGAACGATCTAGTGGTCTGGATGGATGTGGACGAGGCCCTCTCCAGGGAGGACGTGCCTGGGCTGACCAAGGCGCTGATCCGCTGCGCTTTGCGAGAAGAGGGCCTTGTGCCCATGGCGTACGACACGCCCTCTGGGGCTGTGTGGCAGGACCTGTACGCGGCTCCGGGCCGGGAAAGGGACAGGATGGAGTATCATTTTATGCGGGGAAGCCCCCAGGACGCCCCTGGGGTAATGGCCCTGATACAGGAGCGCGTGGCCTGGATGGATCGGGCGGGCATTTGCCAATGGAATGTCAACAGCTACCAGGAGGCCTACCCGGAGGAGTACTATCGGGAGAAGGCGGAGGCTGGCCGGCTATACCTGCTGCGGCGGGGGGACGGGACCATTGCCAGCGCGGCGGTGCTTCTGCGGGAGGATGACCGCTGGGAGGACAGCACCACGGCCCAGGCCTTGTATGTGCACAATTTTGTGTCGTCCTTGGCGGACCAGGGCGCAGGAGGTCGGCTGCTGGACCACGCTGCGGACTTGGCAAGGGAACAGGGCCTGGCGGCCCTGCGGCTGGACTGCGCTGTGAACAACGCCCCCCTGAACGAATATTACGAGAAAAAGGGCTTCCGCCTGCGCGGGGGACAGTGCGTGGACGGGCCCTATATAGGCAATAAACGGGAAAAGACGCTGTAAAAAAGAGGAGGATACTATGCCACTGAATCAAGACATAAAAAAAGTACTGGTGATCGGTTCCGGGCCCATTGTGATCGGACAGGCGGCGGAGTTTGACTACGCGGGCACCCAGGCCTGCCGGGCTCTCCGGGAGGACGGCATCGAGATCGTGCTGGTAAACTCCAACCCGGCCACCATCATGACCGACCAGGCCATGGCCGACCGGATCTACATCGAGCCCCTGACCCTGACCACTGTGAAGCGCATCATCGAGAAGGAGAAGCCGGACAGCATCCTCTCCGGCTTCGGCGGCCAGACCGGCCTGACCCTCTCCATGCAGCTGGCCCGGGAGGGTTTTCTGAAAAAGCACAACGTGCGCCTGCTGGGGGCGGGCCCCGAGACCATCGACAAGGCCGAGGACCGGCAGCTCTTCAAGGACGCCATGGAGCGCATCGGCCAGCCCTGCGTGCCCAGCAAGGTGGTCACCACCGTGGAGGGCGCGGAGGACTTCGCCGGGGAGATCGGCTACCCGGTGATCATCCGCCCGGCCTTCACTTTGGGCGGCACCGGCGGCGGCATCGTCAACAACCCCCAGGAGCTGCGGGAGATCACCGCCAACGGCCTGGCCCTGTCCCCCATCACCCAGGTGCTGGTGGAGAAGAGCATCGCCGGGTGGAAGGAGATCGAATTTGAGGTCATGCGGGACGGGGATGGCAACGCCATCACCATCTGCTCCATGGAGAACCTGGACCCTGTGGGCGTGCACACCGGCGACTCCATCGTCATCGCCCCCACGGTCACCCTCTCCGACAAGGAGTATCAGATGCTGCGCACCGCCGCCCTGGACATTGTGAACGAGCTGGGGGTGGAAGGGGGCTGCAACTGCCAGTTCGCCCTGCATCCCACCAGCTTCGAGTACGCCGTCATTGAGGTGAACCCCCGGGTGAGCCGGTCCTCCGCCCTGGCCTCCAAGGCCACGGGCTACCCCATTGCCAAGGTAGCCACGAAAATCGCCATCGGCTACCGGCTGGACGAGATCAAAAACGCCGTCACCGGGGTCACCTACGCCGCCTTCGAGCCCACCATCGACTATGTGGCGGTGAAGTTCCCCAAGTGGCCCTTCGATAAATTCGTATATGCCAAGCGGGATCTGGGCACCCAGATGAAGGCCACCGGTGAGGTGATGAGCATTGCCGACACCTTTGAGATGGCCCTGATGAAGGCCGTGCGGGGGGCGGAGATCGGCCTGGACACCCTGAACCTGCCCAAGTTCGCCGGGGAGAGCGAGGAGACCCTCCTGCACATCGCGGAGCACGCCACCGACGAGCGGATCTTCGCCGTGTACGAGCTCTTGAAGCGGGGCCATTCCGTGGACAGCCTCTATGCGCTGACCATGATCGACCGGTGGTTTCTCTCGAAGCTCCTGGTGCTGCTGGACTACGAGCGGGAGCTGGCAAAAGGCGTCCTGACCCAGGAGCTCTACACCGAGGGCAAGCGGCTGGGCTATCCGGACCGGATCATCGCCCGGCTCTCCGGCTGCGAGGTGAAATTCCCCCGGAAAACCACCTTCAAGATGGTGGACACCTGCGCCGGGGAGTTCGCCGCCCATACCCCCTACTTCTACGCCACCTATGACACCGAGGAGAGCGGCGGGGAGGACGAGGCCCTGGAGTTCATCAAGGACAAGGGGGATAAGAAAACCATCATTGTGCTGGGCTCCGGGCCCATCCGCATCGGTCAAGGCATCGAGTTCGACTATGCCAGCGTCCACTGCGTCATGTCTTTGCAGCAGCTGGGCTATCAAGTGGTGATCATCAACAACAACCCGGAGACCGTGTCCACAGACTTCGACACCGGCGACCGGCTCTACTTCGAGCCCCTCTCCCCGGAGGACGTGATGGATATTATCGCCATCGAGAAGCCCATTGGAGTGGTGGTTGCCTTCGGCGGGCAGACGGCCATCAAGCTCACCAAGACCCTGGCGGAGAACAAGATCCCCATCCTGGGCTCCTCGGCGGACACCATCGACATGGCGGAGGACCGGGAGCGCTTCGACGAGCTTCTGGAGCGGGCGGGCATCAAGCGGCCCAAGGGCTCCACGGTGATGACGGCGGCGGAGGCCCTGGAGGCGGCGGAAAAGCTGGGATATCCCGTGCTCATGCGGCCTTCTTATGTGCTGGGCGGCCAGAACATGATCATCGCCACCTGCGCGGAGGACATTGAGGAGTATATGGAGATCATCCTCTCCACCAAGCAGGACAACCCGGTGCTCATCGACAAATACCTCTCCGGCATGGAGATCGAGGTGGACGCCATCTGCGACGGGGAGGACATCCTGATCCCCGGCATCATGGAGCATGTGGAGCGCACGGGCATCCACTCCGGGGACAGCATCGCCGTGTACCCCGCCTCCGACATTGACGACGGTATGAGCCAGAAGATCGTCTCCACCACGGAGACCCTCTGCCGGGAGCTCCACGGCATCGGGCTCATCAACCTCCAATATATTATCATGGACCGGGAGATCTACGTGATCGAGGTGAACCCCCGGGCCAGCCGCACCGTGCCCTATATCAGCAAGGTCACCGGCGTGCCTATGTGCGATCTGGCCACCAAGTGCAGCCTGGGCTACAAGCTCCGAGACCTGGGCTATGGCACCGGGCTCTACAAACCCTCCCCCTATGTGGCGGTGAAGGTGCCGGTGTTCTCCTTTGAGAAGCTGGCGGACGTGGACACCCACCTGGGCCCGGAGATGAAGTCCACCGGCGAGGTGCTGGGCATCGGCAACTGCCTGGAGGAGGCCCTTTACAAGGGGCTCATCGCCAGCGGCCACCAGATGAAGAAGGGCGGCGGGGTATTCATCACCGTGCGGGACCAGGACAAGCCGGAGATCGCGGAGATCGCCAAGAAATTCGAGCGCCTGGGCTTTAAGCTCTTCGCCACCGGCGGCACGGCCCTGCTGCTGTTCAAAGCCGGGCTGAACGTGACGGTGGTGGACAAGATCCACGAGAACTCCGGCCACAACACCATCACCCTCCTGGAGAGCGGGCAGGTGAACTACGTGATCTCCACCTCGGCCAAGGGCCGCAACCCCGCCCGGGACAGCGTGAAGATCCGCCGCAAGGCCAGCCTCCTGGGCATTCCCTGCCTGACGGCCATCGACACGGCCAACGCCCTGGCCGATTCCCTCATGAGCCGCTACACCCCGGAGAACACGGAGATTGTAGATATCAACGACCTGAAGGCGGAGAAGCAGAAGATCCGCTTCACCAAGATGTCCGCCTGCTCCAACGACTATATCTACGTGAACTGCTTCGACCCCCAGAACCGGGTGGCCTCGCCGGAATCTCTGGCGGTGAGCCTCTCCGACCGGCACAACGGCGTGGGCAGCGACGGGGTGATCCTCATCGAGCCTTCGGAGGTTGCCGACGCCCGGATGACCATGTTCAACCGGGACGGCAGCGAGGGCATGATGTGCGGAAACGGTATCCGCTGTGTGGCAAAGTACCTCTATGATAACGGCATCGCCAAGGGAACCCTGGCCGGCGTGGGCCGCAGCGTGCTCCACATCGACACCAGAAGCGGCGTGAAGGAGTGCACGGTGATCACCAAGAACGGCCTGTGCCATCAGGTGGCGGTGAATATGGGCAAGGCGGAGCTTCAGCCGGAAAAGGTGCCGGTGAAGCTCTCCGGAGGCCCGGTGGTAGGCCGCCGGGTGGAGATTGCCGGGGAGCGGTACGAGATTACCTGCTGCTCCATGGGCAACCCCCACGTGACGGTGTTCGTGCCCTCTGTGGACAAGGCGGACGTGGAGAAGCTGGGGCCGGTGTTCGAGCACGACCCCCTGTTCCCGGAGCTGGTGAATGTGGGCTTTGTGGAGGTGATCGACAGCCACACCCTGAAGGCCAGGATTTGGGAGCGGGGCAGCGGCGAGACCATGGCCTGCGGCACCGGGACCTGCGCGGCGGCTGTGGCGGCGGTGCTCAACGGCTACTGCGAGAAGGGCCGGGATATCCGGGTGATCCTCAAGGGCGGCGAGCTGAAGATCAATTATACCGACGAGCGGGTGCTGATGACCGGCGAGGCCGTGAAGGTCTACGACGGCGTGGTGGAGGTCTAAGACCAAGACCTTGGGGACGCTGGTCTCGCCTGGTCTCGTCTGCCGACTCGGTCGGGTCAGAACGATTGCCACCGGCAATCTTCCCCGGCTCGGTCGGCGCTTGACGGTCCCCACCGGGGATCAGCGCCCCCAAACCCCTGCCACCTTTGAGAAAGGTAAGACTTCGTAGAACGAAGTCTACGAAACATTTTACCCACTCCTCGCTTTGCTCGTCGTGAACGTCTTGCGGAACAACATTGACCGGTCCAGCTGGTCAAAACTTGGCAAAGCCAAGTTTACAGCTGGCGGGGAGTTTGAGGGGTGAGCGTCCGCCGGGGGCGGACACTCCGTGAACCGACCGAGCCGGCAGGCGAGACTCGCGCAGCCCTCAAGGTCTTATCCCTTGACCTTAACACCTGAGAAGCGCATTTTTTGAAGGTGAATTGACACGAAGCGTCAAGAGGGGACTTTTTTGAAAGAGAAAAAAGTCCCCTAGTCCTGGAGAAAGCCAATATCGTGTGGTTTTTTGCGACTATACTGGTAGAACCATTTCATTCTTAGAAAAGGAGCGAGAAACCATGAAAAAGACCACAGAAACCGGAAAAACGGTAAAAAACAACAGACTGGGATGCTTCCTGCTGGCGCTTTGGCTGACGCTGGGCCTTGCGGCCTGCGGGCCCGACGATTTCCAGCCGGAGGCGGCGGGCCCTGGGAACGGGGCGTCCTCCGAGGACGGGAGCGGGGCCGCCAGCGAGCCGGAATCCTCCCCGGAGAGCCAGTCCGCCAGCCACGAAGCCCCCGGCGAGAGTGAGGATTCCTCTTGGTACGGGGACAACTACCTGCTGGAGTCTAGCCCGGCCTACTCCGACGAGAACGGGCTGGCCCAGGATCTGGCCGTGTCCACGGACCTGGACTGGGTTTGGTACGCCAACCCGGAAGCTCTGGGGCGGCTGGCCCCTGGCGCGGAGCGGGCGGACGCCATGTGCCGGAAAGGCGTGCTGGAGTTCGCGTTCTCCGGTCAGGAGGACTTGGGAGAGCTGGCGGAGAAATACGGCCTGAGCCGGGAGGAGCTGGAGATCGGAACCATGAAGTCCTGGCCCTGGGATAGCTGGGAGACCCTGGTCCGGGAGTACACCCTATATGTCGGCGCCTTGGAGCTGGAAGAGCCGCCTGCTATGGACATCTACTGGATGCCGGACGCCTGGGACCTGCGGCGGGGAGAAGAGGGCGAGCTCTCGGGGGCAGGCTGGGGCCCTTATGGGGAGGATGCCCAGGGGGGAAGCCAAGCCCCCACACCTACTCCGGAGCCTACTCCGGAATGGGAGCCCGCCGGGGAGTACCAGCCCCCGGAGTTCCAGCCGGTGGAGGAGCATCCGGGCTTTGAGATGGCCGTGACGGAGCCGGGCCCGGGGGAGCTTCCCCTTCAGGTGCGGCTGCGGTGGCGGCGGGAGGGGCGCTGGTGCTTCGCCCAGATTCCCGGGCACAGCCTGGAGGCCTTCTGGAGCTGCCACGAGGACCTGCTGGAAAAGCGGGACCTGGCCCCCCTGCGGGAGGAGCGGCAGAAAGAGCGGCAGGAGGTCGGAGGCGTGAAAAGCGAACCAGAAAAACCATAGGAGCGCGATATGAAATTACTATTTAAGCAGAGATTTTTTTCCTGGCTGGACAGCTACGACATCTACTATGAGGACGGCAGCACGGCCTACACCGTGAAGGGCCAGCTCAGCTGGGGGCACTGCCTGAAGATCTTCGACCCCTACGGCCGGGAGGTGGGCACGGTGAAGGAGCGGGTGCTCACCTGGATGCCCAAGTTTGAGCTGTACCTGGGGAGCCAGTACATCGGCTGCATCAGCAAGGAGTTCACCTTTTTCAAGCCCCGGTACAACATCGAGTGCAACGGCTGGCAGGTGGAGGGGAACTGGATGGAGTGGGACTATCAGGTGTTGGGGCCCCAGGGGGACCTGATCGCCACAGTCTCCAAGGAAATCTGGAACTGGATGGATACCTATGTGATCGACACGGCCTTTCCGGATGACGCCATCTATGTTCTGATGCTGGTGCTGGCTATCGACGCGGAGAAATGCTCAAGAGATTGAAACGCGGGGCGTTTCAACTCTCCAAGTTTTTGCTCGCGGTTTGCAAAACCGCGATGCGATTTCATAAATGAAATACCGCAAAAACTTTTGTCCCGGCGAAAGAGGCGGGAAGCTGGGCGAAATGAGTGGGCTGGATGCCAAACCTCCAGGACACTACCTAAAGGATAAGTTTTGTAGAGTCATACGGAGTGGCCGCAGCCGCCACAGACTGGCGGCTGCGGCAAGGTCGTGGGGTTTCGGTCTCACCTGCCGGTTCGGTCGGTGCTTGACGGTCCCCACAGGGGACCAGCACCCCCACACGACGACCAGCTTAAGACCAGCTGGACCGGTCACTGTTGTTAATTGTAGCATTTCAAGCTAACCAGGGTAAAAGTTTCGTCCACCTTTTCAAAGGTGGTGGGGGACGGGGGGCGAAGCCCCCAGCCGCCGGAGGCCATACAACACTCAAAAAAAGATTACAGCAGAAGGGAAGGAAAGCCATGTTTATTGTGCTGCTGATCGTCTTTGTGATCTACGGGATCGTCTCTCTGGCTGCCCCGGAGGCCATCTGGGAGCTGGAGGAGCGGATGCGCTACAAGGACTCGGACCGGGAGCCCTCCACCGCCGCTCTGGTGATGATCCGGCTGTCGGGGGTGTTGATGACCGGCGTGGCCATATTCGGCATATTCCAGAGCTGCTCCTCTGGGGGCATGTAACGGAAGAACGGAGAAAATCAGGAGGATTGTGAATGAGCGGACATACACTGCGGTTTACGAAAATGCACGGCTGCGGCAACGACTACGTCTATTTCGACTGCTTTCATCAGGAGATCGGGGACCCGGAGGCCCTCTCCATACGCCTTTCCGACCGGCACAAGGGGGTGGGCGGCGACGGGATCATTCTGGTCTGCCCCTCGGATGTGGCGGACGGAAAGATGCGCATATTCAACGCCGACGGCAGCGAGGCGATGATGTGCGGCAACGGCATACGGTGCGTGGCGAAGTTCCTGTATGACACCGGGCTCTGCCGCAAGAAGCATCTGGAAATAGACACGTTGAGCGGCGTGAAATATTGTGATATTATTGAGCAAGACGGCGAGGCCGGGGCGGTGACGGTGGATATGGGCCAAGCGGAGCTGGAGCCGGGGAAGATCCCGGTGAACCTGCCGGGAGAGAGCGTCATCGGCCGGCGGGTCTCTGTGGCTGGGGGCGAGTACGCTGTCACCTGCGTGTCCATGGGCAATCCCCACTGCGTGGTGTTCGGCGGCGATCCCATGGAGCTGGACCTGGAGGAGCTGGGCCCGAAATTTGAGAACGACCCCCTGTTCCCGGACCGGGTGAACACGGAGTTTATCCAGGTGCTGGACAGCCATACCCTCTCCATGCGGGTGTGGGAGCGGGGCAGCGGCGAGACCATGGCCTGCGGCACCGGGGCCTGCGCGGCGGCGGTGGCGGCCTGCCTGAACGGCTTCTGCTGGGTCGGGGAGGACATCACCGTGAAGCTGCGGGGCGGGGACCTTGTGATCAACTACACGCCGGAGCGGGTGACCATGACCGGCGAGGCGGTGCGGGTGTTCGACGGCGCGGTGGAGGCGTAGACTCTCGCCAGCCCGCCCGCGTTTGCGCTTCGCGCAAACGGCCGGACCAGTGCCGGGGGGCGAGGCCCCCGGTACTGGCAGCGGCGATTCGTCCCCGAGGGGGACGAATCCGGGCGGGTGGGCCACGGCGCCGTACCCATAGCAGCATACCGGCAGGACAAAAATTTTGAGGGAGATAAAAAATGGCAAAGTATATTTTCGTCACAGGCGGAGTGGTCTCCGGCCTGGGCAAGGGCATCACGGCGGCGTCTTTGGGGCGGCTGCTGAAATCCAGGGGGCTGAAGGTGGCGGCCCAGAAGCTGGACCCCTACATCAATGTGGACCCGGGCACCATGAGCCCCTACCAGCACGGGGAGGTCTACGTCACGGAGGACGGCCTGGAGACGGACCTGGACCTGGGCCATTACGAGCGGTTCATCGACGAGGACCTGAACAAGTTCTCCAACCTGACCACCGGCAAGGTCTACTGGAACGTGCTGAACAAGGAGCGCCGGGGGGAGTATCTGGGGGAGACCATCCAGGTGATTCCCCACATCACCACAGAGATCAAGAGTTTTATCTACAGCGTGGGAAGCAAAAGCAACGCGGACATTGTCATCACGGAGATCGGTGGCACGGCGGGCGATATTGAGAGCCAGCCATTCCTGGAGGCCATCCGCCAGGTGAGCCAGGAGGTGGGGCCGGGGAACTCCCTGTTTATCCATGTGACCCTGGTGCCCTATCTCAAGAGCTCCGGCGAACACAAATCCAAGCCCACCCAGCACTCGGTGAAAGAGCTGCAGAGCATGGGCATCAAGCCGGACATTATTGTTCTGCGCACGGATGTGCCTATCGACGACCCTAGTATCTTCCAGAAAATCGCCCTGTTCTGTAATGTGCGCCCAGACTGCGTCATTGAAAACCTGACCATTCCCGTACTTTACGAGGCGCCCATCATGCTGGAAAAGAGCAGGTTCTCGGACATCGTCTGCCGGGAGCTGGCTCTCAGCACTCCTGAGCCGGATATGACCGAATGGCTGGAGATGGTGGACAAGATCAGGAGCCGAAAGAAAATGGTGCGTATTGCCCTGGTGGGCAAATATGTGAAGCTCCATGACGCTTACCTCTCTGTGATGGAGGCCTTGCGCCATGCCGGGTATGACCACGGCGCCAAGGTTGAGATCGACTGGGTGGATTCTGAAAATCTGGACGAGGAGAACATCCAGACCCGCCTGGGGGACTGCCACGGCATCATCATTCCCGGGGGCTTCGGCAGCCGGGGCATCGAGGGCATGGTGCTGGCGGCCCGGTTCGCCAGAGAGCGGGATATCCCCTATCTGGGCATCTGCCTGGGAATGCAGGTGGCGGTGATTGAGTTCTGCCGGAACGTCTGCGGCATCGGGGACGCCAATTCCGGCGAGTTTGACGAGTACGGCCTGCACAAGGTCATTGACTTTATGCCCGACCAGAACAAGGACATCAACAAGGGGGGCACCCTGCGCCTGGGCAGCTATCCCTGCCAGATCGTCCCCGGCACCAGAATGGCGGAGTGCTACGGCCAGGAGCTGATCCAGGAGCGCCACCGGCACCGGTATGAGTTCAACAACGACTATCGAGAGACGGTGGAAGAGCATGGCATGAAGATCAGCGGGACCTCTCCGGACGGGCGCATTGTGGAGACAGTGGAGCTGCCAGAGAGGCGGTTCTTCGTGGCGGGACAGTTCCACCCGGAGTTCAAGTCCCGGCCCAACCGGGCCCATCCCCTCTTCAAGGGCTTTGTGGGCGCGGCGGTGCAGTACGCCGAGGAGAAGAACGGCTGAGAACCGGGAATGGCACGTTTTGGCCTCCGGTGGCCGGGGGCTCTGCCCCCCCCCCCCGTTCCCCGCAACCTTTGAAAAGGTTGACGAAACTTTTACCCACTCCTCGCTTTGCTCGTCGTGAACGTCTTACGGAACAACACCGACCGGTCCAGCCAGTCTTAAGCTGGCGCGGGTGTGGGGTGAGCGTTCTGCCGGATACTTGGCAAAGCCAAGTATTGCAGACAACGCCGCGAACCGACCGAATCGGCAGGTGAGACAGGCCCCTGGCCAGCTGAGAGCGCCCGCACCCAGCTTGGCAGAGTTTTACGAAGCAAAACGGAAAGATAGACCGAGCGGCGCGAGCGTCTATCTTTTTGACACCACCGCGAAACCCAGCCTGCTCATTTCGCCTCACTTGGCGCGGTGTGCCGAAGGCCTTCCATTACTATAATATTTTCTCGCAAGAACCGACTGAAAGGATGATACCAATGAAACTCAACGGCAATTTCCAGAATCTGGAGCAGAGCTATCTCTTCGTCACCATCGCGAAGAAGGTGAACGAGTACACCGCCGCCCACCCGGAGAACAACCTGATCCGCATGGGCATCGGCGACGTGACCCTGCCCCTGGCCCCCGTGGTCATCCAGGCCATGCACAAAGCCACAGACGAGATGGCAAAAAAGGAGACCTTCCGGGGCTACTCCCCGGACAGTTCCGGCTACCCCTTCCTGCGGGAGGCCATCGCCGGGTACTACCAGAGCCTGGGGGTAAGCGTGGAGCCCGGGGAGGTCTTTGTGGGAGACGGCGCCAAGAGCGACGTGGGCAACATTGTGGACATCTTCGACAATGCCAACACCATTCTGGTGCCGGATCCGGTGTACCCGGTGTATGTGGATACCAATGTGATGGCCGGGCGGAAGATCGCCTACGCGGACGCCAACATGGAAAACGGCTTCCTGCCTATGCCAGAGGCCGGCCAGTCTGCAGACATCGTCTATATCTGCTCCCCCAACAACCCCACTGGCGCGGTGTATAACCGGGACCAGTTGCAGGCCTGGGTGGACTACGCCCTGGAGCGGGAGGCGGTCATCCTGTTCGACGCGGCCTACGAGAGCTTCGTGTCCCCCGGCCTGCCCAGAAGCATTTTCGAGATTCCCGGTGCGGAGCGCTGCGCCATCGAGTTCTGCTCCCTCTCCAAGACGGCGGGCTTTACCGGGATGCGCTGCGGCTACACGGTGATCAAGAAGGAGCTGGCCTTTGAGGGCGTGTCCGTGGCCAAGCTGTGGGAGCGCCGCCAGGGCAGCAAGTTCAACGGCGTGAACTACGTGACCCAGCGGGCGGCGGAGGCCGTGTTCAGCCCGGAGGGCATCCGCCAGACCCAGGAGGCCGTGGCCTACTACAAGGGCAACGCCCAGGTGATGGTGCAGGCCATGCGGGACATGGGGCTGTGGTTCACCGGCGGGGAGAACTCCCCCTATGTGTGGTTCCAGTGCCCGGAGGGCAAAAGCGGCTGGGAGTACTTCGACTACCTCTTGAACGAGAAGGAGATCGTGGGCACCCCCGGCGAGGGCTTCGGCAAAAACGGCGGGGGCTGCATGCGGCTCTCCGCCTTCGGGGACACGGAGAAGACCAAGGAGGCTATGGAGCGGATCAAGAGGGGGTAAACGCATGGAGACATGGCGGAAAATGTATCAGGCCGCAAAGGCCGTGCAGAATGACAGAAGGATATCGGACTATGTGGAGGCGGGGGGAGTTGCCGCCGCGATCCTGTCGGCCTCCGGGAAGATTTACACCGGGGTGTGCATTGATACCTGCGCCAGCCTGGGCATCTGCGCCGAGCGAAACGCCATCTTCCATATGATTACCAATGGCGAGCAGGAGATCAGGCGGATTCTGGCTATCATGCCGGACGGCAGGGTGGGGGCCCCCTGCGGCGCGTGCCGAGAGCTGATGGCCCAGCTCATGCCGGACAGCTACGGGGACATCCAGGTGCTCATGGACTGGGAGGGCCAGCGGTCCGTCACCCTGGCTGAGCTGACCCCCGAGTGGTGGATCTGATATGCTCTGCATCTACAACGCCTTTGGCTATGAATGGGACTGGCAGGACCGCTACCGGCTCATCAAAGAGGCGGGCTTTGAGGGCGTGATGCTCTGGTGGAGCGACGGCTTTGGCCGGGGCCCCGGATACCGCCAGGATGTGGACCGGGCCCGGAAGGCCGGGCTGATGGTGGAAAATCTCCACGCGCCGGTGCGGGGGCAGGACGACCTCTCCCTGGACAATCAGGCGGGGGAGGCCCTGCTGGAATGCCATCTGGGCTGCGTCAGGGACTGCGCCCAGTATCAGGTCCCGGTGGTGGTGGTCCATCTGCCCAAGGACCGGTTCCCCCTCAGCGGCCTTGGCATGGACCGGCTCAAGGGAATCGTAGAGCTGGCGGAGCGGCTGGGGGTACGGGTCGCCTTTGAAAATATCTTCAACACGAGGAATCTGGCCCGGGCCCTCAGAGAGATTCCCAGCGAGCGGGCAGGGTTCTGCTATGACAGCTGCCACCACGCCAACGACCCGGAGGCCCCCGACCTCCTGGAACAATACGGGAACCGGCTGATGGCCCTGCACCTCCACGACAACGGCGGGGAGAGGGGCCAGCACCAGCTGCCCTTTGACGGCCGGATTGACTGGCCGGGGGTGATGGGGAAGATCGCCGCCGCGGGCTATTCCGGCCCCACCTCCCTGGAGCCCATGAACTGGGGGTACGAGAGCCTGGGCCTGGAGGAATTTCTCCGCCGGGCCTGTGAGAAAGGGAAAGAACTGGAAACGCTGAGATTTGGAAAGTAGCAGGTGAAAGCTATGACAGTGGGCAAGTACATCCTCTCTATCGACCAGGGCACCACCAGCTCCCGGGCGGTGCTCTTCGACGCCCTGGGGGGCGTGGCCGGCATGGGGCAGAAGGAGTTCCGGCAGATCTATCCCCAGCCGGGCTATGTGGAGCACGACGCGGTGCAGATCCTCCAGACTACCCTCTACGCCATGCGCCAGGCGGTGCAGAGCGCCGGGGTGACCGCCGGGGACATCGCGGCCATCAGCATCACAAACCAGCGGGAGACCACCGTGGCCTGGGACGCGGACACGGGCATCCCCATCTGCAACGCCATTGTGTGGCAGTGCCGTCGCACGGCCCCCCAGTGCGAGGAGCTGGCCGCCCTGGGCATGGGGGACTACATAAAAGAGACTACCGGGCTGCTCATCGACCCCTATTTCTCCGGCACCAAGATGAAGTGGATTTTGGACCACGTGCCCGCCGCCCGGGAGCTGGCGAAAAAAGGCCGCCTGCGCCTGGGCACCATCGACTGCTGGCTCTGCTATTCCCTCACCGAGGGCCGGGCCTTTGTGACGGACGTGTCCAACGCCTCCCGGACCATGCTCATGGACCTGCGCATCCAGCGTTGGGACCCCACGCTGCTCAAGGAGCTGGGGATTCCCGAGAGCGCCCTGCCGGAGATCGTGGAGAGCGGACAGGTGGTGGGCATGTGCGGCGGGGATGTGCTGGGCCGGGAGATCCCCATCGCGGCCATGGCCGGGGACCAGCACGCGGCGCTGTTCGGCCAGTGCTGCTTTGAAAAAGGCATGGCGAAGAACACCTACGGCACCGGCTGCTTCGTGCTGATGAACACCGGGGACCAGCCCGTGCGCTCCCAGAAGCTGCTGGCCACCGTGGCCTGGAAGCTGAACGGCAAAACCGTGTACGCCCTGGAGGGCAGCGCCTTCAACGCGGGCTCGGCCATCCAGTGGCTGCGGGACGAGCTGGAGATCATCAAAACGCCCCAGGAGGCGGACGCCCTGGCCGAGACGGTGGAGGATACCGGCGGGGTGAGCTTTGTCCCGGCCTTTACGGGCCTGGGGGCCCCCTACTGGGACATGTACGCCAGGGGGGCGCTGCTGGGGATCACCCGGGGGACCCGGCGGGCCCATCTCTGCCGGGCGGTGCTGGAGAGCATCGCCCTGGAGAGCTACGATCTGGTAAAGGCCATGGAGGCGGAGGCTCAGGCGGCCATGGTGGAGCTCCGGGTGGACGGCGGGGCCTCCCGCAGCCGGTTCCTGATGCAGTATCAGGCGGACGTGCTGGACCGCACGGTGCGCCGCCCGGCCTGCCTGGAGACCACCGCTCTGGGCTCGGCCATGATGGCGGGGCTCACCGTGGGCCTGTGGCGGGACCAGAAGGAGCTCTCGGCCCTGTGGCGGGAGGATCAGGCCTTCGGGCCCGGCTACTCCCCAGAGCGCCGGGAGCGGGACATCGCCCGGTGGCACAGGGCGGTGGAGAAGAGCATGGGCTGGGAAAGCCCCCAGACCTGACGCAAAAGAGAGACGGCTTCCCGGCCGCCTCTCTTTCCTGTTGGGCTGGTGAGGGGCCCGTGTCCCAAAACAAATCAACCCAAAGGAGGAAGAGACCGTGCGCATTGTGTTCTGCGACGACGACCCGGTGGTCCTGGTCCAGTTGGAGGAATACCTGCGGGAGTATTTTTCCCGGAATGGACTGAACCAGCCGGAATACGCCGCCTATACCAGCGGGGAGGAGCTGCTGGCCCGGGAGGAACGGCTGGAGATCGCCTTTCTGGATGTGGAGATGCCGGGCATGAGCGGCATCCAGCTGGGGGCCCGCCTCCAGGAGCAGAACCCCTATGCAAAGATCTTCATCGTCACCTCCTATGTGGACTACCTGGACGAGGCCATGAAGTTCCATGTGTTCCGGTATCTCTCCAAGCCCCTGGACAAGGACCGCTTGTTCCGAAACCTGAAGGATGCCCTGTACCAGCTCAGCGTGGATACAAAACCGGTTCTCATTGAGGCTGCGGGAGAGTCCGTCACCCGGCACGCCGACGAGATCGTCATGGTGGAGGCCATGGGGCGCAGAGTCACGATTCGGGTGGTGGACCGGATTTATGAATGCGCCCAGCCCATGCGGTATTGGGAGAAATTGTTGGAGATTGGCAGCTTTTATCAGACCCACCGCAGTTTCATCATCAATATGAAATATGTGCGGTCTTTTTCTCCCACGATGATCACCCTTCTGGCCCCGGACGGCAGGGAGTACCCGGCCTATCTGGCCCGGCGGCGGTATCAGAGCTTCAAAAATGCCTATATTCTGTATGTGGAGGCGATGCGGTAATGAAAGAAACCATCTCCCTGTTTCTGGGGTTTCTGCTTCTGGCCCTGGGCGGTAAGAGCCTCTATCGGTTTTACCGGAAAATCTGCGGGAGCCTGGCCAAAGCCGGGGGCGTCTCTCAAGATCCCGGCCCGGCGGCGCTGACCCTTACCGGATTTTCCCTGACTACTCTGTTTATCCTCCTGATTATGGCATATACGGCGTTCATTGTGGAGCAGCCCGTCAGCGTGGGGTCCATTCTGCTGGGCGGGGTGTTGATCCTGTTTTTTGACAACCTTCTGATCTTTGGGGGCTATCAGTATAACCTGTATCGGAATAGCGAGAACCTCTCCCACCAGCTGATCCGCCAGAAGCGCCGGGCCGAGGCCGGTTACTATAGCGCCCTGGAGGAGCAGTACGGCCGGCAGCGGGTGCTGATCCACGACATCCGCAAGCACCTGGAGGCCATCCGGGATCTGGCGGACCACGGCGCGGCGGAGGAGATTGCCCAATATGTGCGGGAGCTGGAGGCCTCTCCCGCTCTGCAAAACAAGGTGCGCATCTGCGGAAACCGGACCCTGGACGTGGTGCTGTGCCGGTATCGGGAGGTCTGCGAGAAGAAGGGGATCGGCTTTTCAGCGGATGTGCGGGACCAGTCTGTGGATTTCCTTCGGCCCAGCGACATGACCGCCCTATTCGGGAATCTGCTGGAAAACGCCGTGGAAGCGGCGGAGGGGGGAGAGAGGCCCTATCTGGAGCTGCTGGTGGACACCCGGCCGGGGGGCGCGGCGGTGATCTCCCTGGTGAACTCCTGCGCCGTCCCGCCCCAGGGGGACAGCCACCGGGGGTTCCAGTCCCGCAAGGCGGACCGGGAGCAGCACGGCCTGGGCTTGAAGAGTGTGGCGGACACGGTGCGGCGGTACGGCGGCGTTCTGCGCCAGTATTACGACCCGGAGACCAAGCTCTTCCATACAGTGGTGATGCTGAAATAGACATTGGCACATGACGCCAAGAATGGAGAAATGAGATAGCGGAGTTTCGTCATGTATCATGACTTTTCGCCCCAGCCGTGAAACGGCTGTCTTTTGCTTCGCAAAAGTGCAACGAAAACTCTGCTGGGCTGGGTGCGAAGCGCTCTTAGCTGACCGGTCCAGCAGGCGAGACAGCTCCAAGGTCTTATACCAAAACCGCGCGATTTTTGACCGTTCATGCAAAACCGGTTGTGCTTTTCTCTCTGGCTTGCTATACTTTTTTTGCGGCCCCCGGCAGAACCCGTTCCCAAAAGGCCGGGAAACCCCCGCCGGATTTGGATACAATCAAATCAAATTCAGGTAAAGGAGAGAATGCGCATGAAAAAGCTCACAGTCATCATCCCCGCCTACAACAACCCAGAGGAGCTGCGGATGACGGTGGATTCCATCCTGGGCTCGGACTTCCCCATAGAGGAGCTGGAAATCCTCCTCTGTGACGATGGCTCCAGCCCCAGCCTGCAAGGGGTGGCGGAGGAGTACGCCGGGCGGGCGGACGTCCGGCACTTCTGGCAGGAGGATCAGGGCTTCCGCCCTGGCACGGCCCGGAACATGGGCATCCGGGCGGCGCAGGGAGAGCTCTGCCTGTTCCTGGACAGCGGGGTAATTGTCACCAGCGGGTGCTTGAGGGAGCACTGGCGTCTCTACCGGGAGCACGGGCCCAAGATGGTGGCCATCGGCTATGTATATGGCAACGATTTGCACTCTGACCTGGAGGAGATGCGGGGGATCATCCGGAGCCACAGCCCGGACCAGGCCGCCGCCGTCATGGAGGCGAGGGGGATGCTGGAGGGCCGGGAGAGAGACTACGCCCAGTGCGGTGACGTGCTCTGGCGCTGGCAGGCCCCCTGGATCGAGCTGTGGAGCCTCCATTTCTCCGCGCCCACGGCCTTCATGCGGGAAAACGGCGTGTACTTCGACGAATTCTTCCGCACCTGGGGCTGCGAGGACAACGATTTCGGCATCCAGCTCCACAGCCGCGGGGGAAAATTCGTGCTGGGGCGGGATGCCAGGGCCATCCACTACCCGGCTAGGGTCCGCAGCTATGACCGCCTCCAAAACGACCCGGAGTTCCGGGCGGGCTGGCTGAAAAACAAGGAGTATCTCCGGAAGAAATATCCGGACCATCCTCTGGTGCAGATGTGGCTTACAGAGGGGGGCGGGGCCGTGAAAAAGCTGCCCCTGCTGGAGGAGGCGGCGGAATGAACGGGAGCGCCTTGATCCGGTTTTACGTGGACAACCGGAAGCACCTGCCCGGCATTGTGACCATTGTGGGCATCTCTTTGGTCTCCGGCGTGCTGAAGATGCTGGCGGCGGCTTTCTGGGGCCGGGCGGTGGACTATGGCGTGGCGGGGCTTCTGGGGGACATGCTCTTTGCCGCCGGGATGATGGCCCTGTTTGTCCTGCTGGACGGGGCCCGCACGGCCCTGCACTATCACATTATCGGCCGCATCACCGAGGACATGTTCCTGGAGGTGCGGGCGAAGGCCTTTGAAAAGATCACCCACGGGGACGTGGCCGTGCTGGAGGAGCGCTTCCGCACCGGGGACGTGGCCGCCCGGCTGAACAGCGACATCAACCTGCTCAGCACCTTTTCCGCTGGCCATATGAGCAATTTCTCCCGGATCGCCTTCGCCGGACTCTTCGGGCTGGTGGCCTGCGTGTTCATGTCCTGGCAGCTGTCCCTGGCTTATCTGGTGATCCTGCCCCTCTCTCTGGGGCTGGTGAACCGGGTGAGCAGGCCCCTGCAGGCCCAGCAGAAGGAGTCCATGGACAGCGCGGGCTCCGCCATGAGCCTTGTGTCAGACCTGATCTCCGGCGCGCTGACGGTGAAGGCCTTCGGGGCGGAGAAGGACTTCCAGGAGAACTTCAGCCGGATGGCGGAGAAGATGTACCGGCTGCAGGTGGACTCGGAGAAAATCTCCATGAAGATGACGGGCATCAAGTACGTGGCCAACGTGGTCCAGACCATGAGCCTGTTCCTCATCGGGTCCTGGCTGGTGTCCTCCGGCCTTCTCACCGTGGGCGCGTTCATCGCCTTTGTCACCCTGAGCGGCTATATCACGGACTTCCTCACCCAGTCCGACTACATGCTGAGCACGGTGCGCCGGACCGCCGCCAGCGCCCAGCGCTATTACGAGGTGCTGGACATCCCGGACGAGGAGCCGGGCCTGACGGACCGCCCGGCGGCGGACGACCCCTGCGAGGCCCGGGGCCTGGACTTCTCCTATGGGATGGGAGGGCGGCGGGCCCTCACGGGCCTGGGGCTGCGGATCCCCGCCGGGAGAAAGGTAGCCATCGTGGGCCCCAGCGGCTGCGGGAAGTCCACCCTGATCAAGCTGATCTGCCGGTTTTACCTGCCGGAGCGGGGCAGCCTGCGGCTGTTCGGCGTGGAGGCCGGGGACTGGGACCCGGAGGCCCTGCGCCGGCGCATGGCTATTGTGACCCAGGAGTCCTGCCTGTTCGACGGCAGCATCTACGAGAACGTGGCCTACGGCAGGCCGGGCCTCAGCCGGGAGGACTGCGAGAAGGCCCTCAGGGAGGTGGAGCTCTGGGAGCTGGTACGTTCCTACCCGGAGGGGATGGACCACCCCATCGGCGAGGGGGGCCGGAACCTCTCCGGCGGGCAGAAGCAGCGGCTCTGCATCGCCCGGGCCCTGGTGAAGGAGGCGCCCCTGGTGCTTTTGGACGAGGCTACCTCCGCCCTGGACCTCCAGACCGAGCGGGAGGTGCAGGCCTCCCTGGACAAGCTGCTGGAGGGGCGTTCGGCGGTGATCGTGGCCCACCGGCTGTCCACCGTCCAGGGGGCGGACTACATCTACTATATGGACGGCGGCAGGGTGCTGGAAGAGGGCTCTCCCAGGGAGCTGCTGGCCAGGAAGGGGCGGTATTACCAGATGTGCAGAATGCAGGGACTGGCGGAAGGGGGAGACCGGGCATGAGAAAGACCTCTGGAATCAGACTGTACCTGAAGAGCTTCGCCTTTCTGGGGTCCGCGCGGAAAAGATACCTGCTGGGGGTGCTACTGGGCTCCTGCGAACTGGCGCTACTCTTCGCCATGCCCTACGTGAACCAGGCCCTCATCGACATTGTCACCGGGGAGCGCCAGGGGAACATCCTCCTCACGCTGCTGCTGATGCTGGGGATCTTCCTGTTGCTGGTGCCGCCGGTGATCGCGGGAAAATACCTTCAGACCACTGCGGCGGAGTACGGCAGCAGCCGGCTCTATCAGCTGATGTTCCGCCACATAGCCCGGATGCCCTATAGCGTCCTCACCAAATACAGAACCGGGGACTACATTACCCGCCTGCGGGACGACGCCAACCGGACCACCGGAGCCTTCAGCTCCTTTTCCATGATGAACCTGATCCGCTTCGCCGTGGTGTTCTCCACGACACTGGTCTGGCTTCTCGTGAAGGACTGGCGCATCGCCCTGGCGGGGGTCCTGTATGGCGGGATTAATCTGGCCCTGTCCCTGTGGCTGAACCCCAGGGCCAAAGCGGCGGAGAGCCGGGCCAAGCAGAAGATCGCGGATTCGGCATCCTTTCTGGTGGAGGCCCTGCGGGGGATCCCCGTGGTGCGGGTGTTCGTCCTCCATCAGGTGCTGGCGGAGCGGTACGGGGAGATCTGCCGGGTGATCCGGGAGAAGCGCATGGGATACCAGAACCTCATTGGCATTACCTACGGCGTGGTGGACTTCTTCGCCCAGTCCGCCCAGGCGGTGGGGTTCATCATCGGCATTCTGCTGGCACGGGACGGCCTGACCCTGGGCTCCGCCGTGTTCAACGCTACCCTCATGGGCATGATGGCGGATTCCGTCTACCGGCTGAGCACCTTCCTGCTGCTGACCCAGCCGGATCTGGTAGCCATGGAGCGGGTGCACGAGCTGCTTAGCGAGCCCCTGGAGGACCTGGAGCGGGGGGACGGGGAAATCGCCATTCAAGGAGACGCGGCGGTGGAGTTCCGCTCTGTGAGCTTTTCCTATGACGGCGTTTCCAACGTGATCGAAAACCTGAACCTGACCCTCCATCGGGGGGAGCGGCTGGCTATTGTGGGCGGCTCCGGCGGGGGAAAGTCCACCCTCATCAAGCTGATGGAGGGCTTTTACCGGCCCACCAGCGGGGAGATCCGGTATTTCGGCCGGCCGGGGGAGGCGCTCTCTCTGGAGGGCATCCGGGGGCTCTTCGCCTATGTGCCCCAGGAGTGTACCCTGTTTGACGGCACCATCGAGGAGAACATCCGCCTGGGGAACAGCCGGGCCACCCGGCGGGAGCTGGAGAGGGCGGCGGAGCGGGCGGACATCCACGGGTTCATCCAGGGCCTGCCGGAGGGCTACCAGACCCAGGTGGGGGAGAGGGGAGGCCAGCTCTCTGGCGGGCAGAGGCAGCGCGTGGCTATTGCCAGGGGAATTCTCAAGGGCGCGCCGGTGCTGCTTTTGGACGAGGCCACCGCCTCTCTGGACTCCGCCGCCGAGAGGGAGGTGCAGAGCTGCCTGGACCGGATTTCCCAGGAAATGACCACCGTCACCGTAGCCCACAGGCTGAGCACCATCCAGAACGCCCACCGGATTCTGGTGATGGAAGAGGGCCGGGTGGTGGAGGAGGGAACCTTCTCCCAGCTGCTGGACCGGGGCGGGCGCTTTTGGGAGCTCTATGAGAGCCAGCAGCGGGAAGAGAGAGCCGGCGCTATGGGGCTTTGAGTGGGCCTCCGGCGGGGAGGGATTCCACCCCGCCAAACTATTTGAAAAAAGTTTGGATCAAAAACTTTTACCCTGGTTGGCTGTTTCGCACTCAGCTAACCAGGGTAAAGTTTTCGTCGTCTCAGCTTCCGGTTCGGTCGGCGCTTGACGGTCTCCATCGGAAACCAGCGTCCTTTTCAAAAAGTGGTAGGGTGTGGGGGTGAGCGTCTGCCAGTGGCAGACAAGCTGCGAACCGACCGAGCCAGCAGGCGAGACCCAAAGCCCCACACCCTTGCCGGAGACTGCGGTCTGTGCCGCCGAAGGCCCCCTACTACTCCCCAAAAATCACTGCTCCAGATGACTATAGGAGAGGACTTCACCCGCTTTATGAGTTTGTAATATTTCGTTTTCCATACATAAAGTATTCACTCTTGTTGAGTGGACTGACATAGACTTTTGTAGTACTCATATGGAAACTCATTTTGATATGCATGATAGAGAAATGTCTTTTTGACATCTTTATCAGAACATATTTGAAAGCGGGACTTTTCATTGGAGTTCTTTTTTGAAATAACAAATTCCAACGCAATCCCATCAGATGGAATCAGAACTCTCAAATCGAAAGAACGACGCAGAGGTACTTTTTGTAAAGATGTAACAATCTTGTCAATTTCCTCTCTGTTTGTTATTGAGACTGACTTTCCGGTATTCCCATCAAAAAGATGTATTTTTTCTATATCTGCTGCATTTCCAGAATACACACTTACAGGCCAAAGCCAGATTAGAATAAGAGCAAGTAATATGAAAGCGACCACAATCAGTTTATGAGCACACACCCAATCAATAACACGTTCTCTCATTTTGGCCTCCTAAATGCACCATCACATTTTCTCATGCTGTTAACTATTTGAAAGTACAGCATACTATCTGTCTTTTTTCAAGAAAATAGCTGAAAAAGCATTGAAGATTGTTATCCACAAAAGTCTATTTTTTAGTGAGTTATTTTACCCATATCTTATATCCTACCATATCTGTAAAATAATTCATTTTGACAAATTTCCCATAATCATGCCATCCATTCATTACAAAAAGATACGGGGTTCCTGTTGTGCTTTTAGCATATCCAAAATTGAACACGGAATGTCCTTGCTGAGCAAACAGGTTTTCTCTATATCTTAAGCTCAGATGGATAGGGCAGTTACCCTTTAACGCTGTTTCATATTCTGAAAAAGCAGCACCGTTTGGAATCTCCTTATAGTCCCAACTATAAAAGGGCCCAGCAGGAGTATAAGAATTTCTGATATCCACTCTTTATATTTTCCCTAGTTGTACCAGATGATGTACTGGTATTCATACACGTGGATATCCATTCGAATATTCGATTTTGTGTGTCGCTATCATAGGTAAATCCACTGACATACCAATGATCCAAAACACTTCTTTTACCTCGTTTTTTCCCCCAATACCAAAGTATATTGGCAGCAGCTGTAGGGGCACAAACCCCTCCATCGCTAAAAGAACTCATCAGCCGATAGTCCGTTCCCTCACCAAAGTTTGATATTTTGAAAACAGAAGAGTTAGAGATTTTCGCTTCACTCCAGCTTATAATGCCGGGTCCAATCAAATCTTCATCCTGGCTACCGTAGGGAACAAGCTCTTCTTCACTTTGTAGAACTTCCTCAACTTTCTCTTTAGAAACCGTTTCACGGTTCTCAATAAAGAAATAGTCGTTTCCGTTACTAACAGCAAGATTACCCGAACCAATATATAACATTTTCTTATTATCAAGATCAGAAAAGGACAAACTTGCGGACGAGATTTCATCGTTTTCAACAGTTAAACATTGCGGTTCAACAAAAAAACTCATCGGCATCTTTATATAGTTCTTCCTCAACAGCGCTGATTGGCCCGTTGCCATCAAATGAAAATTCAACGATGGGATCAGTTCCGTCAATCAAACTCAACATAACATACCCGGCACTGATACCATTAGCTTCAAATGTCATATAGCATCCGGTCAGATTGTCGTCATAGTCAAAAAGAGGCGAGACAGCTCTTACGGCAATATCCTTTTCTGGCTGTGAATCTCGCATAAAGCTATACCCATGATCCGTCATTTGTGCAATACTGGTGTTGATCATTTCGAGCCTAGCAAGCTTTTCGCTCTCGGCCTGAGCTGTTAGACCAAAGCTCTCTATTGTCAAGATTGACAGAACGAGCAGAGTCGCCATCATTCTCATTGCCAGCATTATTTGGATAGTTTGAACGGTCCAGCTCACAAGGGTAAAGTTTTCGTCGTCTCACCTTCCGGCTCGGTCGGCGCTTAACGGTCTCCATCGGAAACCAGCGTCCTTTTCAAAAAGTGGTAGGGTGTGGGGGTGAGCGTCTGCCAGTGGCAGACAAGCTGCGAACCGACCGAGCCAGCAGGCGAGACCCAAAGCCCCACACCCTTGCCGGAGGCGGCGGTCTGTGCCGCCGAAGGCTCCCTACTACTCTCCAAAATCTCACTGCTCCAGATGGCTATAGGAGGACTTCACCCGCAGGCGGTTCAGGGCTCGGGCCAGAGTGGCCTGGGCCACCTGATACTCCTGGCGGCTGCGCTTCTGCAGCAGGGCCTCCCGGGCCTGGTCGGCCTCCCGTCTGGCCCGGGCCTCGTCGATCTCCTCCGGCCGCTCGGCGGAGTCCACCAGCACCAGCACATCGTTGTGCTCCACCTTCACCATGCCCGGGGAAACCGCCGCTGTCTGGACTGGCTGGCCGGGAACCCGATACCGCAAGGTGCCCGGTAGCACGGCGGCGATCATGCTGCTGTGGTGGGCCAGAATGCACTGCTCCCCGTCGGAGGTGGGGATGGTCAGGCTCTCGCAGGGGCCCTCGTAAAAAGTCTTATCCGCCGCTAGAATGTGCACTTGGAATTCCGCCATCACAGCTCACCCGCTTCCAGCTTTCTGGCCTTTTCCACCACGTCCCGCCAAGTGCCCACGTTGTAGAAGGCGGCCTCGGGGTATTCGTCCAGCTCGCCGTCCACCAGCTTGCCGAAGCTCTCCAGGGTGTCCTTGAGGGGCACATAGACGCCGGGAATGCCCGTGAACTTCTCCGCCACATGGGTGGGCTGGGCGAAAAAGCGCTGGAGCCGCCGGGCGCGGGCCACGGTTTTCCGGTCCTCCTCGCTAAGCTCATCCATGCCCAGAATGGCGATGATGTCCTGGAGCTCGTTGTATTTCTCCAGGATCTCTTGGGATTTCCGGGCAATGCGGTAGTGCTCCTCTCCCACGATGTCCGCCTCCAGAATCCGGGAGGAAGAGGCCAGGGGGTCCACCGCCGGGTAGATGCCCTGCTCGGAGATCTTCCGGCTCAATACCGTGGTGGCGTCCAGATGGGCAAAGGTGGTGGCCGTGGCCGGGTCGGTCAGGTCGTCGGCAGGCACGTACACCGCCTGGACCGAGGTGACGGAGCCCACCTTGGTGGAGGTGATCCGCTCCTGAAGCTCGCCCATCTCGTTGGCCAGAGTGGGCTGGTAGCCCACGGCGGAGGGCATCCGGCCCAGCAGGGTGGAGACCTCGCTGCCCGCCTGGACAAAGCGGAAGATATTGTCAATGAACAGCAGCACATCTTTGTGCTCCTTGTCCCGGAAGTGCTCGGCCATGGTCAGCCCGGAGAGGGCCACCCGCATCCGCACGCCGGGGGACTCGTTCATCTGGCCGAACACCAGGGCGGTTTTGTCGGCCACGCCGCTCTCCCGCATCTCCCGCCAGAGGTCGTTGCCCTCCCGGCTACGCTCGCCTACGCCGGTGAAGATGGAGTAGCCACCGTGCTCCATGGCCACGTTGTGGATCAGCTCCTGGATGAGCACGGTCTTGCCCACGCCCGCGCCGCCGAACAGGCCGATCTTGCCCCCTCTGGGGTAGGGCTCCAGCAGGTCGATGACCTTGATGCCCGTCTCCAGAATCTCCACCGCCGGGCTCTGCTCGTCGAAGGAGGGGGGGCGGCGGTAGATACTCTGCAGGGGGGTGCCCTCTGGCACGGGGCCCCCGCCGTCAATGGGCTGGCCCAGCACGTTGAACATCCGGCCCAGGGTGGCCGTGCCCACCGGCACCTGGATGGTGTATCCCGGGATGTCCACTGCCAGGCCCCGGGCAAGGCCCTCGCTGGGAGAGAGCATGACGCAGCGCACGGTGTTCGCGCTGAGATGCTGGGCCACTTCCATCACCCGGACTACGCCGTCCCGCTCCACTGTGAGCGCTTCCCGCAGCCGAGGCAAACGGCCGCCCTGGATTTCCACATCCACCACAGGGCCGGAAATCTGTATGATAATTCCTTGCTGCAAATTTCTCACCTTTCTTTCTTTTGGCGCTGGGCCTTGGCTCCGGCGGAAACCTCGGTGATTTCCTGGGTGATGCCGGCCTGGCGGACCCGGTTATATTGAAGGGACAATTCCCCCATGAGCTTTTCGGCGTTCTGGTTGGCGCTGTCCATAGCCGCCATGCGGGCGTTCTGCTCGCAGCAGAAGCTGTCAATAAGCGCGCTGTAGATGAAGCCCGACACATAGCTGGGCATCATGCTGTTCAGCACCTCCCGGATGCCGGGGACAAACTCGAAAGGCTCTGTCACGTTTTTTTCTGTGGCGGCAGTGTCGGCGAAATAGGTGCGGTGAAAGGGAAGCAGCCGGGTGGAGCGGGCCCGAAAGGACATGCTGCTCTCCATGTCTGTATATACCACGAATATTTTCTTCAGCTCGCCGCAATCAAAGCGGTCCAGCAGTAGGGCGCTGATCTCCCGGGCCCGGGCCATGGTGGGGTTCTGGGCCGTGTAGAGAAAGCTGTGCTCAATGGGAATTTTGTGTTGGGTAAAGTAGCGCCGGCCGTATTCCCCCACCACGAACAGCTTAGTATCCGGGTGCTGGTCCAGAAGAGCCATAGCTTCTCGGATAGCATTCTGGTTGTAGGAGCCGGCCAGACCCTTGTCTGCGGTGATCACCAGGCAGCCGTAGGTGCCCTCGGAGAGCTCCGTGCGGTCGGGCGGATAGAAATAATGACTGTCCACATCGCTGGCAGTGCGGAATACTCGCTTGATTTCCCCCTGAAGCGCCTCAAAATAGGGCCTGGTATGGTCAAGCTCCAGCCGGGCCCGGCGGAGCTTGGTGGAGGCGATCAGATACATGGCGTTGGTGATCTTGCGGGTTTCCCCTACGCTTTCCATGTGGGACTTGATCTCTTTTGTACTGGCCATCTCAGCCACCACGCTTTTCGCTCTGCCTGGCCGCCAGGAATTTGGGGAACTCATCCAGGAATTTTCTCGAGAGGGAGACGATCTCCTCCCTGTCATCCGGGGAGAGCTGGCAGCTTTGGTCAATCCGGCGGCACAGGTCCGAGGCCTGCTCCTCTATATAGCCCAGCAGCCCGGAGCGGAACAGCTCGATCTGTTCCAGGGAGATATTCTGCATCACCCGGGCCATGGCGGCGGTCAGGATGATAACCTGCTGGTGGTGGGAGAAAGGGGAGTACTGGGGCTGGCGCAGCAGGCGGGTGAGTCCTTGCCCAAAGGCCAGCTGGCGCTTGGTGGCGTCGTCCAGATCGCTGGAAAACTGGGTGAACACCTCCATCTCCCGATATTGGGCCAGCTCCAGGCGGATAGCGCCCGCGGCGGCCTTCATGGCCTTGGTTTGGGCGTCGCCGCCCACACGGGATACGGACAGACCCACGTTTACCGCCGGGCGCTGGCCGGAGAAGAACAGGTCGCTCTCCAGAAAGATCTGGCCGTCTGTGATGGAGATGATGTTGGTGGGGATATAGGCGGACACGTCCCCAGCCTGGGTCTCCACAATGGGCAGGGCGGTGATGCTGCCGCCCCCCAACTCGTCTGAGAGGTGGGCCGCCCGCTCCAGCAGCCGGGAGTGGAGATAGAACACGTCTCCGGGATAGGCCTCCCGCCCGGGGGAGCGCTCCAGAAGCAGGCTCAGGGCCCGGTAGGCAATGGCGTGCTTTGAGAGATCGTCATAGACGATGAGCACATCCCGGCCCTGGTACATAAAGTACTCGGCCAGAGCACATCCGGCATAGGGGGCGATGTACTGCAAAGCGGCGGAGGCCCCCGCCGGGGCGGAAACCACCGTGGTGTAGTCCATAGCTCCCCGGCGGGAGAGGTTTTCCACCATCTGGGCTATGGAACTGGTTTTCTGCCCGATGGCCACATAGATGCACACCACATTCTTGCCCTTCTGATTTAGGATGGTGTCCAGGGCCACGGCGGTTTTACCGGTTTGGCGGTCGCCGATGATCAGCTCCCGCTGGCCCCGGCCAATGGGGAACATGGAGTCGATGGCCAAAAGGCCCGTCTCCATCGGGGTGTTTACCGGCTGGCGGTCCAGAATTCCCGGGGCGGGAGCCTCAATGGGCCGGTGGGTTTCCACCTCCACAGGGCCCTTGCCGTCCACAGGCTCGCCCAGGGCGTCCACCACCCGGCCGAGAAAGCTCTCGCCTACCCGCATGGCGGCGGTTTTCAGCGTGCGGCGGACCATGCTGCCCGCGGTGATTTCCTCGCTGTCCCCAAAGAGGACGCAGCTGAGGTCCCCTTGGCGCAGATCCTGGACCATGCCCTTGACGCCTCCGGCAAACACCAGAATTTCTCCGTACTGGGCATGCTCCAAACCGCCTACAGTGGCAATTTCGCTGTCAACGGTGAGCACCTCGCCGATTTCCTCCGGAGCAGCCTGGGGCTCCCACTGGTCCAGAGCCTCCCGCATCAGGGGGACGATGTCCTCCTGGCCGGGGCGGAGCAGGCGCAGGTAGTCCTGAAACTGCCGCAGCCGCCCGTGGCGGGTCCAGTCGTATACGTCAGATCCCGCCTGGAGGCGGAAGCCGTTTTTCAGGGAATCGTCCCGCTCCCATTTCAGGGGGACCTCCCGCTGGTATTTCTGGTTCAGAAAAGCGGAAAACCGTTCCATCTGGGCCGGGGAGGGCTCTTGCGCGCTGCGCAGGGTGGCGGTCAGGTGTCCTCTATCGGTCAACATGGGTTTTGCCTCCCTCTGCCAGAGTCAAGAACTGGTCGAAGGGGTCCTCGCCGGTGTGCAGAGCAATTTTTTCCGCCGCTTCCGTCACCAACTTCTTGAGCTCCCTCTGGGATTCCTTAACAGCCCGCTCCCGGCTGTGTTCCGCCTGAATCCGGGCCTGCTCCACGATCTGCCGAGCCTGAGCCTGAGCCTGGGCTATCTGTTCCTCGGCGGACTGCTGCACGGCCTGCTGGGACTTTTGCCGTGCCAGACGCAGTTCTTCTTCCGCTCCGTCCAGCTGGGCCTGATACCGGGCCTTGATCTTTTCGGCCTCCTCCAGTTTGGAAGCCGCCTGCTGTTCCCGGCTCTGATAGTACTCCTCACGCTTCTGCATAAACTGTTTTACGGGCTTGTAGAGCAGGAAATACAGGCCGGCGATCAGGATGGCCAGGTTCATCCAATGGAGCAAAATCTGCTGCCAATCTACATTCAGTGGAATGTTCATGTCCGCCACCCCTTACAGCACAAAGATAATCAGGATAACCACCAGCAGGGCATAGATGATGGCTGTCTCGATAAAGACCAGGCCTAGCATAAGGGTGGTGCGGATTTTGTTTTCGGCTTCCGGCTGACGGGAGATGCTCTCGGTGGATTTGGCGGTGGCCAGACCCATGCCCACGGCGCCGCCTGCCGCCGCGATGCCTACGGCGATGCCGGCGGCCAGTGCCTTCAGGCCTAGATCGCTTCCGGCGGACTGGGCCTCTCCTTGGGCGGGAGCGGTTTCCTCCGAGGCCGCCAGAGCGGGCATGGCCAACAGGGTCATGGCCAGCAGGGCCAGAGCCAGGGCGCAGATCAATTTTCTATGCTTGTTGAGCTTTTTCATTTTGATAACCTCCTGGAAATTTTTTAAGTATTTTATATGGGCGCGTGGGTGCGTGCGCTGGCTGATTGCGGAGCACAGGGCGCTGGCGCGCGAATTGGCTTGGCAGCTGCGCCCACAGTTGGCCGCTTCCGGGGCCCAAGGGCTTTGTCCTGCCTGCGTTGCAGTCGGGGGTTCCCTACGCAAAACATCCCACTGGGATGTTTATGTTACCCTCCTGCGTTGCTTTCTCAGGTGTTAAGGGCAAGACCGTGGGACGTTGCTAAGGCACACCCTACCACCTTTGAAAAGGTGGACGAAACTTTTACCCTGGACGGCTTTGGCCGGTCCAGCGGGCCAAAACTTGGCAACGCCAAGTTTACCGCTGGCGGGGTGTGGGGGTGAGCGTCTGCCAGTGGCAATCGTTCTGACCCGACCGAGTCGGCAGCCGAGACCCTTTGGCGGCGAAGGCCACTCCGTATTACTTTCAAAAAATATGTTTTGTGTGGGCTATTCTCTGTCAGCCGGTGGCGCCGCTCTTTCTGGGCTTTTTCTCCTTATGGGAGGGCTCGGAGACCTCCCCATAGAACAGGGCCGTCAGCATGGTAAGCACATAGGTCTGGATAATGGCATGGAGCAAGGTGAACAGGACGCCAACGATCACCGGCAGCAAAAAGCTGAGGGTGACAAAATAGTATACCAGCTCTGTGACCAGCAGGCCGCTGAGCAGCGCGCCGAACAGCCGGAAGCTCATGGAAATGGGCAGGGAAAACTCCTTGAGAGTTTTTCCCACGCCTCCCACGCCGTTGCCCGCAACGCCGCCGGAAAGAATGACGAGATAGGACAGAACGCCCAGGGCGATGGCGGCGTTTACGTCAGACAGGGGCGCCGGCAGGGTGATGGGGTTCCCATGGGTAGTAACAACCTGAAGCCCCAGAAGTTCAAAGAGAGTGCCCACAAAAATGTAAGCCCCGGCGGCAAAAATGTAGGCCCCCAAAAAGCCGTTTCGATGAGGGCTGTTGGTTTTTGCCATTCTGTCAAAAAGCCCTACGGCCTCCTCCAGCAGCAGCTGAAGTTTCCCCGGGGCATACCGGAATCTGGGAACGACAAAAATCCGGATGCAGGCCGCTGCCAGAAGCAAAACGACCGTTACGGCAAACGCGGAGATCAATCCGGGATTTACCGCTTTCCCGCCTAAAAAGGCGATTTGGTTTACGCTGTGCAGCACCGCGTCCCGCATGGTTTCCTGCACGCTTTCCGTCCGGCCTTGAAAACCGGAGAACAGCGCCAGCGCCAGAAAAACCACAGCCAATGCCAGCCACAACGCCAACCCTTTTTTCTGTTGTTTCATCGCGCACTTCCTTTCTCCCTTGGTACGGTGCTTCACCGCCCTCCTTTCTATGAGAATCAGAGAGTGGAGAGCGGATCAACATCGTTCAAATTATAGCAAGGGGAATTTTCAATGTCAAGAGTGGGAAAGGGGGCCTCCGGCGGAATATTGGGGCAAAATTTCAGAGCCTTCGGAATCGGCGCGAAATGTGGCGGATTTTTCCAGAAAGAAGTCAAAAAACTTTACATAATTTGCTGTGCCTACTTGCATTGCTCAGAGAGAAAATGCTATAATATGTCTCGTGCAATGGAAAATGTTGGGCGGGATTTTTTTGCCCGGCACAGCGAAAGGAAGGTTATGACTATGAAGTTGCGCGCCCGTATACTTTCCGCCCTGATGGCGGCGGCCCTTTCAGCGGGAATCCTGTTTCCCACAGGGCCCGAGGCCTTGGCCGCTTCCCGGCCAGATCAGCAGACTGCGGCGGCTCCGGCCGCTCTGGGAGAGATCCAGGCCATCCTGCGGTTAGACTATGCTCAACCTCTGGAGGCCCTGAAAAACCATGATGTCAAAGTCGGGATCGCCCGGAATGACGTGATCCTGGAGGAAGTGCGCCTTTGGGAGCCTGGCATCAGGAAGATTCAAACCTCCGATGTGGACGCCCAGGTCCAGGTGGAGGCTAAAAATGCCGATGGGGAAGAGGACGCTACCGGCTGGCCAAAGTATCTCACCCTTACCGTCTCCGGCCTGCCAAAGGGCGAATATACCCTGGGCTTTACGGGGCTTGGATACCGCTCCTATTTCCAGAAACTGGATCTGAGCCAGTACTCTCAGCATGTCACTCTGGGAACCGGCGACAGCACCTTTACTTTGGGGGATGTGAACGGCGACGGCCAGGTAAACGCCGCAGACCGGGATATGCTCTCCCGCCAGCTGGCCTCTAAGGACCAGACCCTGCTGCCCACATATGATTTTAACGGGGACGGGGCTATCGATGTGGTAGACCTGGCCTATCTGAACTGCAACATAGAGGCCGAAGGCGGGGCACAGCTGGCGGAAGGGGCTATGCTGAATCCTCCAGTGGATCTGGAGGCCATGGCCCAGGCGGGTCTTACGGTGACTGCCGGAAGCCTTGAAAATTTGTTTTCTTCTGGGGAAGAGGGCGTTACTCTTAGTGCCCCTGGCGCTACCCTCCAGCTACCCATTCCCTTTTCCACTCCGGTAGAAATGAGCCAGATGACCATTGTCACCCCGGAAGTAGGCGGAATTGAAAGCGGTACTGTGACAGTGGAATATGCTGATGGGGAAACGGAAGAGCACTTGATCGAGACAGTTCTGCCTGCCGGTCTGTTTGCCATCAGCCGCACACCCGGGTCCCGAACCATTACGATTTCCCTGGGAAAACGGGTGGCGGTGAAAAAGATCACCGTTACCGTGACCAAAACCGAGACGGGCACTGTGGCCATGCAGTCCGTCCAGTTTTTAAAGGATATTATCCCGGAGAATCCCGCGGACGTCAACCGAGTGGTGTCCGGCCTGGCCGCCACGGCGGGCAGCGAATCGGCAGAGCTGAAATGGCGGGGGCTTCCCAATGTCACCGGCTATCAGATTACCTATTGGATGGATGGCAGCAGCGCCAAGCGGACCATGCGGGTGAATGTGCCATACGCCACTGTCAGCGGTTTGGAGAACCTGAAGAAATATTGGTTTCAGGTAACGCCGGTAGCGGAGGGCTGGGAAGGGGATCCCTGCGACGCGGTTTCCGCCACACCCCAGCCTGCCCAGCGGCCGGACGCTCCCGACATGGTAAGCGTGCAGGAACTGGACGGCGCGCTGAATGTGAGCTGGAAAAAGTCTGCGGGGGCCACCTATTACGAGGTCTATTATAAGGAAAAGGACTCCTCTGAAGAATACCGGCAGACTGGTGGAATGCTTCTTTCCACTGGATTGCGAATTCCCAACCTGAAAAACGGCGTGACCTATCTGATCTACGTGATCGCGGGAAACAACGTGGGTTCCAGCAAGCCCTCCCGGACCTCGGAAGGCACACCAAAAGCCGTGGATTACACCGCGCCCGAGGGCCTGCCCAAGGCCGGTCTGCTGGACCGGTCCAAGATCGAGCAGATCCGTCTGGCCTGGCCCACAAACTATGCCCCGGGCGAGTATACCGAGGCGGCTCCCTTTACGCCCAATAATATGATAGACGGGGACTACCGCACCCATTGGACCGCGAAGAACTGGAGCGGGAACGAGCATGTGATCTGCACCTTTAAAGAGCCGGTGGATTTGCAGGCCGTGCTGTGGGTGCCCCGGCTGGACGGAAATTACCCGCGATATCTGCGGGCCTATAGCGTCCAGGTCTGGTATGAGGGCGACGACCTGTCCAAAAACGGCCGCCTGATTGTGCCCGATCCGGCTAAAGGAGGCCAGGACAACAACGGCGGCACTGGCGGCGGGGACGTGTTCACCTGGCCCGATATTCCCAATAGAAACGCCATTCCCACTTCAAAGTTTGGCATTTTGCCCTTTGGCCCCGCAAAGAAGATCGTGCAGATCAGCGTGGCGGTGGAGCAGGCGGAGTATAACCTGGTAAACTGTTCTGAGCTGCTGTTTATGGAGTATGATCCCAGCCGCAGCCTGCCGGACGAGATCAGCGCCCTGTTTGCCAATGACCTGCGCACCCAGCTGAAGCCTGGCGTCACCGAGAAGCAGATCGCGGACCTGAAAGCCCGGCTGAACAGTGACGAGCGCTATTATTACCTGGACACCGCTGCCCTGGCCGACGAGCTGGAGCTGGCAGGAGAACTGCTGAAGGGTTCCTCCTCCGGCGTGGTGATTGAGGGCGTTCAGGCTCGCAGCGGCGGAGTGGACAGCACTAACTACGCCCAGTCCGGCAGCGAGCTCCAGCCCCTGGGCGCTGCCTCCCAGGCGGGGAAGGAGATCACCGTCTACGCCGGGGGAATTCCGGAGGGCGGCAAGCTCACTCTGTATGCCTCCCAGTTCAACGCCGAGGCCTCCACCTGGAGGGCCTCCATGGGAGATGTGAAAAACGGCCGCAACACCTTTACTGTGCCCAAAATTGGCAGCCAGAACACCCAGCGGGGCGGCAGCCTGTACTTCACCTATACCGGGCCGAATCCAGATCAGGTGAAGCTTCATGTGCGCCGTGCCACGGATATCCCCGTGCTGGAACTGTCCGGCTGGTACGCCATGACCGAGGCGGCCAAGGTGAACACTATCCAGGGCTATCTGGATGAGCTGGATGCTTATCTCGTTAAGGCTGGCGTAACCCAGAGCAACCGGACCACCAACTGTCTGAATGTGACGGAGATTTCCACGCCCACCATGCTGCTGTCCCTGCCCGCCCTGGCGGTGAAGAACAGCACCACAGCCACCGGCGACGCCCGGGTGCAGGCGCTGTTCAACTCTGTTTTGGCCTGGGAAGATGTGATGCACATCTGCAAGACCACCCAGGGCATTGACAAGACCTATGGGGAAAACGACATGCAGACCCGGCAGAATATCCGGTGCATGCAGATGTTTTCCGGCGCCTTTATGTACGCGGCGGGGAATCACATCGGCATCGGATACAATTCCTGCGCGGGAATGGCCGGGGGCCAGCCCATCTCCGTAACAGGCCAGGGCGCGGCCAACAGGCTGTTTGGCTGGGGCATCGCCCACGAGATCGGCCACAACATGGATAAGCTGGGCCGGGCGGAGATCACCAACAATATCTACGCCCTGATGGTCCAGACCTATGACGGCCAGGCCAATACCCTGCCCTCCCGTCTGGAAAATAGTGGAAAGTACGCGGAAATTTTTGACAAGACCGCCCAGGGACTGCCAGGCGAGTCCAACAATGTGTTTGTGCAGCTGGGCATGTACTGGCAGCTCCATCTGGCCTATGACAATGCCTCCCAGCCCATAGATTTCTACAACCGCTTCTTCAAGGCCTGGAAGTCCGGCACCTATACCCAGGGCTTCTCCGGCCTTAGCTACGACGAGAAGGTGGCCCTCACCGCCTCCGGCGTGGTCGAAAAGGATCTGACGGAGTTCTTTACCCGCTGGGGAATGCGCCTTGGCGACAGCGTCAAGGCAAAGCTGGAAACCTACGCCCAGGAGCCCCGGGCCCTCTGGTACTTAAGCGACCAGAGCCGCCGGGACCGGCTGGCCGGAAAGACGACGGCCCGGGCGGGATTCAGCGCCGCGGCCGGGAAGAAATCCGGCAGCAATAACGAAATTGACATTACCATCACCCCGCCCAATGTGGAAAACGTTCAGGGCTATGAGATCCTTCGGGACGGCAGGGCCATTGCCTTCGTCCAGCACAAAGCAGGGGAACCCCCCGTCTACACGGACGTGATCGGCTCGGGCAACCATCTGGCCTTTACCTATCAGGTGCGGGCCTACAGCACCCTGGGCGAGATCATCGGCACAGCCGAGGCCGGACAGGTGCGGGTGGCCTACGACAAGACCGTCCCGGCTTCCCAGTATGAGCTGAAGCTGGACGGAACCACCGCCACCTTCACCCTGAATGAGGAGACTCCGGTCTCCGGTCTGAAGCTGGTGAGCACCACTCCCGACGCCTCAGCCGCCCTGACCGTGGAGATCACCGACGGGGCGAGCAAGACCGTCACGGCCCGGCAGGGGACCTATGGGGAGAGCCTCTCCGGGGACGATCCCGACAGCTACGCGACCTACTTCAACAAGCCGGGCGAGAACACCGCCGGGGGCACCATCTGGACCTATGACGCAAAGACCGTCACCGTCACCGGCCTGCCGGAGGGCATAGAGCGCGGAAACGTGCAGCTCATTGAGTACGCCGGGGACGACGTGTCCTTCCTCTCAGGGGAGGACGGCTTCGCGGGCCGCCTGTCCGCTGACTACGACTGCGGCGGGGGCAATGTACTCAAGGCGGGCACGCTGGTGGTTGTGGGCACCTACCGGGGAGACCCATATTACGGCTCCGTGATCGTCAAGGGCAAATTTACCACCACAAAGGTCACGGTGGACGAGAATGGCAAGGAGACCGTGGCCACCGGCGAGGAGATCCGGGAGATGGCGGGGGATATCTACACCTTCGCCGAGGTGCCCGAGGACCAGAAGGTCAGCGACATCAGTAACGGCCTGTTCCTCTTTGTGCCCAATGTCCAGCAGGAGGCGGAGCTTCAGGACGCCACCCACTGCGACGGCGTGAACCTGCTGCCCAGCCAGATCATGGCGGAGATGTACCGGGCGGACGACCCCAACAATCCCAATGGTAGCAAGCGGCTGACGGCCAGCACCCTGTGGATGAACAGTCCTGGCGGGGAGGACCTGCCGCAGATTGTCCTTGAATCTGATTGAGTTCGATGAAATTGGCGGGAAAGGAACGTGATTGCGTTTATGAGAAATCTGAGAAAAAGGGCTCTGGCCCTGATTTTGGCCCTCTGCCTGTGCCTCTGCCTGCCCGGCCTGGAGCTTCCGGCCGCGGCGGCGGACGCCCTCACCCTCGTCTATAGCCAGAGCGTGGACGGTGAGGTCCATCTGGGCATCACCGGCGTGGACCCGGCAAAGGTGATCTACGGCGTGCAGCTGGAGGTAGCCTTGGACGGGGAATACCTGCCGGAGAACGTGCGCCTTGACCCGGAGCATGGGAGTTCCGCCTTCAGCCCCACCTTTTCCACCTTGGTGAAAAAGGAGGAGGGCAGGACCACCGTGGCTCTCTATCTGGTGTCCGACTACGCACTCAACAACCAGAGGGAGATCCGCCTGGGGGCGCTCTTTGCTGAGGGCCTGCCCATCGCGCCCCTGAGCGCCAGGGCCGCCCTGCTGGACTCTGACCAGCTGCACAATGGCGGCGAGCTGGAATTCCAGGATCTGCCCATGTCGCCCGCGCCGGGTGCCCAGGCCTGGGGCCCCAGCAGCCGGATCAAGCGGACTGTGACCGCCGGCGAGGGGGAGATCGGCATCAGCTCCCCCGGCACCGCCCGGGAAAACCAGACCGTCTTTGTACAGGTAGCCCCCAAGGAGGGATACCAGCTGGAGAGCCTCCAGGCCAGCGAGGGCGTGGTCCTGATCCCGGCGGGCGAGGGCGAGTACTCCTTTAAAATGCCGGGGCACGAGGTGGAGCTGAGGGCCTCCTTCAAGAAAAAGGACCAGGAGCCCCTCAAGCCCTTGTTCTCCGACGTGAAGGAGGGCGACTGGTTCTATCCTGCGGTGGAGTACGCCTACACCAATGGCCTGATGAACGGTATCGGCGGGGGAAGATTCGGCCCCAACGAGGACACCAGCAGGGGAATGCTGGTTACGATCCTCTACCGCCGGGAGGGCTCTCCCGCCGTGGATGGGAGGAGCGGCTTCTCCGACGTGGCTGACGGCCAGTGGTACACCGACGCGGTGACCTGGGCCAGCGAAAACGGCATTGTCAATGGATACAGCGGCAACGTGTTCCGGCCGGCCTCCAAGATCTCCCGCCAGGAGATCGCCGCCATCCTCTACCGCTACGCTAAATATAAGGGCTACGACCTCACCGCCGGCGGGGACCTCTCCGCCTTCCCGGACGCGGGGCAGGTGGGCGAGTTCGCCCGGGAGCCCCTGAAATGGGCCGTGGGCAAGGAGTACATCACTGGCAAGAGTGGCAAACTGGACCCCAAGGGCAGCGCCATCCGGGCCCAGTCCGCCACCATCCTGCAGCGGTTCTTCACGGGCCTGTAGGGCGTTTTTGAGAGGTTTACGGGGGGCTTTTCGGGCGCAATGGCGCGTCCAGATTTCAGCGGGTAAGGCGCGCTCTCAGCTGGTACGCCTGTGCGCTCAGTCAGCCTTCTCCGGTACTAGGCCCCTTTTTCACTTGCAAAAAGGGGCCTCTTGCCGGCCTTCGTCCGGCAATTCACCACCAAAAATGCGCATCTCAGGAGTTTAAGGTCAAGAGATAAGACCTTGAGGGCGTTGGGTCTCAGCTGCCGCTTCGGTCGGTTCGCAGCGTGGTCTGCAATACTTGGCTTTGCCAAGTATCCGGCAGAACGCTCACCCCTCAAATTCCCACGAGCTTTTGAAGAAAGCTAAGACTTCGCAGAGCGAAGTCTGCAAAACTTTTACGGTGGTTAGGCTAGCTCGGCAAAAATATGTTAATTGTCTGCGACGAACGAAGTGAGGAAGCAGGGGAAAAGTTTTTGATCAAACTTTTTTCAAAAAGTTTGTGGGGTGTGGGGCAACGCCCCACACCTTAGAAAGGAGAAATCTCATGAAATTAACCATTTTAGGCAGCTGTTCCGGCACTGAGCCCATGCCTGGGCGGCACCAGACCAGCGTGGCCCTGGAGACCGGCGGCAAGCTCTTTTTCCTGGACGCCGGGGAAAACTGCGGCTACCAGTCCTACATCCAGGGCCTGGACATCCTGGCCACAGACAGCGTCTTTATTTCTCACACCCATATGGACCATACCGGCGGACTGCCCCATCTGCTGTGGAACCTGCGGAAGCTGTGCACCATCTCCAAGGAGAACGAGGATCGGATGCGGGGGCGGAAAATTCGAGTGTTTTTGCCGGACCTGGACGTGTTCGACGGAGTCTGCAAAATGCTTCGGGGCAGCGAGGGGAATTATGAGACCGTCTTTTCCCTGGAGCCCCACCTGGTAGAGGATGGCCCCCTGCTGGACGGCCGCCTGCGGGTCTCCGCTTTCCACAACTGGCATTTGGGAGACCCCGCCCCCGGCGAGCCCTGGAAGAGTTTTTCCTTTCTGCTGGAGGCCGAGGGCAAAAAGCTGGTGTACTCCGGGGATTTTCGAGACTTTTCGGAGCTTCGGCCCCATCTGGACGGCGCGGACTTAATCTTGTTGGAAACAGGGCACCACCGGGCATGCGAGCTGTGCAAGGAGCTGGTGGATTCCGGTGCGCCCTTCGGTCGGGTGATGTTCTACCACCACGGCCTGGAGATTCTGGGCGACTTTGAGGGCGAGCTGGCCCTGGCCCGGGAGGTGCTGGGCGACCGGGTGGACTTCGCAGACGACGGCACGGAAATCAGCCTGTAAAACAGGCAGAACAGTGGAGGAGAGCTATGGTTGCGGTAGGGGGGGCTGAAGGACGCGCCCGTCCTGGCAGAACTAGAAGCTCAGGTGGCGGTCTTTGGCTCCGGGGGGAGCCGCCGGGCGCCGGAGGAATTCCCCTGGCTGGGGGAATTCGCGGCCAGGTCGGGACTGGAGATTGCCATAGAGCCCCTCCGCCGGGAAGAGTGCAATATTCTCAGCTTTGTCTCCAAAGCGGTGGAGATGGGCCTCTTTGGCGGAACTGCCCCATGTAGGAGTGCTGGGGGATACCTATCATATGGCCGAGGCGGTGAAAAGGCGGTTTCCCAAACCTGGAGACGGCCAGGACTACGCCGCCCACTGGAAGGCGCTGAAAGAGGCGGGGTAGTCCGGCCGGATCAGCATTGAGGTGAACACAGAGAATTTGCGTACAGATGGGCGGGAGGCGTTTCAGCTGTTAAATTCTTTAGCGGCATGGAACCTAAAGGAGAAATTGGGTATTGCAAAAAGCGGCGGGCTGGTGTATGATAATAAGGATAATGTCTTTAGGGCGAAACGGGAGCGTCCCGCTTTGCAGGAAAGGAACGTGGGCATACATATGAGAAGAAAAAGCGTCAAAAAAATGATAGCAATCCAGGTGGCCGCAGCCTTGGCCTCCACGATCTTGTTCAGCTTTATCACAACGTTCAACATTTTCCGGATCCAGGGGATTCAGGCAGATGCGGAACAGGCCAGCGCCTTGCTAGACCGGGCCCAGAGAGCGGAGGTAGCCCACTATAAGTGGTCCTCCAATCTAAGTAACGCCCTTTATGCCGGAACAGAGTTTACCGGCAGCATTGACCCCACTACCTGTGTGCTGGGCCAGTGGATCTATGGCGAGGCGGGGACTGACGATCCTGTGGTACTGGAGCTGCGCTCTCAGCTGGAACCTCTCCACAAGGAACTGCATGAGTCCGCAACCCATGTTCTGGATATGTTGGAGGACGATCCTTCTGGAGCGCAGGACTATTATCAGGACACGATCCAGAAAAACCTGGGGACTCTGGTGGGATTGCTGGACCAGGTGGTTGACGAGGGCGGTGTGCTGACTTTGGAGAGCCAGAAACAGATTGGGTTTACCACGGTTACGATGCACATTACCTCGGGAGTATGCTTGTTTTTGGCCCTGGCCTGTTTGATCAGTCTGATCTACTATGTGGTAAAGCGGGTAGTCGCCCCGATTTTGGATATCACCAAAGAGAGCGCCCAGCTGCAGGAGGGGCTTTTAGATCTGGAAATGACCTACAATTCTCCTGATGAGGTGGGAGATCTGGCCAGGACTTTGAAGGATTCTATGAGCCTGATCCGTAGCTATGTGACGGACATCAACCGGTTGATGGGCGAGCTTTCCCAGGGCAACTTTGACGTGCATACCAGCACGGACTATATTGGGGACTTCAGCACGATTCAGTCCTCAATGGACAGTTTTACCAGGACGATTTCCAATACGCTGGAGCAGATTACCGAGGCGGAGCAGCGGATTTCCGCCAACGCGGAGCAGCTTTCCAGTAGCTCCCAGTCCCTGGCCCAGGGAGCTACCGAGCAGGCCAGCTCTGTGCAGGAGCTGTATGCCACTCTGGATGGCGTTTCCCAGAGCGCAAAGCAAAATGTGGAGGTTGCTTCTGACGCTCAGACCCATGCGGATATGACCAGCAAGCAGGTTTCCGCCAGCGGAGAGCATATGCGGCAGATGGTGTCCGCCATGGAGGACATCAGCGGAACTTCCCAGCAGATTGGTCAGATCATTACGACCATTGAGGATATTTCCTTCCAGACCAATATCTTGGCGCTGAACGCGGCTGTTGAGGCCGCCCGGGCCGGAGAGGCGGGCAAGGGCTTTGCCGTTGTTGCCGGCGAGGTGCGCAGCTTGGCGGCGCAGTCAGACCAGGCGGCAAAGGCGACCAAGGAGCTCATCGACAACTGTGTGGCCGCTACAGCCCGGGGAACCCAGATTGTGGGCGGTGTGTCCCAAGAGCTGCAAAGCACTTTGGAGCTGGTTACCCGTTCCAATCAGGATATTGGCGTGATTGCCGAGGCGGTACGGAGAGAAGCGGAGGCGATTATGCAGGTGACGGAGGGGATCGGGCAGATCTCCGCCGTGGTGCAGACCAATTCTGCCACCAGCGAGGAATCTGCGGCGGTGAGCACAGAGTTGTTTACTCAGGCCAACCGGCTGAAGGCGCAGATTCAGCAGTTCCAGCTGAGGCGCTAAACAAAAAATTGCAAAAAAACCGGCGGAAAGACTATTCCGCCGGTTTTTTTGCGTACATAACGCTTCTCCATAGATCGAGCGTGCTTTTTGCAAGTGATATAGAGGCCTTCGGCAACTGAATCCTTGCCAACGCAAAGGCGGCGTTGGATCCGCCACTACGCATTCAGTTAATCAGGGTAAAGGTTTAGTCCACTCCAGGGTTTCCACCCCTGAACCGCCGGAGGCCAAGCACAGCGAAGTGAGCACCGCATTGTTTCAAAAAGTATGCTTTTTGAAACAATGCGGCTGCCTTCCTAAAAAAGCGCTTCCCTTTTTCGAGGATTTTTGATAAAATATACAGGTGCGAAAAACGGAGGAATGATCCCCAAAAGAAAGGATGATTGTTTTGAGTCAAAATTCCCAAGCCCAAAACCGGATGGGCACGGCAAACATGCTGCCACTGATTTTCTCGATGGCCCTTCCCGCCATGTTTTCCATGTTGGTGCAGGCCCTGTATAACATTGTGGACAGCTATTTCGTTTCCCAGGTAAGCGAGAAGGCCTTGGCGGCGGTTTCCCTTGCCTTTCCCATCCAAAACCTGCTCATCGCCTTTGCTGTGGGCACGGCGGTGGGCGTCACGTCCCTCATTTCCCGGCGGCTGGGCCAGGGCAGGCGGAAGGAAGCGGGAGCCGCTGCGGTCCACGGCATTCTGCTGGGCATCGCCACCTCGCTGGTGTTCGCGGTGTACGGCGCGTTCTTTACCACGCCCTTTTTTCGGATGTTCGAATCGGACCCGGAGATTGTCCACATGGGCGACCAGTACATTTCCATCTGCTGCGTGCTGTCCTTTGGCAGCTTTGTGGTGGTAATGATCGAGAAAATTTTGCAAGCCACGGGAAATATGCTTTGGCCGATGATATTCCAGCTGGTGGGCGCGCTGATCAACATTGTGCTGGACCCGGTGTTTATCTTCGGCTGGTTCGGCCTGCCCGCTATGGGCGTGGTAGGCGCGGCAGCGGCTACTGTGGCGGGGCAGATTCTCTCCATGGTGTTCAGTGTGGTCGTGATTTGCGTACGGCCCCATGAAATTCAGATCAGCTTCAAGGGCTTCCGCTTTGACTGGCAGACAGTGAAAAATATCTATGCGGTGGGGCTCCCAGCTATTATGATGCAGGCCATCGGCACAGTGATGAATATGGCCATGAACGCCATTCTCTCCGGCTTTTCCACTGCCGCCTACACGGTGTTCGGCCTTTATTTCAAGCTGCAATCCTTCGTGTTCATGCCGGTTTTTGGTTTGACCCAGGGCCTGCTGCCTATTATGGGCTACAATTACGGCGCGAAGAATAAGAAGCGGCTGCTTTCTGCTCTGAGCCAGGGCTGCGCTATTGCGGCGGTGATCATGGCTGCGGGAATGCTAGTGTTCCTGCTTCTGCCAGGCCAGCTTCTGAGCATCTTCAACGCGTCAGAGGAGCTGCACTCTATCGGGATACCCGCTTTGCGGATTATCTGCACCTGCTTTCTCTTCGCCGCCCTGGGCATTGTGTCCTCTACCTTGTTCCAGGCGGTGGGAAAGGGCACCTATAGCCTGATTGTGTCCCTGATGCGCCAGCTGGTGGTTCTGGTGCCCGTGGCTTGGATTCTGGCGGCGGCTACCGGTCAGGTAAATGCCGTGTGGTGGGCGTTCCCCATTGCGGAAACATTCTCCCTGGCGGCCAGCGTGGTGTTTTTCCTGCGGCTGTACCATTCTCAGATCAAAGACCTATAAAAGCGCGCGTATCATTGGGAAACCCCGGCCGGGATCGTTGCCTGGCCGGGGTCTTTATGAGCGCTATAGTAAATGAGCTTTAGAGGCTGGGTTCTCCTGACTCTTCCAGGATCTCCAGCGTCTGGGAATCTCCCTGCCCGCTTTGCTGGGAGGAATCTTGCAGTTGGAGAAACCGGAGGACGGCGATGAACAGGCTGCCAGCTCCCAAGAGAGTATTGAGCCGGTCGGGGGAACCGGAAGCGTCTGTCTGACATGCCAGGGATTCTGCCTGGCGCAGAAAGCCTGTCAGTGCGGCGATGTTGATGAGCCCGGCGGCAGTCTGCATTTCCAGCGGCTGTGGGTCCAAATTCTGGGCGGGGCAGAGAAGCTGACAGCGTTCCAGGTCCAGAGAGCGGTATTGGATTATCAACCCCAGCATAATCATCCGCAGCAGCTTTTGGGAATCCTCCAGCAGCGCCAGGCTTTCCTCCAATTCTCGAATGGAAAAATCCGGGCTGTGGGCCCAGAGGCCGCTTTCTCCTTTCATATCTTGTCCCTCCCATCTGAACCGCTCTACCGTCTGGTTCAAAAGAAGTGTTTCGTCTCTTTTGAACTACATTAACGGTATATGACCGGATATTGGATCTCGAACATGCTGATGCTATTCCAAATTATGCAGGGAGAGGGGAAAGTGTGAGAAACACAAGAATTTAGAGTGATATCCAGCAAGTTTCATAAAATCTTTTTAGGAAACCGATTGACATTTTGAAAATTTGGTTGTATAATTGCAGCAAATCGTTAACATACAAAAGTAAAAGGAGGAGAGTGGAGAATTGAGAACAAGAATGATTTCGGCCAGCGGCAAATATTTGCTTTTGCCCATCGCGGGCCAGCTCCGCATGTTCCCGCCCTCGGGAAAGCTACAGATTCTGGGCCTGTACCGGGACGAACAGCTTCTGGAAGAGTTGGAGCTGAACCTCTCGGTCAGCCCCCGGGCCTGGGGCGTCCTGTACCTGGAGCCTTACGCCGGCCAGGAGCTGGAGCTGCGGCTGGAGGGCGGGGACGAGTCCCTGCTGGACCTGCTGGAGGTGGCCGATGAGCCCAAGGACGCGGACACCCTCTACCGGGAGCCGGAGCGCCCCCTGGCCCATATCACCCCGGCCCGGGGCTTTATGAACGACCCCAACGGGCTTTTCTATTATAAAGGGGAGTACCACTACTTCGCCCAGCTGAATCCCTACGGCTTTGTGCCGGGGAACACCCACTGGATGCACATGGTCAGTCGGGATCTGGCCCACTGGCGGGAGCTGCCCTACGCCCTTCTTCCGGACGAGACCGGGCGCATGTACTCCGGGGGCGGCATTGTGGACGAGAACAACACCTCCGGCCTGGGAAAGGACGGGGAGCCCCCCATCTTCTTGTTCTACACGGCAGCGGGCAGCAAAACCCATTGGAGCAAGGGCCGGCCCTTTGAAATTGCGGCGGCCGTGAGCACCGACGGGGGAAGGACTTTTGAGAAGCTGCCGGAAAATCCCCTGGTGCCTAATATCCTCTTTATGAACCGGGACCCCAAGGTGGTATGGGAACCGGAGGGGGAGAACTGGGTCATGTCCATCTTCCTGGACAACGACCGGTACATGTTCCTGTACTCCAAGGACCTGATCCACTGGGACCAGGGGGACGTCTGGGAGATTCGGGGCGCGGCGGAGTGCCCGGACCTGTTCTGTCTGCCCCTGGACGGGGACGAGACGAAAAAGAAGTGGGTGCTCTGGGGCTCCACGGACTGCTATCTGGTTGGGCATTTTGCGGGCAGGCGGTTTGTGCCGGAGGGCCCTGCGGTGGAGGGCTGCACCAAGAAGCTCCACTCGGCCTATAGCGTTTCCGCCTGGTCTCCGGGGGGCTACGCGGCCCAGACCTTCACGGGCCTGCCGGGTGGCCGGGTGGTGCAGGTCTCCTGGATCCGGACCTGGACCAGCCGGGGGCCGTTTTCCAGCTGCGCCAGCGTGCCCAGCGAGCTGCGGCTGGTCTCCACAGCGGAGGGGCCCAGGGTATTTTTCTGGCCCGTGGAGGAGGTGGAAAACTTGTATCAGGACGGCTTTTCCTTTGAGAACCGGGGCCTGGAGGAGTTCGAGCGGATCCCCCGACAGGCCCTGGGGGAGGCCATGGACATGACCTTCCGGCTGACCGTGAAGCCGGACCAGCCCATCGCCTTTTCCGTGCGGGGGGTGCTCATTGTGTACGACCCCCGGCTGGGGCGGCTGATGCTACCCAGCGGCGCCTACGACGTGGGCCCGGTGGGGGATACCCTGGAGCTGCGGATCATCACGGACCGGATGTCCATGGAATTCTTCGTCAACGGCGGGCAGTTCCAGATTTCCCTGGCTACGGTGCTGGACCCCGCCCAGACCGGCATCACCCCCGTCTACCTGGAACCCGGCATTGGCGTGGACTTCGAGGTCCACCGGCTGGGGGGCATCTGGGAGACTTAAGGTCGTGGGACTCTGTCCCACACCCTGCAAGGGGCCTAACGCCCCTTGACCGCGTAATGTCACTCCTCATTACATTCGTCGTGAAGGTTTTATGTGTTTTGACGAGCTGACCGAACAACCGTAAAAGTTTCGTCAACCTTTTCAAAGGTTGCGGAGTGTGAGGCAGAGCCTCACGACCTTGCCCTTGACCTTAACACCTGAGAAGCGCAATTTTTGCGGGGTGAATTGGCGAGCGAAGTCTGCCAAGAGGGGGGCTTTTTGCAAGAATAAAAAGCCCCCCTGGAAACCGGAGAAGGCCAGCTCTGTGGGCACGGAACGAGCCGCAAGACCCGCCCGGCCCTGTGCCCCGCAACCAAGTAACGCGCGCACCCACGTGCCCATATAAAAAATCCCATACTCTATCGAATTAGAAAAAATTTTTGGAGGTATCATCATGAGCGAAAAAAGCAGACTCTATCCGTCGGCGGCGCTGAACTGCGCCATCACCAGCACATCGGGCAGCTTCGACCCCCAGCTTCCCCTGGGGAGAGAGGCGGGCACCGCTCGGCACTCCGCCACCGAGGCCCTGGTCCCCCCGGGCATCATGATGCTGGAGGGGGGCAGAATGCGCCTGAATTTCCTGGCTCCGGACGCGGCCTCCGTTTCCGCCGAGGTGCACCGGGTGCGGTACGACCTGGAAAAGGGGCCGGACGGCCTGTGGACCATTGAGGTGGAGGGCGGCGACGGCGGCTTCTGCCCGGTGATGTTCTTCGTAGATGGTGCCGAGGTCCTCAACCCCCTGGCGCCCATCGGCTTTGGCGCGTCCCGGCCCATCAACTACGCGGACATCCCCCAGCAGGACAACGACTTCTTCCTGTGCAAGGACGTGCCCCACGGCTCCGTGACCCAGGAGTTCTACCCCTCCAAGGCCACCGGCGGCATGAAGAGCTGCCTGGTCTACACCCCCGCCGGCTACATGAAGGAGACCGCCGGAGAATACCCGGTGCTGTACCTCCAGCACGGCCACGGGGAGAACGAGCAGTGCTGGGTCCACCAGGGCAAGGCCAATTTCATCCTGGACAACCTGATCGCCGAGGGCAAAATGACCTCCTGCATTGTGGTGATGAACAACGGCATGGTCCAGAAGGAGGAGGACGGCCTGCGGGTGCTGGACATCGAGCGCATCGAGCAGCTGCTTCTGGAGGACTGCATCCCCTTCATCGAATCCCGCTACCGGGTGAAAACCGATAAGTGGAGTCGGGCCATGGCGGGCCTGTCCATGGGCTCCATGCAGACCAGCGTGGTCACCCTGAGCCACCCGGACCTGTTCGGCTACGCCGGGGTGTTCAGTGGGTTTGTGGCCCCCAGAAAGAACCGGTTCGAGGGAAACTCCTATATCGACGCTCTCAACGACGGCGAGGCCTTCCGGCAGAACTACAAGGTGTTCTTCCGGGGCTGCGGCCGGGAGGACGATGTGGCCATCGAGAGCTTCCAGAGGGACAGCGCCCTCTTCGCGGAAAAGGGTCTGGCCCCCGACGCCTGCCCCGCCCATGTGGAGAAGCTCTATCACGGGGAGCACGAGTGGAACGTGTGGCGCATGTGCCTGCGGGACTTCGCCCAGCTGATCTTCCGGTAAAACCCCGTGGGAGAGGTTTAAACGCGCATTTTTTGGACGATGTTTTGGAGTCTCGCCTGCCGGCTCGGTCGGTTCACAGCTTGTCTGCCACTGGCAGACGCTCACCCTCCGGGTTCTTAGGGGCGTTGCCCCTAAGAACCCTACCACCTTTTGAAAAAGGTGGACGAAAACTTTACCCTGGTTAGTTGGATGCGCCCCAACGAACCATTTGCGCGATCAAGGGGCGTTAGGCCCCTTGTGGGGTTTGGGGCAAAGCCCCAAGGTCTTGCCGTAGGGCGCGGCAGACTTGGCTTTGCCAAGTCTTGTGCGCCCGAAGGCCTTCCAATACTCAAAAACCAATTTCTCGCGCCAGCCGCATCCCCGGCGGAGGAATATTGACAAAACGGAAATTTTATAGTAATATATTTTTATCAAGCGCCGTGCCTGAGAAATGCCGGGAGGGCCGCGTCTGTGATATGGCAAAAAAGGCGGTTTGGAGTGATGAATATGGCGACACTGAAGGATGTGGCGGCTAAAGTTGGCGTATCCATTACCACGGTATCCCGGGTGCTGAACGATCGGGGATCCATTAGCGAGAAAACAAAGGAGAGAGTATTCCAGGCCATGAAAGAGCTGGACTATTTCCCCAACGAAATGGCCCGCTCCCTGTCCAACCGGAATAGCCACCTGCTGGGCCTGATCGTCCCCTACATCAACCACCCTTTTTTTGGAATGCTCACCGACGCGGTGGAGCAGGCCTGCTATCGGGAGGGCTACAAGCTGCTGCTCTGCGCCTCGGGCAACAGCGCCCAGCGGGAAAAAGAGCATTTTTCCATGCTGCGGGCCAACAATGTGGCAGGCGTGATGGTGTGCAGCCGTATTGAAAAGGCCGAAGGATATTTGAAAAGTGATTTCCCCCTAGTGAGCATTGAGCGCAACATCGCGGACGTGCCCTCAGTATCCTGTGACAACTATAAGGGCGGCGTGCTCGCCGCTCAAGAGCTGGCCGCAAGCGGCTGCAAGCATGTGCTCCTTTTGGGCAACCGGGTGAAAGGCCATATGATGCCTGCGGGGCTGCGGTATATGGGATTCGAGGAGGAGTGCGCCAGACTGGGGCTGGACAGCAGAAATTACTATCTTAACGATGAGGACCTGTTCGCCGAGGGCCTGCCGGACAATTTGACTGCCATTTTCGAGGGGAGCCCTCAGGTAGACGGTGTGTTTGCTACCAGCGACGTGCTGGCCGCCAAGCTGGTGACCAGCCTGCGGGGACTCAAGGAATGTCCGGAACGGCTGGCCGTGGTGGGGTTCGATGGCGTAAATATCTCCGAATACTGCGATATTAGCACAGTGGCCCAGCCCATCAGTCAGATGGGGGCTTTCGCGGTGAACACCTTGATCCGCCGAATCAACGGCGAGATGGCGCCAGACCGGACCGTGTTGCCGGTGAACTTTTTGCGCCGGGGCAGTTCGGGCCCGGGGGCCAACGCCCTGAGACGGTAAAACTGGTCAATCTGAACAGAAAAGTGAGAGATTTGGGGAGTATCCTGTGAGGAAGATGACACCCGTCGGAAAGAGAATGCTTTTCGGCGGGTGCGATTACTTGTATGAACAGGTTCTAATTGCCTTACCGACAAATCGGGATTTGATAAAGGAGAATGAATATGGCAATTCGGTTAGAACCCATAACCGAGGATAATTTTATTGAGGCATTTCATTTGCGGTTGGCTGAGGGTTAGGAGAAATTTGTCTCTCATCCAATCAGAAGTCTGGCGCAGGCTTATGTATATCGAAATCAATGTCAGCCGTTTGGCATCTGCAATGATGAAAAAATGGTTGGCTATGTTATGGTGATTTATGATTATGATATCCCTGAATATGATATCTGGCACATGATGATTGACAGGGCTTGTCAAGGCTGCGGCTACGCACAGAAAGCGCTAAAGAAATGTCTGGAATATATTGATACAAAGCCCTTTGGCGATTCCAATCGGGTTGTGCTGACTTGTAACAAAGAAAATTATGCCGCTTTGCATATTTATGAAAAAGCAGGATTCTCTTTTACAGGTGAACAAGACGAAGAGGAGGTCGAAATGGTGCTATACCGATAACTTCCGGCTTACCGTGGGTTATAGTTAACACGGTTCAAAAGAGGTAGGATACCTCTTTTGAACCAGGCGGCATAGCCGCCCAGCTTGAAAATCGGTAACTACCGATTTTCAAGTGTGTTTACTATGCGCAAGTATAAAAAGGGCAGGGTAGATCGTTGTGGTCTGCCTTGCCCTTTGACCTTCCGTCTTTTGTTTTCAGAGTTGAAGAAATATTCCACTTAAGAATTATAAAAGTGGAAGAATAATTCATTTATCGATATAAAAATATAGACAAGCGATTGCGCTGAAAAAAAGAAGTATAATGCCGAATTACCTAAAAAGCACGGGAAAACTCCCGAAGAAAACCATTTCTTCACGTAAAAAAGTGAAAAATTTATGAATAACTTATTGACAATTACACTAAACTGTACTATAATACCATCATTGATTGGGTTTAGCGCTTGCGTAAACTCAACAAGATAAAGGACATATGTCCTTTTCTCAACCATTCCAGAGAATGGTTGAGAAGCGCGGCTTGAAAACTTAAGAAACTGCTTTCATGCCCTGCCGGATGAGCGGGAACTGTCAGAGCCGCTCACGCGGCGATTGTGGGTTGTGAGTACAGGTTCAAAGCCCCAGGCCGTGAAACAATTACTTAGGAGGTAAAAAAATGACGAAGAAAATCACAGCCATGCTGCTGGCGCTGCTGATGATTGTGGCGGTATTTGCCGCCTGCGGCAACGATAGCGGCAACAGCAGCTCCTCTCAGCAGGAGAGCAGCTCCAGCGAGGCCGGCGGAGACGAGAGCTCCAGCGAAGAAAGCTCTTCCGAGACCGAGAGCTCCGAGGCCGGTACTTCCGGCGACATCCCCACCATCTCCCTGATGGCCACCTGCGGCACCACTCCTTCTGACACCGCCGACATCGAGGCCGCTCTCAGCAAGATCACCAGCGAGAAGATCGGCTGCAACGTGGAGATCATCACCATCGAGATCGGTAACGCCTCTCAGCAGATGAACCTGCTGCTGGCCGGCGGCGATGACACCCTGGACGTGTTCTATGCCGGTATCGGCACCAGCTTTGTAAACGTGGCCAGCCACGGCCAGGCCATGGAGCTGGATTCCCTGATGGAGCCCTATGCGGACGAGATGAAGAAGGCTCTGGGCGAGAAGGTGTATGAGTCCGGCCGCATCGGCGGCAAGCTGTACGGCATCGGCCGTCTGCTGGACCAGGCTTCCACCCCCTGCTTCACCATCCGCGGCGACATTGCCAGCGAGTTCGGCTATAAGAACGGCGACAAGATCGACCTGGAGAAGCTGACCAAGCTGTTCGAGGACGTGCATGCCAAGTATCCCGACACTCCCATCATCGGGCCCAACAACGGCGCTCCCAACATCGGCGACAGCCGCGTGGACGCTCTGGGCGACGGCAACAAGCTGGGTGTTCTGGGCGACTACGGCCAGGCCACCACGGTTACCAACTACTATGAGATGGACGAGTACAAGGAGCTGGTGAGCTACTTCAAGAAGTGGAAGGAAATGGGCGTCTACATGCCCGACCTGCTGAATTCCACCGAGGCTCCCGTGGACTTCATCCCCACCAGCAAGTGCTTCGGTTGCTTTGCCGGCCACTTCAGCGCCGAGATGAACGGCATCTGGTCCACCGCCAACTTCAAGACTGACTGCGCCTCCCTGCAGATCTATCCCGACGCCGTCGCGGTTACCCCGGGCGCCTATGGTTGCATCAACCCCGCCACCAAGAGCCCCGAGCAGGCCGCCGGGCTGCTCTATCTGCTCTCTACTGACGCTGACGTAGAGAACCTGCTGATCAACGGCATTGAGGGCCAGCACTATCAGCTGAAGGATGACGGCACCGCCACCTTCGTGGACGGCCAGGACATCTCCAGCGTGGGCTGGGCTCTGGGTTACAGCTGGGCCAACCAGAACTCCACCCTGTCCATCCCCTTCGAGTATCCCGCCGACTACTTCGACAAGCTGCTGGACGCTAACGCTTCCGCCAAGCAGTCCAAGGCTTTCGGTTGCCAGTTTGACCTGACCGACGTTTCCGACGCGGTTTCCGCCTGCACCAACGTGGTCAATCAGTATGCCAACCCCCTGGCCGCTGGTTCCGTTGAGGACTTCGACGCCACTCTGGCTAAGTTCCAGGAGGACCTGAAGGCCGCCGGCATCGACGAGATCATCGCCGCCCGCCAGGAGCAGCTGGACGACTTCCTTGCCAGCAAGTAAGTTTTTCATCCCCTAATAAGTGATTCGTGCGATAGGCAGATAAAGGCGTTTATCTGCCTATCCGCATAATAAAGCCCGGATACCTCCCCCCTGCGGCCGGGCGAAAGAAAGGAACAGTGAAATACATATGGCAAAGCCTGCTTCCTCTTTGCAAAAACCGCCGAAGAAACAGGGCGCGTTCTCCAAGTATATCCCCCTGTACGCCCTGATGATACCCGGACTGATCTATCTCTTTATCAACAACTATATGCCCATGTTCGGCTTGACCTTTGCCTTCAAGAAGATCAACTATAACGTGGGCGTGTTCAACAGTCCCTGGTGCGGCCTGAACAACTTCACCTTCCTGTTCAAGACCGATGATGCTTTCATCATCTTCCGCAACACCATCTGCTATAATCTGGTGTTTATCCTTCTGGGAAATGTGGTGGCCATTATCATCGCCATCCTGCTGGAGCAGATCCGCACCAAGGCCCTGAAGATCTACCAGACCTGCATCCTGATCCCCTACCTGCTGTCTATCACTGTGGTCAGCTATCTGGCCTTCGCGTTCCTCAGCTCCGACAGCGGCTTCATCAACAACTCCATCCTGGAGCCTCTGGGCATGGAGCCCATTAGCTGGTATTCCACGCCCCGGTACTGGCCGTTTATCCTGGTGTTTATCAATTTGTGGAAGGGCTTCGGTTACTCCTCCATTTTGTATTTCGCCACCCTGATCGGCGTGGACGGCTCCTACTATGAGGCGGCGGTAATTGACGGCGCCTCCACTTGGCAGCAGATCAAGTATGTGACCCTGCCCTGCTTGAAAACCACCATCATCACCTTGGTAATCATGGCCATCGGCCGCATGTTCTACTCTGACTTCGGCCTGTTCTATCAGGTGCCCATGAATAACGGAATGCTGTTCGACGTGACCAATACTATTGACACCTATGTGTATCGCGGCCTGCTGCAGCTTAACGACGTGGGCCGGTCCTCTGCGGCGGGCTTCCTACAGTCCCTTTTGGGCTTCACCCTGGTCATGATCACCAATGTTATCACCCGCAAGGTCGACCCGGACAGCGCGCTATTCTAAGAGGAAGGGATGGATGAATAAATGATTACGTCAAGTAAGGCTGCCAAAATTATACCGAACATTGTTCTGACCATATTGACCTTAATATGCGTCATTCCCCTTTTGCTGCTGCTGATGGCCTCTTTTACGGACGAGCAGACCCTGACCATGAACGGCTACTCCTTCTTCCCGGCCAAATTCAGCGCGGCGTCTTACCAATACATCTTTAAGGCCAGCCAGACAGTGTTCCGGGCCTATGGCGTCACCTTCCTGGTGACTCTGGTGGGCACCGCCTGCAATGTGGTTATGACGGTTTTCCTGGCCTACCCTCTGGCCCGCCCCGGACTGCCCGCCAGAAATGTCATCGCCTTTTTGGTGTTCTTCACCATGCTGTTTAACGGCGGTCTGGTGCCCACCTACATCATGTACTCCCAGATCTTCCACATCCGGGATACGATTTTTGCCCTGCTGATCCCTACCTTCCTGATGAGTCCCTTTAACGTGATCCTGATGCGCAACTACTTTAAGACCAATATTCCGGACGCGATTATTGAGGCGGCCCGCCTGGATGGCGCCAGCGAGCTGAAAACCCTGATTGAGGTTGTGCTGCCCATGTCCACTCCCATCATCGGCACGGTGGGCCTGATGTCCGGCCTGGCCTATTGGAACGACTGGACCAACGGCCTCTACTATCTGGTAAAGCGCACCGACCTCTACAGCATCCAGAACGTGCTGACCAACATGCTGAACAATATCCAGTTCCTCAAGACCTCTGCCCAGCAATTGCAGGGCGTGAACCTGGAGCTGGGTGCTATTCCCAGCGTAGGCGTGCGCATGGCCATCGCCGTGGTGGCGGTGGTGCCGGTGATGATCGTGTACCCCTTCATCCAGAAGTCCTTTGTGAAGGGCATCGTGATCGGCGGCGTAAAGGGATAATCCAGAATATGATTCAGACAGCGGGGCGGGCTTTCGGGCGGCCCCGCCGTCTTATAATCGATACTTTTTGTAGTAATACTGTGTGGCCTTCGTACGCACAGGTCGCGTACTACGGCAAGGTCGTGGGACTCCGTCCCACACCCTGCGAGCTTTTGAAAGAGCTCGAGCAAAACTTTTACGGTTGTTAGGTTAGCGCGATAAAAAAACGTGAATTGTCTGCGACGAACGAAGTGAGGAAGCAGGGTAAAAGTTTTTGATCAAACTTTTTTCAAAAAGTTTGTGGGGTTTGGGGCAACGCCCCAAGGTCTTAAGGATTTTTTCGAGAGGAGAATGGTTATGTCCCAATGGAAGGAACACATGGCGGAAAACGACGTCTACGCGGCCGCGCTGGCCGGAAAGCCCCACGAGACCTGCCCGGCGGACCCCTATGTGCTGGTGTTCCAGAACCCGGAGATCCCCGGCGTGCGGCACCTGTTTTTCGACGGCCACAGCAAGGGCACCGGCACCTGGATGCACCTGATCGAGGGGGAGGACCGGGCCCTGCTCATCGACACGGCCTTCGGCGTGGGGGACCTGAAGGCCCTGGTGGAGACCCTCACGGACAAGCCCTGCGACGTGGCCCTCACCCATTTTCACGGGGACCACAGCGCCGGGGCCGGGCAGTTCGGTAAAGTCTACTGCCACAAGTACGACGCCCCTTATCTCCGGGATTCCATCCGAAGCGGACACAGGCTGCTGCCCGCCGGGGATTTCTACCGCCCGGAGGACGTGCAGCCCCTGGACGAGAGCCTGGAGATCGGGGAGATGGAGGAGGGCTTCCGGCTCGTCCTGGGCCCGGGCCACGAGGTGGAGGCCATCCATATGCCCGGCCACGCCGCGGGGGGAACCATGTTCCTGGACCACAGCACCGGGGCCCTGTTCAGCGGGGACGCCATCCTCTCCACCCCCACCCTGATTCTGGACCGCTTCCCGGCCCCCCACTACCCGGAGTACATGACTGTCACCGCCTTCCGGAACGCCATCCGGGATTTCCTGCCCCGGCTGGACCAGGTGAAGGCGCTCTATCCGGGCCACGGGCGGCTGGGCATGGGCCCGGAGCTGGTGACGGACATGCTGGCCTGCTGCGAGGCCATGATCGCCGCGCCGGAGGAGTTCGAGGAGTACGACTATGTGGATGACCCCGCCCAGAGGCGGATCAAATGCGTGGGGCAGGCCATGGTGGTCTATTCCCCGTCCCGCATTTGAAATATAGAGAAGGAGCAAACTATGAGAACCAGATTTCTGCCCAAAATGACCCACGACGAGGTCTGCCAGTACGTGGAGCGTAACGACATCATCTTTGTGCCCTTTGGCACGGTGGAGGTCCACGGCACCTTTCCTCTGGACGTGGAGCAAACAGTTCCGGAGGCCCTCAGCCTTTTGATGGCCGAGAAGGTGGACGGCCTGGTACTGGGCCAGCTGCCCTACTTCTTCTGCGGGGCCAGCCCCATGAGCCCGGGCACCATCCAGATGTCCGTCTCCAAGGGCTTGCCCTATCTGAAAGCCATTGCCCACTCCCTGCTGAACCAGGGCTTCCGCCGCCAGATCTATGTGTCCTGCCACGGCCCGGCTTTCCTGACCGGCGGTGTGCTGGTGACGGATTTCTTTGATGAAACCAAGTGCCCGATCAGTTATATTGACACGATCAACGTGATTGATTTTGTTCGGGGAAAGGGAGTGAATATGAGCCTGGACGATTTTGACGGTCTATGTTATGGCGCTTACGAAATCCTGGACCGTAAAAACGAGCTGGTGGTGGACCCTGACCTGCCCACGCCGGAGAAGCGCCAGCCCCGGGCCGTGATCGACAACACGGACGTGTTCCAACGCTTTGCCCATGGTTCCGGCTCGGTAGGCTTTTATTTTGAGGAACCTCAGGACCATGTGGGAATGACCGGAGCCTGCAAGACCCTGGAGGAGCGGGACGAGCGTTGCGCCAAGGGGGCCGCCAAGCTGCGGGAGATCGTGGATAACATGGAAATCGAGCTGTATGTACAGAAGCTCCGGGAGCTGGACCAGGAGCAGCAGGAGAAGATCATCCCCCGGTATGCCGGAATTCTCCCCAAAAACAAATACTATCCCAATAAATAAGGCATTTTTGAAAGGAGTGCTATCAATGGCAAGAGTACAGTGCAATTTATTTTCCTATTCCCTGGGGCATGGGGTGGACATCGAGGTCACCCTGCCCTCCTTCACCCCCTGCAACATGGACCAGGAGCACACCCACAAGCTGCCCGCCAAGTTCCCGGTGCTGTATCTGCTCCACGGTCACGGCAACGACTATGCCGTCTGGCACCGGTTCACCAGCGTGGACCGGTACGCCGAGGAGGAGCGCATCGCGGTGGTGACCTTCTCTGTAGGCAATGTGCCCTATGACAATGCTCCCGGCGGCAACAATTTCTACGATTTCCTGGAAAAGGAGCTGCCGGAGTTTGTGGAGAACTATTTCCCAATCTCTAACAAGCCCGAAGAGCGGTACATCGCGGGGCTCTCCATGGGCGGCTACGGCTCCCTGCTCCACGGCCTGGAGAACCCGGAGCGCTACAGCGCCATCGGGGCCTTCTCCCCGGCGGTGTTCAACAAGCAGCAGATCGAGGACCGGGCCCAGTCCCGTGGGCTGGTGCTGCGGGACCTGTACGAGGTCACGGAAAAGGCCGTGGCCGGGGGCAAGGTGCCGGACCTGTTCCTGTGCATTGGGGACAAGGACTTCCTCTACGAGCCGGTGACTGAGTACCACAATTTCCTGGAAAAGACCTGGAAGGGCGCGCGGCTGCGCTATGACGACATGCCCGGCTACAAGCATGAGTTCGCCATCTGGGACATCGAGATTCTGAACTTCCTGCAGTGGATCAAGCGGGAGGATGCGTACAAGGCTATGGGCCCCAATCAGGTTTGATGGGAATTTGCTTTTTTGAAGTGTTAGGAGGCCTTCGGCACACCGCGCCAAGCGAGGCAAAATGAGCAAGCTGGGTGTGAATGCTCGCCGCTGGCTGGTTCCAGAACTAGGAAACTTTTTTCTCAGTTGCAAAAGAGATTCATCTCGCACGGCGAGATGAACTCTCCGTTTCCTCTTGGCGCTTTGCGCCAATTCACCTTCAAAAAATGCGCTTCTCAGGTGTTAAGGTCAAGGGCAAGACCGTGGGACGTTGCTAAGGCACACCCTACCAGGGGCCTAGACGCCTGAGACTTGGCTACGCCAAGTCTTGGACCGCGCAATGTGTTGTGGCTGAGCTAAACCATATAAATCGTTCACGACGAACGTAGTGAGGAGTGGGTAAAAGTTTCGTCCATCTTTTCAAAGGTGGCGGAGGTGTGGAGGCAGAGCCTCCACGACCTTGGGGAGGCCTTGACGAACCGAGAGCAATCCATTATAATAGGAGGGAACGAGAGTTGAGAAAAGAATTTCAGCGGGTGACGCCGGAATCGGTGGGGATCCCCAGCGGGGCCATTGAGCGGCTGCTGGACAAGTTGGAGAGCGGCTTCACCGAGCCCCACGGTCTGATGATTATGCGCCATGGAAAGATCTGCACCGAGGGCTGGTGGGCCCCTTACGCGCCGGGGCTGCGCCACGGGCTGCAGTCCCTGTCCAAGACCTACTCCGCCACGGCGGTGGGCATCGCCTGCACCGAGGGCCTTGTGAAGCTGGAGGACCGGCTCATCGATATCTTCCCGGAGGAATCTCCGACGGAGCCCAGCGAGAACCTGAAGCAGCTCACCGTCCGGGACGTGCTGTGCATGGGCTGCGGTATGGACACCATGCCCGCCCCCAGCAGGGAGTGGATCCGGGATTTCCTGGCCACGCCCGTGGTCCACGAGCCCGGCACCACCTATATGTACAACAGCGTGGGATCCACCATGCTCTGCGCCATCGTGCGCAGGGTGGCTGGCATGTCCGTCCACGAGTACCTGACCCCCCGGCTCTACGAGAAGATCGGCATCGACCCGGAGAATGTGGGCTACATGCACATGCCCGACGGCACCGAGGTGGGGGGCGGCGGCTTCTACACCACCACCGAGGACAACCTCCGGCTGATGAAGCTCTACGCGGACGGTGGCGTCTGGGAGGGCCAGCGGATTCTCTCCGCAGACTACGTGGCAAAGGCCACCAGCGTCCAGAACGAATCCGCCACGGAGGCCAAGGGCAACCCCGAGGCCAAGGACAATTTCGTGGGCTACGGCTTCCAGATCTGGATGTGCAGGCCCAAGGGCGTGTACCGGGCGGACGGGGCCATGGGCCAGTTCTCCATCGTGGTGCCGGACAGGGACATGATCATCTCCATCAACGAGACGGCCACCGGAGCCCACTGGGCCCAGAAGAGCCTGGATGTGATCTGGGAGTTCCTGGACGAGATCGCCGGGGACGAAGCCATGCCGGAGGACGCCGAAGCCAGCGGAAAGCTGTGCGCCCGGATGGGATCTCTGGCGTTGGCGGCGCCCCGGTTCGCCCCCCATAGCCCTCTGGAAAAGGAGATCTCCGGGCGGCTCTATCAGGTGGAGAAGGGCAGGCTCAGCTGGCATAAGAAGTCCTGGATGAACGGCTGGGAGGGCCCCGGCGGCTTTGCGCGCTTCTCCCTGGAGTTCCTGCCGGGGTACTGTCTGCTGCGCTACGTTCAGGACGGCCGGGAGAAGGCGGTGGAGATCGCCACGGACGGCACGCGGCGGATGAACCGTGCCCCGGAACCGGGCTCACCCATCAGCAGGCTGTGCCTCCACGGCTGGTGGAGCAAGGAGGATACCTTTACAGTCGCCGCCAGATGGGTGGAGACCTGCTTTGAGGACCTCTTCCACTTTGCTTTCAGCGGGGACCGGGCAGAGGTGACCCGGGAGGTGTCCGTGGGCGGCTTCGGCCCCCAGGACCAGGACGGCCCCGTGGTGGCGAAGCGGGTTTGATGAAAGAATAGCGCGAAGCGAAAGGAGACATTTTCCGCTCTCGCCGGGGCCTTTTGGTTTGCCGAAGCGCGGGCGGGAGATGTCTGCTTTTTTTGAGGGGGACTTCGTCCGCACGCCCAGCTATCCAGGGTAAAAGTTTCGCCAGCCTTTTCAAAGGCTGCAGGGGTTTGGGGACAGCGTCCCCAAGGTCTTGCACTTGACCTGAAACACCTGAGAAGCGTATTTTTGAAGTGTGAATAATAGTTAACGCTCGCTGCGCTTGGTTAACTATCCGAGTTTTGCGAAGCAAAACTCTTAAGAGGAAACTTTTTACAAGGGAAAAAGTTTCCTGGAAACCGGAACCCGCCAGCGCTATGTAGCTTTCGTTCGCTTTGCAGATGCAAAGCGAAACAAGAAACCCCCGACGAGGGTTTCTTGCGGAAAACAGTCCAGTGGACTGTTTTCCTATTTTCCTGCGTTGTTTTCTCAGGAGTTTAAGGGCAAGACCGTGGGGCTCCGCGCCCCACACCCCCGCCAGCTTAAGACCAGCTGGACCGGTCAATGTTGTTCTGTAAATCGTTCACGACGAGCAAAGCGAGGAGTGGGTAAAAGTTTGTGGGGTGTGGGGTGAAATCCCACGACCTTAAGAGAGGAGGATGCCCATGCGCAGGCTGACCGTAGGAATTCTGGCTCATGTGGACGCGGGAAAGACCACCCTGTCCGAGGCCCTTCTGTACCGGGGCGGCGCTCTGCGCAGCCTGGGCCGGGTGGACCACGCCGACGCCTTCCTGGATACCGAGGACCTGGAGCGGGAGCGGGGCATCACCATCTTCTCCAAGCAGGCGGTGCTCTCCCTGGAGGACCTGGAGCTCACCCTGCTGGACACCCCCGGCCACGTGGACTTCTCCGCCGAGGCCGAACGCACCCTTCAGGTGCTGGACTGCGCCATTTTGGTGGTCTCCGGCCCGGACGGCCCCCAGGGCCACACCCTCACCCTCTGGCGGCTGCTGGAAAAGCATCGGGTCCCCGTGTTCCTGTTCCTCAACAAGATGGACCAGCCTGTGGACAAGGACGCCCTCCTGGAAAAGCTCCGGGCCGTCCTTTCCCGGGAAATTCTGGATTTCTCGGAGCACGGCCGGGACAGCTTTTGGGAGCAGGCGGCTCTGGGGGATGAGGCGGCCCTCAATGAGTACCTGGAAGGGGGCGGGCTCTCCGACGGCACCCTGGCCCGGCTGGTGGGGGAGAGGAAGCTCTTTCCCTGCCTCTTCGGCAGCGCTCTGAGGGCTCAGGGGGCCGGTGAACTCCTGGAGGCCATCCGCTGCTTTGCCCCGTCTCCCTCCTGGGGGGAGGCATTTGCCGCACGTGTATTCAAAATTTCCCGGGACAGTCAGGGCGTCCGCCTCACCCATATGAAGATCACCGGGGGCTGCCTGCGGGTTAAGGACGTGGTGGACCTGCCCGGCGGCGGGGAAAAGGTGGACCAGATCCGCGTCTACTCCGGGGCCAGGTTCACCCCGGTCAGCGAGGCCCCGGCGGGTACGGTCTGCGCCGTGACGGGCCTGCTCTCCACCTTCCCCGGCCAGGGCATCGGGGCCCAGGGGCCCGCCGCCACCCATCCGGAGCTGGAGCCCGCCCTGGTCTACCGGCTGATCCTGCCCGAGGTGGTCCAGACCAACGCCGTGCTGCCCAAGCTCCGCCAGCTGGCCGAGGAGGACCCCCAGCTCCACCTGGAGTGGAAGGAGGCCATCGGGGAGATCCACCTGCGGCTGATGGGCAAGGTCCAGGCGGAGATCCTTAAGCGGGTAATCCTGGACCGGTTCGGGCTGGAGGTGGGGTTCGGCCCGGGGAATGTGGTGTACAAGGAGACCATCGCCGCCCCGGTGGAGGGGGTGGGGCATTTCGAACCCCTGCGCCACTACGCTGAGGTGCACCTGCTTTTGGAGCCCCTTCCCAGAGGCAGCGGCCTGGAGTTCGCCTCCGCCTGCCCGGAGGACGACCTGGCGCGCAGCTGGCAGCGGCTGATCCTCACCCATTTGGAGGAAAAGACCCACCGGGGGGTGCTGACGGGATCGGCCATCACGGACATGCGGATCATTCTGCTGGCCGGCCGGGCCCACGAGAAGCACACCGAGGGCGGCGACTTCCGCCAGGCCACCTACCGGGCTGTGCGCCAGGGGCTTCGGAAGGCCCGGTCCATCCTCTTGGAGCCCTGGTATAGCCTGCGTCTGGAATTGCCATCGCCCAACCTGGGGCGGGTCTTGACGGACATCCAGCGCATGGGCGGGGAAGCGGATACGCCTCAGACAGTGGGGGAGGAGACGGTGCTCAACGCGGCGGTGCCCGTGGCGGCCTTCGGGGACTATGCCGGGGAGCTGGCCGCCTACACCAAGGGACGGGGCCGGGTGGCCTGCACCCTGGAGGGTTACCGCCCCTGTGGGGACCAGGAGGAGGTCGTGACCCGGCTGGGCTATGACCCGGACCAGGACGTGGAGGACCCCACGGGCTCGGTGTTCTGCGCCCACGGGGCGGGCTTTCTGGTGCCCTGGGACCAGGTGGAGGCCTACATGCATCTGCCCGCCTACCCCATCCCCACAGAAGAGGAGGACCCCGTCCCTTTCGCCGGGGCCGGCCGCTCAGGGTCCGCTCCGCCGAATCCGTCAAAGGGGACGCTGGAGCAGGACGCGGAGCTGCTGGCCATCTTTGAGAGGACCTACGGCGCGGTGACCTACCGGGACTTCCAGCCCAAGGCCCCCAAAAAACCGGCGGAGTCTCTGGGAGGGAGAGTTGCGGTCCCTCCGCCGGACTCGGGTCCGGAATACCTTCTGGTGGACGGCTATAACATGATCTTCGCCTGGGAGGACCTGAACGCCATCGCCCGGGAGGATCTGGAGGCCGCGCGTCTGGCCCTGATGGACATCCTCAGCAATTACCAGGGCTACCGGCAGAACCGGGTAATCCTGGTGTTCGACGCCTACAAGGTGCCCAAGGGGACGGGATCCGTGTTCCGCTATCACAACATCTATGTGGTGTACACCAAAGAGGCGGAAACCGCAGACGCCTATATTGAAAAGACCAGCTATCAGCTCACCCGGGAAAAGCGGCGGGTGCGGGTGGCCACGGCGGACTTTGCGGAGCAGTTGATCATTCTGGGCCATGGGTCCCTGCGGATCTCCTCCCGGGAGCTGAGGGCAGAGGTGGAGCAGGCGGAGGGGGAGATTGCCGCCATATTGCGGGAGCGGCGCATGGCCCTGCGGGGGGCAACTCTGGGAGACGTCCTGCGGAAGGCGGAAAAGAGGAAAAAGCGCAGGGGGGACTGAAAATTTTTTAGCCGCTTAAGGCAAATTTTCGTAGGCATACTAACCGTATGGCAAAGACATTTCACGCGGGGCAGCTTCGAAAAGGCCGCTCAGGCGTGAATTAATCAGTGCTTCCTTCATTGCGTTCACAAAGGTGTTTTGAACCAGGCGGCTGATCCGCCTAACTTTAGAACCAACTTTGCCGGTTCTAAAGTTAATTTACTATAATTGCAGGCTGTGCATACAGGCTCTGGATGGAAAGGAGTCATTCCCATAATGAATCTGGCGAATCAAAAGAAAGATATGTTTTTGGACGGACTATTTCTCTCGGCCGGCGCGGTGGTCTACGCGGCGGCGGTGACATCCCTCACCGCGCCGAACAACATCGCCCCCGGCGGAGTCACCGGTCTTTGCACCATGCTGAATTATCTTTTCGGCACCCCCATTGGCTTGATGAGTTTCTTGATCAATATTCCCATTATCATCTGGGCCGTGGTGGAGATCGGCTATAAACTGGTAATCCGTACAATGGCTGCCATTGCCCTTTCCTCTCTTCTCATCGATGTGTTTTCGGGCTTTATGCCTGTCTACCGGGGGGATCCCATCCTGGTAGCTGTCTTTTCCGGCGTATGCGAAGGCCTAGGACTGTCTCTCACCTTTATCCGGGGCGCAACCACCGGCGGTACGGATATGGTGGCCCGGCTGCTGGAGCGGCGGATGCCCCATTTGTCCATGGGCAAGCTCATGTTGGCCCTGGACGGCGTAATTGTGGCGGCCTCGGCAGTGGTGTTTGGCAGCATTGAAAACGCTATGTATGCCTGTATTGCCATTTTTGTAAGCACCAGTATCATCGACGCCATTCTGTATGGCACAGACGCGGGTACTGGCAAGCTGTTTTATGTGATGTCTCCCAAGGTGCGGGAGATGGGAGAACGAGTAATTCGGGAGATGGACCGCACGGTGACGTACTTGGACAGCCATGGGGGCTACAGCAAAGAGCCTGGGGAAACCATGCTCTGCGTGGTCCGGCGCTTCGAGGTATACCAGGTGCAGTCCATTATCCGGGAAGAGGATAAGAACGCCTTTGTCATTGTGGGAGACGCGGGACAGATCACCGGAGAGGGCTTCCGGCCCATGCGTTCCGATGACAAGCCCCTCAGAGAGCTGATCCGAGAGCTGCGGAACGGGGAAACCCAGAAATAGACGCCGTCTGGCGGGAGCCCCAAAAACGGAAAAAAGAAAGCCCGGCAGGCTTTTGCCCGCCAGGCCGGAGCAGGTTAGTACTGCTCGTTCTGCTCCTGCTGGTTATTGTTGGAGCGCTGATTCTGGCTCTGGTTCTTGGACTTCTGGTTCTGATTCTGATTCTGATTCTGGTTCTGCTGGTTCTGGCTGTTCTGGCGGCTCTGGTTCTGAGAGCGGCTGTTCTGATTGTTCTGGTTAGACATAACGACATCTTCCTTTCTTATAATAAAAGGTGAAGCCGCCGGCGCGGGACAAGTCCCTGAAAGGCGGCTTGGCGTGCGCCGGAGCCTTCCGAAGAATATTGTAAACAGCCTGCGCCGGATTATGCGGACAAAGTGGTTTTTCTCCGCAGAAGCTGCTTGAGCTCATCTGGATTTGGGTTTGCGGCTGAAAGTCGGTCTGTGTTTTTTAGAGCCGGTCCCGAAATAAGACATGCGCAGAGTTGTGCTAGAGTTGATCTTCGATGAACTCTTCAGATTTTCTGCTGGAGGTGCACAAGAGTTGCAGAGCAACTCGATTGAGCGCAGCGAATCAGACCATTTATGGTCTTGCGATTCGGCAAGTGCAAGCTATGTGCTATAGCGAAAAATATGCAAACTGTGTGCGGATTATTTTGGGATAGGCTCTTAGTAAGGCGTTTCTGAAAAAACGGCCTCAAACTGGCTTAAATGGAAAAAACAGGAAGAAAGGAGCGATATCGGGTTCAAAGATTTTTTATCTTTGATTGGGGGAATCCGATATCCTTGGCGGTTGATATGAATCTGCCGGAGGTTTTTCTAACGCGGATGCAGGCCCTGCTGGGGGCGGAATATCAGGCATTTTGGGAGGGATACAGGGAGCCAGCCTTCCGGGGCGTCCGGCTTAATCCTTTGAAATGCGGCGAGGATGTTCTGCGGGCCAGCCTGCCTTTTCCTCTTTTGCCCTCCGGTTTTGCGCCGGGGGCCTTTTACGGGGACTATCAAGAGGGGGTTGGCCGCTTGCCTGCCCATCATGCCGGAATGTTCTATTCCCAGGAGCCCTCGGCCTCTTCGGCGGTGACGGCTTTGGATCCCAGGCCTGGGGAGCGGGTGCTGGACCTGTGCGCCGCCCCGGGAGGAAAGTCTACCCAGATCGCCGGGCTGCTGATGGGCAAGGGCCTGCTATGGAGCAACGAAACTGTCCGGAGCCGCACAGGGGCGCTACTCTCGAACCTGGAGCGGCTGGGGGTGCTAAATGCCGTAGTTTCCTGCTGCCATCCGCAGCGGCTCTGTCAAGGACTGCGGGGGTATTTCCACAGGGTCCTGGTAGACGCGCCCTGCTCCGGAGAGGGGATGTTCCGGCGGAATCCCCAGGCTGCGGCAGAATGGTCCCAGCAGGGGGTGGAGGCCTGCGCGGTGCGGCAGCTGGCAATTCTGGATTCAGCGGCGCTGGCGGTGGCAGGGGATGGGGTGCTGGTCTACTCCACCTGCACTTTTTCTCCGGAAGAGAACGAAGGGGTGGTGAAGAAATTCCTTCTGGCCCACCCGGAGTTTGTGCCAGAGCCTATTGAGGCTGGTTTCGGCCGGCCGGATTTGCGGGGCGGTCTGGCCCGGCGGATCTACCCCATGGACGGAGGCGAGGGACATTTTGTGGCGCGGTTCCGGCGGGTAGATGAGAATCTCTGCCGGATAGGGAGCTTTTCTGGGTATCTGGGAGAAAAGCAGGCCTTGGCCGGGCGGGAGCTCTGGGAGGAGCTGTTTCAGGTTCCCTATCCTGGGCGGCTGGCCCAGGTAAAGGATACCCTGCTCCTTGTGCCGGAGGAGCTGCCCGTGCTTTCCGGGCTGGGAGTTCTGCGGGCCGGGGTAGAGCTGGCCTGCCTGAGGAAGGGACGGCTGGAGCCTGCCCACGGGGTATTTATGAGTCGGGCGGGGGCGGACTGCCGCGGCGCCCTGAATTTTTCCCCGGAGAGCCCGGAGCTGGCGGCGTTCCTCCGGGGGGAGGAGATCGACTGCTCCCGCAAGGGCTACACGGCGGTGTGTGTCAACGGGGTGACGGTGGGTTTCGGCAAGGCCAGCGGCGGACGGTTGAAAAACCGGTATCCCAAAGGCCTGCGGAACCGTTCCTAATAGTAAACGCACTTGAAAATCGGTAAATACGATTTTCAAGCTGGGCGGCTATGCCGCCTGGTTCAAAAGAGGTTATTCAGCCTCTTTTGAACTGTGTTAACTATAGAAGGCTGTACCAATAGAACGTAGCACGCCGGTTTTCCCATTCGGACCGGTTCATACCACAAATTATAGGTATACTTTTTGGGTGTTTTTATGGGGGGAACGGCGTGCGGGGTGACTTAGCGACAGGCACACAGCCTGACGGAAACTTTTGGCTGGGATACTGCGCACGCAGTTGGCCAGTTCCAGGACCAGGCCCCTTTTTCTCTTGCAAAAAGGGGCCTCTTAAGAGTTTTGCTTCGCAAAACTCGGATAGTTAACCGAGCACAGCGAGTGTTAACTATTATTCACACACCAGAAATGCGCTTCTCAGGAGTTAAGGTCAAGGTCGTGAGGCTCCGGGTCTCGCCTACCGGCTCGGTCGGCTCGCGGATTGTGTGCCACTGGCACACAGCGACCCCCTGGACCCGGCAATGTGCTCGGCTTTTGCACACTCAGCTAACCAGGTTAAAAGTTTTGTAGACTTCGCGTAGCGAATGTCTTACTTTTCTCAAAAGTGGCGTGGAGCAGAGCTCCACGACCTTGCCGCAGTGCGAAGCACGGAGGCTACACAAGTATTACGCTCAAAGGCTATACTTCTTAAGAGTTGTAGTAATAGAGGCTGAACAAGCGCGCTGGCTACCCCATGTCTCCATTCGCGGCGTCCCGGCAGATCCTCTCCACCGCGTCCTCCAAGCTGAGCTCCGCCGTGAAAAGCGTCTCTCGGAGCATGGAGAGCAGGTCCTTTTCCTGCCACCACCGGCGCATCTCCGCCTCGCCAAACTCGTCCCGGTTTGGCTTTGTGCTATGGCGGCGGAGGGTCTCCTCAAAGGGCAGGTCATAGTAATAGGCATAGATCCAGGGCCCGTATTCCTCCACGCAGGCCTCAAAGAGGGGGGCGTAGTCCCGGCCGGGCAGAATCCCCTCCAGGATGGTAAATTCCGAGTGCCGCCGCCCGTAGCGCATCAGCTCCACCATCAGGGGCAGGGACTTCTCCACCCCCTCTCGGCTCCACACGTGGAGGATTTGCATCCGCACCATGTCGTGGGAGATGAGCATGGTGTTGGACCCCAGCTTTTCCTGGAGGGCCCTGGCGGCGGTGGTTTTCCCGCTGCCGGAATTCCCCCGGAGCACAATCAGCTTCGCCATAGCGCCTCCTATGCCAGCGCGGCCAGCAGCTCCGCCCGGGTAAGGGGGTGGATCAGGCTCTCGCCGATGTCCCGGATCAGGATAAACCGCAGGGTGCCGCCGTCGCTTTTCTTGTCCAGGGCCGTGGCCTCCACGATCTCCTTATAGGAGAAGTGGTCCGCCGTGGGCAGGCCGTACCGCTCCAGCACCGCCGCGATCCGCGCTCCTGTGCCGGGGGCGGTGATTCCCAGTTTTTCCCCGGCCCGGCAGGCCAGCACCATGCCGATGCCCACCGCCTCGCCGTGGGAGAGGCCCTGGAAATTGTGGAGCTTTTCCAGGGCGTGGCCGCAGGTGTGGCCGAAATTCAGGATCATCCGCCGGCCGGTGTCCAGGGTGTCCGCCTCCACGAAGTCCCGCTTGATGGCCACGGACCGGCCCACCACCTGCTCCAGGCCGTCCAGGGCCGCGCCCCGCTCCAGGGCCTCAAAGAGCGCCCGGTCCGCAATGCAGCCGTGCTTGATCACCTCCCCCAGGCCGTCGTTGAAATAGTGCCTGGGCAGGGTGGAGAGGGCGTCCGGGTCCGAGACCACCGCGATGGGCTGATGGAAGGCCCCTACCAGATTCTTGCCGAAGGGCAGGTCCACGCCGGTCTTGCCCCCCACGCTGGCGTCCGCCTGGGCCACCAGACTGGTGGGGACCTGGAGGAAATCCATCCCCCGCAGGAAGGTTGCCGCCGCGAAGCCCCCCATGTCCCCAGTGACGCCGCCGCCCAGGGTGACCACAAGATCGCTGCGGGTGAAGCCGTTCTCCCCCAAGGCCTTGTACATCTCCTGGACCGTGGAGAGCTGCTTGTGCTCCTCCCCCGCCGGGAAAACGAACTGGCTGACCGCAAAGCCCGCCCCTTCCAGAGAGTTTTTCACTCTCTGGCCGTAGAGGGGCATGACGTTGGTCTCGCTGATGAGCATGGCCCTGGTGCCGGGCTTTTTCAGGGCCCCGGTGATCCGCCCCACCCGGTCCATGGCCCCCCGCTCCACCGTGACGGTGTAGGGCCGCTGGGTTTTCACTTGAATTTCCATATGGTTCCTCCGTGTTTTCTATATTATTGGACGGCCTCCGGCGGCTTAGGGAACTTTTTGAAAAAAGTTCCCTAAGAACCTTCAAAGACTTTTCCCTGGTTGATTGAGTGTTGTATGCGGCTGGCTTGCTCCGAAACTAGGGGGGCTTTTTATTCAGTTGCAAAAGAGTTTCATCTCGTTACACGAGATGAACTCTCCGCATCCCTCCGGTAAGAGTTTTGCAAAGCAAAACTCGGATAGTTAATCGAGCTGAGCGAGATTAACTATTATTCACACCTGCAAAAATTGCGCTTCTCAGGTGTTTAAGTTCAAGGGCAAGACCGTGGGACGTTGTCCCACACCCTACCAGGGGCCTGTCTCACCTGCCGGTTCGGTCGGGTCAAAACAATCGCCGCTGGCGGTTTTCCCCGCCCCTGGACCGCGCAATATGTTAGGGTTGAGCTAAAACATATAAATTGTTCACGACGAACAAAGTGAGGAGTAGGTAAAATGTTTCGTAGACTTCGTTTTACGAAGTCTTACCTTTCTCAAAGGTTGCAGGGGTTTGGGGGCGCTGGTCCCCAGTGGGGACCGTCAAGCGCCGACCGAGCCGGGGAAGATTGCCGGTGGCAATCGTTCTGACCCGACCGAGTCGGCAGACGAGACCAGGCGAGACCAGCGTCCCCAAGGTCTGGCCCTACCCCACCTGGCGCTTGATTTCACCGGCCTTTTGGAGCAGCCTTCGCAGCCGGTCCTCGTCCCCCTGGGCCACCGCGTCCCGGATGGCCCGCAGGTTCCGCTCCAGCTCGTCCAGCTCCTCCACCAGGGCCTCCCGGTTGTCCAGGAAAAGCCTGGTCCACAGAGCCGCGTTGATATCGGCCACCCGGGACACGTCCCGGTAGCTGCCCGCCGAGAAGCCCTGGTGCTCCCGGCAGCGGGGGCTCATCACGTACCCGCAGGCCAGGGCGTGGGGCGCCTGGGAGGTGAAGGCGATGAGCTGGTCGTGGCGCTGGGGCGCGGTGTGGACCACCCGGCCAAAGCCCATGGCCCGAGCAAGACCCTCCACCCGCTCCACCGCCCAGTCCGGCGCGCCGGTGTCCGCGATAATATAGGACGCCCCCACGAAAATGCTGGGGTCGCTGGCGGAAAATCCGCTGTGCTCCTTCCCGGCCATGGGATGCCCCGCCACAAAGGCATAGTTGCCCCCAAGGCCCTCCATCCCCGCGCAGACGGCCCCCTTCACGCCGCAGGTATCCGTCAGCACGCAGCCCTCCTTCAGCATCGGGCCGGATTCCTTGGCAAATTCCAGCGCCCCCTCCGGGTACACACAGAGATACACCAGATCCGCGGTTTTCAGGTCGTCCCTGCTGGCCTTGCCGTCAATGGCCCCGCAGGAGCAGGCGTCCAGCAGGGCGTCCTGATCCCGGTCTATGCCCAGCACCTGATGGCCGGTGTTCTGTTTCAAGGACTTGGCAATAGAGCCCCCGATGAGCCCCAGGCCCACAATCACAATCTTCATAGGGCGCGCACCGTGTCCCACAGCCTGCCCACCTTGGAGGCCAGGGCGTCGAACTGGTCCGGCGTGATGGACTGGGCCCCGTCGCAGAGGGCGTGGCTGGGGTCATTGTGGACCTCGATGATCAGGCCATCGGCCCCGATGGCGGCGGCGGACAGGGCCAGGGGCTCGATGAGCCAGTTGATGCCGCTGGCGTGGCTGGGGTCCACGATCACCGGCAGATGGGAGAGGCGCTTGAGCACCGGCACGGCGGAGATGTCCAGGGTGTTGCGGGTCATGGTCTCGTAGGTGCGGATGCCCCGCTCGCACAGGATCACCTGCTCGTTGCCCTCAGCCATGATGTATTCCGCGCTCATCAGCAGCTCCTCCATGGTGTTGGCCAGCCCCCGCTTCAGGAGGATGGGTTTGCGTAGCTTGCCCAGCTGCTTCAGAAGCTCGAAATTCTGCATGTTCCGGGCCCCAACCTGAATGATGTCCACGTCGTCGAACAAGGGCAGGTGGTCGATGCTCATGATCTCGGTGACGATGGGCAGGCCGGTCTTTTTCTTGGCCTTGGAGAGCAACTCCAGGCCCTCGGCTTTCATGCCCTGGAAGGCGTAGGGGGAGGTCCTGGGTTTGAAGGCCCCGCCCCGGAGGAACTGGGCCCCCGAGGCCTTTACCCGCTCCGCGATGCCGCAGATCTGCTCCTCGCTCTCCACAGAGCAGGGCCCGGCGATAAAGGCCAGGGCCCCCCCGCCGATCTGCTGCCCGCCGGGCAGGGTAATCACCGTGTCCTCAGGGTGGAACTTCCGGTTGGCTTTCTTGTAGGGCTCCTGGACCCGGCGCACGGAATCCACCACGTCCTGGGCGGCGATATATTCGTCGTCGATGGCGGTGGTGTCGCCGATCAGGCCCAGCACCGTGCTGTGGGCGCCCACCCAGGTGTTCACCTGCACATCATAGGAAGAGGTCAGCTTCTTCATAAAGCCGTCTACCTTTTCCTGGCTCTGGTTGGGTTTGAGTACAATAATCATGAAAATCATCCTTTCAAAATAGCAGTAAGCCTTTTGCGAAAATATTTTTTTGAGTAATAAAAGTCCTCCGGGCGCAAAGAAACGGTCTCGCCTCCCGGCTCGGTCGGTTCGCGGCTTGTCTGCAATACTTGGCAAAGCCAAGTTTTCCGCCCCTGGACCGCGCAATTTTGTCTGGCATCATCCATTCCAACACAAAATTTTGGCAGCAAAAAAGCGGAGCGCCACGGCTCCGCTTCCGGCACGGGCCCCAGCCCGCGCAAAACCTTATCTTCCCGCCCTCCGGACATTCTACCGGAGTCTATGAAGAAACGCAGCCGTCTATTCTTTTCCACGCCAAAAAAGCCCGCATAAATCGCAGGCTAAAGTAATAATAAAATCGCTTTGCGTGGGAAACTCTCATATTCGACTGCCTCAATCCCATAGATTATTTTTATTTTACCTTGATTTAGGGCCATTGTCAAGTTTTTTTTCTGAAAAGGGAAAATCCAGCGCGGCCAACCGTCTGGCCACTGTTCCCGGAGGAGCCCCGGCGTCTATCGTGACATCCGCTGCGGCGTGATACAGGGGACTGCGTTTGGCGTGGAGCTGGGCAATCACCTTCCGGCGGTCTGGCACCTGCAAGAGAGGGCGGCGCTTATCATTTTTCAGCCGCTCTTGCAGGGCGGCCAGAGGCGTGTCCAAAAACACGATCATCCCCCCCGCCCGGTGGAACGCGCTCACGTTTTTCTCTGCCAAAACCGTGCCGCCCCCGCTGGCAATAATCAGCCCGGGCCTCACCGCCACTTCTTCCACTGCCTGGGCCTCCCGCTGGCGGAAGCCCTCCTCGCCGAAGCGGGCGAAAATTTCCGAGACGGTTAAGCCCTCCCGCTCTTCGATATACTGATCCAGGTCGCAGAATTCCCGGCCCATCAGCTTCGCCGCCCTGCGGCCCACGCTGGTCTTTCCGCAGCCCATAAATCCGCAGAGAATGACGTTGCCCCTCATGGCCGGCCCCCGAAAATCCTGCCAAGCTCCGTCTGGGCGTCGTCGATCAGCTGGAGAAGGTCCTCGTTCCGGAACTCCGTGTCATACCAGATCTTGTGAGAGTATGCCGCCTGACACACCAGCATCCCCATACCGCCGATTGCCTGGATTCCCTGGTTCCGGGCATGCTGGAGCAGCTTCGTCTCTGCCGGATTGAACACCGCGTCGAACACCGCGCCGCATCGGGCCACCACTTCTCCGCTCACCGGGCTGGCATCTGGGTGGGGATACATACCCACGCTGGTGGTGTTCACCAGCAGATCATACCGCCCGCTTTTGTCCTCCTCCAGCTCCTGGTAGCTTTTCACCGTGACGAGGAAATTCCGGTCCCCCCGGTTCCGGGCAAAATCCGCCAGTTTGCCGGCGAGCTCCATGGCCTTCTCATAGGAGCCCTCCCGGTGGACGATGGTGATGTTGAAATCCGGCTGCTGAATAGCCGCCTGAAAGGCCACGGCCCTGGCCGCGCCGCCGTTGCCCAGCACCAGCATCTTCCGGCGGAAATCTAGGCCGTGGATGGCCAGGGAAACCGCCGCGCCGGCGCCGTCGGTGGTGAATCCATAGAGCTTGCCTTCCTCCACCTTCACCGTGTTCACCGAACCGCATAGCCTTGCGCTCTCGCACAGATCCTCAAGGAAGGGTATTATGGCGCTTTTGTGGGGAATGGTGATGTTAAAGCAGTCCAGCTTCCGCAGCTCCGGCAAAGCGGCCTCCAGGTCTGGCACGTCCAGCACCTGGTATTCCATAGGAATACCAGAAAGGGAAAAGAGCCTTTTCTGGATGAAGGGCGACATGGTGTGCCCAATGGGGTGCCCGATCACCGCCGCTTTCTGTATTTTCAAGGGTTCCATCTCCTTTTTTTGCCCGGTTCACAAAATTTTTTCCATTACATGGTTGACAAAGAGGCGCGCAGTCAATACAATGAGAGGGACGGATATGGCTCCGGGGCTTCCCGCCCGGCGCGGTTCCTCTTTCGCGCCATCATTATACCACAGGGGGACCGGGTTTGTCCATATCTTCCAAGGGCCAAGTCCCCTGGCCAAAAAGAAAATCAGATTATTTTTAGGAGGCAGCAAAGATGGTACTGGAAAAAATCAAGGCCATACTCAGCGAGCAGTTTAGCGTGGACGAAAGCGAAATCTCCCCGGATACCCTTCTGGAGGACGACCTGGGGGCCGATTCTCTGGACGTGGTAGACCTGCTGATGACCATTGAGGACGACTTTGAGGTAGAGATCCCCGACGAAGAGGTGGAAAATATCAAAACCGTGGGAGCCCTGGTGGAGTACATCGAGAGCCACGCCAAGGATTGAGCCCAGTGCCGGCGGTTTGGCCAGAGGCAGAGTTTCTGCCCTGGCTTTTTGTTTTGCCCGATTATCCCGATTATTTTTTGAACATGACAGCCCGCCGCCATGTTTAATGTGGTATACTTAAAATAAACTATACTTTACTAAAAGCCAAGTGTGTGCGAGCGGGAATACCGCAGAAATATTTGGCGAAGATGGGGTATCCCTGAAAAAAACAAACCTCTATTACAAAGTGATCCCGAGGGTTCGGGAAAACGAAAAGAAAATTTAGGTCATAGAGGCAAAAAACAAGGGAGGTCACTATGTTTATTGATATCGCAAAAATTCTGGTCAAGGCTGGGGACGGCGGGGACGGCGCGGTCTCCTTCCACCGGGAGAAATACGTGGCGGCGGGCGGCCCCGACGGCGGCGACGGCGGCCGGGGAGGCAATGTGGTGTTTCAGGGGGACAGCAACCTTTCCACCCTGGCAGACTTCCGCTATAAGCGCAAATACATCGCCCAGCGGGGGGAGAACGGCCGGGGAGGGCGGTGCTCTGGAAAGTCCGCCCCGGATCTGGTGGTGCGGGTGCCCATGGGAACTTTGGTCAAGGAGGCGGAGACGGGCCGGATTCTGGCGGATATCTGGGACGGCGAGCCCCAGGTGATTGCAAAGGGCGGCAAGGGAGGCTGGGGCAACACCCATTTCGCCACCCCCACCCGGCAGGTGCCCCGGTTCGCAAAGCCCGGCCTGCCCGGGCAGGAGATCCAGGTGCAGCTGGAGCTGAAGCTCCTGGCGGACGTGGGCCTGGTGGGCTATCCCAACGTGGGCAAATCCACCCTGATCTCCGTGGTAAGCGAGGCCAAGCCCAACATCGCCAACTACCATTTCACCACCCTTACCCCGGTGCTGGGAGTGGTGCGCCAGGGCGAGGGTCGTTCCTTCGTCATGGCGGACATCCCCGGGCTTATCGAGGGCGCCTGGGAGGGCAAGGGCCTGGGGCACCAGTTTCTGCGCCATGTGGAGCGGTGCCGGATGCTGGTGCACATTGTGGACGTGTCCGGCAGTGAGGGGAGGGATCCTAAAGAGGATTTTAAAACCATCAATCGCGAGCTGGAAAAGTTCAACCCGGAGCTGGCGGAGCGCCCCATGCTGGTGGCGGGGAACAAGTGCGACTTGGCGGAGCCGGAGCAGGTGGAGGCCTTCCGGGCCTTTGTGGAGGGGCAGGGCTACCGCTTCTTCCCCATCATCGCCCCCATCAACGAGCAGGTGGACGCCCTTCTAGACGCCGTCACGGCCGAGCTCGCAAAGCTCCCGCCCATTCTGCGGTATGAGCCGGAGCCGCCGGTGCTGGCCCCTGTGGAGGAGCTGGAGCGGGGCGCGGTGCAGGTGGTTAATCAGGACGGAGTCTATGTGGTGGAAGCCCCCTGGCTGGAGCGAATTATGCTCACCATAGATTTTAACGATTCCGAATCCCTCCAGTATTTTCAGCGGGTGCTGATTCAGACAGGGGTGATCGACGCTCTGCGAGAGGCCGGCTGCGACGAGGGAGACACCGTGGACATCTATGGGCTGGAATTTGACTTTGTGGAATAGGAGGATGGGGCTTGGAAACGGTTTTGGGACGTTCCTGCAAGGACCCGGGACAGCTAAGCGCCCTGGACCTGGCCTTTGTGGGAGATGGGGTCTTTGACCTGCTCTGCCGGGAAATCCTGGTGGAAGAGGGCAGCTGCCCGGTGAAGAAGCTCCATCGGCGGAAAACAGAGTGGGTGTGCTGCAGAGCCCAGGCCCAGGCACTGCGGACTCTTTGGCCCGGCCTTTCAGAGGCGGAACAGGCGGTGGCTCTGCGGGGGCGGAACGCCCATGTGGGTCATGTGCCTAAAAATGCCAGCACGGCGGATTATCACGGGGCCACAGCCCTGGAGGCGCTGTTCGGATGGTTGTATCTGAGGGGGGAAATCCAGCGGGTGCGGGAGCTGTTCGGGCTCATTATGCTTTCCGCGTAATTGCTGAACTACTTTTTTCGAATCACATAATTATTTTTCAGGAGGGTTTATTCTTAAATGATACTCATCAAAAATGGCAGGGTAAAAACCATGGCGGGCCCGGACATTCCCCGGGGGCAGATACTCATCGACGGCGGGAAGATCCTGGCCGTAGGGACGGAGGTGGAGGCCCCGTCGGACGCCCAGGTCATCGACGCGGAGGGCTGTCTGGTGGCCCCCGGCTTTGTGGAGGCCCACTGCCACATCGGCCTGGACGAGGAGGCCATCGGCTTCGAGGGGGCGGACTACAACGAGATGACCGACCCGGTCACCCCCCAGATGCGGGGCATCGACGGCCTGAATCCCATGGACGAGGCCTTTTTCGAGGCCTATAGTCACGGCGTGACCACCGCCGTCACCGGGCCGGGCAGCGCCAACGTGGTTGGCGGCACCTTCCTGGCGGTGAAGCTCTGCGGCCGGCGGGTGGACGATATGGTGGTAAAGGATCCCGTGGCTATGAAGATCGCCTGGGGCGAGAATCCCAAGCGCTGCTATGGCGGTTCCTCGAAGAAAATGCCCATGACCCGCATGGGCACCGCCGCCCTGCTGCGGGACCTGCTGGCTAAGGCCCGGGACTACGAGGAGAAGCTCTCCGCCTGGGAGAAGGACCCCGAAAACAAGAAAAAGCCCGACTACGACTGTAAGCTCCAGGCCATGGTGCCGGTGATGCGCCGGGAGATCCCCCTGAAATCCCACGCCCACCGGGCGGACGACATCTTCACTGCCCTGCGGGTGGCCAAGGAGTTCGGTGTGGACATCACCCTGGACCACTGCACCGAGGGGCATCTCATCCCGGAGGAGCTGGCCGCCGAGGGCCGTCCCTGTCTGGTGGGGCCCACCTTTGGATCTAAGTCCAAGTTCGAGCTGAAGAACAAGACCTGGGACACCCCCAGGGTGCTGGCGGAGCACGGCCTGAAGCTGGCCATCATCACCGACGCCCCGGTGATCCCCCTGGGCTACCTGCCCCTGTGCGCGGGGCTTGCCATGCAGGCGGGTCTGCCCGAGGAGGAGGCCTGGAGGGCCGTCACCATCAGCCCGGCGGAGATCACGGGCATCGCCCACAGGGTAGGAAGCCTGGAACCTGGCAAGGACGCGGATCTGGCCATCTACCGTGGGGACCCCCTCCGGGACGTCCAGTGCCAGACCGTCTGCACCATGATCGACGGCAGGATCGTGTATCGGGCATAAGACCGTGGGGCGGCCTCCGGCGGCTTAGGGGCGTTGCCCCTAAGAACCCCACCACCTTTTGAAAAAGGTGGACGAAAACTTTACCCACTCCTCACTCCGTTCGTCGTGAACGTTTTGGAGTTTTCGCATAGCCACAACATATTACGCGGTCCAGGGGCGGGGAAAATCGCCAGCGGCGATTGTTCTGACCCGACCGAACCGGCAGGTGAGACAGGCCCCTGGCAGGGTGTGGGACAGAGTCCCACGGTCTTGCCCTTGACCTTAACACCTGAGAAGCGCATTTTTTGAAGGTGAATTGGCGCAAAGCGCCAAGAGGAAACGGAGAGTTCATCTCGCCGTGCGAGATGAATCTCTTTTGCAACTGAGAAAAAAGTTTCCTAGTCCCGGAGTAAGCCAGCGGCGAACGGAAGCGCATAGCCGAAAGGCCCGCCTGGCCGTGTGCTCCGCAACCAGCCATCCTGCGCACCCACGCGCCCATAAAAAACACGCGCTTCGGCCGCTCCCTCTTTTGAGATTCCTCTTGCATTTTCCGGAAGGGTTTGCTATAATACTGGGGAACACAGGAAAAAAGTCCTGTGGAATTCATTCGAGGTTTATCCCAAAAGGAGGAAAACAAACATGAAGAAAGTACTTGCACTGCTGCTGGCGCTGGCGATGATCTGCGCCTGCTTCGCGGCCTGCGGGGACAATTCCGGCTCCAGCTCTTCCAGCCAGGAGTCGTCCTCTTCCCAGTCCGAGGCTTCCAAGGAGGAGAGTTCCGAAGAGAGCGGGGCGGAGTCCTCTGAGACCGCTACCGGTGAGAAGTTCAAGATCGGCATCCTGGCTCCCGCCGTCACCCACGGCTGGGTGGCGGGCGTGGCTTACCACGCTAAGGCCCGCTGCGAGGAGCTCAGCGACACCGTGGACTACAAGCTGCTGACCAGCAACAACGCCGAGGAGATGACCAACCAGATCGACGAGCTCAAGACCTGGGGCGTGCAGGCCGTGGTGGCCTTCCCCCAGTGGGAGGGCATGGAGGATCCCATCAAGGAGCTGGTGGACGCCGGTATCCCGGTGGTGAACTTTGACATCGTCATCGACGTGGACGGCGTGTACCATGTGGCTGGCGACAACGTGGATATGGGCACCCAGAGCGCCCAGTATATTGTGGACAAGATCGGTACCACCGGCAAGGTAGTGGTGCTGGAGGTTCCCTCCTCCGGTTCCGTGTCCGAGCTGCGCAAGAAGGGCTTTGACGACAAGATCAAGGAGATCGCCCCCGACATGGAGATCGAGTACTACTCCACCAAGTTCACCCGGGACGACGGCCTGAAGGACTTCGCCGACGTACTCAACGCCAATAGCCAGATCGACGCCGTGTTCTCCATGGACGACGAGACCTCCATCGGCGTGCTTCAGGCCATCGACGAGGCCAAGCGCACCGACATCAAGGTGGTCACCGGCGGCGGCGGGTGCCAGGAGTACTTCAAGATGATGCCCGAGAACCAGGATATCTGGATCCAGTCCGCCCTGTATAGCCCGGACATGGTGAAGGACGCTGTGGACATGGCCGTCTCCCTGCTGAAGGGTGAGACTGTGGACAAAGAGAAGATCATCCCCACCACTGTGGTGGACCGGGAGAACTGTGCGGATTATCTGGACGAGAGCTCTCCCTATTAAGCCAGAGCTCCAGGTGAGAGGCCTGCTGAGTTAGGAAGTTCTGATCCCGAAGGAAAAGGCTTTGAGGGTTCTTTAGGAAACCTTCTTCATACCAGTCCCAGACCCCCCCATGGCTTGGTTTCGGGTGGGAAGATTGCCGGATCAGCGAGTTTTGATCTCGAGGAAAAGTTTTTGAAGTTCTTTTAGGGAACGTTCCTCTTACCAGCTCTAGATCCTGCCGTGGCTTGGTTTCGGGTGGGAAGATTGCCGGACCAGCGAGTTTTGATCTCGAGGAAAAAGTTTTTGAAGGTTCTTAGGAAACTTTTTTCAAAAAGTTTCCTAAGCGTTGAGACAATTGGTTACACAAAAAGGCTATGGCGCACTCGTCATAGCCTTTTTCCAAAAGGAAAGGTCGGATAGCTTATGAAGTTGGAAATGCGCGGCATCTATAAATCCTTTGGCGCCAATGACGTGCTGAAAAATATCGATTTTGCCGTCAGCGGCGGAGAGATCTGCGCTTTGCTGGGAGAAAACGGCGCCGGCAAGTCCACCCTGATGAATATTTTAGGTGGTGTGCTCCCGGCGGATTCCGGCGGGATTTCCCTGGATGGCCAGCCGGTGAGCTTCCGAACGCCCGCGGAGTCTTTGAACGCGGGCATTGGGTTTATTCACCAGGAGCTGAACTTGGTAAACGATCTGGCCATTTTCGAGAATATGTTCATTGGGCGGGAGCTAAAAACCAAGTCCGGCCTGCTGGATTCCAAAACCATGTGCGGCCGCTGTCGGGAGGTGTTCCGGCGGATGGACGTGGACTTGGATCCCCGCACCATGGTCCGGGACCTGGACGCCTCCTATAAACAAATCGTGGAAATTGCCCGAGCCCTGCTGATGGACGCTTCCATCATCATCATGGACGAGCCCACCACCTCCCTCACCGACCCGGAGATCGACCGGGTGTTCGACATGATGCGCACCCTTCAGGCCCAGGGAGTTGCCATGGTGTTCATCTCCCATAAGTTGAAGGAGGTGATGGCCGTGTGTACCCGCTATACTGTGCTACGGGACGGGGCCATGGTGGCCTCGGGCCAGGTGGAGGACACCAATGTGGACGAGCTGGCCCGGCATATGGTGGGCCACGAGGTCCGTACCGAGTCCCTGCGCCAGGAGCGGGAGCTGGGCCCGGAGGTGCTGCGGGCGGAGAACCTTAGTCAGGACCGGTATTTCTCGGACGTGAGCTTTTCTGTGCGGGCCGGAGAGGTGCTGGGCTTTACTGGGCTTTTGGGTGACGGGCGCAGTGAGCTGTTCCAGGCGGTTTTCGGCAGCGGCGGCAAGTATCACGGACAGCTCTATCTGGAGGGCCAGCCGGTCGCTGTCCACGGCACTCCCCAGGCGGTGGCCCTGGGAATCGGCTATGTGCCCCGGGACCGGAAGGAGAACGGCATCATCAAAGACCTGGACATCCTGGAAAACGGCTCCATCGTCACATGGCCGAAGCAGTCCCGCCTGGGCTTCCTGGACTGGAACCAGGTGCGGGAGGACTTCCGGCGGCAGGCGGACGGGCTGAAGATCAAGATGGGCGGGGAGAAGGAGGCCATCGGCAGCCTATCCGGCGGCAACCAGCAGAAGGTGGTGCTGGCAAAGTGGCTGAACGCCGGGCCCAAGGTGCTCATCTTTGACAACCCCACCCAGGGTGTGGACGTGGGGGCAAAGGAGGACATCTACGATACCATCCTGGCCCTGGCAAAGGAGGGTGTGGCAGTGGTGGTGCTCTCCAGCGAGGCCCAGGAGATCATCCGCCTGTGCGACCGGGCTCTGGTACTGTATCACGGCCGGGTGCAGGGGGAGCTCTCTGGGGAAGAGATCACCGATCAAGAGATTATGCGGTTGGCAACAGGCGGATCAGTTCAAAATGAGGGGGTTCAACAAAATGGATAAGGTGGAAAAGAAATCGGGGGCCATGGGGGTGCTGTTGCGGCTGCGTGATCTGTGGCGGAGCAACCCGCTGTTCAGCACGGGCATCGCCCTGATCGTGATGGTGATCGTGCAGACCGTGGCCCTGAGCATGAACACCAGCTTCAGCTCCATGGGAGAGTGGTTCCAGAACTGGCTGCAGAACTGGATCTCCCTGCTGCGGGGCAACGCGGGCATCGGCATCATCGCCCTGGGCATGACCTTTGTGATCATCTCCGGGGGCATCGACCTGTCGGTGGGCTCTGTCTACGTGACGGTGGGCGCTTTTATCATGGTGCTGCTGAACACCGGAGAGAGCGGCTGGCTGGCGGGCATGGGCCTGGGGGGCGTTCCGGCCATCCTTCTGGGGCTGGTGCTGGCCCTGGCGCTGGGCAGTCTTCTGGGCGAGGGCAACGGCCTGCTCATCTCCTACGGCAGGATGCCGCCCTTCATCGCCACGCTGGGCTCCATGCAGATCCTCCGCAGCGTCACCCAGTACTTCATGAAAACCCAGAAAACCGAGCTGCCCGAGGCCTATAAGAGCATCGCCCGGCTGAGCATCGGGGGCCAGCAGCTGATGCCCATCATCTACTGGGCGGTGCTGGCGGCGGCCATGTACATCATCTCCAAAAAGACCACCTTTGGCCGGTACGTGTTCGCTATTGGCTCCAACGAGCGGACCACCCGCCTCTCCGGCGTGAACGTGCGGAAGGTGAAGCGCCGGGTCTACGCCCTCACGGGATTCCTGGTGGGCGTGGCGGCCATCATCCAGACCTCCCGGATCGGCTCCATGGACTACGCCAGTGCGGGCAGCGGCTTCGAGATGGATGCCATCGCCTCGGTGATCGTGGGCGGCACCAGCATGTCCGGAGGCCGGGGTTCTGTGGTGGGCACGGTGTTCGGCACGCTGATTGTGGCGGTGATGAACAACCTCTTAAACCTCATTGGCGTGGACCCCTACCTGAGCGCGGCGTTCAAGGGGGCCATCATCATCGGCGCGGTGCTTCTGCAGCGGAAAGAGAAGAATTAGAGCGGCACAAAAAGGCGCACTTGGAATCCGGCGGGACCGATTTTCAAGTGCGCTTGCTATTATATGGTGATATGATATGGCGCGAACGGCCCTTTGGCCGGAGGGAAGGCCTCGCGCCCGCGGGGGTAGCACACCGCGCCAAGCGAGTGCGAGGCGTAGGCTAGGCTTCGCGGTGTGACATGAGTTTTGCGAAGCAAAACTCGGATAGTTAATCGAGCGCAGCGAGCATTAACTATTATTCACCACTTCAAAAAATGCGCTTCTCAGGAGTAAAGGTCAAGGGCAAGACCGTGGGACGCTGTCCCACACCCTGCCAGGGGCCTGTCTCACCTGCCGGTTCGGTCGGGTCAGAACAATCGCCGCTGGCGATTTTCCCCGCCCCTGGACCGCGCAATGTGTTGTGGCTATGCGAAAACCGCAAAACGTTCACGACGAATGAAATGAGGAGTGACAGTAAAAGTTTCGTCCACCTTTTCAAAGGTGGCAGGGGTTTGGGGACGGAGTCCCCAAGGTCTTTCCAGTGAAAGGAGACAACTATGAAAGCACTGAATTTTGGCTCGTTGAATCTGGACTATGTGTATCAGGTGGATCATTTCGTAGGACCGGGCGAAACCCTGAGCGCCCTTTCCCAGAGCGTGAACCCCGGGGGCAAGGGGCTGAACCAGTCGGTGGCCCTGGCCCGGGCGGGGGCCCCGGTATACCATGGGGGATGCGTGGGCGCGGGGGGAGAACTGCTGGCCGCCCTGCTGGAGAAAAACGGCGTGGATACCCGCTTCCTCCGCCGGGTGGAGGCCATCCAGGGCAACGCCGTGATCCAGGTGGCCCCATCCGGGGAGAACTGCATTCTGCTGTTCGGCGGCTCCAACCAGCAGGTGAGCCGGGCCCAAATCGAAGAGGCCCTCTCCCAGTTCGGGCCGGGGGACTATCTGGTGCTCCAGAACGAGATCAACAACCTGCCCCTGCTGGTGGATCTGGCCCACGAGCGGGGCATGATACTGGCGCTGAACCCCTCTCCCTACAACGAGAGGCTGACCGGGGTGGATTTCGCCAAGCTCAGCTGGCTCCTGGTCAACGAGGTGGAGGCGGAGCAGATCTCCGGCAGCGGAGAGCCCCAGGCCGCCTGGGAGGCCGTCCACAGCCGCTGGCCGGGGGTCTCCCTGGTGGTCACCCTGGGAAAAAGGGGCAGCGTGGCCTTCCCCGCCGGGGGAGGGGAGCCGGTGTTCCAACCGGCTTTCCCCGCCAAGGCTGTGGATACCACCGGCGCGGGGGACACCTTCACCGGGTACTTCCTGGCCGGGCTGATGGAGGCCCGTCCCCTCCCGGAGTGCATGGTGCGGGCCAGCTTGGCGGCGGCCCTTAGCGTGGCCCGGCCAGGCGCGGCGGACTCCATCCCTACCAGGGAGGAGCTGGAGAACGAGCTGGCTCGCCGCTCTTAGTTTGTTTTTTTGTGAAACTGTTTTTTTGAGTGGAAGGGGGCCTTTGGGGCGCAATAGCGTATCTAGATTTCAACAGGCCCAGATCGCGTTTTGGCTGGTACGCTCGTGCGCTCAGCTGGCTGAGAGCGCAGAGCTCCACACATTGACCGGTCCAGCTGGTCTTAAGCTGGCGCGGGTGTGGGCCGCGCAGGCCCACGACCTTGCCCTTTTATAGCCTGAGAAAAATAGCGCAGGAAAGGTGAATGAAAGTCTCCAGTGGAGACTTTCAGAGGGAAACCCTCGCCGGGGGTTTCCCTGGAAACCGGAACCAGCCTGCGCTATGGAGCTTTCGTTCGCTTTGCAAATGCAAAGCGAAACAGGGGGTCTCGCCTGCCGGCTCGGTCGGCGCTTGACGGTCTCCAGCGGAGACCAGCGCCCCCCGACGAGGGTCCCCTACGCAAAACGTCCCACCGGGACGTTTATGCTACCCTCCTGCGTTATTTTCTCAGGTGTTAAGGACAAGGATAAGACCTTGGGGCTTTGCCCCAAACCCCACAAGGGGCCTAACGCCCCTTGACCGCGTAATGTGTTGTAGCTATGCAAAACCGTAAAACGTTCATGACGAGCAAAGCGAGGAGTGGGTAAAAGTTTTTGAGGGTTCTTAGGGAACTTTTTTCAAAAAGTTCCCTAAGCCGCCGGAGGCCTATCATTCTGGCAAGAGCCTGCGCCGGCGGAGGAAATAGAACCCGAAGCCGATGGCGTCCGCCAGCACCCAGCCGATGGGTACGGACCACCACACTCCATCCACGCCGATGGTGGGCAGGGCGGAGAGGCAGTAGGCCAGAGCCACCCGTGTGCCCAGAGAGGCGATGGTGAGCACCACGGACATGCCGGGTCGGCCCAGGGCTCGGTATAGCCCATAGAGCAGGAAGAGGCAGCCGATCCCCCAGTAGAAGGCCCCCTCCACCCGCAGGTAGCGCACGCCGTGGGCCAGGATCTCCGTCTCCTCCGGCCGGACGAACAGCAGCATCAGCGGCCGGGCAAAGGCCCACACCAGGGCTGAAACCACCAGACAGAAGGCCACGGACGCCGCCACGGCTCCCCGAAAGCCCGCCCGGATCCGCTCCCGCTTCCGGGCGCCGTAGTTCTGGGCGATGAAGGTGGAAAAGGCGTTGCCGAAGTCCTGCACGGGCATGTAGGCAAAGGCGTCGATCTTCACGGCGGCGGCGAAAGCGGCCATCACCGCCGGGCCGAAGCCGTTCACCACCCCCTGCACCAGGAGGATCCCCAGGTTCATCACCGACTGCTGGACGCAGGTGAGCAGGGAGAACCCGGCGATCTGGCGCATCCGGCTCCACCGGACCCTCAGCCCGGACCGGGTGAAGCGCAGGCAGGGCAGGCGCAGCAGGGCGTAGAGGGCGATCCCAATGCCGGAGACGTACTGGGCGGCCACCGTGGCCCCCGCCGCCCCGGCAGCCCCCCACCCAAGGCCCATGACGAACCACAGGTCCAGGGCGATGTTCAGCAGGGCGGACACCGCCAGGAACACCAGGGGGATCAGGGAGTTGCCCAGGGCCCGCAGCAGGGAGGCGAAGAAATTGTAGAGGAACGTGGCCGCGATGCCCCAGAAGATCACCCGCAGATAGGCCCGCATGTCCCCCCAGACCTCTGGGGGGATTTTCAGAAAGACCCGGATTCCGTCCAGACAGAGGAAGGCCAGCAGGTTCAGGGCCGCCGTCAGGGCCAGGATCAGGAGAAAGGAGGCCAGAACGCTCTCCTGGAGGCCCTTCTGATCCCTCTCCCCGAAGCGGATGGAAAAGAGCGTGCCGCTGCCCATGCACAGCCCCAGGAGGATGGAGGTGAGGAAGGTCATCAGCGTGAAGGAGGACCCCACCGCCGCCAGGGCGTTGGCCCCCAGAACCCGGCCCACAATGAGGGTGTCCGCGATGTTGTAGCACTGCTGGAGCAGGTTTCCCAGCACCATGGGCAGGGCGAAGCGCAGCATGGACCCCACGGCAGGGCCCTTTGTCATGTCCCGGTTCATGAGAGCCACATGCGGACCTGCCCGCTGATTCCCGAGGGAACCGTGGGGGGCTCCGAGGTCTTGCCCAGCCACTCCGCCATGGGGTTGGGCAGGGCGGAGGTATCCCGCTCCAGGGTGGTGGCCACCTCAATGCCCAGCTGGTTCTCCCCGGGGCGAAGGGCGGCGGTCAGGTCATAGCGGAAGGGCGGGGCGATCTGGATGTCCTGGCTCTCCCCGTTGACGAACACCTCCACGCCCTCGTAGGCGTCGGTGATCTCCAGAACCGCCCGGCCCCCCTGGTGGTCATAGTTCCGCTCATACCGGGCGAAGCCAGAGAACAGGGGCTGCTCCTCCGCCAGGGGATCCGGCAGGGATACGGCCTTCTCCTCCCGGAAATGGGGGTACTCCGTGCTGGTGCAGACGCTCCGCCGCCAGCCGCCGGAGAGCACCCGCAGGTCCCCCTTGGCCTCCACGGGCGCATGGAGCTCGCCCTCGGGCTCACCCAGAAGCACCACCAGGCTTTTGAGGGGCTCCAGGGTCACGTCCAGGACCAGCCGGTCCCCCTCCTGATGGAAGGGAAGGGCCTCCAGCCGGTTGTCCCAGGCGTTGTAGGCGTGGCAGGCCTCCGCGGCCTTGGGAAGCCGGATGCTGCCGGTGAAGGGTTCCGCCCCCTCGTTCACCAGGAGGTAGAGGGTTCCCATGTCCTCCCGGACGTACTCCATGGACCGGATGTACCGGTTGGCGGGCTCCGCCTGGACGGTCTCCAGGCCCGCCAGGGTCTGGGGAAGGCGGGCGCAGTCCACCACGGGGACCCAGTCGAACCCCCGGGCCTGGTGTCCGGCAAAGTACACCGGGCAGCCTGCGGCCTCCAGCTCCCGGAAGATCCCCACCGCCTCCTGGGGCAGGCAGTCGCAGCCGGGGACGATCAGGGCCCGGTAGCGGTTCCCGTTCACAGAGAAGCCGTCCCCGCCTATAGTGGTGTTCCAGACCTCCCGCTGGGCGAACACGTCCAGGGGCAGGAACTGGTAGTCGATCTGGGCCTCGCACAAGGGCTGGGCCACGGCCTCCAAGGACAGGGAATCCCCCATCCAGTCGGCCTCGGCGTTGTAGAGGATGGCGGCGGGGGCCACGGCCCGCCCCCTGCTGAACAGCTGGCTCATCCGGCCCAGATAGGCCATCAGCGCGCCAAAATGCCGGAACTGGGGGTTATGCCCGTGGGCGTAGAAATGGGGCGGGCAGTCCGGGTCCGGGTAGTCCCGCAGGCTGAAGGCGTGGGGCACGAAGCGGTTCACCCCCCGCACCAGGAAGTGGTCGCAGAGGTACTTCTCCAGGCGGACGCCCTCCTCCCAGCCGTAGGCCCCGAAGAGCTCGCACATGCAGCGGCCCCGCTTTTTGGGGTCCATGGCCGCCAGGGAGGACCCCAGCTTGCCCAGCACAAAGTGGTAGAACAGGCCGTTGCGGTTCCCAGCCAGGGAATTGCTCTCGCCATTCCACTCCCCCTGGGGCAGGACCTGCCCGCCAATGTCGTCGATTCCCGCCATGTCCTGGCCGAAGAGCCCCCGGAAATAGTGGCCCAGGCTGCTGCCGCAGCGAAGGTGCTGGTTGTTGTCCTCGATCAGGTGGCCGATGTACTCCACCCCACGCTCCCGGCACCAGTCGCCGATCTGCTGGGAGAAGCACTCCCGCACCGCCCCGGTGACCGCGTCCATATAGGTTTTCCGCACGGCGGCGGTCCGGTCCGGGTCGAAGCTCCCCGCCCACAGCAGGGGCAGGTATTTTACGAAATCCCCGCCCAGCCGGGACCGGAGCTCCTCCTCCACCTGGGCGCTCCAGGCCTGATCCTCCTCCTCCCAGAAGCGCCCGCCGCTCTGGTAGAGATGGCCGTTGCCGATCTCCGGCTCGTCGGAGAAGAAGCCCGCGATGGTCTTTCCGAAGTCCTCCCGGTAGCGCTGCCAGTGGGGCTCGTACACCGCGTCGATGAGCACCCGGCAGGAGGCCCGGTCCATCATATTGATATAGGACCGGTGGGGGCCCCGGTTCCGGGTGAGGAGCAGGGCGTAGACGGTCCACTCCCCATCCGGCGGGCAGAAGGAGAAGTCCCCCTCCCCGGCCTGGGGGGTCAGGTCCAGCAGGCCCCCGCCGGGGCCGTTCTCCACCGCCGCCACTCCCAGCAGCCGGTCGTCGTCGAAAGTGCGGATATTGGGCAGGGAGAACTGCTCCATCTGGTTGGGGACCCAGGGGGGGACGGTGCACTGGCCGGGCTCCACCCGCAGGGGAGCGCCGGGGGCGGCCGTCCCCAGCTCTACCCGCACCAGGCTCTGGCGGCAGAGGCCGGAGTCCGCGTGCTCCAGGGCGCCGTTGGCGTAGCCGGTGGGGAAGTGGCTGTCGTCCAGAATCCACACCTTCATGCCCCGGCGGCGGGCCTCGTCCAGAATGATGTCCATGTCGTGCCACCACTGGGGACCCGCGAAGTCCGGGTGAGGGCGGCTCTCCACGCACACCGCCCGGAGGTTGGCCCGGTAAACCGCGTCCATGTACTCCCGGATGGTCTCCTCCGGCTCGCCGTGGACCCAGAAGAAGGGGAAAATATTGCCCTGACCCCAGTCCTGGCCGGACAGGATTCGGGAAATCGCGCTGTTCATTGAAATGCCTCCTTTGATCGTTTTCTAAGATAAATGCATGCCTGGAACGCCTTGCTTTTCGCTCAGGCCTACGCCTTTTCTGCTGTGACATGAGGGCTCGGCTGGCGAAAAGACGCTTGGGAAGGAGCACAAGGCTGGGGCGTGCCTTTGAGCTTGGCAGCTGCGCAGGATTACAGCTGGTTCCCCACCGGGGAGCTTCTCCCTCCGGCAGCCAGAGTTGACCAAACTTTTTGAAAAGAAGTTTAAGACGCTTCGGTGAGTCTCGAAAACTTTTTAACCTGGCTGGCTGAGTACGCAAAAGTTGTCCAGGATAAAAGTTTCGCCCGCCTTTTCAAAGGCGGCAGGGTGGAGGGCACGAACTGTGTGCCCGGAGGCCAACACATACTTTCTGAAAGACAAGTGGCTGCGCACACGATCTCTCAAAAAGTATACCATAAAAGAGGCAGTGTGAAAAGAGAAAATGGGAAATTTGCGATGTGTTCTGGATTTTCCTGGGCTGGTCAAAAGTTTTGAGGGTGGTGATTTTGCACAAAAAAATTGCGAAAATTTCTCACATAGAGTTGTTGAACCGAGGCGGAGTTTGATGTATAATAATTCTCCCGCTCTCATCAGGCGGGGATTCCACCCTGGGAAACCGCGGCACCCAGGGCTTTTTGCGTCCCTTCCACCCATTTGTGAACTAGAAAGGAGCGTTTCCATGATTGAAGTGCGAGACCTGTGCAAGACCTTCAAGGTAGCCCGGCGGGAGGCCGGCTTTGGCCAGGCGGTAAAGGCCCTCTTCCACCGGGAGTATGAGTACATCCATGCCCTGGACGGCGTGAGCTTTTCCATTGGCGATGGGGAAATGGTGGGTTACATTGGCCCCAATGGCGCGGGCAAGAGCAGCACTATCAAGATCCTCAGCGGCATCCTCACCCCCGACGGCGGAGAATGTAGGATCAACGGCCGTGTGCCTTGGAAAGACCGGGTAAAGCATGTGAGGGAGATCGGCGTGGTGTTCGGCCAGCGCAGCCAGCTCTGGTGGGACGTGCCCGTGGCGGACTCCTTCGACCTCCTCAAGGAGATCTACGCCGTCCCCGCCAGTACATACCATAAAAATGTGGACGAGCTCACGGAGCTGCTGAACCTCCAGGATCTGCTGCGCACCCCCACCCGGCAGCTGTCCCTGGGCCAGCGGATGCGCTGCGAGATCGCCGCCTCCCTGCTCCATAGTCCCAAGATTCTCTTTTTGGACGAGCCCACCATTGGCCTGGACGCGGTGTCCAAGCTGGCGGTGCGGGACTTTATCAAGCGGCTGAACCAGGAGCGCCATACCACGGTGATCCTCACCACCCACGACATGCAGGACATCGAGGCCCTGGCCAGCCGAATTCTGCTCATCGGCAAGGGACGGATCCTGCTGGACGGGGACCTTTCGGATATTCATCGGGGCGGGGAGCAGATCGACGAGACCGTGGCCGAGCTCTATAAAAGATTCGACGTGACTTGAGGTGGCGGCATGAGAAAATATTTGGCTTTTTTCCGGCTGCGCTTCAATATGGGTCTGCAATACCGAGCGGCTGCGCTGGGGGGCCTTGTGTGCCAGTTCTTCTGGGGTGCCATGGCGATCCTAGCTTTCAAGGCTTTCCATGACACGGACCCCGCTGCCTTCCCCATGAGCCTGCCCGCCATGGCCAGCTATATCTGGCTGCAGCAGGCGCTGTTGACCCTTCTCAGCATGATGGGCATTGACAATGAGTTTTTCTCTGTGATTGAAAACGGCAATGTAGCCTATGAGCTCTGCCGCCCGGTGGACGTGTACGGCATGTGGTTCACCCGATCAGCGGCCACCAGGGTGTCCAACGCCCTGCTGCGGTGCGTTCCGGTGCTGCTGGTCACGGCGCTGATTCCGGCCCCCTACGGGCTCATGGCCCCGCCGGACCTGCCCACGTTCCTCTGGTTTCTGCTTTCGCTGGCCCTGGCTCTGGCGGTGATCACGGCCATGGGCATGATCGTGTACATGATCACCTTCCACACCATCACGCCTCGGGGCGTGCGGTTGATCGCGGTGAACATCTGTGACTTTTTCTCCGGCGGCATCGTCCCCTTGCCCTTCTTCCCGGAGGGTTTCCGGCAGTTTTCCGAGCTGCTGCCCTTTTCCGCCACGGCCAATGTGCCCCTGCGCATCTATTCCGGGGACCTCTGCGGCCCGGAGATGGTTCGGCTGATGCTTCTCCAGGTCTTTTGGGCGGCGGCGCTGATCGCGGCGGGCAAGCTCATCAAGCAAAGAGAACTAAGGCGCGTCACTATCCAGGGGGGGTAGGACCTTGAGGACTCCGTCCCCAAACCCCTGCCACCTTTGAGAAAGGTAAGACTTCGTAGAACGAAGTCTACGAAACATTTTACCCACTCCTCACTGTGTTCGTCGCACATGACGCCAAGAATGGAGAAATGAGCCAGCTGAGTTTCGTCATGTGTCATGAGTTTTGCTACGCAAAACTCTACCAAGCTGGGTGCAAGCGCACTCAGCTAACCAACGTAAAAGTTTTGCAGACTTCGCTCTGCGAAGTCTTAGCTTTCTTCAAAAGCTCGCGGTGGTTTGGAGGGCGACAATCGCCAGTGGCGATTTCCCGTCGCCGACCGAAGCGGCAGCTGAGACTCAGAGCCTCCAAGGTCTTGCCCTTAAACACCTGAGAAGCGTATTTTTGCCAGGGTGGTGAATAATAGGTTAACACTCGCTGCGCTCGGTTAACTATCCGAGTTTTGCAAAGCAAAACTCTTAAGAGGGGACGCGGAGAGTTCATCTCGCCGCGCGAGATGAATCTCTTTTACAACTGAAAAAAAGCGTCCCCTGGGCCCCGGAGAAAGCCAGCGTTTGGGGGACTTCCCGACTGCGGAGCAGGCGGGACAAAGCCCTGGAAGCCAAAACCGGCCAGCGCCGTGAAGAAACGCACCCAGCTTTGCAGAGTTTTGCGGAGCAAAACGGAAAGATAAACCGAGCCGCGCGAGCGTTTATCTTTTTGAGACGCGCCCCAGGCATAGCGCGTTGGGCTGGCTCTTTGCCCGCGAAGCCAGCCCCCGCTCGCATTTTGCGGCTTGCCGCAAAATGGCCGTGGGAAATCGGGCAAAGCCCGTTTCCCCGGCGGTTCGTCCGAAGGACGAACCCGAGCGGGGCGGATGCGGCGAAGGCCTGCGGCTTCCCATCCCGGCTCTCGCGGTGTGCTGGCTCCGCGTGCGAATAACCAGCCCAACGCGCCCTGCCCGGTGCGCGCCCATAAAAACAAAAACGGGCCCCGCAAAGGCCCAAAAATCAGGAGAATCCTTATGAAAATCTATTGCGTCATCTCCCACACCCATTGGGACCGGGAGTGGTATCTGCCCTTCGAGCAGTTCCGCTTGAAGCTGGTGGACCTCATCGACCGGTGCCTCCTCACCATGAAGAAATACCCGGAGTTTATCTTCCACCTGGACGCCCAGACCGTGGTGCTGGAGGACTATCTGGCCGTGCGCCCCGGCAAGCGCCAGCAGCTAGAGCAGCACATCCAGGAGGGCCGCCTGGTCATCGGCCCCTGGTATCTCCAGAACGACCTGTACCTCACCAGCGGCGAGGCCACCGTCCGCAACCTGCTGGAGGGCAGCCGCATCTGCCGGGAGTTCGGCGGAGAGCCCTGCCCCGTGGGGTATCTGCCCGACCAGTTCGGCAATATCTCCCAGCTGCCCCAGATCCTCAGCGGCTTCGGCATCCATAGCGTGGTCTTTGGCCGGGGGTATACCTTCTTCAACCCCGACAAGACCCGCAAGCCCACCAAGAGCGAGTTCATCTGGAAGGGCCCGGACGGCACCGAGGCCCTGGCAATCCATATGAAGTACTGGTACAATAACGCCCAGCGCTTCTCCGACAACATCGACACCGCCATGCGCCTGCTGGACCGCACCGCCGAGCTCTTCCAGGACGTGGCCCTCACCCCATACCTGCTGCTCATGAACGGCGTGGACCACTTGGAGGCCCAGGACGGCCTGCTGCCCATCCTGGAGCAACTGAACGCCCGCCTGCCCGAGGGCGACCGGGTGGAGCAGATCCGCCTGGACGAGTACATCCGCCGGGTGAAGGAGCATGTGGAGGAATCGGGCACACAGCTGCCCGTGTACCAGGGCGAACTGCGCAACGGCAGCGACTGGGACATCCTCAAGGGCACCCTCTCTTCCCGGGCCTATCTGAAAGCCGCCAATGTGGCCGCCCAGGATATGCTGGAATCCACCCTGGAGCCCCTCTACTCCATGCTATACTATCACGGGGGCAGAAACGCCTACTCCCTGGACCATTTCCGCTTCCAGTGGAAGCGCCTGATGCAGAACCATCCCCACGACTCCATCTGCGGGTGCAGCCGGGATGAGGTCCATGCCCACATGGAGGACAATTACGCCCGGATTCAGGAGGCCTCCGGCGACCTGCTGGAGCGGGGCCTGAACATTCTCGCCCAGCATATGCCCGCCCCGGAGGACGCCCTCTACCAGGTGACGGTGGTCAACACCACAGAAATCACCCGGTCCGGCCCGGCGCGGGTGACCATGGACCTGCTGGATTCCGACAAGGTGGGGAACTTCACCCTCACGGACCAGAACGGCGTGCCTGTGGGCTTCACCGTGCTGAACGCCGCCCCCGCCCGCCGGGACGTGTTCAGCCCCATCAACCTCCCCGGCGTGCTGGACGTGCAGCGCTATCAGCTGGAGGTCTATGTGAAGGACCTGCCCCCCTTCTCTGCCCGAACCTACTACCTGAAGCCCCAGAACGGCCCCTGCCCCCTGCCGGAGGAAATCGGCTCCATCCCCGGCCTTCTGGAAAACGAGTTCCTCTCTGTGTCCGTGGACCAGGCAGGCCATGTGGACCTCACAGACAAGCGCACGGGAACCCGCTATCCCAACCTCCTGGAGCTGGAGGATTCCGCAGACTGGGGCGACAGCTATGTCTATTACCCCGGGGAGGAGGCCCCCATCACCACGGGCGGGCTCTCCGGACATGTGGGGGGATGGCGGCAAGAGGCCTTCCGCCAGAGCTGCGAGATTACCTGGGATCTGTCCCTTCCCGCCGGCTTTGACTTTGAAGCCAAGCGCCGCTCTCCGGAGACGGTAAGTTGTCCGGCTTCCCTGCGCCTCACCCTGGAGCGGGGCCGTCCCTATCTGGAAATCGGCTACGAAATCCAGAACCAGGCCAAGGACCACCGGGTCCGGCTGCTGGTGCACACCGGCGTGGAGACGGCGGAGAGCCTGGCGGACATCCCCTTTGACCTGGTCGCCCACAGCAAGGAGGACCAGTGCCCCTTCACCATGAGCCCGGTCCTGCCCAACAGCACCTTTGCCATGCTCCGGGGAGAGAAGGAAACCGCCGCCGTATTCACCGCCGGGGCTCACGAATATGAGCACCTGGAGGGCGGCACGCTGGCCTTTACCCTGCTGCGGGCCACAGGGGTGATCTCCCGGGGCAGCGACGGCCGCTTTACCAACGGCGACACCTGGCTCTGCCCGGACAACCAGTGCCTACGCACCATGAAGGGCCGCTTCGCCGCCGCTTTCTTCGCCCCCGGGGAGGACCACCGGGCCTTTGCCCTGGCGAAAACCTTCCGGGTGCCGGTGCTGGCCTGGGCCACTGCCTGCGACTCCCGGAAATTCTCCGGCGGCCGCCCGGCGGTGCAGGATTCCGACCTGGCGGAGCTCTTCTATCTGCCGGACCAGAACCCGGACCTGCGGGTCCCCGACAGCCAGCCCATGGTCCAGGTGGAGGGCGCGGGGCTCTGCGTCACCGCCCTGAAGGGGGCGGAGGACGGCGAGGGCCTCATCCTCCGGGTGGTGAACCTCTCGGACAAGGCCGTAGAGGGCAAGATCGCCTGCAAGGGCGAGCTGACCCCCTGCGCCCTCAGCGAGAACCCCAGCGGAGCGCCCCAGCGGGACCAGATCGTTCGCACCTTCGGCCCCAAGGAGATTTTCACGGTGCGGATTTCCTAGCTAGCCTTTGGCTTCTTGACGAGCTAACCTAACCACCGTAAAATGTTTCGTAGACTTCGTGAAACGAAGTCTCACCTTTCCAAAGGTGGTGGAGGTTTGGAGGCAACGCCTCCAAGGTCTTATCCCTTGACCTTAACACCTGAGAAGCGTATTTTTGCCAGGGGTGAATTTGCGCAGAATGCGCAAGGAGGGGAGGCTTTTTATAAGAAAAAAAGCCTCCCCTGGGCTCCGGAACCCGTCAGCTCTGTGCGCTAGGCAGGCTGCTTCCGGTTTCCAGGAAACTTTTTTCTCTTGCAAAAAGTTTCCTCTTGACGCTTCGCGTCAATGCACCTTCAAAAATTGCGCTTCTCAGGAGTTTAAGGACAAGACCTTGGGACTTTGTCCCAAACCCTACCAGGGGTTACGCCACCCCTGGACCCGGCAATGTGTGGAGCTCTTCCCGCTGAGCCAGCGGAGTGCGCAGAATCTAAGCCAATTCGCCCGCTGGGTGTGGTGCTCCGCAATCAGCCAGCGCACGCACTCACGCGCCCAAAAAAAATCAACAAAAAGGAGGCCTACTTTGCTGCATACCATCCGAAACGAAATCCTCACCGTCTCCATCCACAGTCTGGGAGCCCAGCTCTCCAGCATCCGGGCCAACGGGACAGAGTACCTCTGGCAGGGCGATCCGGAGATCTGGGCCGACCAGGCCCCCGTCCTCTTCCCCTATGTGGCCCGGCTCACCAAAGAGCAGTACCACTATGGCGGAGAAACCTACTCCCTGCCCATCCACGGGTTCGCCAAGGACTCGGAGTTCGCCTTCTCCCAGGAATCCCCCCAGGCCATGGCCTTCTCCCTCTCCGACTCCCCCGAAACCCGCCGGGCCTACCCCTTCCCCTTCCGCTTCACCGTCTCCTACCGGCTGGAGGGAAACCGCCTCATCCAGGGCTTTCTGGTGGAGAACCCCGGCCCGGACACCATGTTCTTCGGCCTGGGGGGCCATCCCGGCTTCCGGGTCCCCCTGGAGGAGGGCCTACGCTTCGAGGACTACCGGGTGGAGCTCTCCCCAGAGGCCCAGCCCGTTCGGGTCGGGTTTACGCCCCAATGCTTTCTAAACGGCCAGGACAAGCCCTATCCCCTGGAGAGTGGCGTCCTCCCCCTCTCCCACAGCCTCTTCGACGAGGACGCCATTGTTTTACGGGAGCCTGGGTGCGGGGCCCGACTCTACAGCCCCAGAGGGGGCCGGGCGGTGGCCGTGGACTTCCCCGGCTTCCCCTATCTGGGCCTGTGGCACCGCCCCCACACCAGCGCCCCCTATGTGTGCATCGAGCCCTGGTGCTCTCTGCCCTCCCGCCAGGACCTGGTGGAGGATCTGGCGGAGCAGCCCAGCCTGCTCTCCCTGCCCGCCGGGGAAACCCTCGGCAGAGAAATCATCTTTACTTTTGACTAAGGAGGCCTCTCTATGGCACACTCCATTCAAACCATCTACGTGGTCCACCACTCCCACACGGACATCGGCTACACGGACCTGCAGGAACGGGTCATCTACAACCAGGTGGACTACATTCGCACCGTGCTGGGGCTCACCGCCCCGCCCAATTCCTCCGGCTTCCGCTGGAACTGCGAGACCCTCTTCTGCGTGGAAAAATTCTTTCAGGAGGCCACGCCGGAAGAACAGGACGCCTTCTGCCGCCTGGCGGCCAAGGGAGAGATCGGCCTGTCCGCCAGCTATCTGAACTTCACCGACCTGATGGACACCGAGGCTTTCCGCCGGAAGCTCCGGTATTGGCACGGCTTCTTCGCCGAAAAGGGCGCGGACCTGAACGCCGCCATGATCGCGGACATCAACGGCGTCTCCATGGGCTACCGGGACGCCATGCTGGAAAACGGGGTGAAATTCCTCTTCGCCAACATCCACTGCCACCACGGCATGTATCCCCTCTACCAGAACCAGACCGCCTTCTGGTGGGAGAACGCCCAGGGCCAGCGGCTGCTGGTGTGGAACGGCGACCACTACAACCTGGGGAACGTGCTGGGCTTCACCCCCAACCGGGGAGAAAACGGCATGATCCGGGACCGGCTGGGAGAGTACCCCCCAGAGCGGGACCCGGTGGAGACCCTCCACGAGAACCTGGAGGGCTACCTCTGCCAATGCGAGGAAGAGGGCTACCCCTATCCCTTTATCATCACCGCCGTTTCCGGGGTGTTCAGCGACAACGCGCCCCCCGAGGGCGGCATCGCCCCCCTGATCGAGGCCTACAACCGGAAATACGGCCAGGAGGTCCGGGCCCGGATGGTCTCCCTCCAGGAGCTCTATGAGCTGGTCCGGGAGCCCCTAAAGGACGCGCCGGTATACCGGGGGGACCTGACCGACTGGTGGGCCAATGGCGTGGGCAGCACGCCCTATGGCGTCAAGCAGTACCGGGAGGCTCAGCACCGCTGGCACCTGTGCCAGCGCCTGGACCCCCAGGCCCCGGAGAAGTATCCCGCCCAGTGGAGCCAGGCGGAGGACAACCTCTTGCTCTACGCGGAGCACACCTGGGGCCACTCCTCCACCATCTCCAACCCCTACGACACCATGGTCCTCAGCCTGGACCTGCGGAAAACCGGATATGCCTGCCGGGCCCACGAGGCCGCCTCGGATATGCTGAACCGCATCGCCTCCAGCAAGGGGGACTGCCTGCGGTACTACGCCACCCGGGGGAAAATCCGGGCCCTGGGCGCCGCCCGGGCCGGAGTCCCCCAGCCGGTGGAGTTCTACATTGAGAGCCACAGCATGAACGCGGCGGAGATCCGGGACCAGGAGGGCCGGGTCATCCCCTGCCAGGTATCCCCCCATCCCCGGGGCCGGAAGATCAGCTTCTTGGACACCCTGGCCCCCGGAGAGGAGAAAACCTACACCTATCGGGCCCTGGCCACGCCTCTTGCCAAGCTGAATCCCCGAAAATGCTATGTGGGCTCAGAGCAGGTCCGGGACATTGTGAACGACTACGACCCGGTGACCTACACCCTGCCCTATGGCTTTGAGAACCGGTTCTTCCGGCTGGAATACCAGGCGGGACAGGGGATCACCTCCTTTGTGGACAAACGCACGGGCCGGGAGCTGCTGGGCCGGGGAGAGGCGGCCTTCTTCACTCCCCTCTATGAGCGCACGCCGGTGCGGGAGGGCGTCTCCCCCGGCCGGGAGCGGGGCCTTCTGGGCCGGAATATCCGGGGCCAGCACGCCAAGCTCTACGCGGGGGAGCTGACCCAGGTGGACTGCCTGGAGCGAGGCTCCGTCTTTACCCTGCTGCGCCTGGAATACCAGCTGCCCGGGACCATCGGCTGCCAGGTATACCTGAAATTCTATCAGGACCTGCCCCGGGTGGACTTCAAGCTGGAGGTAGCCAAGACTCTCTCCCCGGACATTGAGAGCATTTTCCTGCCCCTCTCCCTGGACTTCTCCCAGAGCGAGCTCTGGCTGCGCAAGGGCACAGAGGCATTCCGCCCGGGCCAGGACCAGATTCCCGGCACCTGCATGGAGTACTACATGTCCGACCAGGGCCTGGCCTATGTGGGCCCAGAGGGCGGGGCGCTCATTGCGTCTCTGGATGTGCCCCTCTGCTATATGGGGGAGATGCGGCACCATGCCATCCGGCTGTGCCAGGGCAAAGCGGAGGACAACCGCCGGCCCATCTATTCCTGGGTGATGAACAACACCTGGGAGACCAATTTCCGCATGGATCTTTCGGGCTTTGGGGAGTTCTCTTACAGCCTCTGGCTGGACGAAGAGCGGGATCCCCAGAAGGCCATGGACCGCCTGGAAGAGCTGTGCTATGAACCTTATGTGGTAATTTTGGAATAATTCTTTTGGGTAATCATAATGAAAAGAGGGGCCTGACACAAGTCAGACCCCTCTTTTGGTTTGCGCACTCAGCTAGCCAGGGTAAAAGTTTTGCAGACTTCGCTCTGCGAAGTCTTAGCTTTCTTCAAAAGCTCGCGGTGGTTTGGAGGGCGACAATCGCCAGTGGCGATTTCCCGTCGCCGACCGAAGCGGAAGCGTAGACCCCCTACGCAAAACGTCCCACCGGGACGTTTATGCTACCCTCCTGCGTTGTTTTTCTCAGGAGTAAAAGGTCAAGGGCAAGACCGTGGGACTTCGGTCTCGGCTGCCGCCTCGGTCGGTTCGCAGCATGTCTGCCACTGGCAGACGCTCACCCCACACCCTGCGGCCTTTGAGAAAGGTAAGACTTCGTTTCACGAAGTCTACGAAACATTTTACGGTTGTTCAGTTAGCTTGTCTTAAACCTTCTTCTTCACCGGAATCAGCAGATCCAGCTGGGTGGTCTCCGGCTCGCCCTCGGGCGTGTCCTGGATGTGGTCGAAATAGTTCAGGTGCTCCTCCAGGCAGCCGTACATATCCTCCGGCGTGTTGGAGCCGTTGATCTCCCACTCTTTGCTCTCATAGGCCCACTGGAACAGCCACTGCCACTCGTGGAAATTGCCCATCTGGATGCAGTGGGCGGCGTAGGTCCCCCCGGGAAAGCGCTTCTTTGTGAGGGGTGCGGGCACCTCCATGTCCTCCGGGATGGTCACCCAGAACTCGTAGCCGTATTCGCCCCCCTCCGGCGGCGGGTTGGGATGGTTGAAGCCGTAGAGCCGCACCGAGCTTTCGGTCTCCCACAGACGGTTCTCCCGGGTGAAATCCGCGATCATTTTCCCGGCGTGGTCCTCCGGGTCCGGTCCCATATAGTGGGCGGCGGCCACAGTGGCGGCGGGCAGGTGTACGATGCGCACATTCTTCAGCTTGCTCTGGTTCTCTTCCGCGCGGTTCAGGTCATCCATTGTCTTTCGCTCCTTCTGCTTGATTTGTGGGTCGGGGAGAGAGGACTCCACCGCCAGCCCGGCCAGGCCCGTCAGCCCCGCCAGCTGGGCGTCGTCCAGCAGCACCCGTTCCGCCGGAAGCCAATAGCGCTCTTTCAGCGCGGCCAGCAGCTCGCCCAGGATGACCCGGATGGTGTCCAGGGCCTCCCGCTCCGCCTCCAAGCTCGCGATCCGCTCCTGAAAGACGGCGATGGCCGACTGGGCGCCGGGGTCCTCCAGAATCCGCTGGATATCCCGCAGGGACAGGCGCAGCTTGCGCAGAAGCACGACCTGGCGCAGCCGCCGGACCGCCTCCTCGTCATAGATCCGGTAGGCGTAGCCCTCCTGGCGCAGGCTTTTCACCAGGCCCAGCTCCTCGTAATACCGGAGCATCCGGGTGGAAAGGCCCAGCGCCCGGGAGACCTGGGTGATGGTGGCAAGGTTTTGATCCATGTCGATCTCTCCTCTCTGCCCCTATTGTAAGGTGCGACATGGTGTCGCAGTCAAGGGGTACGGGAAAATTTTTTGAGAAATTTTAGAGAAAGTTGTCTTTTAATAGACAATTTTCCCCTATTTTAGAGGGGATTATGAAGGGAACAACGCGCGGCGGGCTCTTTGGCTTGGCGTCTGCGCTCGGCGCGGAGTCTTGCTCCTCCGCCCTGCTCGCATTTTGCGGCAAGCCGCAAAATGGCCGTGGGGAAACGGGCCTTGCCCGTTTCCCTGGCGGTTCGTCCGAAGGACGAACCCGAGCGGGGCACCTCCCGCACGTTTCGCCCTCGCGGTGTGCTGGAATAAAGCTCCCAAAAAATAAAAACAAAAGGAGGCATCTATGTCCTACATCGATTATCTCAACCGTTTCCACCAGTTTCTGGAGGGGAACGCCCTGCCGCCCATCGCTCAGCTGCTCTATTTCCGGCTGCTACAGGTGTTCAACCGCATGGGCTGGCCCCCCAGCGTCCGCATCGACAACCACCGCCTGATGTGTATGCTGGGAAACTGCTCGGAGCGCGCCTTGATTCAGGCCAGGCTGAAGCTGGCAAGAGCGGGGTTCATTCAATTTCGCTCCGGGCACAGGGGGGTACCCAGCCAGTACACCCTGCGCCAAGTAGACCTGTTCAGTATAACCGACAGTACAACTGACAGTATAACCGGCAGTATAACTGACAGTACAACTGTAAGCCATAATAAGACAGAGACAAAGAAAAAGACAAAGACCTTTCCCCCCAAACCCCCGAAGGGGGCTTCCTCCTGTGAAAAGACCTATGATATTGAAGAGCTGGAAGCCCTCTCCTGCCTGGACATCCCGGAAAACCTCTAGAGCTCTAAGCCTCTTCCCAGGGCGGCGGGGACTTAAGGATCTCCCCGGCCCAGTCCAGGAGCAGGGCATAGTCCGCCTGAATTTCCTCAGGAGAGCGGGCCTCCGCCAGCCGGAGCAGGTCCCTCTCCCGGCCGGACAGCACACCCGCCAGCTCCCTCTTGGAGGGGTAGTAATGCCCATCCCGGCACAGGGCCCAAAAGCGCAGGCAGAAGAACGCCGCCTTTCCCAGCCCGGCCAGCGCGCCTCCTGGATTCCCCCCATAGAGATAGGTGTGGCAGGCGGCGTGGTACAGCCCGGAAGCGCCGATTTTTAGGGCCTCCCAAACGTCCTCTCGAGTGAACTCCGGCAGAAGCTCCCGGAGATCTCCCACCACGGGCTTGGTGTCCAGGAGCAGCCCAAGGGAATCGTACCGGGGCCAGCCCGCCAGCTCTTCCCGGCCGCAGAGGAAGCCACAGGCCAGCTCTCCCTGGGGCATGGACCGGACCAGCTCCCGGTATTGGTCCAAGTCGGCGGGTGCGGCCTGGTCCAGCACAGTCACGATGTCGATATCGCTGTGGTCCGTGGCCTCGCCCCGGCCATAGCTCCCCTGGTAGCCCAGGAACAGCAGCCGCTGGCCGAAGGCCTTTTGCAGCTTTTGGGCGAACTCCGCCGCCCAGCTCTCGATCTGAATCATTGGTATCCCTTCTTTCATGGAATTTTAAGACCGTGGGATTGTCTCAGCTGCCGCTTCGGTCATCGACGGGAAATCGCCATACCTGGGAAAGCAACGCAGGTGGGACGCTCCCTTATTGCCCGGAACCAGCCAAAACACGCGCCGGGCCCTGTTGCCCGTTCACCGGGCCAAAAGGGCCCCCATATCACAAAGCCAAGGCTTGACAAGAGCCCCGGCTCGGGATATAATAAGCAGGAAGGGACGCTGCCCCATGGCGGTTAGCCCAAAATAGCTTTAGAACTCAGTTAGCCGTTTGGGTTGCAGCCGACGGCTAACTCGCTTTTGGAGCTATGTATGAGATTACCACAAGGGCAATCAGAATACAGACCGCGAAACGCAGTATTTTCGCTCCCATAGCGCGCCACCTCCCCTCGTATAGACTCAGGGATCAGTGAACCACCCCCTTTCGGGTGGCTAACCGCCCAGGCCGGATGCCCAGCCCGGACGCGACAGCGTCCGCCAATATTCCAACACAAATCCGCTTGGAGTTTTCCGGTACTTTTGCGTAGCAAAAGGCAAGCCTTTCAGGCGAGAGGGAAACTCTGAATGTACGCTTTGCGTACATTCTAACACGTCCGGGATATTATGTCAACGCCACGCGCAAAAAGCCCCACGGAGCTTGTCCGCGGGGCTTTCTCTGCGCTTTCCTTGGGCTGAAACGCCAGGCCTTTTAGATGGAGGCGAAGTACTTGATGGTGCGGACCATCTGGCTGGTGTAGCTGTTCTCGTTGTCATACCAGGAAACTACCTGTACCTGGAAGAGGCCGTCGCCGATCTCGGTGACCATGGTCTGGGTGGCGTCGAACAGAGAGCCATAGGTGATGCCGATGATGTCGCTGGAAACCAGGGGCTCCTCGGTGTAGCCAAAGGAGTCGGAGGAAGCGGCCTTCATGGCGGCGTTGATGCCCTCAACGGTCACATTCTCGCCCTTCACAACGGCTACCAGGATGGTGGTGGAGCCGGTGGGCACAGGTACGCGCTGGGCGGAACCGATGAGCTTGCCGTTCAGCTCGGGGATAACCAGGCCGATGGCCTTGGCGGCGCCGGTGCTATTGGGAACGATATTCACAGCGGCGGCACGAGCCCGGCGCAAGTCGCCCTTGCGATGGGGGCCGTCCAGAACCATCTGGTCGCCGGTGAAGGCGTGGACAGTGGTCATGATGCCGCTCTGGATGGGAGCGTACTTATTCAGGGTGTCGGCCATGGGGGCCAGGCAGTTGGTGGTGCAGGAGGCGGCGCTGATGATGGTGTCGGAAGCGTCCAGGGTCTTTTCGTTCACGCTGTAAACGATGGTCTTGAGGTCCTTGCCGGCGGGGGCGGAGATGACGACCTTCTTGGCGCCCGCGTCGATATGGGCCTGAGACTTCTCCTTGGAGCAATAGAAGCCGGTGCACTCCAGCACAACGTCCACGCCGATCTGGCCCCAGGGCAGGTCGGCGGCGTTCTTCTCGGCATAAATCTTGATGGTCTTGCCGTCTACGGTGATAGAATCCTCGCCGGCCTCGACCTTGTCGCACAGAGCGTAGCGGCCCTGGGCGGAGTCATACTTGAGCAGGTGAGCCAGCATCTTGGGGCTGGTCAGATCGTTGATGGCCACAACCTCGTAACCCTCGGCACCGAACATCTGACGGAACGCCAGACGGCCGATGCGGCCAAAACCATTGATAGCAACTTTTACAGACATTGGAATTACCTCCTAAAGAATGATGGGGTGCCGGACAATAGCAAACACGCCTGAAAATCCGCAAATGCCGATTCCCAAGCTGGGCGGCTGCGCCGCCGGGTTCCAAAGAGACAGAATGCTTCTTGGGAACCGCGTTAACTATACTCTTATTTTATAACATTTTTTCCAAAATTACAAGTCCCTGCCAATAAAATCCGCTGAAAAAATGCGGGCGGCATTCTGTCTGATTTGTCCAGAATGATCCGGCAGGGGAAACTGCAAGCGTGATTTTGCGCTTTGCTCTCCGCCTTGCAAAGCCTGCCGAGGTATGCTAGAATGTAAATGCTTGCCCTCCTATTCCCGCAAGCGGGAAGGGGGTGGAAATCGTGCAATGGGTTATCGACTTTATTTTGTCTGCCGCCGCCAGTGTAGCTGCCAGTTACATATGCAAGTGGCTTGACGGCAGACGCAAGGGCAAGCGGTAAGGCAAGCCACAAAAGAACCCCCGGAGAAGTAGCGTTCTCCGGGGGTTCGCTTGGTGGAAATACTGCAAGTTATCGACTTCATGTATAGTATACCACCCGGCGGGAGAAAATGCAAGGGCTATTTTACCTCCAGAGGCAGCCAAAATTCCACCCGTCGGCTGTCCTCCAAGGGATACACCTCCAGCTCAGGCCCATGGGCATGGCGATAGGGCGAAGCCGGAAGCCACTCCAGCATGGCGTACATCTCCGCCTCCACCAGAGCCCTAGGCGGCTCCCCCCGATTAGAAAAAATTGCCCACAGGCATTCCGGGACGGCATAGGACTCCAGGTCCTGGGGCGGAAGGGAGTCCCCTGCCTCGGCCGCGATGAAAAAATCGAACGCCCGGCAGGCCGGGTCTTTTTCCACACAGGAGACACCCAACACCTGACTGCCCGTCACGGTTCCGCCTTGTTTCCCGGCCATCTCCTTCAGCCGCTGGACAAGGCCATTCTTATGAGATTCCTCCCAGAAGTCCCCAAAGATTTCGGTGTCTTGGCCGGAAACCCAGCATTTTTTCCCTGTTACCAGAAAGGAGGGCTTCCTCTGGATTCTCACTTCCATCCCCTGTTCTCCTTCTTCCTCATCCGGCTGGCTTTCTGTTCATCCCCTATGCTTCATCCCCGCCCCCCGTCTCAAAATGCCGGGGCTCCTGGGAGACGCCGTCCTGACCGTGGTCCACGGCGGCGCGGTAATAGCCCGTCATATAGGCCAGCAGAAACACCGCCCCCAGCAGCCCGCACAGCAGGAAGAGAGGGGGCATTTCCCCATAGTATTTCTTGCCCAGCAGGCCCAGGACCAGGTCTGCCCCATGGTGGGAGATCACCAGCGCCGCAACCGCGCCTCCGGCGGCAAACAGCCGCAGGGCCGCGCCCGGAACCTCCACCCCGGCAAAGATCCGGCACAGGTAGAAAAGCCCTAGCAGCAGGGCCGCGCCCCCCACCACGGTAAAGAAATTCTCCACCCCAGAGGAGGATTTGGCATAGAACACGTACACCAGAACCAGATAGCTGATCCCCCAAAGGACCCCGGCCACATAGAGCAGGGGGGCCTTCTCCATGGGATTTTTCCCGGCGAACAGCCCCAGGGCGGTATAGATCTGCACCAGGCCGAACACCAGGCACATGACCAGGAAAAAGACATGGATAAAGCCCTGGTGTACGGATTCGTACCCGGAAGGGCCGCCTTGCAGGAAGCTCTGGTAATCCCCCAGCAGCACGACCCCGGTATAGAGCAGCGCCAAGCCGGAGACCAGAGCCAAAGCCCCAGTCACGGGCTTTTTGCCGTGGGCGTCGTCCTGAAACGCCCGGCGGGACCTGCGGCAGAACAGGGCCGCCAGCACCGCCAGCCCCAGGGGGAGCAGGAGGCTCAGCCAGGCCATAAGGCCCCCGTCGGTATCGAAGCCGGTGGCGTAGTCGAAGCACAGGAGCATCCGGGCCAGGCGGAGGCCCAGGCCGGCGGCCGCGGCCAGCCAGATGAGCTTCAAGCCGTTTCCGATGGACATTGCTTTGGAAGATTTCATTCTCTCAGCCCTTTTGTTTTATAGTATGGATTTGCCTCCGGCGGCTTAGGGGCGTTGGGTCTCGGCTGCCGCCTCGGTCGGGTCAGAACGATTGCCACTGGCAATCTTCCCCGCGGCTACGGCAAGACCGTGGGGCTCCGCGCCCCACACCCCCGCCAGGGACTATGCCGTCCCTGGACCCGGCAATGTGTCGCGCCACTCCCAGCCCGGCAGAGTTTTGCAAAGCAAAACTCATGACACACGGCGAAGCCTAGCCGAATCTTATCGCCATTCTTCGCGCCATGTGCGCCGGAGGCCATTCCGTACCACTAAAAGTATAATAGCATATTTTCCCGTCTTTTCCAATAGCTTTTTAGGGGGCGGAAAAATTTCACCGCTCCGAGAGGGGCACGTACCGCTGCTTCACCGGCAGGGCCCGGTAGGCCGGGCGCATGATCCGGCCCCCGGTGGTCAGCTCCTCGATCCGATGGGCGCACCAGCCCGTGATCCTGGACACCGCGAACATGGGCGTGAACAGGTCCTCCGGGATCCCCAGCATCTCGTAGACCAGCCCGGAGTAGAAGTCCACATTGGCGCTGATGACCTTCTCGTTCCCCGTCGCCTTCAAAAAGGCACCGGGAGAGAGCTTCTCCACCAGCTCGTAGAGGGCCAGCTTTTTGTCGTAGCCCTTCTCCCGAGCCAGGGCCTGGGCCTTGGATTTCAGAATCACCGCACGGGGGTCCGAGAGGGTGTAGATGGCGTGGCCCATGCCGTAGATCAGGCCGCTGCCGTCCCCGGCCTCCCCCCGCAGGATCTTCTCCAGATACCGGGAGACCTCCTCCTCGTCCGCCCAGTCGCCCACGTTCTCCATGATCTCCTCCATCATCATCCGCACCCGGTGGTTGGCCCCGCCGTGGCGGTAGCCCTTCAGGGACCCCACCGCCGCCCCGATGGCGGAATAGATGTCCGTGCCCGCGGAGGTGAGCACCCGGGTGGTGAAGGTGGAATTGTTTCCGCCCCCGTGCTCCGCGTGGAGCACCATGCACAGGTCCAGCAGCTCCGCCTCCTCCCGGGTGAACTGCCTGTCCGGGCGCAGGGCGTTCAGAATGGCCTCTGCCGTGCAGTGGCCGGGCTCATAGGGGTGGAAGAACATGCTCTCCTTGTCGAAATGCCGGCGCTTCACCTGGTAGGAATAGGCCATGATGGAGGGCATCCGGGCGATAAGGGAGATGCCCTGGCGCATGTTGTTCTCCAGAGAGGGGTCCTCCGGGGAGTCGTCGTAGGAATAGAGAGCCATTACGGACCGGGCCAGCTTGTTCATCACGTCCCGGGAGGGGGCCTTCAGAATCATGTCCTCGGGAAAATACTCCGGCAGCTCCCGGTTATCGTAGAGCAGATCGCACATGCGCTTATACTGGCGCTGGTCCGGCAGCTTGCCGAAGATCAGCAGCCAGGCCACCTCCTCAAAGGCGAACCGCCCCTCTTTCTGGCAGCCGCCCACAATGTCCTCTATGTCGATGCCCCGATAGGTGAGCCGCCCCTTGTCCGGCACCTTGTCCCCGTCGTTGATCAGGTAACCGTGGACGTTGCACACATGGGTGAGCCCGGCCATTACGCCGGTGCCGTCGGCGTTGCGCAGGCCCCGCTTTACGCCGTGAAGCTGATATTCCTCCCGGCTGATGGCGTTATTCCGGCGGTACTCCGCGCAAAGCTCCTGGATCGTGGTGCTTTGGGGGCTTTCTTTGTTCAAGCGCTGCATAGGAACCTCCCCTTTCTTTCAGCTATTTTATCATTTTATCCTTTTAAGCGGGACGAGTCAAGGACTTTTGCAGGACAAGCGGACGAATTATGCAAAAGAGAGGATGCCAGCCGAAATTCCGCCGCCATTTTGTGAAAAAGGAGCGACCTTTTATGGAACGAAAAACATCCAAAGGGGCAAAGGGCCTGCTGTTGGCCTTTTTGCTCTTATACGCTTTCATCACGCTGACCCCTGCCGCTGTGCATCAATTTTTTATACGGAGGGCGGATGCCGCCCCTTCGGCCTCCCCCATGCCCGGAAGCCCAGAGCCATCCCCGGAAGCCTCCCCGGACGCCGCCCCCAAGGATTTCCTCGACGCCCGGAGTCTGCCCCAGGGGGGCGGCCCCATAAAAAAAGAAGCCCCCAAAGAGGCGTCCTTCACCCTCTACGACGCGGCTACCGGGGAGACCCTCACCGTGCCGGAGGAAGAGTTCCTGGCGGCGGCCCTGGCCTGCGAGATGGACCTGGCCGCCCCGAAAGAGGCCCTGAAGGCCCAGGCCGTGGCCTCCTACAGCTACTACAGCCGCCTGCGGGACCAGGGGGAACAGATCGCCTGCGACACGGAGAACTGGCTGGTCTATGTGCCCCAGAGTGCCATGGAGGCCCGCTGGGGGGAGGACTGCCAGAGCTACCGCGCCCTGCTGGAGGGCGTTGTGGCGGAGGTAAAGGGCCAGCTCCTCACCTATGAGGGGAAGCCCGCCCTGGCCTGCTATTTCGCCATCTCCCCGGGCAGCACGGAGAGCGCGGAGAACGTGTGGGCGGCGGACGCGGGGGCGGAGCATCCCTATCTGCAAGCCGCCGCCAGCCCCGGGGACCTGTTCTGCGACGGATACCTCAGCACCGCCAGCTTCACGGAGGAGGAGTTCCGGGCGGCGGTGGAGGCCTATTTTGCCGGGGAAACGGCAACGCCGGACCTGTCCGGCCCGGCGGAGGAATGGCTCACGGAGCTAGAGTACACCCCCTCCCGGATGGTGAAATCGGCAGAGCTGGGGGGACTGGCCGTCACCGGGGCGCAGATTCGAGGGGCCCTGGGCCTGCGCAGCGCCAGCTTCGATTTCACCTTGGAGGAAGGATCCTTCCGGTTCACGGTGCGGGGCTGGGGCCACGGGGTGGGCATGAGCCAGGCCGGGGCCGTGTTCCTCGCCCAGCGCGGCGCGGACTACCGGGAAATTCTGGCCCACTATTACCCCGGCACAACGCTTTTGCCTCCGGCAGCTTAGGGAACTTTTTGAAAAAAGTTCCCTAAGAACCCTCAAAAACTTTTACCCACTCCTCGCTTTGCTCGTCGTGAGCGTTTTATAATGTTTTGCCAAGCTAACCAGGGTAAAAGTTTCGTAGACTTCGTTCTACGAAGTCTTACCTTTCTCAAAGGTTGCGGTGGTTTGGAGGGCGACAATCGCCAGTGGCGATTTCCCGTCGCCGACCGAACCGGCAGGTGAGAGCCCCTATCTCGACTGCGGAGCAGGCGGAAATCCCCTGGAAACCAGAACCAGCCAGCGCCACGCGCTTCAGCTCCCGAAAAGCCCGCTGTGGGAGCCCGTGCGGGCCAGGGTGAGCACCAGGACGTTGTCCTCCAGGCGGTAAATCAGCAGCCAGTCGGGCAGGATGTGGCATTCCCGGTGCCCGGCCCAATTCCCGGAGAGGGGGTGGTCCTGGTTCCGCTCCGGCAGGGCCTCGCCCATAGCCAGGGCCGCGACCACATCCTCCAGGAGAGCCATATCCATCCCACGCTTCCGCGCCCGTTTGTAATCCTTCTTAAACTGGGCGGTGTGCTTGACAATATACTTGGTTTTCCTCATGACCGCAGCTCCGCGAACAGTTCGTCCAGATCGTCATAGCCCTTCACGCTGGGGTCGTGGGCGATGCGCTCGGCCTCCAGCATGGCGGCGATGGTCTCCTTGTTGGGCTGGTTCAGGGCGATCTCAAAGGGAATGCGCCCCTCCCGCAGGGACTGGCGGACGAAGATATTGAAGGCGGTGGAAAGGTTCATGCCCAGCTCGGCGAAGAGCGCGTCGGCCTGGGCTTTCAGGTCCGCATCCATCCGGATGCTGATATTGGTGGTTGCGTTTGCCATATCGCACGCCCCTTTCTATGATGGCACTCTTATTATACGCCATTTGCACGAAGAAAGCAATACACCGCACAAAAATTTCACCCAGCTAACCAGGGTAAAAGTTTCGCCCGCCTTACTGCGCTTTCCCGTATTCGTAAATAGTGTCGCTGGGCAGGTCGATTTGGTCATTCCAGAACACGCAGGTCCGGCTCTGGTCAAGCTGCACCTGGTTGAACAAGCCCGTGATGGAACGCAAATCCCGGTAGCTCTCGATTTGCTCCATGTCCTCTTTCACATCATAGAGGACCGCTTTTCCGTCGTCGAACACCACGCGCAGAAAGAAGTCCGGCAGCGGCGTAATCTCTTTGATTCTTGGTATCATACGCGCACCTCCTGCGATTTCAATGTCTTGCTGTCCGCCTACCCTTTCCGGGGCGGCTTTACGTTCACTTCGGGCGGAATGCCGTCCGAAATCTCCCCGTGCTCCCGCTCGAAGGCCCTGACGCTCTCCCGCACCAAAACCAGAATATGGCTGTTAACGGAGCGCCCTTCGTAATCCGCCACATAAGCAATCTTCCGCAGCATTTCCTCCTCAATCCGTATCGACACGCTTTTCACGGCCACACAATCGCCCCATTTCAAACATATTGTGTGTTTATTTTAGGAGCAATATGTGCTATAATGTTCTATATAGATATCCGGTATATCTACAATATATTTTTGGAGTGACGAATATGTGGGTCGCGGTCATAGGCTCCCGAAGCCTGAAGGTGGACAACCTGGAAAAATACCTGCCCCCGGCCACCACCGAGATCATCTCCGGCGGGGCCAGGGGCATCGACGCCTGCGCCCGGGCCTACGCCCTCGCCTGGCGCATCCCCCTCACAGAGTTCCTGCCCGACTACCAGCGCTACGGCAGGGCCGCCCCCATCCGGCGGAACGTCACCATCATCGAAAACGCCGATCTGGTGCTGGCCTTCTGGGACGGCAAATCCCGGGGCACGAAATTCGTCATCGAGCGCTGCAAAAAGCTGGGGAAACCGGTGGAAATCTTCTTACTGCTTTCACCGAAATAGATTTTATCCCGTCTGCTTCGCAGCCGGGACAAGAAACCCCCGACGAGGGTTTCTTGCGGCAAACAGTCCACTGGACTGTTTGCCTATCTTCCTGCGTTATTTTCTCAGGCTATCAAAGTCAAGACCTTGGGGACGCTGTCCCCAAGCCCCTGCCACTTTTGAAAAAGTGGACAAAACTTTTACGTTGGCTGGCTAGGCGTGGACTTTTAAATTGCTGGAGCAGTCGGGCCTTTCCTCAGCTCTCCAGCTCGTTTACAACGCCCTCCCGGTCCACAGTCAGCACCACCCGGTAGCTGGGGTCCAGGCTCCGGACCTCCGCCGTTATCCGGGCCTCGATTTCCCGGTCGCTGTCCGTGAGGGAGAAGGGCACCGCCACGTCGAACACAATGTTGGAGTGGGTCACCCCCCAGACTACCCGGAAATCGTGGATCGCCGCCTGGGGATAGACCGCCTTCACCCGCTCCAGCACTTGCTCCCGCAGGGCCTGGGCCTTGGGGTCGCCGGTGACCACCGGGTCCAGGTGGATCACCAGATGGATACCCTCCTGCTCCAGAAAGTCCCGCTCGATGTTGTCGATCAGGTCGTGGCTCACCAGAATGTCCTCCTCGGCGGGCACCTCGCAGTGGACGCTGGCAAAGGTCCGCCCCGCGCCGTAGCTGTGCACCGTCAGGTCGTGGATGCCGATGATCCCCTCGTAGCCCCGGATTCTGGTGTACACGTCCCGTACCAGCGCCTGGTCCGGAGCGGCCCCCAGCAGGGGGTCGGCGGTCTCCAGAATCAGCTGGACACCGGACACCACAATGAATATGGCCACAAGGAGGCCCAGCCACCCGTCCAGGTTCAGGCTGGTAAACCGGGTGACCAGCGCCCCAAGGAGCACCGCCCCCGTAGAGATCACGTCGTTGCGGCTGTCGCTGGCCGTGGCGGAGAGGGCGGCGCTGCCGATCTTCTTCCCCACACTGCGGTAAAAGCCGCTCTGCCAGAGCTTCAGGAGGACGGAGACCGCCAGCACCAGGAGCACCGCAGGGGAGAACTCCGCCTCCTGGGGGGAGAGGATTTTTTCCACTGAGGATTTCCCCAGCTCCAGGCCCAGCAGCAGCACGATAAAGGAGACGATCACTCCGCAGAGGTACTCGATGCGGGCGTGGCCGAAGGGGTGCTCCTTGTCGGCGGGCTTCCCCGCCAGCTTGAAGCCCACCAACATGATGATGGAGGAGCCGGAGTCCGTCAGGTTGTTCACCGCATCCGCCAGAATGGCCACGCTGTGGGAGAAGAGCCCCGCCAGCAGCTTGATGACGAAGAGCAGCAGGTTCGTGGCGATGCCCACCGCTCCCGCCGCCCGGCCCGCCTTTTCCCGCACAACCGGAGCCGGGTTTTCCCCGTATCCCTTCACCAAAAGGCCCATCAGCTTGTCGAACATCAAATCGCCTCCTTTACGGTCGTGGCACACGGCGCGAAGAATGGCAAAAAAGTAAGGCTGGGTTTCGCGGTGTGCCGCCCGGATTTGTGCTCCGCAGAAAGCCGTTTCGCGCACCCACGCCCCCATAGCATCCATAAAATATACTTCCCAATGTCCCCGGCTATACCAATCTACACCAGAATGCTGCCGCCCTGGCTGTCGATGCCCACGATCAGGGGGAAATCCTGCAGCTCCAGGCGCTTCACGGACTCGCACCCCAAATCGGGGAAGGCGATGACCTCACAGGCGGTAATGCACTGGGCCGCCAGGGCTCCCGCGCCGCCGATGGCGCACAGGTACACCGCCCCGTTGCGGCGAATGGCTTCCACCACCGCCGGGCTCCGCTTCCCCTTGCCGATCATGCACTTGAGACCCAGGTCCAGCAGACGGGGGGTGTAGGGGTCCATGCGGGCGCTGGTGGTGGGGCCGCAGGAGCCAATGGCCAGGCCCTCCGGCGCGGGAGTGGGCCCGGCATAGTAAATGGCCGCACCCTCCAAGGGATAGGGGGGCTCCTCCCCCCGGTCCAGCATTTCCATGATGCGCTTGTGGGCGGCGTCCCGGCTGGTGTAGGCCGTGCCGGAGAGCAGCACCCGCTGGCCCGCCTGCAGGGTCGGAGCGAGTTGTGCAAGCTCGCCGGTATTCAGGCGGATTTCTGCGTTAGTTTTATCTATCATGCTAATTCCTCGATTGCGATAAGTCTAATTCCAAATAATACTCCCGCTCCGTTTCCCCCACGATTCGAAAGCCCAGATTTTGGTGCATGTGCAGCGAGGCCTGGTTCCACTTATACACCGTGGAGCCGGTGATCTTCTCGCAGCCCCGTTGCCGCAGCCGGGCGATCACCGCCTGCATGGCCCGCCGCCCGATCCCCCGGCCAAGGTAGTCTCCGCGCCAAATGGCGATGGGCGGGTTCTCGGGCTTGACGGTCGCGTCGCCGATGGCGGTCCAGGCCCCGTTTTCCAGCGCTTCTATAAAGTAAAGTTCCCCGTGACTGTCCAAATACCCGCACATAGTCCAAATCGGGAACCTTGGCTTCATCGAAAATCCCCTCGGAGTTCTGGTAGACCACCGGGTCCTGGTAGCCGGGGAGTGCTAGCTCATAGTGGCCATCGTAGCGCTTAAGCCGCAGGCCCTCCCCCAGGGGGGCAGCGCCTCCGGCTGAGGGATTCCAGGCAATGGCATACTCAGCCCTCCCCCAGAATTTCCGCCTGGCGCTTCTTGCTGAAGCCCTTGAGCACCTGCTGATAGGCGTGGTCCAGCATTTCCCGCAGGAGTTCGTCCGGCACCTTGCCGTCGGGCTTCACGGAATTCCAGTGGTCCTTGTTGCAGTAATAGCCGGGCACAATGTCGTCATACTGCTCCCGCAGGAGCTGCCCCTCCATCGGGTCCAGCTTCATGGTGATGTAATAGGGCACGTTCTGCTCGTCCAGGCAGATGGCCACAAACATTTTCCCGCCAATCTTATAGCGGATCCAGTTCCAGCTCTCCTGCAAATCCTTGGTCACCGATGGCTTTGCCAGCAAATATTCGTCCATCCAGGGGTATTTCATGGCTTCCTCCTTTATCCAGAACCTGTATTCACAGCCTGCAAACCCTGCCAAAGCGGTTTTTTTCGTGCCACTCGTCGTTAAATCCGCTTGCCATACGGCAAGTGATACCTAAGAGTTGCAAGCAACTCTGGGAATTTGCCTGGATTGACACGTAAAATCCTCGCTTTGTCAGCATTTTCGGCTATCAATACAGGTTCTTATATGGAAAAGCGGCTCCGTGCATGGGGCCGCCCTCCCGGCCGGGAAAGCCCCGGCGTGTTTTTTATAGAAGCTGTACCGTACGGTAAGGGAATCCGCGCGATGATTTTCAGGCCTGCTGAGGGCGCTGGAAAGCGAGCCCGCAAGCCGTGATTTTCCAGTATTGGGCTTTCCGCCCATACCGGGTGTCCAACAGATATTTCTCCACCCGAAAGCCCTGCCCTTGGCACAGGGCCTCTACTGCCGCCGCCTCCTCCCGGGGATCCAGCGACTGATAAAAGAGACTTCCACCGGGCTTTAAAAAGGTGAAGAGCTTCTCCAGGATGCTCTCAAACAGGCCGCTCTCCATGCGGGTGCTGCCGGTCATGGTCACGATGCCGAACCGGCCCTCCAGGCCCTCGCACTCCATCACGTCTTTGCAGATAACCCGCACCGGGGCGGGGTTGCCCTCGTTTCTGAGGCCCTCTTCCAAAGCGCGGCAGATCTGCGGGTCCAGGTCGATGCTGACAAGGCCCCCGCCTTGCAGCCGGTAGCTGAGATACCGGTCCCAGTATCCCGCGCCAATGCCCACGTTGCAGATATCCTCGCCCTCCGCCACGGGGAAATTCTCCTCAAAGAAGGCGGTGGCCCGATACTCCAGATATTTCTGCTCCGCCGACAGATTCCAGGGCCCAGCCTCGGGTCCGTAGAGACTGCCGTAGGTTCTCAAAAGAAAATCCTTATCCATATTCCGCTCCTTTCCCATCTGTGAAACGTGAAATCCTTTTCCCTGTCACAGCCGGAAAGGCGGCCCGCAGCATTGGGCCGTCGGTCGCTATTTTTCCCAGAACAGCTCGATATGTTCGTTGGTGGGGCCGTAGAAAAAAGCGATGCGAATGGGCGTATCGCCCCCCAGGTCGGCGTCGGCGGGCTCGTTGGTCACCTGGTAGCCGACCGCCCGCACCTTTTCGATGATCTCGTCCACCTGGTCGGTGGCAAAGGCAATATGAGCAAGACGCTGCTCAGGCAGGTCTCCGGGGGCCCCCGCCGGGGCTCCGCTCTCCACAGGCAAAATCTCCATGCAGCTGTTGTCCCCGCAGGACACCATCAGGCAGGGGCGCTCCGGGTCTCCCCAGCTCTTTTTGACCTCCATGCCCAGCAGCTTGGTGTAAAAATCCACTGTCTCCTGATATTTCTCCGCCGTGGGCTTAACGGCAATGTGATGCACACCCTTTATCATTCCCATCGCTTGTGTTCTCCTTTTGAACCAGTATTCACAACCTGCAAACGCCGTCTAAGCGGTCTTTTTCCCACTGCTCGTTGTTAAATTTGCTTGCCATACAACAAGTATGCCTTCACAAATTTGCCTAGAGCAACGCCAAAAAGTCCAGAGCTCAAGCGCTCTTGCTCATCCAGCATTTTCGGTTATGAATATGGGTTTTTATTTCCGGTTAAAGATGGACATAATGTCCGTGAACGTGTCGTCGTCGTCGATTACGGCGGGGTCTACCCGGGGCTCCGCGCTCCGGACGCTCTGGCCGCTCCGGATAGGCGTGGTGTTAGAGCGGCTGGAAATATTGGGGGTGGGGTCCGCCACGGGCCCGGGGGTCAGAAAGTCGTCGTCCAGGTCGATATCCAGGGCAGGCTTGGACTTCTCCCCGTTCATGCCCTCAAACCCGGTGGCAATCACCGTCACGTTCATGGAATCCTCCATGGACTCGTCAAAGGTGGCGCCCCAGATGATATTGGCGTCGGGATGGGCCCGCTCGGTGACGATCTGGGAGGCGGTGTCGATCTCGTCCAGGGCGATGTCCGGGCTGGAGGTGATGTTGATGATTACGCCCCGGGCCCCGGCGATCTTTGTCTCCAAGAGAGGGCTGGAGATGGCCGCCATAGCCGCCTGCTCGGCCTTATCCTTGCCTGTGCCGTGGCCCACGCCCATGTGGGCGTAGCCCGCGTCCTGCATCACGGACTTCACGTCCTCAAAGTCCAGGTTGACAATGCCGGGCAACTGGATCAGGTCGGAGATGCTCTGCACGCCCTGGCGCAGCACGTCGTCCGCCACCAAAAAGGCGTTGGCCAGGGTGATCCGCTCGTCGCTCACCAGCTTCAGGCGCTCGTTGGGAATGACCACCAGAGAGTCCACATGCTCTCTGAGGGCAGCGATGCCCCGCTCCGCCTGCTCCATGCGCCGGCGGCCCTCAAAGGCGAAGGGCTTGGTGACAATGCCCACGGTGAGGGCCCCCTGCTCCCGGGCGATTTTCGCCACGGCGGGCGCCGCGCCGGTGCCTGTGCCGCCGCCCATGCCGGCGGTGATAAAGACCATGTCCGCGTCCTTCAGGGTCTGGGCGATGATCTCCCGGCTCTCCTCGGCGGCCTTCTCGCCCACCTCGGGCTTAGAGCCCGCGCCCCGGCCGCTGGTGAGCTTTTCTCCCAGCTGCACCTTAATGGCGGCCTGGCTGCGCTGAAGCGCCTGTTTGTCCGTGTTCATGCACACCAGCTCCACGCTGCGCACGCCGGCGCTGGCAATGCGGTTCACGGCGTTTCCGCCGCCGCCGCCTACCCCAACCACTTTGATGGTCTGTGGGGTTTCATCCAACAAATTGTCAACTTCAAAAGGCATTTTTCTTCCACCCTTCATTTTCTCAATTCCGCTGATTTATGAACTAAAAAAGAAGCCCTCTCCTCCGCAACCATGTTTCCTGTTGCAAAAAGCAGGATTACGTCAACTAATCGCTACATGGTATAATCTATCACTTTTTCGGGAAAATTTCAAGGATATTCTTGAAAAAAGGGCGGACAAATTGAATATTTCCCAGTTTTTTTCAGAGAAATATCCACCCGGGCCTCTTTGGGCACAAGATATGGGAGGCTTATCCGCCCGTATAGGGCTGGTCCGGGATGCCGCTGCCCCTGCCGGGGGCGGATGTGGGCTCCGGGCTTCCCCCGGCCGGGCCGGGATCCTGCTGCCCGCCGCCCTCTGCCGCCCCCTGCCCCTGGACCGGAGGCTGGCCGCTCTCCGGCGAAACCGCCCCTTCGGAGAAATAGGACCGGCTGTTAGAGGGCAGATAGGACAGGTCCAGCACGCCGGTGGCCTGGGGGCCGATGGTATCCGGCCTGTCGCTGTTAAAGAGCCCGTAGCCATACTGGACCTTCCGGGTGAGCTCGTTCACCCCGCCCAATACACACTGCACCCGGTTTTCATACCAGAGGGAGATCTTGGACAGGTCCCCCATGTCCAGCCGGGTGAAGTTCTGGACGGCGTCCAGGCCGGCAATGGCCTCCACGATCTCCCCGAAAGCCTTTGCCGCCCCTTCGTCCTCCAGGACCAACTTCTCTCCCGGCTGCACGGCGGGCGGGTTCAGGCCCGTCACCTGCATCAGGCCCTCCGGCGGGTCGTTCCGGGTTTCCAGCACCTTGCCCCCGCTCTCCACCACTACCCACTGGCTTCCGGACTGAAAGCAGCAGGCGGGCCGGGCGGCGGTGATCCGCACCACCACCGTGCCGGGAATCCTCCGGCTGATCTTGGCCTCCGCGATATAGGGCAGCTCCTTTTCCAGGCGCTCCTCCCGGCTGCCGGTGGGGATAAAGAGCAGGTTGTCCCCGGTCTTATAATTGCAGATCCGCAGGATCTCCTCCTCGGGATACACCGCGTCTCCCGTGACCCGCACGGCGCTTACCCGCAGCAGGATGGACTCCAGGAAAAACCCGGTGCCCAGCAGCATGGCCGCCATGGCCAGCACCATAAGGAACCGCCGCTTTCCTCGGCTCATGGGCTTTTTGCGCTTTCGGGGCGGGGGCTCGGGCCTGCCCCGGGGCCGAGAAGAGGGCGGCTGGCCGGGGCGGGGGCTCCCGGGGCGGGGGCTCTTTCCCGGCTGGCTCCTGGAGGCGGGCCTCTCCCGTCCTTTGCCTTTGGAGGGGGGCCTGGCGGGCTCGCGGCCCCGGCGAGTGTCCCTGGAGCCTCGGGGGCGCTGGGAGCTGGTTCCGGCCCTTCCGGAAGGCTGGTTCCCCGGTTCCCGGGCCGTGCGCCGGGCCCCGCCCTCCTCCCTGGGGGTGAACAGGCCGAACTGAGGCGGCTCGCCGGTGGAGTGGGACCGGATGTCCTCAAAGTCATTCCCGTCCCACAGGCCGCGCCTGTCTTTTCTTCCGCTCATCGCCTTCCCCCCCTCCTTTCTTCAGGTCGTGGCACATGAGGCCACGAATGGAAAAATGAGATAGTTTAGTTTCGTCATGGTGTCAAAAAGATAAACACTCGCGGGGCTCGGTTTATCTTTACGTTTCTGCCCCAGCCGTGAAACGGCTATCTTTTGCTTCGCAAAAGTCCGGCGAAAACTCTGCCAAGCTGGGTGCGAAGTGTTCTCAGCTAGCCAACGTAAAAGTTTCGTAGACTTCGTGAAACGAAGTCTCACCTTTCTCAAAGGTTGCAGGGGCTTGGGGGGTGAGCGTTCTGCCGGATACTTGGCAACGCCAAGTATTGCAGACAACGCCGCGAACCGACCGAGTCGGCAGGCGAGACTCGCGCAGCCCTCAAGGTCTTATCCCTTGACCTGAAACACCTGAGAAGCGGAATTTTTGCGGGTGGTGAATCATAGTTAATCTCGCTGTGCTCGGTTAACTATCAAGAGGGGGGCGGAGAGTTCCTCTCGTATAACCAGATGAAACTCTTTTGCAACGGAATAAAAAGCTCTCCTGGAAACCGGAACCAGCCAGCGCACGCGCCTACGCCCCCATACCCATATAAATAAAAAACTACTCCTCCCGGACCCGGGCCCCCAGGTCCCGCAGGCTTCCTGCCAGGTTTTCATATCCCCGGCGGATAAACTCCGCCCCTTCCACCCTGGTGCGCCCCTGGGCCCGCAGCCCCGCCACCACCAGGGCCGCCCCGCCCCGCAGGTCCGCCGCCTGTACGGCGGCTCCGGTGAGGCCTTCCACGCCCTCCACCACAGCCACCTTGCCCTCCACCTTGATGTTGGCCCCCATGCGCTGAAGGCCCTCCGCATGGCGGTAGCGGCTCTCGAATATGTTCTCCACGAACACGCTGGTCCCCCGGCCCACCGCCGCCATGGACATCACCACCGGCTGGGCGTCTGTGGGAAAACCGGGATAGGGCATGGTGCGGATATGTTTCACGGCGGAAAGCCGCCTGGGCGCCATGATGTTCAGGCACCCGCCCAGCTGCCGCACCTCGCAGCCGGATTCCTCAAAGGGCGAGAGCATGGGCAGGATGTGGGTATTGTCCACGTCCCGCAGGGTGATGTTTCCCCCTGTGACCGCAGCGGCCGCCATGTAGGTGACGGCGGCGATCCGGTCCGGCATCACCCGGTGCTCCGCGCCGTAGAGCTCCTTCACCCCGTCCACGATCACGCAGCTCTCCCCCGCGCCGTAGACCCGGCCTCCGCAGCGGTTCAGGTATTCGCACAGGTCGCAGATCTCCGGCTCCCGGGCGGCGTTGGCGATGATGGTGGTGCCCCTGCCGCACACCGCCGCCAGAATCAGGTTTTCTGTGGCCCCCACGCTGGGGAAGGAGAGGGACACATAGGCCCCCTGGATTCCCTCCGGGGTCCGGCAGGTGAGCCAGCCGCCGCTCTCGTCGATCTCCACCCCCAGCTTTCGCAGGGATGAGAGGTGCAGGTCGATGGGCCTGGGCCCCAGCTCGCAGCCCCCGGGAGAGCAGAGCCGGGCCTCGCCGCACCGGGCGATGATGGCCCCCAGAAACACAATGGACGAGCGCATCCCTCGCATCAGCTCCTCGGGAATCTGGCAGCGGGTGACGGCGTTGTCCACAATGAGGTCGTGGCCCTCTCGTTTGCAGCGGCAGCCTAGATGCTCCAGAATCTGTACGGCTGTGTCCACGTCGGAAAGGTCCGGACAGTTGTGCAGCACGGTCTGGCCTTTGCACAGCAGCGCGGCGGCCAGCAGGGGCAGGGTGCTGTTTTTTGCCCCCTGCACGGTGAGCTCCCCGCAGAGTTCCGCGGGGCCGTCAACAATAATCATAGGGAACACCTCGTTTTTTTAGCTATACTTTTTGAGAGATAGCGTGCGCAGCCGCTGGCTATCAGAAAGTATATCCCATTTTATGAGGCGGTCCCGATTGTGTGCGGGGCGGGGCTATCCCCCCAGGTTTTCCTCCTTGTGGAAGAAGGCCCGCTCCAGGAGGGCATACTCCCCCGGCGCGCAAACCTCCCTGCACCGCGCCTGCCCGGCCCGGGATTTTTCCAGCATGTCCCGGATCCTCCCGCAGGGGAATTCCTCGCAGCCCTTGCAGCTCTCTGTCCCCCGGGCTCTTGCGCAGTCCGTCAGGCCATAGGAGCAGGGCCTTTCCGGGAAGCAGCCCCCGCAGCGCATCTCCTCCGGGGGCGGAACCCCCTGACGCCAGCCCACCCTGTGCCAGAGCTCCGCCAGGGCCCGCAGCTCCTCCTCGGTCCGGGCCGGATAGCGGGGGCACTGGAGACAGTCGTCCCCGCAGGGGGTGAGCCTCCGAGTGGTTCTGCGGTAGAGCTGGGTGGGGCCGTCGTCCCCGTTGGCCATGCAGAGGAATTCCCAGCCGTACCGCTCGTAGAAGGAGGCGTGGTCCGTCACCAGATAGAGGGTGGGGATTCCCAGCCCGGCCATATCCTCGCACACCGCCTGGAGCAGCGCCCCGGCGATGCCCTTGCCCCGGTAGGGCTCGTCCGTATACACGGCGCAAACATTGGGCGTGAGGTCCGGCCGGTCGTGGAAGTCGTTTTCAATGACCCCCATGCCCCCGGCGATCCGATCCCCATCCATGGCCAGATACCACTGAGGCACAGGGCCGCTGCCCGCCAGCATGTTCTCCATGCTCTGGCGGTAGGCCTCCTCGGGCACGCCAAAGGTGTGCTGGAACCACCGGGCGGCGGCGGGGACCAGCTCTGGCCTGTCCCGGAGCCTGACGATGGGATAGTCCATAGAATCTCTTCTTTCCTCAAATTTCGCAAATTTGGCAAAAATAGGCGCGCAGTGCTGTGGGAGTCCAGAGGGACGGCGTCCCTCTGGCGAGGCGTGGAGCAGAGCTCCACGGTCTTGCCCTTGACCTTACCTCCTGATAAGCGCATTTTTTGAAGGTGAATTGGCAGGCGAAGCCTGCCAAGAGGAAACTTTTTGTAAGAAAAAAAGTTTCCTTGTTCCGGAGAAAGCCAGCTCTGTGCGCATGAAATCAGCTAAAATGCCCGCCCGGTCTTGTGCTCCGCAATCAGCCTGCCCGCGCACTCACGCGCCCATATAAAAAACACAGTATGCCGCTGGCCGGTTCCAGTTTCCAGGGCGCTTTTTCTCAGTTGCAAAAGAGATTCATCTCGCCGTGCGAGATGAACTCTCCGTCCCCTCTTGCAAGAGTTTTGCTTTGCAAAACTGGGATAGTTAATCGAGCGAAGCGAGCATTAACTATGATTCACATCCTGGCAAAAATACGCTTCTCAGGCTATAAAGGTCAAGGGCAAGGTCGTGAGGCTCTGCCTCACACTCCGCCACTTTTGAAAAAGTGGACAAAACTTTTACGTTGGTCAGCTGGGAGCACGCGCACCCAGATTGGCAGAATTTTCCGGTACTTTTCGGGACGAAAAGGCGAGCGCTTCGCGCGAGAGGAAAACGGAAAGATAGATTGAGCTACGCGAGTGTCTATCTTTTTGACACAATACTCAGCTATCTCATGTCTCCATTCTCGGCGTCATGTGCGGCTTTCTTCATCTCCCGGTAGATCCTCTCGCTGGCATCGATGATCTCCATCTTCCCCGCGTTCTCCCCCAGAGAGCGCAGCCGCTCCGGGTCCGAGAGAATCTTCTCTACTTTCCGCCACAGGACCTCGCCGGTGAGGTCCTTCTCCTCGATGATCTCCGCCGCCCCCCGGCGCACCAGGGCCATGGCGTTGTGGAACTGGTGGTTCTCCGCCACATTGGGGGACGGCACCAGGATAGAGGCCTTGGCCTTGGCCTCAATCTCCGTCAGGGTCATGGCCCCCGCCCGGCCGATCACCAGGTCCGCCGCCGAAAGGCACTGGGGCATATTGTCGATGTACTCCAAAAGCCGGATCTGGGGGTTCCTGTCTATGTCCAGGCCGAACTCTTTGACCTCCCCCAAAAATGCCGGGTCGTGGGACCCATAGCCGTGGATGTGCTGGTATTTCCCCGCCTTGGCGCTCTCTGCCAGCATATAGGCGGCGGCGCGGTTTAGGGCAGAGGCCCCCAGGCTCCCCCCGAAGGACAGCACCAGGGGGCGGCTGTCCAGGCCCAGGGCCTTTCGAGAGGCCTCCCGCTCTGCCGCCAGCACCTCCCCCCGCACCGGGTTCCCCGTGACCACACAGTTCACCGAGGCGTCGAAGTACTGCCGGGCGTCGGGCACGGCCAGCATCACGGTTCTCACGGACTTGGCCAGCATTTTTGTGGTGACCCCAGGGTAGGCGTTGGACTCGTGAATCACGCAGGGCACCCCCAGCTTGGCAGCCTCCCGGACCACCGGCCCGCTCACATAGCCCCCCGTGCCCACGCACAGATCCGGGGCGAAGTCCTTGATGATCTTTTTCGTCTCTGCCGTGGCGGTGAAAATCCGGCCCACGGTCTGGAAATTCCGCACCAGATTCCTGGGGGTCAGCTTCCGCTGGAAGCCCGAGATGGTGATGAAGGCCATGTCGTACCCCGCCTTCTTCACCAGCCGCTCCTCCATGCCCCCCCGGTTGCCCACATACAGAATCTCCGCGTCCGGCTCCTTTTGCAGCAAATACCCGGCCACTGCCAGCGCCGGGTTGATGTGTCCGGCGGTGCCCCCGCCGGTGAACAGTACCTTCATGCTCCCGCTCCCTCTCTCGTCAGTTTTCCCAAGTATCCCCGGGCCCTTTGGCCCGGAGGCCCCATATCGCTCCCCAAAATCACGTTTTCTCCACATTTGCGCTGCGGGAGATGTTTAAGAGGATGCCCATCTCTCCCAGCAGCATCAGCAGGGCCGTTCCGCCATAGCTAAAGAAAGGCAGGCTGATGCCCGTGTTTGGGATGGTGTTGGTCACCACGCAGATATTCAGCACCGCCTGCAGCCCCACCTGGAAGGTGAGCCCCAGCCCCAGCATGGTGCCGAAGCGGTCCTTGGCGCGCAGAGAGACCCAGATACCCCGCCAAATCAGCAGGGAAAACAGCAGGATGATCACCAGCGCGCCCACCAGCCCCAGCTCCTCGCAGACAATGGCGAAGATGAAGTCGTTCTGGGGCTTGGGCAGATACAGGTATTTCTGCCGGGACTGACCCAATCCCACCCCCAGCAGCCCCCCGGAGCCGATGGCGTACAGCGACTGCTTGATCTGCCAGGTGTCCGTGCCCTGGGACTTCTCCCCGAAGGGGTCCAGCCAGCCGGCCACCCGGTCCATCTGGTACACGCCCCCTTCGCCGCCCTCGTCCTTGCCGCCCAGCAGCATATAGGCCGCCAGCAGCAGCCCCAGCACCGTCAGGCCCAGCACGAACCAACGGGGCTTGGTGCCGCCGATGAACATCATGATCGCCCCCAGGGCCAACACGATCAGCGTGCCGGACATGTGGTTCTCCAGAAAGATCAGCCCGGCAAAGGCCAGCAGCACCCCGGCAAAGGGCAGAACCCCATACCGGAACGTGCTCATCTTCTCCCCATACATGGAGATCATGTGGGCAAAGAGCAGGATCAGAGAAAACTTGGCAATCTCCGAGGGCTGGAACTGCACCCCCAGGTTCAGCCAGCGGTAGGCCACGCCCTCGCTGGGCGCGATGGCCTCAAGGTGCAGGAACCGGCCCAGCACCACCACCATAATCAGCAGCACCGCCGTGACCCCGGCGATGGGCAGGGCCAGCTTGTGGAAGCGGTGGTAGTCGAAGGTGGAGATCAGCACCATGGCCGCCACCCCAAAAGCCGCGAAGCCCCCCTGCCGGGAGATATAGTAGTAGCTATTGCCCTCCCGGTAATAGCTGTCGGCATAGCTGGCGGAAAAGAGCATCACCAGGCCCACGGCCAACAGCACCATCACAAAGATGAACAGGGGCATATCCATCCCCCCGCCCAGGCTGAACAGGGCGTATTTCACCTTCCGGCGGCGCCGGGCAGGCTCTCGTTTTGTCCTGGGCTCCTCCGGGGCGGATTTGGGCACGCGGTTCAGTCCTCTGGCGGTTCCTCCTGCTGTCGGCATGAGGCTCATCTCCTTTCTTTAAGGTCGTAAGGTCGTGGGACGCTGCTAAGGCACACCCTGCCAGGGGCCTAGACGCCTGAGACTTGGCTTTGCCAAGTCTTTGACCGCGCAATGTCACTCCTCATTTCATTCTTCGTGAAGGTTTTATGTGTTTTGACAAGCTAACCAAGGTAAAAGTTTCGTAGACTTCGTGAAACGAAGTCTTACCTTTCTCAAAGGTTGCGAGTGTGTGGGAGAGTTCGCTTCGCGAACTCTTGAGCTCCACGGTCTTGCCCTTGACCTTAACACCTGAGAAGCGCAATTTTTGCGGGTGTGAATAATAGTTAACGCTCGCTCCGCTCGGTTAACTATCCGAGTTTTGCTTTGCAAAACGGAAAGATAAACCGAGCGATGCGAGTGTTTATCTTTTTGACACTACCGCGAAACCCAGCTTACGCCTCGCACATACTAGGCGCGGTGTGCCGGAACCAGCCATCTGAGCGCACGAGCGTACCAGCCGTAACGCCCGCCCGGCTTTGTGCCTGTCACCAAGCTGCCCCACGCACCGTTCCCCCCATACAAACACTCAGAAATCTTCCCCCTGCTTATTTTATGCAGATTCCCCGGGTTATCCGGGGTTTCCAGGATTTTCCTGAAATTACACCCCGAAGGCCACGGCCAGAACGGCCAGCCCGCCCCCCAGGAGCGCCGCCAGCCCGAACACCCCGCAGACCTTCACCTCGCTCCAGCCGGACATCTCGAAATGGTGGTGGATGGGAGACATTTTAAAGAGGCGCTTGCCGTGGGTGGCTTTAAAGTAGGACACCTGGAGTACCACGGACAGCATCTCCGCCCAGTAGACAACCCCCAGGGGCAGCAGCAGAACGGGCATATCCATGCCAAAGGCCAGGGCCCCCACCATGCCCCCCAGAAACAGAGAGCCCGTGTCCCCCATAAAGACCTTGGCCGGGTGGAAGTTCCAGATGAGAAAGCCGATGCACGCCGCCGCCGAGGCCACCCCCATGGCGGACAGCCCCACCATGGACAGCACCCCGCCGCACAGAGAGAGGGCCGTGAACACAAAGAAGCTCACCGTGGCCTCCAGGCCGTCCACCCCGTCGGTAAAGTTTACGGCGTTGGTCAGGCCCACAATCAAAATGGCCGCCAGGGGATAGTAGAAAAGTCCCAGCTCCACCGTGCCAAAGAAGGGTATCACCGTGGCGGTGTCGTCTCCCGAAAGGCGCAGCGTTGCCAGATAGGCCGCCGCCACCAGAAATTGCAGAACCAGCTTCTGCCGCTCTGTAAGGCCCAGATTCCGCTTTTTTACAATGCCGATGTAGTCGTCCATAAAGCCGATGGCCCCATAGGCCGCCGCCATGGCCAGCCCCCCGAACACCCTCACCTGCATCAGGCGGGTCTCGGGCCCGGACCAGCTGTAGAACACCGGCACGCAGGCCAGCACCGCCGCCGCGATGCCGATGATGAACATGATCCCCCCCATGGTGGGGGTGCCCTGCTTGTTCTTGTGCCAGCTGGGGCCCACCTCCCGGATGGTCTGCCCAAACTTCAGCTTGTGCAGAAAGGGGACCACGAAAAGCCCCAGCACAGCGGTGAGCGCAAAAGCGACCAGCGCCACCGTCAGGTATAGATAACTGCTCATTTCAAACCCTCTCCTCCTCTAAGGTCGTGGCACACGGCGCGAAGAACGGCGAAAAGACAGGGCTGGGTTTCGCCGTGTGTCATGAGTTTTCCTGCGGAAAACTCTGCCAAGCTGAGTGCGAAGCTCTCTCAGCTGGCCAACGTAAAAGTTTTGGTCGAGCTTTTTCAAAAGCTCGCGGTGGTTTGGAGGCGGAGCCTCCAAGGTCTTGCCCTTAAACACCTGAGAAGCGCAATTTTTGCGGGTGGTGAATAATAGGTTAACACTCGCTTCGCTCGGTTAACTATACAAGAGGGGTGCGGAGAGTTCATCTCGTGTAACGAGATGAAACTCTTTTGCAACTGAATAAAAAGCACCCCTGGAAACCGAAACCAGCCCTATCGTTTCGCCGTTCTGTGCGTCATGTGCCTAATCAAGATGCACATAGGTCTCGGTGTTCACCTCGGAGGCGAAGGTGAGGGTGATCACCGTGCCCTGCTTCACCTTGTCGCCAGCGGGCACGCCCTGAAGCGTCACCTGGCTGCCCTCGTCCCGCACGCCGTTCACGCTGATCTGCAGGCCGTTCACCGCCGCCAGGTAGCTGGCGTTCACCAGGTCGTAGCCGAAGAAGTCCGGCACCTCCACCATGGCCTCGTTCAGGTCGTAGCCGGAGGTGTACAGCACCACCTTGCCCTTCTTGGGCACCGTGGTTCCGCTTTCCGGAATCTGCTCCACCACCTTGTTGTCCCAGTCGCTCTCGTCCCCCACCACGTCATAGTAGAGCCCAAGCTCCCGGAGCTTCTCCTGGGCCTCGCCGATGGTGAGCCCCACCACAGAGGGAGAAACCATATCCAGCTGGCTGTATTCGTCCTCTGTGTACTGGACCTCTACCCCCAGATAGGGCAGCAGCTCCTGCATGATGGCGGAAAAGATGGGCCCGGCCACCGCGTTGCCGCCGGTGAGGTTGCCGTTCGCCTCCCCGTCCGGCTCGTCGAAAAACACCAGCAGGGCGTATTTCGGGTCCTCCGCCGGGGCGAAGCCGCAGTAAGAGGCGATGTACTCCATGGGCTTCGTGGGGTCCTCGTTGTGCTTTGCCACCTTCTCTGAGGTGCCGGTCTTGCCGCAGACCCGGTAGCCGGAGACATAGCCTCCCCGGGCGGTGCCCGCCATGGCGTTCTGCCGGAGGATATCGCTGATGGTCCTGGAGGTCTCCTCAGAGATCACCTGGCGGCGGTAGCTGGTGTCCGCGTTCTTGATGATATTGCCGTCCCCGTCCACAATCCGCCCCACCACATGGGGCCGCACCAGGTGGCCGCCGTTTGCCACAGCCGCGCAGGCGGTGATCATCTGGATGGGGGTGATGGAGAAGTTCTGGCCAAAGGATTCCACCATCAGGTCGGGGAGGCCCATCTCGCCCTCCGGGTGGTAGATGCTGCGGGCCTCGCCGGGCAGATCGATGCCGGTTTTCTCCGTGAAGCCGAAGGACTCCCGGTACTTGCAGAAGCGGTCGATTCTCAGCTCTGAGCCGATGTGCATGAACCAGGGGTTGCAGGAGTTGCACAGGCCCTCCCGGAAGGTGGTGGTGCCGTGGCCCTCCCGCTTCCAGCAGTGGATGGGGTCGTCCACGCCCTCCAGCTTGACCTGGCCGCTGCAGGTGAACTGGCTGTCCTCCTTGATGACGCCCTCCTCCAGGCCCATGGAGCCCACGCACATTTTATAGACGCTGCCGGGATAGTAGGTGTCCGAGACGCCCTTGTTCCGCCACTGGGTGGCAAGGGCCACGCTCTCGGCCTCGTCCCGGGCCTCGCCCTCGGGCAATGCCTCCACCTCCTTGAGCAGGTTCTGGTCCCGGATGGTAAAGGGGTCGTTGGGGTCGTAGTTGGGGCGGGTGGCAAGGCCCAGGATGCCCCCGGTGTCCACGTCCATCATCACGGCCACCGCGCCGCTTTTCACCTTGAAGCGCTCGATGCCCTCCGCCAGGTATTTTTCCAGCACGCTCTGGACCGTGGTGTCGATGGTGAGCACCAGGTCATAGCCGTTTTCCGCCTCGATCACCTGCTCGTATTCAAAGGGCATGTCGGTGCCAAAGCCGTTTTTCGCGGCCACCAGCCGTCCCGCGCTGCCGGAGAGCTCACTCTCGTAGTAGAGCTCCAGGCCGTCCAGGCCCTGGTTGTCTGCCCCCGTGAACCCCAGCACATTGGAGGCCACGGAGCCGTATGGATAGTAGCGCTTGTAGTCGTCAATCAGGCGGATGCCGTTGTCAATATTATGTTCCAGCTTGAAATCGTTAATGCGGTCCCGGACGTCGCTTTCGATTTTTCGCTTGATTACCGTGTAATAGGAGCTTCTGTCCCCGGTTTTCTCATAGAGCTCGGCTTCGTCTAGGCCCAGAATCTCTGAAAGGCCCGAGGCCACCGTGCGCCGCAAGCCTTCTTCCTCTGCCAGATAGGCGGGCTCCAGCACCACCGTCCACACGCTGGCGCTCTGGGCCAACACCTTGGTTCCCGTGGCGTCATAGATGGTGCCCCGCATGGCGGGGAGGGTTGTGCTGCGCAGGCTCTGCTCCATGGCCTTGACGCTGAGCTCCTCGCCCCGCACCACCTGCCAGTGGAACAGGCTGGCCGCCGCCGCGCCGAAGCCCACCAGAACCAGCGCCACCGTGAGGCCCATGGCCTTTTTTCTGATTTTTTCCGCCGAACCCTTCGCCATACCGCGTCCTCCCGGGTTTTTTAGAAAATAAGAGCCAAAACTGGTTGGCTCCTTAAGGTCGTGGGCCACAAGAGTTCGCGAAGCAAAACTCATGGCACATGACGAAGCTCAGCTATCTCGTCCCGCCATTCCCGGCGTCAGGCACCCCGCTCGCATTTTGCGGCCTGCCGCAAAATGGCCGTGGAGAAACGGGCAAAGCCCGTTTCTCCCGGCGGTTCGTCCGAAGGACGAACCCGAGCGGGGCGGATGCCGGAGAAAGCCCGCAACGAACGTTCGCACCCAGCTTAGCAGAGTTTTCCGCAGGAAAACGGAAAGATAAACTGAGCCGCGCGAGTGTTTATCTTTTTGTCACTACCGCGAAACCCAGCTTACTCCTCGCGCCCCACAAAAAAATCCTCGATCTATCTCTATTCCATCCGCTTCCCGATTATTACCCCGCGAAGCAGCTTCTGATCCACGCGAAAAACTGGTCCAGCCAAGAGCCGCTGTCGATCTCCTGCACCACGGTGCCCTTGTCCTGCTGGGCCACATGGAGGTACACCACCTGGGACCCCAAGAGCTTGCCCATGCCCAGCTGCTGGGTGGCGTAGTCCTCCACCTGGGCGTCGGTCATTTTCTGGGCCGCCTGCATGGTCAGCTGGACCTCCAGGCTCTGGGCCTCGTCCAGCTGGGTCTGCGTGGTGTTGATCTCCTCCGTCAGCTCCGTGAGCTGCACCTCGCTGTATACCGCCCCGATGCCCGTGGCAAATACCACCGCAAAGCATAACGCGCCCGCGATCATCCGCAGGGGGCTGTGCTTGGGCCTGGGCTGCTTTTCCGGCTCCTTCTGGGGCTTTTGTTCCGGCAGCTCTACGACATTTTCTCTTCGCTGAGGCTGCTCCTCAACCTGTGGCTGCAACACCGCCGCCGTGTCTTGGTCCTCAAACAAAGAAAAATCCAGCGCCCCGTTATGATATGCCATGGTAATTCCTCCCCACCGGCCCCACTGGCCGGTATCAGATCGTAAACAAACTCGAAAGCCAGCCAAGTTGCTTTCAAGTCTGGCAGCATAGCCGCCTGGTTCAAAAGAAGTTTTGATTCTTTCAAACTGTAACTATACGTCCTAACTCCCCACAGCCCGCCGCTTGCGGACCTGCCCGGTATTTTCTATTCCCGCCGGGCCCTCTCAAACACCCTCAGCCGGGCGCTGCGCGCCCTGGGGTTTTCCGCCGTCTCCTCCGGAGAGGGCGCCACCCCTTTTTTATATACCAATCTGCCCTGGGGCTTTTTCCCGCACACGCACACGGGAAAGTCCTTGGGGCAGGTACAGCCCTGACACCACTGGGCCATCCGCCGCTTCACCAGCCGGTCCTCCAGGGAGTGGAAGGTGATTACGGCCAGCCGTCCCTGAGGCTTCAGCAGGGAAAACGCCCCCTCCAACCCTTCTTCCAGCCGGTCCAGCTCCCCGTTCACCGCGATGCGCAGGGCCTGAAAGGTCTTTCTGGCCGGATGCCCCTCTCCCCGCCGGACCGCCGCCGGAACGGAGGCTTTTATGATCTCCGCCAGCTGGACCGTGGTCCGGATGGGGGCTTCCTCCCGGGCCTTGCAGATTCCTGCCGCGATGCGCCCGGCGCTTCTGTCCTCCCCATACCGCAGGATGATCCCCGCCAGCTCCCCCTGGGAAAGGCTGTTCACCAGGTCCGCCGCCGTGGGCCCCTCCTGGCTCATGCGCATATCCAGGGGCGCGTCGTAGTGATAGGAAAAGCCCCGGCCCGGGTCGTCCAGCTGGTGGGAGCTGACCCCGATGTCCAGCAGGATGCCGTCCGCGCCGGAGATTCCCCGCTCCTCCGCAAGCTCCGCCATGTTTCCGAAGTTCCCCCGGGCGAACTCCACATTGGGAAAGCCCGAGAGCCGCCGGGAAGCCGCCTCTATGGCGTCCGGGTCCTGGTCGATGGCCAAGAGCCTTCCCCGGCCCTCCAGTCCCCGCAGGATCGCCTGCGAATGCCCGCCGCCCCCCACGGTGCCGTCGATGTAGTCGCCGCCGGGACGCACCCGCAGGGCCTCGATGGTCTCCCGAAACAGCACGGGCTTGTGTTGAAATTCCATTGGGGCTCCTTTCCCGGCCGCTACAGAGCCAGCAGGTTCATGGATTCTTCGATGTTCGCCTCGGTCTGGCTGTCATTGTAGGCGGCCCACCGGGCGGTGTCCCAGATCTCGGCCCGAACCGCCGCGCCGATGACGGTCACATCCTTTTCCAGGCCCGCGTGCTCCCGCAGATTGGGGGGGATCAGGATGCGGCCCTGCTTATCCGGCTCCACCTCTGCGGCCCCGGAAAAGAAATACCGCTGGACGCTTCTGCCCTGGGCCAGGGGCATGGCGGAAACCTTCTCCACCAGCTTGTCCCACTGGGCTTGAGAGAGTACGAACAGGCAGCCATCTAGGCCTTTGCACACGTAGAACTTGTCCCCCAGGTCCTCCCGGAACTTGGAGGGCACCGTGACCCGGCCCTTCTGGTCCATATTGTGCTGGTATTCGCCTGTCAGCATCTCCCTTGGACCTCCCCCTCACGACCGTGGGACTCTGTCCCACACCCTGCAACCTTTGAAAAGGTTGACGAAACTTTTAACCACTCCTCGTTTCACTCGTCGTGAACGTTTTGAGGTTTTCGACCAGCTAACCAGGGTAAAAGTTTTGGTCGAGCTTTTTCAAAAGCTCGTGGGAGTTTGAGGGGTGAGTGTCTGCCAGGGGCAGACAAGCTACGAACCGACCGAAGCGACAGCTGAGACCCAACGCCCTCAAGATCTTGCCCTTAAACACCTGAGAAAATAACGCAGGAGGGTAGCATAAACGTCCCGGTGGGACGTTTTGCGTAGGGGACCCTCGTCGGGGGTCCTCTATCCCGGCTGCGGAGCAGACGGGACAAAGGCGCTGGAAACCGGAACCAGCCAGCTCCGCGCGCCCCGCACGCGCTGAAATGCGCGCCGGGCCATGTTCCATCTGGCCGCGCCCATGGGCCCACACGGCCCCCTATCATTCTCAAGAGCCCGGGACGAAGCATTTGCCACTTTCGCAACACTGTCTCCCCCTGCGTGGCACTTTTACCCACTTTCTGCCACTCAGTACCATTAGTATACCACCGATCCCCCCCTAAATCAACCTAAAAATCTCGCGGAACCCCGCCTGGCTCTAGGCTCGAAGGCTTGTTCGACCTCATTTGGCGGGAACAAAAATTCCTCTCGCTAGATTTAGCAAGAGGAAACCATTCTTTTTACTATTATTGTCTGTTTCTCACAGTTTTCTGGCCTTATATTTGTGAATTGCGCTGCGAGGCCTTAATATTCTGCCTGGTTTTGCGCAATTCGGTCAAACTTTCCGAGAGGGATTCGTCTGTCCGGCGCATCAGATCGTCCACATAATCGCTGCTGGCCTTGCGCATTTCCTTGAACTGAGCCTGGGCCTGGGCCAGGATTTCGTTGGCCTTCTGCTGGGCCTGACGCACCACCTCCTGCTGGGCCACCAGGGCCTTGCCCCGCTCTTCGGCGGCGTGGACAATGTTTTCCGCCTCCCGGTTGGCCTCGTTGATAATTTGGCCGTGCTCTGCCACAATGGTCTTGGCCTGGCTGATCTCCTGGGGAAACACGTCCCGGATATCGTCCAGGATGGCGCGGATCTCCTCGCTGTCCACCAGCACCTTTCCAGAGGAAAGAGGCATCTTCCAGCCCTTGTCCAACACGTCGTACATCTCGTCGATCAGGTCCTCGATGGTCGCTTGATTATTGCTCATGATAATCTTTCCCTTTCCGAAATCAGTTTGCCGGCTGGCAGAGCCTGCCGCGAATGGCCTCCAGGATACACGCGGGCACAAAATGAGAGATGTCTCCCCCAAAGCCCGCCACCTGCTTCACCATGCTGGAGCTTAAAAACATATGCTCCGCGCTGGTGGAGAGAAACATGGTCTCCAGCTGGGGGTTCAGCTTTTTATTGGTGAGGGCCTGCTGGAACTCATACTCGAAGTCCGTCAGCGCCCGAAGGCCCTTGACCACCACCACAGCCTGTTTCTGCCGGGCGTAGTCCGCCAGAAGCCCCTCCACCCGGTCCACCTCCACATTGCCGATTCCCTCGGCGGCGCAGACCTTTCGGAGCATCTCCATGCGCTCCTCCACAGAGAAGCTGTAGCGCTTGTCCGGGTTCACGGGCACCGCCACGATGATTCTGTCAAAAATCTTGCTGGCCCGGCTGATAATGTCCAGATGGCCCAGGGTCACCGGGTCAAAGCTGCCTGGGCACACCGCTGTTTTCATATGCTCCGTCATTGTGTCTGCTCCTTCTCCCCGTTCTGGGACGGCTGCTCCTCCGCCCGATATACGCTCAGGGCCGTGCGGCCATAGCGGTGGATTTTCGAGAGGGCGAACCGCCCCGCCCCTTCCGGCGGCTGCTCCCGGCTGCCGTGCTCGCAGACAATCACTCCGCCGGGGGCCATTTTCTCCGCCGTGAGGGCCAGGGCCTCCGAGAGAAGCCCCGCCTCATAGGGCGGGTCGATATAGGCCAGGTCAAAGCGGCCACGCTCTCCCCGCAGGAAGCCCCGGAAATCTCCCGGGACCACCCGGGCCCGGTCCTGGAAGCCGGCGGCCTTCAGGTTTTTTTCCACCACCCGGATGGAATCCCGGCTGGCGTCCACAAAAACCGCCTCCCGGGCCCCCCGGCTGAGAGCCTCCAGCCCGATCTGTCCGGACCCGGCGAAGAGGTCCAGGAAGCGCCGGCCCTCCACGCCGAACTGCAAAATATTAAAGAGGGCCTCCTTCACCATATTGGTGGTGGGCCGCACCTGCTCGCCCTCCAGGGCCAGCAGTTTTTTCCCCCGTCTTGAGCCTGAGATAATTCGCATAGGATTCCTTTTGGTTGGTTTTTGTTTTATGGTATGGGGGCCTTTTGGGCCCGAAAACGCGTCCAGATTTCAATGGGCAAGGCGCGCGTTATGGCTGGTACGCTCGCGCGCTCAGCTGGCTGAGAGCGGAAGAGCTCCACACATTGGCCGGTCCAGCGGGCCTTACGCTGGCGCGGGTGTGGGCCGCGCAGGCCCACGACCTTGCCCTTAAACTCATGAGAAAATAACGCGGGAAGATAGGGAAACAGTCCGGTGGACTGTTTCCCGCAAGAAACCCACGTATGGGGTTTCTTGTTTCGCTTTGCATCTGCAAAGCGAACGAAAGGCTTGCCCGCCACACAAGGCTCGCTGGTTCCGGTTTCCAGGGCGCTTTTTCTCTTGCAAAAAGCGCCCTCTTTGCGCAATTCTTGCGCAAATTCACCCGCAAAAATGTGCTTCTCAGGTGTTAAGGTCAAGGTCAAGACCATGGGACCGCTGCCCCACACCCCGCAACCTTTGAGAAAGGTAAGACTTCGTTTCACGAAGTCTACGAAACATTTTACGTTGGCCAGCTGAGTGCGTTTCCGGGCATGACGAAGCTCCGCTATCTCATTTCACCATGATTGGCATCATGTGCATTATGCCATTTTCCCGGGCGAATGTCAACCTTTTGCTGGAATTTCCCCGGTTTTTCCTGGATTTTCCCCGGTTTTCACCTCTTCTTCCCCATGAAAATGCTCAAAAACCCGCTTCGCCGCCGGTTTCGTCATCCCCGGAGCGGCCTCCAGTTCTTTCAGGTCCGCTTCCGCCACCGCAGAAACCGTCTTGAAGTGCTTCAGCAGGGCCTTGGCCCGGGCGGGGCCCACCCCCTCGATGGAGAGAAGGGTGCTGGAAATGGCCGACTTTTTCCGCTGCTGCCGGTGGTATCCAATGGCGAACCGGTGCACCTCGTCCTGGATGGTAGAGAGCAGGGTAAAGGCCCGCCGGGTGGAGGTGATGGCGATCTCCCCCCCGGACAGGGCAATGGCCCGGGTGCGGTGCTTGTCGTCCTTCACCAGGCCGTAGAGGGGCGCGCCCACGCCCATCTCCTGCAGAACAGGCTGCACGGCGTTCACGTGCCCCTTGCCGCCGTCCAGCAGAATCAAGTCCGGCATCCGGCCGAAGCCCTCTCCGTCCCCCTGGGCCTGGTGAGCCCGGTACTCCTGGAAGCGCCGGCGGATCACCTCCCGCATGGAGCCGTAGTCGTCCTGGCCCTCCACAGTCTGGATCTTGAACCGCCGGTAGGCGGACTTCAGGGGCCTGCCGTTCTCGAACACCACCATGCCCGCCACGTTCTCCCCGCCTTGCAGGTTGGAGATGTCGTAGCACTCAATATAGGCCGGGGCCTTCTCCAGGCCCAGAAGCCGCCGCAGCTCGTCCAGTGCGGAGGCGTCCCGGCCGGAGAGGCCGCTCTGCTGGGCCAGATTCTCCGCCGCGTTGCTCCGGCACATCTCCACCAGCTGCCTCTGGCTCCCCTTCTGGGGCACGTTGATCTTCACCCCCCGGCCCCGCTTCTCCGAAAGCCACCGGGCCACCAGCTCCTGGTCCTCCACGGGCCCATCCATGGTGAGTACCGGGGGGATTCGGTCCCGGATGGAGTAGTACTGCCGCAGAAACTCGGATCGGGCCTCCGGATCCGGCTGGCAGCCCTCCGTGAGGAAGCTCTCCCGGTCGCTGAGCTTTCCCCCGGTGAAGCGGAACACCTCGAAGGCCGTCTGGCTCTCCCCCTGGGCCAGGGCGAACACGTCCTGCTCCTCCACCCGGCTGGCCACCACCTTCTGCCGGTCCTTCAGCTTGTTGATGGCGTTGATCCGGTCCCGCAGCCGGGCCGCCCGCTCAAAGTCCAGGGCCTCCGCCGCCTGCTCCATACGCTTTTCCAGCTCCCGCACAGAGGTGCTGCTGCCGCCCTTCACAAAGTCCAGGGCCTGCTGAAAGGCCTCGTTATAGTCCGCCTCGCTGATCCTCCCCCGGCAGGGGGCGCAGCACTGGTCGATGTAGAAGTTCAGACAGGGGCGGCTTTTGCCGAAGTCCTGGGGGAACTTCCGGTTGCAGTCCGGCAGGCGGAAGATCTTTCGGGCGGCGTCCACGGTCTCCCGGATGGACCAGTAGCTGAGATACGGGCCGATGTACTTGGCCCCGTCATCCTCCACCTGCAAAACGGCGGAGATCCTGGGCCAGCTGCCCCCGCTGACCCGGATATAGCAGTAGCCCTTGTCGTCCTTCAAGAGGATGTTGTACTTGGGCTGGTGCTGCTTGATGAGGCTGCTCTCCAGCACGAAGGCCTCGAACTCGCTGTCCGTGAGGATATACTCGAACCAGTCCACGTTGGACACCATCTTGCGCACCTTGGCGTCGTGGTTTTTCTCCGACCCGAAATACTGGCTCACCCGGTTCTTCAGGGCCTTGGCCTTGCCGATGTAGATGATCTCCCCGGCCTGGTTGTGCATCAGGTACACGCCCGGGGTCAGGGGCAGCTGCATGGCCTTGCGGCGCAGCTCCCGCTTTTTTTCCTGGGGGTCCATCTCTCCCGCCTCCTTTCTGAAATCAAGAAAAAAGCACCGCCATTACGCGGTGCCTTTTTGGTGCAGTTTACTCTGCGAAGCCGGAATTCACCAGTGCTACCAGCGCGTCCACAGCTTCCTGTTCATCAGAGCCGTCTGCAATTATACGAATGGTTACGCCGCCTACGATGCCAAGGCTCAACACTCCAAGCAAGCTCTTGGCGTTCACCCGCCGCTCCTCTTTCTCTACCCAAATAGAGGATTTAAACTCGTTGGCCTTCTGAATAAAGAAGGTTGCCGGGCGGGCATGCAATCCGACCTGATTCTGGACCAATACTTCCTTTGCGCACATGTACATTCACTCTCCTACAGAATTTTGAAATCGCCGTTCGGGCTTTGGAAACCTAGAGTCTGTTCTAAAACCTTAAAAAGCCGCCTTCGCGTCCAAAACGGACGGCTCCCTAAAAAGGTCAATCAAAAGGGCGGCGTTGTTTTCCAGGGCCTTTTCTGGGATCCGCCGGGCCTGAGACGAAGCGCCGGCTTTTTCTCCGGTTCTAAAAAAGACTCTACTGTCCTTCGAAAGACTTCAAAGAACCTTGGAAATTAAGGTAATTATACCATATTTCACGCCGCCGTCAACAAGTTAATCTCATTTTCGTTTGCATGAACAGAGTATGAATTTGTTTTTATCCGCAAATTGTGCGGGTTGCATAAGACTGTGGAAAGTTTTTGACATTCTCGTGTCCGAAAGGCCCCTTCTCTTCCCACATATGGTATTCTTCCCCAGTTTTGCACTACATATTCCTAGCCCTTTTCCTTTTTCTGGGCGAATTTAGCCAAAAGATCCGGCCGGTTTTTCTCTGTTATCGTGAGGGATTCCCGCCTTCTCCAGGCCTCAATCTCCCCGTGGTTCCCGCTTAAGAGGATTTTGGGCACGGCGCGGCCCCGCCAGACCTCGGGCCGGGTATACTGGGGATACTCCAGCAGCCCGGAAAAATGGCTCTCCTCTTGGAAGCAGCTCTGGTCGGAGAGCACCCCGGGCAGCATCCGGCTTACCGCGTCCGTAAGGATCATGGCGGGCAGCTCCCCGCCGGTAAGCACATAGTCGCCCACGGAGATCTCCTCCGCCTGGTACTCGTCCAGAAGCCGCTGGTCCACCCCCTCGTAGTGGCCGCACAGCAGGGCCAGGGCGGGCAGCTCCGCCAGCTCCCGGGCTTTTTGCTGGTCCAGCACCCGGCCCCTGGGGGAAAGGTATACCACGCAGGGCCTTTGCCCCAGATGCTCGGAAAGGGCATCCAGGCCCCGGGCAAAGGGCTCCGCCGCCAGAAGCATCCCTTTCCCGCCGCCGAACACCGTGTCGTCCACCCGGCCCCGCCGGTCCGGGGAAAAGTCCCGCAGCTGGTGGCAGCAGACCTGTAAAAAGCCCCGCCGCCGGGCCCGGCCCACGATGCTGTTTTCCAGGGCTGGGGGAAACATCTCCGGGAACAGGGTGAAAATGTCGATACGCATCAGGCTTCCTCCCCATCGCCGTCGAAGATGCCTGGAATGGGCAGCAGGGCGATCTCCCCGGCCTCCAGGTCCACCCGCTTTATCATATGCTTCACCGCCGGGAAAAGGTACTCCCTCTCTCCCTTCACGATGCGGTACACGTCGTTGGCGGGGGTGTTCAGCACTTCGGCCAGGGTCCCATATTCCTCCCCGGTGACGCCGTCCACGGCCCGCAGGCCAATGAGGTCCTGGAGGAAGAACCGGCCCTCTTCCAGGCGGATCTCCTCCCGGTCCAGCCAGAGCACCCGGCCCCGAAGGGCATCGCCCTTCTCCACAGTGTCCACGCCCTCCAGGGTGACCAGCAGCCGTCCCTTATGGACACGGGACCCCACAAGGCCCGCCGGACGGCGTCCCTCTTCGTCAAAATAGAACTCTTTCACTTGGCGCAGAAATTCCGCCGAGTCCGCCCAGGGCTCCAAGCAGAGCTCGCCCCGCACCCCGTGGGTGCGCACAATCTTCCCCGCTTCCAGATATCTCTTCATGGCTCCCTCCTAAGATCGTGGCACACGGCGCGAAGAATGGCGAAAAAGTAAAGCTGGGTTTCGCCGTGTGTCATGAGTTTCCGCCCCAGCCGTGAAACGGCTGTCTTTTGCTACGCAAAAGTCCGGCGAAAACTCTGCCAAGCTGGGTGCAAACGCACCCTGCCTCCTCACTTCATTCGTCGTGAACGCTTTTATTGTTTCGCCAAGCTAACCAGGGTAAAAGTTTCGTCCACCTTTTCAAAGGTGGTAGGGTGTGCCTTAGCAACGTCCCACGGTCTTGTCTTTGACCTTAACACCTGAGAAGCGCAATTTTTGCGGGTGGTGAATAATAGGTTAACACTCGCTGCGCTCGGGTTCGTCCGAAGGACGAACCGCCGGGGAAACAGGCAAAGCCTGTTTCCCCACGGCCATTTTGCGGCTTGCCGCAAAATGCGAGCGGGGCGGATGCGACAAAGGCCAGCTCGGTGCACTGTATCCCAGCCAACTCGCCCGCCCAGCCTTGTGCCCTTCATTCAGCCATTGGGCAAGCCACGCCCCCATATAATATACTTTCTGAAGGATAAATGGCTACGCACACAATCCCTCAAAAAGTATCGTTACCGCAAAAGCATAGCAAAAAAGGGCTACGCGGAACCGCGTAAACGCCCTTTGCCTGCGCCAGAGCCCGCTTTTCAACAGGCTCAGTCGATCTCCACCATAATCTTCATGTCGTTGCGGGTGGCGGCGGCGCGCATCACCACGCGGATGGCCTTGGCGATACGGCCCTGTTTGCCGATGACCCGGCCCATATCATCCTCCGCCACATGGAGATGATAGACGGTCACGCCGTTTTCCCCCTCTTCGCTGGTGACGGAGACCTCCTCGGGCTTCTCCACCAGCCCAGAGGCGATGGCTTTTAAAAGATCCTGCATTGTCTTTGTCCTCCTTCTTTTTAGAAGTTCTGAAGTTTTAGATCACGCCGTGCTTCTTGAACAGGTCCCGCACCGTGTCTGTGGGCTGGGCACCGTTCTCGATCCACTTCTTGGCCTTTTCGGGGTCCAGCTTTACCACGCTGGGCTCTTCCATGGGGTTATAATACCCAATTTCCTCGATAAAACGCCCGTCCCGGGGGAAGCGGGAATCCGCCACCACGATGCGGTAGAAGGGGTTTTTCTTCGCGCCCATGCGGCGCAGCCTGATTTTTACAGCCATTGTTCTTACCTCCATAATAGTAGTTTTTCTATGAAAAGGGGCTTTCCCTTACTCAACTTGGATTTCATCATAGGTCCCCAGCTCTGTGAGAACCCCCAGCATGGCCGGTTTTCGCTCTCCCGTCTCCGGGTTGCCCCGGGACCGGATATTGTAGAGATAGCCTTTGGGACCATAGCGGCCTCCCTCATACAGCGCCGGATCCATGGCCACGTTCACCACCTTCAGGCAGAGGACCACATTCCGGTCCCCTGGCTCCAGCTCCCGCTCCCAAAGGCAGCGGCACTCCAGGCTCAGGGGGCACTCCGCGATCCGGGGGCGTTCACCAGCCTGGAGGGCTCGGCGGTCAAACCCGCCGCCGCGATCTCGTCCTCGTCCCAGCCGTTGTGCTGGATGGTGCGCATACATTTATGAAAACTCTCCGCCGTGGGGAAATTCACCGCCAGCTCCCCCGCCTCTCTGGCAATCTGAATAGAGATGGCTGCCTTTGTCCACCCCGGCGAACAGCATATGGTCCCCGTGCATGGCGCACCAGGACTGCATGGTCACATTGGCCTTGCCGTTTAGCTTGTATCCTGTCACCGCAACCAAAGGAGCGGGCACCGCCGCCACATACTCCTGCCAGGCGGCGAACCCGAACAGCCTGCCCTCATCGACGGCCTCTGGGCACTGCGCGAACTCTCTTTTCATGGGAACTCCTTCACCAGCTTTCGCAAATACACGGTACTGCCGTCCGGGTCCCGAAAGCTCATATTCACCGCGCCCCAGGGACGCTCTGTGGGCGGCTCGATGATCTCCGCGCCCAGCTCCAGCACCCTGGCGTAGGCCGCGTCCATATCCTCCACGGTGAAAGCCAGCACCGCGTTCCGGCCCTCAAAGGGACCTTCGGCCCACATCACCGCCAAAGCGGTCTCCTCTGTGAGCACAAACTGATGCTCGGGATCTTCCCTGTCCCCGCCGGGCTCCACACCCAGCAGCTTCCGATAAAACTCCGCCAGCCGGGGCACGTCCCGGGTCAAAAGGCACACCTCTCCAATCCTCACAGCGCCCTCCTAAAACGGCATTCCGCCGCCCATGCCGCCCAGATTGCCCAGGCCGCGCATCATCTTTTTGCCCTTCTTGCCGCCGAACTGCTTCATCAGCTTCTGGGTCTGCTTGAACTGGTTCAATAGGCGGTTCACGTCCTCCACCTTCTGGCCGCAGCCCGCGGCGATGCGCTTTTTCCGGGAGGCATTCAGCACGTCCGGATGGGAGCGCTCGTAGGGGGTCATGGAGAGGATGATGGCGGCGGTGCGGTCCATGATCCGGTCATCAATGTCCATATCGTCCAGCTTGCCGCCCACGCCGGGCAGCTTCTGGAGAATCCCCTTGATGGGGCCCATTTTCTTCACCTGCTGGAACTGCTCCAGCATATCGTTCAGGTCCAGCTTATTGTGCATCAGCCGCTCGGCAGTTTTGGCGGCGGCCTTTTCGTCCAGGCGCAGCTGGGCGTCCTCGATGAGGCTGAGCACGTCGCCCATGCCCAGAATCCGGCCGGCCATCCGGTCCGGGTGGAACACCTCCAGGCCGTCCAGCTTTTCCCCGGTGCCCGCGAACTTAATGGGCTTGCCGGTAACGGCCTTGATGGACAGGGCCGCGCCGCCCCGGGTGTCGCCGTCCAGCTTGGTGAGGATGACGCCGGTGATGTCCAGCAGCTCGTCGAAGGTTTTGGCCACGTTCACCGACTCCTGGCCGATCATGGCGTCCACCACCAACAGCACATCCGTAGGCTCTACGGCCTCCTTCATCCGCCGGAGCTCGTCCATGAGCTGCTCGTCAATTTGCAGCCGGCCTGCCGTGTCGATGAGGACGTAGTCGTGGCCGTAGTCCCGGGCGTGGCGCACGGCCTCTCTGGCGGTCTCCACGGGATCCTGGGTCCCCCGCTCGAACACCGGGGCCCCGGCCTTCTCCCCCATGACCTGGAGCTGCTTGATGGCCGCCGGGCGGTACACGTCTCCGGCCACCAGCAGGGGCCTGTGCCCCTGGCTCTTCAACAGATAGGCCAGCTTGGCGGCGTGGGTGGTTTTGCCCGCGCCCTGCAGGCCGCACAGCATGACGATGGCCGGCGGGCGGGCGGGGCTTTTCAGCCGCTCCTCGCTGCCGCCCATCAGGGCGGTAAGCTCCTCGTTGACGATCTTGATCACCATCTGGGCGGGGGTGAGGCTCTCCATGACCTCCGCGCCCACGGCCCGCTCGGTGATCTTCCCGGTGAGCTCCTTGGCAACTTTATAGTTGACGTCGGCCTCCAAAAGGGCCAGACGCACCTCCCGCATGGCTTCCTTTACGTCCGCCTCGCTCAGCTTGCCCTTGCCTCTCAGTTTTTTGAACGAATTGCTCAGCTTCTCCGCCAAGCCTTCAAATGCCATCTTGCTCCCTCCCTAAGACCGTGGGGCGTTGCCCCACACCCCACAAACTTTTTGAAAAGAAGTTTAAGACGTTACCTTCGGTAAGTCTCAAAAACTTTTACCCACTCCTCGCTTTGCTCGTCGTGAACGTCTTACGGAACAACATTGACCGGTCCAGCTGGTCTTAAGCTGGCGGGGAGTTTGAGGGGTGAGCGTCTGCCAGTGGCAGACACGCCGCGAACCGACCGAGCCGGCAGGCGAGACTCGCGTAGCCCTCAAGGTCTTATCTCTTGACCTTAACCTCCTGAGAAAACAACGCAGGAAGATAGGAAAACAGTCCGGTGGACTGTTTTCCGTAAGAAACCCTCGTCGGGGGTTTCTTATCCCGACTGCAAAGCAGGCGGGACAAAGCCCTTGGACCCCGGAATCAGCCAGCTCTAAGCGCAGTATCCCAGCCAAAAGCTCCCGCCCGGACTTGTGCCCCGCAATCCGCTCTCGCGCGCACCCACGCGCCCATATAAAAACTCCCGTCCTTATCAGCGATCTCAGAGATCGCTAGTCCCTGTCAGCGATCTCTTGGGCATAGGCCAGAATCCGCGCGGCGTTCTCGTCGATCTCCGGCACAGCGCCCCCCTGGGCGTTCAGCTCCTGGATGTTCAGGGCGCAGTCGCAGATCACGGCCAGAGTGCTCTGCATGTCCTGGAAGCGCCGGGCAAGCCCCAACCTCTCCTCCATTTCCAAAAGCTGCTGCTCCGCCCGCTTGATAGAGTCCCGCACGCCCTGGCGGCTGATGTCCCGGTCCCCGGCGATCTCGGAGAGGGACATGTCCTGGTTATAGTAGGCGTCCACGGCCTCCCGCTGGGTTTCGGTGAGCATGTCCCCATAGAAGTCCAGCAGATAGGAGATTTTCAAATCTTTTGCCATGGCCACCCCTCCTCGCGCCGCAATCTGTAAAGGGTATATCTTTACACCAAATGATTATACACTGTCCGGCGACGTTTGTCAACAGGAAATCTCAGAAAAAATATGTAACGACATAGAGGCTTGACAAAGCCGGAGCGCCTTGGTATAACAAGTATAGAAAAAGCACTGCCAATAGACGGCTGGCCCGGTTTACGTTACTTTTTTGCTTCCTTGAGTGCCACGACCACAAGGGCCAGCAGCATTGTCATGATCGATAACAACTCAAAGTCACTCATCAGCTTGCCCTCCTTTCCAGTCGATTCCCCTTCGGGTTTCTTATGTAATCAGAAGGCCAACCGTCCACTCAGGGCAGCGGTTTACTATAAAAGCCGCACCAACAGGAATTTGAATGCAGAGAAAAAGCCCGCCACAAAAGGCGGGCCTTCTCAATGTCTACATCTCCATCCCAGCGTAGCTTTCCTGGAGGATCCGACAGGAGGCGTCCATCTGCTCCCGCTCCTCCCCGGTGAGCTGCAATTCCAGCACCCGGTCCACGCCATTGCCATTGACAATGCAGGGCACGCCGGCATAGACGCCCTTCTGGCCGTACTCCCCCCGCAGCCGGGCGGAGACCGTGAGCACGCTGTTCTCGTCCCCCAGAACCGCCCGGCAGATACGCACCAGGGCCATGCCGATGCCGTAGTAGGTGGCGTTTTTCGCCTCGATAATCCGCTGGGCAGCGTCCCGTACCTCGCCGCTGAGGCGCTGCATCTCTTCGATCTGGTATTTCCCTCCGGACTGCCCGCACACGTCCAGTACGGACTTGGTGGCGATCATGGCCTGGCTCCAGGGCACGAACTCGCTGTCCCCGTGCTCGCCCATCACATAGGCGTGCATGTTCCTGGGGTCCACAGAGAAGTATTCCCCCAGAAGATACCGCAGCCGGGCGGTGTCCAGGGTGGTGCCACTGCCAAAGACCCGGTTGGGGTTGAAGCCTGAGAGCTCGTAGGTCACCCGGGTCATGATGTCCACGGGGTTTGTGGCCACCAGGAACACGCCCCCGAAGCCGGAGCGCACCACCGGCTCGATGATGGACTGGAACACCGCCGCGTTGCGCTTGAGGAGCTCCAGCCGGGACTCGCCGGGCTTCTGGTTCACCCCGGCGCAGATGACCACGATATCCGCGTCCCCGCAGTCGGCGTACTCGCCCGCGTAGATTTTCATGGTGGAGCTGGCAAAGGCCACCCCGTGGTTCAGGTCCATGGCCTCGCCCTGGGCCCGGCGCTTGTTCACGTCTACCAGCACCATCTCGTCGCAGAGGGAACGGTTCAGGGCGGAATAGGCGAAGCTCATGCCCACCATGCCCGCGCCCACCAGAACGATTTTCCGCTTATTATTGCACATTTTGATTCCCCGCCTTTCTCAATTGATGTGCTTTATTCTCCCCGAAAAACCAGCTTTTATCACAAAACATCTTCCAGAATTTGTGAAATTTCTATTGACAAGTCTCTCGCAAGGTGGTATGGTGGACATAACAGTATGAGGGGAAAGTATACAATATCACTTAAACGAATCCCAAAGGAGGCCTTTCATGATCCTCAGCGCCAGCCGTCGCACCGACCTCCCCGCCCACTATTTTCCCTGGTTTCTCCGCCGCCTTCAAGAGGGCTTTCTGCTGGTGCGCAACCCCATGAATCCCCGGCAGATCAGCCGCGTGGACCTGTCCCCCGGGATCGTGGACGGAATCGTTTTCTGGACCAAAAACCCCATCCCCATGCTCTCCCGCCTGGACGCTCTCCAGGGTTATCCCTACTATTTCCAGTTCACGATCACCCCCTATGGGCCGGAAATCGAGCCCGGGGTGCCGGACAAACGGGAGCGCGTCATCCCCGCTTTCCAGCAGCTTTCCCGGCAGATCGGGTCCCAGCGGATGATCTGGCGGTATGACCCCATCTTCCTCTCTTCTGCCTACACCTGGGATTTCCACCTCTCCCGCTTTCGGGAATACGCCCGGCTGCTGGCCCCCTATGCCCGGGAATGCACCATCAGCTTTCTGGACTACTACCGATGCATGAAAAAAGCCGCCGCCCGGCTGGGGCTGGAGCGGCCCTCGCCCGCCCGGCAGGCCGCTTTCGCCCAGGAGCTGGCCTCCATCGCCCGGGAGTATGGCCTGCGGCTGACCGCCTGCGCGGAAGAGCTGTCCCTGGCCCTCTATGGCATAGAGCCCGCCCGGTGCGTGGACAGCCGCGTCTTTTCCCAGCTCTTGGGGGTCCCCCTCTCCGTCCCCAAGGCCAAAGGACAGCGTCCTCACTGCGGCTGCGTGGAAAGCGTTGACGTGGGCGCGTACAGCTCCTGCCCCAACGGCTGTCTCTACTGCTATGCCAACCACAGCCCTTCCGCCGCCTCTCCCGCCCACGACCCGAGTTCCCCTCTGCTTCTGGGCCACCCGGGCCCGGAGGACCAGATTGTCCCGCGGCAAGCCCGCAGCTGTGCCAGCGCCCAGCAAAGCCTTTTTAACCGTTAACCCCTATTGACATTTCCCGAGAAAATAGGGTATAATAAGTTACAATAAATTTCCTGCCGGGGGATGGGTGTTTGGGCTGTCCGTCCCCTATTCCCTGGGGAAAAGGATGGTATATATGAGCTTTCTGAAAAATCTGTTTTCCCATAAAGGCCAGGAGGACGCCTCTCAAAGTCTGGCCTTAGAGGAGTTTCCCGAGCTGTATGAGGGTATGGCCCTGGACATTGTCTCCTCAGACGGCAAGCTGCTGTTTACCGCCCGGCTCACCGCGTTCTCGCAGGACGGCCTCACCCTGGAACGCATGCCCGGCTGCCTGGCCTTCACCATCTGCCCTGTGGGCAGCGCCGTCTCCATCCGGGGCTACAACCGGCGGTTCAACTCCTTTAACCTGAGCGCCACCGTCCAGGAGTCCTCGCGGATTATCTTCCGGGTCTCCAACCTGACGGCCCAGCGCGTCACCAACCAGCGCCTCACTTTCCGCCTGCCCATGAACATCCCCGCCTCTCTCTACCGCCAGGATGACGAACGGTTCTCTCGGCCGGAAAAATGCACTCTGGTGGACCTGAGCACCAGCGGCGCCTGCGTGGAGTCGGAATACATACATCCAGAGGACGAGGTTCTCCGGGTACGGTTCAAGCTGAAAGACTATCCCACCATGACCTTTTTAGGCCAGATTGTCCGGGGCGGCGAGTTCAACGATTCCGGCATGTACCGCTATGGCATTCTGTTCGCCCAGCTCAGCGAGGATGAGCTCACCTCCCTCACCCGCACTTTGTACAACCTGCAAACGGACAGCCGCAAAGAGTGGAACGAAACCTATCCGTAACGCTCTTATCTATGGGTTTTGAGCGTAATACTGTGTGGCCTCCGCCGCCACAGATCGGCGGCTACGGCAAGGGTGCTAGTCTCCAGTGGAGACTGTCCAGCGACGACCGAGCCGGCAGGCGAGACCGTGAAACTCCGGCCTCGCCTGCCGGCTCGGTCAGTTCGCAGCATTGTCTGCAATACTTGGCTTCGCCAAGTATCCGGCAGACGCTCACCCCACACCCTGCGAGCTTTTGAAAAAGCTCGATCAAAACCTTTACCCTGAATAGCCTTGGCCGGACCAGCTGTATATTTGGCAATGCCAAGTTTACAGCTGGTCTGGGGTCTGGGGGCGCTGGTCCCCAGTGGGGACCGTCAAGCGCCGACCGAACCGGCAGGTGAGAAGAAACTCCTGAACCGCCAGAGTCCAAGCGCAGCGAAGCGAGCACCGCTTTCAATAAAGTATACTTTCTGAGAGATCGTGCGCGTAGCCACTGGCTATCAGAAAGTATAGTGCTTTCAAATAAAAGGAGGGAAGAAAGTGGATCTGACAGACTTTTTTATAGAGAACCCCAAGGTGGCGCTGGGGCTCTCCGGTGGGGTGGATTCCGCCTATCTTCTATATGCAGGGAAGAAAGGCGGCGCGGATGTTGGTGCTTTCTTTATCAAAACCATGTTTCAGCCGGCCTTTGAGTTGGAGGACGCCCGGCGGCTCTGCCAGGAGCTGGGGGTGGAACTGCATGTGGTGGAAGAGGACATTTTAAGCCAGGAGATGGTCCGAATCAATCCGCCGGACCGCTGCTATTGGTGCAAGCAGAAGCTGTTTTCCGCGCTGAAGAAGGCCGCCGCGGCCCTGGGCTACCCGGTGGTGATAGACGGCACCAACGCCTCCGACAGCGCGGAGGACCGTCCGGGCATGAGGGCTCTGGGAGAGCTTTCTGTGCGCTCCCCCCTGCGGGAGTGCGGGCTTACCAAGGACCAGGTGAGGGCGCTGTCGAAAGAGGCGGGTCTGTTCACCTGGAACAAACCGGCCTATGCCTGCCTGGCCACCCGAATTCCCACAGGCCGGTGGATATCTCCCGAGGAGCTGTCAAAGGTGGAGCAGGCAGAAACGTTTCTGTCTGGCCTGGGGTTTGCGGATTTTCGGGTACGGGTATTCCATGGCAGCGCGCGGATTCAGGTGCGGGAAGAGCAGTTTGACATGGCCCTAGAGAAACGGCGGGATATTTTGGCCCGGCTGGGAGAGCTTTTTCCCGCGGTGCTGCTGGACCTGCAACCCCGTGGATAGCGTTTATAGTAAACGCACTTGAAAATCGGTATATACCGATTTTCAAGCTGGGCGGCACAGCAGTTGCTGCGCCGCCTGGTTCAAAAGAGGCATACCTCTTTTGAACTGCGTTAACTATATGATGGATTCGCCATTGTTTCCACAGAAAAAAGACAGCAGTCCCCCTTTTCAAAGGAGGACCGCTGTCCTTTTTGCTTCCTTTTTCTTTACGCTTTGAGTTCCGGGGAATTCGGCCCGGCAGGAGGCTCCGGCAAAGGAGGTTCCGGAACAGCAGCCGGGGCCGGCGCCGCTCCTGATGGGACCGGAGGAGTCCCCATACTCTTTTCATAGCTGAAGAGGCCTTCTCCGCCACCTCTCTCCACCAGGGGGAATTGCACCGTGGCAATGAACAGATCCCCGTCTGTGCGCACGAAGAAACACCCGCCGCAGGCCTCGGTAAAGCTCTTTGCAATGGAGAGCCCCAGGCCGCTGCCCTCGGTGGTGCGGTTCTGGTCCCCCCGGACAAACCGGGCGGTGAGGTCCTCGCCGTTCATGGTGATCTCCGTCTTGGAGATATTGCGGATGCTCACCTGCACCACTCCCGCCTGGGCGGAAAGGGCTACGTAGACCCGAGAGCCTTCCAGGGAATACTGGGTACAGTTGCGGATGAGATTCTGGAAAACCCGATAGAGCCGCGGGCCGTCCGCGTGGACGATCATGGCCGCGTCGGGAATGTCCACCCGGAATTGCAGCTGGGAGCGCTGAATGGTTTCATCCATCTCCACAAAGGTCTGCTTCAGCAGCCGCCCGATGTCCAGGTCCTCCAGGTTCAGGCTGATGTTCCCGGTGGCCGCCTTGGATACCTCGAAAACGTCCTGGACAATGCTGTTCAGGCGCTGGGCCTTCTGAGAGAGAATGTTGACATAGTCTTTGGCCGCTTCCGGCAGGCCGGGCTCCCTCTTCAAAAGCTCCACGTAGCTGATTACCGAGGTGAGGGGGGTCTTGATGTCGTGGGAGACATTGGTAATCAGCTCGATTTTGGTGCGGTCGGCCTTGGTCCCCTCCTCCACAGCTTTCTGCACGCCGGTGCGGATCATGTTCAGCTGCATGGCGCAGTCATAGAGATTGCTGGTGGGCGGCACATGGTTCACCGCGTTCAGGTCTCCGCCGTACATCTCCGTGATCTGGGCCATCAGCAGGTTCCAGTCACGCAGGTCCCGTTTCAGGGCAAGGATATACCACCACACAGTGCCGATAACGCCAATCAGGGCAATAAGGGGCACCGTGAGAGCCAGCTTGTCCCGGGCGTGCTGGCCATGGTCATAGAGAAAGTTGACCGCCACAGCATAGCCGAAGATGCCAAACACCACCAGGAACACTACCATGGCGATGGTGCTGTACAGCCGGCGGACAGCCCGCTGCTCAAAAGTGGTCATGGCGTGGTAGTCGTTTACCCGTACCAGGATGGAATGGATAATGTTGTGACCGAAAAACCGATGGTTGCGGCCAATGTCCAGACAGAGAAAATATACTGTCAGCACGCCCAGGATGGAGAAGAGGAAGCATCGCTCGGTGCTGGTCCAGCCGAAAAGGCTCATGCCGAAAACCACCAGTGGCCCCAGAATAAGCAGCTTCACCTCTACCCAGACCCGCCCCAGAGCTCGGGCGACTACCGCCTCAAAAGCCCGCCTGTCCCTGCGGAAGGCAAAGATAAAAATCAGCGCCGTCAGGACGACAGCCACCGCGCTGGCAATCTTCACCCCATATTCATAGGCCAAGTCGGTGGGCTCCGCCTTATGGAACACACCGTCAGACCCCTGTTCCAGGTATGGGGGAACGCTCCCGGCGAACTGGTGGACACTGTCTGTGGCATACTCCGTCATGCCCGGGCTCACCAGCACCATAATGGCAAACACCATGGCGACGCTGGCCGTACACAGGATAAACAGCAGGCACACCCAGGACACCAGCCCCTTGAAGGTGCTAGTGCTTTTCAAATTTATATCCAATTCCCCACACCACCTTCAGATATTCCGGTTCGCTGGGATTGATCTCGATTTTTTCCCGGATCCGCCGGATGTGCACCATCACCGTATTCTCTGTGGAATAGGCCGACTCGTTCCAGATTTTGCTGTAAATCTCCTCCGCCGGGAAGATCCGGCCGGGGCTGCGCATCAAAAGCTCCACGATCTTCGTCTCCGTGGCGGTGAGCTTGATGGGCTCGTCATCGGCATAGAGCACGTGTTCGTCCAGATTGAACCGCAGGCGGCCGTTTAAAATCACATTTTCCCCCTGGGAGTTGATGTCCCCCAGGCTGGTGTACCGCCGCAGCTGAGACTTCACCCGGGCCGCCAGCTCCTGGGGGTTAAAGGGCTTGGTGACGTAGTCGTCCGCGCCCATGGAGAGGCCCAGGACCTTGTCGCTGTTCTCGCTTTTGGCGGAGAGGACGATGATAGGCAGGTTCTTTCCCTCCCGGATGCGCATAATGGCGGAAAGGCCGTCCAGGCGGGGCATCATCACGTCAATGATAATCAGGTGGATATTTTTTGTCGCGACCAGATCCAGGGCTTCCAGGCCGTCGTAGGCCTTGAAAACGGTGTATCCCTCGCCTTCCAGAGTCAGGGCGATGGCCCGCACGATTTCCCGGTCGTCGTCCACCACCAGGATATTTTTGCCGTCGTTTTCCATAAGAATCCGCCATCCTTTCGTTGAGCCCCGCTCTGCGGCGGCCCATAAGTTCTCCATAGTAGAATTCTAACCGGAATGCCTTACGATTTCAACACGAATTTCTTACGAAAATTATACTTTCTAAGCGTATGTGTTGGCCCCTGGCAGTTGGCAGCCGAGACCCTTTGCGGCGGAGGCCACACAGTATTACTCTTCAAAAGTATATTTTGAGAGACAAAACCGGGCCCCCAATCAAGGGAACCCGGTTCTGTGTTTACAGGCTAAGAACCTGTATTATGACAGATGCCAAACATCCTGATTGTACTGGGCGATGGCCCGGTCAGAGGAGAAGAAGCCCGCCTTGGCGATGTTCACCAGCATCTTCTTCGCCCAGGCCCGGCGGTCCTCATAGGAGGCCAGCAGGCCCTCCTTGGCGGCGATATATTCCTTCACGTCCAGCAGGGCCATGAACCAGTCCTTGCGGCTCATATCCTTGTAGAGGCGGCCCAGGTTTTCCGGGTCTCCCAGGCGCATCATGGTGGGGCTGATGATGAAGTCCAGCAGCGCCTCGATCTCCGGGTCCGCCGGGTAGTAGTCGGCGGCCTTGTAACGGCCCTCGCCCTCCTTGTAGAGGTCGATCACCTCGTCGCTGGACTTGCCGAAGATGCAGATGTTCTCGTCCCCCACCAGCTCATGGATCTCCACGTTGGCGCCGTCCTCTGTGCCCAGGGTCACCGCGCCGTTGAGCATGAACTTCATGTTGCCGGTGCCGCTGGCCTCCTTGGAGGCCAGGGAGATCTGCTCGGAGATGTCGCAGGCGGGAATGAGCTTCTCCGCCCAGGTGACGTTGTAGTTCTCCACCATGCGCACCTCCAGATAGGGGCTCACGTCCGGGTCGTTCCGGATGAGCTCCGAGAGGCAGAGGATCAGGTGGATGATGTCCTTGGCGATGATATAGGCGGGGGCGGCCTTTGCCCCGAAGAGCAAAGTGATCTTCCGCCGGGGCAGGTTCCCGGCCTTGATCTGCTGATACTTCCAGATGATATACAGGGCGTTCATCTGCTGGCGCTTGTACTCGTGCAGGCGCTTGATCTGCACGTCGAAGATGGACTCCGGGTCCAGCTCCACCCCGGCCCTCTCCTTCATATACTGGCAGAGCTGGGCCTTCTTCTCCCCCTTGATCTGGAGGAGCCGGTCCAGGGTGTCCGGGTCGTCCTGGAACTGGAGGAGCTTTTCCAGCTCATCCGCGTTTTTCTTCCAGCCGGAGCCGATCTTTTCCGTGATGAACCCGCTGAGCTCCGGGTCGCAGTGCATGAGCCACCGGCGGAAGGTGACGCCGTTGGTCTTGTTGTTGAACTTCTCCGGGTAGGCGTCCGCGAAGGCCTTCAGCTCGGCCTCCTTGAGAATGTCCGTGTGCAGGGCCGCCACGCCGTTGACGGAGAAGCCGTAGTGGATGTCCATATTCGCCATGTGGACCAGGTTGTGCTTGTCGATGAGATAGAGCTCCTCCTGGTCCGGGAACTTTTCCCTGACCCGGCGGTCCAGCTCCTCAATGATGGGAACCAGCCCCGGCACGGCCTTTTGCAGGTAGTGCATGGGCCACTTCTCCAGGGCCTCGGCCAGGATGGTGTGGTTGGTGTAGGCGCAGGTCTTGGAGACGATGGAGATGGCCTCGTCCATGGAGATGCCGTCTTTCTGCATCAGGCGGATGAACTCCGGGATAATCATGGAGGGATGGGTGTCGTTGATCTGGACCACCGCGTGCTTCCACAGGTCCCGCAGGGCGTAGCCCTTGGCGGAGAGCTCCTTGATGATCAGCTGGGCGGCGTTGCTCACCATGAAATACTGCTGATAGACCCGCAGCAGCCTGCCCTCGTCGTCGCTGTCATCGGGGTACAGGAAGAGGGTGAGGTTCTTGTCCACGGCGGTCTTGTCAAAGCCGATGCCGTCCTTGACCAGGGCCTCGTCCACAGTCTCCAGGTCGAAGAGGTGCAGGCGGTTGCTACCCGCCTCATAGCCGGAAACCACCAGATCGTACATCACAGACTTCACCTCCCCGACGGGGAAGGGCACGGAGAAGCTCACGCCGGTCTTTTCCAGCCAGGTATCCGGGGCGTCCGGGGTGGGCAGCCAGCGGTCCGGGTTCTCATACTGCTTGTTCTCCCAGAAGCTCTGGCGGAACAGGCCGAAGTGGTACAGAAGGCCCACGCCGTCCGCAGGCAGGTTCAAGGTGGCGGCGGAGTCCAGATAGCAGGCGGCAAGCCTGCCCAGGCCGCCATTGCCCAGAGAGGGCTCGGGCTCGATCTCCTCGATCTCCGAGAGGGACTTGCCCGCCTCCTCCAGCGCTGCCCGGACCTCCTCGAAGAGGCCCAGGTTGATCAGATTGTTGGAGAGCAGCTTGCCCACCAGGAATTCGGCGGAGACATAGTAGAGCTTCCGGTCCCCGGAGATCCGGGGGGCCTTTTGCAGCCGCTCCTGGGTGAGGGCCAGAAGCGCCCCGTAGATCTCGGCGTTTTCCGCCTCACTTAGACTTTTTCCGCTTAGCTTTTTTTCCAGTTCTTCCCGTATCATCTTGGGATTCCTCCATTCTGGCCCGGGCCGTGATGTCGGTGAGCCGGGCGATTTTTTCGGCAAGTTCTTTGGTGTTCGCGCCCTTCTCCATGCGCCAGCTCCAGTTCTGGGGGCCCACGGTGGAGGGGGTGTTCATGCGGGCCTCGGAGCCCAGCTCCAGGTAGTCCTGCATGGGGATGACGCACAGGTCCCCCACGCTGGTGAAGGCGGCGCGGATCATGGCCCACAGGCCGGCCTTTTCCTCGGTGAAGCCCAGATAGTCCTGGGCCATCTCCAGGTCCCCCTTGGGGGCGTTGCGGATCCAGCCCAGGGTAGTGTCGTTGTCATGGGTGCCGGTGTAGACCACGCAGTGGTTCCCGTAGTTGTGGGGCAGGTAGCTGCTGTCCTCCCAGGAGGTGAAGGCGAACTGCATCACCTTCATGCCCGGATAGGTGCTGCGCTTTAAAAGGGTTTTCACCGCGGGGGTGAGATAGCCCAGGTCCTCTGCGATGATGGCCGCGCCGGGCACGGCCTCGTTGATGGCCTGGATAAAGTCGTAGCCAGGGCCCTTGACCCATTTGCCGCCCCGGGCGGTCTCGTCCCCATAGGGCACGGACCAGTAGCTCTCAAAGCCCCGGAAATGGTCGATGCGCAGCACGTCGAACATGCTGAGCTTGGCCTTCACACAGGCGATCCACCAGGTATAGCCGTCCTCCTTCATCTTGTCCCAGCGGTAGATGGGGTTGCCCCACAGCTGGCCGTCGGCGGAGAAGGCGTCGGGGGGGCATCCTGCCACCTGGGTGGGCATGTTGTCCTCGTCCAGCTGGAACTGGCCGGGGTTGGCCCACACGTCGGCACTGTCCCCGGACACATAGATGGGCGTGTCGCCGATGATGGAGATCCCCTTCTTGTTGGCGTACTTTTTCAGCTTTCCCCATTGCTGGAAGAACATGTATTGGGTGAAGGCATAGTAGTCGATTTCTTTGGAGAGCTGAGCCCGGGCCTTTTTCATGGCCTCGGGTTTGCGCAGGCGGATGTCCTCCTCCCACTGATACCAGGGCTGGTCCTTATGGGCGGATTTTAGAGCCATGAAGAGGGCGTAGTCCTCCAGCCAGGCGGCGTTTTCCTTGCGGAAGCGGGCCAGAGCCTTCTGCTTTTTGAAGTTCTCGAAGGCCTTGCGCAGGATGGGCTCCTTGGCTTTGCGTACGGCGTCGTAGTCCACCTTGGCGGGGTCCTGGCCCCACTCGGCCTTTTTCAGCCGCTTCTCGGTGACGAGGCCGTCCTCGCACAGCAGGTCCAAGTCGATATAGAGGGGGTCTCCGGCAAAGGCGGAGTAGCTCTGGTAGGGGCTGTTGCCAAAGCCCGTGGGGCCCAGGGGCAGCACCTGCCAGCAGCTCTGGCGGGCGGCTGAGAGATAATCCACCCAGTCCCGTGCGGCTTTGCCCAAGGTGCCGATGCCGTATTTGGAGGGCAGGCTGCTGACGGCCAGCAGGATGCCGGCCTGACGGGTGAGCCACGAAGATTTTGTTGGCATTTTGCTTCACAATCCTTTCGGCCCCGGCTGGTCCTCGGGGCTTTTTTTGCTTAAAAGCGGCCTTTTGCGCTTATCCATAATAAAGTATATCATGTCTGGGCAAGATTTTCCATATTTTTTGGCGATTCCTAAAAAAATTTACATACCAAAGGAAAGTATATTTTTAAAAGTGTGTTTTTGCCTCTGGCAGCTGGGGGGTTCTTCTCACCCGCCGGAGGCCAAGCGCAGCGAAGCGAGCACCGCTTTCAAAAAGCATGCTTTCTGAAAAAATTCTCATTGCGAAAGGAGCGTCTTTTTTTGAAAAGCATTTCCCTTTCCAAACGCACGCTGCTGTCCCTTCTGGCGCTGCTGCTCCTGGTCCCCGCTGTGCCCGCGAAGGCCTCTCCCGCTCCGTCCGCCGGGCTTAGCCCCCTGGAAAATGCCCTTGTCTCTAAAATGACCGACGAGGTCTATTCCGCCTATTGGACCCTGCGCGCCTCCCTGAAAACATTGATTACCACCACTGAAGAATTTTCTGCTCTTATCGTCGGCTATACGATCGACGAACTCATAGAAAAATCCTCCCTTATCGTGCTGGCCAAGAGCACCGGGGAGCGGGAATCCTTCCTGACCTGGGCCACTTCTGGCGGGCAGACCATTCAGACAGACCACAGCTTCACGGTGGATACTGTCCTTAAGGGAAACCCCTATGGGGACGCCATCGCCGTGCGGACAGACGGCGGCACCGTGGGCGCCTACACGCAGATCTGGTCCTCTAATCCGGAGTTTGAGCCGGACACCACCTACCTGCTGTTCCTGTACCACCCCGAGGTGGGCAACGGCATCCACACCGAGGGAAATTACTACTATGTCCGGGGGCTGGTCCAGGGGGCCTATGTGCCTGATGAAAACGGTGGCTTTTACAACCCCTGGACCGAAGAGGAGCTTCCCGCCGAAGCCCTTGTCTCCCCCCTGATGGACGAGGAGGGGCCCTCCGCCGAGGAGCAGCGCCGGGAGCTGATAGAGACCTACCGCAGCAACTACGAAAGCGGCTTCGACACCCTGGAGGAATATCAGCGGAACATGGAGGAGCTGGACGAATACGCGAAGACCGTCTCATAAGTATAGTAAACGCACTTGAAAATCGGTAAATGCCGATTTTCAAGCTAGACGGTTGCCCCACCTGGTTCAAAAGAGGTAGAACACCTCCTTATGAACCGCGTTAACTATAACCCATTTTCCGCCGGAAGGCACAGCTTTTCTTCTCACCCCCATAAGGGGCAAAAAACAATCCGAGTTTTCCCTCAAAAAGCCTTGGCCTTCCAAGCTCTTTGAGAGTTCACTCGGATTATTTTTATCACGCGGCATATGCTTCTTTCAGCTTCTTTGCCAGCGGGAAAATTACGCCGCCCAGGGCGTTTCCTGCCGTCATCACCAATATGTACAGCAGAGCTTTCGGGCTCCAGACGCTGCCCACCGTAAAATAGAACATATTGGCCACACAGTGCTCAAAGCCTGCCAGCACGAAAACCGCGACGCCTAAAAAAAGCCCCAGATATTTTCCCAGCTGATGGGGATTTTCCCGGTAGCTCTCCACCGCCAAATAAATGAGGATATTGCAGAACACCGCCAGGATGAACACGCTTCCCGGAGAGTCCTCCAACTTTGCCTGGCAGATGGCCCCGGCTTTTTCCGCCCAGTCCAGGCGGGTCCAGGTCAGGGCTGTGCCGGAAATCCAGGCTCCCGCCAAATTCCCCAGCCAGATCAGGCCGCAGTCCGCCGCGTAAGACGGAGAATTCTGAAACACATAGCAGACTTTTCCCGTAAACAAATTCAAGCCCAATGTACACACGGCGAAAAGCCCCACCGAGAACATCGCCGCGCCCACAGCCCGACTGTCGCTGGCCAAAAAAGCCGCTCCCCCAATGGAGATAGCCACCCCCGCCAGCACAGCGTACACAAAAGTGACAAGATGCTTCATAAAGGCCTCCTGTTCGCGTTTTTTGGCGCGGGCAGATCCCCCCGCCGGGCTCCTCCTGGGAAAGGACTTACTTTTTGGCCTCATACCGGGCAATTTTTTGGTCCAGCCGTTCCAGGGCAGTCTCGATCTGCTGGCGCTGCTCCAGGAGCTCTTCCCGCTGTTTGCGCAGCAGCGCCAGTCGGGCGGGCACGGTGGACTCCCCAGCCTGAGAGAGCTTTACATAGTCCACGATGGCCTCCACAGTCAGGCCCGCGCCCCGCAGGCATTTGGCCAGCTCCACCCAGCCCAAGTCCTCCGGCTGGTAGTCCCGGTGCCCAGAGGGGGCCCGGGTGACGGTGGGGATCATGCCCACCCGCTCATAATAGCGAAGGGTGTCCTGGGTAATACCATATTTTTCACTGACAGCTTTGATTGTCACGCTTTCTCACCTCGATATACTATTATACTATCTTGACCACACTCCAGGTCAAGCGGTGATATTTACCAAAAATGGCTTTCTTTCCCAGGAACATGTTGGGAACGGTTGCGTTCCCTCAAAAAGCACGCTTTTTGAAATCGGTGCTCGCTTCGCTACGCTTGGCCTCCGGCGGGTGAGAATACCCCCCCCCCCAGCTGCCAGAGGCAAAAAGACACTTTTAAAAATATGCTTTTTCAGAGACAGCGTGCGCAGCCGCTTGTCTTTCAGAAAGTATAATTTCCCTGGAAAACGGCACACTATAGGAAACGCAACGGCTCTTAGGAGGTCCGTGACCTCCCAGCCTGGTTCAAAAGAGTATTCTGGCTCTTTTGAACTGCGTTAACTATCCTCCAAAGGAGGGATTTCCATGGAATACGTGAACGCGTTCTGGGTTGGCGGGCTGATCTGCGTGATCGGCCAGCTGCTCATCGACCTGACCAAGCTCACCCCCGCCCGGATCATGGTGCTGTTTGTCACCATGGGCGTGCTGTTAGGGGGCGTGGGACTTTACGGCCCCCTGGTGGATTACGCCGGGGCCGGGGCCACAGTGCCCCTGTGCGGCTTTGGCTGGGCCCTGTCAGAGGGTGTGCGGAAAGCTGTGGTGGAACAGGGGTTTTTGGGCGTGTTTACCGGCGGGCTGACAGCCGGCGCGGCGGGCACTACGGCGGCGGTGTTCTTTGGCTACCTGGCGGCGCTGGTAGCCAAGCCCAGGGTCAAGACATGAACAAAAAAGCGAGGGCTTTTCCCAAGCGGGAAAGGCCCTTGCCGTTTTGTATTCTTTTTTAAAGTAATACTGTGTGTCCCTGGCCGCGCCAGCGCGCGAGCCGGGCCCCCATGCCGCTCAAATAATATCCTCCAGAAAATACCCCAGGGTCTGGACCAGCTTCCCGGTCTCGTACAGCCCGGAAATTTCCCGCCGGTCCATCCAGCGGCACCGGCGGACCTCGCCTTCCCCCCGGTCCAAGTCCGCCTCCCCGTCAAAATCGAAGAGCCACACGTCCAGAATGTCCCCGAAGCGCACACCGTCCACCCAGTCCCGCACCTGGCAGAACACCAGCCGCCCGCTCTCCGGGGCAAGGTCGATTCCCAGCTCCTCCCGGACCTCCCGCAGGGCCCCGGCCAGGCTATCCTCCCCCTGGAGCACCGACCCGCCGGTACACTCCCACAAAAGGGGGAACGTGGGCCGGTCCGCCGCCCGCTGGGAGATCAGATACCGCCCCCGGCTATCCCGTAGCCACACATGCACCACCAGATGAAAGCAGCCCTCGGGGATGGCGTCCCCCCGGACATGCGTCCGTCTCAGAGGCTCCCGGCTGGCCGAATAGAGATCCCAGAGTTCCATAAAAGCCTCCTTAATCAACTTTTGGAAGTGCCCAAACCATGTATTTGAGGGACGATGTTTGGGGTCTCGGCTGCCAGCTCGGTCGGCGACGGGGAATCACCACTGGCGATTGTCGCCCCCTAAGAACCCCACCACCTTTGAGAAAGGTAAGACTTCGTAAAACGAAGTCTGCGAAACTTTTTCTGTTCGCTTGCCAGGGCTTTTCCCAAAACTTTGACAAGTGAAAACGGGGTTAAAAAGCCAGCAGTCCCAGGTGTTCCAGCAGGATTTTTGTGCCCAGCAGAATCAGGATCACGCCTCCGGCGATCTCCGCCCGGTTCTTATATTTTGCCCCGAACACGCCGCCCACCTTCACCCCCGCCGCCGAGAGCAGAAAGGTCACCACGCCGATAAATCCCGCCGCCGCGCCGATGTTCACGTCCAAAAAAGCAAAGCCCACTCCCACCGCCAGGGCGTCGATACTGGTAGCCAGAGCCAGCGGCAGCATGTTCTTGGGGGCCAGGGAGGCGTCCTCCGCCTCTTCCCCGCCAGACACCGCCTCCCGGATCATGTTGCCGCCGATCACCGCCAGCAGCCCGAAGGCGATCCAGTGGTCCACTGCGGTGATGGCCTCTTTAAACTGCACCCCCACCAGATAGCCCGCCACGGGCATCAGCGCCTGAAATCCTCCGAACCAGACCCCTACTAGGGCCATGCTCTTGCCGTCCGCCTTTTTCAGGGCCAACCCTTTGCAGATTGCCACGGCAAAGGCATCCATAGAAAGCCCCACCGCCAGCAAAAACAGCTCAAAAATATTCATCCCGCGCCTCCCTGGTCTCCATAACAGAACCATCCGGATCTGGTTTTCCAAAAAATATATATTTCCGCGCCGTGTGCCTATTATAATCCCCCTTCTTCCCGTTCGTCAAGGCCGGCTCTTTAGAAACCCCTCCGGCAAAGTGGAGAAAAATTATGAAAATTCCCATTTTTGCAGGAGCTTCTCCCCTTTCCTTGCAATTTCCTCCGTCCGGTATTATAATTGAAAGTAATTAAGCGCTGGATTCCCGGCGCATCACCTGAAGAGGGAAGGTCAACAAAATGCAGGAAATCAAAATTGAGCTGACAAAAACTCCAAAAGCAAAGCCCGCCGACCAGAGCAAGCTGGGCTTCGGCCAGATTTTTACAGACCATATGTACGTGATGGACTATACCGAGGGCCAGGGCTGGCACGATCCCCGGGTCATCCCCTACCAGCCCATCTGCCTGGACCCTTCCGCCATGGTCTTTCACTATGCCCAGGAGATGTTCGAGGGCCTGAAGGCCTACCACACGGAGGACGGCCGGGTGCTGCTCTTCCGCCCGGACCGCAACGCCCAGCGGGCGGAGAACTCCTGCCTGCGGCTGTGCATCCCTCCCGTGCCCCAGGAGGACTTCATCAACGGCATCAAGACCCTGGTGCACGTGGAGAAGGACTGGATCCCCACCCAGCCGGGCACCTCTCTGTATATCCGCCCCTTCATCATCGCCACGGATCCCCACCTGGGGGTGCATCCCTCCCTTACCTACCAGTTCATCATCATCCTCTCTCCCTCCGGGGCCTACTATGCCAGCGGCCTGGACCCAGTGAAGATCTGGATTGAGGACGACTACGTGCGGGCCGTGCGGGGGGGCATCGGCGAGGCCAAAGCCGGCGGCAACTACGCGGCCAGCCTGAAGGCCCAGGTGAAGGGCGACGCCGAGGGCTATGCCCAGGTGCTCTGGCTGGACGGCGTGGAGCGGAAGTATATCGAAGAAGTGGGCTCCATGAACATCTTCTTCAAGATCAACGGCAAGGTGGTCACCCCCAAGCTGAACGGCAGCATCCTGCCCGGCGTGACCCGGGCCAGCTGCCTGGATCTGTGCCGCCACTGGGGCATGGAGGTGGAGGAGCGCCGGGTCTCTGTGGACGAGCTGGTGGCAGCCGCCCGGGACGGCTCTCTGGAGGAGTGCTGGGGCAGCGGCACCGCGGCAGTGATCTCTCCTGTGGGCGTTCTGCGCTATGGCGACGAGGTGATGGAGATCGCCGGGGGCGGCATCGGCCCGGTGAGCCAGAAGCTCTACGACACGGTCACCGGCATCCAGACCGGCAAGCTGAAAGACGAATTCGGCTGGACGGTGGAAGTGAAATAAAGAACCTTCTCAAGGAGGCCTCTCGGGGCCTTCTTTTTTGTGTACTTTTTAGAGTGTGTTTTGGCCTCCGGCAGCAAGAGTTCGTTAGACTTTGTCTTACGAACTCTCACCCTGGACTGGACCAAACTTTTTGAAAAGAAGTTTAAGACATTACCTTCGGTAAGTCTCAAAAACTTTTAACCTGGCTGGCTGAGTGCGCAAAAGCCGAACACATTGCCGGGTCCAGGGGGTCGCTGTGTGCCAGTGGCACACATGTAGCGACTGACCAAACCGGCAGGTGAGACATCCTAACCCCTGGCGTGGTGTGGAGCGGTGCTCCACGACCTTAAATACCTCAGAAGCGCATTTTTTGAAATGGTGAATCATAGTTAATGCTCGCTTCGCTCGATTAACTATATAAGAGGGGGACGGAGAGTTCATCTCGTACGGCGAGATGAATCTCTTTTGCAACTGAGAAAAAAATTTCCTAATTCCGGAGCAAGCCAGCTCTAGGCGCAGTATCTCAGCTCAAAGTTCCCGTCCGGCTGTGTGCCTATCGCCAAGCTGCCCCGCGCGCCGTTCCCCCCATAAAAACTCTTAAAAAGTATAGTTTTCCAGAAAGCTGTGCTCCTGCCCGCCGCTTTTGTAGCCGGGGAAAGTGTCCAGGCAGAGGCTGTGCAGGCTCTGGAAAATATTCTTTTCCACATTGGGGTTGTGCTTTTTCAGGCCTGCCAGAAGCTCTTTCACCTCCTGGCGCTTGGAGCCGCCGCAGGCTGCGGCCTGCTGGGTGAACTTACAGGCGCACCGCAAAAATTCCAGACCGTTATAGCGCTTCCAGGCAAGGACCGCGTCCTCATGCACCCGGTATATGGGACGGATCAACTCCATGCCGGGAAAATTTTTGCTGTGGAGCTTTGGGAGCATCCCCTGAAGCTGAGCCCCATAGAACATGGCCATCACCGTGGTTTCGATCACGTCGTTGAAATGATGCCCCAGGGCGATCTTGTTGCAGCCCAGATCCTGGGCCCGGCGGTACAAATGCCCCCGGCGCATCCGGGCGCAGAGATAGCAGGCGTTTTTATCCCCCCAGTCCGCCACGTCAAATACGTTTGTCTCAAAGATCTGAACCGGCACCTGAAGCAGCCGGGCGTTCTCCTCCAGCTTTTGACGGTTTTCCGGGCTATAGCCCGGGTCCATGGCGATAAATTCCAGGGAAAACGGAAACTCGGAATATCGGAGCAAGAGCTGCATGAGCTTCGCCAACAGCATGGAGTCCTTTCCACCGGAAACGCACACAGCGATCCGGTCGCCCTCCTGGATCAGCTCATACGTCTTGACCCCGGCAATGAATGGCGCCCAAATCTGCTTGCGGTATTTTTTTGTAAGACTGCGCTCCGCCTGACAGCAGAGGCTGTTATGATTCTCTATCATTTCCCACTCCTGTCAAATCCTTGACCGCTTCCCCCGCCAGGATGAGCCCTGCCACAGAGGGCACAAAGGCCACGCTGCCAGGCAGGGGATGCTCTCCGGCGGGGGCTGTGAGGGGCGGCTCCTGGGAGTAGACCACCTTCAGCCGCCGGACGTTCCGTTTTTTCAGCTCCCGGCGCATGACCCGGGCCAGGGGGCAGACGCTGGTCTCGTAGATGTCCGCCACCCGGAAGGCGGTGGGGTCCAGCTTGTTGCCGGCCCCCATGGCGCTGATAATAGGCACGCCCTCCCCCACGGCCCGCTCAATGATAGCCAGCTTGCCGGTGACCATGTCGATGCAGTCCAGGATGTAGTCGAACCGGGTGAAATCCAGCCGGTCCGCCGTGTCGGGGGTGTAGAAGAAGGGGTGCTCTTCCACCCTGAGAGCCGGGTTGATCTCCTGAAGGCGTTCCGCCCCGGCGCGGGTTTTCTCCCTTCCCAGGGTAGCCCTGGTGGCGAACAACTGGCGGTTCAGGTTGGTGGAGCTGTAGGTGTCGCCGTCGATGAGATCGATTGCCCCTACCCCGCAGCGGACCAGGGCCTCGGCGGCGTGGCCCCCCACGCCCCCCAGGCCGAACACGGCCACACGGGCCCTCTGCAGGCGCTCCACGGCCTCCCGGCCCAGGAGGAGCTCTTCTCGTTCAAACGCGGTTTCCATGCCCTATTTCTTGCGGACAAAGGCCTTCTTGGGCATTTTGCAGATGGGGCAGGTCCAGTCTGCGGGGAGCTCCTCGAAGCCGAAATTGGGGTCCTTGTACTCGTAGCCGCACACAGAGCACACGAAGCGCTCGCCGGTAATCCGCTCGCCGCTCTGCTGGGGCAGGTAGGTTGGGGCCTTCATGGGGGAGACGCCCCGGAGCTTCTCCACATAGTATTGGTAGGTCATGGGCTTGTAGGGCTCGAATTTCCCGGCCACCTCCCGACCGCCGGTGATGTCGCTTCCGGCGATGATCTCCGCGATGAACAGCACTTGGCCCCCGGCGGGGAGCTTGGCTTTCACCTGGCAGAGGAACCAGCAGCAGGTGTTCTCCTTGATGACGGGCACGCCCTCCATCAGCACCTTGTGGCGGATGTTCTCCAGCTTGCCGCCGTGCCGCCCGCTGGTAAAGCCCAGGGCGCCGATCACCGTGGCCGGGGTATCCTCCGACAGCACGGAGATGGTGAACACTCCGTTTTCTTCAATGCACTGGCAGCTGTAATTCTCCCCGTTCATGGAAAGAGCCACCAGGGGCGGGGACGAGGGGGAGGTTTTCGTCACCTGCATCACCGTGTTCACGATGCAGGCGTTGGGCCCCCGCTGATCCTTCACCCCAATCGCGTACATGCCGTATGAAATATTTCCTAGAACCAAAGGTTTCATGCTCGCACCTCGTTTCGCGTCAGATTTTTTGGACCTTGGGGACTCCGTCCCCAAACCCCTGCAACCTTTGAGAACGGTAAGACTTCGCAGAGCGAAGTCTACGAAACTTTTACCCTGCTTCCTCACTTCGTTCGTCGCACACGGCGCGAAGAATGGCGATAGAATCAGACTAGGTTTCGCCGTGTGTCATGAGTTTTGCTACGCAAAACTCTGCCAGCTGGGTACGAAGCGCTAAGCTAACCAGGGAAAAAGTTTGTGGGGTTTGGGGTGAAACTCCAAGAACTAAAATCGTAAGAAAACAACACAGGAGGGTGGCATAAACGTCCCAGTGGGACGTTTTGCGTAGGGGGTCTACGCTTCCGCTTCGGTCGGCGCTGAACGGTCCCACAGGGGACCAGCGCCCCTCGTCGGGGGGTGAGCGTTCTGCCGGATACTTGGCAAAGCCAAGTATTGCACACAAGCTGCGAACCGACCGAGTCGGCAGACGAGACCAGGCGAGACCCCCTATCCCGACTGCGGAGCAGGCGGGACGCCCTTTTCCATTGGACGATACGTGAGCCAGCGGCGTGCAACGTGCGGCGAGCCGAAAGTTCCCGCCAGGACTTGTGCCCGTTGCCAAGCCTCCCCGCGCGCCGTTCCCCCCATATCATTACTCAAAACCTATCGCTCACTGATATAGAGGATACCTCCGGCAGATGTCCTCCACCATGCCCCGCAGCTTCTCCACGTTCTCCTCAAAGCCGTCCTCCATGGCCAGGGCGATGCAGGCGGCCACCTGGTCCATGTCGGCTTCCCGCAGGCCCCGGGTGGTAACGGCGGGGGTGCCCAGCCGCAGGCCGCTGGTGACGAATGGGCTGCGCTGCTCCCCGGGCACGGTGTTCTTGTTGGCGGTGATATACACCTCGTCCAGGCGGCGCTCCAGCTCCTTGCCGGTGAGCTCCAGGCCGCTGAGGTCCACCAGCATCAGGTGGTTATCCGTGCCGCCGGAGACCAGCTTCACCCCACGGCTCAGAAGGCCCTGGGCCAGGGCGGCGGCGTTCTTTACCACCTGCTCTCCATAGGCCTTGAACTCCGGCCGCAGGGCCTCTCCTAAGCATACGGCCTTGGCGGCGATAATATGCATCAGCGGACCGCCCTGGGTGCCGGGGAAGATCGCTTTGTCGATGGCTTTGGCGTACTCCTCCTTGCAGAGGATCAGCCCGCCCCGGGGGCCCCGCAAAGTCTTGTGGGTGGTGGTGGTCACCACGTCGGCGTAGGGGACGGGATTTTGATGGCAGCCCGCCGCCACCAGCCCCGCGATATGGGCCATATCCACCATGAGCTTTGCCCCGCAGGCGTCGGCGATCTCCCGGAATTTCTGAAAGTCAATGGCCCGGGCGTAGGCGCTGGCCCCGGCTACGATCAGCTTGGGCTTCTCCTTTAGGGCCAGGTCCATCACCTTGTCGTAGTCGATGCGGCCCGTGTCCGGGTCCACGCCGTAAGCCACGAAATGGTAGAGCGCACCAGACATATTCACCGGAGAGCCGTGGGAGAGATGCCCGCCCTCGGAGAGGTTCATGCCCAGCACGGTGTCGCCGGGCTGCAAGAAGGCAAAGTATACCGCCAGGTTGGCCTGGGCGCCGGAGTGGGGCTGGACGTTGGCGTGGTCCGCACCGAAAAGTTTGCAGGCCCGGTCCCGGGCGATATCCTCCACAATATCCACGCACTGACAGCCGCCATAGTACCGGTGGGCGGGGTAGCCCTCGGCGTATTTGTTGGTGAGGACGGTGCCCATGGCGGCCATCACCGCCGGGGAGACGATATTCTCAGAAGCGATGAGCTCCAGGTTCCGCCGCTGGCGGTGGAGCTCCCGCTCCATGGCGGCGGCCACATCCGGGTCGCTGGTTCCTACAAAGCCGATGGTGTCCATAAGGTCTTGAAACATACTGTGCCTCCTGAAGATAAATTCTATTGTATGGTATGGTTATTCTTATGATGTGACGGGGGGGCTTTTGGAGCGCGCTGGCGCGGTGGGATTTCAGCACCCACGGCGCGCGTTTTGGCTGGTACGCCCGTGCGCTCAGCTGGCTGGTTCCGGTTTCCGAGGAATGTCCCGCCTGCTCCGCAGTCGGGATAAGAAACCCCCGACGAGGGTTTCTTACGGAAAACAGTCCACCGGACTGTTTTCCTATCTTCCTGTGTTGTTTTCTCAGGTGTTTAAGGGCAAGGTCATGGGGCTCCGCGCCCCACACCCCCGCCAGCTATAAACTTGGCGTTGCCAAGTTTCGACCAGCTGGACCGGTCGATGTTGTTACCTGTAGCATTCCAAGCTAACCAGGGTAAAAGTTTTTGAGACTTACCGAAGGTAACGTCTTAAACTTCTTTTCAAACAGTTTGTGGGGTTTGGGGGTGAGCGTCTGCCAGTGGCAGACACGCCGCGAACCGACCGAGCCGGGGAAGATTGCCGGTGGCAATCGTTCTGACCCGACCGAGTCGGCAGACGAGACCAGGCGAGACAACGCCCCACGGTCTTAGCCCTCCCCCGGCGGAAACAGCCCCTCCGCCAGATTCACGAACAGGTCCGGCGTTTTCAGAGCGCGGGCCTCCCCCTTCCACCAGCCGGTGATCCAGTTGGCCCCGGCGGTGAGCTCCCGGCCGTCCTTCAAAGTATAGGTAAAGGTCACGTCCGGGCCAACCTGCTCTGAGGCCTCGGAGACCGGGGTAAAAGGCTGATAGTTCAGCTTGTTGATGAGCTTCACTGCCAGCTCGATCTTCTCCGGGTCCGTGTAGGTCCGGGACGGGTCCTCCGCCCAGGCCACGGTGACGCTGGCCACATCCTTGGGATTCGGAGCGCCCCAGACGGGGACGCCGTTCATGGCGAAAAAGCACACTGTGACCAGCCCCCCTGCCAGCACCATGGGCCCCACCACGGCCAGAATCCTCTGCCAGAGCTTTTTCCGCCTCCTCTGGGGGCCTTCCCTGTTGTCTCCGGCGTCCCACGGCTTATTCATAGGGCCGCCTCCTGATCTCGGCGATCTTGTCCAGCAGCCGGTGGGCGGCGTCCTCCTTGCTCATCAGGGGCAGAGTGATTTCCCCCTCCGGGGAGATCAGTGTCAGCACGTTGGTGGAACCGCCGAAGCCCGCCCCTTCTTCTGTCAGCGAATTCGCGGCAATCAGGTCCAGATGCTTCCTTTGGAGCTTTCTCCGGCTATTCTCCAACAGGTTCTCCGTCTCCATGCTGAACCCGCACAGCAGCTGGCCGGGCCTTCTGTGCTCCCCAAGCCAGAGAAGGATGTCGTCCGTGCGCTCCAGCTCCAGGATCATGGCCTCGCCGCTCTGCTTCTTGATCTTGTTCTCCGCCGGATGGGCCGGGCGGTAATCCGCTACCGCCGCCGCCTTGACGATGATGTCCATGTCTCCCGCCCGGGATGTCACCGCGTCAAACATCTCCCGGGCTGTCACCACGTCCACGCAGTCCACGAAGGCGGGCTTTTTCAGGGCCGTGGGGCCAGTCACCAAAGTGACCTCCGCCCCCCGGGCCGCCGCCCCCCGGGCGATCTCGTAGCCCATCTTCCCGGAGGAGTGGTTTGTGAGGAAGCGCACCGGGTCCACGGCCTCCTGGGTGGGCCCGGCGGTGACCAGCAGCTTCACCCCAGCCAAATCCTTTTCATAGCGGACAGCATGGTCCACGGCCTCCAGCAGGTCCTCGGGCTCGGGCATCTTCCCCGCGCCCACGGCCCCGCAGGCCAGCCGTCCCACGGCGGGCTCAATCACCTGCCAGCCGTAGCGGCGCAGCGCCGCCAGATTATCCTGGGTGACGGGGTTTTCGTACATCCGGGTATTCATGGCCGGAGCCACCAACTTGGGGCAATCGCAGGCCAGGATGGTGGTGGAGAGCATGTCGTCCGCAATGCCGTGGGCCGCTTTGGCGATGATATTTGCCGTGGCCGGGGCCACGATGAGGGCGTCCGCCTTGTCCGCCAGGGCCACATGCTCCACATGGCTCTGGAAGTTCCGGTCAAAGGTGTCCACCATGGCCCGGTTGTGGGTGAGGGACTCGAAGGTGTGGGGGCCGATGAACTCCGTGGCGTTTCTGGTGAGCACCACCTCCACATTGTATCCCCTCTGGGTGAGCTTGGAGGCCAGAGCCGCCGCCTTGTAGCAGGCGATGCCCCCGGTCACTCCCAGCACAACGGTCTTTCTTTTCAAAACAAATCCAGCCTCCCCCCGTGTTTCTCTCTTTCCCTCCAGATTATAACAAATTCCGGGGGCAATGTAAAGCGTCTATACAAGATTTTGAATTTTTATCCCCTCGCGGCTGCAAAACCCAGCCCAAAGCGCGTGTTGATTGGGGGACGATGTTTACGGCCGCTGGCAGCTTAGGGGTTTTTCTCACCTGCCGGTTCGGTCGGCGACGGGAAATCGCCACTGGCGATTGTCTCCCCCTAAGAACCCCCCCCACCTTTTGAGAAAAGTAAGACATTCGCTACGCGAAGTCTACGAAAACTTTACCCTGGTTAGCTTGGAATGCTACAGGTAACAACATTGACCGGTCCAGCTGGTCGAAACTTGGCAACGCCAAGTTTATAGCTGGCGGGGTGTGGGGTGAGCGTGTGCCTGTGGCACACAAGCTGCGAACCGACCGAGCCGGTAGGCGAGACCCGTGACCCGTGCGCCCGAAGGCCGTCGAATACTCAAAATAATCCCTCCTGCAAAAATAGGGTTGCAAAAATTCTTCCCAGTGGGTATAATAGACTGGCCCGGATCCGCTGTCCGGCCCATACCGTGAGGATGGGACCGGAGCGCCGGCGGGGCCGGGTAAAATAAAATTCGCTGCACCGCGGCTTTCCGCGGGCGGCAGGAGGTATGCCATATGACAAGCACTGGTTCTGTGTCCAAACGCGCCGCCAATCTTCAGGGGCTGGTTCTCACCGCCCTGTTCGCGGCCATCCTGCTCCTGATGGGCTTCACGCCCCTGGGGCTCATCGATCTGCCCTTTATGCGGGCCACCACCCTGCACATCCCGGTGATCATCGCCTCTGTGCTGCTGGGGCCTGGGCGCGGAGGCTTTTTGGGGGGCATGTTCGGCCTCATCAGCCTGTGGAAGGGCACCATGGCCCCCAATCTGGTGAGCTTCGCCTTTTCCCCCTTCGTGCCCCTGCCGGGAGAGACCCACGGCACCCCCTGGGCGCTGGTGATCTGCTTTGTGCCCCGGATTCTGGTGGGCGTGGTGCCCTGGTTCGTGGTGAAGCTCTTTGAGCGGATCCCCGGAAACCGCACCGCCCTCAAAACCGTGGGCTACGCTTTCGCCGGGGCTGTGGGCTCGGCGGTGAATACCGTCCTCGTCATGGGGCTCATCGCCCTGCTTCTGGGAGACGCCTACGCGGCCGCCCAGGGCATTGGCCGGGACCTGGTGAACGGCTTCATCCTCACCACAGTTTTCGCCAACGGCATTCCGGAGGCCATCGCTGCGGCGGTGATTGTTCCACCGGTGTGCCTGGGGCTCTCCAAGGCCCTTTCCACCATTCAAATCAAAAGGGGGCCCGGTAAATGATACTCACCATTGACATTGGAAATACCAACACGGTCCTGGGCTGCTGGCGGGAGGACCGGCTGATCCTCACCCTGCGCCTGCACACCAACCGGGACCAGACCGCGGACGAATACTGCCTGCTCATCGGCAACCTGCTGAAAAGCCGGGGGGTGGACCCGTTGTCCCTCTCCGGGGGGATCCTCTCCAGCGTGGTGCCGGAGCTGCGCATGGTGATGAAGAACGCCATGGCCCTTCTCACGGGCAAGACCTTCCTCTCTGTGGGGGCGGGCCTGAAAACCGGCCTGGACATCCGCATGGACAACCCCGCCCAGCTGGGAGCCGATCTGGTGGTGGACGCCGTGGCGGCCCTCTCCAAATACCAGCCTCCCCTGGTGATTTTCGACATGGGCACGGCCACCACCATGTCCGTGATCGATAAAAACGGGGCCTACCGGGGCGGCATGATTATTCCCGGGCTGCGGCTCTCCGTGGACGCCCTCTCCGCCCGTGCCGCCCAGCTGCCCTACATCCACCTGGGCCCGCCGGAGCGGTTTATTGGCAGCAACACCATCGACTGTATGCAGGCCGGGGCGGTCTATGGCAGCGCTCTCATGATCGACGGCCTCATCGCCCGCACGGAGGAGGAGCTGGGCCAGCCGGTCACCGCCGTGGCTACCGGGGGGCTGATGGCGCTGATTCACAGCTACTGCCGCAAGCCCCTGCATTATGACGAAAATCTTCTGCTGGAGGGACTCTATATTCTTTATAAGAAAAACGCCAAGCTCCAAAGCTCGTAGGAAGCTCCGCGTATTCCCGGCATCCCGCGGATAAAGTCTTTGATTCTATCCGCTACTAAAAAGGCCGTTTTTCAAGTTAGAGCCTGTATTCATGACCGAAGTTACCGGATGCGCGCGTATTGTCAGAGCTGGTCAAGGCAAATTTCCGCAGATAGGCTTTCCATATTTCAAGGAAATTTAACGCGGAACAGGTCTGAAAAGGCCGTGCGGGCGGTGATTGCAGATTGTGGATACAGGTTCTCAGTTGGCTATATACCAGCAGAGAGGGGACTTTTCGTAAGAAAAGCCCCCTCTTGTTCGTTAATTCCGGCTCTCCGCTTTTGGAACCGACAGCGCGTTTTTGCAGTATTGCTCCAGTTCTTCCCGGGTGTTCAGCTTGACGCCGCTTTGCACGATCTGTTCCTGGAGGATCACCGGCAGGGAATCGAAATAGGTCTGGGCCTGCATGTCCATGCCCCGCTTTTCTTCTTGCATCCTGTTCATCCTTTCCTTGATTGGCTTGATAGGGATTTCTATCACAAACGCGCTTATAAAGAGGCTATCCATCTCTTTTGAACCGCGTTAACTATATCAGTTTGCCCGGCTTTGCGGGTTTCATGCGTGGGCAAAAGGCCATTACCATTTGGAATAAATTCTCTGGGGCGGTTGTGGTTTGGGCGCCCTCTTTCCGCCCAACCAGTTCTGTGCGCCTCGCAGTCAGCTGGGCAGAGTTTTGCTTTGCAAAACAGAAAGATAAACCGAACCGCGCGAGTTTTTATCGCATTGACACTGCCGCGAATGTCAGCTTTCGTTTCTCGCATACCAGGCGCGGTATACCCCGCGGGCAGAGAGCTCGCCGAACGAATTCCGCCTGGGGCGCGCCCCTCAAAAAATGTACTAAATTTCGTTGTATTTTTATGGGCGCGTGAGTGCGCCCGCTGGCTGATTGCGGAGCACCAGTCCGGGCGGGCTTTTCGGCTCGTTCCATGCGCACAGAGCTGGCTTTCTCCGGGATCCAAGGGCGTCCCGTCTGCTCCGCAGGCGGGACAGCCCCACGACCTTTTCTTTTGCTTGACTTTTCAGCCAAATTCTGGTACACTGAGTCGAATCGGCAAAAATTGAGGAATTAAGGAGGCAAAACAATTGGAATTCTTCTCTAAAATCAACCGCGCCCTCTTCCCCCAGTCCGTGGAATACGAAAAGCTGGGCGCACAGAAATGCTTTGCCCTGGGCTTTCAGCACGCCTTCGCCATGAGCTGCGCCACCATCCTGGTGCCCCTGCTCACCGGCCTGGACGTGGGCGTGGCTCTGTTCTGCGCGGGCTGCGGCACCCTGATCTTCCACCTGTGCACCGGCGGTCGGATGCCCACCTTTCTGGGCAGCTCTTTCGCCTTCATCTCCGCCATCTGCGGCGTGGTGGGCAACTCCGCCTTCGGGGCCACCAAGGACGAGCAGATCGCTGCGGCCATGGGCGGCGTGATCGCCTCCGGCGTGTTCTACCTGATTCTGGCTCTCATCATCAAGCTCTTCGGCAAGGGCCTCATCGACAAGCTCTTCCCCCCGGTGGTCCGGGGGGTGGGCATCACCCTCATTGGCCTGAACCTGGCCTCCTCCGCCATCAACAACATCCAGACCCAGTATGGTCCCGATGGCGCCTCCCTGGCCCCCTTTGCCGAGGGCTACGACATGGCCGCCTATGTGTGGGCTTGGGTTCTGGCGGGCGTGGTGTGCCTGACGGCGGTGGTCCTCTCCAGCTGCGGCCGGGGCATCGTGAAGATGTCCTCCATCGTCATCGCCCTGGTGGGCGGCTACCTACTGGCCCTCATCGTCACCAAAACCGGGCTGGCTCCCGCCTCCCTTATGGACACCAGCGTGATCGCTGAATACGGCTGGCTCCAGGTCCCCCACTTCGTCCTGCCCAGCTTCAACATCACCGCCATCGGCATGATTGCCCCCATCGCCATTGTCACCTGCGTGGAGCATGTGGGCGATGTGTACGCCAACGGCGCGGTGGTGAACAAGAAGTTCACCGAGAAGCCGGGCCTCCACCGCACCCTCATGGGGGACGGTCTTGCCACTGTTTTCGCCGGTCTGGTGGGCGGACCTCCCAACACCACCTATAGCGAGAACACCGCTGTGCTGGCTGCCACCGGCAACTATAACCCCGCCTCTCTGCGCGTAGCCGCAGTCATCGCCATTGCTGTGAGCTTCCTGGGCAAGGCCATCGGTGTGATCCAGTCTGTACCCAACTGCGTGCTGGGCGGGGCCTGCATCGTCCTCTACGGCATGATCGCCTCTGTGGGCCTGCGCACCCTGGTGGAAAACCACGTGGACTTCACCAAGAACCGCAACCTGTGCATCGCGGCGGTGATGCTGGTGCTGGCCATTGGCGGCGCGGTGATCGGCAACGCCACCTTCAGCTTCTCCAACATCGGCCTGGGCATCATCGTGGGCATCATCCTGAACCTTGTGATCCCGGACATCGGGGACGGCAAGGGCCTCGTGGCCCACTCTGTGGACAAGGACGAGATCGTCCCGGAGCGCAAGGCCCGCTGAGGATTGAGACGGGTTAAAAACAAAAGCAGGGCAGACCATTGCGGTTTGCCCTGCTTTTTTGCTGGTTAACGTGTACGTACTCAGCTAACTAGGGTAAAAGTTTCGCGTCTACCGCACAATCTCCACCCGCTCGTCCGCAGCCCCGGGATTCCTCTGGACAACCGTATAGAACAGGGTCCTGTGCTCTACCACGCCGTCCCCGCTACGCTTTTCATAGCTAAATCTGGGCACCTGCTGGAACTCCGCCACCGCGATGTAGTCCGAGACCATGAATACCCCGAAGAGGGCCACGGCGCAGCCCACCACGGTCAGGACCCGCACGCTCCGGTAGGGGAGCAGGGATTTCACCCGCAGCCATACCCCCACCAGCCCTATGCCCGCCCCCGCGATGGCGAAAATACTACCCCAACTGCTCTCGCTGGGAAAGACCGCGAACCCGGAGATCATCAGCAGGGCCGCGAACGCCATCAGCAGCACCCCCACAAGGTTCCTCTTCTCCACGCCGAGGCTGTTCCTGCTATACGCCGCCAGCTTCACCGCGGTATCCCTGGTCTCCTGGTCCATCTGTTCCGTTTTTTCCATTTGCTCCGTTCTCCTTTCGCCGTCAATAATTTCGGAGATACCCACCTGATAGAATTCAGCCAGCTCCACCAGCAGGCTGATGTCCGGCATATTGCATCCTGTCTCCCACCGGGAGACTGTCCGCGCGGAGACGTTCAGGACCTCCGCCAGCGCCTCCTGGGTAAGACTCCGCTCTTTCCGCAGGGCCTTCAAAAACAGGCCAACTTTTTTCTGATCCATGGGCGATCCCTCCTTAGGGATAGAATATCGTGAAAAACGGCAAATGGACAGGACAGAAAGTGAGAATCCCCCTTTTTTGCGCTAGTAGACAACTCTGTCTGGTTGTTTTTATGGGGGGAACGGCGTGCGCGGCGGCTAATAGACAAGGAGCACCAAGGGCTGGGCGAGCGAATTGGCTGGTACGCCTGCGCACTCCGCTGACTGAGTGCAGAAGCACTCCATTATTGACCGGTCCAGCCGACTTTCTCTTTACAAAGGAAAGAGAGTCGCAGAGTTTGCATAGCAAACTCTTGGGCTTTTAAGCTGGTCGTCGGGTGGAGGTGCTGGTCCCTTGTGGGAACCGTCAAGCGACGACCGAACCGGTAGGTGAGACGACGAAACTTTTACCCTGGCTGGTTGAGAGCACTTACCCCAGCTTGGCAAAAATATGAAACCAGCCGTGCGAAGCCCTTCTCTTTTCCAAAAAGAAAGCGCCCACAGAAATCTCTGTAGGCGCTTCATTGGCTCCCCCTGTTGGACTCGAACCAACGACCCTGCGGTTAACAGCCGCATGCTCTACCGACTGAGCTAAGGAGGAATATAAGAGTTAACACAAAATGATAACTCTTGGTGACCCGTGCGGGAATCGAACCCACGTTTGCGGCGTGAGAGGCCGCCGTCTTAGCCGCTTGACCAACGGGCCAAAATTGGTGCACCATCAGGGACTCGAACCCGGGACACCCTGATTAAGAGTCAGGTGCTCTACCAACTGAGCTAATGGTGCAAGAAACTCCCCGAAAGGAGCAATTCCCTGAAAACTGAATAAAGCGTAGAAAGCAGAGGAAGGAATCGAAAAGGGAGGGAACAAAATGGTCAAGCCCTCGGCCTATTAGTACTGCCAAGCTGAACATGTTACCA
>NZ_RAZF01000022.1 GCF_003612555.1 Acutalibacter sp. 1XD8-33
AGCGGCAAGAGCCGCGCAGTGGACATAGCGCCCGGGGTCGTGGCGCTCTTGCGGCAGCTCAGGCAGGAACAAGCGGCGGGCGGGCTGTCACCTTTTGTTTTCAATCAAGAGGGTACTCCCCAGCCCATGCACCCACAAAGCCCCACTAGGTATATGAAAGACTTTTCTAAACGGTACAACGTGCCAGGGTTACACCCGCACAAGCTCCGGCACAGCTTTGCAAGCGTAGCCATTACTAATGGTGCCGACGTTGCCTCAGTGAGTGAAAAGCTGGGCCATGCGGACAAGTCCACGACCCTGAGAATGTACACCCATGCCGATGAAGAAAGCGTGAAGCGGACAGGGGATATTTTCCGGCAGGCCCTGGAAGCGGTGGGAAATGGCAGATAAAAGCAAAAGACCGGGGGCAAATCCCCGGCCTTTTTAGCGTGATAAAGTAATCGATATTTTGAGGGCGTATGTCCTTTTGTATGTACTTCTGGCGAAAGCCCCGAGACGGTGATAAAAAGGAAAACTCCCAGAAGTCCAGTAACTTCTAGGAGTTTCGTTGGAGCTGGATGTCGGAATCGAACCGACCACCTCATCATTACGAGTGATGTGCTCTACCGAATGAGCTAATCCAGCACCACAATACCTTTTTATTATACTCTATTCTTTCCTCACCGTCAAGGGGCAATTTTAGAGAACCGCTTTCCTATTCTGCCACCCACAGTTCATCCACGCCATAATAGCGGTAGATTTCCAGGGCGTTGCTTCCCAGCCTTTCGCCGGGCATTGCGGGAGAAACTGCCGGAGGGCAGGAGGCCGCCAGCGAGGCCAGGATTTTCCCCCCGGCCTCTTCCAGCCCCACCCGGCGCTTGGGCGAGAGCAGGGCGTCCCGCACCGTCAGGCAGGCCTCCGTCCGCCGCAGAACCGGCGGACGGGTGGCAAGGGGCTCCCGCCGTTCCACCCCGGAGAGGACGGCTTCCAGGCGTTCTAGCGTTTCCGGCAAATTCTCTGGTACAGGCATCAGCACCAGCCAGTCCGGGTCCGCATATTCCGGCACAATCCCCTGGGCCTCCAGGCACGCTCCCAGCTCCCCGCCGGTATAGCCCCAGGACTTGGCGTCCAGGGTGAGCTTGAGGGGCTCACCGTCTATCATGCCCCAACCTTTGAGAGCCAAACGCGCCTTGAAAGCGCCCAGGGTGTTCACCGCGTCCTGGAGCTTCCCGGCATAGCCATCGCCAAGATACCGGTTCGCCAAATCCAAAGACTGCAAAATCAGGTAGGACGGGCTAGTCGACCCGAACAAAGCCATGGCCTCCCTGGCGTGGGTGAAAAAAGCGGCTGGCGCGGCGGAGGACAGGTGCAGGTAGGCCCCGCCGGTGAGCACGGGCAAGGTCTTGTGGGCGCTGTCACAGCACAGGTCCGCCCCCAGAGCTATGGGGTGCCGGGAGGGGTCCAGAAAGGCCAGGTAGGCCCCATGAGCATTGTCCACCAGCAGCGGCGCAGAATAGCGGTCGGTCACGGCGGAAAGGGCCAGCAGGTCCGCCTGGTTCCCCAGGTAATCTGGGCTGGTGAGGTAGACCCCGGCGGCGCGGGGGCGCTCCCGGAGGGCGGCTTCCAGCGCGGCGGGAGAGATCTGGCAGCGGCACAGACTGTAGTCGGGATTCTCCGGAAAAAGCCAGTGGACGTCTACGTCCAGCAGGGCGGCCGCGCTGAGGAAGGATTTGTGGGCGTTGCGGCCCGCGATGATGAGGGGACGGCCCCCTTCCCGGCGAGAGCTCCAGGCCAGGCGCGCCAAATACACCATGGCCCGGATGCACTGGGAGGAGCCCTCCGTGGAGTAGAGGGTGTCCCCCGCGCCGAAGAGGGCGGCGGCGTTCTTCTCGCTCTCCCGGATGATCCCGCCGGGGGCGCAGAGGGAGTCCGCGCCCCCCACCTCGGTGAGGTCCAGGGGCTCGCAGCCCAGAAAGGCCGCGCCCTTGTGCCCGGGCATGTGCAGCCGCAGGGGGCCCTTCTCCACGTATTCCCTCACAAAATCACAGATTGGCGTGTTCATAGGGACAGCGCCATCACAAAAAGGTACAGCGCTAGACCCGCCAGCGCGGTCCAGCTCACATACCGCCCCGCGATTTCCAGATCCGTTGGCTCCACTTTGTCTACGTTGCGGATGGTGAACATCAACCCCCAGCGGAAGAGCTCGTCCGCGAACAGCATGGACCACCCGTTGAACACGCAGACCAGCACCCCCACAAGCCACAGGGACCAGTGGCCCTTGCGGACGAGCTCGGGTCCGGCCATCAGCTCCAGGATCGCGCCCACGTAGGGCTCTGTGGGGTCAACGATCTCCCCGTTTTCGTCCCTGGTGAAGCCGTCGCTGGTGGTATAGGTAACCGTAAAGGTCGCCGAGGTTCCGTCCTCATTGGTCAGGAGCAAGCCCAGGCCCGGCGAATTCTCCACGCCCCCGCGAAACACGATCTCATCCCCCGCGCGAAGCTCCACGCCGGTCATATTTTCCGCCCCGTCCGCGTCTTTGGGGACCGCCGTGGGGTCCTCCCTGGCCGTATAGGGGCCATAGGTTTTCCCGCCGCACTCAAAGACTACGGTCTTGTCCGCCGACACGGTAAACCGCGCCTGCCGCCACCACTGGAGGCGTCCGGAATACACCGTGGCGTCCCCCTCCTGGCCGGGCACAAAGATCGCGTCCATGTATGGAAACCCCACCCGGGAGACCGTCACGAAAAACGCCGCGGTGAACCCCAGCACCATCAGCGCCATGCCAATCAGCAAGGCCTTCTGATACCGCCCCAAGTCTTTGAATCTCTCCATTGCTGCACCCTCCGATTCAGTATTTCGCCGGTTTTTTGTGGACGATGTTTTGGCCTCTGGCAGGGAGGGGCTTCGCCCCCTCCACCCCCACCACCTTTTGAAAAAGGTGGACGAAAACTTTACCCTGGTTAGCTGATTGCGATAAAACCAACTATACTGCGTTACGCGGTCAAGAGGCGTTAGGCCCCTGGCGAGGTGTGGAGCAGAGCTCCACGACCTTGCCGTAGTCGGCGTTTCTGTGCCCCCGAAGGCCACACCGTATTACTTCAAAAAAATCCCGTCACATATCCGCCTCGGCGGCTTTCAGCATGATGGCGCACTCCATCCGGGCCCGGAAGAGCTCACAGCCGTAGCGGTAGATTCCGTTCACAGAGCCGGTGGCGTGGTAGGCGTTGGCCGCGCAGCCCCCGGAGCAGTAGAGCTTCGCCCAGCAGTCCTTGCAGTCCGGCCGGGCGTACACGTTGCAGTCCCGGAACTCCGCCTGGGCCTGGGGGTTCGTCACCCCCTGGAACACGTCCCCCAGCCGGAACTTCTCGTCCCCCACAAACTGGTGGCAGGGGTACAGGTCCCCCCAGGGGGTCACCGCCATGTACTCCGTGCCCGACCCGCAGCCGGAAATCCGCTTGTAGATGCAGGGTCCGTCCTCCAGGTCGATCATGTAGTGGTAGAAGGTGAAGGGCCTGCCCTCCCGGCGGCGCTCCAGCATCTTCTCCGCCAGCTTCTCGTACTGCTCCAGCACCACCGGCAGGTCCTCCTCGGTGAGGGCGGCGGGGTCCCCGGGGGCGCAGACCACCGGCTCCATCGAGAGCTCCGTGAAGCCCAGGTCCAGCATGGCCTCAATGTCCCGGAGGAAGTCCGGGTTCTCGTGGGTGAAGGTGCCCCGCATGTAGTAGTTTTTGTTGCCACGGGCCCGCACCAGCTCCTGGAACTTGGGCACGATCCGGTCGTAGCTGCCCCGGCCCTGGTAGTCCACCCGGTAGCGGTCGTGGACCTCCCGGCGGCCGTCCAGGCTGAGCACCACGTTGGACATTTCCCGGTTGGCGAAGTCGATCACGTCCCGGTCTATGAGCATCCCGTTGGTGGTCAGAGTGAAGCGGAAGTTCTTCCCGGCCTCCTTCTCCACGGACCGGGCGTAGGCCACCAGCTCCTTGACCACGTCCCAGTTCATCAGGGGTTCGCCGCCGAAGAAGTCCACCTCCAGGTTCCGCCGGGTCCCGGAGTTCTCCATGAGGAAGTCCAGGGCACGCTTGCCCACCTCGAAGCTCATCAGGGCCCGCTCCCCGTGGAATTTCCCCTGGGAGGCGAAGCAGTAGGCGCAGTTCAGGTTGCAGGTGTGGGCCACGTGGAGGCACAGGGCCTTTACCACATTCCCGCTGCGGGCCTTGAACTCCCCTGCCAGGGGCTCGAAGCTGTCCGGGGTGAAGAGCTGGCCGGATTTCTCCAGCTCCCCGATAGCCTCCCAGCATTCTTCCAGCTCCCGCCGGGTGAGCTCCGGGCGGTCCCGGTATTTTTCCAGGAGGAGGGAGACGGCCTCCTCCCGGGGCTTTTCTTTGTAGAGGGCGATCATGTCATAGGCCGCCTCATCCACCACATGGATGGCTCCTGAACAGACGTCTACCACGATATTGTATCCGCCCCGCTGAAACTGATGTACCATAGCAATCCCCCGCAATCGGAAATTTTTTGCCGCCGGTAAGGTCGTGGGGTTTCACCCCACACCCCACAAGGGGCCTAACGCCCCTTGCCCGCGTAATGTCACTCCTCATTTCATTCGTCGTGAAGGTTTTATGTTGTTTGACACGCTAACCTAACAACCGTAAAAGTTTCGTCAACCTTTTCAAAGGTTGCGAGGTGTGGAGCAGAGCTCCACGACCTTGCCCTTAAACACCTGAGAAAAATAGCGCAGGAAGGGTGAATGAAAGTCTCCAGTGGAGACTTTCAGAGGGAAACCCTCACCGGGGGTTTCCCTGGAAACCGGAACCCGCTACCCCTCGCCGGGGGCAGCCGAGACAACTCCACAACCTTGCCGGAACGAAAAAGTGCCGCCCAATCCGGCGGCACCCAAACAAACGCCCAGCTTATTTCTTGGCTTTGTTTTCACACTGCTGGTTCGCGATACCGCAGCTGGTTTTGCAGGCAGACTGGCAGGAGGTCTGGCACTCGCCGCAGCCGCCCTTTTTGGCGCTCTCACACAGATTGCGGGTTTTCAGCGTCTTAATCAGTTCCATTGCATATCCCTCCCGGAACGCCCGAAGTCCGGGCGTTGATTTTTTATATTGTACCATAGGCGAAAAGGTTTGTCAACTCTGGCGGAGGCCGATCCGGCCGAACTGGCAGGTGACACAACCGAACTTTTACTGGTTGCCTATCGAAGCTCTTTTGTTAACTCCTCTTTTAGGATACTCCCCATTTCACAAAGAGTATTGTCAACAGGAAAAAAATGGTGTATAATATGTGATACAAGATATAAATGCCGGGCTGTTTTTGGAGGGAAGTGATCGTTCTGGATGACACGAAAACCCGAATTATTTTCCCGGCGATTTTCGACCATCTGAAGTTCAATCCTCTCGCCATGCTGGCCCATCCGATGGGGGTTGTGGCTTCCCTATTTTCGCTTCTGGATTTCCCATCCGGATGAAACGATGTTCTGCTGCCACTTTCGGGACAGCGCGGGCGCGGCGAGGCGGCGGCTCTTCTATCACCCTCCGCAAAAAACGCCCATATTATAGCATGACCCGGGTGGATCAGGGGTGTTTGCGGCGTAAGGGATATGCGCACCTCCCTTGGCCGGATAAAGACAGCACAGTTTTCCTTCTGTTTTAACAACGTTTTAAGAAAGGCCTCCCGCCAAGCCGGTTCAGCGGAAGGAAAAATATGTTGCCGGGGAAACCGAATTTGACGAGGAGAGTGCCATCATGGAAAAAATTCTGATTGTTGACGACAGCGTCGTGCAGGCAGCTCACTTAAAGATTATTTTAGCCGATATGTACGACATTACCATTGCCCAGACGGCGGAGGACGGGCTTCGTCTTGCCAGCAACGGGGACTTCTCCCTGATCCTGCTGGATGTGGTGATGCCAGGGATGGATGGCTTTACGCTGCTGAAAAAATTGCAGGAAGAAATCATCACGCGGAGCATTCCCGTGATTTTGATTACAAGCCTTTCCGATGTGGTAAATGAGCAGCGCGGACTGATCCTGGGCGCTGTGGATTACATCACGAAGCCCTTCAACCCCCTGATTATCAAAGCAAGGGTCAACACGCATATCAAGCTGTACCAATACCGCAGGCAGATCGAATTGCAGTCCATGACCGATCAATTGACGGGAATCGCCAACAGGCGCAGGTATGAACAGCACAGCCTCACAAAATGGGGCGAGGCGATCCGCCTGCATGTTCCCTTTTCCATCTGCATATTTGATATTGACCGCTTCAAAGTGTATAACGACACCTTTGGCCATCCCGCCGGGGACAAGGTGATCGCCTCTGTGGCCAAAACAGCCGCCTCTCATCTACAGCGCAGCACAGATTTTCTGGCCCGCTATGGGGGGGAGGAGTTTGTGGCCGTCATTCTGGGCGGCTGCGCGAAAGAGGTCTTTGGCCACTGGAAAAAACTCCGTCAGGCTGTAGAGGACCTTCATATTCCCCATGATCCCTCTGTTTCCCAATGGGTTACCATCAGCGTGGGGGGCGTTACCATCGTTCCAGAAGAGAAAAACTCCTATGAATTCTATCTAAAAATTGCGGACACTATGCTGTATGACGCGAAAAAGCACGGCCGCAACAGAATTGTCTGGGCCGATGAGCAAATGAAGCAGATGTGGGAAAAATAACGGCTCTTCCCCACCGTCCCGGCCCTTGCCCACAAAGCGGACAAGGCTCTGGGAAAGCGGAAGGATTCTGGATGGAGCGAGGTAACGATTCATGAATATTCTTGTCATTGACGCCCAAGGCGGCGGCATCGGGCGCCAGGTCGTCTCAGCCGTCAAAGGGGCCTGGCCCCAAGCAACCGTGACCGCCGTGGGCGCCAACAGCTCCGCCGCCTCTGCCATGCTGAAAGCAGGGGCCGACCAGGCTGCCACGGGAGAGAACGCCGTTGTGGTATGCAGCCGCAAGGCGGACGTAATCATCGGGCCGGTAGGCATTGTCATTGCGGATTCCTTGCTGGGGGAAATCACCCCCCGGATGGCTGCGGCTGTGGGACAAAGCCCCGCAAAGCGCATCCTGATTCCCGTGAACCACTGTGACAACATTATCATCGGCGTGCCCGACTTGACCCTCTCCAACCTGATCGCCGGCGTTTTGGAGGAGCTGAGAGCTCTATTCTCTGGGCAGTGATTGTCGGGAACCGGTCAAGAACCGCTATATGGAGTTTGTTCCAACCCGCCGCTTTTTGATAAATCCGCCGGTTTTGTGTTTCGATCTTGACATTCTTCTCCAAAAGAGGTATTCTATATGAGAATTATCCGGCAGGAAGCCGGACAGGGGGCAAGAATGCTCCCGGCATTTGGCAACCAGAAACACAGGCGCCCAGGGCAGGTTGCGAAAAGAATTGCAGGGGCAGAATTCATACCAGGAAGGTATGCGGTTTCTCATGAATGGGAAACATGGCATGCTTTCCTTTTTCTTTTTGCCGTTAAGCCCTCCCCCTGGCCCGGAAGCGCCTCGCGGTATCTCCTTTATAGCAAATGCATCTAAAAAACAGTATCTGCCGGACTTTAAGTTTAAGACAGACGATCCTGTAAAAAGCTCTCAAAGCCCATACTTTCTGAGAGTTTATATTATATGGGAGGAACGGCGCGCGGGGCAGCTTGGCGACAGGCACACAGCCGGATGGGAATTTTGGGCTGGGATACTGCGCCCAGAGCTGGCTTACTCCGGGACCCGGCCCCTTTTTCACTTGCAAAAAGGGGCCTCTTGCCGGGCTTCGCCCGTCAATTCACCACCAAAAATGCGCTTCTCAGGTGTTAAGGGCAAGACCGTGGGGCTCCGCGCCCCACACCCGCGCCAGCTTAAGACCAGCTGGACCGGTCAAAACTGTCCAGGGTAAAAGTTTCGTCCACCTTTTTAAAGGTGGTGGGGGACGAGGGGTGACCCCCCCCAGCTGCCAGAGGCCAAAACATACTCTCAGAAAGTATCATTTTCGAAAGGAAAACGTACACATGAAGCGAAAAAATTTACTTGTACAATTTCTTGCCATACTTATGGCGGCAGCAATGACCGCCTGCGGGAATATTCCAGAGGGCGCGGGCCCTTCCGGCTCTGCAAACACCAACGCCCCCAAGGAACGGGACAGCGTGGTAATCGCCATTGGTTCCGAGCCGGAAACCCTGGACCCCACCCAGGGCTGGGGGCATGGAAACGCGCCCATCGTCCAGAGCACACTGGTGAAGTATACATCCCAGCTGACCTTTGAAAACGATCTGGCCACTGGCTATGAGCTGTCTCCGGATGGCCTCGTCTGGACATTCACCATCCGGGACAACGCCTTCTTTACCGACGGAGAGAAGGTCACCGCCTCCGACGTGGCCTTTACCCTGGAAACCGCAAAGGCGGCGCGGGGCTCTGTTGACCTCACCTATATGGAGAGCGCCGTGGCAAAGGACGGAGCCACGGTTGAGATCACCCTCTCCCAGCCCACCTCCATCTTTCTCAACACCCTGGCCTCTGTGGGCATTGTGCCAGAGCACGCCTATGGAGAAGAGTACGGGCGAAGCCCGATTGGCTCCGGCCCCTACAAGTTTGTGGAGTGGAAGCCCCAGGAGCAGATCCTCTTCACCGCCAACGAGGACTATTACGGCGGCGCGCCTGCCATCAAAAACGTAGCCGTAGTCTTTATGTCCGAGGACGCGGCCCTGGCGGCGGTCCAGGCCGGCGAGGTGGACGTTGCGTACTCCTCAGCGACCCTTGGCTCCACACAGGTGGAGGGCTACCGCGTTGAGGCCATCTCCTCTGCGGACAACCGGGGCTTTACCCTGCCGGTCCTTCCCGATGAGGGCAAAACCACCGAAAGCGGCAACCCCGTGGGCAATAACGTCACCTGCAACCTGGAAATCCGCCAGGCGGCCGCCTATGCTATCGACCGCCAGCAGGTGGCCGATGTGGCGCTGAACGGCTTTGCCCGGCCCGCTTATTCAGAAAACGACGGAATGCCCTGGAATAACCCTCAAGTTAAGATCGACACAGACCCGGATTACGCCAGAAGGCTTTTGGCAGACGCCGGGTGGTCTGATACGGACGGCGACGGCATTGTGGAAAAAGACGGTCTGAAGGCGGAGTTTACCTGCGTCTATCCCTCCGGCGATTCCGTCCGCCAGGCTGTGGCCATGGCCGCCGCCCAGCAGGTGGAAGCCGTTGGCATCAAAATCAACGTGGAGGGCGTCAGCTGGGACGAGCTTGCCCGGCGCATGTTCTCCGACGCGGTCATGATGGGCTGGGGGTCCTCCATCCCCAACGAAACCTACTATCTATACCGCTCCGAGGGCGCTCTGCTGGACGACTTCTACAACCCAGAGGGATACCAGAGCGAAACCACCGACAGCTATCTCCGCGCCGCCATGGAAGCCCTTACCCCGGAAGAGGCCAACGAAAGCTGGAAAAAAGTCCAGTGGGACGGTACGACCGGCACAGCCATGCAAGGGGAGTGCCCCTGGGTCTGGATCGTCAACCTGGACCATGTGACCTATATCCGGGAGGGCCTCTCCATTGGGGAACAGCCCCTCCACGGCCATGGCCACGGCCTGCCGCTGATCCAGAATCTCCAGGAATGGGCCTGGACAGCATGAGGGATTGGGGAAGGAAACGGGGTGTAACCATGAAAGGAACTTTAAAACGGCTGGCCAGAGTCTTTGTGGGCTATGGCATAAAAATTCTCTCGCTGCTGCTTGCCGTGAGCGTCATCTCCTTTACCCTTGTAAGCGCCTCTCCGGTGGACCCGGTGCAGCAGTACATTCTGGGGCTGGGGACAGCGGTATCCCCGGAACAGCGCGCTGAAATCGAGAGCTACTGGGGGGTCCACGAGCCTCCGGCGGAACGGTATCTCACCTGGCTCTCCCAGGTTCTGCGGGGGAATCTGGGAGAGTCCGCCATCTTCCGCAGGCCGGTTGCGGATATCATCGGCGAACGCTTTGTCAACTCCCTGGCCCTCATGCTCTGCGCCTGGGTCTTGGCCGGAATCACCGGCTTCGCGCTGGGCTGCGTGATGGGCATGTATCAGGGCCGCCTGCCGGACAGGCTCCTAAAAAAAGCCTGTTATGTCCTCAGCTCTGTGCCCACGTTCTGGCTGGGGCTCGTGTTCCTGCTGGTGTTTTCCGTGTGGCTGAAATGGTTCCCCATTGGCTTTTCCTCTCCGGTGGGCGTGCTCAGCCGGGAGGTCACCCTTTGGCAAAAGCTCCACCATTTGGCCCTGCCCGCCTTTACCCTGAGCTTCCTATCCTTTGCCAATATTGCCCTGCATACCCGCCAGAAGCTGGTTGATGTGCTGAACAGCGAGTATGTGCTCTTCGCGAAGGCCAGGGGCGAGGGGCCCTTCACCATACTCCGCCGTCACGGCCTGCGGAATATCCTGCTTCCCGCGCTGACCTTACAGTTCGCCTCCTTCGCGGAGCTGTTCGGCGGCTCGGTTCTGGCGGAAAACGTGTTCAGCTATCCGGGGCTGGGCAGCGCCGTGTCCGCTGCCGGATTGCAGGGAGATGTCCCCCTGCTGCTGGGCATAACGCTGTTCTCCGCCCTGTTCGTCTGCGCGGGGAATCTAATCGCCAATCTGCTCTATGGGGCCGTCGACCCCCAAATCCGGGAGGTGGGAAAGTGAAACAGGCGAACCGCCGGACAAAACTTGTGGTCCTCACGGCGGCAATGGTCCTTGTGCTGGCCGTCATCTACGCCTGCGGCATCCTGATTCCGGAGGAAGCGGCGGCGGGGAGCTTTCTGAACGCCAAGCTCCCCCCCAGCCTCCGGCACCCCTTTGGCACAGACGCTCTGGGCCGGGACCTCTTTCTACGCACGCTGAAAGGCCTGTCCGTGAGCATGACCATCGGCCTGGCCGCTTCCGCCATCAGCGCCGTGATCGCCGTGCTGGTGGGCGCTGCCTCCGCTGCCGGCTCCAGAGGGGTGGACGCTGTGCTCAACTGGCTCATTGATCTGGTGATGGGCGTCCCTCACACAATCTTGATTCTATTGATCTCCTTTGCCCTGGGGCGGGGGCTGAACGGTTTGCTGGCCGGCATTGCCGCCACCCATTGGTGCAGCCTGGCCCGGCTGATCAGAGGTGAGGTTTTACAGCTGCGCTCCCAGCAGTATGTGGCTGTGTCCCGTAGGCTAGGAAAGTCCAGCGGCTGGATCATGCTCTATCATCTTCTCCCCCACCTGGCCCCCCAGTTCGTTGTGGGGCTGGTTTTAATGTTCCCCCACGCGATCCTCCATGAGGCCTCCATCTCCTTTCTGGGGTTCGGACTGCCCCCGGAGCAACCGGCCATCGGCATCATTTTGGCGGAGAGTATGCGCTACCTCTCTGCGGGGATGTGGTGGATGGCGGTGCTGCCGGGCCTGACGCTGGTATCGATTGTGCTGCTGGTGGACAAGGCGGGAGAGCACCTGAAAACGCTTCTGGATCCCTACAGCGCCCAGGAGTAATTGCAGAAAGGAATACAGCATGGAACAGACAAGAAAAGCCCTGCTTGAAATGCGGAACATATCCGTTTCTTTCCGCATGTATGGCCGCGGCCTGGAGCAGACGGACCTGCGAGTCATCTCTGACCTGCATTTGACGGTATACCCCGGAGAAATCGTCGCTATCGCGGGTTCCTCTGGCTCTGGGAAAAGCCTGCTGGCCTCTGCCATTCTGGGCATCCTTCCCCCCAACGCGGCGGTGCGGGGGGATCTCCAATATAAAGGGGAGGCGCTTACGCCAGAGCGGCAAAAGTGGATTCGGGGCAGGGAGATCGCCCTGGTTCCCCAGTCCGTGGCCTATCTTGACCCTCTGATGAAAGTGGGCCCCCAGACCGACGGGTACTATAAGCCCACAAAAAAAAGGAGAATGCTGTTTGAACGGCTCCAGCTTCCGGCCTCTGTAGAGCGGCTCTACCCCTTCCAGCTCTCCGGCGGCATGGCAAGGCGGGTGCTGGTGTCCACCGCCCTGGTCACCGGCGCGCGGCTTATCATCGCGGACGAGCCTACGCCTGGCATGAGCATAGAACAGGCCTTGGAGGCTCTTCGAATGTTCCGGGAGATGGCGGACGAGGGGAAGAGCGTTATTCTCATCACCCACGACATTGACCTGGCGGTTGAGTTTGCGGACCGGGTGGCCGTGTTTTACGCCGGGACCACAGTGGAGACAGCCCCCGCCTCCGACTTCAAGGCGGGACCCGAGGCCTTGCGGCATCCCTATTCCAAGGCCTTATGGAAGGCCCTGCCCCAAAACGGATTCGAGCCGATACCGGGTTTCCAGCCCTATGCGGGCAACCTTCCGGAGGGCTGTCTCTTCGCCCCGCGCTGCCCTTACAAGACAGAGCAATGCGAAAAACAGGTTCCCCCTATGCTTGAAATCCGAGGGGGAGAAGCGAGGTGCTTTCATGGCGCTTGAAGCCAAAAACGTGGATTTCCGCTATGGGCGCAACCAGCCGTGGATCTTGAAAGACCAGTGCCTGAAGATCGGCAAGGGGGAACGGCTGGCGGTGTTCGCCCCAAGCGGATATGGCAAAACCACCCTGGCCATGCTTCTGGCCGGGTATCTGGAGCCAATCAATGGGCAGGTCCTGCTGGACGAAATCCCCCTGCCGAAAAAGGGAGCCTGTCCCGTACAGCTGATCTGCCAGCACCCGGAAAAAGCGGTCAACCCCCGATGGCGCTTGAGGCGGGTCCTGGAAGAGAGCGGGCCGCTTCGGGAAGATCTCCTGGAGGCGCTGGGCATCCAGCGAGCGTGGCTTGCTCGTTTTCCCAGGGAGCTCTCCGGCGGGGAGCTCCAGCGCTTTTGCGTGGCCCGGGCGCTGACGAGCGGCGGGGACTATCTCATCTGCGACGAGATCAGCGCCATGCTGGATGGGATTACCCAGGCGCAGATCTGGAACGTGGTTTTGGAAGAGGCTGAGAAGCGAAGCCTGGGCCTGATCGCCATAACGCATAACCGACGCCTTGCAGGAAGGATCGCGTCCAGGATCCTGGATCTATCCGTATAGCCGTATCCTCCTGGGCAGGGCCTTCCGGCATTATAAAACGGCCAAACGAAAACCGGTTGGGAAAAGACAGTTCCTTTTTCCCAGCCGGTTTCTATACTTTACTAAAAGACAAGTGTGTAAAACCACATTCTTATAAAAAAGTATACTTTATCTAGCTGATCGTGTGCGTAACCGCTGACTATCAGAAAGTATGAGAAGCCGGGGCAGGACAGACCGCAATGGTTTGCCCTGCCCTTTTATACGATACAGCCAATTAACTTGAAAACGTCTTTCAAGCCCTATGGTGAATGAACTATTCATAAGCCGGGATTTGTTCCTCATAATACTTTTTCGTTTGCGTGAGCGTAGTAGATGATTTTAGGGTGATAGCTCATAATGCATTTCCAATCGCTTTCCAATTTTTCATTCCCGTCATAGGCATCAAGGTATTCGATCGGTTCTAAATCTCCCACAAAACAAGTTCCATTATCCAAAATCAAGGATATGCTGTCCGCGCTATGGCTTGGGGTGGATACGATTTCTCCCGCAATGCCTATGTTTTCAAGAAATTCCCGGTTGTTATTCCTGTTGATACTGACGGAATTTCCGACATGGATGGGCTCATACTGTAACCGCTTGTCCCTTCTGAAAATCTCGTCCGCGAAATGAACATGGGCCTTCTGCGTATCCATCAGCAAAAGTTTGATTCCTTGCCCCATTAGCTCGCTTATTAAGCCCATATGGTCGGGATGGTAGTGCGTTGCCAGAACATAAGAAATATCGCGGGTTTTAATATTGTGTTCCTTTATTGCCCTATAAAATGCGGGCAACGTTCCGGCAAGGTCAGTATCAATCAGCAAGCCACCGCCTGTTCCTCGGATGAAGAATGTGTTTGTATTGCCATATTTCAACTTTCTTATCACAAAATCACCTCTATAACATCCGATCTGCCGTCCGGAAGCTCACTCGGGAAACACCTGTCCCCCGGACCAGGTGTTCAGCAGGGAGTTGGGGCCGTATTCCCGCAGAAGAATTTCGTAGAGCTCGTGGGGGGTCTCTTTGCAGTTTCCCAGCAGCCAAGCGGCCAGCAGGGAGGTCATGCCCGCCGTGAAAAAGGTGAAGTGGTAAGCAGCCTCCCCAGGGACGCCATACCCCATGTCCGCCTCCCGGATCTTTTTGATCTCCTCCTGGAAGGGGGCGTTCATCATCTCAATCAGATGGGAGGCCTGGCTCATCTCGTGCAAGTACAACAGGTAAAACTCCTTGTATTCCTCCACAAACTGGAAAACGCCCTCCACCGCCATCTGAAAGCCCCTGCCCAGTATAAACGCGTTTCGGATCCGCTCTTGGCACATCTCCGCCATGTGGATCTCCACCTTCTCAAAGAGGTCGTACACGTCCATATAGTGGGCGTAGAAGGTGGAGCGGTTGATCCCCGCCGTCTCGCAGATTTCCCGCACGGTGATCTTGCTGACCGGCTTCCCCCTCATGACCATGCATTGAAAGGCCGCGCGGATGATGGCCTCGTCCGTGTCCCGGGAGCGCTTGTTGTTGGGCTTGTTCATAGGGATTCTCCTCTGCTTTAATATCACAATACTTATTGTTGTATTGATGGTTGAAGCCAACACCTGTCGGTATTATACTATACTCATAACAAAAAGACAAGTGCCGGAATCATAAAATTCCGGCGCGGCGGCGAAAGGAGAAGCCAAGATGAAAAACGAGAAAATGATGCGGGAAGCCCCGGTTTGGAAGCTGCTGTTCACCATGGGACTGCCCACCATCGTGGTGATGATCGTCCAGGTGCTCTACAACATGGCGGACGTGTTCTTTATCGGGCAGGGCGGCAACGCCATGCAGGTGGCGGCCCTGTCCCTCTCCGGCCCGGCCTTCAACATCTTCCAGGGCGTGGGCACCCTCTTCGGCGCGGGCGGCTGTACGGCCATCGCCATCGCCCTGGGCCAGGGAGACCGAGAAAAGGCGAAATACTACAGCTCCTTCTGCGCCTGGGCCTCGGTGATCACCGGCGTGGCGCTGGCCATAGCGATGTTTCTCTTCATGGACCCGCTGCTCTCCCTGATGGGCGCCAATGAGGAGACCGCAGGCTTTGCCCGGACCTATCTCTCCATCATCCTGCTGGGCGTTCCCTTCACCATGTTCGGCGGCGGCCTGGGCAACGCGATTCGCGCCGACGGCTCCTCCGCAAAGACCATGCTCATCGCCCTGGCGGGCACCTTCACCAACATCCTCCTGGACCCGCTGTTCATCTCCGTGTTCCAGATGGGCATAGCGGGCGCGGCCTGGGCCACGGTGATCGGCAACGTGGTCACCAGCGTTCTCGTTTTTCTGCATGTGAAAAAATCCGACGGCTTCACCATCTCGCCCAAGTACCTCACTCTAAAAAAGGATGTGTCCCTGCGGGTGGTCAGCCTGGGAGTGCCTATGGCCGGGGGCACGGTGCTGATGTGCGTCTCCTCCATGTTCTCAAACCAGCTGCTGGTGAAGTACGGCAACATTGCTGTCGCGGCCAACGGCGTGGCCAGCAAGGCCGGGATGCTGGTGGGCATGATCGTAATGGGCGTCTGCATGGGGATGCAGCCCGTGATCTCCTACACCTACGGCACGGGCGACAGAGGACGGATGCGCCGGATCATTCTGGAGACTGGGGTGGCCACCACCATTCTCAGCACGGTGCTGGGTGGGGTCTTCCTGCTGGGCCGGGAGACCTTCGTGACGGCGTTCCTGGACGACCCCCAGATTCTGGAGACCGGAAAGTTCATGATGCTGACTCTGCTGGGGGCCCCTGTGGGCGGGATCTACCAGCTGTGCTCCGCCTACCTCCAGGGCACCGGCAAGGTGAGCTATGCCACGGTGACCTCCCTGCTGAGCAAGGGGATCGTCTACGTGCCGGTGCTGTTCGCCATGGAGGCTCTGGCCGGGCTGCCGGGACTGGTGTTCGCCGGGGTTGTCACCGACGTGATCTCCACGGCAGCCGGCGTGATTTTGTGCCTGGTCTGGGCCAGGCAGTCTCTGGAGAAGCCCTTGGCCCCGGTCGCCGCCGAGGCATAGAGTAGAGCCCGTATCGTGAACGCGGAGATGCGATAAGCCTGCCGCGCTTCTTTGAGAATGCTCTGCTGGGGTTTCTCTTGACGGAACGAAGAATTTAGGGTATTATATTTTTTGAAAGATAAAAGCGCAACGTTGCTTTTTTCAAAAAGCATACTTTTAGGAGGAAATGGAATGGCAAGTCGGTGGAACGCGGAGGCGTTTTGGAACTGCTACCGGGAGCTGACGGAAGTCTCCAATTTGGGCAGCATGGCTGGATATCCCCAGCACGGAAATACCTGCCGTCTGCTGCATAGCGTGGCGGTGGCCTATTACAGCTGCCGGGTGGCGGCGCTTCTGGGCTGCGCCTTTCATATGCGGGAGATGGCCCGGGGGGCGCTCTTTCATGACTATTTCTTTTATGACGCTCAAGACGGTGACCCCGCCCACAGGGGCCATTGGTCCCGGCACCCGGAGATTGCCTGGCGCAACGCGGCAAAGGAGCTGGACCTCACCGGCATTGAGGCGGACATCATTCGCACCCACATGTTTCCCCTGACGCTCCGTCCGCCCCGGTATCGGGAGGGCGCGGTGGTCACTCTGGTGGATAAGGGCTGCTCGGTGTATGAGTTTTTCAAGAGAAAACGGCCCTATCCCAGGCTGACAGGGCGCTTGTCCCAGTAAAATTCATATAAAATTTACAGGCCCTTTCTGGGAATCTGAAAGGGTGGTCTTGCATTTTGGGGAAATTTGCGGTATACTAACCCATTAGAGGATTTGTTATAGGGGGCTGAAACTGTGCGGGAACTGCTGAAAAAGTATCGGGAGCTGATCTCTTACCTGTTCTTCGGCGTGCTTACCACCCTGGTGAACTGGGGCAGCTACTGGCTTTTGACGGACGTGCTCCATGTGCACTACATGGCTGCCGCCTTTTTTGCCCAGGTGCTGTCCATCCTGTTTGCCTATGTGACCAATCGCCGCTGGGTTTTCGAGAGCAAGGTCCGGGGGGCAAAAGGCATCGCCGTGGAAATGACAAAATTCTTTGGGGCCCGGGGCGTGTCCCTGGTGATGGATCTGCTGTGCATGTATTTGGGCGTGGATCTGCTGTCCCTAAATGACAAGGCCGTTAAGGTGGTTTCCAGCGTGATTGTGGTAATCGCGAACTACATTTTCAGCAAGCTCTTTGTGTTTAGATCCAGCACAGGCCAGGATCAGAAACGAGAGTCCCGCTAAGATTTTATTCTTTTTTGGATGGAGGAGCGGCATGGCAAAAAGGACAAGCAGGCAGGGCTTTGAGGATGTTTCCAGCTATTCCGCCGTGGAGCAAAAAAAGCGCCGGAAAAACCGCCGGGGCCGTTTGGTGCTGCAATGCGTCGCGGCTTTTTTGTGTGTGGTAATGATTCTGTTCGGCGCCGGGCTGATCTACATATCTACGGATTTGATCGGCGAGCTGACCACCAATACCATTACCAAGGACCCTGCGGAGCTGGGCTTCCATGAAGAGGCCGTGGTGGATACCAGCATCAAAAACATCGCGCTCTTTGGCCTGGATTCCCGCAACAGCGAGTTCGAGGGCCAGTCTGATGTAAACATGATCCTCACCGTGGACAACCGCCACGGGTCCATCAAGATGACCTCCATCCTCCGGGACAGCCTGGTGAACATCGAGGGGGAGAGCTTTGCCTCCGGGCATGTGGACTGGAACACCAAGCTCAACGCGGCCTACACCACCGGCGGACCGGAGCTGGCCATCCGCACCCTGAACCAGAATTTCGGCCTGCGCATCGAGGACTATGTGACGATTAACTTTGTCAATATGGCGGCGATTGTGGATGCTTTCGGCGGGGTGGAGATGGAGGTGACCGCCGCCGAGATCGAGGAGATCAACCTGAACCTCTCCAATCTCAGCGCGGAGGTGGAGCGCCAGAAGGGCATTGATCAGGCCAACGGCGTGTATGAGGAGCAGAATTATCCCAATATTGTGGAGAGCGACTATATGTACGCCACTGGGGATACGGACACCTATCTTCTGAATGGAAACCAGGCGGTATCCTATGGCCGGATCCGGAATATCGGGGATGATTTCGGCCGGGTAGAACGCCAGCAGAAGGTGCTCACGGGACTGATCCACCGGGTGAAGCTTTTGAGCGTGACGGACTATCCCACCCTGGTGAAAAAACTTATGCCCTATTGCGAGACGAACCTGGAGCTAGACGATATTATGGGAATGCTGCCCATTCTGGCCACGGATATGACCATTAAGAGCATTTCGGTGCCGGACGCCCAGTATGAGACGGATTTGCATGACGTCAAATATGATCTGGTCTACGACCTGACCCAGGCCTCTAAGCGCATCAGCGCTTTCATCTTTGAGGAGGGGTCGCCCTATTGGAACGAGTATAATGGCAGCGGAGCCTCTCCCCAACCGGAAGAGGGGAGCTCGGGAGAGGAATAATTCTTAGAAAAGATATAAACCAATCTTGAAAAATGATAAAGGGAAATGGAATGGGACAAAGAGAAAACAGGTCTGGGGGCAGGCATAGCCAGCCTCCGCCCCGGCACAGGGCCCCGGCTCGCGGAAAAGCCGCCCATGCTTCCAGGGAAGAACCGAGGGGACGGTCCGGGCGAGAAAGCGCAGAGAAAAGGCCCCGCCGGGAAGCGCTTCAGGATAACTATTATTATGAGCTGCCCAGAGAGTTTGAGGACATTTCCAGCTATTCCTCAGAGCAGCGCCGCAGGGCGGACCGGGAGGATATAAGGCGGAAGCCTGCCCGCGAACGAAAGGCGCCGTCCCGGCGGAGGATGGGACTTGGGAAGAAAATTGGACTGGTCTTTCTGCTGTTGGCGGTGGTAATAGCCGGACTCTTTGTCTATATGTTCATGGGACTCAAGGTGAGCAGCTTAGATGGAGATCTGGCAGTAAACCCTTCAGCACGGACGGCGGGGGTAAAAAATATCGCCCTGTTTGGGGTAGATTCTCGGGACGGGGAGAATATAGGCCGCTCGGACGCGGTGATGGTGCTTACCATTGACAGCAGAAGCCACACCCTGAAAATGGCATCCTTTATGCGGGACGCCGAGGTCTATATTGAGGATTACGGCTATGATAAGCTAACCCACGCCTATGCCTATGGGGGGCCGGAACTTGCGGTGCGAACCCTGAATCAGAATTTCCAGCTGGATATTGAGGACTATGTCACCGTAAATTTCTTCAATATGGCGGGAATTGTGGACGCCTTTGGCGGGGTGGAGATGGAGCTCACCGGGGAAGAGATGCGGGAGGTGAACGCCAACCTCTGGAACCTGAGTCAGGAGGCCGAACGGGAAGGGGCCAAGGCTCCTATTAAGATGAGCGACTATTTCACGGCCACAGACGGCACGCATAATATGATAGATGGAGAATACACAGGAGGCAAGGTGATGCTGACCGGAGCTCAGGCGGTGGCCTATTCCCGCATCCGCTACCTGGGAAACGACGACGCCCGCACCGGCCGCCAGCATAAGGTCCTGATGGGGTTGGTAGACCGGGCGAAAAGCCGCACGGTGTTCAGCTATCCTGTTATTGCCCATGGGGTAATGCCCAATTGTGAGACATCTTTGGGGCTGGTGGATATGGCGAGCCTTGTGCCTTTTGCCCTGGGAGGCATCCAGATGGAAAGCATTACCCTGCCAGGCGAGGCGGAAGGGGCCTATGACGCTGAAAATGAGGATGGCCTGGCGGTAATCCGGTTCGACACGGAGCTGGTGGTAGAAAATCTGCACCGGTTTATATACGGAGAATAGGGCGGGCTTGGCGGACCGATTTTTGCCGAATTTCACCGGTCCGGCCCCGGGGCCATGGACCGGGAAATCCGTCGCCATCCCCTTGAGGGATGGCGGGATCCAGGTTTGCCCGAAGGGCAAACCTGTGCAAAAATCGGGACAGCGTTGCGGGCTGATATGAAATCAAACGAGGAGGCAGAAACATGAACGAACCTGTACTGGTGATTATTGCGGCGGGCCTGGGCAGCCGCTACGGCGGAGGCGGCCTGAAACAGATTGAGCCTGTGGGCCCCAAGGGCGAAAGAATCATCGACTATTCCCTCTACGACGCCTGGCGGGCCGGGTTCCGCAGAGCGGTTTGTGTAATCAAGGAGGAGATGGAAGAGGCGTTCCGCCGGGAAATCACCGCTCCTGTGGAGAAGCACATGCAGGTGGAGTTCGCCTTTCAGCGCGTGGACGATATTCCGGCGGGCAGAGCCGTCCCCCAGGGCCGGGAAAAACCTTGGGGGACCGGCCACGCGGCTTTAACCGGCGCCCGGAAGGTGGCGGAGGTCTGGGGAGACGCGCCTTACGCTGTGATCAACGCCGATGATTTCTATGGCCGGGAGGCCTACCAGAAAATCTATGATTTTCTCAGCAGACCCGGGACCGCCGGAAAGATGGATCTGGCCATGGTAGGCTACCAGGTACGCAACACGGTTTCCGACCACGGCACAGTGTCCCGGGGCGTGTGCCAGGTGGAGGATGGCATGCTCCAAAGCGTGACCGAGCGCACAAAGATCGCCAAGCTGCCAGAGGGGAAGATCGGGTATACCGAGGATGAGGGAAAGACCTGGACCATCCTGCCGCCGGATACGCCAGTCTCTATGTCTATCTGGGGGTTTGTCCCTGGGACTACGAAGGAGATGGAGGTGGAGTTCATCCGGTTCTTTCAAGAGACCCTGCCTGAGAATCCGCTGAAAGCAGAGTTCTATCTGCCTTTTGCTGTGGATGCTATGGTGCAGGATGGCCGGGCGCAGGTGCATGTGTTGGAGACTCGAGACAGATGGTACGGCGTTACCTATAAGGTGGACCGGCAGTCCGTGGTGGATGCCCTGGCAGAAATGACCGCAAAGGGAGAGTATCCCTCGCCGGTTTGGGAATGAAATGTTAAAAGCTCCCCTTTGTGGGGAGCTTTTTTGACTGTCTCAGCCCCCGCCCAAAAAAGCGCGCTTTTTTGGATTCTGTGACTATAGACAGAGAATTTGAGCAAACCTTGTTAGAGTTTACAAAGATTAGAGCTTTTTCATTAAATCTTCCCTAGAAATCACCAAAAAGCACTTGAAATTTTCCCAAAGTATGGTATGATAATAAGGATAGATTTTGAAACTATTCGGGCGGTTCTGGAATAACGGCACAATTTCCGCCCAGGAAAGGAAAGTGATAGCAGCCATGAACACAGAAAAGCCCGGCACCGAAAAAATGGAGGTTACAGAGACCAAGCTGGATCCTTCGCAGGTTCCCCTCTATCTGTTCCACAGTGGGAAAAACCGCCGCGTATATGAATATATGGGCGTGCACAAGGCCACCCGCAACGGTAAAAAATGCATGGTGGCAAGAGTCTGGGCCCCTCATGCCAGGGCTGTTTCCCTGGTAGGAAATTTTTGCAATTGGGATAACGCCAAGTATCCCCTGAAAAAGGTGGACGACAGCGTTTGGGAGGGCTACACCGATTTTGAATTTCAGCCCTTCGAAATGTACAAGTTCTATGTAAAGACCGCCGGAGGAGAGGATACCTACAAGGCGGACCCCTTTGCCCGCCATACGGAAACCCGCCCGGGCACAGCCTCCCGCTGGTATGAGCTGGAAGGGTATCAGTGGAAGGATTCTGCCTGGCAAAAGAAAAAGCAGCAGAAGAAGCATTATAACCTGCCTGTAAACATATATGAGGTACATGCGGGCTCCTGGCGGAAATACGCCGACGGCAGCGTGTTTTCCTATGACAAGCTGGGGGACGAGCTGATCCCTTATGTCAAGGATATGGGATTCACCCACATTGAGTTTATGCCTCTCACAGAATATCCCTATGACGGCTCCTGGGGCTATCAGGTGATGGGATATTTTGCCCCTACTTCCCGCTATGGCCAGCCGGTAGACTTTATGCGCTTTGTAGACCGCTGCCACGAGGCCGGCATCGGCGTAATTATGGACTGGGTTCCCGCCCATTTCCCCAGGGACGCGGCGGGCCTGGCCAAGTTTGACGGCACCCCTTGCTATGAGTATGAGGATCCCCGTAAGGGAGAGCATAAGGAGTGGGGCACGCTGGTTTTTGACTATGGCCGGCCGGAGGTCATGAGCTTTCTGATCTCCAGCGCGGTGTTCTGGCTGAAGGAATATCATGTGGACGGCCTGCGGGTGGATGCGGTGGCCTCCATGCTGTACCTGGACTATAATCGCCGGGACGGGGAGTGGATCCCCAACAAGGACGGCGGCAAGGAGAATCTGGAGGCCGTGGCGTTCCTTCAGGCCCTGAACGAGGCTGTGTTCGCCGAGGTACAGGACCCGATGATGATCGCCGAGGAAAGCACCGCGTGGCCCATGGTTTCCAAGCCTACCTTTATAGGCGGCCTGGGCTTCAACTACAAGTGGAATATGGGCTGGATGAACGACATGCTTCGGTATATGTCCATGGATCCCCTGTTCCGCAGCGGGAACCACAGCTCCCTCACCTTCTCCTTCTTCTATGCTTTCTCTGAGAACTTTATCCTGCCCATCTCCCATGATGAGGTGGTATACGGCAAGGGTTCGCTGATCAATAAGATGCCCGGCACCGACGAGCAGAAGGCGGCGGGAATGCGCTGCTTTGTCACCTATATGATGGGCCATCCCGGCAAGAAGCTCCAGTTTATGGGAACCGAGTTCGCTCAGAAGAACGAGTGGAACTTCGAGAAGGAGCTGGAATGGGGCCTGCTGCAATATAAGGAGCACCAGGACGCCCAGAACTTCTTTAAGGCAGTGAACCATTTCTACCTCAGCCGGCCGGAGCTGTGGGAGATTGACTTTGACTGGGGCGGCTTTGAGTGGATCTCCAACGACGACTATACCCAGAGCGTCATTGCTTTCCGGCGCAAGTCCATAGACGGCCACGAGCTGGTGTGCGTGTGCAATTTCGTGCCGGTGCAGCGGGAGCACTATCGGATCGGCGTGCCCTATTGGGGCACATGGGCGGAGGTGTTCACCTCTGACAACAAGGAATTCGGCGGCGAGGGCGTGACCAATGGAAAGAACATCCAGACCATTGACGAGTCCATGCACGGCTGCGAGCAGTGCATAGAACTCACTCTGCCGGCCAACACGGTATTCTTCCTGGAGTGCGTAAAACCCGCCGTGAAACCCAAGGCCAAGGAGAAAGAGGAGCAAAAGCCCCAGACCACGGCAGGAGCCTCTAAGGCGGCTTCGGCACAGGCTGCCAAAGCGGCTTCAACACAGGCGGAGGCCTGAAGGCGCGCGCGTAAGGCGTGCGCGAAGCACCTGGACTGAACGCGTCCCATAAGAAGAACTTGCGGAATCAGCGCTGTTTTCATGGGAGCTTTCAAAGAGCTTGTGCGAAAAACCGGACGTGTGGCGCGTTTGCGCAGCGGCAGGCGGCTTCCGAAGGAATCCCCCGGGACGCGGCGCGGGCACGTTTCAAGAATTCTCAAGAGAGTCCTACCCGGCAATGGGAGGCGTTCGGGTTTTGCCGGCAAGCTCTGCCATATATTAAAAATAGTAATTAGGAGGACGTACAATGTTACCCAAACAAGAGGTCGTAGCCATGCTGCTTGCGGGCGGCCAGGGCAGCCGCTTGGGCGTATTGACAAAGGATATCGCCAAGCCTGCGGTGCCCTTCGGAGGAAAGTACCGCATTATTGACTTTCCCCTTTCCAACTGCGTGAATTCCGGAATTGAGACGGTGGGCGTGCTCACCCAGTATCAGCCCCTGGAGCTGAACGAGTACATCGGTTCCGGCCAGCCCTGGGACCTGGACAATATGAACGCGGGCGTTCATGTGCTCTCTCCCTATGAGAAGCGGAAAAAGACAGACTGGTATAAGGGCACCGCCAACGCCATCACCCAGAATATTCCCTTTATCGAGAGATACAACCCGGAATATGTGCTGGTGCTTTCCGGCGACCATATCTATAAAATGGACTACTCTAAGATGATCGCTTTCCATAAGGAGAAGGACGCCGCCGTTACCATTGCCGTGCAGCAGGTGCCCATGGCCGAGGCCAGCCGGTTTGGAATTCTGAACACCAATGACGATGACTCCATCTACGAATTCGACGAGAAGCCCAAGAAGCCCAAGAACGATCTGGCCAATATGGGCATCTATGTGTTTACCTGGGAAAAGCTGCGCAAGTTCCTTTTGGCCGACGAGGAGGACCCCAAGAGCTCCAATGACTTTGGCAAAAATGTTCTGCCCGCCATGCTGAATTCCGGAGAGAAGATGTTCGCCTATCGCTTTGAGGGCTACTGGAAGGACGTGGGCACCATCGACAGCCTGTGGGAGTCCAATATGGACCTGCTGGACCCCAACGTCCCCCTGGACCTGAGCGATCCCGACTGGCGCATCTATTCCCGCAATCCCGTGATGCCGCCCCACTATATTGCCAAGGGCGCCCATGTGCAGAATTCCACCATTGCCGAGGGATGCAACGTGTACGGCGACCTGGAATTCTCCATCCTCTTTGCCGGCGTGTACGTAGCTCCCAGCGCGGAGGTCCATTCCTCCATCATCATGCCCGGCGCCCGCATTGAAGAGGGCGCCCGGGTGCAGTATGCCATCGTGGCGGAAAACGCCGTGGTGGGCGCGGGAGCGGTGATCGGCCAGCGGCCCGAAAATGTGGAAAACAAGGATGAATGGGGCGTGGCGGTGGTCGGCCCCGGCTGCAAGGTTCCCCCGGGCGGCAGCGTGGCTCCCAAGGAGATGCTGGACGCCGAGGATGTGGGGAAAAACTGAAAGTGGTGTACCCCAAGAACCTGCATTTATAGGCGAAATTGCCGGATGAGCGAGGATTCTTTGCGCCATTCTAGGCAAATTTGTGCAGATATACTAGCTGTATGGCAAACAAATTTAACAACGAATGGGGCGAAAAAGACCGTTCAGACGGTACGTGCAGGTTGTGAATACAGGTTCAATAAATTAACCCAAATGAAAGGGAGCTGGTCTATATGATGCGCGGCAATGATGTAATCGGCATCCTCTTTGCCTATGTGCACGAGGAGCGTGTAAGAGAACTGACGGAAAATCGGGTGATGGCCTCTATCCCCTATGGCGGGCGCTACCGCCTGGTGGATTTCGCCCTCTCTAATCTGGTGAATTCCGGCGTCAACAAGGTGGGCGTGATTACGGAAGAGAACTACCAGTCTTTGATGGACCATCTGGGCTCCGGCAAGACCTGGAACCTGTCCCGCAAGAGAGAGGGGCTGTATCTGCTGCCGCCCTTTGGCGCGGAAACTGCCCGTACCGACGGCATGGTGTCTAGTCTGGCATCCATCCACCGGTTTTTGAAGAATTCAAAGGAAGAGTATGTGCTTATTTCCAACTGCGACACCGTCTCCAACATTGACTATCGGGACGTGTTCCGCTTCCATACAGAGAAGAACGCGGACATTACGATTATCTACCGCCACGGCACTTCTCCCGACACGGACAAAAATGTGGTGTACACCGTGGACCCGGAGGGCTTTGTGCGGGACATGCTGATTAAGCGGGGCAGCGACACCAACTGCAACTACGGCTTTGGAAAGTGCATCATGCGCCGCCAGAAGCTGATAGACATGGTGGAGGACTGCATGAGCCGCAACCTGTACGATTTCGACCGGGATCTGGTGCAGCGCAACCTGAAGGAGCTGAAGGTATACGCCTATGAGTGCACCAGCGCCGCCTATACGATTACGTCTTTCAAAGACTATTTCGACGCCAATATGGCCCTGATGGACCCCAAGATCCGCGGCCAGCTGTTCCCCCAGGACCGTCCTGTCTATACCAAGGTGCGGGACGATATGCCCGCCAAATACGGCCTGGGTTCCTCTGTGAGCAATTCTATTGTAGCCGACGGTTGCGTGATCGACGGCGAGGTGGAAAACTGCGTTCTGTTCCGAGGCGTCAAGGTGAAGAAGGGCGCCAAGCTGAAGAACTGCGTGATTATGCAGGACTGCGTCATCGGCGAGGGAACAAAGCTGGACTATGTGGTGGCGGACAAGGATGTGGAGTTTGAGATGAACCGCACCATGGCTGGCTACCAGAGCTATCCGGTCTATGTGAGCAAGGGCAGCAAGGTATAAGAACCTCTTTTCGAGGCAGATACAGAAAGGAAAACTATCATGAAGATTTTGTACTGTGCCAGCGAAGCGCTTCCGTTTTCCGCCACCGGCGGCCTGGCGGATGTGTCCGGATCTTTGCCACAGGCCCTGCGCGCCCGCATGGTGGGGTGCCGGGTTGTCATCCCCCTGTATGACAACGTGTCCCAGGAGCTGCGGGATCAGATGAAGTTTATCACCAGCATTTCGGTGCCGGTGGCTTGGCGGAGACAGTATTGCGGAATTTTCGAGGCGAAGATCGGCAGCGTGACCTATTACCTCATCGACAACCAGTATTACTTTAAGCGGGGCAGCCTGTACGGCCACTTCGACGACGCGGAGCGGTTTGCCTTCTTCTCCCGGGCGATTCTGGAGATGCTGCCCTATATCGACTATAAACCGGATGTGATTCACGCCAACGACTGGCAGTGCGCGTTGGTTCCGGTTTATTACCGGCTCTTCTATGCCAACAACGAGTGGTATTCCGGGATCAAGACCCTCTTCACTATCCACAATATCCAGTATCAGGGCCAGTATGGCAAGGATATTCTGGAGGACGTGTTCGGCATCCCGTCCTATGAGAGCCAGCTCTTGGAGTTCAACAAGGACGTGAATCTGATGAAAGGCGCCATCGAGTGCGCCAACTGGGTCTCTACTGTGAGCCCCACCTATGCCCAGGAGATTCTGGACCCCTGGTTCTCTCACAAGCTGGACCCCATTCTGCGGGAGCGCTCCTGGAAGCTGTCCGGCATTTTGAACGGCATCGACACGGTGAACTATGACCCGGAGACAGATAAGGACCTCTTTGCCAATTATAGCAAGGCGGACAAGGCCGGCAAAGCTGTGAATAAGCAGAAGCTCCAGGAGCGGCTGTGCATCGAGGTGGACCCGGACGTGCCGGTGGTCGGCATGGTGACTCGTCTGGTGTCCCACAAAGGCCTGGATCTGGTGAAAGAGGCGGTAGACAATGTGATGGAGTATTCCAACGCTCAGATTGTCATTTTGGGAAGCGGCGATTTGGAGTATGAAAATTACTTTAAGTGGATGCAGGAGAAGTATCCCGGCCGGTTTGTGCTGTGCCTGGGCTTTGTGCCCGAGCTGTCCCGGAAAATCTACGCCGGGGCGGATATCTTCCTGATGCCCAGCAAGTCCGAGCCCTGCGGCCTGTCCCAGATGATCGCCCTGCGGTATGGCACCATTCCGGTGGTGCGGGAAACCGGCGGACTGAAGGATTCCATCACAGACAGCGGCGACGGTCAGGGCAACGGATTCACCTTTATGACCTATAACACGGGAGATATGCTCCACAGCCTGCACCGGGCCATTTACGCCTACAACTCTGATAAAAAGGGCTGGGGCGTGCTGGTAGACCGGGCCATGGAGTGCGACAACAGCTGGGGCAAATCGGCCGGCGAGTATATCAAGCTCTATAAGCAGATTATGGAGAACTGAGAAAAAGCATGCCGGCGGCCAGCTGAACGGGATGCGAAAAACCCGCCGTTTTTGAACCGTGCTAACTGTAATGAATAGAAAGAGGGAACCGGCTGATTTCAGAATGAGTCAGCCGGTTCCCTTTTTGCTGTGTTGATTTTTCTGATGATGCCCGTCCACGGGCGAAGAACGCTGCCCCTTACTCCTGGGGAGGCTCCTCGTGGTTCTCAGGCGCTTCAGGCTGAGGTTCGGCGGCCGCCTCTTCTACAACCAGTTTTGCGCCGCAACAGCTACAGAAAGTGTCGGTGTTGCTGCACTGTTTGCCGCAGGAGGGACAGGCCAGCTTGTTCTGCTTGTCGTTCAGCTCCTTGGCAATGGCGGCGGCCTGGGCCTTCAGCTCGTCAATTTCCGTGATCTTTCCAAAGGCCTCCGGGTCGGCTACCAGAGAGCTGCGGCAGTTCTCGTATACATACTGGCCAAGAGCCTCGTAACGCTTGGTAATTTCCGCGTTTACTTCCGCCGCGCCGATGCGCAGCTTGGAAACGTCTACCAACTGGCCGGCTTTGCGGCCTACAGCTTCCGCAGCGGATTTCGCGTTGACAACTACATCGTCGAAAATGCCCATGTTAAGTCCTCCTTTTTATGTTTCGAGGGAATTTCCCTCTGGCTGTTTTTATTATAGCAAGTGCGCAAGGGAAAGTAAAGCGGAATTCTCTTTCGAAATGTTTAAGAATTCTTTAAATTCCAGGTTCTTAGTCTTTCCCGCCTAAAAATTCCCGCAGCATAGAATTCTTGGGGACCAGGTCCGGGCTGACCGGCTCAAAACGCATCAGCCGGGACTCCAGGTCCCGGGCCTTCTTATAGTGCAGGCTGTCGGCGGCAATGGCCCGCAGCAAGGGGATGGCCACTGTGCGCAGAACGCAGGGCTCATAGATATGGATGGAGTTCACCGTGTAGTCGGCGCTGATGCGGTAGGGGCGGATGTAACGGTTCTCCCCCTCCACCACCTGGGGCCACATGGCCAGGGTATTTTCGGCGGGAGAATTGCGGAACTGGATGTCCCGGACGATTCGCCGCACCAGCCGAAGGTCCCAGGGAGAGATCACCTCCCCGTTCACGTCCTTGATCTGCTGCTTCACGCTCACATAGAGGGTCATGCAGGCGTCCTCGGGCAGGTCCCTGGTGAACACCGGGTTCAGGCCGTGGATGCCCTCCACAATGGCGATGTCCTCCTGGGAGAGCTTGTATTCCCTGTCCGGGCCGTCCGGGCGGCCCAGGGTGAAGCTGTACTGGGGCACAGTGAACTCCCCGGAGCCCACCACGCTCTGGAGGGTTTGGCGGATCCGGTCCCCGTCCAGGGCGGCCACGGTCTCGTAGTCGAAGCTGCCGTCAGGCAGGCGGGGGGCCCGGTCTCGGCCCAGATAGAAGTCATCCAGGGAGATAATCACCGCCCGCACGCCAAAGTCTCCCAGATAGTCCCGCAGCAGGTGGGCGGTGGTGGTTTTGCCGCTGCTGCTGGGGCCGGAGAGCATGACGATCCGTACCGGCGAAGGGCGTTCTGTGATGTTCCGGGCGATGTTCCGCAGATGCTCCCGGTATGAGCCCTCCACCTCCTGGATCATCCGGGCGGGATGGCTGATGGCCGCGTCGTTGATCTGTTCCAGATGGTTGATGTACTTAATGTAGCCGCTGGCAAAATTGCTCATAGATTTCTTTCACCTGGTCCTTTCTCTCCAAAATTTCTTGATGGCGGGAGATGTATTCAAAGGGAAATTTAAAGTTGAACACCCGTTTCAGATTGCTGGAATAGGGATCCTTGAGTTTGCTGGTCCCGCCCGCGCCGCAGGCGATAACAGAGCCGCTCTCGTCCATGGTGTAGATATTATAGCGGCAGACGCACCCGGGTTTTGCCCAGCCGGTATTCTCCAGGTTTCCGGCCATGCGGGTCTGGCGGTAGAGATAATAGGGCTCGAAGCCCGCCCCGGTCAGGCGGCGGATGGAGTGGTCCACCATGGCGGCGGTTTCCCGGGGGCGCTTGTGCAGGCTGAGGTCAGCCTCTTCGGTGACCATAGCGGCACTGCGCTTCAGGGCTAGGGAGTGAACCGTAACGCTGGAGGGCCCCAGGCCCAGCACCCGGTCCAAGGTCTCCTGGAAGCCCGGAAAATCGTCTCCCGGCAGGCCCACGATCAGATCCGCGTTGATGTCCTCAAAGCCCAGGCTCTGGGCCAGGGCGAAGGCCTCCTCCACGTCCCGGGCGGTGTGGCGGCGGCCGATGTTTTCCAGCACCCGGTCGGACATGGTCTGGGGGTTGATGCTGATCCGGGTGACCCCCGCGTCCTTCAGCGCCAGGAGTTTTTCCGGGGTAATGGAGTCCGGCCTGCCCGCCTCCACAGTGAACTCCCGGCAACGGCCGAAGGAGAAGAGGGAGGTGATCTTCCCGCACAAGGCCTCCAGCTGTTCAGGGGAAAGAGTGGTGGGCGTGCCGCCGCCCACATAGACGGAAACCAGCTCCAGGTCCAGTTCCTCCGCGATCTGGGCGGTGCGCTCCAGCTCCTGGTGGAGCAGCCGGAGATAGGGCTCCACCAGCTTTTTGGCGTTCTGCATGTCCTGGGAGATGAAGGAGCAATAGGCGCAGCGGGTGGGACAGAAGGGGATCCCCACATAGAGGCTGAAGCTCTGGGGAGACAGGCAGTCCACCGCCTCTTTTTGGGCAGAGAGCACCCGCTTCGCCAGGTCCACGCGGGCGGGGCTTACCAGCCATTTGGATTGGTAGTCCTCTGCCCCGGACTCAAACCCCAACCGCTCCACATGCTGCCGCAGGAGCTTCACCGGGTGCACGCCGGTGAGCATTCCCCAGGCAGGGGAAATTCCGGTCAGTCCAGAGAGAACCTCGTATAACAGGCGGGTTAGAGGATACTCGGCCAGCTCGGGGGAGGTCGTTTGACGCTCCGCCACATCCCGCCCGTCGCTGGCCCGGACCGTATAGCACCAGCCGCCGGAGGGCTCCTGAACCACCCGCGTCTCGGCCCAGGACTCGCCTGGCGCGGGCTCTTCGGGCTCCTCGGGCACCCGCACGGGGCTATAGGGGAAGAACACCCGGCACAGGTTTTCGCACTCAAAGCGGAAGCTGTGACCGGTCAGCGTGAGAAGCATGAGAAACACCCCTTTCTCTTAAGGTCATGGGGTTGTCTCGGCTGCCGCCTCGGTCGGCGACGGGAAATCGCCACCGGCGATTGTCGCCCCCACACCCCACAAACTTTTTTCAAAAAGTTTGATCAAAAACTTTTACCCACTCCTCATTTCATTCGTCGTGAAGGTTTTACAGTTTTCGCATAGCCACAACGCATTACGCGGTCCAAGACTTGGCATAGCCAAGTCTCAGGCGTCTAGGCCCCTGGCGTGGTGTGGGAGAGTTCGCTATGCGAACTCTTGAGCTCCACGGTCTTGCCCTTGACCTTAACACCAGAGAAGCGCATTTTTTGAAGTGGTGAATAACAGTTAATCCTCGTTTCACTCGATTAACTGTTGCTTTGCAAAACATCGGCAAGAGGAAACGGAGAGTTCATCTCGCACGGCGAGATGGATCTCTTTTGCAACTGAGAAAAAAGTTTCCTAGTTCCGGAGAAAGCCAGCTCTGTGTGTATGCGCACTCAGCCCAGCAGAGTTTTGCGAAGCAAAACGGAAAGATAAACCGAGCTGCGCGAGTGTTTATTTTTTTGACACTACCGCGAAACCCAGCTCTATCCTTTCGCCATGCTTGGCGTCATGTGCTACGCGCCCATACAAAAAAACATGGAGATCAGATTATACGCCGCGTGGGCCAGGAAGCAGCACAACAGCGACCCGGTGCAGAGATAGAGCAGGCCCAGGACCAGCCCGCACACCAGGGCGGAGAGGGTTTGCACCAGATTGAAGTGCAGCAGGGCAAACACCCCGGCGGATACCGCCAGCGCCAGAGGCCAGCCCCATGCCTCCCGCAGCCCACCCAGGAGAATCCCCCGGGTGAGAAGCTCCTCCATGGCCGGGGCCAGAAGGCATACCCGAAGCATCCCTGTCACAGGATGGGCCCGCAGGCCGGAGAGGCTCTCCTCATAGCCCTGGCTGCTCTGGGGGAACAGCCGGTCCAGCAAAGGGTCCAGGCCTTTGTCCAGCGCCAGAAAGAAGAATCCTGCGCAGAACAGGGCCAGCGCCGCGCCCCAAAGGCTGAATCCCTCCAACGGCCGGAGGGGAAACCCGCTCCGGCCCAGCAAAAGGACAAAACCCAGAAAGCTAACGGTTTCCGTCGCCAAACTGAGAATATGCGCCTGGCCGGGAAAGAGCTTCCGCCATACTGCCACGTCCAGAAAGGCGCAGAGCAGCAGGATGCCGAAATAGCCCCCTGCCCACAAAAACACACCGCCGGGCTTCACATTGACCGAATCCACAGGACCACCCCCTGGCGTAAAATTTTTCTCCCAATTTGCTTTTATGTTCCCCTTGAAAATACTCTTGTAACTTCCTCCCTTACAGAACAGTGTATGATGTCTAATTAACACTATATCAAATCAAGTAAATCTGCTGGGTCGAACCCTTGAAGCGTCGTGCTCAATCTTGCAATCAAAATATTGATAATTTGTTTCTTGGCTTTCACATCCCAACCGGACAACTCCTTCTTAATTCGTTCTTTTCCATTCACCTTGCTTATTATAATAATCTTCCAGCCTATCCATAAAAAACACAAAAGCCTTTTCAAACGAGTTGCATGGTTGATCTTTCATTTTTTCTAAATCAATAGGTGTTTTCATCAGCATGTTTCTCCTTCGAAAAATAAAATCAATAGTATTACTTCTAAACAAGGAATGTGAATTTGCAAGCGATAGAAGGCCTCCGGGTGCATATTCGGCAAGGCCCTCCCCACAAGGGGCCTAATGCCCCTTGACCGCGCTATTTTGCCCATCAATACATGTCAAGCTGGGCGTCATGTGCGGTCAATAGACAGAACCCCTTTGATCCGGGACAGCCGGTCAATAATGTTTTGAAGCTGCTGCAGGCCGTTGATAGAGATTGTGGCGGAAATCACCGCGTTGGGGCCTCCTTTCTCCTGGCGGCAGTTCAGGGAGTGGATAAAAATGTTCATGTTGGAGAGCTGCTGGGTCACGTCGAACAACAGCCCGCCCCGGTCCACTGCTACAATATGCAGGGTGGACTTAAAATCATCCTTGACATCGCCCTCCCAGTGAGCATTTACCCAGCGCTCCGGTTCGGCACAGTCGGACAGGTCCTGGGGAACGTTGCGGCAGCTCCGCTTATGGATGGAAACGCCGAAGCCCCGGGTGATAAAGCCGATGATGTCGTCCCCTGGCAGGGGATTGCAGCAGCGGGAGAGCTTGATCAGACAGTTGTCCATCCCATCCACCAGCACCCCGCTGGCCACCTTCTTAGAAGGCGCGGGGGTGTTCTGTACCAGAGGGGGAAGGTCCTGGTTGAAGGGCTGGGGAGCGGCGGCCTTTACCATGCGCTGGTGCTCCTCCCGAATCCGGGGCATCACCTTCCAGATCTGTACCCCGCCATAGCCGATGGCCGCGTACAGATCGTCGGCGGTGGAGCAGTTGTGGCGCTTGCCGATGCTCTCCACCATATAGTTCATCAGCTCCGGAGTTATGGGAATGCTGCTGCGGCGGAGCTCCCTCTCCAGCTCAGCCCTGCCCTCTACAATGTTCTCTTCCCTACGCTCCTTTTTAAACCAGGCCCGGATCTTGCTGCGGGCCTCGCTGGTGCGCACCATGGTCAGCCAGTCCCGGTTGGGCCCCCGGGTCTCCTTGCTGGTGAGGATTTCGATGATCTCCCCGGTCTTTACTTTATAGTCCAAGGGCACGATCTTCTTGTCCACCTTGGCGCCCACCATCCGGTTGCCCACGGCGCTGTGGATGGCATAGGCAAAGTCGATGACGCTGCTGCCCTGGGGCAGGTTCACCACGTCCCCCTTGGGGGTGAACACAAACACCTCCTCGGGAATCAGGTCGCTTTTGATAGAGTGGACCAGATCGGTGATATCCTCGGTGTCCGCCTGGTTCTCCAGCATCTGGCGGATCCAGGAGAGGCGCTCGTCCAGCGAGCGGTTGTCGGCCTGCTTGGCGGACATGCCGATCTTGTATTTCCAGTGGGCCGCAATGCCGTATTCGGCTGTCTGGTGCATCTCCCAGGTGCGAATCTGTACCTCAAACGGCACCCCGGCTTTGGTAATGACCGTGGTATGCAGGGATTGATACATGTTGGGTTTCGGGGTAGAGATATAGTCCTTGAAGCGGTTTGGCAAGGGGGTAAACATGTCATGGACCACGCCCAGAACGTTGTAGCAGTCCTCGATGGTGTCCACGATCACCCGCATGGCGAACACGTCGTAGATCTCCTCGAACTCCTTGCCCTGGATGAACATTTTCCGATAGATGCTGTAGATGCTTTTCACCCGGCCCTCAATATAGACCTGGGGCACGGCGGATTCCAGCCGCTCCCGGAGCTGGTCCTTGAGCCCCAGGATGAATTGGCTGCGAGTAGTGCTGCGGGAGGTGAGGTAATCTTCGATTTCCTGATAGGCGGCGGGGTCCAGATATTTCAGGGACACGTCCTCCATAGTCTCCTTCACAGTGCGCATACCTAACCGATGGGCGATGGGGGCGTAGACTTCCAGGCATTCCCGGGCCTTGTCCCGCTGTTTTTGGGGAGACATGAATTCCAGGGTGGAGAGGTTGTGCATCCGGTCCGCGAACTTGATAATGATGACCCGGATGTCCTGGGCCATGGCCATCAGCATTTTCCGCAGGTTTTCCGCCTGCTCCTCCTCCCGGGAGGAAAAGGGAATCTTGTCCAGCTTGGTGACCCCGTCAATGAGCAGGGCCACCTCCTGGCCGAATTCCTGCACGATCTCCTCCAGGGTGTACTCTGTGTCCTCCACCACGTCATGGAGCAGGCCGGCCACCACGGACTGGGTGTCCATGCCCAGATCCACCAGAACCGCCGCCACGGACAGGGGATGGATGATATAGGGTTCGCCGGAGCTGCGCTTCTGCTCCCGGTGCATCCGCTCGGCCAGCCGGTAAGCCTGCCCGATCAACACCCGGTCGAATTCCTTCCCGCTCTCCTTGATAATCTGCTGTAGCTCCTCATAGGTGCTGATCTGTCTTACCGCTGGCATACAATACTCCTCCTTTTTCAAAACGGCGGGCCTCAGGCTGCCTATACCGCTTTTTGCAGGTCTTTCAGCTGGGCAAGCATGGGGCTTGCGAAAATATCCACCTTGCTTTCAACGGGGATCCGGCCGGCAGAGATGAAATTCCCCCGCACCCCGCCCTGGATCAGCTCCGCCTGACGCAGCAGGTCCAGGCTGAACAGCAGCCTTCCCAGGGTAAAGCCCTGGGGGGCTAAGCTGCTTAGCAGCAATTCCGCGCCCAAAGCCGGACCGGGCTTTAAAGGCAGGGTCTTATACAAAACCGCCAGCTGTTCCCGGGTGGGAGAGAGCTCCTGGGCCTCCTGGGGGGAGAGGGGCTCTTGGCGGAGAAATTTTTCATAGATCCGCAGGCTCTTCAGACAGGCCCTCTGATCCAGCCCGCTGAGCTTCACGTCCCGCACTAAAATTTCCACGCTGTTTTCTCCCCGATAGGTGTTCAGCTGTAAATTTACGGCCAAGTCAATCCGGGCCCCCAGGGGATAGGGAAAATCTCCCGGCCCCACCCCGAACAGTACGCATTGAAAGCTGCGGCCGTCCCGCCGGCAGAGAAGGCGGGAGTGAATCCCCGCGCTGCCTACCGGGCGCACCCCCTTCAGCTCCACGCCGCAGATGGCGAAGAGGGGCTGGGCGTTCCCCGCGCCGAAGGGCTCCAAAGGCTCCAGCGCGGCCAGGGTTTCCAGATTGATGGCAGCGGGTTTCAGGGAGCAGTCCAGCCGAAGAGTGAGGGCAGGCATCTCTGGGCAGTTCAGCTGAGCGAACCGGTTCAACCCGCGGGCAAATTCCGGAATATTCTCCACCGGCAGAGTGACGCCGGCCGCCATGGGATGTCCGCCGTACCGTTCCAACAGATCCTTGCAGGCGCTCACCGCCTGGAACAGGGAAAAGCCCTCCACGCTGCGGCCGCTGCCCCGGGCGGAGTCCCCCTCGCAGGAGAGCACAAAACAGGGCTTGCCATAGCGTTCGGTAAGGCGGGAGGCCACAATGCCCACAACCCCATGGTGCCAGTTCTCCCCGGCCACGACCAGGATCCGTTCTGCGGCCAGTCCAGGGTTTTCCTCCACGATTTGGCAGGCTTGGGCGGTGAGCTGGGCCTCCACGGCCTTCCGCCGCCGGTTGTCCCCCCGCAGCTCCTCCGCCAGGGCCAGGGCGTTCTGGCTGTCCTCATAGGTGAGCAGCCGGACCGCCCGTTCCGGGGCGCCCATGCGGCCGGTGGCGTTGATACAGGGTACGGCGGAAAAGGCCAGCTTGGTAGAGGTGGCCCCATCGCCGTTTAAGTCCAGAATGGCGTCCAGGCCGGGACGCCGGCGCTGGTTGATCTGCTCCAGGCCCGCCAGTACGATCTGGCGGTTTTCTCCCAGCAGGGGGACGGAGTCCCCCACCGTGCCCACAGCGGCCAGATCGGCATATTGAGCCAGGATGGCTTCCGCGTTTCCGTCCTCCAGGGCGATGAGCAGCTTCAGGGCGACCCCGGCCCCGGAGAGCTCCCGGAAAGGACTCTGGTCGTCCATCTGATGGGCGTCCACCACGGCGGCGGCTTCTGGAATTTCCTCATGGGGCTGATGGTGGTCCGTGACCACCACATCAATTCCCAGGCTCTTGGCGTAGGCGATTTCCTGGTTGGCGGAGATCCCATTGTCCACGGTAATGATCAGCTCCACGCCTTCCCGTGCCAGGGTGTCCACCGCAGAGAGGTTCATGCCGTATCCCTCTCCGTCCCGCTGGGGGATGTAGAAGGAGACGTCGGCATTTTTGCCCCGCAGATAGGTGTAGAGGATGGCGGTGGCAGTGACCCCGTCCGCGTCGTAGTCCCCATATATGGCGATTTTCTCAAAATCTTCCAGGGCGCGGCGAATCCGCGCCACAGCCCGGTCCATATCCTTCATCTGATAGGGGTCCGAGAGCCGTTCCCGGCTCAGCAGGCGGGAGACCCCTTCTTGATCAGAAAAACCCCGAACCATAAAAAGCGCCGCCAGCAGAGGCGGGATACCGCAGTCCTTCGCCAGATTTACCGCAGCCTCTTTATCCAAGGGCGGTAGATCCCATAACTTTATATTCACAATATATCCACCTTGAGATCCCAGATATCCAATGGGTTTATAGTCAAACACTTCAAACGTATCAAAATCACAAGCAGATAAAGTTGTTGCCTTTATCTGTAATCTTGAAAAGACTACTTTCAAGCTCATTGACTATATAACAATATATTTTACCATGGTTTTGGGAAACTTGCAAGAGAACCAGGATATTTTGCCCGGTTTTTTCGGAAGGCGTCCTGTGCCGCGCCGGCCTTTCTATTTGACATCTTCGCAGAACATGATATAATGTACGCAGAGCGCTTATTTGGGGGACAATCGGTCCCCTGGTCCTCGAAAACTCCAGGAAGAATACACCTTATGAAAGGCAAGGGGCTACGCACGCGATCTCTCAAAAAGTATATAAAAACAGAGTCGGAACCGGTCCGCAAGGAGGCAATAATGAACATATTGGATCGCAAAAAACACGCGCTGGTGCTGTTCGGGTCCCCCCACAGCCACGGCTCCACCCGGATGCTTCTGGGGAGCTTTCTGGAGGTTTTCCGGGACTGCAAGGACTGGCTGGTGGAGGAGATGGACCTGTACGCCATGAATCCCCACCCCTGCACAGGCTGCGGAGCCTGCGCCAAAAAGGAGGCCTGTCAGTTCCCGGACCTGGACGGCTTCGACAAGGCCCTGCGCCGGTCCGACCTGCTGATAGTGGCCGCCCCGGTGTACAACGCCTCGTTCCCCGCCCCCATGAAGGCCCTGCTGGACCGCACCCAGCGGTATTTTGAGGCCAGGTTTTCCCTGGGGAAACGGCCCCCCGTCAAAAAGCACCGGGAAGCGGCGCTGCTGCTCTCTATGGGACGAGAGGAGGATTTCCCCGTGGAGGTCTGCGCCTATCAGTTGGAGCGGGCCTTCAGCGTGATGAATACCACCCTGCGGGGCTGCGCGGTCTGGGCGGGCACGGACCGGGGCCGGGAAAACCTGGGAACCGCCCAGCAAAAAGCCCGGGCCCTGGCTCTTGAAATCCTGGGAGAAATGTGATATAATGTACGCAGAGCGTACATTCGGAGTTTCCCTCTTGCCTGTAAGGCTCGTCTTTTGTTGCTCGAAAGTACCGGAAAACTCCAAGCAGATTTATGATAGATATAGATCAGATACTATACAGTAAGGCGGTTTTACTATGTCTGGACATTCAAAATGGAACAATATCAAGCGGAAAAAGGAGAAGGCCGACGGCGCCAAGGCTAAGGTCTTTACCAAGATTGGTCGGGAACTGGCGGTGGCGGTGAAAGAGGGGGGCAGCGCGGACCCGGCGGCCAACTCCCGCCTGAAGGACTGCATCGCCAAGGCCAAGGCGGCCAACGTGCCCAACGACAACATCGAGCGCATTATCAAGCGAGCCGCAGGCGAGGGCAATGCTGACAGCTATGAGAACATCACCTACGAGGGCTACGGTCCCTGCGGGGTGGCGGTGATCGTGGAGACCCTTACGGACAACCGCAACCGCACCGCAGCAGACGTGCGCCACGCCTTTGACAAATACGGCGGAAACCTGGGCACCACGGGCTGCGTCTCTTTTATGTTCAAGGAGAAGGGCGTCATCGTGGTGGAGCGCGAGGGCCTAGACGAGGATACGGTGATGGCCGACGCCCTGGAGGCCGGCGCCTCCGACTTCGCGGCGGATGAGGACGTGTTCGAGATCACCACCGAGCCCGGCGACTTCAGCGGGGTCCGGGAGGATCTGGAGCAGAAGGGCTACGAGTTTGTCTCCGCCGAGGTGGAGATGGTGCCCGACACCTACACAGCCATTTCTGATGAGGAAACTGTGGTCAAAATGCAGAAGATGCTGGACCTCCTGGAGGACAACGACGACGTGCAAAACGTCTGGCACAACTGGGACGCCCCGGAGGATGAGGACGAGGAAGATTGACGGCGGGGAGGCCGTGGGTAATTGGTTTGCCCACGGCCTTTTGCGGCGGAATTTTTTGAGAAAGGCGGCGGCGCGATGCGGCATTTAATCGATCCACTGGATTTCACCAGGGAGGAGACAGACCGGCTCTTGGGGCTGGCGGAGACAATCATGGACAAGCCTTCGGAATACGCCCACCGGTGCGCGGGGAAAATCCTGGCCACCCTGTTTTTCGAGCCCAGCACCCGGACCCGGCTGAGCTTTGAATCGGCCATGCTCCGGCTGGGGGGGCAGGTGCTGGGCTTCTCCAGCGCCCAGAGCAGCTCGGCGGCAAAGGGCGAGAGCGTGGCGGACACCATCCGCATGATCTCCGGCTACGCGGACATCGCCGCCATGCGGCACTTCAAAGAGGGCGCGCCCTTTGTGGCGGCCCGGTACTCCCGGATTCCCGTGGTGAACGCAGGAGACGGGGGCCACCAGCACCCCACCCAGACCCTGACGGATCTCTTCACCATCCGGCGTTGCCGGGGGAAAGTGGGAGACCTGACCATCGGCCTGTGCGGGGACCTGAAATTCGGCCGCACGGTCCACTCCCTCATCAAGTCCCTGGTACGGTACGAGGGCATCCGGTTTGTGCTCATCTCTCCGGAGGAGCTGCGGACGCCGGGGTACATCCTCAAGGAGGTGCTGGGACCGTCGGGGCATCCCTTCACCGAAGTCCGGCGGATGGAGGAAGTTATGCCGGAACTGGACGTGCTGTACATGACCCGGGTCCAGCGGGAGCGGTTCTTCAACGAGGAGGACTACGTGCGGCTGAAGGACTCCTACATCCTCACCCCGGAGAAGCTGCGCATGGGCAAGGCGGACCTGGCGGTGCTCCACCCCCTTCCCCGGGTGAACGAGATCGACCAGCAGGTGGACCAGGACCCCAGGGCCCTGTACTTCCAGCAGGCCAGGGGCGGGGTTTTCGTGCGCATGGCGCTGATTCTGTCTCTGCTGGGCCTGGAGCCGGACATTCTGGAGAAGGAGGGAGAACCATGCTGAACATCGACAGCATCGAGAACGGCATTGTCATCGATCACATCACCGCCGGGCGGGGTATGCGGGTATACGAGCTCTTGGAGCTCCACAGGCTGGACACCTGCGTGGCCATCATCCGCAACGCCCGCAGCAGCAAGTTCGGGCGCAAGGACATCATCAAGATCGAGGGCGTGATGGACGTGGACCTGGACGTGCTGGGCTTCATCGACGACCACGCCACGGTGTGCGTGATCCGGGACGGGAAGCTCCTGGAGAAGAAGCGCCCCCAGCTGCCCCAGCGGCTGGTGAACATCGTCAGCTGCAAGAACCCCCGGTGCATCACCAGCGTGGAGGACGTGGACCAGATTTTCTACCTCTGCGACGGAGAGAAGCACCGCTACCGCTGCCAGTACTGCGAACAGCTCCTCAGCGAGGAGGGGTGAGGGCCCCGTGAAAATCCTGATCGTCAACGGCGGACCCCGCAAGGGAAACACCTGGCTGCTCACAGAAAAGGCCAAGGAGATGCTGAAGGCCCTGGACCCGGCCATTCTGTTCCGGGAGGTACAGCTCTCCCAGCTTGGCCTTCCCTTCTGTACAGGGTGCAGCAGCTGCTTTCGCAAAGGCCCTGGGACCTGCCCCCATCACGAGGCCATCCAACCGGTGATGGATTTGCTGGAGGAGTGCGACGGGGTGATTTTTTCCGTGCCGTGCTATCAGGGGCATCTGCCGGGCATTCTGAAGAACCTCACGGACCATATGGCGTTCCTGCTCCACCGGCCCAGGTATTTCACAAAGAAAGCCCTCGTCATCAGCACCACCGGGGGCATCGGCGCCAGGGGCGCCACAAAGGCTCTGGCCGCCGTACTTTCCGGGTGGGGCTTCAACCGATGCTACCAGCTGCCCGTGGCGGCGCTGAGCTGGAACGCCTACCGGCCCACGGAGAAGGACCTGGGAAAGACGCATGCCGTCACAGAACGATTTTACCGCGACCTGCGGTCCGGGAAGATGCACGTTCCCGGCTTTGGGGTTTTGATCCCCTTCAACCTGTTCCAGGCCATGTGCGCGGGGAACAGCGGCGGGGAGTATCCCACGGAGGACAACCGCTTCTGGCCCCAATACCTGGGCATGAGCTACGCGCCGGGGATTCCCCTGACCCCCGCCAGAAAGCTGTTTGGGCGGCTGATCTTTCTCTTGGGGAAAAAGCTGGCGAAGTCCATGGTGGTTACGTATAGGAAGTAGATCTGCGGCACATAACGCCAAGAATGGTGATAGGATAAAGCTGGGCTTCGTCATGGTGTCAAAAAGATAGACACTCGCACGGCTCGGTCTATCTTTCCGTTTTGCAAAGCAAAACTCTGCCAAGCTGGGTGCTGAGCGCGCACCGGGGTTGGGGCGCGTTAAAAAATATTGTACTTTTTGAAACGCGCCCCAGGCGGAGTGCGTTGGGCTGACTATTCACACGCGGGGACGGCAGAAGGCGAAAGCCGGGATGGGAAGCCGCTGGCTGGTTCCGGTTTCCAAGGGATTGTCCCGCCTGCTCCGCAGTCGGGATAAGAAACCCCATACGTGGGTTTCTTACGGGAAACAGTCCACTGGACTGTTTCCCTATCTTCCTGCGTTGTTTTCTCAGGTGTTAAGGTCAAGGGCAAGACCTTGGGGCTTTGCCCCAAACCCCACAAGGGGCCTAACGCCCCTTGACCGCGTAATGTGTTGTAGCTTTGCGAAAACCGTAAGACGTTCACGACGAGCAAAGCGAGGAGTGGGTAAAAGTTTTTGATCAAACTTTTTTCAAAAAGTTTGTGGGGTGTGGGGTGAAACCCCACGACCTTGTGGAGGCAAATTCCAAGGGGGCGGTTTTGTGGAGTGGACCCAGAGCCAGCGGGACGCGGTGGAGTCCCGACGGGGGACGGTGCTGGTGGCGGCTGCGGCGGGCTCGGGAAAGACGGCGGTGCTGGTCCAGCGGGCGGTAGAACGGCTCACCTGCCGGGAGGACCCCACCCCCGCCAACCGGCTGCTCATCGTCACGTTCACCAAGGCGGCGGCGGCGGAAATGCGCGCCCGGCTGGAGGCCCGGCTTTTCGAAATGCTGCGTCAGAATCCCAGGGACTCGCTTCTGCGCCGCCAGAGCATCCTGCTGCGCCAGGCCCATATCGGCACAGTGGACAGCTTCTGCGCGGAGATGGTGCGGGAGTTCTTCCACCTGCTGGGCCTCTCCCCGGAGTTCAAGATCCTTTCGGACAAGCGGGAGGAGGAGATGATGAACGAGGCCCTGGAGGAGGCCATGTCCCGGCTCTTCGACAGCGGCGGCGCGGCCCGAGAGCTGGCGGACGCCTTTGCCGCCGAGCGGGACGACCACCGGCTGATGCAGATGGCCCTTGCCCTGTACCGGTTCATGCAGAGCCATCCCTTCCCGGAGAAGTGGCTGGCGGAAAAGGTGGCAATGGCCTCCGCCGGGGACGCGTCCCCTTGGGAGCGGGTGGTTCTGGAATATGCTGGGGAGGCGGCGGAGTACTGCGCCGGGCTTCTGGGGGGCGGGCTGGGCCTCTGCGAGGGGGCCGGGGAGATCGGTGAGAGCTATGCCCCCGTGCTCCAGACGGACCGGCAGGCCTGCCTTGCCCTGGCCTCCGCCGCTAAAGAGGGGGACTGGGACACCGCCGCCCTGCTGCAAAAAACTTTCGCCCCGGCCAGGCGGACCAAGCGACTTCCCGCCGGGGCCAAGGAGGATCCCCTGGCCCTCCGCCTGGAAAACTGCCGTAAGGAGGTCAAAAAGGCCCTGGAGGGCCTCTCCCGGCTGCTGAGGGTTTCCCGGGCGGAGAGCCTCCGGGAGCTGGAGTCCGCCGCTCCTCTCCTCCGGAGCCTGGGGGAACTGACCTTGGATTTTGCCGGGCGCTACCAGCAGAAGAAGCGGGACAAGAGCTTCCTGGACTACAGCGACCTAGAGCACTACGCCATCCAGCTGTTCCTGGACGGGGAGGGGAATCCCACAGAGGCCGCCCGTGAGGTGGCCGCCCGGTTCGACGAGATTATGATCGACGAGTATCAGGACATCAACGAGGTGCAGGACTCCATCTTCCGGGCGGTGTCGGATCAGGGCCGGAACCTCTTCATGGTGGGAGACGTAAAGCAGAGCATCTACGGCTTCCGCCGGGCCATGCCGGAGATCTTCCTCCGGTGTCGCCGGGCGTTTGAGAAATATGACCGGGCCCTGGACCATTACCCCGCCTGCATTGTTCTGGACAGGAACTTCCGCTCTCGCCGGGAGGTGACCGGCGCGGTGAATTTCGTCTTTTCCCAGCTGATGAGCCGGGAGGCCGGGGACATTGACTACACCGGGGAGGAGCGGCTGGTCTGCGGCGCGGATTACCGGGAGAAGCCCGGCTGCGAAACCGAAGTTCAGTTTATCTCTCGGGGCAGCGTCCCGGCGGAGACGGCGGAGGCGGCCTACATCGCCGGGCGGATCCGGGCCATGGTGGAGGGCGGGTTCACCGTCAGCGAGGGCGAGACCGAGCGCCCCGCCGGGTACGGGGACTTCTGCATTCTGCTGAGAAGCGCCAACAAATACGCCCATGTGTACGCCCAGGAGCTGAAGCGGCTGGGCATTCCTGCCCGGGCCACAGTGAGCGGGGGCTTTTTCGCCGCGGCGGAGGTGCAGACCATGCTCTCGCTGCTGCGGGTGATCGACAACCCAAACCAGGACATCCCCCTGCTGGCGGTGCTCATGAGTCCCCTTTGCGGCTTTTCCGCCGGGGACGCCGCCGGTTTGCGGGCGGAGGAAAAGGAGGTTTCCGTCTATACCTCTTTGAACCGGGCGGGCGAGACAGACCCCCGCTGCGCCCGGGTGCTGGAGGAACTGCGCCGCCTGCGGGATCTAGCCGCCACCATGCCCGCCGACGCCTTTCTCACGGCCCTGTATGGCCGCACAGGCTATATGGATATGGTACTGGCCATGGAGGATGGCTCCGGTAGGTTGGAAAACCTCCTGCTATTGCAGCGGTACGCCCAGGAATACGAGAGCTCCGGCTATCATGGACTCTCGGGCTTTGTGCGCTTTCTGGACCGGCTGCGGGACAGCGGCTCTGACTTACAGGGGGCCGAGCTCCAGCCGGAGGGCAGGGGCGGAGTGAGCATTATGAGCATCCACAAGTCCAAGGGCCTGCAGTTCCCGGTGTGCATTGTGGCTGGCTGCGGCCGGAATTTCGTCGGGGACCAGACCGGCGACGTGCTTCTTCACCCGGAGCTGGGCCTGGGGGTCAAGCTGAAGGACCCGAAAAGCGGGGCCAGGTATACCACCACCGCCAGGGAGGCCATTGCCTTGGAATCCGCCCGGTCTGCCGGGGCCGAAGAGCTGCGGGTGCTGTATGTGGCCATGACCCGGGCCAAGGAGAAGCTGATCCTGGTGTCCTCCGGCCGGGATATGGATGCTGTGCTGGAGAAAGCCGCCATGGGACTGGGCGGTGGAAAACCAGGGGCCTTTTCTGTGCGCAAGGCGAAAAATGCCGGGGAATGGCTAATGATGTGCGCCCTGCGCCATCCGGACGGCGAGGCTCTGCGCCGGGCGGGCGGGGCGTCAGACGCCGCTGTGGAGCGGGAGGACTACACCCCCTGGGTGATCGGACTGAGCCGCTATGAGCCGGGAGAAATCCAGGTGGAGCAGGAGGAGAAGCCTGCCTGCCCGCCAGACCGGGATCTCTATGAGAAGGTGAAGGCCCGGACGGGCTTTGTCTACCCCCATGAGGAGAGCCTGGACGTGCCCGCGAAGGTGTCTGCCTCTAAATTGGCGGCAAAGCAAGGGGGAAGCCGAGAACTGAACCTGTCAAAGCCCGCCTGGCTGGGGGAAAAGGGCATGACTCCCGCCCAGCGGGGAATCGCCCTCCACGAGTTTATGCAGTTCGCGGACTTCCCCGCCGCTGCCCGAGACCCGGAGGGAGAGATCCGGCGGCTCAAAGAGCTGCGGTATCTTACCCCGGAGCAGGCAGACGCCGTGGATGTGAAACGGGTGCGGGCCTTTTTTCGGGGGCAGCTGGGCCGGCGGGTGCTGGCCTCGGAAGAGGTGGTGAAGGAGCGGCGCTTTACGGCGGCGATTCCGGCGGAGATGGCCCAGCCCGGCACAGAGGCCCGGGGAGAGCCGGTGGTTTTGCAGGGGGCCGTGGACTGCACCTTTCTGGAAGAGGGCCGGCTGCACATCATCGATTTCAAAACCGACCGGGTGGAGGATGTGGAGGAGCTTTGGCAGCGGTATGGGGTGCAGATCCGTTTATACGCCTTTGCCATGGAGGAGGTCACCGGCCTCCCTGTGGGAGAGATGATCCTCTATTCCACCTGGCTAAGCGAGAGCAGCGGAAAAGAATACGTTAGGTGAGGCCCTGGGGACCGGAACCCACCATCGCCGGGCGGAGGAGCCCAGCTCAAAGTTCCCGTCCGGCTGTGTGCTCGTCCACCCAGCCACCGCAGACGGTGCCGTTTTCCATATCCGAAAGGAAGGCTTTATTATGGCAAAGGGTTCTGTTTGTAGAAAAAGGGACCGGAAAAATGATACTATAACCGGCGAGGACGGGAAGCCAAGGCAGATTGAGCGGGCCGGTACGGAGAGCAAGGCTGAGACAGAGCGGATGATGCGCAAGGCCATGGACGATTACGAGAACAGACTGTTTGTGACGCAGGCGTCCAATTTGACTTTGGCGGAGGCTATCGACATGTGGATTGAGGAAGGCCTGAAGCCCAGTTTCCTTGCTAATGGGGCCGTACACCAGTTTGACCAAGGCCAGCAAAAGCAAGCGGACTGCTGCGGTGGCATCCCGCTGACCTTTGGATTCTATACAAACGAAAGACATTTTCAAAAGAGGAGCAGGCCAATTCCAGGTAGGCTCCTTTTTTGCATCTCACAGTGCCGGGTGTTCCTCTGAAATTATCCGGCCCCTCACCGGGCTCAAAGGAGGAACGCCATGTTGTACCAAAAAGTCAACAAGCGCAGCCAGGAGGCCATGACCGGTTTCCTTGCCCGTCACTACCGCTACAACACCATAAACTCTTGGAATCGCTCCACGTTTTATGCTAACAATGTCAAGATTCAAAATCTGGGGCATCTCCAGCGACCTGCAAGACATGGCCTATGACGTGACCAGCGGCGAGGTCGAGGCCCCTGACTGGGACCCTTGCCGAATCCCCGCCAGCGGCAAACCGGGCCGCCATAGTGTCCGCGTCCATGCCGAGGGCCTGAAAGCCTTCGGTGGTGGTATTACTGCCGTCGATCACGCGCAGGTTAAATTTCTTTACCGCGTCGCCCACCTTGTCAATCGAAAAAACACCGGCTTCGGAACCGCTGATCAGCCCACTCGCAAATTCGTCTGCGGAAAGGCCGAAATTTTTCATTAAGGCGTTGGCCGTCCGGGCAGATTCCTGCAGGTCATAGCCGAAGGTGTCCCACAGGGCGAATCCGAAGGCCGGTGGTTTTCTGCACCGCAGAAATGCCCTCCGCCGCAAAGGACGCGGCTACGGTACTTTTGAAAAAGTGGACAAACCTTTTACGCTGGCTAGCTAAGCTAAAACACTGAAAACGTTCACGACGGGCGAAGCGAGGAGTGGGTAAAAGTTTCGCCGGCCTTTTTAAAGGCCGCAGGGGTTTGGGGACAGCGTCCCCAAGGTCTTAAAAAGTATACTTTTCTAGAGTAATACTGTGTGGCCTCCGCCGCCATAGATCGGAGGCTACGGCAAATTCGTGGAGCGCTGCTCCACACCCCGCCACTTTTGAGAAAAGTAAAACATTCGCTACGCGAAGTCTACAAAACTTTTACGCTGGTCAGCTGAGTGCGCAAAAGCCAACCAGGGTTAAAAGTTTTTGATCCAAACTTTTTTCAAAAAGTTTGGTCCAGTCCAGGGTGAGACCCTGGCGGCCGGAGGCCACTCCGTATGACTCTCAAAACCTGTAAAAAATTTGTTTTGCGTGTTGCCGAATCGCCTGCGCGATTTATTGCTTTGCCGCGCAAATCCGGCTTTACTGAAATATTCTGCGGATATTATAGCATAAATCTGCTTGGAGAAGTCTGATGCTTTTCCGCCGGAAAAGAGAGATGCTTCGCATCTCAGGGCTTCTCCGCAATGTATGCCTTGCGTACATTATAGCATGGTTTCCAGAGAAATAGAAAGAATTTCCGTGAATTTTTCAGAATTAATTTGCTTTTTATATTCCAAAGAGGGCGGAGGAATGCTATAATGGACACAACGCCAAGGGTGCGCAAGGAGAAAGCCCGGCTTCGTTGTGTCTCATGAGTTTTCT
>NZ_RAZF01000023.1 GCF_003612555.1 Acutalibacter sp. 1XD8-33
GCCGCCACCTGCCCGTTGAGCCAGATATTGCCGGTGTCCAGGATGTTGTCGATGAGCCGCCGGTTCATGGGCTTGTCCAGCTTGCTCCAGAAGGTGCGGATGAAGGTGTTCCCCACCCAGTCGAACATCCGGGAGATGGGGATGAACTGGTCCTTCACGTCCGTGTTGGCCGGGTAGCAGGCGGTGTAGTTGCCCTTGGCCGTCCAGCCCATGCCCATGAAGTTGATGGCCGTCACCACGCCCCAGCTGCCCGCGATGAGGTTCACCTGCTCCCATGTCAGATTCACCTCCGTTCCGTCCTCCAGGCAGCAGGTATCCATCTTGAGGTTTTTGTTGGACGGGCTCTCATACGGGCACCCGCCATTCGCCGTGTCCACAGAGGCCATGAGCCCGGCCAGCTGGGTGGAGAGGTGGAACTGATAGTCTCCCAGCCGCACCTGGGGCCAGCAGACGATCTGGTTCACGTCTACGAAATTGTTCTTGTTCTTGTAGGCCGTCAGCTGGCTGTATTCCGTGACGCCCTCTTCGGTGCAGTCCGCGTCAATGAGGCATTTCGCCCCGAACAGACCGTTGATCCCCGCCGCCTTTGTGGCCAGGATGGCGGCCGCCACCGTGTCCTGGGACCAGCCGGGGGCCAGCAGCAGGTCGGGGATCACGCCCACGGCGGTCATGCAGGCATCCACCTGACTGATGCCCATGATGACGTCCGGGGTGGTCACCGCGCCGGGATCCACCTGGGCGGCTTCCACGGTCAGGGTGGCGGCGGAATAGGCCGGGCTGTCCTCCAGCAGCTCAATGACGCAGGCGTCCTTGTCCTCGTCATAGAACAGGGTGTAGTCCTCATCCTCCTGGAACTGGGCCGCGCTTTCGCCCTCGCCGCTGGTCACCTTGAGCCCGGTCCGGATGGTCTCCAGAGGCAGGGTGATCCGATGCTCGATGGGATTGTGGCTCCCGGATTTCGCCGGCTTCTTCATGTCCCCGTCGCCGGGATCCAACACATTGCAGAAGATCGCAGGCTGGGCCCCGAACAGCTGGAAGTGGCTGTACATGGCCTCGCAGAGGGTGTACTTCTTCCAGTCGTAGCTGAAGCCCAGTTTCTCCACCGCCTCGTCCCAGCTGGTGCAGAGGACGGGGTAATTGGGCTTTGCCGCCGTGTGGACGGGGGCGGTTCCCACAAAATAGGGGATCCCGCTGTCCGCCACCACGGGGATGCTCACCGCCGTTGCTTTTTCATATACGTGTACGCCCAGATTCGGCATAGCTTATTCCTCCTTTACGTATTTCTCGTACTCGGGCCGGACCTTCTCCTGGGCTGCCTCCACGAGCTCACGGCTGAGCTTCTGGAAGTTGGCATAGTGGGCCGTTCCGGGCTCCTTGACCTTAAGTCTGGCCACGGCCAGGGACTCGCCAGGAACCAGCAGAGTCTTGACCAGGGGGTGTTTTTCCACCACTTCGGCGTTTTCCTTGAGAATGGCCTCCCGCTCCCCCCGAAACACCTGCCCCGTATGCAGATACCCCTTGATATTGGGCCCGATGTAGCAGTAGATCTTATTGCTCTTGCGGGACGTAGTGTCCGCCTTCGCAGCGGTGGTTTTCCGGGCCGGTACTGCGGATGTTGCTGCAGCCTTGCTTGCCATATAATACCTCCAATTTTACCGAGGGCAGCGACCAGGTAGTCACCATTTCCCCGGCATAAAATGGCGGAGCTGCCTATCGTAGATGGGATAGTCAGCTCCCGCTTTCATGTCCAGTCTGAATTGCTTGCAGATGCTCCTCTGCCGCCACAGGGCCAGCCGCACACGCTCGATGAGCCCCAGCAGGGCCAGCGGCCCCTCCTGGCTATTTGGGTGAGAGACCCCGAATACGGTGCGCACCACCGCCTTGCTGACGGGTTCTGTTTTCCCCTCCGGCCACACGTCGTTGGCGGTAATGACCTGATGGAGGATGAACGGCGCTTTCTTCTCCGCCTCCTGAAAGTCCGGCAGGCCCATAGAGTACACTTCGGGGGGCCGGGGCGGGGGCTGGGCCTCATCGTCCTCCTGCATCTCCACCGGCAGGAGCAGGTCCTTCACTGCCTCCCGCGTGAAATCACATAGAGCGTCCAGCAAATTCTGCTTGGTCATTCAGGTTTCTTTCACCTCTTTCAAGGTTTCCCAAAAGGAAACTTGGAGAGCTGGCCGAAGGACAGCTCTTAGCCTCCCCAGCCGTTGAGCAGCCGAACCACCTCGTGGTGATACCGCTCCATGTATTTCTCTGCCGCCTGCTCCCCCAGCTTCTCCTTCCCCTCGTCCTTACCCAGCATTCCCGGCACCGAACCGCCCATGATCTCGCGGATGGAGCTTCCGCCGCTGGGGGACCTGCCCCCGTCCCGTTCAAAGATGCCCACATGGCCAGACCCCATCCGGGCCACAAACGCGTGCTCGAACAGGGTCTTGCCCTCAGCGATGAATTTGTCCGGCTCCATGCCCAACTCCCGGCACAGGGTGGTGATCTCCGCGCTGCGCTGGCGCTCCGCCTGCAGGGCTTCATCCACCAGCTGGCGGGTGTTCTCCGGGGAAGCAGGTTCGCCGCCCGAATTGCTTTTCTGCCCATACTTACATACCTCCAATGATATTTTTGTTTATTTGCAACTGTTGCTCATACACGGAAAGTGGAGCGGTCAACGTTGCCCTGCGGGCAAGTTGCGGAGTTTCCCCCGATGGGGAAAACTCCGGGCCATCCCAGTCCCGGCCTACACCCACAGTGGAATCAGCCGGAATGCTTACGATGCTGATCTCAAAGGGCTGCCACATCTTCATGATGCGGCAGGGCCCGGTAAACCTGCCGTCCTCGGACTTCTTTCCGGCCCGGACGTCCTCGGATTCCTTCATGTTCACCATGTAGCCCACGGACATGCCCTTGAGGGAGCCGGATTTGACCTTTTTGTAGATGGCGTCGGACTCAGCATCCTCGTCAAACTCCACCTCCGCCTGGCCCCGGCCATTTTCCACCCAGGCGCGAGTGATTTTGCCAATCACCTTGCGCCCCTCTCCTTCCTCTGCCCGGATGGCCGAAACCATCCTGTCCCTCCGATATTGGCCAGGGGCCAAATCGCAACTGTTACCGTTTTCCGCTTCTGCCGCCCTCATCATCTGCTTTGCCATCGCTATCACCTCCCCCCGTTACCGGCGCAGGCTCGCCACCCTGCTGGCCGAAAATCATGCTGCTTAAATCCAGCCCGTGGACCTCCTGGGCATATTCCAACACCTCCGCGATATCGTCTATCTGTTCCCGCCAGTCCTTGCCGTTTTCGGCGGCAATCTGCTTAAAGGTCTTTTGTCCGGTCTTTAGGGCCGTCATAACAGCGGTTGCCTCTTTTGCCGGATCGATCTACGGTTTGGGCGGCTTTACCCACTTATGGGTGAAGTACGCCTCTTTCTGGTTCCAGAAATCCGGCATTGAGAGCTTCCCGGCCAGCACCGCCGAAATCAAAAAGCTCTCGTATATTTCGTCTATGACCTCCACCAGCAGCTCTACCTCGTCGGCATAAGTCATGCCGTCCTCGATAAGATTCTGCCGGGTGGAGCTATAGGTGCTGCCGCTCATGTCGCGAGCCACTGCCTCATAGCTTACCCCCTGGCCGGAGGACACCAGCCGCTGGAGCAGCTTAACGTAAGCAGCGGCGTCCGTGGCCTGACCCTGGGGGTTGATCATATCCACCTCGTCCCCGGCCTCCAGCTCGTTCACCATGCCGGGGGTGAACATCCGTCGGTCATAGCCTTTACCGTTTGTACCGGTGCGGCCCCGGCCCAAATTGGGATTGATTTTCTTGATAAACAGCGCCACACAGGCCAGAATCCGCTGCTTGGTATCCTCCGCCACCATAAATTCATTGGCGTCCCTTATGCGGGTCAAGGTCTGGCTCATGTCGCTCATCTCCCGCAGCTGGGAGGGCCTACGCTTGGAAAAGTAGAAGATAACGTCCTTCGCGTCCACACACACCGGCTCCGGGGACGTGATGCCGTCAATGGAATACTGCCGGAACCAGTAGCCCACCGGCTTATTGTATGGGGTATACTCAATGCCCCCGCCCGCCACGTTGCGGACGAAGGCCCCTATCACCCCACCCAGCATATCCGAGTTGCGCTCCAGGTCCCGGGCTCTGGCCCGTACCGTATCCCGGCTGTAGCGGTCGGTCTGTTCCGCGCTGGCATTGACGGCCCGCCAGTTCGCGTTCAAGCGGGAATCGTCCCCCGCGTCGTAATGCCGGAGCGCATCCCGCCAGGCCTGCCGGGAGACTTGCCGCAGGCAACGTCTTAGCCCCTGCTGGGGGCTGAACCAGCTTACAACTTGGTCGATTATGTTCATATTGATCACCATCCTTATGGAGTTTTCCGCAGAAAAACTCGTTGACTTGCCCGCAGGGCAACGGCATAATCACCACAACTTTTTTCGGAAAAGGATTGGCAATACGTGTTATACGTGTTATAATACTCTTGCAAGGAGGGAAGAACAGGAAAGACAAAGACCTGCTGAAACTTCGGAAGGGAAACGGCTGGGAAGTGGTCAGGATACACGGCAGCCACCATGTTCTTCAAAAGGGAGAGGACACCACCGTGCTTCCCATTCACGGCAAGGATGTTCCTACCGGCTTGCTAAACAAAATACGAAAGGACACGGGGCTCAAAAACACATAAATGTGTGCCCCCTCCTTTAAGGAGGCATCTCGTATGATGTTTGTCTATCCCGCCATTTTCCATCAGGAAGGTAACGCCTATTGGGTGGAGTTCCCCGACCTGCCCGGCTGTCAGAGCTTTGGCGACGCTCTCCCTGAGACGATGGCCGAGGCTCAGGAGGCGTTGGCCGCTTATGTGCTCACTCTGCTGGAGCAGGGCAAGCCCTTAGCCCAACCCTCAGACATTGGGGCCATCTCCCCGGAGGACGGCTTCACCTCCCTGGTGGCCTGCACCATCGACCAGTACAAGGAGACCCGAGCCGTGAAAAAGACCCTCACCATTCCCTCCTGGCTCAACGACCGGGCTACGGCCATGGGAGTCAACTTCTCCCAAGTCCTGCAGGAAGCTCTTATCACAAAAATTCAGGCGTAAGCAAGAGCCGGGCAGCTACAAGCTGTCCGGCTCTTTATCTTCCCTCAAAAAATGCCACGCAAGTGTGCGGCAGGAGACAGCTTCCGTCCTCTCCCGCAATCTGCGCGGCCAGTTCGCCCCGCATCTGCCGCAGGAGCCCCAGGTGGCCGGGAGCACACCGTCCTTTGTCAGCTGCTGGATGTGCCGGTCGGTCACGCCGAACAGCTTTGCAATGGTGCGGGCCTCTTTTGCCCCGCAGGCGGTGCCCGGGGTCTGTAGTACCTTGGACCGGGGGGCGGGTATAAGCCATAAAAATAGCACAGCTACCACATGGATAGCTGTGCTGAATGCCAGCTCAGGCAAGGATGAGGCCAGAGACTGACGTTGTATGCTTTGTGCTTTACGCTGATGAAATCAACGCAAAGCAATCTAAAAAGGAATGAGAGCCGCCCCATCTATCGGCCCTAGTATTCATTATATCGTGTGTTTCGAGTGATTGGTGTGATTCGTGTGAAAAGTGAGGAAATATTTTCAATTTTTCCAGAGGCTGTAATAACGGTACTTCACGGAGTCCACCGAATTTTGATTCCTCCGATTGCAAAAGTTATTTTTGGGGTGTTCCCACCAATTTCCAAGCCAAGTGGGAACATGATTTTTCCTTGATATTACTGGGGTTGCAGGGTTGCTTTCGGGGTGTTCCCACCAACTTGAAAACATACCCCTGTTTTTTCAATTTTTGCAAAATTACAAGGAAATCCATGTAGATTTTGCATTTTTGCGTTTTTGGTAGATTGGTATGGTTTTGGTGGGAACAGTGGGAACAGTGGGAACAGTACATCAAGAAACCGCATAAATACTGGCTTTGTGAAATGCTTGCGGTGTTCCCACTCCTGTTCCCACTTTCCACAACGATGTGGAAGGTGGGAACACTTAGAACGGCAAATCGCCATCATCGTCTACTTCTGTCCATTGCTGATCCATCGAAATCTGAAGCTGCTCGCCTCTATCCCGGCGTTCATGTTCATCGGCCAGGGCCTCCACTTCATCCGTTGTTCCCCACAGCTGCCCAATGTTAAAGCATACAAAGTTTGCCACCCTCCCCCCTATACGGCGTTTCACAGTATTTCTCATCACCGTACTTCCATTGGCTTTCTTCTCGGCGGTCTGTTCAATCATCCCCTGCTCTGCCAGATACCGCAGGGTCTTTTGTGGTGAAAACCCCGCCTTAGTCAGCGCCTGGCTCAAAATCGAGGGGAATATGTAGGCCACCTCTCCCTCGCCGCGACTTGCCCCAGGCAACGTCGCCATCATGCCATAGCAGGTGCCGATGGTCTGGGGGTTGAAGAACGCCTTGTTGGCCAGCACCCAATCCACAATAAACTGCACCGCGTTCTCATTCACATCGCCGGAGCCGCCGGTCTGCTGCTGGTCCAGAATGTCGGCGGCCATGGCCTTTGCCCGCTCCCAGCTCTCGGGGGAGATAGCTACGCCGTCCCAGCCCTCAAAGAGCCAGGTGTCCACCATAGCATCGGCGAGAGCCACCAAAGCAATCGCCGCCGTATGCGCGCCGTTCTTCCCATCACTGAGTCCCTGCACATACTCCCTCATCTCGCCGAACATGGCCTGCACGTCCTCCTGGGGAAGCTCCACCAGCCGCTTGATGAACGCCGGTCCCGCGTGGCCGTAGTGCGCAGCCACCTGGCCATACATGGCGCTGGCGCTCTGTTCGTCCGCAAAGGGTGGGCCGTATATCTGCAAAGCGCGGGTGGAAACGCCGCCCTTGCTGGTCTCCACGGTCAGGGGTTCCTCCCCGGTGGAGAGGGCCACCGTGCGCCACTGGTACACCGACTGCAGGCCCCCGCTCTTTGCGCCCCGCACCCTGCCGGTGCCGTTGGCCAGCATATAGACCAGCTGCTCCAGGAGGCCCTGCTTGTCCCCGGCCTGCTGGCGCTCGTCGATGCCCATGGGCAGGTCGCAGCACAGCCCTGCCCGGCGTTCCAGTCCTACGGAAGTGGTGTTGAAGCTGACGGTCAGCTTCTCCGGCTCGCCCCACACGGACATCCCGGCATAGAGGGCCGCTGTCTTGCCGCCCCGGGAGCCGCCCCAGTTGTAGGTGAGGAAGTTGCGCTGCCGGGTGATTTTCAACAGCGGGGCCGCGAAGGCTGAGGCCAGGATGAAGCGGAACTTGTTCCTCTCCCGGTGGGGCCGCATGGCCGCAAGCCAGCCCTCCAGGGTGCCGCTCTGGTGGTATGCCGCCGCTGCCGCCTGCATGGTGGGGTCGCAATCCAGGACTAAGCCCTCATCGTGACCGGGCATGAATTTCCAACGGGAAGAGTTCGCGCGGCTTGGCGAAGCCAACGCCGACGAACTCGGGAAGTCAGTCGACCGGGAGGGAGACTGGACTTCTTTCCATCCTAAAACCCCGGTGGCCTGCACCGAGGGGATTTTTTCCAGGTTCTCTCCCTCCAAAGCGCCCAGGAACTTCACCACGGCCTTTGCGTTCTCGCTGGTGACGGTGCACCCCAACTCAGCGAGAGCCAGCACTGACCGGGAGGAGAACACCGTTGACCGGGGCCACACGGAGGTGAGCCAGCGGCCATCCCGGCGGAAAGCAATCTCTATCTTTTCCTCGCCGCTGTCCATGGAGCGGATGCGCTTGGTCAGCAGGATGGGCGTCCGGCAGACAAGCTCTGACGTGCCCTTTTTTTCGTTGTACTCCCGGATGCCGCCCTCGCTCATGCCCCAGCCGCCTGGGCACTTCAGCGCAATAGGAGCGCCCTCCAGGCCCACACCATACATGGTGTTCGGTTCCGGGTCCTTCTGGTAGTCGATTTCCTCTGCCGCTTTCAGTGCCTCACGGATGAGCCGTTCAGCTTCCTCCCGGCCATGCTTCATGTACAGGTCGCTGGGGTCTTTCGACATTGGCGTCGCTTCGCTCCCCCAAGTCGCCGAGTTTCCCTTTGGGAAACGCTTGCCTAAATGAGCGCAGCTCCACACCTTCACCGTGCCGGAGAAGCCGCCCTCCCGGAGCCCCCGGCAGGTTTTGGCTATAAAAGTATCGCCGCCCCCATCGGGCTCCTTATGGAGATACAGAGTCATACCGTCCAGGGCCTTTGCCTGCTCCGCCTTGAAGTTGCTGGCCCCGGCCACGCCCAGGGCGGGCAGGCCCAAATACCACAGGGTCTGGGTATCGCTCTCGCCCTCCACCAGAATGGCCGCCTGTTCCTCCCGATATTCCGGCAGGCGCCACAGGCCATAGAGAATGGTGGAGCTGCCCTTTTTCCAGCGGAACTCCTTATAGGCGAAGCGCTTGCGGTAGGTGGCCAGCTGGCCGCTCTCGTCCCAATAGGGAATCTTCAGGTAGGTGGTACTCTCATGGGAGTTGCGGTCATAGTCGCTGCCATCACTGAGGCCGCAGCGCTCCCGGAGCCATTCTTCCGGCAGGTGCTTTTCAAAGGCGTATTGCTTGAGGGTATACATCACCAGCTGGTGTCTGCGCTCCCGCTGGGGCGGGTCAATGTGGTGCTGGCGCAGGATCTCCTTATAGGCGGTCTTGGTGTCCGTGTTGTGGAGCTTGGCATAAAAATCCAGATAGTTGCCGCTCTCCCCCTCCTTGAAACACGTCCACTGCCCGGTTTTCAGATTCACGGAAAAACTAGGTTTTGAATCCTCATGGAAAGGGCAAAGCCCCCGCAGAGTGTCCCCGGTGATTTGCGCGTGCTTTACCACCTGACTGTATTCTGTTTTGTAATCCACCAGCTGATCTATGTCTATGTGTCCCATGTTATACTCCGCGTTCATTCCACTCCCCCTATGCGTATTTGAGGGGGCTAAAAAGCCCCCTCATAATACCCTCAAAAAGCCCAAAAAGTCGCCTTCAAAAAGACAACTTTTTCGGGCTCTTTTCAATTTTTTACCACAAAGGGCAGATTGTCACCATCGGGCAGAGGGCCGTAAGCGCGAAGCGCGTCGCCTGAGCCTCCTTCAAATTCCGGGTTTGGTCTGATCCTGTAGGGCGGCTTTTTTCTCCAGTAGGGCTTGGTAGTCGCGGACCATGTCTAGCAGTTCCATGTGCATCACCTTTCTCCATGTAGAATTTTGTCCCAATCCAGCGCCTGGCCGCAGTGGGAGCAGTATCTTGCGGTTCCTGTATAGGTAAAAGCGCAATGACAAGTGGGGCATACGTATCGCAAGTAAATCTGATCTTGAATGTCATTGGCCTTTATAGGCTCTTGCGGTATCTGCTTATTGATGGCGTCGTCAAGCCGTTCTGCTGTTCGGTTCACCTCGGGGCTCTCCCTGCCGTTGCGGCAGTCTACGGCACACACAGCCCATTCCTGCTCCGCCGTAAGGGTGGGGGCCTGCTCCGGCTGATAGCCTATGCCCCCGGCCTTTGCTCCCGCGTAAGGCTTAAAGCCTGCCGGCCGGCTAGCTGCTCCCACAGCGCCGCCCTCCAGCTGGGCCACGCTGTCCCGCTTCAGCTGGTTGTAGATGCCCCGCTCTTTCTTGCCCAGGGTGACTATACGGTTTTCGAAGGTCTGCTCGGGCAGGTCCACCGCTTCCTCTTTGGTGACGCGATAGGCGATGCTGTGTTCCTTGCGGATGAGCTCGTCCATGTCCCGGTAGCCCACCACCTGCTTTTTGTTAAAGCCGCCCATCACCGCATAGCGGCTGCGGAAGGTGTAGTAATTCTGGCCGAAGATGGTGGGGTCTAAGAATCTGTACTGGCTGAAAATGTCCATGGCGTCATTCTGCACCGGGGTGCCGGAGAGAATCAGCTTGTATCGGGCCTGGTCGCCCAGGCGGTGCATGGCCTTGCTCTGGGCGGCGTCGTGGGTCTTGATGCGCTGGCTCTCGTCGCGGATGACCCATTTTGTACCCCGCGCCCATAATAGCTATGGCTGTTAAAGTTTTCCCGCAGCCGGTTTGCCCATCTCAAATAGTAGACCGAACCCTTTGCCTTGTGCAGGATTGCAATTTTGAGATGTCATTGGGCATCACCTCCTCTACGTTTTGCGTATGGAAAATACACGCCGCTTTCCTCCGGATGGGCATGGTGGTAAGCAATATGTTCTCCGGAATTCGCAAAAACCAACAAATTTTCTGGTCGATTGTCCTGCTTGTTGCCGTTGACAGGTCTCTGCTGCACCTGAAAGTGTTTTCGGTTCGGATGATACGGTACCGTGCCATATTGGGGTTATGTCCCCGTTTCCCTGCGCTATGTCCTGGTGCATTCACCACCTCGTCCTTTTGGTGTCTGGATCACATTCCTAATCTTGCCGACTATTTGCCCGAAAGATATTTTGTGAACTGTGCTCCAGCGTTCCAGAATGCACGTGCAAAGTGCATCCAATATTTGCGCCGCAAATATGACATGACTTTCGCTTATACTGAAAAGATGGTAAGAATTGAATATCCGTCCACTCCCAGAACGATGCCTCCATCGAACAGCAGGTCGCGGACTGTGAAGCCTTTGCCCGGATGAATAATCTGCAGGTAGTCAAGGTCTACGCCGACCGCCACCTGACCGGCGCCAACGATAAGCGCCCAGAGTTTCAGCGAATGCTCCGGGAGGCCGAGCGAGGGCATTGGCAGTACGTCATCACCTGGAAAGTTGACCGCTTCGCCCGGATGGACTTCTCCTGTTCCTCTCTCCGGCACATCAGCCAGTCCTCTTGAAAGCCCTCCACATTGGCCCGGATATAGTCCGTTACAGCCCGGATGCGCTCAAGCACCACATCCCGCAGAACATCCTCCCGGATATAGTGCGCCGAACAGGTCCCCCGTCCGCTTTTGATGTCGACAAAACGGGAAGATCAAACCGCCTCCTTATCCGAAAAAATCATACGGCGCATCAGGTTGGGCAGCGGTTCGGCTCCATCACATTCCGTCTCAACGATATACCAGGTGTTTCCAATCTTGCGCGTCACTTTGCAGGAGAACGGGTTCTGCGGTTCATGGTCCCGATACCATTCCTCAATGAAATCGGCGGGCGGTTCAAAGATAGGGTCAAAGCAGCTCTCAATGTCGATAGGCAGGTTCAGAAGTTCTTCAAAGGTTAGCAGTTCAAAGTTTTTCGTCATAGTACCTCCATAATCCGTAGTCTGTTGGGTCAGTCAGCTTTACGCCGGACCCACTGAATGTCATAGCCCAGCGCATCGGCAAGCTGGACAGCCTCCTTGTAGCGGAGGGACTCCCGCTGGAGCTTGTTGGACAGGTTGGACACGCTGTCCGACCAGCCGTACACATCGGAGAGTACGTCCACCACTTCCTGCATGGTCATCCCCTGGCGCACAATGTACGCCTTGATCTCGTTCCTCAAATCGGATTTCAAAGTTTTTTCCCTCACTTCCTGATGAATTTGATTTTGTATTCCGCAAAGTATTTTTACGGAATAATGAAGATTTTCGCAGTTGTAATTTCCGCTCAGATTTGCTATGATGAAGCCCAGATCACAAAGGCCACCTGTCCACTTCACAGTTTCGTGGGATACCCGCCGGAACCGTGGGAAAGACCGCTTGTCCGCAAAGCGGCTACACGGTTTGGTAAATCACCAACAGGTGTAATCCGTTCACTGCTGAACAACCTTTTTCACGAAAATCACAAGGATTGAATTTTACCCAGCTTTTTAAGGTCAAATCAACATGACCGCCTATAAAAAGATAAAGGCAAACGCAAAACTATCCGTACATACGTACATCAGTACAGGGGGCTGTGTACTCGTGTACGCATGTACGGATGATTTCATTTCTCTTTTATACCGCGCCCTCCCGCTGTGGTTATGAGCAAATTTGAAAAAACCGGGCTAATGGCATGACAGCCCTGTTCCAAAAAACATGACAGAGGGAATTTCGGTAGCCGCTGCCAAAATTCCCTCTGTCAGTGTAATAGCAATCACCGCTCCATGCTGTGCCTTGTTGCGGCCTGCGCCGCCCTGCGCTCCGCATCCTGCCTGGCAATCTCGGCTCTGCCCTGTTCCAGCTTGGCGAGGACGGACTCTCTGGCTTTCTCCTTGATCTGTTTGGTGGCGGCGGCTCTGATTTCCGGTTTTCGCAAAACTGCCTGCACTCTGGCAAGCACCTTTTGAGCGGCTTTGCGGATCAGCTCCTGCGCCTTTCCCAGCACCTTGCCGATCAGCCCTTTCTCCGCTGGGGAATAGCGCCGCTCCGGGGCCAGACACCAATCCTTGTAATCGGAGACGATCTTCTCATCCTGCAACTGCGTCTCGGCGCGGACGGCATCGGTCACAAGCTCCACGGCTTTGTCGTAGGCTATTTCTGTTACCTCGTCAATCAGGGCCTCGGCATCCTCCAGCCGGAGCGACACGGATTCCAGCTCTCGCGATTTTTCTTCAATCGCCGTCTCCTGCTCTGTAATCAATTTCTTCTGCTTCTGGATGATATAGTCGTTCTTCTCCAAATAGCTGCGCCCACGGTTGCCGGGGTCAGGTTCTTCCTCCACCGCCAGACCATGCCGTTTGCAAATATCAAACAGAATGACACGGCAGACCCCATCGAAAACCATCTTCCGGTTGTTGGTGCGCCCCTGCTTTTTCTCCGGGTCAGGCAATTCAAACCCCAAAGCCTCCAGCGCCTTTTCCTGTTTCGGCTCCACCTCGCCATAGCGGTTCACATAGTCGAACACATGGCGCTCATGGATATGGGGCGTGGCCTCGTCCAGGTGGAGCGCCCAGTCAATGACATGGACGTGTTCCCCGAAGCGGCGCTCCAACTCCATCATAAATTTTCCGACAATTTCCAGAAGCACATCCGGAGAAACGGAGTCCTCCATGGTGCCGATCTGGTAAATCGTTTCCTCCGGACAGAAGCGTTTGTCGGCCAGCAGATCATCCACGCTCCGGTCACGCTCAGAGTGGCGGCGTTCGGCGTTCCGTTCATGCTGGCCATCAAGGTAATCTGAGTAGCGGTCCAGATAAAAGGCCCGCTCCACATCCGCGAAGGAAACCTCCCCATCCTGCTGGGCCGGATAGGTCGCGCCCCGGAAACAGTCCCAATAGATGTTCTGCTGAATGCGCTCACCGTCAATGTGGCCGGCGTGTTCGGTATCGAAGGTTCTGTCGTTGTGCGTTGATTTATAGACTCCGCTTTTTCCGGCTCTTCCGTTGTGCCGGGTCAGTCTTTTTGCCATTTTGCTCTCCTTCCTGTTTCTCGTTTTTGCTGTTCCGGGAGTGGCCAGGGGCGGCGAAGCCGCCGAATCTGGGTGCTTTGCGCCAGATAATAACCCAGTAAAGTGACGCAGGGCATCACTTTACTGGGCCAAGGGCTTCACCCTCTGGACACCGGAGCAGGCGCTGCCGCCCTGCACCCGGCCCTCGTCGTCGCAAGCTCCGTATCCCTCGCTCACTCCGCTGCTCCTCCTCTCCCCACCGAAACCGCTGCGCTGGGTTTCGGCGGGGACCCCAGCGTCCACCTCTGGACACTGACCAGATGCTCGCCGCTCTGGACTTGGCGCAAAGGGCCTGCCGCCCTCTGCACTCCCGCCGTTCTCCCCGAAACCCGTTCCTGCCCCTGTTCTCTCAGCGGCGTTTCGTTCCCTTTGATACGCTTCATGCGATACTTCACCAGAGAACATATCTGTTTCGGACGGTCATTCTTTTTTCAAGCTGCAATGCTGTGTGGCACAAACATCGTAGCAGAAAAAAGGCCGCTCTCCCGTATATCCAAGAGGTAGGAAATCCGGCCTGAAAACTGGATATTTCCACGCTCTCGGAAATGTGGTAGAATGGCAGTAAAATCAGATGGAGGGCAGCGATATGTCTTTGACGATACAGGAACGGATAAAAGATTTGCGGGTGGAGCGCAAGCTGACGTTGAAAGAGCTTGCGGAGCAAACGGGGCTGTCCTCGTCCGCACTGGGCAGCTACGAGGCGGACGACACCAAGGACATCAGCCACTATGCTCTCATCAAGCTGGCAAAGTTCTACGGTGTGACCGCCGATTATCTTCTGGGCCTGACAGAAACAAAGCGCCACCCAAACGCTGATCTCGCAGACCTGCATTTGAGTGACGCTATGATTGATGTGCTGAAAGCGGGGCGGGTGGATACTGCCCTGCTGGGGGAATTGGTAGCGCATCCGGATTTTATAAAGCTGCTGGCCGATATTCAAATTTATGTAGAGGGCATCGCCGCCATGCAGATACAAAATCTGAACGCATGGGTAGATGTGGCACGGGCTGAAATCGTGGAGAAGTATCAGCCGGGAGAGAACGACAGAATGACCTATCTTCTGCAATCGGCCCATGTGGATGAGGGAGAATATTTCACCAGTCGGGTGCATCGTGACATTGACGCAATCATGGATGATATGCGGGAGGCACACCGGGGCCGGAGTGACAGCGCACCGGAAAACTCTGCTGCCGAAGAATTGAAACAGGACTTGGAGGAGGTTGCTCGTTTCAATGGCAGTAAGCTGGAACAGCTTATCATGCTGTTCTGCAAGCAGACAAAGCTCCGCTACAACAAATTGACCGAGGAAGAAAAACAGTGGCTGGCACGAATTGCCCAGAAGTCGGAACTGCTAAAAAGCTCTGTTCCGCAGAGGGGGAAGAAACGGAAATAGGGATTTTTGCTCCGCAAATATGAACAGCTCTACGGGTCCTGCCTCCGCAGACCTGTAGAGCTGTTATTCATCGGGGACATACTCGGCGATGTCCTCCAGGCGGCAATCTAGTGCCGAACATAATTTGTTCAGTGTCTTTGTTTCCATGTTGTCATTGGCCTGCAAACGCCGGACGGTCTTGCTGTCAATGCCGCACTTTTCTCGGAGCTGGTAGGTGGAGACGCCTTTTTCCTTCATCACATCCCACAGCTTATCAAAAATAATCACGACATCACCCTCCCTGATTGACACCAATCAGTATGGGGGTTATAATCTCCAGTGTTAAGGGGATATAACCCCCATAATCAAATTAAAGTCAGGAGAGAGTTGTGATGATTGAAAACCGCTGTGCGTTCACGGGGCACCGCCCAAAAAAGTTTCCATGGGGCTATAATGAGGCAGACGCTCGTTGCGTCGCACTGAAAAAGGCACTTGCCGCAGAGATTGCCAAGTTGGTGGACACTGGATGTACGGACTTCTACTCTGGTATGGCAGAGGGAGCAGATACCTGGGCAGCTATAGCTGTTCTGGCCTTGAAAAAAGAAAATCACGCGCTGAAGCTCCACTGTGTCCTGCCCTACGAGGAACAGGCGGACGGGTGGTCAGCTTCAGCGCGGGAATTATATTTTTCTATTCTGGAGCAGGCGGATGAGGTTGTATATGTGAGCCGGGAGCACCGTGAGGGCTGTATGCTAAAACGGAATCGCTATCTGGTCAATCATGCTGCCTGTCTGCTGGCTGTCTACAACGGAGAGTGGCGGGGAGGAACGGCGATGACAGTAAGGTATGCACAAAAGTTAGGACGAAAAATTATTGTGCTTGATCCGACTTAAAGAGCCATAGTGAAAGTTGGAGTATGGTGTATTGTTTTTTGCCCCTTGATGTGGTATCATTATTTCATGTATATGTGCGACAAATTTTGTAGACGAGGGTATTCCCATGAACTCAGATATTATCTCAAAACTTAAAACTGGTCCTGAACAACAGCTCGTTATTGGTCCATTAGTCCAAAGATTCTTGGACAAGGGGTGGAGACTAGGACAAATGATGTTTGGGCGCACAGAGTGGCGAGTTCCTAAAACTCCTTCAGAGGCATCTAAACGCGAGAGCGGTTCATCATATGACGGTTTCCCTGTCGATATTGCGGTTTTTGAAAGTGAACAGACCTGCGGAGATTATCGGCATCTGTTGTTTATTATTGAGGGAAAACAGCCAACTATTGACGTTGGCTTACAACAGTTGGAAATCTATTTGTCGTTGGAACCACATGTAAAATTGGGAATATGGGCCAACAATGCAGATCCATCGGCATTAAGCCTTACTGTTTATAAAAATATGAAGGGACTAACGGTCCCTAAACAAACCTGTGTATCTGACTTCCCTTCTATTGGAGCCGAACTTTCACCTACCGCAACCGCGCTCAAATTTTCTAATTTGATTCCACTCACAAATGACACTCTTCGGAAAGCTTTTAGCGATTTGCTCGACAAGGTCGTTGCTCAAGACAGCCGTGTAACTCGTCGCGAAGAACAGCTTGACCAGTTATGTAATTTATTATTGTTGAAATTGGACAGTGATAAAAAGGCAAAAATGGCATCGTCTTCTGAAGTGGCATTTAGAGTCTGTGCGACAGCAAGCGCAACAGGAGCTTATATTAGGGAGAGATTTGAGGAATTTCATGATGTATACCCTGACATTTTTGTAACGGAATCTGAAAAGGAGATCAGATTTAGCGATACCACAATTTATGATTGCGTAGAAAGGCTTGCTCCACTAAAAGTGCTTGATGCAGGGGTCGAATCTGTTTCGGTTGCGTTTCAAGTATTGCGGAGTGCAGCACTTAAGCAAGAAGAGGGGCAGTATTTTACACCTTCACCAGTAATTGAAGCGGCTATAAAACTAATGCCAATAACATTAGAAGATATTATAATCGATCCTGCTTGTGGGACGGGCGGTTTCTTGGTTCAATGTCTTATTGACATTAAGAATCGATATCCGGGCGATGAGAAAGAGGTTTCAAAGTGGGCGCAGCTTCATCTTTTTGGTATTGATAAGGATGCTATTGGTATTAAGTTAACCAAAGCTATAATGCAGATATTGGATGATGGATCAGCTCATTGCGTAAGAGGTGACAGTGTGTTGACACACACTTGGGAAACGCAATACCCTCACCTTAAGTCAAATCAGTTTAACAATGGACGTTTCAGCAAGGTTTTTACTAATCCACCTTTTGGCGCTCCCTTGAAAGTCAAATATTCAGATGCAAAGAAAGCTGGCTTAAGTATTGTGACCTACATTGAAACGGGCAAGGATATTGAACTTGGACTAGCAATGTTTAACCGATGCCATGACCTGCTTAAGGTGGGCGGCATGATGTGCATTGTATTGCCAGAAACATATTTTTTCTCACCATCATATGCGTATGTTCGGGAGTGGGCTAAGACACGGTTGAAGCCTATATGTGTTGCCAATGTACCGATGGAGGCGTTTCAAGGATTTTGTCGGGCAAAGACTAACTTATATATATTCCAAAAGATTGCTCCAGACTCTACTTTCGGTGATGATGAAGTAGTCGATTTTATTAATCCGCAAACTTGTGGTATCTATAAAAATGGTAGCCAGCGATTTAAGGTCGATGTAACAGGTAGTCGAACCAGCGTAATTGATAACGAATTGCTGGATATGGCAAAAGAATGTTCTGAGGGGCATAGCCAATTTGCAGTACCGCTTACTTCGATTTATCAGAAAGATGTGTTAGTTCCGCAATACTACGATATGTCATATAGAACAGGCTTTGAACAACTAAAAGCAAAATGGGGCTTTTGTGAAATCTCATTAGGCGACTTGATAGAGCGTGGTATTATCGAAATACAAGGCGGTCATGGAAGTCCAAGCAATGACCTACGAAACGGGACAATCCCTTATGTTAAAGTCTCCGATATTCGCAATTTAAGAATTAATGTTAATCCAACAAACCTGATTCCAATTGAGTTGGCAAGGCGATTTTGGAAAACGAATGACGGACGTAGCAATTTGAAAGGTTGGGATTTAATATCTCCCAGTCGGGCAAGCAGCAATATTGGAGAGTTCTCAATTTTAGTTCCTGGCGAAGAGCAAATTGTATTGACCAAGGAAGTGTTTGTTCTGAGGGTACAACCAAACGATTTGGGTATTGATCCCTTTTATATGTTGTGGGCATTGGCGCTTAGGGAAGTTAGAGATCAGTGGCGAAGAGTTACTTTGATGCAGACAAATAGAGAGGATGTTGGGAAAAGATTCTGTGAGGTTTGTATTCCTATGCCGTTGTCTCCCAAATGGGCAAAAGAAGTATCATGCTCATTTAGAAAATATTTTGAAAGCATTGCAAAGTCGAAAGAAACTTTTGTTAAGGAAACTCAAGAAGATCGTTTTGACTATATTGCATCGGTAAGTGCGTTTTCTGATAAAATCTCAGATTAAGGAGCGACTTTTTTGCTGTTCACTCGTATTGATGAACAGAGGGACGAAGCTACGGTAACGGCTTGAGGTTTTGTAGGCAAGCTGAACCGACTTGTATGGCCTGGTTAATGAAAATGTACCAGATACTGTCGAAATCAGGATAAAGAAAGCGTGGGGTAAGTATAATGCTGGATAAAGGGTTGCTGGATGAATTTAGCAATCAACACCTAAAGATAATTATTAATAACAGATTACAAGGGTTGAATCCACAGTACGCAGAGGTTTTTCTTCGCAAACTGGAGACTGTATATCACACATATCTTTCTGTGTTTCCAACGCAGTGTGCGCAATTGGATTTGTTATGGGATTTACGAAAAGCAGGTGCAATTACGTTTGAAAATACAATACGTGCAATGGATGTTTTGGTAGGCGATATGAGTAAACGTTTTGACAAAGCGTACAAGCCGCCCAAGCTTTTTATAAGTCATGCCCAAGCTGATAGTATAATTGTAAAAAAATTTGTTTCATTACTTGAGAGAATCGGCATAAAATCTGAACACCTTTTTTGTAGTTCCATAGATGGATACGATGTTCCCCAAGGAGCTGGAGACATTTACGATTACTTGCGAAATGAGATGACTAATGATGGTCTCTTTGTAATTATGATGCTATCGAAGAATTATTATGCAAGTAAAGTGTGTCTGAATGAAATGGGTGCCTCTTGGGTTAAGCAAGCAGCCTATCAAGTTATTTTGTTACCAGGGTTTGATTATTCTAAAATTAAGGGTGTAATTAGACCGACTGAAATGTGCTTTAGGTTAGATGATTCTGTTCACAGAGCATATGATATGAATGAATTGAAGGAGAGAATCTTGAAGCATTTAGGTTTACCTACAATTGATTCTACACAATGGGAGCGGAAACGAGATGAATTCTTTTCTGAGATTGATGCGCAACCTAAAGTATAATATTAAGCGATGAGCGATTCGATCAAATCAGTTTATAGAATTCAGGGGAGGAAACAGGATGGCAAAAAATGTGACTCAATATGATTTGCTTATTTCTTGTCCTGGTGATGTTCAGTCAGAAGTTGAAATTATCAAACAGATTGTAGATGATTTCAATGAAAGATATTCTGATACATTGGGTATTTCTTTAAGGGCAAGGCACTGGAAAAAGAGTTCCTATGCTCAGTCTGGGGGAAAGCCGCAAGCTCTATTGAATGAGCAATTTGTTAAGCAGTGTGATGCAGCTGTAGCCGTGTTTTGGACACGCTTTGGAACGCCTACTGACGAATATGGATCAGGTGCGGAAGAAGAAATTGAACTTATGCTTGGGGCGGATAAACAGGTTTTTATGTATTTTTCAGACAAACCCATTCCGCCATCAGCACACGATCCAGCTGAGTATGAACGAATAAGTGCTTTTCGTGAAAAATACAAAGACAGAGGAATCTATTTTACCTATACGTCTGATGAAGAGTTTACCAAATTGTTTACCGCACATTTGGCGCAACATTTTCTTAGCATTCAAAAGGTAAATGAGATAAAAGATTTGCGCACACCTCGACTGCTTCTTAGAGGGATAAATGAAAACGGGATGTTGTGTGATAGCGTTCCCGTTCATAGTTTTACACTCAATTTTGAAAGAAACGCTAACAATTACCTCGAAGCAATCAAGCAAATGTACCAAGACATTGCTGCACTCCAAGTAGGTTCATATTCTACACAGCCAGTAAAATCAAATTCTCCTGCTGAACGCTATTTGGAGTCTTTTTATCCCCCTATAACAATAAAAGATGAGCGCAAAGAGTTTTTGACCAAAATGGCCTCTGCTTTTAATTTGTCTTTACCTGATGATTTTTTTGAACTTGGCAATTTATCAAAAGATAGCTTAGGGAGCCTTGCGATTGGGGGGCAATATAACTTGAGGGGGACAGAAACTGAAAAGAGAAAATATGAATTAATTCAATCGCTCTACGACTCTATAATTGAATTTTCTAAGCAGAGTCGTATCGAAGATACCTTTTCCAATATAAAATGCTTAAAGCTTGCTATTGAAAATGATGGAACGGCCGTAGATGAGGATATAGAGATAACAATTACGCTATCCATACATGATCTGTTGCCCATTGACGAATTTCCAGTATTGGACAATTCATCAAAAAGCTATTTACTAAATGAAGTTGATATGGATGAACTATTTTGTATCCCAAGCACTGCGCAATATATGGAGTATGAATCTAGCATGAAACCGCTAGTCGGCGGGAAATATGCTCAGCCTACAAGTATAAATACCTTCCCATTCATAGGTGGAGAAGCAGATTATTCAGAAGATTATGAAGATGAGTTATTCCGTATTTTCCCCTACGATATTTATCCTAGCGGGAAAGATTACATCTGCAAGTTAAAAATCGATTATATTAAACACCACACAGTAGTGGCTTTCCCAACGCCACTTCCGTTAAAAGGTATTCCGGCAGAGATACCATATACCATTACTTCAAAAAATGCTGCTGAAATAATTCAAGGCACTATAAAAGTATCAGCTAACATAGGCGGAGAGTAAACAAGCGCGGCAGATCATGGGAATCTGCCGCGCTTTTGTTAGTCCAAAGGGGAGTAATCTGTCACATTTTTCAGATACTCTTCCGGGTTACCATTGAGAATCAAATCAGCATAACCAATTGGATCATTATAAATCAGATAATCCAGCTCTGACTGCTGATACATATTTTTAGCGACCTCGTTCTCCACAGCTATGCAGTCAATAGAGATTATGCTACCATCGGCGAATTTCAGCTCTACGCAAACAGTGTCCATGTTGAACTCGCAGGAAAGTAATGATGCCATTAAATAGGAACCTCCTCTTTAATCATCCTGAGCAAATTATTGGTGTTCTGCACTACGGACTGCCAACTGATGATGTTAAGTTGAGATTAGTTCCTTATCACTATCAAGCCAAGGAATTCCGGGATTTTTTCGTGTTTTGGGGTGGTCGTATGCGGTCTGGATTGCCGCTCCTTTTTGCCTGTTTTGCGCCTCATTTTCGCATCTGGTCGTATCCGTTTCTAACCTTTCCGTCTGGCACATCATCAATAAATCATCAAAAATCTGGGGTGTTCCCTCCTGTTTCGCTGGCCTCGGTCATAAACTGAATCCGTCCGTTATCCCCTGTAGGCGGGTGGTGTCTTTCTTGACGTAGTACATCTCGGTTATCTGCGAGGTGCTGTGACCTAAGAGGTCGGCTACTTGGCGGGGTGAGAGTGCCATCAGTGTCCCATCCGGCTGGCGGATACCGTTCACTAGCGAACTTCCAAAAGTGTGTCTCAAGGAATGTAGCCCCTTCTGCTCTATCCCTGCGGCCTTGAGAATCCGGTAGTACCGTTTGCGGAAGTTCACAGGGCGGGTGTAGCCGCCCTTCTCGTCGCTTACAAGGGGCGAATTTGGCCCGAAAAACCGTTCCCTGCGCAAAAAAACTCCCTTACCGCCTGCTCTGCGGCCTGATTTAGGGGCACACGGCGCTTACTGGTGGCTGTTTTCGTTTTGCCAACCTTCACTTCTCTGCCGGGGACGTAGTCTGTCCCCTCGTGCCTGCACACCTCTTTGACGTTCTGGCGCACTTCAAGGTATCTACCTTCCAGATTGATGTCGCTGTTGAGCAGGCCAAGCAACTCCCCTGTGCGTAGGCCGGTGTTCAGCATGAGGATATAGGCCGCTGGCTGCTGGTACTTGGGCTTGCCGTTTGAAAATTTGCTGAACGCCTCGGCCTTGAATCTCTCGATTTCCTCTGGCGTAAACACCGTGACAGTTTCTTGCGTGGGTAAATCTTCCTTGTTCTGCGCCGCCATGAAGTTGGATTTCTTTATCATGGGTACGCTGTTCATGGGATTCTTGGCGAGAATTTCCCGCTGGGTGAGGTAGCGGAAATATTCGTTGAGCACGATGTACACCTTCTTGACCGTGGTGTAAGCGTAGCCTTCACCCAACCAGTAATTGAGCACTTCCTTGAGGTCAGCGGCAGTGATGTCTCCTACTATCTTTTCACCAAGCAGAGGAAAAATCTGGTGTTCCACCGTACATTCGCAACGGTCGTAAGTTGTGCGCTCCGCCGAGGGAAATTTGAACACTTGGAGCCAGTGGGTCATGCTCTCCTTGCGTGTCTTGTGGGATTCATCGGACTCCTGCAATTCTTCGTTAAAGGCCGCAATGTAATCGGTCATTTTCTTGGTGACTTCTGCCTTGGTCGTGCCTGAGAAGGATTTGCGCTTGCGCTCCCCTTTCTCATCCATGTACCACACCGTGCCGCCCCAACGGTCATCCGTTCGCTTAAAGGCTTTTCCGTTTGTGAGCAATTTCTTCTGAGCCATCTGTCAGCCCTCCTTTCTCAGCACACCACAATACCACACCTTGCCGGGAAAGTCCACTGACATTTTTCTTACTTTTCTTGTTGCTTTGAAAAATCCCTTTCTTTGTTTATGCGGCGCAAATTTTGAGCGCCGAGCAAAGCCCATTCAACTCCCCTTTAGGGGCAGGGGGAGAGCCGGGAACTCCCGGCTCCTACGGACGGCGTATAGCCGGACGCTGTGCTTGCCCTGCCCTGCCCAAAGGCAGGTTATCTCGTGCATATACTTGCACTTCCTCTCGCATAATTGCGCCTTCTTGACCGTTTTCTTTGTCTCAAAATATGGATAATCTCTCACTTTCCTCTGCGTATCTGCACTAAAGAAACCGTTACTCACAAATCGCCATAGATGCTCCACAACAGCGCTTATCGCGCTTTCTCCGCTTGAAAATCGACCATGAATAGTTTTCTCAAAACTGTGCATGGTCACCCCTACAGTCGCTTTTCCTAACAAAATCAATAAAGTTAGAGTTATTTCCACAAGAAGCAATCTGTACGTTGTTGTTTGACACTCGCATAAATGTTCTAATATCAAATTTTGTCACAAACTTTTTTGCTCGTAGCATCTCAATCCAAAAGGAGCTCTCCCGTATTGAAACACATTAGCTGCCTAATTCATCCAATTCTGCAATTTCATCTTTGATCATCTCAACAAAACCAGTATCTTCGGCAGAAGTATACTTTTCATACCAGCGCCGTGCCTCCGCCAAGTCTTTTTCTAAACCAAATTGACCAGTTTTATAGCCATACCCAAGATGCCACATTGCTTCATCAGACCCATTATTTGCAGCGGTGATATACCATCGAATTCCTATCTCATCATCCTGCTCAACTCCCCATCCAAATGTATAACACGCCCCCAAGCAACTTTGGGCCTTTACACTGCCCATTTTTTCTGCCTCCTGATACAGTTGGAAAGCGGTTAGTTTGTCTTCCTCCAGCCCGTTTTCACCTCGCTCGTAGCATTTTCCCAGCTTAAGCATAGAGTCAACATCTCCCGCTTCAGCCGCCTTTCGCAGCCATTTCATAGCAGCTTTTTCATCCTTATCAGTACAAAGGCCATGTTCATAGTTGAATTGTAATTGGCTCATGGCCTCTATACTGCCCTCTTCAGTGGCTTTTTCATACCACTCTATTGATGTTTCAAATTCCCCTGTCATTTTGAAGAGGTCCCCCAACAATTTCATCGATGCGACCGACCCCTGCTCTGCCGCTTTCTGAATCCACTGGAGGCCCTCTGTCCAATTGGTTTCATTTTCATCCTTGGCCAGAATAAGCGCGTTTCCAAGGAACAGCATACTCGACTCGTTTCCAAGGTCAGAAGCTTTTTGATAGTATTCAAAGGCTTTTTTATTATTTTTTTCTAAACCGAATCCTTTTTCATAACACAAGCCCAAATAGGCCATAGCATCTGCATTTTCCATATCTGAGGCTTTTTGTAAGAATTGTACTGCTTTTTCATAATCCTGCTCTACTCCATCCCCACTATAGTACCTAAATCCATAACGGAAATACCATTCTGCCGCTTCTGCTTTATTCTGCTTTTCAACGCCGCGGCCTGTCTCGTATGCTTCACCTAGGGCTGCCATGGAGTTTACATCATCCTTGGCTGCTGCTTTTTTGAGCCACTCCACCCCCACTGTGTAATCTGGTTCTGTGCCGCGTCCATCCCTATAGCATACACCTAACTCATACATCGCTTGTACAATACCTTCATCTGCTGCTTTTTTATACCAGGCAAAAGCAAGGCTCTCATCCTTTTCTACTCCAACGCCGTAAACGTACATCTGTCCCATTGAAAACATCGCAGATGAATGTCCTAGATCTGCCGCTTTCCCAATCCAGCTTGCCGCCAAAGCATCGCTTTCCTCCACACCTGTTCCATAAAGGTAACGAACTCCCATCTGATACATTGCGTCCGTGTTTCCCAAATCTGCCGCTTGCTGATACCATTGGGTGGCCGCAAGTTCATCCTTTTCTACACCGCTACCATTATCATAGCAGTATCCGAGCTTTATCATAGCGTCCACACTGCCTAAGTCTGCTGCTTTTTTATACCACTCAACAGCAGTCGACTCGTCTTTCTCCACACCCACGCCGCCTGCATAGCATACTCCCAGCAGAACCATTGCGTCAATATTGCCCAACTCGGCTGCCTTTTGCGACCACCGCTGACCAATTATAGCCTCTGACTCCATTCCGTTTCCATTCATGTAACACATAGCTAAACGGTACATAGCGTCCGCATTGCCCAAATCCGCAGCTTGTCGGTACAATTCTACAGCCTTAGCGGTATCCTTTTCTATACCTTGTCCTTCCTCATAAGCTATACCTTGCTGACATAACTCGTCCGAGTTTACCTCTACTTCGACAGAAACACTAGAATCGCCCCATTCTTCTGACCCATTACCTGATTGCAAACTAGACTCTGGTGAATCTACCTCTTTGTTACTGGCAGACTGTCCACAGGATGCCAGTATCGTTGCAATCGCAATCATAAGGCAACAAGCTAAGAATCTCCTATAGTTTTGCATAAATTTTTGATAAATCATTACCAATCCTCTCCTTGCTGTTTCATAAAACAAAGAACCATCGTTAACAGTCGCTGGATAATATTGGTATTATAGCATAAAGCTATGCGGTTGTCACCTGTTTAGCGTTATTTCTTTGTTTGGCGGCGCAAATTTTGAGGCGGAAACCGTTGGCTTGACACGGCTTGATTTCTATGTTACTATTGCACGGCAGAGGGGGTTTCCTTCGAAAAAGCTTTGAATTGCAGTTGCAAAACCGTCTGGTTTCTGGTCTGAGAATTCTGAATATGAATGAAACCAGATAAGGATAAAACTCAAAAAATGTGTTTAAGACAGCAGACACAAATATGTGGAGTGAATATCTTGTTTGGAGGAATTACAAAATGATAAAATCGCTATTTGAACAGTTAGACGGCACATATCATGAAGAAAATGGATATTTTATTCCAGATTTACGATTACCCGCCGAAGAAGAACTGCCGATAGGCATATGGGGACAGCGGCATCTGGACTATCTGAAGCAGTACCGCAAGGTTACATACACCAATCTTCTCACAAGCTGCAGGCTTAACGCCTACCTTGCCGACATCGACAGGCAGGCACAGAAACGCTTTGAAAGGCTCATAGAGGGCATGAAACAGGCACAGGGCATAACGGAACGTCTAAAGGAAGAAAACGCCTTAGAATGGACAGGACGGCTCAACAACATAAGGGCGTGTGCAAGGGAGATTGTGAACGAGGAAATTATTCAAATGTAAAAGATAAGGGTGGGGAAAACCTCACCCTTATTTTCGTCAAACAATACAATTTCAATGTGAAGATGACAGTATTGAAAATTGCTTTAAAGCCCTTTCATCATGCGTGTGGACATCAGGCAAGTTTCTCCATTGGCAAAATAGATAATTCGATTTTTAGTGTCAACTTCTTTTATATTATTTTTGTTTACCAAAAATGCCCGATGGCAACGCACAAAATTGCTGTCCAATACACCTGTTAGTTCTTTTAAGGTGCTGGGAAATTCAATCTGGCGGTCTTTTGCATGGAGAATGACTTTATGGATATTGCTGGAAGTTTCAAAAAATAAAATATCCTCATAATCCACGCTGATTTTTCGTCCGCCAATTTCAAGGGTATAGACCTTATGTGTCTTGTTGGTTTGGAGCGTATGTCGTTCCATAGCATTTAATAGACATTCTCTGAGTTTCACTTTCACTTCGGCAGGGTTGTCTTTTAATACAAAGTCCATCGCCTCTACCCGATACTGAAAAGTCATATAGCTCAGTTCTGAATGTGCGGTTATGAATATGATGAAACCACGGGGGTCATACAATCTGATTTGCTGTGCCAGCTTCATTCCATTCATGCTGCTGTTCAAGTCAATGTCAAGGAAATAAATGCCTGTGTTCTGGCTGGTCTTGACTTTTTTCAACAACATATAAGGGTCTCCTGTATCTAAAGCAAGCTGCATATCCAATTCTTCTATCAGAACAGTATTTTGAATGATATTTACAACAGTCCGCCGCTGTGCGGCATTGTCTTCGCATACAAAGATATCTAACATATGATGTCATTCCTTTCTGTCAGTAAGTTCTATATGTTGTGTAAAATAGTCGCATTTCATTGTTGTTTCTAATAGCACGTTGTCATAAGAACTGATGATTTTCTGGGCGTTCCCAAGCCCGATTCCTTGATGCCCGATTTTTGTGCTAAAGCCTTTTTGCTTTAATTTATGCAGCATTAGACCGCTATCCCGAAAGCGGTTGCTTATGATGATTGATACGCCAGTTTTATTCTGGATGATATTTAAGCCTATTTGCGGCTGTTCTGTCTCCAATGTGCTTTCAATCGCATTGTCCAAAAAGATTCCCAGTATTCTGGCAAGGTCTACCGTGTCTATCAGAAAACTTTCCACTTTGTCGGGAATGTCAATGGTGACGTCAATCCCCGATTCATGGGCGTAAATCATTTTTGCCGAGAGCAGGCTTTTGATTTCCAACACACTGATATTGCTAAGCTGGTTCAGTTTATAATCTTTCCCCGTAATCAGATTCTTCATTGGGAAGATTTTGCTTTCAAAAAAATCCTTTAACCTATCCAAATCACCCTCTTCAATATAACCAGATAAAGAGAGCAGAATATTAACATAATCATGCTTAAAGGAGCGCAGGCTGTTATACATAGCTTCTAAATTCCGTGTGTAGTCCTGTAAGTCCTGCATAGCTTTCTGCTTTGCTTCGGTCTGTATCCGTTCCAGATAAGAGCGGCGCATAGCCAGAAGTAAACAACACATCACAAGCAGATACCCCGAAATATGTAAGGCATTATTATATATCATTTTGCCGATAGAGCCGTTTTGTCCTGGAATCAAATTATCAAACAGATAGATGGTTATAAGGAGCAGTAGTGCAGCATCTATCACATACCATGTCTGCGGAAGACGCAAAATGCCTTTGCCAGACAGGAATATTTTTTTCAGCAGTTTGCCGCAAAGCAGCGTAATCCAATAAAACAGCAAAGTATAAATCAAATCAATGCCGTAAGAAAAATACCACTGATTTGATAAAGGTGAGGGAATCAGCATATAAAGAAAATTTGCCAGCAAATTCTCTGCCACAACGGCAAGCATACATCCAATCATACCCATAAAAACATTCTGCGGCGCAGTGTCACGGCAAGCAAGCAACCCATAGATACATACCGCCGCCAGAATACCGAACAAACCGTAGGGAACACAGGCGAGGAGCGTTACAGGCATTCCAGCAGCCAACAGAAGTATATAAAGTACGCTAAACGCTTTGAGATTCATATGCTGAGGCCATACATTGCGGATAGCAAGGGAAAGCCGAAAAAAAGATAGTAGCATTTCAATATATTCCTTCTTTCGATATTTACTTCCCTAATTATACTTTATACCATTCTTTTATATCAACTACCCCCTGCAAAAATGACGAATAAGTGCGTGTTCTGTAAAAAGAAAAACGCACTTATTCATGAATTGGGGGATTTCATGACTGTTTTGAAAGAATTGCTGTTTTCTCTGGTATACTATTTTGCAGTACATAAATTTGTTTTGGAAAGGAAACAGGAAGATATGAAGCATTTATTAAAAGGAGCTGCTGTAGCAGCGGTGGTATTGGTTGCTTTAATGGTAATCAATATATTTTGTAATATGCATGGCATTCACTTAGACCAGACAGCGACAGGTACAATATCAGCAGTTTGTGCTATGCTGTTTTATCATGGATTGATTAGGAATGAAAAAAATAAAGATGATGGAAATGAAAAATAACGAGTAATCATTTTGCAGGTCATACATCTTTAAAGGAGTAGATTACTAAAACGTCTGCGAATAAGTATAAATGCAGCAAGTTATAACAAAAGAATTTCACATATATAGATAAAATATAGCAAAGACATAGATAAAGATACAGAGCTGATGAACAAGTGAGGAATTACTGTTCGCTGGCTCTGTTTTGTTTTATAAGACTTTAAGGCAACCGCCCATCAAAAAAACGGCGTGTGGTGGGCGGTTATGCTGTGCCCGAAAAGACTTAACAGACACTCTCCAGACCTGCTTTAAAGTTTGGAGGGATTTTTTTATGTCCTTTTTTCGGGCAGTTATTTATCTGCTCATGCAACGCAGATTTTATCTATACATAGCATATCGGGGAATGGCAGGAAGCCAGTTAAAAAAATCCCTGCCCATGTAACGCTACTTCTCACCATGAAACTAGAAGTAGAATCTCCACTTAACAGAATATATATCTCCTATAACCGTAGAGGTCACAGAGCCTTAGCTGTCGCCAGATAAGGATACTTTTATGTAGGATGCGGTGCAGCTTCCTTTGAAGGACTGCGCCGTATCCGTTTGTTACGCCACAAATTTGAAGTCTTGCGGGTTGTTCCGTATTTCTTCCATCGTGGCAAGGATTTCTTTTTCCGTGGGAATATCTATCATCCCCACCGCCGTAAAATAAATATCTACCTTCACATGGCTGTGACCGCCGGATTTTTCGCTGTTGTGGACTTCGATACGCTCAATCAGCGAATTGACAAGCGTAGGGGTAAGCTCCTTAATGTCGGTCATCTCCCGCAAAGTGCGTAAGACAAGCCTTAAATCCATTACCCGCTGTTCGGCATTCTGCAAGGTCTGGCGGTTTTCTTCCACTTCCTGCGTCAATGCTTTCTGCTCCTTTTCGTAGTTCTGAAGCATTTTAGCAAAGCGTTCATCGGAGAGTATGCCGCCTGCGTTTTGCTCAAATACTTTTTCAATCAGCCTGTCGATTTCCGCTATCCGCCTTGTGCCGTCCTCAACCGCCTGCTGAAGATGTTGGTATTCTTTCTGCCGTATGGCGTTGTTTTTCTTTGCCAGCAGATACAGGAATACCGGCTCATAGCAGCGTACAAAATCGGATAAGCCGCTGACGGCTTCCAGCACAAGCTGCTCAAGGACAATATCACGGATATAGTGCATGGAGCATTCCCCTCTGCCGGATTTATATTGGGAACAGCGGAAATGCTCCTGTTTCCGTTTCATGCTCTTAGCGGCGACAAAGTGCATTTTCGATTTGCAGTCATAGCAGTAGAGCAGTCCCGAAAAAAGGCTTGTCCTGCCGGTTTTCGTCGGTCTGCGCTTGTGTTTGCGAAGCTCCTGCACCCTCAGCCATTGTTCCTCGGAGATGATGGCTTCCTGCATATCGGGTATGATTTGGTAATCTTCCTCGCTGTGCTGGATTCTCTTATGGACTTTGTAACTGACGGTAGTGCTTTTAAAATTAACGGCGCAGCCGGTGTACTGCCTGTTTTCAAGGATATATCCGACGGTCGCCTGTTCCCACCCGCAAGGGTTTTTCGGGAGTTTCTGTGCATGTTTCCTGCCGATGGATTCAAAATAGGCGGCGGGGGAAAGTATCTGTTCTTCTTCAAGCTGCCTTGCAATCTGCATCGGGCCTTTTCCCGCAAGGCACAGGGAAAAAATCTTCCTTACGGTCTGTGCCGCCGGTTCGTCGATTACCCATTGTTTTGGGTTATCTTCCGATTTCCTGTACCCATAGGGTACGATGGAAGCGATACGCTCGCCGTGTTCCGCTTTGGACTGCCACACTGCACGGATTTTCTTAGAAGTCTGCGCCGCATACCATTCGTTGAAAATATTGTGGAAGGGCATCATCTCCACGCCGTCGCCGGTCAAAGTGTCCACACGCTCTTGTATGGCGATAAAGCGGATGCCGAGGGACGGATACACCACCTGTGTAAGCCTGCCCATTTCTACCTGTTCACGCCCGAAGCGGGAGAGGTCTTTTACGATTATCGTGCCGATTTCACCGTTTTCCGCCATACGCTCCATACGCATAAAATTCGGTCTTTGGAAGGTCGTGCCGCTGATTCCATCATCCACAAAAAACATAGTATTTGCATAACCGTTTTTCTTTGCATAATCAGAAAGTATTTGTTTTTGATTGGTGATACTGTTGGATTCCTCGTCTTTATTATCGTCGTCAACCGAAAGCCTACAATACAAAGCTGTGATTTTTTCTTCTGTCTGCCCGTTTAATTTTGCTGTTGTCATAAAAATAATCTCCTTTCCGACAACTGGGCATAGCAAAGGCAGGGTTATCTTACTATACCCAGTTATCTTTTTCCAATGTGCAATATTAAACCAGCTTCTCGGACAATATCAGTTCTTTAAACTGTTCCAATACGCTTTGGCTTCCTTTTTTGCTGAAATGGGTGTTGACCTTGTAGGTCGTGCCGCCAATTTTTAATGAAAACTCGTTTTCACCGCTGAAACGCACTAATTTTCTGCTTTCAATGCGGATATCGGGACTTCGGGGCAGTACCTCTTGCGATAAATTGATTGTTTCATTTTCATCTATCGGTTCATGCGGCAGCATATAGACTGCATTTGGACTGGCTGTAAAAGTTTCTAATTTTTTCATACTTCCACCTTACCTTTCGTCACGGCGGTTTCGCCTGCGTTCCAGTTTTATGTTGTAATCGTAGAGCAGCTTTAGAATCGTGTCCGTCATCTGCTTCTGCGTAAAGTTTTTCGGGAAAAATCCCTTTAAATCCTGTACCTTAAAGCTGATGCGCTCGGTCTGGTTGGCTTTTTCCTCCGACATGATTTCATAAATACCGTCCGAGGAAAGAATATTCTGCTGCGCCTGTTTCTTCATGCGGATGCTTTGTGCGTGGGAGGGTGTGCAGTCATTCAGGCTCATTGCGTCAAGCAGTATTTTCTGCTGTTCTTTGGAGAGGTAGGAGAGTTCCACGGCGGGGCTGAGTGCGATAATGCCCCCATCAACCTTGTCAAGCAGTTCGGGGATAAGGTAAGTCAGACGGATATAGCGGAACACTTGGTCGCGGCTCTCATTCTGTGATTTTCCTATTTCGGCGGCGGTATCCGACTTTGTCGCAGCTTGCGACAAAGTTAAATCCGTTCTCTTGCCCTGCGTTTTCATTGCATCCATTTTCATTTTGTAGGCGAAGGCTTTTTCACTTGGGAGCAGCTTTTCACGGTGCAGATTGCTGTCTACAACCGCAATCATCGCTTCGTTGCGGTCAAGGGGATAAATTAAGGCTGGAACTTCGGAAAGTCCTGCTTTGACGGCGGCGTGTAAACGTCTGTGTCCGCTTATCACTCCATATTCATCTGTGCTTTCAATTGTTCTTACAATCAGCGGGGAGATAATGCCTTGCTGTCTGATACTTTCGATAAGATTGTCCATATCTTCATCATCCAGTACCTTAAAGGGATGTCCCTCAAAAGTACGGAGTTTATCCACTTGGATATTCGCCGCTTTTTTCTTCGGCGGGGTATTGGTTTTTGTATTTGTCATCGTGCATACCTTCTTTCCTTATTTTTGGTGATAACAGCGGTTTCTGCCTGCCGTTCGGCTTCAATTACTTCTTTCAGCTTCGGTATTTTTTCAAGGACAGCCTTTGCAAGGGATAATTCCGCCCGCAGAGGTTTTATCTTGGCGGAGGTTTCCCTTGCCTGTGCATTTAATTCCCCGCTTTTCTTCGATAAAAGAAACAAGCTCCTGCGGGGAATCAATGTTGTTCCCGCATAGGAACTTGTATTCTTTCAGCGTTTTATCTAATTTTACAATTTCCTGCCGCATAGCGGGGGAGAGCGGATGGGGAGTTTCAGGAGTAATATTGTTTCCCGTAATCAGCCTGCAAAGTTCAATCACAAGGGCGAAAAGTATCTGTATGCCGTCCATGCGCTGTATTTTACGGTACTCAATTTCGAGCGTAAGGAGCGGCGTATATTTGGGTTTGTGGAATGGGACATAGCCGACGTGCCGCTGGTTGTCAAGCAGCCTTGCCCTGATTGCTTCGGACGTGTATTCTTTCCCAAGCCGGTCTAAGCGGACTGCCCTCTGCCAGCCTGTCCCTTTTACGGAATAATGGGCGAAGTTTTCATCTCGGCAGATTTCATAGCCCATATCCTTTAAGCGGATTTCAAATGCCTTGAAGTTGGCGGACTGGGCAAGGGCGGCGTCAATATCTGCTTTCAAAATCTCCCGATGCGACAGCCCGCCGTTTTGTTTCCGCCAGTATTCTTTTTTGCTTCTGCCGTAAAACTCTGCGTCTTTCAAGATGCTTTTCCCATGTTCCAAACATACAGAGTCGGAGATTTCACGGAGTTTATGGTGGTCGGAGATATGGTTTTCAAATTTCCTGCCCGTCTTAAAGGATACGGAATTTACAACAAAATGATTATGGACATTGTCTGTATTAAGGTGTGTGGTAACAACAATTTCATACTCGTTTCCCCACATCCGCTTTGCGGTTTCCATGCCGATTTTGTGCGCTTCTTCGGGCGTGGCTTCGCCGGTCTGGAAGCTCTGGTACCCGTGGTACGCCACATTGCCGCCTGTTTTCCCGAAGCGTTTTTTCGTTGCCGTCATACGCTCATACGCCCGCTTTGCATTGCAGTTGATGCCGCTGACATACATACGCTCATCGGTCTTTTTATCGTTGGATACATACTGTAAAGCGGTGTACAAATCGCTGTCCACATACTTTTTGTCTATGGTTTTATCGGGATTTTCCGCATAATCAATCACTTCCTTCAGCCTGTCTTTGACAGGCCAGAAGCCGGTGGTAGCCATTTACACCACCAGCCTTTCACGTTTTGGCAGTATCAGTTCTTCGGTAATACTGTCAATGAGTCTAATAATTTTTTCTTCCGTATCCGCTGTAATTTTGCCTTCGACAGCGATACAGAGTTCGTCCAGCTTATCATTAAAAGAGAAAAATGCTTCGGGCAGGGCGGCTCTTGGCATATACCCCAAAGCACGCTGGCGGAGATACTCTGACACGGAAAGCCCGCACTTTTTGGCGTTCTGCTCAATGATGTTTTTCTCTTTTTCGCTCACACGGATAAATAAATTTTTGTTCTTGGCTTCGTTCATAACATCAGTCCTTTCTTGGATTTTTGAGGGGATTGGGGTATTCCCCAAAGGGCAATCGGCTCATAAAGCCGGTTGGGGCGGAAACTGTCAATACAGTTTCCCTGCTTGCTGCGGTATGCGACACTCTTTCTGCCGCATACGGTCTGTTGTTTTCCGCCGGTTTGTCTGAACGTTGTTTTTTTGTCCCTGCCCCCATCTCAGGCGGCGTTGTTTCACTCACTCTCCGAAAAAAGAGGTTATCGCAAAATCATATCCCATCCAGCCGGTCATTTAGTTGTAGCCGGCATTTAGGCAGCAAAAAAAGCCGGCACATCAATGTGTACCGACCAATACAAAAGGATAGACTTATCCCTTGCGGTTTTGGTTTCACAATGATGTAACCGGCTTTGAAATTCAAAGTCGAAACTGTCTGTTACGCTTGACCTCCGCCGACAGTTCAAGGCGGCAATGGCAACGGCGGTATTTCTTTTTCGCATACCGCAGGCGTGTACGGCGTAAAGCCGTACTCCCAAATTCTGTGAGGATATGTAATTGGTTGTGGTTCTCATAAAAGAGTATTTTATTGTACTGAATGAAATAAGTGTTTGTCAATACTTTCCAAAAAGTTTTTGAATAATTTTTTCAGAAGGTGGGAATACTATATAGTTTAGGCATAAGAAAGAGCCAACGAACGATTCATTCAACTCGTTTATTGGCTCTGCGTATTATGTGTTTTCCTTTCTGATGACGGTTACTTGGAATTTTTTTGCTTCTATCAATGTTTCTTGTTTACACTTCGGACAATAGAGAGGGTAGTTCTTCAAAATAGTATCCTCTCCAATCCTATCACGGGTTTTAGCTCCGCAAACAGGACAATGTACCCATTCAGTTCTCATAAACCATTTCTCCTCCTATCTTAACAAAGGCATATTTCCTGTCAACTTGTTAATCTGCTTTTTATTGCCGCAAATTGCGATGCCAATATAATTCAATTTAACCTCTGAGGTGTTCGTCATTTTACCGATGATCTCATCGTAAGTTTTACACCCTTATGCCAAATCAGAAAAATCAACAACATGCCGTTTTTTATATGGTGGACTTTAAGTTCAATCGTTCACTTTTAAAATACTACGAAATATTTTTGAAGATTTCATAAAGATTTGCAAAAATAATGAGCGATGTTTCCTATCGCCCATTAAATCCTAATATGGAATTTTTATTATAACCTCTGCACCGCCTGTTTTATCGGAATTTTTAAGAGCAAGTTCCCCCTTGTGTTGCTTTACAATGCTGCTTGTGATATAAAGCCCCATGCCAAAGTGCATATTAGAGCTTCGGCTGATGTCGCCCATAAAAAACTGCTCCCTTGCATGATGCAAATCCTCATTTGTAAAACCAGTTCCCTCATCTATTATGGCGATTTGTAGAAAATCGTCTGGCTTTTGCACTTCTACATAGATTGTCCCTTTTGGTGGAGAGTAATCTATCGCATTGCCTATCACATTCATAATTGCCCGTTCCAGTAGTAATTTATCCGCTTTGAAAGTTCCTAAATTTTCCCCTGTTTCCATGTGTAAACAAATTTCTTTTGTAAGGCATAATGAATTTGCCTGCGCTTCAATCTGTTGCATATAATCAGCTATATCAAATTCTTCCAAATTGAGATGATACCCGGCTACTGTCCGGGATATATCAATCAGCGTCCTGATATAAACGCCCATCTGCCCGGAACTTTCTATAATATACCCCGCATATAACCGCTGTTCGTCGTCAAGCTCTGTTTCGCTTATCAAGTCGATATTTCCTTGAATGACAGTTAAAGGCGTTTTCAAATCGTGGGCAAGCGCCGCTATCTGCTCTTTTTGTAATTGTTCCGCACTCCATTGTTTCTCTAAAGATGATTTCAAATTATTTTTCATATCAGAGAAAGAACATAACACATCTTCAAATTCTTTGATTTTTGAGTGTCCCACCTCAAAATCAAGATTTTGTTCTGCCACTTTTTCTGTTGCTTCAAAAAGTGGGGAGAGCTGCGCCCTCATATTTTTTGCAAATTTCGCTGTTAATATCACGCAGACCGCGATACAGTTTATCCCCATGAGGATATATAGCAGAATTTCCGGTGAGGGAAAATGATTATAGAACCATTCATTTATAAACTGTGAGCCAATGTAATATTGAAGCACCACATATTCATTTTCACGGGTAACAAACAGATACTGCTTGTTGAGGTTTTCGTTTATCTTTCCAGACAGGGCATACTCCATAGCCCTGTCTAAATCTTCGCCCTCTAAAGACGTTTCCCGCATTTGATAATTCTTATCCAGTATGAGGTATTTGCACCCCATAGGAAGCTGTACATCTGTTAAATCCGGCGTTGCAGCAATAATTGGAACAAGATTTTTTGCGCTGCGTTCTGAATAATCCGCATAAGTAATAAAGCCCATTCTGGTTCCGGCAAGGATAAGGCTAAATGGAATAGCTACCGAAACCATTAGCCCAATCAGCAGCATACATAAAAATTTCCAAAAAGACGCTTTCAATGATGTTGGCTTTTTTATTCCCATTTGTACCCTATCCCCCAAACTGTCGCTATCGGCTGAATATCCAATTTGCTTAATTTCGCCCGGATATTTTTGATATGGGTGGAAATGGTAGAATTATCGCTGTCGCCCTCCAAGCCCAAAACTGCTTCATAAATCTGTTCTTTTGAAAATACCTGTCCTTTATTTCTTGCAAGGTATTCACAAATCAGATATTCGCTTTTTGTTAGGGGAATGGGTGTATCATCTACCCGCAGCTCCTTTGCGGACAAATCAATTTTTATCCGTTCAAAGGTAAGGGCGGCATGCCGTTCCCTGTGTTCCCGGCGTAAGTGGGCATTTACCCTTGCCCGCAGCTCCGCAATGCGGAATGGTTTTGTCAGATAGTCGTCTGCCCCCAAGCCAAGCCCGAATGTAATATCATTTTCCATTGTCTTAGCTGTCAAAAAGAGAATAGGGCAGTCCACCAATGAACGGATTTTATTGCAATAAGAAAATCCGTCCATATCCGGCATCATAATATCCAGTATAATCAAATCGTATCTGTTCAGCTTATCAAGCGGAACCTGTGCGGCAGACGTATAGGCAGTAATGAAATGTCCGTCTTTTTGCAGCCCATTTTTCACAAGCTCTAAAATAGGCCGTTCATCATCAACCATAAGGATTGCTGCCATAGTGTCGCCTCCTTTCGTTGCTCTTTTCGTATTATAGCATAATCCGCAAGGGCAGAAAAGCGGTCATTTCTGCTCTGCAATATAGTAGCGGTTATTTATTTTTACCGCAACCGCTTCTGTCTTATCCGTATCGTAAATCTCGTAAACATCTGCGTAAAACCATTGTTCCCGCCCCTGTCCGGCGTTTTTTCCGTCCCAGTCAATCTTGTTCAAATCTTCTTTGGACAAAGGGCGTTTCGTTTCCGTATCGAATGTAACGCTTTCCGCAATAATATCAATCCAGCTTCCCAATTCATCATTTGATACGGTATCAGAGGTTACTTGATAAATAATCCCGTCACAAAGGAGCTGCGTTGCATTTTCGGGATTGATTTCAAACTTTCCACTCATAGACTGCTCTGTGTCCTTGAAGTCAAAGACCGTATCTGTGTCTTTGATATTTTCTTTTCTAACAGCTTTGTGATACCCTCCGTTTACATCTACAATCAGATAATCGTCAGCGTTAGGGGCTGCGTACACATTCAAGAATGGGATAATATAAGCAGCTTCCGGGGCTTTATCCGCTAAATCTGCCAACGTCCGAAAGGTAGCGGCTTCTATGTTTTCCTGAAGCAATACTTTTCCTGTTTCGTCTACCGCTGCAAGCTGCCGGATATATCCAGTCCATTCCCCAAGCCCGCCATTAGAAACGGTGTCCTCCAAAATCGTATAGTCGTTTCCCTTAAAGGAGAATTGCGTCACATTCTCTGCGTCCAGATAGCATTGCTCTTTATCACTGGAATATTCCTTGATTTTTTCCTGTAAAGAACAGCCCGCAAGAGAAAAGCATACAACAAAAGCAAATAGCAAGACGATAACCATTTTTCTATTTTTATTCATAATTTTTCCGTCCTTCCCAATGAGAAAACCATAATAAGGTCAACAGCAAGCCGCCTGTCGTTAATGCTGCAATCCATATTTTTTCCGCTCCATAGTTGAAAATTTGTCGGCTCAAAATATCCTTTACCCAATTCATAGACCATGAAAAGGGAATATACCTTGCTATGCCTTTTAGTTCTATATTGCTATATAAGATACATTGCAGACTTTCAAATACGCCCCAAAACAGGGATAACCCTAATCCAAATTTGAAGCTGAGGAACAGGTGCAGGATGTATATTATCAAATTACAAAATGCCATCCCGACGGCGGCTCCAATCAGCATTCTGAGCGGTACTGTATCAGCCATTCCCAAAAGATGTATGCCAATCACAAATAACAGGAACAGAAAGAACAATGCAAATACCCCCGAACCATAAAGATAAGTTAATTTTGCAAGCATATTTTTGTGTCGGTTCGGTACAGCAAGCAGCGTTTGGAAGTGTGAAGCCTTTTCTTCCAGTGCAACATTAAGGCCGACAATAACGCTTATCAACAATGGGAAAAACGTTGTCGTAATTTCCAATATCATTCTGAGCTTTTTACTATCTGCTGTGCTGCCATACTGGGAATAGTAAGCAAGAAATAACAATGCCCCAATAGCAGGTATACAAAAATGGATAGCCCAAAACGGTGTATGCTTTGTTTTTACCTGTTCAGAACGAACCGCATAAATAAAACCCATTTCCGTCTACCTCCCTTTGGAAAAATCCTTTGCGTCGGCATAGGACAAAATAAGGAACAAGAGTATTGACAACGCAATGGAAATTATAATGGATATAGAAAATCCACAATTCCCCGCATAAGTCCCGTTTATTTCAATTCCCATAAGCGGCTCTGCCAGTTTTGCCGCCCAACAATACGGTACAAACCACCATGCTATTGTATTTCCTAATGCAGTAGCAGTAGATAGAACAATTCCAAGTATTGTATTTAACACAATCGGCACAAACATTCCCGTTTTGCGTGCTAAGTACAGGCACAAAGGGATTTGCCAGACAGACGCAAGGACAATCCCGATACTTCCTACAATGCTGTGTAAAAGAGAATATACTGCCGTTGCCGGAGCAATGATATTACTGATAGAAATAAGCAATGCTAAAAATATCGCTGAAACAAGCAGTTTTTCGACTAAGATAATGCCCTTGGCAAATTCAAATCTTGAAAGGTTTACAGGCATAGAAAATACCGAATAGTATTTCCCGGCGTTTTCTTCTTTTCTGTGTGACAAAGAACACAAAATTGCGATTGCTCCCGGAAGCAGGAACGCATACCACCAGTAAAGCGTCATGTACTGATATCCCATAAATCCACCCATAAGCCACGCAAAAATAGCTGTGATTAGCGGAACAATGAAAATCAGTTTGTTCGATATTGTCCTCTTGAATTTCAAATGTTCTGATTTCAGATAGTCCATGCCTTAACCCTCCCTGTGATTGTTTTTTGCAACGTCCATAAAAAGCTGTTCCAAATTTTCGTTTGTGTTCAATTTTCCCTCATATCCAAGAACGCCACCCGCGATAATGCCGATATGGTCGGCTATCTGCTGCACTTCTGAAAGAATGTGGCTGGACAGGATAACCGTAATACCTTTCGCCGGAAAAGAACGGATAAGCTCTCTAAGTTCTTCAATCCCAATCGGGTCAAGCCCGTTGGTTGGTTCATCAAGTATGAGCAGTTTCGGGTTGTTCAGTAATGCAACCGCAATTCCAAGACGCTGTTTCATACCAAGAGAAAACTGTCCGGCTCGTTTCCTGCCTGTTTCCGTCAGCCGGACGATTTGCAGCGCTTCGTCAATCCGCTTATCTGTCAGTCCTAAAATAGTAGTCCTTACTTTTAGATTTTCATAGGCAGTTAAATTTTCATAAAGCGGCGGCATTTCAATCAACGCTCCGATATGGTTTAAGTCGCTGCGTTTCCATGCGTGACCGTCAAATTCGATATTCCCAGAGGTCGGTTTCAAAATGCCCGTAATCATTTTGAGCGTCGTAGATTTCCCGGCACCGTTCGGTCCCAATAATCCATAGACGGAGTTTCTTTCAATGTTCAGCGATATGTTGTTTACCGCCGTCTGTCCGTTGAAAGATTTGCAGAGGTTTGTTGTTTTCAAAATCATTTCCATAGTCTGTACTGTCCTTTCTTTTGATTATGGAAAAAGAATAGCTGATGTTTTTGAAGATTTCATAAAGATAAGGAATCTTTTTAAAATCCTGATTAACGTCTGCCATATCAGTATAAGGTAAATGGGAGAAGCTAATTTTGCTTTATCGGGTTATCTTTTTCGGGCATCGGCAAGTTTAACAGCTCCTTTTGGTATGAGCCATGCCCGATTGATATTCAATATGCCCTCAATCCGATTTTCCTTACAGAGCCTTTGTGCCCGCCTTACCGATATTCCCCAAAGCTCCGCTGCGTCCTGTGCCGTCATATACTCAAACATTTCTGTTCTCCTCAAATTGCACGGTATCTACCATAGCCGTTTGAACAAACATATCAATTCATAAAACGCAAATTTTTATCCCCCAAAAAAGAAAAACGACAGAGCTTTACACCCTGTCGCTACTCCGTTATGTGTATAAGATTTCTTCCTCCACAATCTCCCTTGCACAAGCCCTTATGTTACCCAGCCGCCCTGTCCATTCTAAGGCGTTTTCTTCTTTTAGGCGTTCCGTTATGCCCTGTGCCTGTTTCATTCCCTCTATGAGCCGTTCAAAGCGTTCCTGCGCCTGCCTGTCAATATCGGCAAGGTAAGTATTCAGTCTGCCGCTTGTAAGAAGATTGGTGTATGTAACTTTGCGGTACTGCTTCAGATAGTCCAGATGCCGCTGTCCCCATGTGCCTATCGGCTGTTCTTCTTCGGTGGGTAAAGTTATACACGGTATTAGATAATCTCCTTGCCGTTCGTATTTGCCATCCAGTTCCTCAAAAATCGTCTTTGCCATTGTCTGTTACCTCCACATTCTTTTTTTATTTTAAATGTCCGCAAAATCTGTCCTACATCCTTCGCCTAAAGTGTAGCAAAGGATTTTCCACTTTGCGAATGTGCGATTTTATTTTTGGTATAAAGAAAGCCAGCATAAGAAGCAGAAACGCTTCTTACGCTGGCTTTGCCTTTGCTATTCCCCATAAGTTGTGTTCCAATAATGTTTTCAAATTATCTCCTTATGTGGTGACAGCCTTTGCGGTTTTTCTTTTGTCGTTTTTTATCAGATTATGCCGCAGAGCTGTTTCTGCTGTTGGCTGTCGTTCGCCGCCTTTCCAATCTGAATTTTAACATTTTCAAAATTTCAGATTGGAGGAAAAAAGAATGGCATACAACAACGGACGGGAGAATAGGAAATGGCTTATCTGGAAAGAAGCCGAGGAAAAAATATTTCGGGAGCATGGAGTTGACGAAACCACCACCCCGCAAATCCGCACAGACGACAGGGCAGACTTCAATTCCAACAGGCGGTTTTACCATTGGACAAGCAATTTCGGCGAATACCTTGAGGAGATGGCAGACAGGGAGCGGGATACCGAGGTAAAGACTGTTTCTGATTTACTAGACGAGATTGAGGACGAAACTTTGTATCAGGCATTGCTTACGGTGGACAGGCGTATCTTGCAAATTATCCTGCTGAAAATGCAGGGCTATTCCACAAAGGAAATTGCCCCGCTTGTTGGATTGACAACAGGGGCTATCTATGCACGGTTAGACCATCTGCGGAAAAAGCTGCGGAAGATTTTATAAGCATCTAATATAGGCGGTTTTTCAGCGGGCTATTGGATGGAAGATAAAATTCTCCCATCCAATTTAAAATTAAATGAATAAAAATCCTGTCCACAGGGAATACTAAAAAGTTTACCTAAAATCTTGACACAAATATAGTCGCTATGATATTCTGAAATACTCATAGGAGAATTAGAAGTAAGTCAGAAATGGAGATGTCAGAATGACACCAGATAAAATATTGAATTACTGCCTTCAAAATCTTGAGGGGACAGTCTTAGTTGAGAGTTGGGGCGAAAAAGGGATTTTCTATAACCCAGACCATGTGCTGAAGCGTGGCGTTTATATATTGACGGTTAAGGAAAAGAACGGTGATAATGACAAAGGTTCTGATTTAAACAGAGAGAATGTCTACCGTGTGAATCTGGGAATACGGAAAAGCACTTTTGCGGAATTGTTTGGGGCAGTCCCAAAACGTCCGCCGGCGGGCGGTGTTGTAGATATGGATTATGACTTTACCGTATTGAATGAGATACTCCCCCATCCTGTTTACGCATGGATGGCGTGGATATGTGCATTGAACCCCTCTGAACAGACATTCGAGGAATTGAAACCATATATCCAAGAAGCCTACGAGTATGCAAGGGAGAAATTTAAGAAACGCAGGAAATAATCTTGAAGATTGAAAATGAAATAGCACATAGATGGAAGAATGAAATGTCAGCCAATGGACAAGGCTGACTGCCGCCGAACGTATGCTGCCCTTTTCGGCTGGCGTGTGGCAGCAAGATTTTGAATCCCAAAGCCGTTACATAGCATTGCGAATCCGAGCAGGAGAAAAAACTCCTGTCATTCGTGGTGCAGTGTAGCGGCTTTTTCATTTATCCAAAAGTCAAGAAAAACCGAATCCAGAACGGAGGTGGAAAGGACACAGGATTTTCTTTTCGGCGGGTCAGACAGGCGTTAAGAATGCCGCTGCACAGGAAATAGGGTTCCCGAAAAGTCGCTAGACTTTTTGGGAGAAGGAGGAGCAGTGAAGTGAGTGATTTTCCGTGCTTGCACGGAAATGAGCGATACGGAACTTGTGACGACGCGTCCACAGAGATAGCGACGCGTCCACAGAGATAGCGAGCATCGGATTGTGTCAGCCACAATCCCAATCCATGCTGCTTGCGGGCATGGACTAACTCAGGGGACAGCCCCTGAATACCCCGAAGAAAGGAATTTAAGACTGGAGGATTAAGGAAAATGAGCAGAGAAAAATCAGAAAAGGAAGTGCGGAATGTCCCGATTACCGTCCGATTGAATGAGGAAGAACATGAAAAATTAAAGCAGTGCGCCGCAGCTTGCGGTCTGTCCGCAGCAGAATTTATGCGTCAGTTATGCAAGGGAAACGCCCCACAGCCCAAGCCTAAAACCGAGTTTTGGGAGCTGATAAACAAGCTCTATGAAGTGCATGATGCTTTCAAAAAGTGCGTTCCATACTATCCAACCGCCGCCGAAATCTGTAAGGAGATTGAGGATTTTATCTTAGAACTGCAACAAAAAACAACTCTCCCACAACGATTTAGCGTAGAAGAATTGACGGAACAGGGGGCGGTCTGATATGGCGACAACGAGCTTATGGCATATCAAAGGGCGGTTGAAAGACCTCATTGATTATGTGGAAAATCCAGAAAGGACAGTGCCGAATGAAGATATGCAGGACTTTTTTGACGTGTTCTCCTATGTGAAGAATCCGTTAAAAACAAACGAGGGCGAGTATGTTTCCGCAATCAACTGTCTGAAAGAAACCGCCTTGCAGCAGATGATTTTGACGAAGAAACAGTACCAAAAGACAGGCGGATATATCGCATGGCACGGCTACCAGAGCTTCAAGCCAGACGAAGTAACACCCGAACAGTGCCATGAAATCGGCTTAAAATTGGCAAGGGAAATGTGGGGCGACAAGTACCAGATAATCGTTGCCATCCACCTTGACAAAGGACATCTCCACAACCATTTCTGCTTTAACTCCGTTTCTTATCTGGATGGGAGCAAATACAATTACTCAAAATCGGAGCAGAAAAAGTTGCGGGAAGTGTCCGACCGCTTATGCCGAGAGTACGGATTATCGGTGATTGAAAATCCCAAGAAAGCCCCTGCAAGACCGCTGTATCTGGATGAAAAGAACGGAAAGCCGACAAGATACAACGTCTATCGGGAGGATTTAAGGGAGGCAATCAACGGGAGCAGGGATTTACAGCACATGATGAAATACCTTGCCGACAAGGGATATGAAATTGATTTTTCGGGCAGCCATTGGAAAATGAAGCTGCCGCAGTACAAGCATTTCACAAGGTTAGACACGCTTGACGAGCGGTTGACTCCCGATTTTATACAGTCATGTTTGAGGGGAGCGTACAAACTTGGGAACTACAAAGCGAGGATTTCCTACTCTCCCCATATGCCAGAGCAGTATAAAAACGCATGGAAGCCGCATCAGAAAACCACGGGAATCTTAGCGTTATATTACTACTGGTGCTACCAGTTAGGGATATTCCCCAAAGGCACGGACTACAAGCCGACAAGCCCGCTGATGAAAGAGGAGCTTCGGAAACTGGACGAGATTACCGCACAGGTACGGTATATGTCAAAGCATAATATCTCTACACTCTCCGACTTACACGCCGACAGGGAGCAAAACCAGAGTGAAATGAATAAACTGATTGACTACCGACAGCATTTGCGGAACAAGGTACGCCGTACCACACCAGCCGAAAAAGAAAGAATTCGGGAAGAAAAGCAGGGCGTGACGGAGCTTAGGAAACGTCTGAAATATGCAGACGGGATTGAAAAACGCTCTGCCCATATCGACAACTGCCTAGACCAAATCCATGACACGATTGAAAATCAGCGGTTAAATCGGCAGAAACAGCCAATTAAAACAGACCGCAGGAGGGAGGAATTATTGCGATGAGCAGACTGTCCGTGGAAGAAATACAGGCGATTATGGAGTCCTGCAAACAAAAGTCAAGCCCCAAGATAGAGGAAATAGAAAATTTTTTAGAAAATGAAAAAGTGTATACCAAACCAAGCCT